>NZ_JACHWL010000004.1:0-235401 GCF_014191365.1 Sphingobacterium sp. JUb56 | reverse complement strand
CCATCATATACAAGGTATTCATACACTTCGTCGCTCAATACAAATACTTGCGACGACGCTACAATCTGAGCTAATGCTTCGATATCATCCAGTTCCAGTTGTCGACCAGTTGGATTATTAGGGTTGTTAATAATAATCAGTTTCGTTCTGGCATTCACTAGACTTTTGACATAATCCCAGTCAATAGTAAAATCAGGTGCTAAAAGAACAACTGGTATAACCTTTCCTCCAAATAATTCAACAGTTGGGGCATAACAGTCATATGCTGGTTCAAATATAATGACCTCATCATCTTTATGAACAACTGTAGCTATAGCAGTGAAAATAGCTTGAGTCCCTCCCGCTGTTACAGTAATTTCATCCTGAACGTCGACCTCTATCTGATGGGTATTCATAACTTTCAAGGCTATTTTTTCACGTAAGGGTAAGGCTCCCGGCATTAATGCGTATTGATTAAACCCATCGTTCATATAATCCTTTACAAGATTGATTAAATGTGGATCAGTATCATAATCAGGAAAACCCTGTGCCAGGTTTAGTGCACCATACTGTTGCGCGAGCGCAGACATTTTACTGAAAATTGTTGTTCCCACACGTGGAAGCTTAGATTGAAAGGTTGAATTCATTATAGTCAGAATAAACAAATGCTAAGATAATATTTTGGAATAGTTCACAATCAATTGCACAAATTAATGTACAACAAATATAATCTACAAAAGCAATAGATTATATTTTTTTATAATCTAAATGTTCAAAATAATCCTAAGAAAATTTTGAGACACGAACCTATCCGACTGATAGGAAGAACAGATCATCGTCAGATAAGAATTTAAAGTTTGCGAAAGCCATTCCAATGGATAATTCCTGTACGTCATTCAAATGGGTACATCGTATGTCATACCAAACATAATACTATCTGAGCAATGTATTCTTTAGGTTTTTAAGCCAGTTGTAGCAACTAAAGTTTACCTGTACAGTGTGGTAGGAAAGCTGATGATTCTTATTGGGATAGTAATCATTAGAATAATCCATTTCAACTAAAAAATCATTTGTAAAGGCATATCCACAACCAATTGTTAACCTATTGCTTCCAAACCTTGGATACTCAAAAACGTCCGCGGCCGTCTGGGTAAAAACTTCTTCAGATGCCACGAGATAAACTGATCCTTTTGCAATCTCCGTTGCATTTAGTGTTTTTGTCAATTTCACCTGACTTCTTACCCGGAAACTTTCGTCAAATCCTTGTTCAATCCTTCTATCAAGATGATCTTCTATCCTAAGCCGCCCTGATAATGTAAATGGAGTCTTTTTAAAATAATAAATCCCTTGCACTGCAGACCTGATTTCCGGAAGTCCATCCTGCCCCATAAGCTTAATCTCCGGATTATGGTTATAACCAGTAAATACTGAAAGCTTAAACTTTGAAAGCGAGTAATGAAGCCAGACCCTGGCATATAATTGGGCATTGGAGTGAAAAGGATCATCATCTCCTGATAGGCTAGTCCATACCTGTCCAATATTTATTTCATTACTCCACTTTCCCTTTATTGGTGTCACAAATTGAAAATCGTTCCAAAACTGATTATAACTTTTAGTTTGGCCGTAAACAGCGACTGGCAATGTAATTATATGGAACATAACCCAAACAAATAGTAATCTCATCATATAAGCCATTGCATTTTTGATAAACCTATTAAAGCTTTCAAGAGCTATGCGGTGCAGGCTTTTATTTATCTTTGACTTTAAAATATTTACATCACAATCCGCTGCACATTCACCGGATCGCTGTCTATAATGGAATACATATATGTTTTTTATGAATAAGCAAGGTAACATAATACGGTGCAGAATTTGATAGATTAAGGTTCTAATTAGTGAAAGCAAATATATAGAATTGCTAAACAATGTTTAATTTAATTAAACATTGTTTATATATAAATTTAGTTACAAACGCTTCCATATTATTAAAACACCAGCAACCTCACCATTAATAAATTAACTGACAGCCTTTATAAGCAACGCATTAGGCAAAAAGTATTTAGCTCGTAAAGAACGTTTTTCCGAAAATATCTTACTGAAAATTTAATCATATGGGTTACTGACTATGAAAATTCAGCAATGGCTATGGCAACATTTGGATAGCCAAGCAATCAATTGTAAAAAGAATGTATAAAAAACAAATATAATCTACCTAAATGATAGATTATATTATATTTGTAATCAAAACGCTCAAATAATGATGAAAAAATTTTTTATATATTTCTTATTTTGCTTACCCCTTATAGTGGTCGCACAGAAGAAAGAGTTAACTAAAGAGGATTATATCGCTCGTGTAAAAGCTAATCCAGATTCTATTTCTACATTGGTAGATTTAAGAAGAGTTGGTGGCTATACGCCAGAATATCAAGAATTACAAAGCTTATACAACACCTTAGGCAAAAACGTTAAAAATTCACAAGAAGGTCAGGAATTTAAAACATATCTTGAAGCACTTTCGAAAGTCGAAATCGGAAAACAAGCTCCCGAGTTTACGCAAAATGATACCACGGGAAATCCTATTAAATTAACCGATTTCAGAGGGAAGTTTGTCCTACTAGATTTTTGGGCTTCATGGTGTCCTGATTGTCGGGTGCAAAGTCCTGACTTAGTCAAAACCTATGCGACCTTTAAAGATAAAAACTTCGAAATATTAGGAATTTCTTTTGATAGAGACAGAAACTCTTGGATAAAGGCCATTCATACCGATAAGTTACATTGGAAACATGTTTCGGACCTAAAGCGTTGGCAAAATGATGTGGGAACATTATATGGCGTCAAAGCTATCCCACAAAATGTGCTGATTGATCCTTCTGGAAAAATCATAGCCAGAAATATACATGGTGAGGAGTTGAATAAGAAACTGAAAGAAGTATTAAAATAAATAGAAAAGGGAGCGATTAATAATCGTTCCCTTTTCTATTTATAACTCATGTTAACCAAAAAGAGCTCGGAATACATCCTCAAGAGTTGCAACCGGACGAATAGCGATATTATACTTTTTAGGATCTAACCCCTTTGTATTAAACTTAGAAATAAAGATTCCTTCAAAACCTAATTTCTCAGCTTCAGCGATGCGCTGCTCGATTCGATTTACAGCACGAATTTCTCCAGAAAGCCCGACCTCACCAGCAAAAGTGATGTTTGTTTTTACAGCAATATCCTGTTGTGACGAAATAATAGCGACGATGACTGCTAGATCTATAGCAGGATCTTCCACTCTTAGTCCACCTGCAATATTTAAGAAGACATCTTGCGCACTCAATCTGAAACCAAAACGTTTCTCCAAGACAGCAAGTAACATACTTAATCTTTTAGTATCAAATCCAGTGGATGTACGTTGTGGATTTCCAAAAGCAGAATTACTAACCAAGGCCTGCACCTCAATCATCATAGGACGTGCTCCCTCCAGCATTGCTGCGATAGACACCCCACTAACCGGAGCATCGCGTTGCGAAATCATAATTTCAGAGGGATTGGAAACCTCTCTCAGACCTGAACCCTGCATTTCATAGATACCCAGCTCTGAGGCCGAACCAAACCGATTCTTCACAGCTCTCAAGATACGATAAACGTGATGCCGATCGCCCTCAAACTGTAAAACAGTATCGACCATATGCTCTAAAACTTTAGGTCCAGCAATAGATCCATCTTTAGTAATGTGACCAACAATTAAAACTGGAGTACTCGTTTCTTTGGCAAACCGCAACAACTCTGCTGTACATTCCCGAACCTGAGACACGGAACCCGGCGCAGATTCTATCTGGGACGAATGCAGGGTCTGAATGGAATCGATAACGATTACATTGGGTTGCACAACTTCTATCTGTTTAAAAATATTTTGTGTAGACGTTTCTGTTAAGATATAACAATTCGCATTAGATGATTGCGACAACCGTTCCGCCCGCATTTTAATCTGTTGCTCACTCTCTTCTCCTGAAATATACAGCGTCTTTACCTGCGGAATGGATAATGCCAGTTGCAACATGAGCGTAGATTTCCCAATACCCGGTTCTCCACCGATTAAAACCAAAGAACCTGGAACAATCCCTCCCCCCAAGACACGGTTAAACTCCTGATCGGGTGTCAGGATACGTGATTCATCCTGATAAACGATTTCATGAATAACAGCCGCTTTATTTGCGCGCTTGGGTGACGATGTTACCGATGTACTGCGCCATTCAGGGACTTTAGATCCTGATTTGTCTACCACTTCTTCTACGAGAGAATTCCATTGCTTACATGAAGGACATTGCCCAAGCCATTTTGCGGATTCAAATCCACAACTTTGACAGAAATATGCTGATTTTGTCTTTGCCATTGTACGAATTTACCACTTTTTAAACGGCAACATTTAGGATATTAAAAAATCTTACAATATTTTGTAACAAGAATCAGAAGTTATCGACTTATCGAATATGAATTTGGAACAGGAGTTTATCATCCTTTTAGAAAAAAATCAAAATATCGTACATAAAATCTGTAAAATATATTCGGATCAAGAGGATATGCATAAAGATCTTTTTCAAGAAATAACGATTCAGCTTTGGCATTCTTATCCTAAATTCCGAGGCGAGGCAAAATTTAGCACCTGGGCATATCGAATTGGGCTAAATACAGCGATATCCCTATTTAGAAACAAAAAAAGGACTTTACCAATTATTCCCTGGGACCAAAATTTAGAAAAAATATCATACGAGGAATACGATCCAGAAAAAGATGATCAGCTCCAATATTTATATGAAGCGATCCACCATTTGAATGATATTGAAAAAGCACTCATATACCTTTATCTGGAAGATAGGGATTATACAGAAATCGCTGAAACACTTGGCATCAGCGAAGTGAATGCTCGCGTGAAAATGAACAGAACAAAAACAAAATTGAAAGAGATTTTAAAAAAGAAAGGGGCTTTGTAATGGATGAGTTAGATCAATTTAAAAAACAGTGGAAGGAAAACGAAAATTTCATGAAACTCAATCAATCTGAAATCAAAGCTATTCTACATAAGAGTTCTACATCCATTGTTAAATGGATATTTATTATCTGTTGTCTCGAACTCTTACTGGGAATCTCACTTTCATTTATACTTCCATCTGAAAAGGAAGAGTTTCTTGCTTTCGAATTATTGAACTGGACATATGAGATTATATCCTATATCGCCATCTTCTACTTTATATATATCTTTTTCAAACTTTTAAAAAAAATCAAAAATACCAATAATACAAAATCCTTAATGGAAGCAATATTGGCCGTTCGAAAAAATGCAGATCACTACATTAAGTTTAATTTATGGTGTATAAATTATGTTATCATAATTTCTCTACTACATAATATAGTAGCTGAATTTTATGAAAGTCATAGTTGGTCCATGGTATTATTTATTCTAATATTGGGATCAATTCTATCTTTTACATTTGGTTATGTCTTCATAAAATTAGCAAAAGGCTATTATCATCTCATCTATGGCAAATTGCTCAAAAAATTGAATCATAACTACGAAGAGTTAACACGCTTAGAAGAGGAATCTTAGAAAAAAGAAATCTATTATTACCTTTACAAACTATGCAGCAGAGTATTATTTTCTATCTTGTATTCGTTAATCTTCTTACTTTTTTACTTTTTTATCTAGATAAACGAAAAGCGATAAATAAAACCAATAGAATCTCGGAGAAAACACTGCTAAGTTTTTGTGCCATTGGGGGTAGTTTAGGAGGATTTCTCGGCATGCAGTTATTTCGCCATAAAACAAAAAAGAGAAGCTTTCTGCTTCCCTTTTTTATTATTGTTATTCTACAGGTAGGGAGTGTCTATGGATATGCAAACTACCATCATGTCATCTAGTTTTCATTTTCTTTTAGAATTCTTAAAAAATTTAATCCCATAAGCTTTTCAAGGTCCGACTGATTATAGCCCCTTTTCAGTAAAGCCTTTGTCAAATTCGGTAATTTACTTACATCTTCTAATCCTCGAGGGGCCGACTCTATACCGTCATAGTCAGATCCGATGGCAACATGATCAATACCAATTTTTTGCACCAGATAATCAATATGATCCAAGAGTAAAGACAACGGCACATCAGCAATATGTTTATTTTCCACAGACAATATCCCATATTGATCAGAAGCAGAGAGGGTATAATCGCCTTGAAGACCAAATTGCTTCTTGTACAATTTTTTGACACGCTTTTCATAATTTTTATCCAGAAAACCAGAGTAAAAATTAACACCTACCACTCCCCCATTTTTCTTCAGAGCTTCCAACTGGGCATCTTTTAAATTTCGGAAATGAGGAGTTAATTTGTAAGCATTACTGTGCGACACCAGTACCGGTTTGGTCGCGACATCCAATACATCATAAAAAGTCTTTTCACCAGCATGAGATAAATCTACCATCATGCCCAGTTTATTCATTTTTCTAACAATATCCTTACCTAAGGATGATAAACCTTTACCATCCTGTGATATCTTTTTGGACTCTTGAGCGGCCGCAGTAGCCCAAGATAAATTATAATTCCAAGTGAGTGTCATGTACCGGGCCCCTCGATGATAAAGAGCTTCTAAATAATCAATATTAGCCTCTATCATATTTCCACCTTCTATACCGATAAGCGCTGCTACTTTTTCATTTTTTGTAATACGCTCAATGTCATCACTATTTTTAGCAAGCTCAATCTTATCGGGGTTTCTGTTCAGCACTTTTTCAAGAGCATCAATTTGATCATTAGCATGTTTAAATGCTCCCGATTTCCATTTTTTATCATCCGACCATACCGCAAAAACCTGTACATCGATACCACCTTCAATCAATCTTGGAATATCAGTATGGTTTACCGTTAACCGCTGACTGATATCAAGACCGGGTAAGACCGATGTAATAATCACATCATTATGGCCGTCAACAACGATCATCTTTCGATGAATAGTTTCATAATCCTGTGCCTTCACAATTTCAATCCCTGATAACACGATTGCCAATGGTAAAATGTAATTTTTCATTAGAACTATTTTTTACCTGCTGCTATAGCTTCATAAATAGCGTCTTGAATCCTGCTTCTGATATTGAGGTTAAGTAATTTAGTCGAAACCTGAGGGTGAACACGATTTGACAGAAATATATAGACCAGCTGATTAGCAGGATCAATCCAAATACAAGTACCTGTATAGCCCGTATGTCCATAAACAGTTGCATTTGAAAGTTTTGACGGATACTCATTTTTCAGATTCGGATCCCAACGGTCAAAACCTAAACCTCTCCGACTTGTTAAGGATTGTTTTGATGTGAACAGATCCACTGTCTTTGTCTCAAAATAACGTTCTCCGCCATATTCACCTCTATTTAATAGCAGCTGTCCGTAAATCGCCAAATCATTTGCAGTAGCAAATAGACCAGCATGCCCCGCCACTCCCCCGGCCATTGCCGCTCCTTGATCATGAACATATCCCTCCAAAAGCACTTTTCTAAAGGAAGTATCCTGCTCCGTCGGAATAATGTCCTGTTTTGCAAAACGATCCCTTGGGTTATAACCAGCTGTCTTCATACCTAATGGGCGATAGAAATTATCCTGCACATACTTTTGCATCGGTATAGCAGTTTGATGCTCCGCAACCTCTTTCATCACGTACATACTGATATCACTATAAACATAATTTCCTACAGGTTTCACCTCTGAATGTAACATCTCAGGCCACATGACATCCTGGTAATAATTATTGACCAGATAACAGCTATCAGCCACTTTTACATGATGAGTCGGTGAATCATAAGATTGTAAATCGCCAGGTTTCAAATTTCTATAAAAAGGAATAAAAGGCGTAAATCCGGCTTCATGTAACATCACACTCTTTAATCGGATATCCTTTTTATTTGTAGCCTTAGCCTGCCAAAGGTAGTCCCCGATAGGCTTATCTAAGTCAACAATCCCCTGTTCGGTCAAACGCATAATTACAGGAGTAGTACCTGCAATTTTACTTACTGAAGCCAAGTCAAAGATATTATGAATAGTTGTTGGTTCTTTTTTACTATAAGTATGATATCCGTAGCCTTTTTCAAATATTACCTGACCATTCTTAATGACCATGACCACAGCACCAGGTGTTGCCTTTTCAGCGATTGCTTCCGCTGCTATTTCATCAATTTTTTTACTTAATCGATCGATGTTGATCTCATCATTAGCGTGCACTCCATATTGGATACGAGTCTGACTAGTCGCTTCACCCATACCTTTCATAAAACTGCTGGAATAAGTTTTCTGTAGTTTATTAAAAGCAGATAGCCCCCCGAAAATTGTCATAGCTGCATTATTCTGCGTTTCGCGAGAAAAATGATCATTCCACAAAATTGGGACTTTCACATTATTCAGCAAAGACAATACATCCCCCTTTCCAAACACAGCAAGAATAATCTTCTTATTATTCATTTTTGCTTGAACAAGCTCTTCTATAAATGGAAATGTTAATGCTTCAGACTTAACAGCCACAATAACAAGGTTGCTATATTTAACTTGTTCATCAAAACTCCCCAAACCTGCATAAGTTACAGCAGCATAACGGGATATCTGATCATTAAAATCACGGAATAAGTTAGAATCCTGTGTACAAACAGTAATCGTATACTTGTCCAATTTACCTAAAGGAAGTACAGCGTCGATATTATTAAAAAGAACGGTTTCATTTTTAATAGTCGATTTATATTGTGCACTTACACGATTCATTTGGAGAAATCCTACCGCAAAAATCCCTGCAATTAGAAGTTTTATTCTACTTATCATCATCTGTTTAAAAAGGGTTTATATGTAAATGTACAAATAAAAGAAATACAATCATGCACAAAAACGCATGATCAAAATATTTACATTTAATAATCTTATCTTTGATATATGCCGGAGGTAGTAGAAAATAGAACCATTTTTTCATTGTTAGAGGTAACGCGTAGCATCCAAAAAACTATTGCTGAGCGTTATAAGAGTTTGTATTGGATCAAAGCAGAAATGAATAAACTCAATCATTACTCTCATTCTGGACACTGCTACCCGGAGCTTGTCGAAAAGACAGAAGGAAAGATTGTGGCCGAGATCCGATCCATTTTATGGAAAGCAGACTACCAAAGAATCAACACGCAGTTTCTCAAAATTGCGCAGGAACCTTTGCGAGAAGGAATTACCATGTTATTTCAAGCTAGTATTTCTTATGATCCGATGTATGGTTTAAGTTTACGAATTGTCGATATCGATCCCACTTTCACTTTAGGAGAACTAGAAAAAGAAAGAATAAATAGTATCAATAAACTAAAAGAAGATGGGGTTTTTGATTTAAATAGAAATCTACCTTTTCCCACTTTACCCAAGCGGCTAGCAATTATTTCTGTCGAAACTAGTAAGGGTTTATCCGATTTCTATAAAATTATCAATCAAAACCCTTGGGGATATAAAATAGAACAAACCCTTTATCCCGCCTTATTACAGGGGGACAAGTCCGTTCCGTCAATCATCAAACAATTATCAGTCATTGCAGAGCGCTCCGATGCTTACGATGCGGTTGCCATTATTCGTGGTGGCGGAGGGGAAGTTGGCCTTTCCAGCTACAATAACTATCTATTGGCTAAAGCGATTGCAATCTTTCCACTTCCCGTTTTAACTGGCATCGGCCATTCTACCAATCTAACTGTGAGCGAGATGGTTGCTTATAAAAACGCCATCACACCAAGTGAATTAGCTGATTTTCTAATTCAAAAATTTCATAATTTCGCCATTCCTTTAGATCAACTGACAACGCGGATACTGCAAAACACCACAACGATTTTTAAAGGTGAAAATGAAAAATTAAAATCGCTTGCATCAGATATTAAATGGTCTTCACAGCGATCAATTCAGCAATCGAAAGTCGATTTAAACTCATTTGAAAAGGATTTAAAAATAAATATTGCCTACATCTTCCGTCAAAAATTTACCACCCTGGATCATCTTGAAAAAATGATCCAATTGGCAGATCCAGTCAGACTTCTAAAAAAAGGATATTCCATTACACAGGTGAATGGAGAACTTCTTGTATCAGTCGATCAGATTAAAGATAACGATATATTGACAACGCAGGTTTGGGATGGTGAGATTATCAGTGTAACTCAAAAAATTAACAAAAATGGAAAATAAATATACATATACCGACGCATTTGAAGAATTAGAAAAAATCGTCCAGGAAATTGAAACAGGTAATACAAATATTGATGCGCTTTCCGAAAAAATTAAAAGAGCATCAATATTGATTCAAATTTGTAGAGCACAGTTAACATCCACTGAAGAAGAGGTCAATCTTTTATTAAAGAACCTGACGCCTATCGAAAATGAAGAAGAATAACTAGTGTTTCAATAAGCGATGATAATGATTATCGAGATGTTTTCGCATCCCATCTCTAAAGGAGGAAACATCTCCTTCTTTCAGCAATACAATCAATTGCTTATGCGAAATAAAATCATTGGAAAAAAATTGTTGATTCAATAAACCACCATCGTGCACGTATTGAAAAATTGGCAGTAACATCTCCTGGAATTCCATGAGCATCTTATTGCCTGAAATCTTATACAGCTTTCCATGAAAAGCGACTTCTTCCTGTATAAGGAATGATCGTCCGTCACTATTTTTCATCTCCATTTCAACAATTTCTTCCAGCTCAGCAATATCAGTTGCCGTTACTCTGTCAAAAATTAATTCCGCCATTCCGACCTCCAAAGCGAGCCGCATTTCAAAAATATCTTTCAACGTATCATCATCCAGCATAGCCGGATGAAAAACTTTTTTTAAAGGAGTCAATAAGTTAGGATTCGTCAAAACTGCTCCCTTATTTTTTCGTGACTCAATTAACCCCATCATACGTAACCGTAAAAGAGCCTCTCTAATAACAGTTCTAGATACACCAAAACTTTCAGAAAGCTCCAATTCCTTTGGCAATGACTCTCCAATCTGAATATTACGAGCTCTAATTAAATCAATAATATGATTTTCTACTTTGTCTACTAAACTTGAAGTATCAATGCTCTCAAATTTCTCTAACATCGGACTTTTTATTATAATTTCTCACCATCTATCTTAGTCTGTACAAATGTTACACTTTTTTTTATCATTTACTTGCTATAGTAGAGATAAAAGAATAATTTTAATCATTCAAATGTATGACATAATGCTTTATGATGTTTTTAATCAAAATAGTATATGTTGCTAACAACATCAAGAGTAACAATATCGTGCGCAAACTCATAAATAAATTAAAATACGTTATTAATTGAGCCTATGGAATATGTCACACAAATGATAAAAGGAAATAATTTAAAGACCAATTATAAAAAATATTTACACTCATGAATAATCACAAATTACAGGGCTTAATTGCGGCGCCTTTCACACCAATGCTGGCAAATGGTGATTTAAATCTTGAATCTATCCCTGCTTATTATCAGTTACTGAAACAAAATCAGGTAGCTGGTGCATTTATCTGTGGGTCAACGGGCGAAGGTGTTTCATTAACCTTTGATGAAAGGGTAGCTATTATGCAAGCTTGGGCAAAAGCAACTGCCAGTGATAAAGAGTTTAAAGTAATTACACTAGTAGGTGGAACAAATATTAGAGAATGTTGTTTACTTGCCACAAAAGCTGAACAGATCGGTTTGTTTGGCATTTCATTTACTTCACCTTTCTATTTTAAACCTGCCAATGTAGAACAGTTAGCGAAATGCTGTGAGGAAATTGCAGCAGCTGCACCTAAAACAGCATTCTATTATTATCATATTCCAGTATTAACAGGTGGAAATTTTGCAATGATCGATTTATTGAAAGCAATTGATGGTAAAATTCCCAATTTTGTAGGAATAAAATATACACATGAGGACTTTATGGATTATCTCTCATGTCTAAATTTTGCCAATCGCAAATATGATATGCTATGGGGCAGAGATGAAAACATGTTATCAGCACTAGTCCTTGGTGCCAAAGGAGCTGTGGGAAGCACCTATAATTATGCTGCTCCTCTTTATCGAGCATTAATTGATGCATTTGATCAGGGAGATTTTGAAAAAGCAAATGCTTTACAGCAACAGTCAATTGATATGATCACTTTAATAGGAAAGTATGGTGGTATTGCTGTCGGAAAATCTTACATGAAACTCATAGGTTTAGATTGTGGAGCGTTTAGATTACCTGTCCGCAATATGACAGAAAAAGATTTTGAAAGATTTAAAGCCGATGTTGCATCGCTAAATTTTTCAAGTTTCAAATCAACTTTATAACATGATGAAAACTATTCCTCTTATCTTAAGCACACTCTTATTTATGCAATGTAGCACAACAAAAAATGTAGAAGAGATCACTTGGTCTGTTTCGGACTCTCTACCCAAAACGATTACCGGTCAAGTGCAACTTGGTGTTGCAGGACCTGTTATAGGAATCCACAGCGATCATTTACTGATCGCTGGTGGCGCAAACTTTCCAGAAAAGATGCCTTGGGAAGGAGGAATAAAAAAATACCAGCATACAGCATATATTTATGCCATAAAGGATCATAATTTAGAGTTGACAAACACATACTCACTTAATACTTCCACTGCATATGCCGCAAATTGCAGTCAAGAAGAGGGAATTTATACCGCAGGTGGAGAAAATGAAATGGGAGCTTCGTCACAATTTCAGATCTATGCCTGGAACGCACAACAGAATAGCTTCCAAGTAAATCAACTCCCCGATCTTCCAGTTCCTTTAAGCAACGCAAGTCTGGTGGCAAACGACAACAAACTCTATTTAATAGGTGGAGAAAATGCAACGCTTGTTTCAGATAAAATATACCTATACGATCAAAAATGGCAGGAATATATGCAACTTCCATATCCATTAACACATACGGTAGCCCTTGTTAAAGATCACTTTCTTTATCTATTTGGAGGGCGTACCAGACAGCTTAATGCGATCAGTACATTATATAAAACCTGTTATAAAATTAACTTAAAAACAAAAGAGATTATCCAGATCGCCGATTTGCCAGAAGCTCTTTCCGCAGGAACAGGATTCGCAGATAATAAAGGTAACCTATTCCTAATTGGCGGTGATAATGGTTCAACGTTTCACAAAGTTGAACAGTTAATTCTAGATATAGCACAAGAAACAGCTCCAGATCGAAAAGAAAAATTAATACAAGATAAAGCAATCGTACAATCCAATCATCCAGGTTTTACCAAAAATGTTTTGCAATATGATGACCAACTAAACAAATGGCATGTCGCCAGCACTTTACCGACAGGATCACCTGTTACCACAACTGCTGTCTTTCATGACCAACAAGTTTATATTCCATCGGGGGAAATTAAAGCAGGTATTCGATCTGCAGGAATATTAACAGGTACCATTAGATAACATCTAAATATAAACCAAATCATGATACAAAATAAAAAATATTATCCTTGGATTGTTGTTGGCCTACTTTGGGTGGTCGCATTACTCAATTACATGGACAGGCAGATTCTATCGACCATGCGTCCGACGATGCAGGTCGATATCACTGAATTACAGTCAGCAACTGTCTTTGGACAATTAATGGCCATTTTCTTATGGATCTATGGACTGATGAGCCCTGTTTCAGGGATACTGGCCGATAGACTTAATCGCAAATGGCTTATCGTAGGCTCTTTATTTGTTTGGTCATTAGTCACCTCATTAATGGGATATGCTACAACCTATCCAGAATTAATGATACTTCGTGGTATTATGGGCGTTTCGGAAGCCATCTATATTCCAGCAGGACTATCACTCATCTCGGATTTTCATTCTGATAAATCGCGTTCATTAGCAATTGGTATTCACATGACTGGTTTATATACAGGCCAGGCATTAGGCGGATTCGGGGCAACATTAGCAAGTTCTTATTCTTGGCACAGTACATTCAAAATATTTGGTTTAATAGGAGTATTATATGCTATTGTCCTCATGTTCTTTCTAGCAGAAGCTCCGGTAAGAACGAAAAAATCAGAACAAACAGAAAAACCCATCAATAGTTTCAAAGCTATAGGTATGCTCCTGAGCAATATCTCGTTTTGGGTCATCTTGTTTTATTTTGCGATACCAAGCTTACCAGGCTGGGCGACAAAAAACTGGTTACCGACTTTATTTTCAGAGAACCTCAATATATCGATGTCGCAAGCGGGTCCATTATCAACAATCACAATCGCGATATCCTCTTTCTTAGGGGTTATTTTTGGAGGTATATTATCTGACCGTTGGATACAAAAGAATGTAAAGGGCCGTATTTATACATCTGCAATTGGTTTATTGTTAACAATTCCGGCTATGTTCTTAATCGGATATGGGCAACATATCTACCATGTTGTAGGCGCAGGATTAATGTTCGGTTTTGGCTTCGGCATGTTCGACGCTAATAATATGCCTATTCTTTGCCAATTTGTTCCGAGTAAATTCCGTGCAACAGCATATGGGATCATGAATATGCTTGGTGTTATGGCCGGTGCATTTATTACTAAAGTATTGGGGGCGTCAGCTGATGAAGGTAAACTAGGAAAAGATTTTGCGCTTTTGGCTGTCATTGTATTTGTCGTTGTCATCATTCAACTTGTTGTATTAAAGCCAAAATCAAATGCTTCGCTGGACTAAAAAAATAATTTTAATCACATCTATTACGGTGTATTCCTCCATCGCATTGTATTCTCAGAAAAGAGTGGCATGCATTGGCGATTCAATCACCAAAGGATTAGGTTTAAAAAAGGAGAATAAAACATATCCCCAACAACTTCAAGAGTTATTAGGATCAAATTTTATCGTCCAAAATTTCGGGTTTAGTGGTGCCACATTATTGAGCAAGGGACATAAGCCCTATGTCGAAACCCAGGAATATAAACAAGCACTGGCATTTCATCCTGACATTGCGATTATAGCATTGGGCGTAAATGACACTGATCCTCGAAATTGGCCCAACTATGGCGATGAATTTGAACAGGATTACAGTACACTTATCAGTAATCTGAGAAAATCAAATCCCGATGTCTCCATATATATTTGTACCCTTACCCCTATTTTCAGCGGTCATACACGTTTCTTGTCCGGTACAAGGGATTGGCATCAAGCCATCACTGCGTTGATACCAAAAATTGCCAAAAATAATCAAGTTAAACTGATCAACATCAATGAACAATTAAAGAGCAGAATCGATTTATTCGAAGATAACATACATCCAAATGTTGAGGGAGCGACCATAATTGCCAAACAGGTAAAACAAGCGATACAGGGAATCGTGCAGCCACTTTCGGTTAAGGCTAACTTTGGAGATCATATGGTTTTACAACGAAACCGGGAAAATCCAATTATAGGAAAAGTATCATCCAACAAAAAGGTAATGTTAACATTCAATGACAAAACCTATCAAACTCAGTCCGATGAAAATGGTGATTGGTCAATTCTTCTTCCCAAAAGAAGTGCCGGAGGTCCATATGATATTCAGATCCAAACGGAACACGAAGAGTTAAAAATTAAAGATATACTTTTTGGCGATGTATATCTAGCATCTGGACAGTCCAATATGGCATTTGAGCTAAAAAATGCACGCGGAGGAGACAGTTTAATTCAAATGAATGCACCAAAAGTAAGGTTGTTTAAAAATAACAATTTCGTTCAGACCAATCCGACATCCTGGGACTTAAATACACTTGAAAAGATTAATAAATTAGACTTTTTCAGTGGAAACTGGACTTTACCAACACAAGAAAATAAGGCAAATTTTTCTGCAATAGCTTATGCTTTTGCGCTCCAAGTATCCTCTAGAACCAATATTCCAATTGGTATAGTCGAACTGGATGTTCCTGGATCCAATACCGAATCATGGATAGACCGTACAACATTAGAGCAAAATAATCTACTAGCAAGCTACATCCATAGTTGGAGGAAATCCGATTTTATACAGGATTTTTGCCGCAATAGATCTGATCAAAATCTGGCACTGTCCTCCACAAAATATCAACGCCACCCCTATGAACCCGCGTACAATTTTGAAGCCGGTATATCGCATTGGTTACATACGCAATTCACAGCTGTTTTGTGGTATCAAGGAGAAAGCAATGCCCATAACATTGAACTACACGAGCTATTATTTAAAACACTTGTCAGTTCATGGCGCCAAAATTTTAAGCAAGACCTTCCTTTCTATTATGTGCAACTGTCAAGTATTGAACGTCCTTCATGGCCGAGATTCAGAGACAGTCAGCGCAAATTAAATACAGAACTTGAAAACACCTATATGGCTGTTTCATCAGATGTCGGTGATCTTTCGGATGTCCATCCTAAAAATAAGATCATTATCGGAAATCGATTGGCAAATCTAGCCCTTGCTCACGAATACAAATTCAAAATCAATGCAGATTATCCAACATTCGACCACTATACTATAAAAAACAGTAAGATCAAGGTCTATTTTAAAAACTGTAAATCACTCAAAACGAATAATAATCAACCTTTACAAGGATTTACCCTGATCGATGAAAAAGGATATACCTTGCAGCCTGGAAAAATATCAATTCAAAAAAATTGTGTATCGATTGATATGCCAAGCGATAAAATCATAACTGAAATCCGATACGCATATTCACCCTATAGCACTGCAAATTTGCAAAATGAGGCAGAAGTACCCGCTTCAACATGCAGTTTTAAAATTGACTAAAAACGATGTATACTTTAACACAACTCGAAGAACTCGAAAAATTTTATAAAACACAGCTTCTAGAAGATACTGTTCCATTTTGGTTTCCAAAATCATTTGACCATGAAGACGGTGGATTTTTACTCATGCGCGATCAGGACGGAAGTTTAATTGATGATGACAAGGCTGTCTGGATTCAAGGAAGAGCAACCTGGTTACTGGCAACACTCTACAACACAGTAGAACCCAAACAAGAATGGCTAGATGGGGCTAAGTTAGGCTATGATTTTATCCAAAAACATTGCTTTGATACTGACGGACAAATGTTTTTCCATGTCACGAAAGATGGTCAAGCGATCCGTAAAAGAAGGTATTATTTCTCAGAGACTTTTGCGGTTATTGCCTTTGCTGCCTATGCAAAAGCCTCAGGCAGTCAAGAAGCAGCCGAACAGGCACGTTCTATTTTTGGTAAATGTATCGAATACGCTTCCGGAGAAATCAAATTAGTTCCTAAGTTTACAGATACAAGGCCTTCAAAAGGTATTGGAACGCCGATGATTATGATCAATACGGCACAGCAACTACGTGACACAATCGGTGACCCCCGCTGTGATGAAGCCATCGCTAATTGGATAAAAGAAATTGAAACCAATTTCGTAAAGTACGACCTCAAGGTAGTCATGGAACAAGTGTCGCCGGCAGGAGAAATCATCGACCATATTGATGGCAGAACCTTAAATCCGGGTCATGCCATAGAAGGAGCTTGGTTTATTCTACATGAAGCCCAATACCGCAACAACGATCCAAAGCTTATCGAATTAGGTTGTAAAATGCTTGACTATATGTGGGAAAGAGGTTGGGATAAAGAATTTGGAGGTATTTTATACTTTAGAGATCTATACAATAAGCCTATACAAGAATATTGGCAGGACATGAAATTCTGGTGGCCTCAAAACGAAACCATCATTGCCACCCTACTCGCTTATTTATTGACCGGAAACGAGAAATATGCAGAGATGCATCAAAAGATCCATCAATATGGCTATGAAAAATTTCACGATCAGAAGCATGGCGAATGGTTTGGATATCTCCATCGAGATGGTTCTATCGCACAGACTGCGAAAGGAAATCTATTCAAAGGACCATTCCACCTACCTCGTCAAGAATGGTATTGCTGGACAATTCTTAAAAACTTCTTAACGGATAGAAATGAATCTTAAGCTCAAATATCTTAGCATTTTACTTGTTAGCATCGGTTTTTTTTCAATCTCGTCTGCACAAGAAAACTTAATTCCATTACCGATCAACATGGAATTGGGGGAAGGTAGGCTTGATCTGAAGAAGGGAATTATTGTAAATGAAAATAATCCAGCACTAACGAATGAATATCAACTGGCCAAAACCATTCTTGCAGATTGGGAAATAGGAACTAAAAAAGCTGGTCATAACAACAGCCTGCCACTCCTAACACTTGAGCTATTAAGTGGTTTATCCGAAAATAAGGAAGCTTATCATTTGAAAATTGATGAGAAAGGAATCCACATAAAAGCACACAATAGTGCAGGCATTTATTACGGACTACAAACATTAAGACAATTTTCAATTCAGCAAAAAAAGCTTTCATTTTTTGAGATCAATGACAAACCGGCATTCTCATGGCGCTCCTTCCTCGTTGATGTCGGACGTAATTATCAACCTCTTGCTATGCTAAAAGAACAGGTTGATATCATGGCACGTTATAAATTAAATGTTTTACACTTTCATTTTACAGAAGATATTGCTTGGCGTTTAGCCAGTAAAAAATACCCGGATCTTACCGATCCCTCTTACATTACCAGAGGTAAAGGTGAGCATTATACGGAACAAGAGTTCAAAGAACTAATAAATTATTGCAAACTACGCCATATCTTGCTTTTACCTGAAATTGATATGCCAGGACACAGTGATGCTTTCAAAAGATATTTTGGAGTAGGCATGCAAACAGACTCTGGTATGTTATATATTAAGGAACTTTTAAAAGAATTCTCACAAACCTATACCGATCTTCCCTATCTGCACATTGGAGGTGATGAAGTAAAAATCAGCAACAAAAACTTCATGCCTGAAATCACAAAATACGTTGAAGAATTAGGTTATAAAACAATTGGCTGGGATCCGGGCAGTAACCTTATGCCACAGACCATTCGACAACTGTGGATGGGTGGTCCCAAAAAAATTCTAGAACAAGGGGACCATGTATTTATCGATTCCAAACATCTCTATATAAATCATATGGACCCTTTGGAAACTGTAACGACCCTATTTCATAGAAAAATTGGCGAACAAGATAAGGAACATAAAAATCTGATCGGAGCAACCTTGTGCTCATGGCCAGATCGTGCAGTAGCCGAACCCCAGGATATGTTTGTCCAAAACGCCATATATCCCGCTCTTGTCACATTTGCAGAACGCAGTTGGCGAGGTGGTGGTTTAGCAGGCTGGACATGTAATATTGTGCAAGAAAGTCTTCCTGCTTATCAAGAATTTAAAGCCTTTGAAACTAGACTCCTCCATCATAAAAACAATTATTTCTCTGATAAACCATTTCCCTATGTCAAACAAATAGGATTAAAATGGGAACTGATCGGACCCTTTCAAAATGAGGGCAATCTTGCAAAAACATTTCCAATAGAAACGAAACCATTTGCACCTGATATAACAGTTAAAAAAACAATAGAAGGTGGTACCGTGATACTGAGACATTGGTGGGCAGATATTATACCAGGTGCCATTAATGATCCACAAGAGAACACAACTTGGTACGCACGTACCAAGATATGGAGTGAAAAAATCGAGCATAAATTATTCTGGATCGGATTCAACAATCTATCCCGATCGTATGCAAGCAATACACCCCAATTACACACTTGGGATGATCTTGGAAGCCAAGTCTGGGTCAATAATAAAACGATCGAACCGCCTATTTGGAAGCATGCCGGTACAAAAGGAGATTTAGAGACTCCTCTAGTAGATGAAGGTTACACCTATAGAGCGCCAACAAAGATTTTATTGAAAAAAGGATGGAATGAAGTTTTAATCAAATTACCGGTCAGCGATTTTAAAGGAGCCGATTGGCAGAATCCAGTAAAATGGATGTTTACATTTATACAGAGCAACTAATAAACAAAACATTATATCATGCAAAAATTATTTTTAACGCTTTCTATCCTGCTATCAGCGACGATGATCCAAGCACAAGAAACGACTGTTTTTAAATCGGGAGATGACGGTTACAGAAGTTACCGTATTCCAGCGATTGTCAAAGATAAAAGTAACAATCTGATTGCATTCTCCGAAGGGCGTGTTGAACATGCCGGAGACTATGGAAATGTGGATATCGTTTACAAAATCAGTTCTGACAATGGAAAAACATGGGGACCTTTGCAGATAGCAGTAGATCAAGATAAATTACAAGCTGGAAACCCTGCCCCTATAGTTGATCTATTAGATCCACAATATCCAAAAGGACGAATTTTCTTATTCTACAATACAGGAAATAATCACGAAGGAGATGTCAGAAAAGGAAATGGAATTCGCGAATGCTGGTACATCACTTCTACAGATGGAGGAAAAACATGGGCTGCACCGACAAACATTACAACTGCAGTGCACCGTCCAAATCAACCCGCGTTCAATCCTAATTATACTTTTAAAGAGGATTGGAGAACCTACGCGAATACTCCTGGCCATGCCTTACAATTTGATTCCGGGAAATATAAAGGCCGTATATACATTCCTGCAAACCATTCTGAGGGAGATCCAAAACCTACAGGAAAAGATTATTTTGCCCATAGTTATTATTCCGACGACCATGGTAAAACTTTCAAAATCGGAAATAAAATAAGCTTTGAAGGTGGAAATGAAACGATGGCGGCACAGATCTCTGAAACAGGATTGTATATGAATACTAGAAATCAACAGGGAAATGTACGAAACCGTATTGTTTCTTACTCCAATGATGGTGGAGCAACATGGGATACCACTTTCTATGATAAAAACCTACCGGATCCTGTTAACCAAGGTTCTACCCTATCTTGGAAAAAAGGTAAAAATTACACTCTTGCTGTTTGCAATGCTGCTTCTCAAAAAGACCGAGATAATTTAACATTACGTATCAGTAAAGATCAAGGAAAAACCTGGTATTTTAACCATGTAGTAGCAAAAGCACCTATAGGTTATAAAGATTCTTACGCTGCCTATTCGGATATCGTTCTGATCAATAATAAGAAAATTGGCGTGCTTTATGAAAAGGATAATTATGAAACGATTGTTTTTGATTTGGTGTCAATCAAATAGCAACATTCTGAATTCAAATATAAAAAGAGAGTCTGTATCTACAGATACAGACTCTCTTTTTATTATGCATCTGGAAATTTAAAACATGGGTACTTCAATCAATAAAACTTGAGCATCAGCAGTAGCACGCATATCAATTTCGCTTATTTCCCAAATTCCAACCGCATCTCTGCGATTTAACTTTTCTCCTGCTATTTCGATAGCACCCTCTAAAACAAATACGTAAACACCATTTGCTTCACTATGCAATTGATAATTAACGGTAGTACCTACCTCAATATCTGCTAAATTAAAATAAGCATCTTGATTAATAAATACCGCTTGAGTATCTGCTTTATTAGGAGAAACGATCGTCGCAAACTTATTTTTTCGATCTAAATCCAAGTACGACTTCTGATCATAACTTGGAGTCAATTGTCTTTCATTCGGAATAACCCAAATTTGAAGAAATTTAACCGGATCTACTTTGCTACCATTAAACTCAGAATGCGTAACACCAGTTCCTGCGGACATAATCTGCACATCACCGGTCTGGATATCACGACTAGTTCCCATACTGTCCTGATGTGCCAAAACACCCGATAATGGAATACTGACAATCTCCATATTATCATGGGGATGACGTCCAAAACCATTTCCTGCTTCAACAAAATCATCATTCAAAACACGTAATGCTCCGAAATTAACCTTATCCTGATCGAAATAATTTCCGAAACTAAAAGAGTGGGCACTTTTCAACCATCCAAAGTCAACATGACCACGTTTTTCTGATTTATGTATTATCTTTTGCATTTGATTATAATTATATGTTCAAACATACAAATAACATACCAAGCTATAAATCAATAAAATAATGGACTATTTAACATGACAGATTGACAAGTCTGCTCCTAGAATTTCTTTAAAAGACACGGGGAAAACTTTCATACTCAAAACAATGAAGCATTATTTCAATTTATCCGGTGAAAAAGCATAAATAAGTGCTCTCGCTAATATCCGATTAGGATCAATTAAGGTCATGCCATTATGATCATTTTCTGGAAGAGCGAGTGGCAGTTCAGTACATCCTAAGACAATAATTTCTGCTCCTCCTTTTTTTAACTCGTCCATCGCGCTATGCAATTCCAGACGGACTTTGTTGGTCACAGGAGTTGACTGCGCTTTAATTCCATATTCCTTATCATATATAGCAGCATGTATCCGGTCTTGCCAATCTTCACTTGGTTCTACAATTTCGAAACCTTCTTTCAGTAACAAATCTCGATAAAGCCCACTGTTACGTGTACCTGTAGTAGAAAGGATACCAACTTTTGCTTTTGAATATAATGCCTTCATGTAAGAAATCGTCTCATTAACGAGATGCAGTATTTTAATCTTTTGGTTCGTTTTAGCTAGTTCCTGTTCATATACCCCATAAATAGGATCTGCATGAGCAGTATTACAAGGAATACCTACAATAGTAACACCCGCACTTTCCATCTGTCGTGTGATTTCTGCTAAAGCTATAGCCGGATTAACAGTTGAATGTCCCTTTAAATATTCTGAGCGATCACCAATTAAGTTCGGAAACGAATAAAGCATAACGGGTAAATGTTCCTGATCTGACAGCGCTATAGTTTCCTCAATAATTTTTTTATACAAGTCAAGCCCTCCTAAAGGACCAACACCTCCTACAATACCTATCATATTTCCTCCTTATCTAATCTAACTCTCCTTTCGCCATTTGCATGACCAGAAAGTTTGATTTTATTCCAAAAATAATTCCACTAAATATTTCATACCATCGATTCCCGAATACGAATTATAAAATGCTACGACACTTTCTCTTGACGCCTCATTATGGCTCTAAATCCAGGATTTGAACCTGTAGACCATAGCACATTCACACTTTTAAATACGCAAACCAAGTGCCAAATGAAAATGTCGATCTATCACCTGAACATCAGCATCATTTCTTGTTAATGCACACTCTTTGAACATTAATTTATGTGTTGATTTATTAAGCTTTTGCTATTCATTTTGCGCTTAGTAAAAATGCATTTATACAGATAAAAAAAATTATATAGGCTTATTTAGAAAATCATTGACATAAAAAAAGCGACTTAATTTCTTAAGTCGCTTTCGTAGCCCGTAGGGGAATCGAACCCCTGTTTCTAGAATGAAAATCTAACGTCCTAACCCCTAGACGAACGGGCCATTTGGCATCTCCAATAGGATATTTCCCTGTTTGGAGATGCAAATATAGATATTTTTATTAATCTTCCAAAAAAGAATTGAAAAATTTTTTAAATCAAATCGAAACCGATGTCTCTGCGAAAATATTTACCATCGAAATAGATTCTTCCAGCATCAGCAGTTGCCTGTTGCAAAGCATCAAACAACGTATCCTGCAATGTCGTTACTGCGATAACACGACCTCCTGCAGTCACAACATTCCCGTCTTGCATGCTGGTACCTGCGTGAAATACAATCGACTCTTTTACATTTTCAATATTTGAAATCACCTTACCAGACTCATAGTTTCCAGGATATCCTCCAGCAACCAGCATAACAGTTACTGCCGTTTTTGGAGTAACAGTATAAGAGCGTGTTTCTAGATTACCTTGAGCAACACCTTCTAATAAATCAATTAAATCTGACTCAATACGTGGCAAAACTGATTCTGTTTCCGGATCACCCATACGCACATTATATTCGATCACTAATGGTTCGCCGTCAACATTCATCAAGCCAATGAAAATAAATCCTTTATATGGAATACTATCTTTCTTTAATCCTTCAACAGTTGGCTTAATAATACGCTCCTCAACCTTACTTATAAAAGCCTCATCAGCAAAAGGAACTGGAGATATTGATCCCATTCCCCCTGTATTTAAGCCAGTATCCCCTTCTCCAATACGCTTATAATCTTTAGCTGAAGGCAATACTTTGTACGAGTTACCATCTGTTAAAACAAAAACAGACAATTCAATACCTTTCAAAAACTCTTCTACAACAACAACATCACTCGCTGCACCAAATTTAGAATCAGCGATCATCGCCTTCAGTTCCAACTTGGCATCTTCCAATGTTTCACAGATCAGCACCCCTTTTCCAGCAGCTAAACCATCAGCTTTCAATACAATTGGTAACTTTTGAGTTTCCAGATATGCAAGACCCTCCTCCAAATTTGTTTTATCAAAAGAACGTGAAGCGGCAGTAGGAATACCATGACGGTCCATAAATTGCTTAGAAAAATCTTTCGATCCTTCTAGTTGCGCACCTTCTTGCTGTGGACCGATAACAGGTATATGTTTTAAATCGGCACGGTTCAAGAAATAATCATGAATACCTTTTACTAGAGGCTCCTCAGGGCCTACCAAAACCATGTTGACATCATTTTCAAGAACAAAACTTGCGATACCGTCAAAGTCAGTCACTTTTAATGCTACATTTTTACCATACGCACCTGTACCTGCATTTCCAGGAGCAATAAACAAATTTTGAAGACGCTTACTTTGCGAAAGTTTGTAGGCGAAGGCTGATTCACGACCGCCAGAACCAATGATTAGGATATTCATAGCACAAAGATATTTGTTTTAGGCTAATATTGGTAGAAAATTTCGAATTGCATTGATATCAAATTCGAAACAACGGATTATTTAATAATTTTTCGTAATTTATTCCAAATTATTGACCCTCAATGTATGAATCTTAAGGCAAGCTTGTTTAGTTTATTATTCATAATTCCTTTTATGTCATTCGGACAAACGGATATCCGACAGTTCATCGATAAATTAGGAAATTATGCCGCAAGAAATCCAAAAGAAAAAATCCATGTTCATATGGACAAAGAAAGCTATTCCGCAGGCGAAAATATTTGGATGAAGCTTTACTGCACACTTACACCAGACAACCTGTTATCCGGAGTAAGCCAAGTTGCCTACATTGATTTAATATCTCCAGATAACAAAACAGTGAATACCTTAAAAATTCCCTTAACCGCTGGTTTAGGAATTGCTGACCTGGCCTTATCAGACACCCTCATAGAGGGCTCCTATCGTATCCGCGCTTATACACAATGGATGAGAAATGATAGTTCAGCCTACTTCTTTGACAAAACAGTGCCCATCTATAACGGTCGTTCGGATAATATTATGACCGGTGATGAAATCATCTACGATGGAGAGAAAAAATACTATGCAATAAAACTAAAAACATTATCAGGAGTTCCCCTGCCAGAAATTAATATTAACTACAAAACCCATCTCAAGAATGGAAAACAAAGAGCATCACGCGAAAAAACAGATCAGCAGGGTCAGCTATTGATTGATCTTAAAGATATACCTGCAGGTGAAATCATCAATTTGTCTTTTAAATCAATAGACGGAATAATAATTCGTAAAACATTTACCGTTCCAGCAGATAAATCAAGTAACAGCCTGCAAATACTACCCGAATCAGGCAACATTATAAACCAACTACACACTAAAATAGGCTTTAAAGCTCTTAATAGTAAAGGCCTGGGAGAAAAGTGCACCATTATCATTATGGACAGCAACAAGGAAAAGATAGTCGAGATGGAAACCAGTCCGCTCGGTATGGTCAGCTATCCTTTTGTTTTGGATGCAAAATTAAAATATACAGCCATAGCGACATTTACAGACGGCACTAAAACAGAAACACCTTTTCCGTCAATCAGCATGTCAGGACTAAACATGAATGTGGGCAATCTTACTGATGACAGGGTCTTTGTACAGGTTAATGCTAGCCCTGATCAAATCAATCAGCAAGAAATCTATCTTATCGCCCAATATAATGGAAACACCTTTCATGTTTCCAAGCAAAAATTGAATAAAAACGAAGTCCTTTTTTCCATCCCCAGACAAAATCTGCCTCAAGGAGTTATACAGTTATCCATATTGGATGCAACCCTAAAGCCTTTACTAGAACGAATGATTTTCAACTATCGGTCTGATAAGATTCTTCCTATCGAAGCAACTGCTGATAAACCCACCTATGGAACCCGTCAAAAAGTAAACATTAGCGTTTTAAGCGGAAACACCACAGACTCCATTCGGGTTGGTTCATTATCAGCATCAGTTGTTAATAGCAATAAAACCCAGATTGATACTCCCTATAGATCCAGCATATATACGTCCTTGCTCTTAAGTTCGGAAATAAATGGATTCATAGAAAACCCCAACTATTATTTTTCAGATAGTAAAAACATCAAAAAAAGTGATCTGGATAATCTGATGCTGATACAAGGGTGGAGAAAATTAGACTGGGCAAAAATAGATGAAGTGTCTGATCCAAAATATAATTTTGAAAAAAATATATCCATATCAGGAACAATAAAAAAACTTGGTAGAAAAGCGGTTGTGCCAAAAGCAACAGTTACTCTGATCCCTACAACCAACATGACTGCCGCTATTGATACGCTAACAAACGAAGCTGGAAAATTTTCTTTTGATGACCTGTTATTTACCGACAGTATCAAATTCATTATGACGGCAAAATCCGATAAAGATAAAAATAGACTGGACATTGAGCTTGATGAAATCGAGGAACCAGCAACAGGTATCAATAAAAATTTACCTGAAGTACTGAACAATATAAACACCAAATACTTAGGAAATATAAAAAATGCACAAGCCTACTTTGCACAGCTAGAAGCCGCTGGACTCAAACAGCGTTCCATACAACTCGAAGAAGTTAAAATTACCCGCACAGCAATAAAAAAGGCCGTTGCCAATTCAAGTAACTTAAATGGACCAGGCAATGCCGATCAAGTACTTACAGAAGAGGATCTGTCAAACTGCAGTACATTAGAACAATGTCTAGTCGGACGACTCACAGGTGTGATGTGGAGGAACGGCGTACCTTACAATACCCGAGGCAACGGACCTATGCAGGTTGTCCTCGACGGCATGTACATCGAAGGTGATCAGATCTCGATGTTAAGTGCCGCGGATGTAGGGAGTATTGAGGTCCTGAGAAACATTAATCATACTGCAATCTATGGTTCATATGGAGGCAATGGTTTAATTGTAATTACAACAAAAAGAGGCAATGGCGCTACAACTGCATTTAAACCAACAGGCATTCGTACCATTATACCGAAAGGCTTTAACCTGAGTCGAACATTTTATAAACCGAGCTATGAAGCAAAAGATGTATCAAAAATAGTTTCAGATTTAAGAACGACAATACACTGGGAACCCAACATCATTACCGATCAAGTTGGAAAAGCAAGCTTCGATTTTTATACTTCGGACGAAAAAGGTCCATATACAATAATTTTGGAAGGTATAGACTTCAATGGAAAGATAGGCAGGAAAGAAATTAATATAAATGTGGTTGAATAAATTTACAAGAACAGAAATCTTATGAAATATCCATGTAGTACAAACTGCACAAACACCAATGAAAATACGTTGGATATTCCATATGGCCTTTTTAAAAAAAAATAATTACATATGAAACATATACAAATCAAAACGGAAGACCGTATCGCGAACATATTTTTAGACCGAGGAAAATCCAATGCAATGGATACGGTGCTGCTTGAAGAACTAAATGCTTGTATACACGATTTAAAATCAGATGTGGCTATTGAAGGTGTTATCATTCATGGCAAAGAAGGTTTTTTCAGCGCCGGTTTAGATCTGATCACATTATATGAATACAATGAAACCGAAATCAGAGACTTCTGGTCACTCTTTTTCAAAACAACACGTGATCTGGCTTCGTTTCCAAAACCAATTGTATCCGCAATTTCCGGCCATAGCCCCGCAGGAGGATGTGTTATCGCAATCTGTTGTGATTATAGGATCATGGCAGAAGGAAATTTTATTATCGGCCTAAACGAAATTCCAGTTGGATTAATTGTACCAGAAAGTATATTTCACCTTTATAGCTTTTGGCTAGGGAAAGGGAATGCCTATCGCTTTTTACTTGAGGGAAAATTACTGTCACCACAAGAAGCCCTTACAGTAGGTCTTGTTGATGAAGTCGTGCCAGCAAATGCAATTCACACCGCCGCTTTACGCAGGATCAAATCAGTAACCCAGTTTGATAAAGAAACATGGAAAACCTGCAAATTGAACTTCAGAAAAGAACTTCTAGAAAACCTCGGCGCAAAAAAGGAAGAAACGATTGAAAAAATATTAGAGCAATGGTGGAAGCCCTCAACTCGTAGTATTCTAAAAACAATCATACACAATTTAACGAACAAAACTAAATAAGTCAATTAATTTAAGATTAACGTACAACGTATTTGAATAAAGCAACCGTTGTTCTATTTTTGTAATTAACTCGGATTAATAAAAATCCGCTCAAGTAGATGATAATAACCATGGTGAAAAAAATATTGGGAGTCTGGCTCATTGCAGTTTTTCTTTTCAGCAGTTGCAATAGAACTGCTGAGAAAAAGGAAAGTCAACTGGATTCTATCGATACGATAGCAAAAGATACACTGCCGATCCCATCAGATTCAACAGATACGATCCAAGAACAAGCACCACAGGGCGAATCATTAGACGCGGCCATAATGAATATTATTCAAGCATTTAACAAACAAGATTCCAAGGCGTTAAACAATTATGTTGACAAAACGGTCGGTTATTACACCATCTATAGACCTGGAGTGCAAGCCATCTATACACATGCTGTGGCTTTTGATTTCAATCATCCAATACCCGATTATTACCCTTATCCGAATACCAATTTCTTAGGAAAGGTTACTATAGGGCAATTGCCGGTATATGACTGCGGAAAAGAGGCCTGGAATAAAAAGGGGTTATTTTGTAATAACAAACAACATCCAACAGAACTATCGCATACCGCAAAATTCATGAACGAGATCTCGGATGCTAAAATATCAAATGCTGAAATTCAAAAACTAAAAGCTTTAGAAGCTAAAAGTTACCGCGTCATACTAACCGATAAAAACGCTCCACTTATCTTCCACATCACAAATAAAAATGGTAAGTGGATATTTACGGTACTTGATCGTGCTTATGGTGGATGTGATGCCTAACAATAATGATTTATTTCACATTAAAAGCATTACATTCCTAAAAAATATTTAATTTGACAGTTTAAATTCACAATAACAATGAATAGTCTGGATCAGGAATTACAAGCAAAAGTCAACCAATGGCTTAGCTCAGAATACGATGAAGCAACAAGAGCTGCTTTACAAATTTTAATTGATAACAACGAAGTAACTGAACTAACAGATTCATTCTATAAAGATTTAGAATTTGGTACAGGAGGTTTACGTGGCATCATGGGTGTAGGATCCAATAGGATAAATAAGTATACCATCGGTAAAGCAACTCAGGGGTTGGCAAACTATCTAAAAAAGCAATTTCCAAATCAGGTCATTAAAGTAGCTGTAGCTTACGACAGCCGCAACAACTCGCAAAGCCTAGGAACGCTGGTGGCTGATGTATTTGCGGCAAATGGAATCCAAGTATATTTATTTAATGAACTGCGTCCAACACCTGTACTATCATTTGCAATCCGTCACTTTGGCTGCCAAAGCGGTGTCATGCTTACTGCCTCACATAATCCAAAAGAATATAATGGCTACAAGGCCTATTGGAACGACGGATGCCAATTAACAGCTCCGCACGATACAAATGTCATTACAGAAGTTAATGCTATCCATAGCGTTTCGCAAATATCATTTCAGCCAATTCCAGAAAATATTATACCAGTAGGAGATGAAATTGATGAAATTTACATTAATGAAAATAAAAAATTAAGTATCCACCCGGAGGCTGTAGAAGCTCAAAAAGATCTTAAAATCGTATTTTCTCCTATTCATGGAACAGGAATTACAATTGTTCCAAAATTATTGGAAGCGTGGGGATTTAACAATGTTTCCATTGTAGAAGAACAAGCCACTCCAGATGGTAATTTTCCAACAGTTATATATCCTAATCCAGAAGAAGAAGATGCTATGGCATTGGCCAAAAGAAAAGGTGAAGAGCTGGATGCTGATCTCGTACTCGCAACAGATCCCGATGCTGATCGCGTTGGAATCGCAGTTAAAAACAATAAAGGTAGTTTTCAATTACTGAACGGTAACCAGATCGGTAGTCTACTTTTTTATTATGTATTAAGTTCTAAAAAAGAACAAAATCAACTTAATAACAATCCCTATGTTGTAAAAACAATCGTCACAACAAATCTTCAAGCTGAAATTGCCAACCATTTTAATGTACCTTACTATGAGACCTTAACTGGATTCAAATATATTGGCGAACTAATGACCAAATTAGGCGATTCAGCGACATATTTAGTTGGCGGAGAAGAAAGCTATGGTTACTTAGTCGGAAGTCTTGTACGTGATAAGGATGCTCCAAATGCATGCGCATTCTTAGCAGAGATGACAGCCTATTACAAATCGAAAGGCAAATCTTTATATGAAGTTCTCCTTGACCTGTATCAAGAATTTGGATGCTACCAAGAAAAATTAGTTTCATTAACTAAAAAAGGTAAAGCTGGTGCAGAAGAAATCAAAGCAATGATGAGTAACCTGCGTGCCAATTTGCCTAAATCTTTAGGAGGCATAGCTGTTGTAGAAGTTCGTGATTATGAAAATTCGGTCGCCATAGATATAGCCACCGGTACTAAAAAAGTCATTGATCTCCCGAAATCGGACGTCTTACAATTTATCACTGTAGATGGTGATGTTATTTCTGCGAGACCATCAGGAACAGAACCTAAAATAAAATTTTATTGTTCAGCAAAAGCACCATTAACAGCTAAATCACACTATGAACAGCTCCAAAAAGAGTTAGCCACAAAAGTGGACCGAATGATGGCCGATATTATTTAATCGTACGAATGGAAAAGTGGAAATTACTATCATCAGAATATATCTCGAAAGCGCCTTGGGCTACCTTACGAAGGGATACCTGTGAGTTGCCTAACGGCAGTATTAATGATCATTACTATGTGCTAGAATATCCAAACTGGGTCAATATGGTCGGTATAACGGAAGACAATAAGTTGATCGTCATCAAACAATATAGACACGCTGCCGGCGAGGTTATTCTTGAAATACCGGCAGGAACGATGGAAGAAGGAGAAGATCCACAATTTACAGCGGAGCGAGAAATGCTTGAAGAGACAGGTTATTCTTTTACCAAGATTGAAAAAATTGCGGAACTTTATGCCAACCCTGCTACAAGTAAAAATATTACACATACTTACCTCATGCAGGGAGGAAAGAAGATCCAGGAGCAAGACCTAGATGAAAGTGAGCAAATAGATGTTTATTTGATTTCTATCGAAGAAGCAAAAGAATTGCTGTTGCAAAATAAATTTGGTCAGGCACTTCAAAGTTCAGCCTTATTTTATGCCTTTCACAAATTGAAAATATTTTAAGCATATTTAAATTAAAATTTCATATAGACCAGTTACAAAAGGGTTATTTTGATATCAAAATAACCCTTTTGTTATAAATTGATCAAATATCATCTTCCCTCCCATTCCTTTTCTGCAGGCTATCATTTTTTGTACCTTTGTACCATGGTAAGAGAAATATTTGAAACCAAAAGAAAAGCACTGAAAATAAATCTGAATCCGGAGATTTACGGCACCTTTGCTGAAATTGGAGCGGGTCAAGAAGTTGCACGTAACTTTTTCAATGCAGGGGCGGCATCTGGAACAATCGCCAAAACAATGTCGGCTTACGACATGACTTTTAGCGATGCCATCTACGGAGAAGAAGAGGATGGCAGATATGTAAGCCGCACGCGTTTAACGAAAATGCTAAAACACGAATTCGATTTATTAACCAAGCGCTTACATGGTGAAAAATACTGTAACAAAAAGTTCTTCGCTTTTGCCGACACCGTTACTACGCTAAACTTTACAAAAACAAATGAACCTCATGGTTGGATTGGTGTCAGATTTCAACACGAAGTCGACGGCCCTACCAACGATATCATTATACACGTAAGACTGCTAGATAGCGACAATCAGCTACAACAAAAAGTATTGGGTATCATTGGAGTCAACCTCCTTTTCGCAGCCTATTATTATACCGATAACGTGCAGACCATGATTGAGTCATTAGTCGACAATCTATCTGTAGGCTCTGTAGAAATTGATCTTGTAAAAGTAACTGGCCCGTTGTTTGAAAATGTCAATGAAAGATTGATCAATTTATACCTCATTGCTAAAGGTTTTGCAAAGGCCGCAATCTTTAAACCAGATGGCAAAGCCGCACAGATCAAAGATTACCTTTACAAAAAGAATATCATTCTTCTAAGAACAAAATATAGACAAAAATCTCTTCCTAACTTTGATCTATTCAATCTTGCTGTAGATCAATTTAAGAAAAACACAGGCGCAACATCAGAAAACACAGTAGTCCTGATAGAGGTATTAATGGGCAATGTACTTGAAGAGGATCATATCATTACGGATAAAGATCTCGAAGAATTTGCACACCGTGCCGAAGAGCTATGTTCAACAGGCAATAATATCATCGTCAGCAATTTCAGAAGAAATAATCATCTTGCTGAGTTTATCAATAATTTCAAACCAAAGAATATTGGTATTGCGACCAACGTTTCCAATTTAAGAAATATCTTTAATTCGGATAATTACAACAAGGAGCATTACACCAATGAACTTCTTTCCTATATTTCGGGAATGTTCAATAAGAATATCAAGCTATATGCATACCCATACTTATTGAAAAAAGAAAATAAGATCATAACCACAAAAAATATGGCCGTTTCTGAAGAAGCCAAACCATTATTTGATTTCTTAATTAAAAATGGCTACATCATAGACATTGAGAATTACGATATCAAATATGTTAAGACGGTATAGATGTCACAATAACAATAAAGAGCTCCAAAATTTGGAGCTCTTTATTGTTATAAGAACTTTTTATAGATCGAATATAATATCTTCAGATCATTTTCCTTCAGCGTAGCGACATTTGCATTCGTCTGGATGTAATGCTGTTTAAAAGCCTTAATAGCTGCATCCAAATTCTTTACATCGTAACCAATAATTCTCAAAGCCAGTTTTGGATTAAAATCAATTGGTGGAGTTTCCAGATATTCTTCGTACCAGTAACCGAAACCCTTATCTGCTAATACCTTCCAGGGAAATCGTGATGGATCATTTTTACGAGTTGGAGCTAAGTCCATATGACCAATGAAGTTTGCTTGAGGGATGTTATATTTCACTTTAAGATACGAAAGTAACTCGGTCAGCGCATTAATCTGTGCATCTGTCCAAGGATCTGTTGTTCCATTATTATCTAATTCAATTCCAATAGAAGAAGAATTTAGATCCGTATCATTACCCCATTTACCAATTCCTGCATGATGTGCACGATAATAATCATTGACCATCTGCACCACTTTACCAGTACGGCCAACAACATAATGAGCACTTACACCCGCCTTTTCAGAATGAAAGGTACGTATGGTCTGTCCCAGTGAATCCTGAGCAGTATGATGAATCACAACATAGTTTGGTTTGCGAATCCCAAAGTTTATCGATGCGATCCATTCTTTTTCAACCGATAGCGGTAATTTACCGATAGCTTGGTTGATAACAGGACTTGTAGCATATTCTTTGGCAAGTAACTTTGCTTTTTTCTTATAGACTTTCTCAGTTGCGGCATACTTACCTGTCGAACAGGAAGCAAATAGCGCTGTCATCACTAAAAAAGTTATTGTTGATTTTACTTTCATTATTAATATAATTACTTCAGAAGCACTTCGTCTCATTTATGCCTGATAAATATGTATTCCAACATCTTGCTTTTCCGTCCAGTAAATATTCCGTCAGCAAGCTATTCACAAAAATGATATCATCATTATTGATGCTGCACAAAAAAGACAATCCGCGTCGTTAGTTAAGTCATGTAAACTTGAACTTGGATTTTCATTAAAACACAAAACAAACTTAGATAAATTTGTTTTATTTACAATTATAAATGCATCATATATAAGACATCTTCTTTCTTTTACCTTTTTTGAGATTCATCATTTAGCTATGACAATCCTCTCTCTACTGCCGCTACACCTAAAGATGACATGCTCAATATTATCTTTTACAAAAAAAGCCTTCATCTGTATTAGATGAAGGCCTTTTTATTTTATTATATTTTTGATTAAGCTTCTGCGTACTCTTCAATAGAAGGACATGAACAAATTAATGTTCTATCTCCTTGTGAATCGTTTACACGACCAACAGAAGGCCAGAACTTACGATCTTTTAAATAAGCTAAAGGATACGCAGCTGTTTGGCGAGAATAAGATCTAGTCCATTCGTCAGCAGTTACAACAGATGCAGTATGAGGCGCATTTTTCAATACGTTATCAGCCTGATCTACATCACCCGCTTCAACCGCAGCAACTTCTTGACGAATAGCGATCAAAGCATCACAGAAACGATCTAATTCAGCTTTAGACTCAGACTCAGTAGGCTCAACCATCAAAGTACCCGCTACAGGGAAAGAAACTGTTGGAGCATGGAAACTATAATCCATCAAACGTTTTGCGATATCAGCAACTTCAACACCCACATTTTTATATGCACGGCAATCTAAGATCATCTCGTGTGCACAACGTCCATTTACACCAGAATATAATACTGGATAGTGGTTTTCCAAACGAGCTTTAATATAATTTGCATTTAAAATTGCAGTTTTTGTAGCGTTCGTTAATCCATCTCCACCCATCATTGCGATATAAGCATGCGAGATAATTAAGATAGAAGCAGAACCAAATGGCGCCGCAGATACTGCAGTGATACCCTCTTGACCAGAAACTTCAACCACTTCGTGATTAGGTAAGAAAGGTACTAAGTGTGCTGCAACACCGATTGGACCCATACCAGGACCACCACCACCGTGAGGGATACAGAACGTTTTATGTAAGTTCAGGTGACAAACGTCAGCACCGATACGACCAGGGCTTGTTAAACCAACCTGCGCATTCATATTTGCTCCATCCATATAAACCTGTCCACCATTTGCATGGATAATTTCACAGATTTCAATAATAGGTTCTTCAAATACCCCATGCGTAGATGGGTAAGTCACCATAAATGAGTTTAAATTCGCGGCATGCTCTGCTGCTTTTACTTTTAAATCCTCAACATCAATGTTACCACGATCATCACATTTAACAACCACAACTTTCAATCCAGCCATAGAAGCGGAAGCAGGGTTTGTACCGTGAGCGGAAGCAGGAATTAAACAGATGTTACGGTTATGGTCTCCACGACTTTCATGGTAAGCACGAATAACCATTAAACCGGCATACTCTCCTTGAGCACCAGAGTTTGGTTGGAAACTCATCTTAGCAAAACCTGTAATTTCAGATAACCAATCATTCAACTCACCGATCAACTGCATATAACCAGAAGTTTGATCTGCAGGAGCGAATGGATGTAAACCGCCGAAGTTAGCCCATGTAACTGGAGTCATTTCAGCAGTAGCATTCAATTTCATTGTACATGATCCCAATGGAATCATAGAATGACATAATGATAAATCTTTTGCTTCCAAAGATTTGATGTAACGTAACATCTCACTCTCTGAGTGGTAGCTATTGAAAACTGGGTGTGTTAAGTAATCAGAAGTACGAACCAAATCAGCAGGAAGAGCTGATGTTAAAGATGCCTCGATAGATTCGAAATCAACATCAGCCAAATTTTTAGCTTTTACTTTAGCAAATACTTTTACAATCGTTAAAATGTCTTCATAAGTCGTTGACTCATCAATAGAGATCCCTACAACAGAACCTACATAATTGAAGTTCATTTCGTTATTTAAAGCCTCAGATTTTAATCCAGCAACTTCACCACCTAATTCAAAACGAACAGTATCAAAGTAGTTTTTGTTCAATTGCGTATAACCCAACTGTTGAACAGCTTGGTCTAACAATTGAGCCAAATCGTGAATACGGCTAGCAATATTCTTGATTCCCTGAGGACCATGATATACGGCATAGAATGACGCCATAATTGCTAATAAAGCCTGTGCAGTACAGATATTAGATGATGCTTTATCACGACGGATATGCTGCTCACGAGTCTGTAATGCCATACGCAATGCGTAATTGCCATTAGAATCTGTCGTAACACCGATAATACGGCCTGGAATATTACGCTTAAAAGCGTCTTTAGTTGCGAAAAAAGCGGCGTGAGGACCACCGAAACCCATTGGTACACCGAAACGTTGTGAATTACCAACAACAACATCAGCACCCCATTCTCCCGGAGGAGTTAATAACGTTAAACTCATTAAGTCTGCAGCGGCACAAACAGTAATGTTTTTGGCATGCGCAGCAGCAGTAAAAGCTTTATAATCTATAATTGAACCATCTGCAGCAGGATATTGAACAAATGCAGCGAATACATCATCCGTTAAACTGTCTTCAGAAATAGCTTCAATACGAAGTTCAATTCCAAAAGATAATGCACGAGTTCTTAATACATCGATCGTTTGTGGATAAGCATTTTCAGAAACCAAGAAAACATTAGCCGCTTTGTTTTTACGAGCCGAATAAAGCATAAACATACCTTCAGCAGCAGCAGTAGCTTCATCTAATAAAGACGCATTCGCGATCTCTAATCCTGTTAAATCACAAATAACCGTTTGAAAATTTAACAAAGCCTGAAGACGACCTTGTGCAATCTCTGCCTGATAAGGTGTATACTGTGTATACCATCCTGGATTCTCAAAGACGTTTCTTTGAATAACACCTGGTAAAATCACATCAAAATAACCTTGTCCGATATAAGACTTGAAAACTTTATTTTTTTCTGCAATTTGTTTTACCCTTTTCAAATAAGCGACTTCGCTTAAAGCAGCAGGCAATTGTAAAGCTTGTTTTGCACGAATCTGTGCAGGAACAGTTTGCTCAATAAGTTGGTCAAGCGAGTCAACGCCTAAAAATTCCAACATTTCTCTCGTTTCAACCGATCTTGGTCCGTTGTGACGATCTTCAAATTTTTCTTGAAAATGTATGTTACTCATGTGTGCAAAAAATTAGTGCCTTTCGCTAGATTCTTACCTTTTTTGGTTTTATTAAAAATAATAGCAAAACAGCTGCTTTTTGGATGTGCAAAGATACATTTTTTCAAGTCCTAAAAAAAGCAGATTATGTCTGTAAAAATAATTATTAGAATACCCATACAAAACAATCGTTTGCGATCTCATCTGCACACAAAATTTAAGCTCAATTTCATCATCTAGAACAAGATTCTATGTTACACGACATAAATCCTGATAACAAGTGCTCGATATGCACGATGTCAGTTCGCTTATCACTCACACCAAAATAAAATCATAAAAAAAGGGCCTTTTCTCGTTTTGAAAAGACCCTCGTATAAGTTGAAATATTAGAAAGAGTAACGTAAACCTAATTGAAATTGATATGGGTTTCCAGAAGGGTTTACAACCCCTGTATTGTTAAGATTATAATTAAACTGTTGCTTCGCCGCATCAAATGCAGGTAAAGCAGGATTTCCGTTTGCTGCTTTAACACCCAAAGAATACAACGCTTGATTCCCTAAAGATTCATTGATTCCCCATGTTTTCTTAAATAAATTGGCAACGTTAAATAAATCCGCAGATACTTCCAAGGCATGAGATTTATATAGGTTAAACTTCTTTGCAATACGTAAATCAATTAGACCATAAAAACCATTAATTCCCCCGTTTCGTTGAGCCATTGCTCCTTCATATTTTTTAATGTAATCCTTTAAACTCTGGCTCGCATTCGGGTTATTCAATAATGCCTGTAAACCATCAACCAGATTCGTCGGAGTCTTCGTGTTATTAGGATCAAAAATATACGCTAGATCATTATCACCTGCAACAAAATCGCCATTGATATTACCCCCCGCAAGCAAACTATAACGTGTTCCACCGATACCTGAATAACGTACGCCTACACTGACTCCATAAAAAGTAGGCAATGTACCATAAATAACCACCTTATTACGGAATTGATTGTTCGAGTACGTCATATTGCTCAAATCTCTTGGATCATCTTTCACGGCCAAAGATAGTGTCGCAGTATTCGCCACATTACCATTGTAAGATGTGTTATCTTTTGCATCGTTCCATGTATAGCTTACCGAAATAGAACCATCCTTATAGTATTGGTAACTTGCGTCTAAAACCACTGCAAACTGATTCACCTTACCCTCCGAATTTAACTCCAGAACACGACCAAATTTATTAGATATACGTCCCTGCTTCCAGTCCGATTCTCCATTTACAATAGCCGATACCGGCACAAAAACTCCTCGGTTATCTTCATTCGCTAATCTAAAGAATGGATCCTTCACCATATTACGATCCACATACATATAATTATTACGGCCGAGGTTCATGTAGGCCGAAATTCCTGCTTTCAATTTTTCAGTAAAGAAATGCGTGTAAGAAGCATTTGCTTTATAAACTACGGGTATTTTTGCATCAGGTCCATAGGTATTAATAGTTGGGACTTGAAATTGTGCTAAAGTGGGAGTCGAAGAAGGATCTTTACGGTATTGTACAAAATCCGGGGTAGGTACATCATTTCCACGGACATCAACAGTAGCAAAGTGCTTACCGTCAAATGTTAGGTTATTGATCGTCATGTAATTGTTGATGTCCGATGCGAATATACCCGCTCCGATTCGGAAGAAATCCTTATGCCCCTCATTCACATCCCATGTCATCTGAAAACGCGGTTGTATCACAAGAGACTTTAGTTTATGATCTGTACGTACACCAACCTCTTTCAATAGTTCTTCATTTAAAGGTGATGTCGGATAGTGACCGTAATCAAAACGTAAACCTGCAACCAAATCTAAACCTGCCGCCAACTTGGATTGCATCTGTCCATACAATCCAGCATTGAAGATCTTGCCAACGACCGTAGGATCCGAAACTAACGGCACCTCTCTATAAAAGTTATAAGCTTTCTTGTCTTGAAAATTTTGTAGTGCCGTTCTAGTATCACTTGCTCCAAAATGAAAACGGCCATTTACTTCACTTCCGTAAACAGAACTAGCATGCGTATACATCAGGTCAACACCGAATGTATAATTGATCTTATCCGTGTTGTAATATAAATTATTGACTAACTGGAAGACATTATTTTTAAAAGATTCCTGTGCAAAACGATGTCCCCCTAACTGAACGGTTGTTTTGAGATCATTATTTCCAACTTTAGAAACAATATTCTCCACAATCGCTCTTGGAATATTCTGGCTAGGCAACTGATCTCCAGGACTACTGTTCTGATACGTATATAAGTGTTGTAATTTCAGTTCATTAGTAATATTTGACGAAACAGACGTTCTTAGCGTAGCCAGAAAACTATTATCAATATTCTTGTCATTCCCATAAGACTCGTACAGCGTAATCGGTTTATTATCCTGTAGACCCAGTTTATTGATATCGCTGGTAAAGTTATTACGGATCGTTAACAAATTACTATTATTAATCTGCCAATCAATCCGACCAAATACCGCGTCTGAATTTCTTTTCTTATCAAAAGAGCCAAACTGACGGTCATTACTCAATCCATATTTTTCACGTCCGATATCAACAAATGCATTTAAATTATCTTGGGTGATTTTAAATCGCTCCTCATCAAGAGTCGAAGTAATATCTGCAATAATTAAAGGTCGTGCATCCTTTTGATGATCCCAAGCAACAAAATAATGTAATTTATCTTTTATGATAGGCCCACCTAATGTAAAGCCATACTGATAAGTCGAAAAATCATTGGTCCGTTTTTTACCGTCAATCGTGTAGGGGCTGGACAACCAATCAGCTCGAGAATAAATCCAGGCGCTACCCTGTGTTTTATTGGTTCCCTGCTTCGTAACAGCACTAACTGTACCGCCGCCAGCTCTACCATAAGTGACATCATATTGATTGGTCACCACCTTAAACTCACGAACTGCCTCTATAGAAATCGAAAATGGTGCGCCACTTCTGCTTGTTGTCGAGCCTGCAGATGTCGGATTCTTTGCATTCATACCATCTATCGTAAAGTTTGTGGAGGAGCCCAGTTGACCACCAATATTATCACCTTTACTTAAGGGGGAAAGATCCATTAATGACGTGAAATTCCGCCCGTTAACCGGTAGCTTCGCGATATCTTTTGCCGTAACCGAGGTCGCTGCACCCAAATTTTCAATTTGATTTTTTAATGTGTTTGTGCCTTTAATCTCGACTGTCTCCAGAACATTTGAAGAATTTTGAATGGGAATATTAACTCGGATAAGATCTCCCTGATTTAAATTATATCCGGTCCGAACCTGTTCACCATATCCAACATAGGAAACTTTCAATATATAAGGACCGCCCAATGGCAGCTCTTTAAAATTATAATCGCCATTTGCATTGGTAGATGTTTTTGTGGTGAAGCCTGTCGATTCATTTCGCACCTCTACAGACGCGCCTTGAACACCTTTAGCGTGCTCGTCTGTAATCTTTCCAGCAAAACCAGCCTGAGTTGTCTGCGCATACAAACCAGTACCAATGACAGTTAAACATGTTGTGAGTAGAAATTCTTTCATCTAGTATTTTGTTACATTGTTATGCAACAAATCTAACCACCCCCTGTTAACTAGAACTGAACTGTGTGTTATCAAATTATAAATGAAAAAAGTCAGCTTTGAGCTGACTTTTAATAGAGTATCGTAAACTTAAAATCCAATGGATTAAAATGCTTATAAAGTTCATCGAATAAGGTATCTCCATATTTAACATAGAGAAGACCAAAATTCTCAGACCGTTCCTGCAATCCACCACCGGGAAACAGACGTTCTTTGATATGGTCGATATTAGACAATGCATCTTTATGATTCCGCTTTTCGGCACGCATTAATTTCTTTTCCAGATTATTAATAGCTTTTTTTAACCGTGCTTTAATCGCTTCCGTACTTGGTGATAAACTAGGATCTATCTTGTGCGTACGAAGCTTTATTTTTCCGAATATGGCATTTAACTCCATCCATTCATCATTTAGATTTAAACGATGTTTCGTTTGCCGACGCACAAATTCCTTCTTTAGAATTTCACTATCCCGGAATATACTTTTAAAAGTAAGATCCTGTCTAAAAATCTTAGACACCACATTATCTTCAGTAATCATGGCAGAATTACGTGGTATTAAAATTGGAAAATCAATTCCATATTGATCAAAATTTGCTTTTAGCTGCATCCAATAAACCATTTCTGCCCCACCACCAATATAAGCTAAATTAGGTAAGATGATTTCCTGGTACATAGGACGCATAACCACATTCGGACTGAATCTTTCTGGGTATGTATCTATTTCCTTTTCAAGCTCCGCTTTTGTAAAGTAAATATCCTGATGTAAAACCTCATAACGACCATCAGCATTTAAAACAATACGTTCGCGAAATTCATCTGTCAGATAGAAAAAATTGATTTCACGAGCATGCACCTGTGTGGCAAAACCGGCTTTTTCCAAAGACTCAGATGTCTCTTCTATTGCTTTAAAGCTTTTTTCAGTTAAAATATCTTCTGTTATGATCGGTTTAAAAACGGTTTTTAGCGCTTTGTCATCAGCATCAATAATAAGCAGGCCAAATTTCTTAAACAATTCATGTACAAGATATCGGGTAGCATCGGCTAAATTATCATGCTTGAGATAAGCATTCTCAACAATACAGGCAAGTTTACAAGAATGTTCAGAAAGCCCTAAAACACCGGTATACTGCTTCACCGCCTGAACAATAGAATCCGTATCCATTCTTCCTGTAGCTGAAACAGCGGGAGTATCCCAAACGATTTTTTTACCTGACAATTTCGTGTGGTTTATTTCCGCAAAATCATGATCTTCCGTAGCCATCCAATAAACAGGAACAAATTCTTTCTCTGGAAACTTGACTTTAAGATCATCTGCTAAACGAATAGCTGTTATGATTTTAAAGATAAAATATAATGGACCAGTAAAAATATTGAGTTGATGTCCCGTTGTAATGGTATATGCGTTATCAGCAAGTAATTTATCAATGTTTGCTGCAACGTGAGGAGCGGATTCTAGTAAATCGCCATATTGTGCTTTTAATCGATCAACTAAAAGCGTACGCGAAAGAAAAGGTTTTTTTTCATTAATTTGCTTTTCAAAACCAGCGAAAGTTGGCCAATTCCCGATAAAGGGAACTAAAGCTTCATCCTGATTTAAATAAGCAATAAGTGTCTTAGAAAAGCTGTTGGTTTCGCTGTAGTCTATATAAGTTGCTTTCATTCGTGATTACATTTGCACTAAAAACAGAGTAATATACATAATTGCTATACAAAATAAGCAATTAATATTTTCTCTGCGCACAAATGTAGTGTTTACGAATAAAAGCAACGATTGGATCGCTATTATTTGACAATAGATCCATATAAATCAAAGTCTTCAGCGCGGTCCACTTTAACATTTACAAAATCACCGATTCGGGCATAGTTTGTTTTTGCATCAAGTATAACCTCATTATCAACTTCTGGAGAGTCATATTCTGTTCTGCCAATAAAGTAATCGCCGTCCACACGGTCAATTAATACTTTATAGGTATTTCCTATTTTATCTTGATTGATCTCAAAAGAAATTCCTTGTTGTACTTCCATGATCGCTTCTACACGCTCCTGTTTTACTTCTTCAGGGACATTATCTTCCAATGAATGCGCATGTGTTTTCTCTTCATGCGAATAAGTAAAACATCCTAAGCGGTCAAAACGTGTTTCCTCAACCCATTCCAACATCTCTTGAAAATCTTGCTCAGTTTCATCAGGATAACCACAGATTAACGTTGTACGCAAAGCAATATTAGGAACTTTATCACGGATCTTATTAACCAAATCAATCTGTTTTTGCTTACTTGTACCGCGACGCATTGAAGTCAACATACGATCAGAAATATGCTGCAATGGCATATCTAAGTAATTACAGATATTTGAACGTTCATTCATCGCATCAAGAATATCCATTGGGAATCCAGAAGGATAAGCATATTGCAAACGGATCCAATCGATACCATCAACATCAGATAAATGACGCATCAAGTCAGAAAGGTTACGCTTTCCATAAATATCTAATCCGTAATAGGTTAAATCTTGTGCGATCAATATCAATTCTTTCGTTCCATTAGAAGCTAAGAATTTGGCTTCTTTCACTAAATCATCAATTGATTTTGAAACATGCTTACCACGCATTAACGGAATCGCACAGAATGAACATGGACGGTTACAACCTTCGGCGATCTTAAAGTAAGAATAGTGCGAAGGTGTGGTCAGCATACGCTCACCCAAAAGTTCATGGCGATAATCTGCACCAATAGATTTTAATAAATCAGGTAAGTCATTTGTACCAAAATAACCGTCTACGTTTGTAATCTCAGATTGTAGCTCAGGTTTATAGCGCTCAGAAAGACAGCCTGTAACAATGACCTTATTGATCTTGCCCTCATCTTTCAATTCTGAAAACTGTAAGATCGTATCAATAGACTCCTGTTTGGCATTATCGATAAAACCACAGGTATTGATAACAACAATATCGTTCTCCTGAATATTAGTAGCCTCGTGTACAACTTCTATTTGATTACCTTTTAATTGTCCCATCAATACTTCACTATCATGAATATTTTTAGAACAACCCAATGTAACCACATTCACACGGGGTTTTGACTTTGGCTCTACAGCCTTACTATATTTTGTTTTCATATAATGGATGTGGATTACTTGAACAGCGAATCCACAAACTCTTTTTTGTTGAATAACTGTAAATCGCCGATTTTCTCACCGACACCAATATATTTTACAGGTATTTTAAATTGATCAGATATACCGATAACTACCCCACCCTTTGCGGTACCATCCAGTTTAGTCAATGCTAAGGCATTGACATCAGTTGCTTGTGTAAATTGAGTACATTGTTCTATGGCATTTTGTCCTGTAGAGGCATCAAGAACCAATAGAATTTCATGTGGAGCACCAGGAATAACCTTTTGCATGACATTTTTTATTTTCCCCAACTCATTCATCAAGCCAACCTTGTTATGAAGACGACCTGCTGTATCAATAATACAGACATCATCACCGTTAGATAAGGCCGATTGGACTGCATCATAAGCAACAGAAGCAGGGTCAGATCCCATCGCCTGTGCAACAACACGAACACCTACACGTTCACCCCAAAGCTTGATTTGTTCTACGGCAGCAGCACGAAAAGTATCAGCAGCACCCAAAACAACTTTATTGCCAGCTGCTTTCAACTGATGTGCCAGTTTTCCAATTGTTGTTGTTTTTCCAACTCCGTTTACACCGACCACCATGATAACATATGGTTTGTGATTACCGTACTCAAAGTTTTCAAAATCAGAACTGTTGTTTTCCGCTAATAATTCCTGAATCTCTTCCTTCAATAACGTATTTAACTCTGAGGTTGAAACATATTTATCACGTGCAACACGCGCCTGAATACGGTCAACAATTTTCAGTGTTGTTGTCACACCCACATCCGAGGTCACCAATATTTCTTCCAAATTATCTAAAACATCATCATCGATAGTTGATTTACCAACAACTGCTTTTGTAATTTTAGAAAAGAAACCCTCTTTAGTCTTTTCCAAACTTTTATCTAAAGCTTCTTGGGCTTCAGGAGTTTCTTGTTTCTTCTTGAAAAAATCGAATAATCCCATTGATATATGTTCCGCTTATGAATTCATTATTATTTATCTTCCGACCAGTATAAAATACCGATTGCCAAAGATAGATATTTGAAACCAACAAAAAAAGCCCTTTCGGTGTATACCAAAACGGCTATTTTTTTGAATTCTTTTTAAAGAAAAACTTTAAAAAAGGAAAATTACTAGTTATTTTTTGCAGCCTCTGCTAAAGTATCTTTTACTTTATCATTGTGAATCATCGCCTCTTTGAAAGTATAAGCTCCCGTTTTAGTCGATTTAGTAGTAATAATAACCTTTGTATATTCTTTACCGCCACCTTTTTGTAACGATGCAACAGATTTCTTTGCCATGGTATTAATATTTTAACTTAGTGCTTACACAGCAACTAAGATGTGAATTACTTAATTTCTTTGTGAACAGTAACTTTTCTCAATACTGGGTTGAATTTTTTCAATTCTAAACGCTCAGTTGTATTTTTCTTGTTCTTAGTAGTGATGTAACGAGACATTCCCGGAAGACCACTTTCTTTGTGTTCAGTACATTCTAAGATAACTTGTACTCTATTTCCTTTTTTAGCCATTGTTTTACTTTATTTTGAATCCTATAAAATGCTAGGATTGAAATTCATGAATGATATTTTATGCAACAGGCGAAAAATCAATTAAATTGATCCTTTTTTTATGAACTTACCGATAGCATTAGTGATACCGATTTTGTTGATAGTTTTAATCGCCGAAGTCGAAACTTTTAATGTAATCCAACGATCTTCTTCTGGAATGAAGAAACGTTTTGTTTGCAAATTTGGGTAAAATTTACGTTTTGTTTTAGCGTTAGAATTAGATACATTATATCCATTCATTGCTGTTTTGCCTGTTAAATCACAAATTCTTGACATGATATTATGTTATTTTGTTGTCTTAATTTAAATATATCTTTTCGCAAAGAGTGTGCAAATATCTATATTTATTTTGTTAAATGCAACAATTTTAAGGATTTATTTTTAAAAAAATAAATCTCCAGGCCTTGGTAAAGGCAAAAATAATGTATTTAATTATATTATATTTGCTTAAACATAGAAAATAGTTTTCAACAATTCACACTTGTAAACATCATGAATAAATATTTACGCAGAGGACTATTAGAAATTATACTTGCTGTTATACTCATCCTGGTCAGTTATTATCTAATGAAATTACAAAATAATTGGTATAAACCTATTATGATTTTAGGGGTAATTTCTTTTGGAGTCGGGTTTCTTCGTATTATTTATCGCCTGATACGCAAGATTGATAGAAATGCATTGATAGAAATGCGAAAAGAGAAAAAAGATAAATAAATATGCTTCATAAAACTAGAGGTATTGTATTAAAAACCACCAATTATTCTGAAAGTAGCGTCGTATCTCAAATTTATACGGAACACTTTGGCTTGCAATCATACCTTGTGAATGGCGCCCGCAAACCCAAAGCTAAAATTAGATCGGGGTTCTTACAGGCCTTACATCCTTTAGATATGGTTGTAACCTTTAAAGATAACAATTCCCTGCATCGCATAAATGAAGCAAGGCAGGTACCTCCTTTAAAAAGTATACCTTACGATATTGTCAAAAGCTCATTAGCAATATTTCTCAATGAAGTGCTCTATAAAATCTTAAGGGAGCAATCTGGAGATCCATTTCTATTCGAATATTTGTATCAAGCGATACTATGGCTTGATAACTCTGAAACAAATCTTGCAAATTTTCATTTGGTATTTCTTATTAACTTAAGTCGTTTTCTGGGTTTTTACCCTGTTGAAGCTTCGAAAAACTATCCCTATTTCAATTTGGAATCTGCCACTTTCTCCAATCAGCTTCCCGAACATCCCTATGTATTACAGGAACCTCACACCACGCTTTTTAGAAAATTGATGGCAACAAAATTCAACTCCTCCGAAGATATCAAAATGAGTACTAAAGACCGTCAGATACTCTTAGAAAAAATAATCGACTACTACAGACTACATCTCACGAATTTCAGAGAAATAAAATCGCTCTATATCTTAGAAGAAATCTTTCATTAAAGGGCTGTTTGAACAATCATAAATGTGTATCTCTTAAAAAATACCACCACCAACAGCCAAACGAAACCCACCAAGTACAATTGCAATGACACATAAAATAATGCCAGTCTTTGGCTGGTTATTTGGTTGCACATTGACATCATTGTAAGCAATCAAACTAACGATCAAACCTACTACAGCAAAAGGAATATTAAGCCAGTTTAACCAACCTAAACAAGGGATAAATGCCACTAACATCCCGATTAAGGATAGAATACCCAATAGTAATCCTGCTATTCTCATAGTTTCTTATGGTTTATAATTTTTTCACTTATAAAGATAATAGAATTTACGATAATCAATGAAAACAAAATTATGCTTCCACGATTAAACTGATGAGCCAGTGAGAAATCACCTTCTTTAATTTTTAAAAATGCCCTTGTCATACCACATAGCATACATTCCGTCCCTTTTAGCTTTGATGGACAAATCGGCGCAGCTACAAGTAATAAAGAACTATCTAAAACAAACAGTACTACTAAAAAAAGAAGCATACAAATGGAAATTAGATTCCATACAATATAAAAAGGCTCCCGAAACTCATTAAATTTCATAATTAGAAGTGTATAAAAAAGCCCGATTTCGTTCTGAAATCGGGCTTTTCTACAATAAATATATCTTAAAATCTGATTAGATAACTTTTACATTTACCGCATTAAGACCTTTACGACCTTGTTCTACTTCGTAAGAAACGTTGTCATTTTCACGAATTTTGTCTACTAAACCAGAAACGTGAACGAAGATTTCGCTCTCGCCTGAATTTGGAATGATGAAACCGAAACCTTTGGTTTCATTAAAGAATTTTACTACTCCTTCTTGCATTGTTTTATTGTATTAAATTTCTTAAAGATATTTAAAAAAAATTAAAATCCTTTATCTTTTTAATTTTTTTTCCATTAAACTACTTGGCTCAAACTGCGTCTACATCAATAGAAACAAACAATGGTTCGATTTTTGAAAACAAGTATTAAAATAGAAAAAGTATGAAAAATTTATTGTTAGGAATAATGCTATTTGCATCTGTACACACTTTACAAGCACAACAAATGACAAATAAAGATATGGTAACAACCATCGGAAGAGCGGAAGAAGAAGTAACACCCGATATTATTTATATAAACGTTACTTTAAAGGAATTTTATCAAGACGGAAACACAAAGAAAAAGGTTTCAATCGAAACTCTTGAAAAGCAATTATTTCAAGCAGCAACAAATGTAGGGGTTGAAAAAAAGGATTTTACAATTCAAAATATCTACAGTACGAACTATGCTACAAAGAAGAAAAAAGAAACTGAAATCTTACTTTCTCGTCAATACCGTATTAAAGTAACGCAATTGAATAAATTAAATGATTTGTTCGACGGTGTTGATGCTGCCGGAATACAGAATACAGCAATCAGCGAACTTGATTATTCAAAAAAGAAAGAACTTGAAAAAACATTAAAAGTTAAAGCGGTTAAAGATGCGATGGAAAATGCGAAAATTTTAGCTGAAGCTGCTGGTCAAAAAGTTGGAAAAGCAATTCTATTGTCTGAAAGTCCACAAATGATTTATTTCAATTCACCACGTGCCATGGCTTCATTCAAATCAAGTAACATGGAAGCTGCAGATGTAGCTGATGATCTGGACTTGGATATTAAACCGATCAAAATTACAAGTGAGGTAAATGCATCCTTTGAAATATTATAATGAAAAGAGATTTATCTTTAGCTGACAAAGAAAAAAGAAGAGATCATGATTTCGGTTGGGTTGAAAGACTCTCCTGGCTGATGGATAATAATTTCCAGATAGCTGGTTTCCGCTTTGGTCTTGATCCACTTCTTAATTTTGTTCCTTTTGCAGGAACAATTGCCAGCTTTGGAACGTCATTCGTTTTGGTAATGGTCATGTGGAGAAATGGAGCGAGCTCTAAATTAGTCGTCAAAATGCTGATTAATATTTCAATTGATGCAATTTTAGGAGCAATTCCACTTTTTGGAAATGTATTTGATTTCTTTAACAAGGCAAATACCAAGAATATCAAATTGATGAAAGAGCATTACTACGAAAACAAACATCAAGGTTCTGCGATTTGGTTATTACTGGGTATTCTATCGATCATTGTCCTCTTTTTTGTCGGCACCATCTATCTTTTATGGATTGCCGGAGAATGGGTTTGGCAATTACTTTTTTAACCGAATGTATATAAAATCATAAAATAGCGTTTATATGGATGTATAAACGCTATTTTTGTATACACAATTTCTTAAAAATGAATAAAAAAAGAATTTTTGCTTTAGTAATCATTTTCATTGTTATTGCAGCAATATGGACAAATCCGAAAAAGGAACAACATGAACTTGTTGTGAAGGAAAAAGCTGAATATTTATTAAAAAATCAATTAGGTAAAAAAGAACAGAGCTTATTTGATATCGGCATGCAGTTATTCGGAAATAATGCAGTCGAAGATTTTGTTTCGAAGAACGTTCTCGTTGAAAACTTCTATCTTTTTTCATTAACAAAAATTAAATGGCAAGGTAAGGAGAACCCCATAGGTGTCGGTGCTTTTGGAAAAATATGGTTAAGCCCTAAGATTGACGAAAAAGCGACCGAAATAATCGATGCTATAAAGAACAATTAATCCAACATGTTAGAAATATTATATCAAGACGAAGATATCATTGCGATTAATAAACCACATGGTTTACTTGTACACCGTTCATCTATCGCGCGCGATGCTTCCGAATTTGCCCTTCAGCTCTTGCGTGATCAAATTAATCAAACGGTATACCCTGCACATCGCCTTGATCGAAAAACAGCTGGAATCCTCTTATTCTCTTTAAATAAGGATATGGATAAGGAATTGCAGCAGTTATTTCAGAACCAACAGGTCGATAAAAAATATCTAGCGATATTACGTGGCCATGCGCCCGAAGAGATGCACATTGACTATCCCCTGAAAAAAGATAACGGGGTAATACAGGAAGCACAGACCGATTTCAAAACAATCGCTCATACAGAACTTCCTTTTCCTTCAGGAAAATTTCCAACATCCCGCTATAGCTTAGTTGAAGCAAATCCTACAACAGGAAGGATGCATCAGTTAAGAAAGCACTTTGCACACATCTTCCACCCGATTATAGGTGATCGTCCTCATGGTTGTAATAAACAAAACAAGTTTTGGAAAGAGCATTTTGAAATGGACACCATGATGTTGCATGCCTCGGGAATAACATTTAAGCATCCCAAAACACAAAATAATATCATCATCAACGCAGGAATACAACCGGAATTTAAACGTGTCCTCGAGATCTTAAACATGGAGAACTCAATATGAAGAACATCATACTGGATTTTTTCCTAACCATCACCGGTATCAGTGCCGCGTCAGGGTTAGTACATCAAAATAATCACCTTTTTCTAATCGCTGATAACAGTCAATACTTGTACGACTTTGGACTAAATGACCGACTTCTAACAAGAATTCAACTTGACAAAAACACATCAGATCTAGAGAATATAGCGAAAGCTAGAAAACCAGATTTTGAATCCATAACTTTCGATCAGGATAAATATTATATTTATGGTTCAGGATCAACGCCAAACCGTAACCTTCGCATTACATACCAAAAAGAGGTTCTAACCGAAGATTTTTCCAAAATATATCATCGCTTACAGCAGAAATTTCTAGTCGATCAGGACAATTTTAATATTGAAGGTGTTATTCATACGGAAGATGAGATTTGGTTATTCAATAGAGGTAATGGTCAAAAAGCTCAAAACGGAATCTTCAAAATCAACAAGTTCAACACTGAAAAATCCAGTTTTGATGCGATCAAATTACCGCTCATAGATCAAGTACAAGCAGGTTTTACCGATGCCATTCTGGTTGGTGACTTCGTTTATTTCATTGCTGCGGCCGAAGCATCAAACTCAACTTATTTAGATGGGGAAATTGCGGGCACAATACTTGGAAAATTTAATCGTAAAAATTCTCAAAGTATTGAAACTATCCGTATTCCGGGAAAGCACAAATTTGAAGGCATTACCTTAAAAGAGCAATCAGAAGATCAGATCACTTTTTTTCTTTGCGAAGATAAAGATGATGATAAAATGGAAACCACGATTTATTCTTTGACAATCGATCAGTAAATCGATTGCATAAATGCTAATCTTTAGGCTAAAATCCATGTTTATTTTGTAAATTTGTAAATAAATAAAACTTATCGTATTATGATCAAAAATACTGCCCTTACGGATACGCATATCGCTTTAGGAGCGAAAATGGTACCTTTTGCAGGTTTCAATATGCCTGTTCAATATTCGGGCATCAATGATGAACACGAAACTGTTCGTACAGGTGTAGGTGTGTTTGACGTTAGTCACATGGGCGAATTCATTCTAAAAGGAGAAAAAGCGCTAGACCTTATTCAGATGGTGTCTTCAAATGACGCATCTAAATTATATGATGGTAAAATACAGTATGGTTATCTTCCAAATGAAACTGGAGGGATAGTAGATGACTTTTTAACTTACCGCATCGACGAAAACACATATTTCTTAGTTGTCAATGCTTCTAATATAGAGAAGGATTGGAACTGGATTTCCAAATACAATAGTTTTGGCGTTGATATGAAAAATATTTCAGACGAAACTTCACTATTTGCGGTACAAGGGCCTAAAGCTGCTGATGCTTTACAATCTTTGACAGATATTGAACTTGCATCTATGGAATACTACTCTTTTGCTAAAGGTACCTTTGCTGGAGTAGAAAATGTGCTGGTATCAGCTACAGGTTATACTGGTGCTGGTGGTTTTGAAATCTATGTTGCTAACGAAGATGCTCAAAAAGTTTGGGATGCTATATTTGAAGCTGGAGCAGCTTACGGTATTAAACCAATCGGTTTAGGCGCGCGTGATACGCTTCGTTTAGAAATGGGCTTCTGCTTATATGGCAATGATATTGATGATACAACTTCTCCTTTAGAAGGCGGTTTAGGATGGGTAACAAAATTCACGAAGGAATTTGTTAACTCGGCGAATCTAAAAGCGGAAAAAGAAGCTGGTATCAAGAAAAAACTAGTAGGATTTGAAATGATTGACCGTGGTATTGCACGTCATGATTACGAAATCGTAGATGCTGAAGGAAACAAAATTGGTCGTGTAACTTCAGGAACACAATCTCCAACATTGAAAAAATCAATCGGTTTAGGCTATGTAGATAATGCTTTCGCTAAAGAAGGCACTGAAATCTTCATCAGTATCCGTAACCAAAGTATAAAAGCAAAAGTGGTAAAACCACCATTTGTTAAGTAATAATAAAAAGGGGGCAATTGAAAAATTAGCCCCCTTTTTATTGCTTGTTCTTTTCTAATCTTCTTCGCTCTTCCTCTTTCTTTAAATCAATCCTAACTTTCTTAATAAGTACACGTTTAAAGAAAATAAAGACGACCAATAGCGCGATCGAAATACCACAGACCAAAATGTTTCCTGCTTCATAAGACTTATAGCCATAATAAACTGCACCTACTATCAGTAAGTTGATTAGAATATTTAAAATAAAATTTTTTGTCATAAGATTACTTTTTACCAATTACCTTCTCCCTAAATTTGAAGAAATAAAATAGACCCGCTACTATATTGAAAAATATAATAAATAAAGCCAAGAGCATCCGCTCTGTATTTGAAATTCGACCAGAAAAAATGATTTCTCTCAGTACCAATACGACCCAGATTAAAGAGAGTAACAAAGATATACTAAAGAGAATAGGAAAAATTTCAAAATAAAAGAATTTTGATATTATTGAAATGCAATAAAAAGCAAGACTAAACAAAAAAGCTTGTTTAGTCTGATGCTCTAAGTTTTTCATTAAATACGATTGTTTATTGTAAACCTATTCGGTTATTGATTATCGATATGAAAAGTATAACCTTGATGGATGTATATTAATAAACATCAATCTCAGGATCGATCTCCTCTTTCCAAGCAAGGATTCCGCCTTTTAAATTTGCTAAATTATCAAAACCTTGTTGCTCTAACATCATTACTGCTTGCGCAGAACGTTTTCCTGAACGGCATTGTACCACGACAGGTTTATCTTTAGCGATTTTATCTACTTCAATTAAGATTCCAGATAAAGGAATATTTAATCCTCCTAAATTAGAAACCTCATATTCAAATGATTCACGAACATCAATTAATTGAAAATCTTCGCCATTATCAATTTTTGATTTAAGCTCTTCTACTGTTACTTCTTTCATGATGATTACTATTTATATCAAATATACTACTTAATTACGAAAATAAACCGTTAAAGCGTGAGGTCTTTTTGCATAACATAATCATCCAAAATATAACCATAATAAGGGATGTCAACTACTTCCGTTACAACAAAACTCTGCTTTAAATAAAAATGATAAGCCGGATTACCCCGATTTACATTTAGCTCTAAAAGCTTTAGATCTCTTGATTTAGCCAGATCAGCTACAAAATTTAAGAACTTCGTTCCATAACCTTTTCCCTTATCTTCAGCTAACAGATAAAGTTTTTCTATTCTCAAAATCGATTGTTCCTTATTTTGAACAGCAACAAATCCTTTGGGCACAGCATCTTCATACAATAAATAAAAATCTTGACCACTGTCCATTAAAGCCTGAATAGCATCAACAGTGTAATTTTTATTCAACATAAAATCAATTTGTTCTTGCGTTAAAATAGCAGGATAAGTTTCATTATAACTTTGCTGTCCAATTTTACTAATAAATGCCGCTTCATCTTTTCCTGCGGATTTAATAATTACTGCGCTCATAATTTTTCTGTCAATAAACAATATTTTGGTGATGAAAATTCTAACCTAAAAAAACCATCTTGAATTGTTCTAAAGTGATTTTCTCCAATCGCTTGCAAACCACTTGTCTCCAAGTCATTCAGTACAGACCCTATAAAAAGCTCATCCCCAGCAGGCATCCATTTCTCAAATCCCGATTGAACAAAGATAGTTCTCGTTTCGTGATGCAACCATACAATATCAATCATTGGTGCAAAATATTCCAATACTGTCTGATCAAATCCAGATCCTAATATATTTACAGCTTTGTACCCCTCCTCAATAAGATAACTCAAAGCACTGGCTATAAAATTTTTTTCATAAATAACAGCCTTTACATGCTCCTGCGGGAAATCCATGAGCCCCGGAGTGAAGATGATATCGACCTTATAGGCTTGAGAAGTAACCGCTTCATAAGAGTTGACATCCGTAACGATCGTTGGAGACCATTCTAAAAGCTGTCCAACCAACTCTTTGTCAATACTATAAATATCCGTTATCAGTAGTGCCGGCTCTTGCCTTTCTCGAACAATATGATGTGACGACATAGACTTTACTGACCTAAACGTCTTAATGTCATATAAGCCATAAGACCAATGCTCAATTGTAATGCATCCTCATCAATATCAAAAGATGACGTATGAACAGCAGACTGGATATCCTTCGACTTATTTCCTGTCCCTAAACGGTAGAAGCAGGCATTTACTTCCTGCGAGTAATAGGAAAAATCTTCTGCCGCAGGCCAAAGATCTAAATCTAAAACATTTTCTTTACCGAGATATTCTTCAGCATAACCTCTTGCTGCTTTTGTCAGTTCAGGATTGTTAATTAAGAACGGGTATCCTTTACGTACATCAAAATCACAAACCGCACCCATACTCTCTGCAATACCTGTTGCCATTTTAACCATCTTTTCATGAGCCTCAGCGCGCCAATCTTCATCAAACGTACGAAAGGTTCCTTCAAGATAAACTTCGTCAGGAACGATGTTTGTAGCTCCATTTGCAATGATCTTTCCGAAAGAAAGAACTGTAGGGGTTCTTGGGTCGGCAAATCGGCTCGCAATCTGTTGCAGTGCCGTTATGATATGCGCTGTGATAACAATTGGATCAATATTTTGATGCGGATGGGCACCGTGACCTCCTTTACCTTTTACTGTCACAAAAAGTTCATCACAAGAAGCCATATACTTCCCCTCTCTAAAGCCAACTTTACCTGCCTCAATAAAAGGCATAACATGTTGACCTATAATGGCTGAAGGAATAGGATTTTCTAAAACTCCTTCTTTAATCATGAGGGATGCTCCACCCGGAAGACGTTCTTCTCCTGGTTGGAAAATCAATTTTACAACTCCTCCAAATTCCGATTTCAATGCGTGCAGTATTTTGGCCACACCTAACAAAGATGAGGTATGCACATCATGTCCACAGGCATGCATGACACCTGGATTTTGAGAACCGTAAGTCCTGCCTTCCACTTCTTGGATAGGCAAAGCGTCCATATCAGCGCGTAAAGCAATCACTTCATCAGAAACGATGTCACCCGTTAAATAGGCAACTACACCCGTATCAGCCATTTCTTCAAAGGGAATTCCAATAGCATTCAAAACAGACTTGACATATGCCGAAGTATTGTACTCTTCAAAAGAAAGTTCAGGGTGCTGATGAAGATGTCTCCTCATTTGAACTGTTTCTTGAAAAAACTGTTGGGCTAAGGCATTAACTTTATCTTTAATACTTGCCATTTTAATAAGATTATTGGTAAACAAAAACGTTTTCAGAGAATACGAAGACGTTCTTAAATTGTTGACGCAGCAAATTCATAAAATTATTTGCTTCAGATCGACTCCTAAAATCTCCTACTTTAACCCTATAATTAGGTTCATCGTAATTAATATAGGTATCAATATCTTTATACATATTTCTAAATCGCGCCTGCTCTGAGAAAGCACTGTTACGATCACTGCCTGCAAATATCTGAACCCTAAAACCACGAACCGTAGTACGCGTAGCCGCGCTTCTTACAGTCGGTTTAGTTGGTACAGCAACAGGTTTGCTTTCGACAGGATTGATACCCATATTTGCCCTAACGTGTTGTAATAGCGTAATTAATGTATCTTTTACGACAACTACATTTTCATTTTGTTGCGCCTTTACTTTCGAAAAAGTAAAAGCAACTAAAGCAAAAACAACTATCAATCCTCTCTTAAGCATTATTATATTTTTTTAAAACACTGCCTAGCTATTAACGCCGTGACAGTTTTTGTATTTCTTACCAGAACCACAAGGACAGTCATCATTGCGGCCAATTGCATTTTCATTGCGGATAGGCTGTGTAGGGCCCAAATCACGGGTATCTACATCCTCAGCACTTACTCCAATTGGAGATTCCAGCTCTGCTTTTGTCGCTTTAACCTGTACCGGAGCAGCTTGAACAGAACGTTCTGGAACACTTTGCATATTTTGTCCAGGGATCTCACCTTTAAAGATAAAGCTTACAATATCCTTATTCATGGTCGCCAGCATCGACTTAAATAAGTTGAATGCTTCCATTTTATAGATAATGATCGGATCCTTTTGTTCGTAAACAGCATTCTGAACAGATTGTTTTAAGTCATCCATTTCACGTAAATGCTCTTTCCAAGCTTCATCAATTAATGCTAAAACAATACCTTTTTCAAAAGATTTGAAAACTTCTCTTCCTTCTGTTTCTATTGCTTTCTTCAAATTTGTAGCAACTTGAATGCCACGAAGACCATCGGAGAAAGGAATAACAACATTTTCGACAACATTACCACGCTCTTCAAATACATTTTGCAATACTGGCATCGTATGTGCCGCTACCGTATTTAATTTAGTGTGGTACGCATTGATTATCTGATCAAACAAACGATCTGTTAACGCTTCGATCTTTAGACTTGTGAATTCTTCTTCCGAAATCTCTGGATTTACAGCAAATATACGGATTACTTCAATTTGAAAATCTTCATATGAACCGCCTTCTTTAGCATCAACAACAATTTCTTCAACAACATCAAAAATCATATTGTTCAAATCGACGTCTAAACGTTCTCCGAACAATGCATTCTTACGCTTTGTGTATATAACTGTACGCTGTGAGTTCATCACATCATCATACTCCAATAAACGCTTACGAATACCAAAGTTGTTTTCTTCTACTTTACGCTGTGCTCTTTCGATTGACTTTGTCAACATACTATGTTGCATCACTTCACCTTCTTCAACACCCATTTTAACCATGATGTTAGAGATACGCTCAGAAGCGAAAAGACGCATTAAGTTGTCTTCCAAAGAAACAAAGAACTGCGATGATCCCGGATCCCCTTGTCGACCAGCACGACCACGTAACTGACGGTCAACACGACGAGATTCGTGACGTTCTGTACCGATGATCGCTAAACCACCTGCAGCTTTCACCTCATCTGTTAATTTAATATCCGTACCACGACCAGCCATGTTTGTCGCAATAGTTACCTGTCCAGGTTGACCTGCTTCCGCAACAATATCGGCCTCTTTTTGGTGTAATTTTGCGTTTAAGACATTATGCTTTACTTTACGTAATTGAAGCATACGGCTTAATAATTCAGAGATCTCAACAGAAGTTGTACCGACCAACACAGGTCTTCCCGCTTCAGTTAACTTTTGGATTTCTTCCGCAACGGCATTATATTTTTCACGAGCAGTACGGTAAATAAAATCTTGACGGTCATCACGTAAAGCAACGCGGTTTGTAGGAATTTCTACAACGTCCAATTTATATATTTCCCAAAGCTCACCAGCCTCAGTAGAAGCTGTACCCGTCATACCCGCAAGTTTGTGGTACATACGGAAGTAATTTTGTAAGGTAATCGTCGCATAAGTCTGTGTAGCATCTTCTACTTTCACATTCTCTTTTGCTTCGATTGCCTGGTGTAATCCATCTGAGTAACGGCGACCATCCATGATACGTCCCGTTTGTTCATCTACTATTTTAACTTTGCCTTCGTCAACAATATATTCAACATCATTTTCAAATAAAGTATATGCCTTTAACAATTGATTGATTGAATGAATACGTTCAGCTTTGATAGAATAATCACGTAATAATTCCTCTTTACGAGCAGCTTTCTCCTCTAAAGGAATATCTGCTTTTTCGATATCCGCAATTTCAGAACCTACATCTGGCAAGATAAAGAATGAAGGATCTTCTCCCGAAGCAGTAATAAGCTCAATACCTTTTTCCGTTAATTCTACTTGATTATTTTTTTCATCAATTACAAAAAACAATTCAGCATCAGCTTTAGGCATATTTTTATTCTGCTCTTGCATATAGTAGTTTTCCACTTTTTGCAAAATCTGACGGTGATTATCTTCACTTAAGTATTTGATCAAAGCTTTATTTTTCGGCAAACCGCGATAAGCTCTAAATAATGCTAAACCACCTTTTTCTGGATCGATATCTCCAGCTTTTACAGCTTTCTTAGCTTCATTCAATACCGTATTGATATATGCTTTTTGTGCATTTACCAAACGTTCGATACGTGGTTTTAATTGGTAGAACTCATGTTGATCACCACGTGGGATAGGACCTGAAATAATCAATGGCGTACGCGCATCATCAATCAAAACTGAATCGACCTCATCCACCATTGCAAAATGTAACTTACCCTGTACCAAAGCATCGGGTGTCTGCGTCATGTTATCACGCAAATAATCGAAACCAAATTCATTATTCGTTCCGTAAACAATATCAGAAGCATAAGCTTTACGTCTTTGCGGCGAGTTTGGTTGGTGTTTATCAATACAATCTACGCTCAATCCATGAAATTCAAAGAGTGGTGCATTCCACTCCGAGTCACGACGTGCCAAATAATCATTCACTGTAACAATATGCACACCATTACCAGCTAATGCATTTAAATAAGTAGGAAGCGTTCCAACTAATGTTTTACCCTCACCAGTTGCCATTTGTGCAATTTTACCCTGATGCAAGACAACACCACCAATTAATTGCACATCATAATGCACCATGTTCCAAGTTACTTCAGTTCCTGCAGCTAACCATACATTTTTCCAAGTTGCCTGATTTCCTTCAATAACCACATTTTGCTTTTGCGCAGCAAGTTCTCTATCAAAATCTGTCGCAGTAACGACTAATTGTTTATTTTCTGCCAAACGTCTTGATGTTTCTTTTACCACAGCAAATGCTTCTGGTAAAATATCCATTAAAACCTCTTCTAATTTTTTATCACGGTCTTTCGATAATTTATCTACACTTTCGTATATCGCTGTCTTTTGTGACATGTCCAAATTATCATCTTCAGCTTCAGCCTTTAGAGTAGAAATCTCTTTATCAATATCTGCTAAATATCCTTTTATTCTATTTTTGAAATCAGCGGTTTTGCCACGCAATTCATCATCACTTAACGGCGAAAGTTGTTCGTACTCCGATTTGATTTTTTCTACAATTGGCTGGACCGCCTTAATATCTCGCTCGGATTTACTTCCAAATAATTTACTTAAAAATTTTAACATAATATTCTTTTCTATCTCAATTTATGACTTTCATTCAATAATGACTCCAAACTAAAATTGCAGACAAATTGACACTAATCGGGCAAATTTAGTTATTAGATATCATATCTAACACACTATATCTATATTTTTTACTATTTTTTATGACAAAAATAAATTCTTTTCCGTTTTAGGGATAAAGCCCATATCCTGAGCCTTCTTAAACATGATTTCAATCGCCGAACGCCCCTCTTTTCCAAGTTCTACAGAGTACTTATTGACATAAAGTTCAATGTGTTTATACATCACCTCGATGCTCATCTCCTGAGCATGCGATTTGATAAACTCGAGACCTGATGTCGGGTTTGCAAAAGCATATTCGACACTCGCTCTCAAAACGCGGTTCAATTTTTCTTTAATATCTTGAGGAATACTTCTTTTAACAACAATACCACCTAAAGGAATAGGACAATTTGTCGTTTTTTCCCAATAATCGCCCAAATCAACCACTTTAAATAAGCCCTTTTCCTGATAAGTAAAGCGGTTTTCATGGATGATCAATCCCAAATCTATATCGCCGGCTAACAAAGCACCTTCAATTTCTGAAAAAACAAGTTCCTTTTTATTTTTCAATTCAGGAAATGCCAAACCCAATAAAAAATTAGCTGTCGTATATTTCCCGGGATAACCGACCCGTAATTCTGCTAGTGCTTTCGTTAATACCGTTTTGGATGACAATATTTCTTGAAGCTCTTTAGCCAGCTCTTCATCTTTCGTAATTAACATGGGTCCTACTCCAAAACCTAATGCACTACCGGCGTCCAATAGCTCATAATCTTCAACAGCATAAGCAAAAGCGTGGTAACTTAATTTTGTGACGGCCAAGTCTCCCCTAAAGGCTTTTAAATTCAAGGTTTCGACATCTTCATATACAATGTCAAACTCTAGTCCTTCTGTATCTATTTTATGATGAATAAGTGCATCAAAAATAAACGTATCATTCGGGCATGGTGAAAAACCCAATGTCAATTTCATATGGATAATTTATGTGTAAGAATATAAAGTATGGTTGCTATAAATGTAGCGACCAAGACTCCTTTTGCTAAGGCACCTTTTTCTCCTTTAAACAAAAAACGTATAACCAATAAGTTGATAAATACCGCTATGGCATAAATTAACATCGGTTTTTCCGATATCGTTTTTTCAAAAAGCGTTGTATAGGTAGAAAGTAAATAAGCGATCATGGGTGCAATGGCACCCAACAAAATCCCTATGCCTAAATTGTTTTTCATATTAACTATCGAATCCCCAAGAATTTAATTCAGGAATAACATGATGGGCAGTCATATCAAACTGTGTGGGTACGATAGCAACATAACCTTTGCTTAATGCGTATGAATCAGTATCCTCTCCACGATCTTCCAACTCAAACCTGCCAGTCATCCAATAATAATCCCGATCTCTAGGATCGACACGCTCATCAAACTCTTCAACATAATGTCCACCTGCCTGACGACAGATCTTTATACCTTTGGCTTCATCTTTAGGAAAATTAACATTCAACAAAGAACCTTTTGGAAGACCATTTGCCAACACCTGCTTGGTGATTGATACCAGGTAGGATCTACAATGAGAAAAATCTGCATCGTAATCAAAATTATCTAAAGAAAATCCAATAGACGGAATTCCTTCTATTGCTCCCTCAACCGCAGCGGACATCGTTCCTGAATATAAAACATTGATCGAATGATTGAGCCCATGATTAATACCAGAGACACATACATCAGGCTTACGCCCCTTAAAGATCTTATTTACGGCCAATTTGACGCAATCTACCGGAGTTCCAGAACATTTATACATCTCAACCCCTTCATACAGATCAATACGGTCTAAACGCAAAGGTCGCCCGATCGTAATGGCATGTCCCATACCCGATTGCGGGCTATCGGGAGCAACGACCACCACATGGCCAATTTTTTGCATTTCTTCAATTAAAACTTTAATCCCTGGAGCTGTAATGCCATCATCATTCACAACCAAGATGGTTGGTTTCTTCTTTGTCATGATGCTAATTTAGGAAGAAAAAAAGAAAAGCGTTAGCTTTTAACCTATTGCTTTTTCTTTTTATACATTACAAAGACCTTAACTCATATTTTTTAAAGGACATCTGATGCAGATATAGGTATCTCATTAAATATTTTATGAGATTTATATCAGATATTATTTAGGTTTTATAAAGGGTTTCTATAGATTTACCTCTACGAACCCTCTAGAAACCCTCTATTACTCCTACAGTATCACTACATGAAATTATAATATGTTCAAAATATAATTGCCCTATATCTACCAGCAGAACTGCATTAAAAAAAGATGATTTTTATCCGATATATATTCTAAAAAATATAAAGTCAATTTCTCTTTTGAGTAACTTCGACCATTCATATCGTTTTCCAATTTAAAATGGTCAATTTTATACTTATTATATTCTGTGTCTGTGCTGGAATGCTATTTAAGCATTTTAGATTAATTCCTGAAAATGCTTCAAAAAGCATTAATATATGGGTTTTATATATCGCCTTACCTGCCGTATCTTTTAAATATATTCCCCAGATCACCTGGAGTACGCAACTTTTTTTCCCTGTCCTATCCCCTATACTTGTTGTTGCAGGGAGTTGGCTCTTTATGGAACTGTATTGTCGCTATAAAGGCTATAGTCAGCGATCAAGAAGTACGTTGGAATTGTCGTCGGCATACAGCAATACCTCTTTTATTGGTTTTCCTTTAATTATTGCCTATTATGGGGAGCAGAATCTAAGTATTGCTATTATTTGCGATCAGGTAAATTTCATGCTATTGTCTACCGTTGGGATTATTTGTGCCATCAAGGGAGACCGGAGCAATAATGAAGGGATTAAGGTTGGTGCCCTATTAATAAGACTTGTTACTTTTCCTCCTTTTATCGCCTGCATACTTGCCCTCGTATTGGCACAATACGTGGATTTGAGTATTACCGAACCATTTTTTGATAAGATCGCATCTACAGTAGCGCCCTTGGCATTATTTTCTGTGGGGTTGCAGTTGCAATTTAAAGGCATGAAGAGAGAGATTTCTCAAATTTCGATGACCTTATTGTATAAATTGATGTTAGCGCCTGCGATTGTTCTTATCGCCGCATTGTTACTCAATGTTAAGGGGGATATCGCCCGTGTGAGTATTATGGAAGCGGCTATGCCGACTTTAATTACAGCCAGTATGGTGGTACAACAATTTAGGCTAAACACGAAATTAATCAATCTCATTATTGGCATAGGAATTATCTTAAGTCTATTGACAACAGCCATCTGGTCTTATATAATTTCAATATTTATTTAAAGTCTCCGATATCGATTGCGAAGATTATTGTGGCTTATGATCTATTTATATGTTATTTTTAGCATGTTTCTTAAATACGCTAGAATATGAAAATGAATTATGAGTCGCGCTACGCAATTAGCCCAAATGAATGTAAAACACTTGATACAAAGTCTTTAAGAGAGAACTTTTTAATAGAAAATATTTTTGAAGCAGATCAGATACATTTTACTTACTCACACTATGATCGCTACATGGCTGGAGGTGCCATGCCGGTTGCTGAAAAAATAAAATTGGAAACGATTCCAGCATTGTTGAAAGAACCTTTCTTTCTCAGCAGAAGAGAGCTTGGAATTATTAATGTTGGTGGAGCTGGAAAAGTAGAAGTTGATGGTACCACCTACGAATTAGGCTACAAAGAGGCCTTATATATCGGAAAAGGTGTAGAAGATGTTTACTTCAATAGTAATGATCCCTCGAATCCAGCAAAATTCTATCTAAATTCAACTCCTGCTCACAATACCTTCCCCACAAAAAAAGTAACGAAAGAGTCGGCTAATAAAATTGAACTCGGATCTCTTGAGACAGCAAACCATAGAACAATCAATCAGATGTTACTGAATAAGATTGTTGATACCTGTCAACTTCAGATGGGTATGACAGAGCTAAAACCAGGATCTGTTTGGAATACGATGCCCGCACACACCCATGACCGTCGAATGGAAGTTTATTTCTACTTTGAAGTTCCCGAAGGTCAAGCGGTATCACATTTTATGGGTCCAGTAGATGAAACACGCCATATTTGGATGAAAAATGAACAAGCTGTGATTTCTCCCCCTTGGTCAATTCACGCTGGAGCAGGTACCAGTAACTATACTTTTATCTGGGGAATGGCAGGAGAAAACCTCGACTACGACGATATGGACAAATCTGCAATTACAGATTTAAAATAAATACTATGAAATCATTATTATCGGTGGCATTATTACTCGGTATTACATCTAGTTTATCTGCCCAAAATAAGAGCTCATTACTCATCCACAATACTTCTTCTTTTGAGAGAAAAGAAGTCGTGAGTATTCCTTACGAAAAATTTAAACAGCACTTTGAACTAAAAGACACCGTTTTTTCGATTTTGGAAGAAGAATCGAAAAAACCGGTCATCTATCAACTGGAAAAGCGCGGAAAATCAACACCTCAAAATGTACTGATTGCGGTTCACATTGCTCCGAAAGCAAAAATTGAACTTGCTGTTACCGACACTGCACCTGTAAAGACAGCAAGCAAAACATATGCGCGCTATGTTCCTGAACGAAAAGATGATTTTGCATGGGAAAACAATGTTGTAGCTTTTCGAGCATATGGTAAAGCTTTAGAAGGGACTTCTGAAGATGCACAAGGTTTTGATTTTTGGTCAAAACGGACTAACGATCTAATTATTGATGAGTGGTATAAAACAGGTGATTATCATGCCGATCATGGTAAAGGTCTCGACTATTATTCTGTAGGACAAACCCTTGGGGTAGGTGATATGGCACTATACTTTAATGGTCAAATTCAATACACAAAACACTACCGTCGATCAGAAGTCCTGGACAATGGTCCTATACGCAGTACTTTCAAATTAATTTATGAGCCTCAAGAAATAGAAGGTCAGATGATCAATATTGAAAAAGAGATATCAATTGATGCCGAAAGTCAGTTAAGTAGAATTAATGTGAATATGCATAATGCAACCGCTGCTGAGACACCTATCGTATTGGGTATCGCCAAGCGAAAAGAAGCAAATCCTAATTACACGATTTATAAAAGAGAAAACTTCTTTGCTTACTGGGAACCAGAGAATAAAGGCAATATTACGGGAACAGCGATCATTTTACCACATGTAAAGAAAGATTTTATTGATACTCCAACTCAATTTTTATGGAATATAGCGGCTAAAAATAATCAGACCCTGACTTATTATATTGGCGCAGCCTTCAACAAAGCCGGAAAAATTGAAAATATGGATGCCTGGAAAGCTTATTTGCAACAAGCATCAGAACAAATACAAAAACCATTAACCATTAGCTATAAAAAATAATGTCCATACTACAATCATTTGATTTAACAGGTAAAATAGCCCTTGTGACAGGTTGCAAAAGAGGAATTGGCAAAGCTATGGCCGAGGCATTAGCTGAGGCTGGAGCAGATATAATTGGTGTATCTGCAACATTAGAACTAGAAAATTCTGCTGTTCAAAAATCTATTGAATCTTTAGGTAGAAAATTCCATGCGTATCAATGTGATTTTTCAAAGCGAAATGACTTGTATGCATTTATTACTAAGGTAAAAGAACAACATCCTGTCATTGATATATTAGTCAACAATGCTGGTAATATCTTACGCAAACCCGCAGCAGAACATCCGGATGAGTATTGGGATGAAATTATCGAGATCAATCAAAATGCTCAGTTTATCTTAACCAGAGAAATAGGTAAAGACATGATTTCACGTGGAACAGGAAAGGTCATATTTACAGCATCTTTACTCTCTTTTCAAGGCGGAATCAATGTACCTGGATATGCGGCTTCTAAAGGTGCGATTGCATCGCTCACGAAAGCTTTTGCAAATGAATGGGCCTCCAAAGGTGTCAATGTGAATGCTATTGCTCCGGGATATATTGCAACAGATAATACTGAGGCATTGCGCGATGATCCGGAGCGTTCTGCTTCTATCTTAGGTCGAATTCCTGCCGCAAGATGGGGACAACCTCAAGACTTCAAAGGACCTATATTATTTCTGAGCTCTGAAGCGTCTAACTACGTTCATGGAACAATTCTAACCGTAGATGGTGGCTGGATGGGTAGATAACAAATAGATGTAGAGAGATTTGTTTTTATTAGATCTCTCTACATTTTCTTGACTACTCGAAAGCCAAGATTACTAAAAGATGCATTTGGATTGACCGAACCTATGTATTGCGAATTAAAGGATGCGCAACTATTTTTACTACACCACCACGATCCCCCGCGTGCATGGGCAACTTTCCTACCTTTATCACGTTCTAATGCGCCTTCACAAAATTCAAACACATTACCATATACATCATATAAACCTAAAGGATTTGCTTTAAATGTTTTAATCGGTGATGTATAGAGATAACCATCCGTGGTATCGGCTACCAAATGATTTCTACCATGCCATATATTGGCATAATTGATGATTTTTTCTAAATCTACCCCTTCAAAATACTTTGTCTCCGAACCGGCTCTTGAAGCTACTTCCCATTCATCCAATGAGGGTAAACGAACCCCTGCCCATTCGCAGTAAGCGACTGCATCCCGATAGGATATACAGGTAACAGGATGATTCATTTTATCTTTAATCCCGCCTCTACTTATTCCGTTTGGAAACCGCCAATATGCCGTACTATCCTGTATCCATCGAAATTCTTCTAATCCGGGTTCAAAGACCATTGCATTACGAAATCGTTCTGCCAATGTGACATAATGCGTAGCAGAAACAAATGCAGCAAATGCTTCATTTGTTAATTCGGCTTCAGCAATAGCAAAAGCTGGAATTGAAACGGATCTTTTAGGGTTATCCAAACTGATTGTATCACCTAAAATATAAGTACCTGCCTCCACCGCAATAAACTTTTGTTCTTGGGCAAAAGAAGTATTCATGTATAAAAAAAATCCAATCAATAATATCCGAATGCTCTTCATCATTTTGAAATTTTCTGATTATAATAGTCCTGTGCCGTAGATAAGAGAAATTGTTCGTTTGCTGTATTGAAACGAACTGATGTCATATAATTAGCATCGCCCAAATACAATTTTCCATACATCTTAGATTTCAGGTAAGGCGTGTACTGTTCTTTTTTTAATATTAAAGATAATACCGTCAAAACATCCCTATCTTTCCTATTTGTTTGATAATAGCGAATCATAGCCGGGATACTTTCCCATGCAGAAATTTCGACAAGGGCCGATTTTAAATTGACACCCATATGTTTCTTTACAGCTATGGTTTCAAAAATCAATGTCTGTACTGTATCGCGATTCTGTTTGAGAAATTTATATTGATCCGCGCTCCAGTCGACTCCTGAAAGACGAAAGGTAAGTAACCCAAAGATCTTTTGATCTTCACCCCGACTTGTCATATCATCTATACAAGCCTGACTATATACTTCTGGATGAATCATAACATAGGTAAACTGTTCTTTTAAATTCAATCGCTTAAATTCGTCCTTAGAAATAGCCGCGATGTAATCTGCAATCATGCCATCATCTTCTGGTTCTTTAATTTTTTTGATTAAAGATTCAACTTTTCTCAAACCAAACTCAGGTTTTGTCTCCTGCTCGCGGTATGCCCTATAGTTTCGATCAGCCTGCGTCGGTTCAACATAAACATGCTCTTGTGCAACTAATGTTGTACATAGACAAATCATAAAGAGACTTACACTAATTATTCGCTTCATATTATTTCTTTTTTACTTTGTAGTAACGATTTGCCCGCTCACAAATTAAATCCTCATTTGCTTTATTATAGTTCAAGTAGGCATAATAACCAGCATCTGTACCATACAATTTCTGATAGGATACTGAATTGAGGAATTCTTCATATTCGCCACGTTTCATTAATAGCATCAGTAAGGTTAGTGCATCTTTATCCTTTGGTGTATTTTTAACATACGTAATGATAAAAGGAATCATGTTCCAAGCATTCATTTCTAAAATTGCTTCTTTGTAGTTAATGCCCATCCATTTGCTCCGTCCAACTGATTCTTGAATGAGTTTCAATACCGAGTCTCGATTTTCAAGAAGAAAGTCAGCTTGTCTCTGGCTCCAGCTCGCCTCATTAAATCCCGTCTCAAGCTGTCCGAAAATGCGTTTCTGAAGATCATTTTGATATTCTGGAATAGCACAATTCTGTTGAGAAAGTTCTGCATGGATCATTACATAAGTAAATTTCTCTCTTAGGCTCAGTCCATTAAACTGCGAAGCACTTATCGCCTCAAAACCTCCATCAGAGCTTCCTTCTGGATCTTCTTTAAATGTAATATTTGATATTAACGTCTTGATTTTCGTCAATCCGTACGGCGGTATAGTCATTTTAGTGCGCAATTCGTATCCTTTTTCATCCCTAGTATAAGAACTTCCATCATCCTCGTTCGTCTGAGCAAATGATTTTATAAAGCCTGAAAAAAGCAGAATCAATAATATTAAATGATGCTTCATTGTTTTAATAAAAGTTAGTCCAGTTGTCCATTTAAAATTTATTGAAGATATGAATAAACTGTTATATAAAAATACAGAACATAGTACTAGTCATTTCTCTTCTATTTGCAGTAAATACTAAATTATGATTATCTTAAAATAATATTTCTAAGCTAATACAAATAAACAAACAATGCTACATTCAAAAAACAGTCCAATTTCCAAGTTATTTTTTTTATTACTCGTATCGTTCTCATTTATTTCGTGCCAGAACACGATTAAAGACAAGATAAAGAATGATGATGTCATCGAATTCAATGGTGATGATCAAGCCATGAACCAGGCCATTCTCGAAGCAAATAAAACGTTTCAGAATTTTGAAACTTCTTTTAAAAATCCCGAGGAAGGATACGAGAGTTTTGCTATCAAAGTAAGATTCGATACAGAAGATGGGGGTGGTGAACATATCTGGGTGGGTAATCTAACCTCAGATGGCAAATCATATCGTGGTACCGTTAATAATGAACCGCAACTAACTAAGGTTGTAAAATATGGTGATCAAGTAACAATAGATCCGCAACGGATCTCTGATTGGATGTATCTAGATAAAGGGGTCCTAAAAGGTGGATATACCATCCGTGTTATGAAAAAGAACCTATCTGAAGAAGAAAAAAAGGCTTTTGATCAGGAAGTTGGATTTATTATAGAAGATTGAAGTTCATAAAAAAGGCGAAACTTAAGTTTCGCCTTTTTTATGAATATAGTCCTTTTTTTTCGATAAACTCAATGACTTTATCCGGAGTATAGAATTTGATATTGCTTCCCTCCTTCACCGCTTGTCGAAGAAAGGTAGAAGACAATTCCATCATCGGTGTTTGTGTTAGGGTTATTGACGGATGTTCTTTCATTGTACCGCCATTATATCCAGGTCTTGGATAAACATAGATATGATAATCCCGTAAAATAATATCGTGATTCTTCCACTTTGAAAATGTCTCTAAAATATCTTCACCCATAATTAAAACAAATTCATGCGTGGGATATTTTTCTGCCAGATGTGTTAAAGTATCGATGGTATACGAGGGTTGCGGTAAACTAAATTCAATGGAACTTGCCTTTAAATTCTCGGTCTCTTCAATTGCCAGATTAACCATCTCTAAACGGTCGTACATATTACCTAGGCTCTCTTTCTTTTTAAATGGATTTTGTGGGGATACCACAAACCAAACTTCGTCCAGCTCAGTATAGTTGGCCATATAATTGGCAATAATCAAATGCCCAACATGAACTGGATTAAAAGACCCGAAGAATAATCCGACTTTAGCCATTACTTTTTATTCAGAAAGTCCATTACCAATTTCTCTGCTTCCTCAACAGCAACATCCAAATCATAATTTTTTAAAATCACATCAAACTTATCTGCATAGGATAATTCGGATTCAGCTTTTGCAAAACGTTCCTGCAATTTTTCTTCAGAGTCTGTTCCTCTACCACGCAGGCGTGCTTTTAAAACTTCTAAGGAAGGAGGTTGCACAAAAATAGATAAGGCTTCGTCTGGAAACTTTGAACGTAAACGAAGTCCTCCAATCACATCAATATCAAAAATAACATGTTTACCCTGTGCCCAGATACGTTCTACTTCAGAACGTAATGTTCCATAAAATGTACCTGAATATACTTCTTCGAATTCGATGAACTCTTGTTTCGCAATCTTATGTAGAAAGTCTTCTTTTGATATAAAGTAATAATCTTTGCCATCTATTTCTTCACCGCGCGGTTCGCGTGTACTAGCAGAAATAGAAAACTCCAACTTATCACCATGTTTACTTAATAGATTCTTTACGATTGTTGTTTTACCTGCTCCTGATGGTGCCGAGAATATAATTAACTTACCTGCCATTCCTATAATACGTTGAGCAATTGCTCTTTAATTTTTTCTAATTCTTCTTTCATTTTTACCACGATCTGCTGAATACCAGCGTGGTTGGCTTTTGATCCTAGCGTATTGATCTCTCTACCCATTTCTTGAGAAATAAATCCTAATTTCTTACCATTAGAATCAGATGCTTTCAAAGCTTTTTGAAAATAGGTACAGTGAGAGCGTAGACGAACTTTCTCTTCTGTTATATCTAATTTGTCGATATAATAGATCAATTCTTGTTCGAAACGGTTTTTATCAACGTTTTCCTTACCTACAGTTTCCTCCAGATAATGGCCTATACGTTCGCGTATTAAAGGAATACGGTCCATTTCAACAGCTTCGACTTCTGTTAAATAAGTTAAGATCAATTCAACACGATCAGTCAGGTCCTGCGAAAGAACTGCTCCTTCATCTGCTCTGAAAATATTAAATTGCTCTACTGCCGCGTAAAATGCTTCTAATAATAATCGTGATTCTTCTTCATCAACTTCATTATCATTATTAGCAATTACTTCGGGCATATTAAGAGCCAATTCGAAAAGAGAAACTTGTTTATCTCCCAGTTCAAAAGCAATTTGTTGTAATTGAGTATAGTATTTTTTTAGCAAATCTGCATTAATTGTCGATGCTTTTGCCGTTTGATCAGAATATTCAACGTTTACAGAAAGGTTCACCTTACCTCTTTCAATAAGTTTACTGCACTCTGTACGTAAAGTCAATTCCTTGTCCGAAACTGCTTTTGGTAAACGCAGATTTAATTCAAGAAATTTAGAATTCAAGGATTTAATCTCGACGCTGTACTTAACTTTTCCATTGTCTTTTACAGCTGTGCCGTATCCTGTCATTGATTTTATCATATGCAAAGGTAAGAAACATTCCAATAATGCATAATATCAAGACTATAAATTGATTAATTTACCAATCATGCTTGGCAATAATGACACATAAATAACTTTTTTGATGTCCTTTCTTTCCTGTAGTAACAAAACCAATACCGATATCATATAAAGAGGCATTCCATTCGTCCATCCCTAATAGATGTTTTCGATGATGATAACCGGGCGCTTCTTTACCAATAATTAACCCTTTTATTGCGTCTGTGGCACTTGGCCAATTCCAGGCAATAGACTCAAAATTATTTGCCCGCTTATTTTTTAGCCATTTGGCATTCAAATCATAACCTGCTTGCTGCATATAATAATTAGGACCTATACCATCTGGATTGACATGGTCAAAATAATTTCGCTTTGCCATGTCCTTGGCCCGCGATTCGGCAACTTCAGCAAGCCTTTTATTCCAATTCAGTGACTTTCTTGTCACTTTATTCAAATTGAATAGACCGAGCTTATTTTTATACCGTTCAGGATTTTTACGGATTTCATTAAGAAGATGATAGGCTTCTTTTGCCTGCTTTTTTTCGACTCTTACTTGTGCTGATGATAATGAAAATAGTAGACTTAAACTGAAAATTAATAGGCACTTCATGTAAATAAATAGATGCTTCGTGTGAAATTCTTTCACAAAATAGACTCAAAAAAGGATCTTAGGTTTAGACCGTAGAAGATTTTTTATGATTAAAAAACTGTACCAGCACAGGTATAACACTAATGATGATAACCAGGAAGACGACCAAAGAAAAATTATTCCTAACCATTGGGATTTGTCCAAAAAAATATCCTCCTAATAAAAATAAAGTGACCCATAATAGCCCTCCAAAAATATTATAGGTACCAAATTTAACATAAGTCATATGGCTAACTCCTGCAAAAAAGGGTGCAAATGTGCGTACTATTGGAACAAAGCGGGCATAGATAATAGCTCTATTACCATGTTTAGTATAAAAAGACTGGGTGTTGATTAAATATTCGGGTTTAAATATTTTAGACTTTGACCTGAAAACTCGATGTCCCCAATATTTTCCAATTTCATAATTAACAAAGTCTCCTAAAACTGCTGCTGTCACTAACACCAACCAAAATAAAGACAAAGAAAGATCACTTTCTGGAAGAGCAATAATAGCTCCTAATGCAAATAATACCGAATCTCCTGGTAAAAATGGTGTTATAACAAGACCTGTTTCAGCAAACACAATTAAGAATATAATCAGATAAGTCCATCCTTGATAATCATGAACAATTTGAATAAGATGTTTATCAATATGTAAAATAAAATCAATGAGATTTGTGATAATATCCATTTAAAATGCATGTTTAATAAAATCAAATACTTACTGTTTTGATCATCGAACCTTATTGGGTTACAAATACCTTATTTTATGATATGATACTAAAAAATTGCCTGTAATAAAAAAGGAAGCTTTTAGGCTTCCTTCTTACTTTTAAATTTTTCTTTTAAGACTTCAAAGACAATCGGCAATACTGATAATAAGATAATCAACAGCACTACTTTTGAAAAATTATCTCTGATGATCGGTATATTACCTAAAAAATATCCTGCTAATGTAATCCCTACGACCCAGAGAATTGCTCCAATAACATTATAAGTTATAAAAGTGCCATAATGCATTCTTCCAATTCCTCCTACAAATGGAGCCAGTGTTCTGACAATAGGCACAAAGCGTGCAATTACAATTGTTTTACTACCATACTTTTCATAAAAAGTATGTGTCTTTTGAATCTGCTCGTCTTTGATTACCTGCTTACCAAATAGTTTAAATTTGGTCATCTGCATTCCAAATCGCTTCCCGATGGCATAATTAAGAGAATCTCCCGATACCGCGGCTACTAATAAGATAGCAATCATCAACCAGACATTAAGTTCATTTGGCTGTGCTGCTAGCATTCCTGCTGCAAATAGTAAAGAATCGCCTGGTAAAAATGGCATCACAACAACTCCTGTTTCAACAAAAATGATCAGAAATAAGATGAGATATGTCCACGTTTTATAATCATTTACGATCTCAAGTAAATGTTTATCAATATGCAGAACAAAATCAATGATATGCGCTATAACCTCCAAAACAGTGCGATTAACCGATGTTATTTAACATAACTGGCATAACCAGCATTAAAATATCTTCATTTTCTTCTGCTACTGCTGGAATTAGCAAACCTGCACGATTGGCTGTACTCATTTCAATGACTACTTCTTCGCTAGCTAGATTGTTTAACATCTCCACTAAAAATTTAGCGTTGAAACCAATTTCCATATCTTCCCCTTCAAACTGACATCCTAAGCGCTCATGAGCTTCATTAGAAAAATCAAGATCTTCAGCAGAAATATTCAATTCACTACCTGAGATTTTCAAACGTACCTGATGCGTTGTTTTATTCGCAAAAATAACAACACGACGTAACGTATTTAAAAATAGTAAACGGTCAACAGTTAACTTATTTGGATTCACCTGCGGAATTACAGCTTCGTAATCTGGGTAACGCTCATCAATCAAACGACAAATTAAATTGATGTTACCAAAACTAAAAAATGCATTTGTCGAATTATATTCAATCGAAACATTGATATCTTCTGATGGCAAAGATGATTTTAATAAAGACAATGCTTTTTTTGGAAGAATTAATGAAGCAGGCTTTTCTACGCCAATATCAGAACGTCTGTAGCGTACCAGTTTATGTGCATCTGTAGATACAAACGTTACGGCCTTATCTCCCAATTGAACTAACACACCTGACATTGCCGGTCTTAACTCATCATTACTAACAGCAAATATTGTTTTACTAATTGCCTCTGCTAGTATTGGAGCAGGCATATGAACAGTATGCGCATTGTCAATTACTGGAATTTTAGGGAAATCCTCAGGATTCTCACCACTCAACTTATATTTACCGTCACCGGCACTGATCTCGATCGCTAGCGTATTATTATCAACAAAAAAAGCAACTGGTTGATCTGGTAATGTTTTTAAGGTCTCTATTAAAATTTTAGAAGGCATCGCTACTTTTCCTTCTTCTTTAGCCTCAATTTGCAATGACGTAACCATGCTTGTCTGCAAATCTGTCGCAGATATTGTTAACGTATTGTCTTTTATTTCAAAAAGAAAGTTCTCTAAAATGGGTAGAACTGTACTACTACTTGAAGCGCCATTAATAGCTTGAAGTTGTTTTAATAAAATCGATGTGGATACTATAAATCTCATTTCCTAAAATTATGAATTATATCTGCAATATTACGCAAAAGAATCTACATTTTTAGAAGGTGTATATCCAAATAGCGGAAAATTAACTGTATAAACTTTATCTTGCTACAGGTTAGTAAATAATTGAATTTCAATAAAATTGACATCATATATCCCATTTATATTTTGAATATAAATAAATGCTGTCTATTATTTATTACATTTGTATAGACTAGGAGTAGTATATGCAATTTAGGGATATTATTGGACATGATTTAGTTAAAGCTCATCTGATCAGCACAGTTCGTGAAAACCGTGTGAGTCATGCGCAATTATTTCTTGGACCAGAAGGTTCTGGCTCACTAGCTTTAGCTTTAGCTTACGCACAATTTATTAATTGCGAAAATAAAGCCGAGTTTGATAGTTGCGGTTTATGCTCATCCTGTAGGAAATATAATAAACTTATACATCCGGATCTGCATTTTTCTTATCCTTTTATTGCGAAGCATAAGGAGGATAATGCTGCGACATTTATTGAGAATTGGCGAAAAGCATTTTTGAATAATCCGTACCTAAGTTTAGAAAATTGGCGACAACAACTTGATGCCGACAATAAGCAGGTTAACATCAATATTGCTGAAGCGCATGAAATAATCAAAAAATTAAGTTTAAAGTCTTTTGAGGCTGAATTTAAAGTTTTGATTATGTGGCTACCTGAATATTTAGAAAAAGAAGGTAACGCCTTATTAAAATTGATTGAGGAACCACCAGAAAAAACATTGTTCCTTTTGGTGGCTGAAAATCAGAATAAAATATTAAACACGATTATTTCGAGAACACAGCTCGTTAAAATTAATAAATTGAGTCATCAAGCGATTACATCGTATTTAATAGAAAATAAAAACCTCGAAGAATCTGAAGCAAGAGATATTGCTTTTATAGCTGACGGTAACGTACAGGAAGCTATAAATATGATCGATACGCAGACAAACAACCATTTCAATTTATTGGTTAAATGGTTACGGCTTATTGTTCAGGATTCTGGTCTAAATATCATCAGCATTTGCGAGGAGGAATTGGCTAAATTAGGTCGTGAAAATCAAAAAACGTTTTTGATGTATGCTATTAATATCATGCGTCAGATTATTTTAATTAAACTCGATCTTTCAAACTTAGTATTTCTATCCGCGCATGAACTTGATTTTGTAAACAAGTTTGCTACTCATTATACCATCGAACAAATTGAAGAAACAATTAATTTGTTTGAAACAACACACTATAGTGTGGAAAGAAATGCAAATCCTAAAATATTATTTTTAGATTTATCTTTGCAATTAGTATTAATGTTTAAATACAAAACGTTTCCGAAAGGAACTCAATATATATAGAAAACTATGGGATGTGGCAGTTGCTCATCCGGCGGAGGTTGTGGAAGTACGACGACAGTGGGCGGTACTCCAGCAGGTTGCCAAAATAATGGCTCTTGCATGACTAGCGGATGTAATAAATTAGATGTATATGACTGGCTATCTGATATGGATATGCCATCCAACTATAAACCTTTTGACATTGTAGAAGTTCGATTTAAGGGATCCCGAAAGGATTTCTTTGTCAATTCAGACAATCTATATTTAGAAATAGGTGAAATGGTTGCTGTAGAACCTACTACAGGCGGATATGATATAGGACACATTTCTCTAACTGGCGAACTCGTTCGCTTACAGTTAAAGAAAAACAATGTAAGTTTAGAGAGTGTTACCAAAAAAATCTACCGTAAACCTACTGAGGCCGATGTTGAAAAATTCAATATGGCAAAAGATCTGGAATGGGAAACGATGCATAAAGCGCGTAATTTAGCTTTAGAATTGGGCCTTTCCATGAAAATTTCTGATGTAGATTATCAAGGTGATAAAACAAAGGCAACTTTCTACTATACAGCAGAAGGTCGTGTGGATTTCCGTGAGTTAATTAAAAGAATGGCGGAGTCATTCCGTATTCGAATAGAAATGCGACAGATTGGTATGAGACAAGAAGCAAGCCGCTTAGGTGGTATAGGTTCTTGTGGTCGCGAATTATGTTGTTCGACATGGTTAACAGATTTTAAAACTGTTTCAACTTCTGCAGCTAGATATCAAAATCTATCGCTTAATACGCTAAAATTAGCGGGTCAATGCGGTAAATTGAAGTGTTGCTTAAATTACGAATTGGATAGTTATATGGATGCTTTAAAGGATATTCCTAATAATGTAGACCGTATTGAAACTTTGAAAGGAAATGCATATTTGCAAAAAACCGACATTTTCAAGAAAATGATGTGGTTCTCTTATCCTGGAGCTGAGAGTTGGATTGCACTTCCTGTGGATCAGGTCAAAGAACTAATCGAGAAGAATAAACAGGGCATTAAAGTTGAAGAGTTGATCACAACTGTTGATACTGAGATCAAAGAGGAAAAAATTGTTAATTATGATTACGAGAACGTAGTCGGTCAAGATAGCTTAACCCGTCTGGACGAAAAAAACAAAAGAAAAAGAAATAATAAAGGTAGATCCAAACCTAACAATCGTGCAAAAACTGTTGCGGAACCTAATGTAAAAACGCAACCGGTAAAGCTAGAGAAACCGCAACAAAAGCAGGATAAAAATACAAAGGTTTTAAATGTAGACAAAACTACTGCTTCTGCCCAAAGTAAAGAAGGTACAGGAAGTAAGCCAAAAAGACGTTTCAATAAGAATCGAAATAATAGAAATAAAGGCAATAACACTGATCCTTCAGCTGAATAATAAGTTATTGCATTAATTGGCGAGAATAGCTATTCTCGCCAATTTTATAGACTTAAATAAGAATGAAAAACAACGCGTTTCTAATTGGCTTTATAATGATAATACTATTGGGTGCTTGCGATTCCAATACCATTATTGATAAAAATGTCAATATTAACAACAAAGAATGGCTCCATTCTGATAAACCAAGCTTTAACATACATATTTCAGATATCTCTAAAAAATATGACGTTTGGTTAAATGTTCGACACACGGCAAAATACCCTTATTCTAACCTTTTTGTTTTAGTACATGAAAAAGGTCCCAAAACTAAAGAATACAGCTATAGAAAAGCGCTCAAATTAGCAGAAGCTGATGGAAAATGGACAGGAAAAAGCGCAGGTTCTTTATATACGCAACGTAGCCTTATTCATCAAAATTATACGTTCCCAGATACCGGTATTTACCAATTCACTTTTGAACAGAATATGCGCGACAATCCGCTTGTAGAAATAAGTGACGTTGGATTAAATATTATGAGCAAATAAAATGAATTTTCTTCGATTACTATTATTCCCTTTTGCAATACTATACGGATTTATCATCTGGATCAGAAATCGATTATTTGACCTCCAGATACTAAAATCTAAAACTTATTCCATACCGACTATCGTTGTTGGCAACCTTGCCATTGGAGGTACAGGAAAGAGTCCTATGACGGAGTTTATTATTAAAATCCTTAAAGATAAAAGATGTATCGCTACCTTGAGTCGGGGATATGGACGTAAAACCAAAGGTTTTAAATATGTTACCGTCTCTTCAACTGCTGATGAAGTAGGTGACGAACCTTTACAATTCAAAAATAAATTTTCAGATATTACAGTTGCTGTTTGTGAAGACAGATGCTTAGGGGTTGAAACATTAATGGATAATCATGATGTTATTATTCTAGATGATGCTTTTCAGCACCGTAAGCTAAAACCTACATTTTCAATACTCTTATTCGATTATCATTCTTGCCTCAATTCCATGTTTGTACTTCCCATGGGTAATTTTAGAGATCTTCCAGGAGAATCTAAACGCGCAGATCTGATTATGGTTACAAAAACTCCTGCTTCAGTTACGCTTCAAGAGAAAGCAATTATTAAAAGAAAACTAGAACGTAAAAGTGGTCTTTCAAATATTTTTTTCACTTCCATACACTACGGTGAGCTAGTATATCTGAATACAACTAGGATTGAAATGAACGCCAATACGACAGTATTATTACTTACAGGTATAGCGAACCCAAAACCTTTATTAGATTACCTTACAGGGCTTGTAAAAGGTATAGAGCATCTTGGTTTCTCTGATCACCATGCCTATACATCAAATGATATATTGACAGTCAAACAGAAGTTTAATCAGATCAAAAATCCTTTTAAATTAATTATAACTACAGAAAAGGATGCACAAAGAATCCGTACTCCTGAATACTTAGCTTTAGTAGAGAGCTTACCTATAGCTTACATTCCCATCGAAATAGCATTTGAAGATCAGGAATATCGAAATATTATTGAACAACAACTTCTATCTATCTGTGACAGAAGTGTTAATGAATCTTAAATTTTCACAACACTTAAACTTTACTAAATATCATTTGTCTTCTTATTGGCGACTAAACTAGTTGACATAAAAAATAAGTAAACTAATAAAATGATATGAAAAATTTAAAATCAAGTTTAATGGGAGCTTTTATGTTATTGGCTGTAACAGCTATGGCACAAGAAAGACAACGTAATGGTGGTCAGCAGCGATCTCCTGAAGACCAAGCTAAAAATATGGTAGAAAGATTAGATAAGCAATTAAAATTATCACAAAGTCAAAAAGATTCAATCTATGTATATAGCTTGGAACTATCCAAAAAGCAACAAGATATTTTTAAGAATACAGATGACCGTAAAGCAGCTTTCGAAAAATTGCAACCTCTTCGTTCTTCAACCGACGTAAAAATCAAATCATTTTTAAATGCTGAACAAAGTAAATCTTACGACGCATTACAAAAAGAAATGCTAGAACGTAGGCAACAAAGACAAAAATCAAACTAATTTGATTATAATTATTGACAAAAGGTTCAACTTCACGGTTGAACCTTTTTTTATTAAAAACTGATTTTCAATAACTTAAAACGTTAATTTTGTTAAAACTTTGTTAAAGTAACAGATTTGATACAATAAAAAGCAGTAGTTTTTAGTTTTAGTAGTAGAATTTAAGAATTGAATATTTACACTAAAAATAACAGTCATGAAAAAATTATTTTTAACAGGGATCGGGTTTTTATTAGCACTCAGTTTAACATTTGCCCAACAAGCTAGTCCAGAAGAAACAGCTACTCAGGTAACGACGGAATTAACGCAAAAATTAAGTTTGACAGACGAGCAGAAAACTGCCGCTTATACAATTACGCTAGATCAGGCAAAAGCTGAGGCTGCTTTACTGCAGGATACTACGGCTACTAAAGAAGTATTAACAGAACAATTTACTAAATTACAAGCTGATGCAGATGCAAAGGTTGATGCATTACTAACAGAGGATCAAAAAGAATTATTCAAAAAAGTGGTGGCAGAAAGACCTGCTAAAGTTATTCCAGAAGTAGCACCTAAGCCGGTCAAGGAAGAGCAAAAAGAAAATACAGAAGAAACAACACAATAGTATAAGAGCTTGTTCATAAACGTTATCCAATTTGGAAAAAAAAAGGGATTCTAATTAGAATCCCTTTTTTGTCTTATATCTTTATGTATGGATGATATTAAGCTTTTAGCTTTTTCATAATATCATTTACATACGTTTTAAACTTCTTATCTGTCTCAATTAGATCTTCTACTGTCTGACAAGCATAAATTACCGTAGAGTGGTCGCGACCACCGAAGAATGAACCAATTGTTTTCAATGACGATTTTGTATGGTTCTTAGCGAGATACATTGAAATCTGTCTGGCTTGCACGATTTCTCTTTTACGAACTTTAGATTTAACCATTTCTACTGGAACTTCAAAATACTCACAAACGAGCTTTTGAATAAATTCCATTGAAATTTCCTTATGCGTGTTTTTAACAAAGTTCTTAAGCATTGATTTAGCTAGATTTAAATCAATCTCTTTTTTATTTAATGTTGACTGCGCTAATAAAGAAACCATAGCTCCTTCTAGTTCACGAACACTGTTGTCAATTTGATTTGCAACATATTCTACAACATTTTCTGGTAATTCAATTCCATCAGAATACATTTTCTTTTTCAAAATAGCCATTCTTGTTTCCAAATCTGGAATTTGAATATCTGCAGAAAGACCCCATTTGAAACGGCTTAATAAACGTTCTTCTAATCCTGCTAAATCTTTAGGAGCTTTATCAGATGTTAAGATTACTTGTTTTCCAGACTGATGCAAATGATTGAAAATATGGAAAAATATATCTTGTGTTTTCTCTTTACCAGCGAAGTTATGTACATCATCCATGATGATCACATCCATTGCCTGATAAAAATTCACAAAATCATTAATGGTATTATTTTTAAGTGAATCTACGAATTGTTGGCAAAATTTCTCACAAGAAACATAGATCACCAACTTATCTGGTAGATTTCTTTTGATTTCATTACCGATAGCTTGTGCTAAGTGAGTCTTTCCTAGTCCTACAGCTCCATAAATCATCAATGGGTTGAATGAGGTACCTCCAGGTTTATTTGCCACAGCAAAGCCCGCAGATCTCGCCAAACGGTTACACTCGCCTTCAATAAAATTATCAAAGGTGTAATTTTGATTTAATTGAGGATCAACCTGTAGTTTCTTTAATCCTGGTATTACAAATGGATTCTTGATATCTTTATTTAAAGATACAGGAACAGGTATAGATTGTTTCTTACCTTCTGCACCATTGCCATTGGAAGGGATATTTGTTGTATAAGGAATTGAAGCTGATGACTTCTCAACCACGATATTGTATTCCAACCTACCAAGCTCACCTAAAAACTTTTTAACAGTCTTACGAAGGATACCAACATAGTGCTCCTCCAACCATTCGTAAAAAAATAAACTAGGTACTTGAATAGTCAAAACGTCACCCTCCAAACGTACTGCTTTCACAGGCTCAAACCAGGTTTTAAAACTTTGCGCTGGTATATTGTCTTTGATGATTGCAAGACAATTATTCCAAACACTTGTACTCGTTTTTTCCATTCTAAAATTCTTAATAAGTTGATTTCCAATAAGCGACCAAAAAAATGTTGATAACTTTCTCTTAAGACGAAGATGACAAAAAAAAATCAGCTAAAAAACTAAAATTTAAAATTAATTTAAATTCATTATTAATCAACTAGTTACATTAAAAAAATCGCTTTTTTTTGCAACTAATTTTAGCCTTATTTTTTTTTATTAACATTCCAAATTTTTTGTTATTTTTTTTTAAAAAAAGTAGTTTTTGGTCTATAATTCATGCAATATTCCATCCGTATAAAGTTGCAAAATAATGATCGAATCTAGTAAACTATAAAAAAGGGAACTGCTGCCGGATGAATCTTTATAAAGTTAAACAAAAAAAGAGGAATCATGATGATATGATTCCTCTTTTTTATTTTTTTTACCAAACGAATTTAGCTAACCATCGTATCCGTTTTTATACCTTTTACTAATTTTCGACATTCGGCCATTATAGCGGCACTGTCGTAGTATGCTATATTCCATTGATCTTTCTGTTCGGCATGCTCGATGATAGCATCAGGGATACCTAATCTTACAACTTTACGACTGTATTGATGATCGGCCATAAATTCTAGAACAGCAGACCCAATTCCACCCTGCAAACAGCCATCTTCAACGGTAATGATATTTTCAAATTTTTGAAAAACTTTATGTAACAATTCTTCATCCAAAGGTTTAGCAAATCTTAAATCATAGTGAGCCGGATATATTCCTTCTTCAGCTAATTGCAAAATTGCTTTACTGGCTTCGTTACCGATTGCTCCAAAAGTTAAAATGGCAACAGCTTCTCCATCCTGAATTAATCTGCCTTTTCCAATTTCAATTTCTTTAAACGGTTTTTTCCAATCGACCATCACGCCGTTACCTCTTGGATAGCGAATTACAAAAGGACCTTTATTTTCTAATTGAGCAGTATACATCAAATTGCGTAACTCCTCTTCATTCATTGGAGCGGAAACCGTCATATTTGGTATACAGCGCATAAAAGCAATATCGTAAGCACCGTGATGTGTCGGACCATCCGCTCCTACTACACCGGCACGGTCCAGACAAAATACTACATTAAGATTCTGTAAGGCTACATCATGAATGACTTGGTCAAACGCACGCTGCATGAATGAGGAATAAATATTACAGAAAGGCATTAGCCCTTGGGTTGCTAAACCCGCACTGAATGTAACAGCATGTTGTTCTGCTATTCCTACATCAAATGATCGTTCTGGAAAAGCTTTCATCATAATATTCATCGATGATCCAGAAGGCATAGCAGGTGTAATACCCACTATTTTATCATTCTTCTCCGCAATTTCTACCAATGTATTTCCAAAGACATCTTGATATTTCGGTGCTGTCGGTTTATCATTGACAGATTTTTTTATCTCGCCTGTTATTTTATCAAATAAACCTGGGGCATGCCATTTGGTTTGATCTTTTTCTGCTAATGCATATCCCTTACCTTTAACAGTTACGCAATGTAACAACTTTGGCCCCGGGATATGGCGCAAATCTTCCAGTGTCTTTGCTAATTTTTTGACATCATGTCCATCAACAGGTCCAAAGTATCTGAAATTTAAAGATTCAAATAAATTAGCATTCTTGAGCAATGTCCCTTTTATGCTTTTTTCCAGCTTTTTAACAGCTCCTAAAGCATTCGGTCCCATCTCTGATATCTTGGATAAGACAGATGCAATATCGTCTCTGAAACGATTATATCGTTTTGAAGTTGTGATACTGGTTAAATACTCTTTTAATGCTCCTACATTAGGATCAATGGACATACAGTTATCATTGAGAATAACCAAAAGATTTGATTTCTCTATACCTGCATGATTCAAAGCTTCAAATGCCATACCTCCTGTCATAGCACCATCGCCAATAATCGCAATATGCTGACGATCTTTTTCTCCTTTGATCTGAGAAGCAACCGCCATACCTAATGCGGCAGAGATTGATGTTGACGAATGTCCTACTCCAAAAGCATCATAGATGGACTCTCCTCGTTTTGGAAAACCGGAAATACCATCGACAATTCTATTCGTATGAAAAGAATCTCTACGTCCTGTTAATATCTTATGCCCATAGGCCTGATGACCTACATCCCATATTAATTGATCATAGGGAGTATTCATGACATAATGTAATGCCACAGTCAATTCAACTACTCCCAAACTAGCTGCAAAGTGACCACCATTAACCGAAACTAAATCAATGATATATTGACGTAATTCCTGGCTCACTTGTTCCAGTTGGTCATCCTTGAGTTTTTTCAGATCAGAGGGATCATTGATTTTACTTAATAATTCTCCAGCATCAAACTGCATAGTATTGCTAATTACTTTAAAATATTGATACAAAATAACAACTAATTTATCACAACTTTCGTATTTATCATACTTTTTGTATTAGAAAATGAACAGTTGCAGAAGCTTTTAGTTTTAATAGTTTGAAATAAAAATGTTTGTATTATTATGTAAATTTGCTCTTGATATGCAAGTAGAAGAAGGATACGAAATAAAGTTACCCCAGTTTGAAGGCCCATTTGACCTTCTCTTATTTTTTATTGAAAGGGATGAATTAAATATTCATGAGATACCAATCTCAAAAATAACCGACGATTTCCTGTCATATGTCAACAAATTACAGGCTTTAGACATGGAGATGGCCAGTGAATTTATTTTTGTGGCTTCGACCCTGATGCGTATAAAAGCTAAGATGCTCCTCCCACGCCCGGAATTGGATGATGATGAAAATGAAATCGATCCTAAAGAAGATTTAATCCAAAAATTAATTTTATACAAGCAGTTTAAGGATACCTGTGAGGATTTAAAATTATTGGAAGATGAGCGGCTTAAACTTTATAAACGGGGTAATATCAATTACGATATTAAACTTGCTAGGCCGGAGTCAAATACAGGCGAAGAATTAAACAGTTTTGATCTGTATAAATTGATGATGGTATACGAACGTGTCATGTTTCAATATGCTAATAGACCTGCGGAAGTAAAACATACTGTTATAAAACATCCTTATAGTATAGATCAACAAAAAAAGGCAATTGCAGATTTGATAGAAATAAATAGGCAACTCGATTTTCAATATATTCTAAAAAACTCTGAAAATAAGGTACAGTTCGTTTACAATTTCCTCGCGATCCTTGAAATGCTTCAACAAAAATTATTGCAAATAGAAATAGGTTTCGGCTATAACGAATTCAGTATCCGAAAAAGACGTGAAGATGAATTCGATCACATCGATATTGAAGAAGAATTAGCATTATAAATAGAAGAGGCGATAATCTGGATTATCGCCTCTTCTATTTACAGTATACAATACCCTTAGTCTTTAAATGCATTCCAACCTTGCGCCGTTATTGGATAGACCTTTCCAGATTTAGAAATCATTTGACATCCTTCACTTGCTTGTGTAATATGCCCAATAACAGTAATATCCATCGATCCTTTTATTTTATCATAATCAGCTTGTGGAATCGTGAACAATAATTCATAATCTTCTCCTCCATTCAACGCACAAACGGTTGGATCTATTCCAAATTCACGAGCTGTCTCATAAGTCATCGAATCCAGCGGTATTTTATCTTCGTAAAGTTTACAACCTTTATCAGATGCCTCACAAATATGTATAATCTCCGATGCCAATCCATCTGATACATCAATCATTGCATTCGGCTTAATACCGATTTTTGCTAATAATTCAACAATATCTCTTCTAGCCTCTGGTTTTAGCTGGCGCTCTACGATATAATCCTTACCTTCTAGATCTGGTTGTATATTCGGGTTCTCCAAGAAGATATTTTTCTCACGCTCTAGTAATTGTAGCCCAACATAAGCAGCGCCCAAATCGCCTGAAACACATAACAAGTCGCCTTCCTGTGCACCTGATCGATAGGCAATCTGATCTTCATCAGCAAAACCGATACTCGTTACCGAAATTACCAATCCTTGAACTGAAGCTGACGTATCCCCGCCAATAAGGTCCACATTATACTTTTTACAAGCAATCAGTGCACCTTGATAGATTTCTTCAACTGCTTCTAATGGAAATTTTGAGGATAACCCGATTGAGAATGTAATTTGCGATGCTGTTCCATTCATGGCATAGATATCACTCAAATTCACCTGTACAGCTTTATAGCCTAAATGTTTCAAAGGAACATAACGCAGATCAAAATGGATACCCTCCAACAGAAGATCTGTTGAAATTAAAGTTTTCTTATTTGAAAAATCTAAAACAGCTGCATCGTCCCCGATACCTTTAAGGGTACTGGGTTCATTAATCTCGACAGCCTTCGTTAAATATGAAATTAAACCAAATTCACCCAACTCTCCTAAATTTGTTCTTTCTGTATTATCAAATTCTAACATATCTGTCTTTGTTTTTTATTTTATAATCCTAATTGTGCGGATATTTCCAACATACGTTCAATAGGTCGTTGCGCACGGGCAATCACGGAATCCTCTAGTGTTATTTCCGGACTTTCATACTTTAAGCAATTATAAAGCTTCTCCAACGTATTTAATTTCATATGTGGACAATCATTACACGCACAAGCATTATTTGGAGGCGCAGGAATGAAAGTTTTACCTGGACTAGCCTTTTGCATCTGATGGATAATTCCCGACTCTGTAGCGACTATATATGTGGTCGCAGGATCATTGATTGTAAACTTCAGCATTCCAGAGGTAGAACCTACATAATCTGCACTTGCTAAGATATGATCTTCACACTCCGGATGAGCAATGAATTTTGCATTGGGATGTTCAGCTCTTAAACGATCTATTTTATCCTGAGAAAAAATCTCATGCACCATACATGCACCATTCCATAAAACAAGATCTCTTCCTGTCTTCTTCTTTACATAGGCCCCAAGATTACGATCTGGTCCAAAAATGATCTTTTGATCTTTCGGTAGACTCTCCACAATCTCAACTGCATTACTAGAAGTACAGACAATATCAGATAGCGCTTTCAATTCTGCAGTACAGTTTACATACGTGATGACCAGATGATCGGGATACTGCTCCTTAAACTTAGCAAATAGATGAGGTGGACATGAATCCGACAATGAACAGCCTGCTTTGGCATCTGGAAGTAAAACTTTTTTTGATGGTGAAAGTATCTTTGCTGTTTCAGCCATAAAGTGCACTCCAGCGAAAACAATCACATCAGCATCGGTCTTTGCTGCTTCCTGAGATAAACCTAAACTATCACCAATATAGTCAGCTATATCTTGTATTTCCGCTTCTTGATAGTAATGCGCTAAAATGACGGCGTTTTTCTCTTCCTTAAGACGTTTGATCTCTTGTATCAAATCTAAGCTAGGATCTATAGGAGCATCAATATAGCCCTTAGCTTCAATATCGTAATTTACTAAATCCATTAATTCTTCTTCTTAATTTGATTTACGTTACAAAATTAAGAATAGTTCTTCAATAAATCTTTCAAATAGAAAATGATGTTTATAATTCCAACCGTAACTAACTGATAGTTACAAATAGTATATTAATATTCAGCTAATTAACACACTTATCAACATTTCAATAAAGCGTATTTTTACTATGTGTTAATAACAGTTGAAATTAAGGCTAAAATTCTTGTGTAAATACTTGCAATAAAGCTAATTAACAGACTTATCAACATTTCTTAAAAGGTGAATTTTAAGACTACAAAAACCTATCTAAATAGCACTGTATAGCAATATGAGATTTAAATATTCAATATAGTTGTCCACATAAATATAAATATCGAATTGTAAAGGCCTCAAAATTCAAATTAAAGGCTCTTAGAATCGAATATTTGGAATTTCACTTCTAAAATTATCAAATATCGCAGTATTGATCACAATATAGAATGGTGAGAATATCAAAGAATTTTAATGAAATGCTATAAATTAAAAAATCAAAGATGATTTTAATGCAAATCAATAGGACAAAGCTAAACTATTTTGAAGCTATACAAATAAATTACAGCAAAATTTATTGATAAAGTTTTCAAATATTTAAATGTAAGGGACTTAATTTTTAATATAAACGCTTGAGAAAACCTATACATCAACAGAAAAATTTTAAAAAAACAAATATTGCAAGTAAAGCGCTTTTAAATACAAAAGATAACGTTCAAAAAAAAAAATTACTGAAAAGTGGAACCGGCTATGATCATCGGCTATTACGATCTGTAAGATGATGTAAAAATATTTGACTGCTAATTTTTAAAAAAAAATAAAGCGCCCATAGATAGAATTTTTTGAAAATATAATTCTGATGAAGTAAATAAGAGATCCTCAAGGCGCCTAAAATCAAATTAAAGGCTTTGAAATTACAATGTAGAATAATTCATTTTTTATAAAAAAGTATATTCAATTCTAAGCGAGCTTATTTATAAAATAAACCACTTTAAAAGCACAAATTTTTACAAAATCCAAAAAATTTTATAAAAATTCAAAGCTAAGCGACTTTAATCGTGATAACATTTTTAAAAAAAAGTTGAAAAATTTATTTTTTCAATCTCAAATTTCAAAAATATGATTTTTGAGAAGATGGTATTTAAGATCTCCAGGAGAGATTTCAATTAAAAATTTCGAAAATGCTGTATACACAATTACAAAAAAGACTGATCAAAGGGATCTCAGTGTAAAATGACCTAAAATTTTTCGCTTTAAATCTAGACCAATTTATAAAAAAGCAAATTTCAGGTATTTAAGATTCAATATTTAGAATAATAAAAAAATAAAATAAAAATATTGAAATCTAAAGCCACTAAAATAGCCGATTAAGCTGTTTAACAGTTCATTATTTAGATTTTTAAATTAAAAAATAAGATTTATCGCATTCTAAAGGGGTTTAAAAATATTTTCAAAAGAAATAAAGCCCTTGAGAATTGAATATTTGATTTCAGTTTCAATACCTAATCAATAATCAAATTCTCAAAGCCTCAAATTCAACTTGACAAAACTAAACAAAGAAAATCAAACGTATTCCACATTCTTTTTTTTTAATAAATAATAATCTTTTTTATATAAAAAGGTCTTATTGTTTATTAGTGTGTGGAAAATGGGGATAAAAGTGTGATTTTTTATTTTGATATGAAGATTTTATAAAGTTATTAACAATTTATTCACATTAATTTCATTTTAAAGGCCTGATTTTTAATTATCTGATTTTTCCTTGATTTTGTTTTCAATAAAAAAATGTGAATTTTTTTGATGTTAATTTATGTTGATAAACGAGCAGTTTTGTGCTAATAACTTTTAAGAATTTTGTGAGAAATAGGAGATATCAACAATAAAAAAAAAGTTATCATTTTTATTTAACCTTTTATTTACACGTTTTCCACATTTTTTGTTAATTTGAATAGTCAAAATGTGCTGGTCACATGTAATATTATTTTATGTCAGAAAAAAAGGTAGATTTCCTTGTAATTGGGTCTGGAATAGCGGGATTAAGCTTTGCTTTAAAAGCTGCTGATCATGGTAAAGTATTGATTGTCACAAAATCTAACGAAGATGAATCAAATACAAAATACGCACAAGGAGGAGTGGCCGCAGTTGTGGATAAGTCTGATAGCTTTGAGCAGCATATAATTGATACTCAGATTGCTGGGGATGGTTTATGCGATGTGAATATTGTGGAAAACGTAGTTCGGGAAGCTCCAGAACGTATTAACGAATTGATTTCATATGGAACTTCATTTGATAAATCGGACAGCGGATTTTATGATCTTGCGAAGGAGGGAGGTCATTCTGCCAATCGTATCTTGCATTATAAAGATATCACGGGGTATGAGATTGAAAGGTCTCTTTTGCAGAAAATACACGAGCATCCAAATATCGAAATGTTGACGCATTATTTCGCTATAGATTTAATAACACAGCACCATTTAGGTGAATTTGTCGATAAGCAAAGGAGCGATATTAAGTGTTTTGGCATCTATGCATTCAATACAAATACGCATCAGGTTGATAAGATTTTGAGCAAAACTACGGTGATGGCTTCTGGTGGTGCTGGCCATATATATGCAAGTACAACCAATCCAACTATTGCCACAGGTGACGGAATTGCCATGGTTTACCGTGCAAAAGGTAAGGTGCGAAATATGGAATTTATGCAATTTCATCCTACTGCTTTGTATAATCCGAGTGACTCACCAGCGTTTTTGGTTTCGGAAGCTGTGCGTGGTTTTGGCGGTATTCTAAGACGTATTAATGGGGATGATTTCATGGCTGAATACGATGAACGAGCTTCATTGGCACCTCGGGATATTGTGGCTCGAGCAATCGATGCCGAGATGAAAAAGTCAGGAATTGATTATGTTTATTTAGATATAACCCACCGTGAGAAGGAGGATATTATTAAACATTTTCCAAATATTTACGAGAAATGCTTGTCTATTGGACTCGACATGAGTAAGGATTTTATTCCTGTTACACCAGCTGCGCACTACTTATGCGGCGGTATCTATGTTGATGATTTTGGACGTAGCAGTATTCAAAATTTATATGCTTGTGGCGAATGTTCATCGACAGGTTTACATGGCGCAAATCGCCTAGCTTCCAACTCCCTGTTAGAAGCATTGGTATATGCGCATCGTATTTACCTGGATGCTACAAAAGTGATTTCTACAGCCGATTATGCAGTAGGAGTGCCAGAATGGGATGATTCAAAAGCAAAGCTTTCCAATGAAGATATTTTGGTTACCCATAATCTGCGAGAGTGTCAAAAAGTGATGAGTGATTATGTTGGCATTGTACGTTCAGATTTTAGATTAGAACGAGCACTCAATCGATTGCATTTATTGTATGGGGAGACTGAAGACTTTTATAGGCATACTAAATTGTCAGTTAAACTATGTGAGCTTAGAAATGTGATACAGGTGGCTTTCATTGTGACAAAATCTGCTTTGTTAAGAAAAGAAAGTAGGGGACTGCATTTTACAACAGATTATCCGCAACATGCTGATACTTTAACAGATACTTTATTTTAGAACAATTATGGCCTTCATATTACCAGTAAAGGGTATTAGCCCTAAATTTAAAGATAACTGCTTTATAGCGCCTAATTGTACTATTGTAGGTGATGTTGAGCTGGGAGAGCATTGTTCAGTTTGGTTTAATGCTGTCGTAAGAGGAGATGTAAATTATATCCGTATCGGTAATTATACCAATATTCAGGATGGGGTTGTTATTCATTGTACGTATCAAAAGGCTGGTACAACGATCGGTAACTATGTGAACATTGGCCATCAGGCGATGGTACATGGTTGTGTTGTACATGATTATGTGCTGATAGGTATGGGGGCCATTGTTATGGATAATGCTGTGCTAGAAAGCCATGTTATTATTGCAGCAGGAGCTGTTGTTTTGGAAAATACAGTATGTGAATCGGGGTATTTATATGCTGGAGTGCCGGCTAAAAAAATAAAAGCGATAACTGATGAACAAAAGTTATTGTTACAGCAGTTACCGCATAATTATGTGCTTTATAGTTCCTGGTTTGATTAATTTAAGTCGTTCAGTTCCTGTAAACTGAACGATTCATTTTGCTCCCAGTTAGCACGTATTGTAAAGGTTTTGTTTAAATATACTAGGGGTTCTGGTTGCGTTGATTTATAAACTTCTCCAGGATCCCAAATGCCATTCTTGTTATCGTCGCGTATTATTCTGATGGAATATTTACCACCGGGGAACTCTTTATAAGCTACTTTCCCGATTGAATTATTGAGAATATCTCTTCGGAATACTTTTTCTTTTTTCTCATCAATAAGTTCTACGATGTACTGTCTTGCACTGTCAATGGCAGTAAAAGTAAACGTTATATCGCCGTAATTATCACTATCATCATAAGCGAGTGTCAGCTTTTTCTCTTTATTTTTTTCACCGAAATAGCCTTGCATTGCGCCTTCTTCAAGAATAATTTCATAGTTTTTTTGCTTTCTCCAATTGTATCTTAAGTGATAAAGATTGGCAACATTAGTATCCAATTGGAGTTGAAAATTTGTTTTAGCAATGCTATCTTCTATCAATTTTACTTTGCTTTTATCTATTAATTTTATAGGTGTTAAAGATGATATTGTTAGATGTTTTACGCGGTCAACTTTACCTGTAGATGGAGAAGTTGTTGGAACAATTGATCTATCTAATTTCAGATTCGATTTCTTTACCAATATGGTATCAAGTACTGTATTGTTTTCTGATAAGACAAATTTTAAAGAATCTCTTTCCAGGTTATTAATAAAAATTAACGCTGAATCCTGTGCTTCTGAGTACTTAACAATTTTTGATTTATCATTTTCATCATCATTTAGTAGCACTAAGTTTGGCTTTTTAATACCCCTATTGAAAACTAAATGTATCCGTCCTGTGTTTTCAATTTTCTTGTCAACTACTCTAAATTTAAGTGGTGTACCTTTTGATATTTGAAGATTAATATTCGTTAGGTCTTTGTCCAATACAATGGAGTCTTTTAAGAAACCGATTAGTTCATCTGCGCCGTTATAGATACGGTCATTATTTGTTTCCTTTAGTGCATAAATGCGATAGGTATTAGCTCTTAGATTACTTATTTTAAAATTGCCAATTGTATCTGTTTGCGCAAAAATATTGGCTTTCTTTTTGCCAAATATAGAATCCTGACTGACTGGAATTAGTAATACCCGGACTTCCTTTTCTTTCTCCTTTGTCAAAGCGTTGGTTACATTTCCTGATATTGATAATGAATCAATCTGATCTCCTGTTGCAAATACGTAACTGTAATTGATGATTGGATTACTCGCATTATAATCAACGAGACCCTTTCCAAAATTGATGGTATAGGTTGTATTCTGTTCTAAAGAATCTGGTAAGGTAATTTCGAGTACTTTCTTTTTAATTTTAAATTGTGGTGGCTTATCCATATCAGGAGAAACACTGATTTCCTTTTGCTGATTATTGAGTTTAATATACTCATCTAATGTGATGCTAATTTTTTTCTCTTTGAAATTTTTTGAGAAATTCTTAGGAAACTCATTGAGTACAACCGGTGCAATTGAATCTTTCGGTCCACCTGTTGGCTGCTTTATGCTTGCACATTGCACAGTTAATAAAATCAGAGAAGAAAACAAGCTTAAAAGCACTAACCTTGTGATTAGTGTGCTTTTAATGCTTTTTAAGCTTGTTTTATTTTTTTTTGAATGTTGATTCATAAATGAAATAATAATACTTTATATCGCTCTATTTTGCATTGATAATATTTATTATACAAGTAACTGTAAATCAGATTATTATGACATATGTACCATTAAAACACTGATATCAGATGGTGATACACCTGATATTCTGGATGCCTGGCCCAATGTTCTTGGTTTTACCTGAGCTAGTTTTTGTCTTGCTTCTATCGACAACGAAACTAAGGAAGAATAATCAAAATCTGGATTGATTTCTCTATCTTCCATTTTTTTCATTCTGTTTACGATTTCCATTTCTTTCTCGAAGTAGCTTTCATATTTGACTTTGATTTCCGCCTGCTCTATTGTCTCTTTGTCAAACTGGTTTAAATAGGATCCAAAATCTGAATCACCTTTCGCGAGGTCATAGATATTGATTTGTGGTCTTCCTAGTAAATTAACCAATTTTGTTTTTTGTGAAATCAAGCTTGATCCAACTTCGTCTAAGATAGGATTCATCTTATCTACTGTTGTTGAATTTTGTTTAAGATACTGAATAATATGATCTGAATTTTTAATTTTCTCATTTACTTTATTCAGTCGCTCATCTCCTACTAATCCTAATTTATGGGCAATTGGTGTTAATCTGATATCTGCATTATCTTGTCTTAGCAGTAAGCGGTGTTCTGCTCTGGAAGTAAACATGCGGTATGGCTCATCAGTTCCTTTTGTTACTAAGTCATCAATTAGTACGCCTATATAAGATTCAGATCTTTTTAAGATTAGTTCTTTATCATCATTAATGCGTTGATGTGCGTTGATACCTGCAATGAATCCTTGCGCTGCTGCTTCTTCATAACCTGTAGTACCATTAATCTGTCCTGCAAAAAAGAGATGCTTTACAATGAGTGTTTCCAAAGTTAGATCAAGTTGCATAGGTGGAAAGAAATCATATTCTATAGCATAACCTGGTCTGTACATTCTTGCATTTTCAAACCCTGGGATCAATTGTAAAGCTTTTTGTTGCACGTCTTCCGGTAAAGAAGTGGAGAAGCCATTAACATAAATTTCATTCGTAGTCCATCCTTCTGGTTCTACAAAAATCTGATGTCTTTCACGTTCTGCAAAGCGATTGATTTTGTCTTCTATCGAAGGACAGTAACGTGGGCCGAGACCTTTAATTCTACCTGTGAACATAGGCGATCTTTCAAAACCTGTTTTCAACATTTCATGTACCTTATCATTGGTATATGTGATCCAGCAACAGCGTTGCTCTGTCGGTAATGGAGTATCTGTATAAGAGAACCGACCTCGATTATCGTCGCCCCATTGCTCTTCCATCAAGGCATAATTTAAGCTTCTTCCATCGATTCGCGGAGGTGTTCCTGTTTTCATTCTACCGGACTCGAAGCCTAGTGATACAAGTTGTTCTGTTAAACCTGTTGCTGCCTTCTCTCCTGTTCTCCCGCCACCGAATTTCTTTTCGCCAATGTGAATGACTCCATTTAGAAAAGTTCCATTTGTTAGGACTACTGCGTCTGCTTCTATTTCTATTCCTAAAGAAGTGATGACACCGCAAGCTTTTCCATTTTTAACGATCACTTCTTTCACGGTATCTTGCCACATGTCTAATGTTGGCAGAGCTTCCAGTTGTAATCTCCATTCTTCTGCGAATCGCATACGATCATTCTGCGTTCTGGGACTCCACATGGCAGGTCCTTTCGACAGATTAAGCATTCTAAATTGAATAGTTGATTTATCTGCGATGATACCTGTATAGCCACCCATGGCATCAATCTCTCTTACGATTTGTCCTTTTGCTACTCCACCTATTGCTGGATTACAACTCATCTGTGCGATTACTCCCATATTCATTGTAATGAGAAGTACAGATGAACCTAGGTTTGCAGCTGCCGCCGCGGCTTCACAGCCGGCATGTCCTGCACCAACTACGATAACGTTATATTTTTTAAACATCTTATTTTATTTCAAAGTTCCACGTGAAACGCCGGAATTGATTTTTTTAGTTTTTATTATTTATTACGCTACGTTTCACGTGAAACGTAGCGTGTTGTTTTTACATCAGTTCTGCTAGACTCAACCATCTTTCAGATTTGACGTCTATACTATTTTGTATATCTTCTATTTCTTTTGCTATACTTGATAGTTGTACGTGGTCCACCGTAGAATGAAGTGTATTGTTTTTTTCTACCAAGAGTTCTTCCAATTGCTGTATTTCTTTTTCCAGTTTATCGTACTCCAATTGCTCTTTATATGAAAGCTTTTTCTTTTCTTCCTTTACTTCTTCTTTCTTTTGAACAGGAATATCTTTTTTCAGTTTTTGTTCTTTTAGTAAGATATCCTGCTCTGTTTTATAATCGGCATAATTACCATTATAGATATCAATTTTTCCCTCTCCCTCAAATATGAATAATTGCTCTGTCAATTTATCGAGTAGATATCTGTCGTGAGAAACTAATATAAGTACGCCATTATAGTTCATTAAGAAATCTTCTAGAACATTTAAGGTGTCAATATCAAGATCGTTTGATGGCTCATCGAGTATTAGGAAGTTCGGGTTTAACATCAGCACGCGCATTAGTTGTAGACGCTTACGCTCACCCCCACTCAACTTGCTTACAAAACCAAATTGTTTTTCAGGAGGAAACAAAAAGTGTGTCAATAATTGTGAAGCAGTGATCACTTCACCATTTGCCATCTTGATATATTCTGCTACATTTTTTACAACATCTAGAACTCGATCTCCTTCACTTACTTCTAAACCACCTTGTTTGTAATATCCATAAACGGTCGTTTCACCTACAGCAATACTACCACTAGTCGGTACTTCATTTTTGGTAATTAGATTTAGAAAAGTAGATTTACCTGTTCCATTCTTACCGGCTAATCCAATACGGTCACCTTTTTTGAAAACATAAGAGAAATCACTGATGATGACTTTATCTCCATAATTTTTAGAGATATGTTCCAATTCTAAAATTTTAGAGCCTTGTCTACTTATTTTAACACTTAACTGAACAGAGTCATTTGCTTTTTGAGCTTTGGATTTATCTTCAAGCTCATAGTAAGCATCTATTCTAGATTTTGATTTTGTACCACGTGCTTGCGGCTGTCTTCTCATCCATTCTAGTTCCCGACGTAATAGATTTCTACTTCTTTCTACCATTACTGCGTCGATCGCTTCGCGATCAGATTTTTTCTCGAGGAAGTATGAATAGTTTCCTTTATAAGTAAACAGCTTTCCCCTATCCAATTCTCTGATCTCTGTACAAATGTTATCTAAAAAATAACGATCATGGGTAACCAGTAATACAGTTTTATTTCCTGTTGTCAAAAGTTTTTCAAGCCATTCTATTGTTTCAATATCCAAATGGTTGGTAGGCTCATCTAGAATGTAAACATCCGGTTCGTCTATTAAAAGTTTTGCTAGAGCTAGTCGCTTACGTTGTCCTCCCGAAAGACTCTTTATATCTTGATGAAAATCGACAATATTAAGTCTATTCAAAATAGTCTTAATATTATACTCATACTCCCATGCATTGAGGGTTGTTATTTTTTCTGTCAGCTCTTCTAATTTATTCTGATCAATTTCTGGCATAGCCAAAAGCTCTTCATAATCTCTAATTAATCGCTGTTCTTCGTTGTCAGTTGAATATATAAAATCGTTAATGGAGGTTAATCCATCATATTTAGGATCTTGATCTAAAAAACCAATCTTGATACCTTTTTCTTTAACAACTTTTCCGGAGGTAGGCTCTAATTTGCCACCTAATATGGAGAGAAGGGTTGATTTTCCTGTTCCGTTAATACCTACTAAGGCTACTCGATCCCCTTTTAGAAGTCCAAAATGTAAATCTTTAAAAAGCCATCTATCATGAAATGAATGACTTACTTGTTCAGTTGCTAATATACTCACGTTAATTTCCTAATTTTTCTTGTTCAATAAATTGCATAATTTATACATAAGAAAAACATAAACTATTGATTACTAGTGTTTTATGTTTTTCCTGTATTTTCAATACACCTCTATGTATTAAAAACTATGAATATCTACCCTCTAGTATAAATAACTTTGATAGTAGTAAATTATATGCAAAAGTTAGCACATTGCTAACGTATTATTTTATTAAGAATAAATGACAGTTGGTCATTTAATAGGAGATTTTTAAATGTTGGTCCCTAGCAACAGTATGTCCAAGTTATTCAAGCAGATTTTATCACATGTAAAATCAATCGCGATGAATAAGGAAGATATATGAATTCGATTATTTAGAAAATAATTTCCACTCACAAATGTATCACGCAAAAGTAAGTAATTTTCGCCTTTTATATGTAATCTTTGGAGAAGATCTGGATAAGATGAAATGCAGGTGATAATGATCTAGTTCAATACGTAATTTGCAATCAAGTTAAATCTAGGGATGTCAACTTTGAATGAAGAGTCGTCTATCAATTTGATCATATTAAAGTAACCTTCCATATAGCCCATCTCACTTTTTAAATTGCATCCTGATGTATATTGATGCATTTGACCTGGTTCAATAATGGGCTGTTCCCCGACCACACCATCACCATATACTTCATTATGATCTCCGATTGAATCGAAAATATTCCAGTAGCGGCTCATGAGCTGAATACTTGAATCACTTAAGTTTTCTATACTTATTAGATAAGCAAACATAAAATGATCTCTTTCTGGATTAGAATATTCAGGTTGAAAAACGCATTCTACTGAAATTTTTATTCCTTCTGTTATTTGAGTTGTCATATATAGTTTTTTTGCTATGCAACTAAGTTACTAATAATGAGTTTAAATACTCAAAAAAATGATAAGGTTTTACATTATATTGAAAAATGCATCTGTTATGAAAGACAATTTAGTAGGTTTGTAAATATGCAAAAAGGTACACTATTTTTGATTCCGGTTCCTCTTAGCGAGGAAGCATCAGCAAAATCTTTCACTTCCTATTTAGTGGAGACAATAAATAGCTTGGATGAATATATTGTAGAGAATGAGAAGACAGCACGTAAGTTTCTTAAACAAGCTGGACTTAAGATTCCTCAAAAGGATTTGATCATTTATGATTATGGTAAGCATGCAAGAGATAAAGGAAACATTAAAGATTTTTTCAAGGGCTTACTAGCAGGTAAAAATGTCGGTCTCATGTCCGAAGCTGGTTGCCCAGGTGTTGCTGACCCCGGTGCTGATATTGTGGCTGAAGCACATCGTCAAGGAATTAAGATTGTGCCATTAGTTGGGCCTAGTTCTATTTTATTAGCCTTAATGGCTTCGGGTTTTAGTGGACAAAAATTTGCTTTCCAAGGATATCTACCTATTGATAAAACAGATCGTTCAAGACGTATAAAAGAATTGGAGCTACAGGCATCAAAGGAAGATCAGACACAAATTTTTATAGAAACTCCTTTCAGAAATAATCAATTACTTGCCGAACTATTAAAAACATGTAAAGGACAAACTAAACTTTGTATTGCATGTGATCTCACAGATGATGCTGAATTTATTAAAACATTGACTATTGATCAATGGAAAAAGAGATCCGATGATTTTCATAAAAGACCAGCTATATTTTTGCTTTACTAGTAATGGTCTCCCCTACCCTAGTATGGTAAGTTCGCATACTGAAATTAAAAACCTCATTTAGGAGTTTTAAACGGGGTGGAATAAGGTGAGTAAGTACTTATTTACTCTGTTATTTTAGCTATTGATAACGAATAGTTTTTGAAATGTGTTGTATTAAATGATTCCATGTAGACTGCAATCATTATCTCAGTTGTATACGGCATACTATGCTTTTGAAATACACGTCTGATTATTAATTAGATATATTTTTCATATAAACTTTATTTTTCATAAAACTTGCTAAGTTGCAGGAATACAGTCGGATAATAATCTAATAAATCCCCCACTCTTTCACTATTTGGGAATAGGTTAAAGCTTTTAATATAAATATCATTTTAAGGGTAATTGATCAAAATCGACGAATAAAGAATTTAAAAGAATTGGTATCTTTACTGCATAACGAGAATTAGCACAGATGGATCAAGTAGAATTACAAGAACAGTTATTGAAGGAAATTTCAAAGCCGGAGTTTATCTATACAGTAATTGCAATTTATATTATTCGTATTGTTATTTGGCTGTTTTTAGCCAATACGATGAGAAAGACATTATTATTGGTGTCAGAAGAAAATCAATGTATAAAACCTAATCAGGTATTTGGTATCGCTATTCCTTTATTTAATATTTATTGGAATTTTGAAGTAGCAAGACGTTTACGGGATTCGTTAATTAATGAATTTTTTGATCGTAAAATCGCTGTAGATGAATCTCCGACATTTAAGAAAGGTTCACTATATGGCTGGATATATTTGGCGACAAATATTCCATTACCCCCATTTATATCTGTTGTTGCTATAATTTTTCATTTTGTAACCATGATTAATTATTGGGTTGATATCAAAAATTATAAGCGTATATTAGAGCAACATAATACTTTTAGGGATCAAGAAGAATTAGAGAATAAACATGAAGATTAAGGAAATTACTGCTTATCTGGAAAGGATAGCACCATTAGATCTACAGGAGTCGTATGACAATTGCGGTTTAATCGTGGGAGATCCGGATCAAGAACTTTCAAAAATATTGATTTCTTTAGATTGTACTGAAGAGGTAGTTGATGATGCAATTGCTAAAGGATGTAATTTAATTGTTTCTCATCATCCCATTGTTTTTAAAGGTCTGAAGAAATTTAATGGAAACAATTACGTGGAGCGTACTGTTATAAAAGCAATTCAACATGATATTGCGCTGTATGCTATTCATACGAATCTGGATAATATAACAGGTGGTGTTAATTCAAAGATAGCCTCCCTGTTAAATCTTCAAAATCAGGCTATTTTAGAACCTAAATCTAATCTTTTGTATAAACTTGTGGTCTATGTCCCACGAAGCCATGTCGAATTGGTTAGAGAAGCTCTATTTGATGCTGGCGCAGGTAAAGTTGGGGCCAAATACGATCAATGCAGTTTTAATACTGCCGGTTATGGTACATTTAGACCTCATGGCGAAGCACAACCAACTATTGGGGAAATTGGGCTACAAGAAAGAGTGGAAGAGACCAGAATTGAAGTTGTTTATACAAAAGCTATTGAACGTAAAGTTCTTTTGGCTATGTATGAATCACATCCTTATGAAGAAGTTGCTTACGATACGCTTAAACTGGAAAATAAAAATCAAGAAGTCGGAGCTGGAGTTATTGGAAATTTAGAAAGTCCTATGTCTGAACAGGATTTTTTAGCCTATTTAAAAAATAATTTAAACCTGCAGGTTATTAGACATACTGCTCTACAAGGTAAACCTGTGTCAAGGGTTGCCGTATGTGGTGGTGCCGGTGGATTTTTATTAAATACCGCAAAGCGGTCTGGAGCGGATTTTTTTGTTACAGCCGATTATAAATATCATGAATTTTTTGATGCAGAAAATCAAATTGTGATTGCAGATATCGGTCATTATGAAAGCGAACAATTTACGCAAGAATTATTGTTCGATATAATTACAGAAAAATTTCCTAACTTTGCAGTCCTAATAACAGAAGTAGATACAAATCCTATAAAACACTATTGTTGATGGAACAAACCGTAGAACAAAAATTGAAAGCATTATGGTTATTACAGGCCATACATACTAAAGTAGATAAAATTCGCCAAATTAGAGGAGAATTACCTATCGAGGTTGCAGATCTTGAAGATGAAATTGCGGGTTTAGAAACACGTATCGAAAAGATCAGAACAGACTTAGATGAGTTAGAAGATTCGATCGTTAAGCGTAAGAACATGATTAAAGACGCTCAATTGGCTATCAAAAAATATGAAAGTCAACTGAACGAAGTAAAAAATAATCGTGAATATGATGCTATTTCGAAAGAAATTGAAATTCAAGGATTAGAAATCCAAGTTTGTGAAAAAAGAATTAAAGAATTCGAATTCGAAATTCGCAATAAAACAGAAAACTACGATACGACAGTATCTAATTTAGAGTATAGTAAAGGTGAGTTAGAAGGTAAAAAGAAAGAATTGGAAACAATTACTTCTGAAACTCAAAAAGATGAAGATGATTTGTTGGCTAAAGCTGAAAAAGCGGAAGCTAACATTGATGAACGCTTAAATAAAGTTTATTACCGTTTACGTAATTCATTCAAGAATGGTCTAGCAGTTGTTTCAATTGACCGTGATAGCTGTTCAGGATGTCATAATAAAATTCCTGCACAACTACAATCTGAGATTCGTCAACGTAAGAAAATTATTATCTGTGAACACTGTGGACGTGTTTTAGTAGATGAAGGTGTTGTTTTAGAAATAGAACAAGACTACGGTTTCTAAAAAACAGCCTTATATTGATATTTAAGCCCCAATTTTTTAATTGGGGCTTTTTTATTGCAACTTAATTGATATACATAATTTATTGATAAATTATTGGTTATTTTTACAGCACAATAAAAACCCTATTTTATTTTTAAATATATGTTAAAACCTAAACTTCGATTTTTAGGATTAGTAATGGCTTTATCGGGTGCTTTTTCAGTAGAAGCACAAGAAACTTTGTTATTGAGAAGTCCTAGTATTAGCGCCGAAAATATTGCTTTCGTATATGGAGGTGATATTTGGATCTCGGATAAATCTGGAGCAAATCCAAGAAGATTAACGACAAATCCTGGTGTTGAACAAAACCCCATCTTCTCACCGGATGGAAAAAAGATTGCTTTTACAGGTAATTATGATGGTAATACAGACGTTTATGTCATGCCGATTGAAGGTGGTGAACCTAAACGTATTACTTTTCATCCCGCATCTGATGTGCTGCGAGGCTGGCTAAATAATAATGAAGTATATTATACCACAACCCGCGAATACAATTATGCATTAAGTCCACGTTTATATTCTTCATCTGTTACTGGATTGACATTGGACAAATCGCTTCCTATGCCAGAGGCTTATCAGGGTAGCCCTTCTAAAGATGGACGCTATTGGGCTTATATAAAAAATACAGATCCTACGGAACGTGACCGTGTTGCTTTTAAGCGCTACAGAGGCGGTGGTATGCCATCCATTTGGATTTTCGACACAAAGAGTAATCAGATCGAAATAATCCCTGGAGAGCGCTGCAATGACGTTAAGCCGGTATGGTTGGATAATAAGGTTTACTTCCTTTCAGACAGAGATAAAATTGTCAATATTTTCTCGTACGATGTCAAATCAAAAAAAATCGATAAAATTACCAATTTTACTGACTATGACGTCAGAACATTGACGGGCAACGGATCGGAATTGACCTTTGAACAAGAAGGAAGAGTACACATTTACAATATCAATTCAAAGTCTTCTACAGCATTAAAAATTAATGTGAGTAATGATGCGTTGTATAAAAGACCACATTATGATAATATGCGTGATGATATTCGCACTTTGAACATTTCCCCTACCGGGCAACGTGCTCTTATAGAAGCGAGAGGAGAAATATTCTCTGTACCTAAAGAAAAAGGCGAAGCGCGCAATATTTCAAATTCTCCAGGCGCACATGACCGCTTTCCAAGCTGGTCTCCGAACGTGAAATGGGTTTCCTATATTTCGAGTGAAAAAGGGAAATATGTACTTCAATTACGCGATCAATTTGGAAAAGATGAACCTCTAATGTATACTTTAGGTGAATCTAATTTTTATTTTGAACCTACCTGGTCTCCTGATTCTAAGAAATTGTTTTATAACGATTCTCACTTGAATTTATTTTACATTGATATCGATAGTAAAAAGATAGTCAAGGTAGATTCGGATAGTGAGAGTGCTCAGACTGGACGTGTTTTTAATCATTTCCAACCAAGTTGGTCACCTGATTCGAAGTGGATTTCTTACATTAAAACACTTCCAAATTCAGTTTCAGCTGTATTTTTATATAATCTTGACAGTAAAAAAAGCACGCAGATCACAGATGGTATGAGTGCTGTTCGATCTACTTCGTTTAGTCGAGATGGTAAGTATCTTTTTTTCACAGCAAGTACAAATGTAGGATTGACAAATTCTGGACTGCATATGTCAGCAACGGAGCGTCGTGCTAATTATGAAGCATATGCATTCATTTTATCCAGTAAAACACCTTCTATTTTCAAAAATGAAAGTGATGAAGAAACGATAAAAGAAGAGAAAGAGGAGTCTGAAAAGCCTAAAGAAACAGCAAAGGCTAATAAAAAGAAAAAAGACGAGAAGAAAGAAGAACCAAACAAAGAAGCTTCAAAACCTGCGGTACAGCCTACAGAAATAGATTTTGATAATATCAATAATCGAATTGTTGCGCTTCCATTAGGTGATGGTATTTATGGTATCAACGGATCTGTCGTCAATCAATTGACATATGTCAAGAATGGCACACTCTATGCTTATGATTTTACAGATTTCAAAGAAAAAGATCTTGTCGCAGGTATCCGCTCATATGCTATCAGTGCCGACGGTAAGAAAATGATTCTTCAGACCAGTGCAGGTATTAATATTGTAACAGCAGGTCAAAAAGTGGCAAGTCCTACAACTGGTGTATTGAAATTGGATAATATCAAACAATTAGTTGATCCTGTTGCTGAGTGGAAACAAATATTCGATGAAGTATGGGCAATGCAGAAAGATTATTTCTACGTTGAAAATATGCATGGAGCAGATTGGAATGCTGTAAAAACGAAATATGAGAAGTTCTTGCCTTATGTAAGTCACCGTTCTGATTTAGGTTATTTATTGAACGAAATGATGGGCGAAATGGTTGTTGGACATAATTATATTTATCCAGGCGATCAACCTAGTGGTCCTTCGGTTAGTGTGGGTGTTTTAGGAGCTGATTATTCTATTGATAAAGGTTTTTATAAGCTTGATAAAATTTTTACACGCTTAGATTGGAATCCATCATTTAAAGCGCCTTTGTCTGAACCGGGATTAAATATCAAATCGGGAATGTACTTAGTAGCAGTAAATGGTACAGCAGTTACTGCCGATATGGACTTGTACAGTTTATTTGATAATACTGTCGGTAAACAGGTAAGTATTAAAGTCAATACAAAACCTAGTTTAGTTGGAGCTAAAGAATATGTGGTTAAACCAATATCATTTTCTGATGAGATGAGTTTAAGAAGCACAGAGTGGATGGAGCGCAACAGAAAGCGTGTGGAAGAATTAAGCAAGGGTCAGATCGCGTATATTTATATGCCTAATACCGGTGGAGAAGGATACACTGCTTTCAATCGCTATTATTTCTCGCAGATGGATAAAAAAGCGGTATTAATTGATGAACGTAATAATGGTGGCGGTTGGGTTGCCGATTACGTTATCGATTTATTATCCCGTGATTTAATCGCTGGATGGGGAATACGTGACGGAAAGGGATTCAATACCCCAGGTAATGGAATTTATGGGCCAAAAGCAATGATTATTAATGAAAATGCGGGTTCCGGAGGAGATATGATGCCTTATATGTTCCGCCACAAAGGATTAGGAAAATTGGTAGGCCGTACCACTATGGGTATTTTAGTTGGTATCAGCGGTTATCCTCCTTTATTGGATGGAGGAAGAATCACTTCACCAAACTTTGGTGTATACGATTTGAAAGGCAATTATATCATCGAAAATGAAGGTGTTGCTCCAGATATTTTCGTTGAGCAAACACCTAAGGATTTGATAGAAGGTCGTGATCCACAATTGGAAAAAACGGTTCAGATCTTGTTGGAAGAAATGAAAAATTATCCCTACAAGAACATGAAAAAACCGGCTGATCCAATTCGGGTTAATTAATTGAAAAATATGGAAATCCCGTTTCATTTTAAATGAAACGGGATTTTTTTGGTTTACAGGTTTCTATATCCAGATAGACGTTGTTCTAGATGCAGGATGATAGCTTAAAGTAGATCTTTTAGAAGATTTTGAGGTAATAAATTTTAATTGTAATATATTTATGAAATAAATTAAAAGTACTACATGGAAGAATTAGTGACAAAGATAAATCCCGGAAAATCTTTATTTAGATTATTGCTTTACATGATCGTTTTGGGTGTAAGTATTCAATTGGTATTGATGGGATTATCACTATTGGTTATGAAGATTTTGTCTCCCGAGAGCCCGTTCAGTTTATCTTTTTTTCAAGAAAATACAGTGGCACTCAAAGGGATGTTGCTGATCAGTAGTGTTACAACATTTATTTTACCAGCTTGGATCTTATATCGTAGCGAATCAGGCATTCATCCCTATTTTCAAAGAATAAATAAGGTTTCATCATTACAATATCTTTTTGTCTTTGCGGCCATGCTATGTTTCATTCCTATGATGTCATTGCTTGCGTATTGGAATGAATCTATGCAATTGCCCGATAGTCTTCAAGGTGTACAGCAGTGGATGCGTGCTAGTGAAGATAGTGCCGCTGTAATGACTAAACAAATTGTAGAGGAGTCAACTTGGGGCGGTTTATTGATCAATCTGATCATTTTGGCAGTGGTGCCGGCCGTAGGTGAAGAAATGGTTTTTAGAGGCTGTCTACAAAACATTTTTGGACGTTGGATATGGAATAAGCACGTGGTCATTTGGTTAGTAGCAATAATCTTTAGTGCATTTCATATGCAGTTCTTTGGATTTATTCCTAGAATGCTTCTTGGTGCCTTTTTTGGATATCTCTATGTCTGGAGTAGAAACATATATTTGCCTATTTTTGGTCATTTTATTAATAATGCAAGTGCCACCATTACAGCGTTTTATTATACAAGAAAAGGGATACCTTTCGAAGAAATGAATAACTTTGAACAAGAACCAATTTGGGTTTACCTTGCAAGCTTAATATTTACTGTTATTTTTGTAGTATTATATTATCGTTCAACTAAAAAAATCCCATATGGAGCAAGGCTGGAAGAAGATTAAAGTGTATACTAATGCAATAGAAGCTGAGATCGTTAAACAAATGTTAGAAGAAAGCGGGATACCTGCTATTGTATTAAATAAGCAGGACTCATCATACCTTGTATTTGGTAAGATTGAGCTTTATGTGAATCAACAAGATGAGCAACAGGCATTAGTTTTAATCGAATCTACGACAGAAAGCGAAGATTAGTATGAAAACTAGAGCTATTACAGGATTTTTCTTTATCATCGTCATGGTTGGGGCTATGCTTCTGGGCGACGCAGTTTTCCTTGGATTTTTTTCTTTTTTAAGCGCCTGGTGTCTGTATGAGTTTTATGGTATTGTAAGCTCAGAAGATCGTAGACCAAGTAAAGCTTTAGGTATATTGACTACAGTTGTTTTATTTAGTACAACAGCGTTATATAGTTTAGGCATTTTTGAGGCAAAGTATATTTTGTTATGCATCCCTTTTCTTTTAGCGATCTATATACAAGCTCTTTATCAAAAGCGTGATTTCCCCTTTAATGATATCGGCTTTACCATTTTAGGTATTCTGTATGTTGGATTTCCTTTTTATTGTTTTACAAGATTAGGCTATATAGGTGGCTCATTTAATCATTTTTTACCTTTGGGTTTTATGATTTTGCTTTGGACGAGTGATACAGGGGCTTATTTAGCTGGGAGATCCTTGGGAAAACATAAACTTTTTGAGCGAATTTCTCCAAAGAAAACCTGGGAAGGTTTTATTGGTGGTATTGTATTGGCAGTTCTTGTATCTTTATGTTTAGCACATTATTTTGAAACAATACCGCAATGGCAATGGATTATTGTAGCAATGATAATTGCTGTATTTGGTACATTGGGTGATTTGGTAGAATCGATGCTTAAAAGAAGCTTAAATGTGAAAGATTCTGGACATATATTACCTGGACACGGAGGTTTATTAGATCGATTCGACGGTTTATTAATCGCTGGACCTTTGGTATATTTATTTTTGTTTTTAGTAAATTAAGATCATATTTATGGGACATATTAATCAAAATACGTTTAAATTTTTAAAAGATTTACAGGATAACAATACCCGCGAATGGTTTGCAGAAGAGAAAGAACGCTATGAAGCGGCTTTAGCTGATGTTCGTTTGTTTGTGGCTGATTTGATTAATAGCCTGTCTCAATTTGATCCTCATATTACGACCGATATTCAGGCCAATAAATGTTTGTTTCGTATCTATCGTGATACGCGTTTTTCAAAAGACAAAACACCCTATAAAAATTGGTTCGGTGCAGGTATTTCCAAAGATGGCCGTAAATTGGACGGACCAGAATATTATATCCACATCTCTCCAGATAATTCATTTATTGCCTGTGGTTACTGGAGACCAGAAAAAAAACATTTAGATGCTATTCGTCAGGAAATAGATTATAACGAAGAGAAATTTAATGCAATTATAGCAGATTTACAGAAAAAAAGTGGTCTTACTTTAGAAGAAGAAGACAAACTAAAACGCCCCCCTGCTGGCTATGAGGCAACACATCCTTCAATTGAATTTTTAAAATTAAAGAGCTTTGTTGCACACAAAAGCTTATCCAATAGCGCTCTGACTGATAAAAATGCTTTGAATAATATCATTGCCTTATATAAAACAATGCTTCCTTTGAAGCAGTATCTACATGAAGCTATTGATAATGATTAGTTGTTATTGAGGTAAGCTAATTTTACCCATACAGACTGCAGGAGAATCTTTTATTTGACTTACATTGTCTCGGTGGCCAACTAATGTTTCATTAGCCAGTAGGGCAAATAACACAGCTTCTTTAGCGTCGGGATCAATGCCTAGTATTCCAAATGAGGAGACTTTATGATGAGGCAATCCTGCTTTGATTTTAGCGACCAATAGCGGATTGTGTAAACCTCCCCCACTGATGTAGATATGTACATTGCTTAATGTTTTTGACAGCTTATGGATTGCGTCAATGATGCATGTTGCAGTAAATTGATTTAAGGTGGCCATGATATCTTCAGGAATCATATGAAGATTATTGGATGCTATCTGACATTTTTTTAGATAATCCAAATTAAAGAGCTCCGGACCAGTTGTTTTAGGGAATTCATCTTGTAGAAATGGTTCTTTTAAAAGCTCATTTAAAAGTCCTTCATTGATAATTCCTTGTGTAGCGATGTTTGCATCCTTATCCATCTCTATATCAAATTTTTCTTTTGCAAACTGATTCATAATGGTATTTCCGGGGCCAATATCTGTTGCAAAAGCTTTCAAATCACTTTCTTGGCTAGGTATAAATGTATAATTAGCAATGCCACCGATATTCAATAAAAATCGATTTTCTTTCCTATCCGAAAACAATAAGTAATCGCCGTAGGCCGCCAGAGGTGCACCTTCACCACCTGCAGCGATGTGTTTTTGTCTAAAATCTGATAGTGTAATAATACCAGTTTTTACAGCAATATGATCACCATCCCCGATTTGAAGAGTGCTGTTAGGCATTAATTGATCATCTGTAAGGCTTTGTGGAGCGTGGTATACTGTCTGCCCATGGCTAGCAATACAATCAATTTCTGTATGCGGAATCCCCCATTTTTCAAGAGCCTGATTAATGAGTGCTGCATGTACATTTCCGACGTAAGCATGAAGTCCGCAGAGCAACTGTTGATCAATTGTACGCTTTGCAAAAACACCTCTTACGTATTTTCTAAACTCATCCTGATAGTCCATTGTAATAAAATTATCCACGCTAATTTGTGTAGACTTACCACTATTACTTATTCTACAAAGTGCAATATCAAGACCATCCAATGAAGTCCCTGACATAAGTCCTATTATAAAACGACTATCTTTTTTTGCGATTTTGTAAAGCTTTTCAATCATTGAGTTCATACCTTAAAAGTAGGAACAAAATATGATAGAGTACACAAGATTTTTGTGATATAAATATATTTTGTAACTTCATGGCGTAATTAAATAGAAGATTAAAAAAAAGTAAAATGAATTTTCCAGCAGAATTAAAATACACTAAAGATCACGAATGGATTCGTGTTGAAGGTGATGAGGCCGTTATTGGTATTACTGATTTCGCACAACGTGAGTTAGGTGATATCGTATTTGTAGACATCAACACAATTGGTGAAGAAGTGGCTGCAAACGAAATCTTTGGAACAATCGAAGCAGTAAAAACGGTTTCTGATTTATTCATTCCTGTTACAGCAACAGTGTTAGCTGTTAACGAGGCAATCGATGCATCACCAGAATTAGTAAACTCAGATCCTTATGGAGAGGGTTGGATTATTCGTATCAAATTAAATGATGTAGCTGACGTTGATGCTTTATTAACTGCTGATCAATATAAAGAAGAAATTAACGCGTAATTTTAACATTTACGTTCAATAAAACCACAAAGAGCTGTCATTGACAGCTCTTTGTGGTTTATAGGATTTCTATTTTGCTGGTGACTTCAACCTCTTTATTTTTTACTTTTGTTTCGAGCGTAAGCGCTTTTAAATAATGAGTTTTAGGGTTTAATAGGTATTGGCCAGTGATTGATCCGACAGTTTGGCCTTCTGCCGTTATACTTCCTTCCGAAGTAATCGATATACCCTCTGCTGAGATACTTTTTAGGGTGTATGTTTGTTCTATTGGTCCTAGAGACTTATTATTTGCTGTTGCTTTCCATTGTTCTCCAACTTTTAATTCTCTATTTGGGTATTCAAACGCTGCTTCTTTGAGCATATTGGCATCAAACAGATCATTATCATCAGGTAAATCTTCGACATTTTTTATTTTTCCATTTAAACTCATCACAGCCACGATAGGGGTCTCCAGCAAAGTTTTAACTTTTTCATGGATCTGTTTGGAAAGTTCATTGGCTTCCGGATTCTTGGAATCATAGTTGACGGTCATCATTCCTGCATCCATTGCCATGATCATTTCTGTATATTTCGTTGCATAGGTCAATGTACTGTCTGTAGCATTGGTGTTTGTTGTCTCGCACAACATGGTTGCATCGATCATAGTACTTTGAGCACCAGCATTGACATCTATAGTCATGTGCATTTTTTGTGAAAAGGGATTATTAAGGTCGGGTTTCAGCTTTAATAAAACTTTGTCTTGAGCAATTAATGTCGTAATAATAAAGAACGACAAAAAAGCGAGCGATAGGGTCTTGATCATTTAAGATTAGTTAGTAAAATATCCCCTAAATTAAAAAAGACCTTTGGTATTACCAAAGGTCTTTTTTGAATTAAGCAATTAGATGCTTTTATTTTTTGATGTAAGCAACTTCTTTTACAGCTTTTACAACTTTAGCAACACTTGGAAGAGCTGCTTCAATTAATGTAGCTGCATATGGAAGAGGAACATCTGCTGCTGTAATACGAACGATTGGAGCATCTAAATAATCAAATGCATTACGTTGTACAGAATATGTTATTTCAGATGAAATAGACGCTAATGGCCAAGCTTCTTCAACAATTACCAAACGGTTTGTTTTCTTAACAGACTCGATAATAGTTGGGTAATCTATTGGACGAACAGAACGTAAGTCAATTACTTCCACATTGATACCTTCTTTTGTTAATTCTTCAACAGCAGGTAATACAACACGTGGAACCATTTTACCGAAAGATACGATGGTTACATCAGTACCTTCTTTAACAACATTTGCTTTACCTATTGGTAAGTAATATTCTTCTTCAGGCACGTGACCTTTATCACCATACATAACCTCAGATTCCATAAAAATAACTGGATCTGGATCAATCATAGCAGATTTTAATAAACCTTTCGCATCATAAGGATTTGAAGGAACAACAACTTTTAATCCTGGAGTATTTGCATACCAGTTCTCAAAATTTTGAGAGTGCTGTGCTCCCAATTGCCCTGCATTACCAGTTGGACCACGGAATACTATTGGAATAGAGAATTGACCTCCACTCATGGAACGAATCTTTGCAGCAGCATTGATAATTTGGTCAATCGCAACTAAAGAAAAGTTGAAAGTCATGAATTCAACGATTGGTTTTAAACCGTTCATCGCAGCACCGACTGCTATACCTGCAAAACCTAATTCTGCAATAGGTGTATCTATCACGCGTTTAGCTCCGAATTCATCCAGCATACCTTGGCTCACTTTATAAGCACCATTGTATTCTGCAACTTCTTCTCCTAATAAAAATATTGTTTCGTCTTTACGCATTTCCTCGTTCATCGCTTCACGAAGTGCTTCTCTGAATTGTATCTCTCTCATCAGTTGTAAAATAGTGTCAAATTTTAGATTACAAATCTACTATTTATTATTGATATTTTGAAGGTTATTCATCGCTAAATATCTGCTTTTATGTCATTTTTTAATAACAGGATGGCGAAAACAGTAATAAAATTCAAAAATTAAACTTTATCTATTTTAGACAAAATTTCGAAAAGAACCGCATTGCTATTGTGGATAGCGAGCGGTACGTTCCACGTGGCACGATTTCGCTTCTCTACATAATTAGATATTCCACGGATCTGTATGGTTTGAATTTTTGCTTCAGATGCAACTAAAAAAACAGATCCTCCTTCCATGGATTCAATCAGAGCATTGGGTATTTGTATCAGTAATTTCGAAATTTCTAATTCATTTCCATGCACCTTATTAACTGTTACACCTAGCCCTGTTGGTAATGCATGCACCAGTTCCTTAGTTGTCTTATTTTGTGTGGCCACATAATGAGCGTTACCAAATCCAAGTTCATCAATCGGAATGAATCGCTCATCATCTTCTGCTCCTAATTCTGAGAAGATCTCGCGATCGATTGAAACGACCGCCCCTATTGGTAATGATCGATTAAAGCAGCCACCAATACCGATATTAATGATAAGATCATATTGATTATTTACAAGATGTTTTCCAAGCCGATAAGCTGTTTGTACCATACCCACTTCCGTTATTAAATAGTCGGTATTCGGATATGCAGCAATACGATCAAGGAAGGGTTGAATTTCGAATGGAGTTGCTGCTACTATAAGTGTTTTCATGTGGGATAACCTTTGTACAATATTAATCAATATTTACGCAAATGTGATGGTAATCATTTCGTTGAAAGCGATATTTTGGTTGCAAACACGTATCTTTGTGGTATTATGGTATATATCACTCGTCGTGAGCGCTTTTGCGCTGCACATAAGCTTTACCGCGAAGATTGGAGTATTGAGAAAAACGAAAATGTTTTCGGAAACTGTTCAAATGTTAATTGGCATGGTCATAATTATGATTTGTTTGTGACGGTCAAAGGTGACGTAAATCCAACAACAGGTTTTCTGATTGACTTAAAATTGATGAAAACCATTATTTTGGAAAATATCGTAAATAAAGTCGATCACAAAAATATTAACCTTGATGTTGATTTTATGAAAGATAAGATGGCTTCTACAGAAAATATAGCAATTGCTATATTTGAGGTATTGAAACCATTATTTGAAGAACAAAAAGTGCAGTTGCACAGCATTCGCCTTCATGAAACAGAAAATAATTACGTCGAATATTTTGGCGACTAATCTTATACACTAATTTATTTAATTACTATGAGTAATCACTCATTTGAAGAAGAAGAGTTAGACGGCTACGTGAAAATTGATCAATATAATCAAGAAAAAGTTGGTCGTATTGCCGCTCATTATACAGATATTTTAGAATCTCTAGGAGAAGATCCGAATCGTGAGGGATTATTGAAAACACCAGAACGTGTAGCAAAAGCTTTGCAGTTTTTAACTCATGGATATGATATTGATCCTGCTAAAGTATTACAAGGTGCTATGTTTGAGGAAGACTATAGCCAGATGGTTGTGGTGAAGGATATTGAAGTGTATTCGATGTGCGAACACCATATGTTGCCATTCTTTGGTAAAGCGCATATTGCTTATATTCCTAATGGTCATATCGTTGGATTGAGCAAAATTCCACGCGTTGTAGATATCTTTGCACGTCGACTACAAGTTCAAGAACGTCTTACCAATGAAATCCGTGACTGTATTCAAGAAACCTTAGGAGCAAAGGGTGTGGCTGTGGTGATCGAATGTAAGCATATGTGTATGGCTATGCGAGGCATTCAGAAGCAAAATTCTGTCACTACAACATCAGCATTTACAGGAGCTTTTCAAAACGATGTAACGCGTTCGGAATTCTTAAAACTAATTACTGCAAATTTGACGTAATTCAATAAAAAAATAACAAAATTTAAAGTCCAATCTTCCTATGATGATTGGACTTTTTTTTCTTTGAAAATTCAAAGAATTTAAAAAATCACGATTTTTTAAAAGTGTCATTATGCTTCATAAAGGCCGATGCGATTTTTTATGTAACATTTGACCAAATATTAATTACCTAATTATCAGTAGTTTGTATTTTATTTTTTCTGATTATAAATCATGTTCAGTAATTTTGTTGTTATGGACATTTGTAATGAGCATTTAGAATCTTACTTAGAGCGCACATGTGACGAAGAAAATCCGTTGCTAAAAAGCGTCAATAGGGAGACCTATTTGAAGGAAACAATGCCTCATATGTTATCCGGACATTACCAAGGAAGGGTGCTTGCTATGCTTAGTAAATTAGCTGCTCCAAATACTATTTTGGAAATCGGTACGTTTACTGGATATGCTACTTTATGCCTTGCAGAAGGCTTGTCTAAAAAGGGGATTTTACATACGGTAGATGTTAATGCAGAACAGGAGGAGCGTGTACAGGGATATTTTGACAGATCTGAATATGCGTCTCAAATTAAATACCATATTGGTGATGCTGCAGAAGTAATTCCGAAGATCGAAGGTAGTTTTGATCTGGTTTTTATAGATGCTGATAAAAAACGTAATCATTACTATTACGAATTAATTTTAGATAGAGTCCCGTCTGGAGGACTGATTTTAATCGATAATGTCTTGTGGAAAGGCAAAGTATTAGATGAAAATCCAGACAATCAAACAAAGCAAATCATAGATTTGAATGAACAATTAGCTCAGGACCAGCGCATCGAAAAGGTTTTATTGCCGATTCGAGATGGACTTTTTGTATTACGCAAAAAGTAATTAGTGGACTAAATGATTCTTTATGAATTTTAAAACATTAAAAAACTATGTTGCTGTATTAATTTTGATCGTCAGTAGTTATGCTACTGCATCCGCTCAAAGCAATCAATTTTATATTGATAAATACAGCCCCGTAGCACAAGAGATGATGCAAGAACATGGTGTTCCAGCATCAGTAATTTTAGCTATTGCAATGCATGAAAGTGCACATGGAAATAGTAAGATTGCAAAAAATTTAAATAATCACTTCGGTATTAAAGGAAAAAATAATAGCAAAGTGATTAATTCAGCATATAAAGGTTATAAATCAGTACTTGATTCTTATAATGACTTTATATCGTTGGTTAAAAGAAAGAAAACCACGACTCCCTTATTTGAGGAAAATCGAGGACAAAACTACAAAGCTTGGGTAGGTGCTTTAGCAAAAGCAGGATATTCAAGAACTAAAGATTGGTCTGCGAAGGTTATCAAAACAATTGAAATGTATGATTTAGATAGTTTTGATAAAAATCCGACCACAATATCTAGGAAACTCACCGCTTCTAAGTAATGCTACTCATCCAATGAAAAAAATTGCTTTTATCCTACTTGCCCTTACTGTTTTTTTTAGTTCATGCTCATCCAAAAAAAACACCGTCTATAAAAGCAAAAATCATCAAGGCTCTACCTCTTCCAATCGTCCTAGTAAGTTAAGACCAGCTGTTTCAGGAAATGCTTATGTTGAGAAATATAAAGATATTGCTATTTCAGAAATGAATAAGTACGGTATTCCTGCGAGTATCAAATTGGCACAAGCATTATTAGAATCTGGAAATGGCAATAGCTACCTCGCTACCGAAGCCAATAATCACTTTGGAATCAAATGTGGAGGTGTATGGAAGGGAAAATCCATTAATCGCCCAGATGATAATATCAATGACTGCTTTCGCGTTTATGAAAGTCCGGAACAGTCTTTTAGAGATCATTCTGAATTCTTGTTGCGTAAACGTTATTCCGATTTATTCTTGCTCAATAAGAACGATTATAAAGGCTGGGCCAAAGGTTTGAAAGCCGCAGGCTATGCCACCAACCCGCGATATCCAGATTTATTGATCGATATGATTGAACGGTATGAACTCTACCAATATGACCGCGTGGAAACTCGTGTTGAGAAGGAGAAAAGAGAAGTTGTTGTTGAGCGAGAGATTGTACACAATGCAGTCGAAGCTCCTGTGGTACAAACAGAGCAAATCAAGAGTCCTGTAGCAATGCGTATTCATGAAGTACAAGGGAAAGACACATTATACTCGTTGAGTAAACAATACGGTATCACTGTTGATCAAATAAAAGAGTTAAATGGCTTGACTGACACAAACTTAGCCATCGGGCAGCTATTGGTAATTTCAAAGTAAATCATCAAAAGATGTTAAATATTTCTATTTTGATAAGCTAAAACGTAGTTTTACGAGAGTGAAGACTCTGCAAAATATCGTAATACTCATTCTTTTGGTTGCACTAGCACCCGATGCTTTTGCACAAAAGCGTATAGAGGGTATTGTTTCTGATTTTAATACCAAACAACGTATATCAAAAGTAACAATCCGCAACACTAGGACCAACGAAGAAGTCTTTAACAATAGTAAGGGAGAATTTTCTATTATGGCCGACAAAGGAGATGCATTGATCGCGACTTCTCGGGAATACTATCCTGATACCGTTATTGTAAATACCTCTCCTGTTATACTGTTCCATTTGAAGCGTGAATCGATTTATATTGATGAAGTTTCTGTAGTTGCAAAGAAAGATCCAGATGAGATTTTAAAAAAGGCAAGAAATGATTATGAGAAAGCCTTTCGGCTTTCTGATCCAGGAGATCTGTTTTCAGTAGGGCAAAATGGTGCAGGGCTCAGTATCAACTCCATCTATAGTCTGTTTAGCAGAGAAGCTAAAAATGCAAAAAGATTAAAGAAATTGATTGAGAGTGATTATAAAGATAATGTTATCGAGTATAAGTTTTCAGAACAACTGGTGAGTCGTACAACAGGTTTAGAAGGAGAAGAGCTTAATAAATTTAGACGGATCTTTAAACCAAGTTACTTTTTCATCATTAGCTGTACACAGTATGAACTGACAAATTATATCAAAGAATGTTATGAAAAGTATCAAAAAAATCCTTCTCGATATTTTATTGAGCCATTACCAACAATAAATCCTATTTTAGTACCTTAAATTAAGAAAAGAAAAAAAAGAGTTGCTTGATATGAAGTTACAATCCTTATTTGCCTTATTAATTATTGGCTTATCGTGTGGTACGGTTAGCGCTCAGGTTAATTTGAAAGACCTTAGAGTAAAGCCAGATTCAGTTATTTCGGAGAATAAACAAGAAAATATCTCCTTAAAAAATATTCGTCCAGTAGTACCAAAATTAGAATTACAAGTTGATTATTGGAAGCATTGGACCAGTTTTGGAGTAAATATTAATCAGGCAGCCTTTAATGGCGACTGGAAAGGTGGTGGAGTTGGATCAACAGCCGTCGGATTAATTGCAAATCATAAATCAGATTATACCAGAGACAATTTCAATTTTGTAACTGAGATCGATTTGCGATATGGTAAGATTAAAAATAATAAGCAAATCGCGAAGAAAAATAACGACCGTATTTTTTGGGATAATAAATTGTCTTATAAATTGTCTGCTAAATGGGCACTTTATACTTCATTAACCTTTGAATCTCAATTTGATGCAGGATATAAATATAAACAAGTTGACGGTAAAGATACCATTGATTATATCGAAAATGCATTTATGGCTCCTGCGTACATAACCGAATCGCTGGGTTTTGAATACAAGCCAAGCGCTTCTTATTCGATTCGTTTTGGTACAGGTACTGCACGCCAAACTCTGATTTTGGATAACCGTATTAAACCCCTAACGGTTGAGCAATATAGTCAGAAATATCCAGATCGTGCACCAATTGATAAAGATCAAGTAAGGTATGGTGTTGAAGGAGGTAAAACTGTTCAAAATGACCTCGCTTTTCAGATCACCGGAAATATGGATAAAAATTTTACAGATAAATTGAATGTGAAAGCACGTTATAATTTATTTGCGAATTATAAAAAAGTAACGGACCCTTCACATCGTTTGGATGTCACAGTGACAGCTAAAGTATCGCGAGCGATCAATGTAAACTTAAACGGAATTTTAGTTTATGATACGGATGTGATCTCAAAAGTTCAGTTAAGTGAATCATTGGCATTAGGATTGGTTTATAGGTTACCTCGATAATGTTTGAAAAAAAAAATCTTTGGATTCCGTTTATACTTTGTTTTGCTCTATCCATTATTGGATGTAAGAGTAAGTCAGGCATGGCTAAAAAGGGATCTATAGAGCAAATTGTACCTATAAAGATAGATACGATCATCCAAAAGGTGATCGTACACGATACCGTTCCCAAATTAAGCTTGGGAGAGCACAAAGTATGGACATTGGGAAAGGCTGGCATACATGCTAATATACGTCAGGAAACGGCCATACACTATGATGTGCGCAAACCAAACTACGTTATTATCCATCATACAGCACAAAATAGTCTGGATCAAACCATCAGAACATTTCAGGTAGAGCACACAAAGGTAAGTTCACATTATGTGATTAGCCGTAATGGTGTAATCGTTCAGATGCTCAATGATTATGTAAGAGGTTGGCATGCGGGACTTTCCAAGTGGGGAACGATCACAGATATGAATTCGATCTCCATTGGAATAGAACTGGATAATAATGGAAAGGAAGCATTTCCAGATGCCCAGATTGAAGCGTTAATGGTTGTCTTGGATACATTAAAAGCTAATTACGGCATTCCCGTAGCAAATTTCATTGGTCATGCTGATATTGCTCCAGCTCGTAAAAATGATCCAAGTGTATTTTTTCCTTGGAAAAAATTGGCAGATCGCGGTTTTGGTATATGGTATAATCCTGCAGAATTGGTAACAGCCCCAGAAACCTTCAACCCAATTGATGCCTTGAGAATCATTGGTTACGATACACGCAATTTGAAAGCGGCAATTATTGCATTTAAAAGGAAGTTTGTTGTCAACGATGTGAGCCCAGAACTCACGATTTATGATAAAAGTATTCTTTATAATCTATATCAAAATTATTAAGCTATTCGATTGAATGGCTTTTTTTTGGTATCAAGTTTTCTAATAAGTAGGCGATGAGCATGACCGAGATACAGCCAATGACATTGAGCCATAAAAAGGCTATGACATCTATTTTCCAGATCGTAAAAATAATCACTTCAGTTATTATTGCAGCATAAAACACGGCTTTCCCTCCTATACTCTTCATATAGAAGGCGACAATAAAAATGCCCAAAATAGTACCATAAAATAATGAACCTAGGATATTAACCGCCTCTAGGAGATTGCCCAGTCTACTCGCATATAAGGCAACAGCGATAGAAAATACACCCCAGAAAAGCGTGAATATACGTGACCAGAATAGATCCTGTTTATCGCTAGAATTTTGGTTTATAAATCGCTTGTAAATATCAACGGTGCTTGTAGAAGCCAAAGAATTGATCGCACTTGCTGTAGATCCCATAGATGCAAGAAAGATAACAGCGATAAGCAGACCTATTAAGCCCTTAGGGAAAGTATTATTTACAAAAGATAGAAAGATGTAGTTATTGTCATTTGTTTCGGCAGCGGGATTATTCTTCTTTATTAATGCGACAACTTCTGTACGGATACCGTTTAGTTTTTCATTTGAATTCTTGAGTGTAAGCCTTGCTTCGTCTATTGTAGATTGATCCTCATCATCAATGGCTTTAGTTAAACGATTGATTGTTTCCTTCTTTTTATTACTAATAAAAGCCTGTTGCTTTTCCAGAACCGTATAAGTGCTGTTATATTCACTTTGTTTTAACTTATCTACTTCAACCTGGTTGAAAAAGATTGGCGGTGTGTGATATTGATAATAAACAAAAACAAGAACGCCTATGAGCAGAATACAAAATTGCATAGGTATTTTGAGTAAGCCATTCATTAGTAGACCAAGTCTACTTTCTTTTATAGATGAACCCGTTAGATAACGGCCTACCTGACTTTGATCCGTACCAAAATAGGATAGCTGTAGGAAGAAACCACCAATAATACCTGTCCAAACAGTATACTGGTTATTCAGGTCAAATGTAAAGTCGATCGCATTTGTTTTTCCAGATTTACCAGCAATATGAAGCGCTTTATATAAACCAATGTCTGTAGGTAAGAGTTTGACAACAAGTATTCCGGCGACAAGCAACACTCCAAATATGATGCTCATCTGGAGCATTTGCGTGTGTGAAACTGCTTTAGTACCACCATATGTCGTATAGATTACCACGATACTGCCGATTAAAAGCGTGGTGAGAGGAAGGTTAATATGTAAAATGCTGGCTATAATAAGTGCCGGAGCAAAAATACTGATGCCTGTTGATATACCGCGCTGGATCAAAAACAAGAAAGCCGTTAATCCACGGGTCCGAATATCAAACCGTTTCTCTAGAAATTCGTAAGCTGTAAAAACGCGAAGTTTATGAAAGATTGGTACAAAGGTGATACAGAGTACAATCATGGCCAAAGGAAGACCGAAATAGAACTGGACGAAGCTCATTCCTGAACTGTAAGCCAGGCCTGGCGCAGAAAGAAAGGTGATGGCACTCGCCTGAGTGGCCATCACCGAAAGTCCGACATGGTACCAAGGTAAGGATTGATTACCAAGTAAATACCCATCAATATTTTTGATTCCTCTACTTTTGTACATGCCATACAGCACAATAATCAAAAGAGTCAGAATAAGAACTATCCAATCAATCGTACTCATGAAAAATAGCTCGTGAATAGATAAAGGAATAGTATGACCACAAGCAGGCTACACGCTACTAAAATATAAAAGCGCTTCCATTTTTGTGTTAAGGGGTTATTTCCCCTATCTGTCATGCGGTGTTTGAGCGTAAAGGAAGCTATTGAAGAAAGCTGCGATAATTAAACCAAAAACAGCTCCACCTATGATACTTAAAAAAGTCTCGTTTGCAGTGAATGAAATTAAAGCTCCAAATATCACACCGATTAATACGATTAATCCTTTTGGATTAGGTGCGCATGCGTTGTTTTCAACTTGATTTTCCATTGAATTGTATGTTTTATTTTGATTTTGATAACAAATTTACAAATAATCTGTAAGCTCCAGGAACTCCTGCAGGCAATTGTCTGAAAAATGACAATGATGTATAGACAAATCTACCACTTCCATAGTTAGTAATCAATAGCGATCCATTGTGAAGGGGTTCATTTTTATCCTGCATCTGTATAGGTGTCTGATAACGACTGTCGATATCTTCCGCAAAATACAGACCCCGTTCTTGTACCCAGTTGTCGAAATCAGATTTGATGATTTTATTTGGATAGTTAAAAATTTGATTTTGTTCATCAAATTTTACTACAGCAAGTTCTTCCGTCACCCTGCTGTTGCCTAAACGGAATGGATATGGACCAAATTGATTAGAGAGCAACTTGTTGTTTACATTATACTGTTCCAAAACTGTACCGCCATTTTTAACATATTCATTTAGTTTAGCACTAATCTGATTCATCGATTTTAAGACGTTAAAAGCCCTTATTCCTACTATGACGGCATCATATTGTGCGAGATTTTGATGCAGAGCCTGTGTTTCATTTAGAAGATCTACAGAAATACCAATTGCTCTTAAAGACTCAGGAATTAAATCTCCCGCTCCAACCAGATATCCAACTTTTTTGATAGGAACTTGAAGTTGCAGATTGCTGACTTTTACTGTAAGATCAGGAAACCACGTGATGGCCGGTATATGGTCATAATGTATATCGCGGTTTATTTTGACTTTTTCATTTGAACCATAACGGAAGGAAAGTGTATCTAGTCGTGTATCTCTGGTCTGTGCCTGAACGGTAAATTCCTGAATTATTTGTTGCTGGTTTTCTGAATATTCGAGCTTAACCAGATTTGGAGTTACGATCCAATTTTTGTTGACAACAGGAGAAACATTTTCTGTTCTATTTTTTGTACTGCCTTCATTTACAAATGTTACCCTTACCTTTTGTGGGGTGTTATTTTGACTTAGTACGATCGTCTGGTCCGTAGATGCGGTTATGGCTGGTGAAATCACGATAGGATTGTAGATTTCTCCCCTAACAGGATCTGTAAATTTATATTGGATGGGTTTTTTATAGTTAAGCGCCTTTCCATTGATGACCAGTTCATAGTCAACAGCTGGATAGTCTGGATTTTCAGGGGCTCCAGTTTTATTAAAGTCTGCGAATTGGAATCGACCTATAAGATTTGGAGCATCCAACCAGTATGGTTGTGTACTAAACCGCGCAGGGTAAGAACTAGTAAAACTTGTTAGGGTATTATTTTCGAGATTTTGATTGATATTTTTTCCATTGATCTTAGCAACCTGTATCGCAGGAACATCAGCTCTTACAATCAGTTGATTTGTAACCTTTATCGTGTCTTCAATAGCATAATGCGGCTTTGCTGCGATGCTTTCTATTCTTACTCCAGCACAGGCAAGGATTAAATTATTGATTTCATTTGTTTTTATTTCTTTCCAGTAGTTATCCGCTATCGCCTTGACCAGTGTCAGAGCTTCGAATAGGTCAGGAATTGATTTTTCCGGGTGGTCGAGCTGAAAGGAAGCATTAATCTGTTTTATTTTCGTACTGATAGCAGCGGTATGAGGGATTCTTGACCAGGTATTGTCAATATTTTCGAAAAGATCTTTATTCGTTGCTTCTCCTGCTATGTATTCAAAATATTCTGTAGACTTTCCAACCTGAGCAGCACTTCCAAATCCCTGACTTTTATGAGATGACCTACTTTCGGCAGCAACTTCTCCATAGGATTTGCCTATCAAGGGATTGTATTGGCCTATTTCAATCTGTATTTGATCATCACTAATTGTATTTTGATTGCCAAAATTGTACGTATTCCATAGCAAACGAGTTGCTTTCCATGGCTTGACCTGTTTCAACTGTTCTGGAAACCGTGTTGGGTCTGCAGCGGCAACAAATGCTTCTTTTGCTAATATTGCAGAAGCTTGATGATGACCATGTCCCCCTCTCGCATCAGGTGGAAATCGGGTTATAATGACATCAGGTCGGAATTTTCGAATGATCCACACCGCTTCTCGAAGTACTTGTTCTTTATCCCAAAAATTAAAGGTCTCTTCCGAAGTTTTTGAAAATCCAAAATCAAAAGCAGAAGTAAAGAACTGCTCTCCTTGATCGATTCTTCTTGCTGCTAAAAGTTCCTGTGTCCTAATCAGACCAAGTTCTATTCCCTGTTCCGTACCGATTAAGTTTTGTCCCCCGTCTCCCCTTGTTAGGGACAGATATCCCGTTTTATAATGTTTTTCCTGAGCTAACCATGCTATTAATTTAGTGTTCTCGTCATCCGGATGGGCTGCAAAATATAGAACAGACCCTAGAACATTTAATTTTTCTAATTTTGATTTTATGTCAGCACTGTTCCAGCTATTTGTTGCCTTTTGAGCTTGAGCCTGTGGCAGAAAGGTTAAACAAATGAATATGTTGGTAAATAGGATTGATTTTAACATAGATTAAAGGTAATTAATATTGTGGTTAAATAAAAAACGGAAATTCTGTAGGGAGAATTTCCGTTTCTAACAATTAAAATATTATCTTAAAATCTACCCTTTTATAGTTTGTTCATCAGGATAGCAAATTCTTTAAGTGGTAACCTTTATTACCGCTAAAGATAGTACAATCTTTATTGGACTTTAGCATTAAATGAGAACAAGTTTTCCACAAAAAGCGGATTATACACATTCATATTAAAAATGAAGTTCTTGTTGCAGTAATTGCTATTGCTAAAGGCTAAAAGATTTATTTATCAATTGAACCTAAAACACGTTTCATAAACATGTTCATAGCGTCCTTTTTACTATTTCCTTCTTTAATTAGTTTATCAACCTCAACAGCACCATAAAGATTTGAAATCAATTCACCGATTACATCAAGCTCTTCATCTTTTAAAGGAGCTTCTACCAAGGATTCTAATGTCTCGATGGTCTCTAATACATAGTCAACATCGTTCTGTTCGATAAACTCGGTGATATGTTTAATTACTGGAAGCTTCATTGAATAAGTCGATTAAGGCGTCAAATTTATTTGTTTGTACTTGATTTACCAATTTTCCATTCTTGAAAGCCGCAAAAGTAGGCAAGTTATTGACATTTGCTAGTTTTCTAGATTCCGGAAATTTTTCTGCATCAGCGATTACGAAAGTTACATTTTCATTTTCAGTCGCCAATTTTTTGAATTTCGGTTTCATAATTTTGCAGTTACCACACCAAGTAGCTGCGTATTGAACCATTACAATATCATTACTGTTTACAATTTCTTGTAAATTATCGTTTTCTAATTCCTGTACCATGATTTTTTTGTTTATTTATTGAGAAAGATGAATAAACAAAGGGGGCAAGGGATTACCCCCTTTGTAAAAATACCAATGTAGTCTTTTCAGTATTGTTTTTAGTTACCAGCTAAATAGCTAGCTACACCGTCACGAGTTGCGTGCATTGCTTCTTTTCCTTCTTCCCAGTTAGCAGGACATACTTCACCAAAATTCTGAACGTGAGCATAAGCATCGATTAAACGTAAATATTCTTTTACGTTACGACCTAATGGCATATCGTTTACAGATTCGTGGAATACGCGACCTGTTTCATCGATCAAATAAGTAGCTCTGTAAGAAACTGCAGAACCTTCAACTAAAGTACCGTACTCAGGGTGCTCTACTTCTTTAATGTCTAAAATACCTAATACAGAAGATAGGTTACGTGTAGTATCTGCTAAAATTGGGTAAGTTACGCCTTCGATACCACCGTTATCTTTTGCTGTATTTAACCAAGCGAAGTGAACTTCGTTTGTATCACAAGATGCACCGATAACGATTGTATTACGTTTTTCAAATTCTGGTAAAGCTTCTTGGAAAGCATGTAATTCTGTTGGGCAAACAAAAGTGAAATCTTTTGGGTACCAAAACAATACTACTTTTTTACCTTCTTGAACTGCTTTTTCGAAAACGTTAATTTGTAAATTATCGCCTAAATAATCGATTGCATCTACTGTGATGCTTGGAAAACTTTTACCTGTGAAACTCATAATAATATCTTTCTTTTTTTGTTGATACAAAGATACCTCAAATAAGGTTAAAAAAGTATTGATTTTTTCAATGAGCTATCGTTAAAATCTATTTTTACATTAAGGGTACAATAAGTTTTCTCGATAGGTTTATTTTAAATAAATTTTGCATTTATCAGACAAAATTCTACCTTTGTAGCGTTCCACAAGGAAATTGAGATACAATAAATCTTAATTCTTTAGAAGTCAACAAATTATACTGGGGGGGTTCCAGAGCGGTCAAATGGGACGGACTGTAAATCCGTTACTTCGGTTTCGAAGGTTCGAATCCTTCTCCCCCCACAGTATTTTTTCTCTCCTCTTTTTTCAGTAACATTTTAATAAATAAGTTTGGGATTAAGCAATATATTTGAAATATTTGCATACGCTTTGTCGGCCCTGTAGTTCAACGGATAGAATAGATGTTTCCTAAACATTAGATAGCAGTTCGATTCTGCTTGGGGCTACAACAAAAAATGCGAGACTGTTAAATAGTCTCGCATTTTCTTTTTTTATTACATCTGCCATATGGTTAATGAATAATCTTTCTTTTACCTGTTATCCCTCCTTGAAAACTTTCAGTTTACTTACCATAATAAACATGAGGACACCGAAGAAAGCAAATACACCGTAAGAATATCGTAAACTTGTCAGCTCTGCAATATAGCCGATTAAAGGAGGTCCCATTAAGAAGCCCAGAAAGCTAATGCTAGATACCATCGCCAAGGCTACCCCTGGAGTAACCTTTTTGTTCTGGCCAGCAACACTATATACCGTCGGGACATTGCACGCAACACCGATACCCACCATCATAAAAGCCAATGTGCTAATGTAAAAAAGAGGGAATATAACAGAGGTCATCATGCCGACAAACATTAATATACCGCTAATTTGTAAGGTTCTTTTTCTACCGAGCCTACTGATGACCGCATCCCCAATAAATCTTCCCAGCGCCATCATGACCATGAAAGACGCATAACCAACAATAATAAATTGTTCTGGAGCGTGAACTATTTCCTTAAAATAAACGCCGCTCCAGTCAAACATAGCACCCTCGGTGGCCATGCTGAAAAAGCCGATGATGCCCAGTTGTACTAAACTGCTTTCTGGTTTGGAAAAAAATGATGTTTTTTTAGCCTCTGTAGCGACACCAGGAATCAAGTAACGGTAGTTGATGGTCGTATTAATCACAATGAGAACAAAAATAATGATAAAATGAGGAATGGTGTCTACAGCTATATTCATAGTGAGTAACCCGATGAGGGCACCAGTAAATCCGGCGATGCTCCAGGCTCCATGAAAAGATGACATGATTGATTTTTTGAAAATCTTTTCTGCAGCAACCCCCTGTGTATTGACAGCTATGTTGCACATGTTTCCAATTACCCCAAAGAAAAATAAGATTGCTCCTAATTCCCATGCGTTTTGTGCAAAACCTATTAAACATAAAATAAGGGCATAAATAATCGCGACTATTCGTAGTACTCTAGCACTGCCGTAAGTGGTAACCAGTTTCCCGGATAACGCCATGGTGACCAGTTGACCGACAGGAAGCATCAATAAAATTGTGCCTAATTGACCTTCTGTAAGATTCAGACGTTCTTTGATAATTGGAATACGGCTTGCCCAAGAAGCAAATGCCAGGCCCTGGCAAAAATAAAATAAGGATACAGCAATCCGAATGCGATTACGGTTTTGGTAAAGCTCTTCTTCAGAGTAGGTTAAGGATGCGTTCATTGTTGTAATGATGTGTCAGCAAAGGTACATGTAAGAAATTAATAATGACAGTGATGATGTTTCATCTTTTGGTATTTATGCAAAAAATATTAAAATTAATGGGTGCACATTGATAAAGAACACGTGATATTGAAAACTGTTTTTAATGCTGGGGTAGGTTTTTTTAATAACGATTGATTATTTCATTGTTTTCTAACGAGTAGCTGATTAACTTTGGCATACAGGTATTTAATCGATTAGCCTCCTTGAAAAGTATGATTAGAAAATTGTTATTGGGCACTTGTCTTGCCTTAGGTGGAACCATGCATGCTTTTGCGCAGCAACAACCCACATTTTTATCCCATCCGACTTTAAGTCCTGATGGAAAAGTCCTTGTTTTTAGTTTTGAAGGTGATCTGTGGAAAGTTGAAAGTGAAGGTGGGGTTGCAGTGAGATTAACAGGTATGGAGGGCAATGAAATCAATCCACGGATATCGCCTGACGGCAAACAGCTTGCATTCTCAGCAAATCAGAATGGAAATATGGATGTATATATCATGCCTTTAGCTGGTGGTGATATCCGTCAAATTACACATCACGATGGTGCTGATGAAGTGGACAGTTGGAGCTGGGACAGTAAAACGTTATATTTTACATCAACCCGCTACAATCGGATGAGTAGTTATCAAGTTGATGCTACAGGGGGGACTGCAAAGCGACTATTTCCACATTATTTCAATTATATAAGTCAAGTTGTAACCACACCATCTGGAGAACTATTATTTAATGATAGTTGGGAAGGATATAGTTTAACAAACCGTAAGCGATATAAAGGAGCATTCAATCCGGATATAAAATCTTATAATCCTAAAACAAAAACATTTAAGCAATATACCGATTACAATGGTAAAGATTTCTGGCCTACTGTTGATCAAAATGGTGTGATCTATTTCGTATCTGATCAAGGAAATGCCGAATATAACCTGTATCAGATGAGCGGTGATAAACCCGTGGCTTTGACTTCATTTAAGGAATCTATCAAGAGACCTGCTGTAGCTGCCAACGGGAAAAAGATTGTTTTTGAAAAAGGATATCAATTGTTTTTATACGACGTGGCATCAAAGAAGGTTACACAGCCAACTATCGCATTGAGCAGAAATCAGGTATTAGGCAAGAGCAAGGAATTTAATGTAAATGGTAACATCAGCTATTTTGATGTAGCACTTGACGGTAAAAAGATGGCATTTGTATCGAGAGGCGAGCTCTTCGTTTCCGATAGCGAAGGTAAATTTATCCGTCAGATGCCTAGTCAGGGACAGCGCGTTATGGAGGTGAAATGGTTAAAGGATAACAAAACATTACTTTACAGTCAGACCCATCAAGGTTACCTGAACTGGTACACCCGTAGCGCAGACGGATTGGGAGAACCAAAGCAGTTGACACAAGATCTTCGCAATAATAGAGAGTTAACTTTCAACGCTGATAAATCACATGCTGTTTATTTAAGTGGGCGAGATGAAGTACGTCTTTTAGATCTGACAACTTTAAATAGTAAAACTGTTGTTAAGGATGAACTGTGGGCATTTCAAAATTCCTCTCCCTCTTTTTCTCCAGACGGGAAATATATTCTTTTTACTGCTATTCGAAATTTTGAGCAAGATATTTTTGTTCATCATATCGGTTCAGGTCAAACAACAAATCTGACCAATACTGGTGTCACTGAAGCCTCCCCATCGTGGTCACCAGATGGAAAATATATTTATTTTGCCAGTAACCGCACAAAGCCGTCCTTTCCTACCGGCATGCAGAACTCCAGTATTTTTAGAATGGCATTGGAAAATTTTGACGAACCTTATCGCATTAGCAAATTCAATGAACTCTTTAGTCAGCCTGCAAAGAAAGACACCATTACGGACAATAAGAATGACGATAAAACAAAGGCGAAGGATAAGAAAGAAGAAAAAGCAACAAGTACTTCTACCGACAAAAAAGTGCTGGTTACAATAGATGTTAAAGGGTTACGTGACCGTATTGAACAAGTAAGCCCTGCTTTTGGAACGCAATCAGATCCCATTGCTATCCAAAAAGGAGAAAAAAACTATGTTTTCTTTTCATCCAATCACGAAGGAAAGTACGGATTATACAGAACAATCTATGAACCTTTTGAAGCTGTTAAAACCGAAAGAGTTGTTGACAACGGAATCAACCAGTTTATCGAATCTGGAGGTAAGTATTTTATCCTTAATAGAGGGATAATTCAAAAATATAATCTTGACCAAAATAAACTCGATGCGGTAACAATCAATTTTAGATTTAACCGTGATCTGGAAAATGAGTTCAAGCAGATGTTCTATGAGACTTGGGCTGGGCTAGAAGAAAACTATTACGATAGTACTTTCCACGGTATCGATTGGACGGCGATGAAGAAGAAGTATGAACCGTATCTTTCTGGTATTAATGACCGTAGTGATTTACGCATATTATTAAATGATATGTTAGGAGAGCTAAACTCTTCACATTTGGGCTTTAGTTCGATGGGAGCAGAAGAGCGCAAACCATTTGGGGACGTAACTAATGAAATTGGTGTTTTATTCAATCAGGATAATCCTTATCAAATAGCACAGATTATAGACAACAGTCCAGCTTCCCGTAAAGGAGTAGATCTGAAAGAAGGCGATGAGATCATGGCTGTTAATGGAAATAAAGTAAATCCTAAAGAAGATCGGGATCAATATTTTACATGGCCGTCCCTTGCAGAGGAAATACAGTTGACTATACTACGTGGCGGTAAAGAAATTTCAGTTTTTATTCGGCCCTTAATCAGTACCGCTTTTAAGGACCTGATTTATGACGAATGGATGAAAGGCAATCGAGGGAAAGTTGATCAATGGAGTAATGGCAAAATTGCATATTCACATATGAAAAATATGGGAGGGCCGGAGTTGCAACGCTTTCTGATCGATATGGCAGAGCAAGAGAATAATAAAGATGGTATTATTTTGGATCTGCGATACAATACGGGGGGTAATGTGCACGATGAGGTGTTACGTTTTCTATCACAAAGGCCTTATTTGAAGTGGCAGTATCGTGGCGGTCAGCGGGCTCCGCAAAGTAATTTTGCACCAGCATCGAAACCTATTGTACTTTTGATAAATGAACAATCTCTGAGCGATGCAGAAATGACCGCAGCAGGATTTAAGGAATTGAAATTAGGTAAGATTATTGGAAATGAAACCTATCGTTGGATTATCTTTACATCAGCAAAAGGTTTAGTAGACGGATCTAGTTATCGCGTGCCAGCCTGGGGATGTTATACTTTAGCTGGTCAAGATTTAGAGTTATCAGGTGTAGCACCGGATATTGTGGTTAAAAACACAATCGCAGATCGTACGAATGATAAAGACCCGCAACTGGAACGCGCAGTGCAAGAAATATTGAAAGACTTGAAATAAGAAATTTTTAATAATAAACCAGATTCAGAGATGAATCTGGTTTATTATTTTTGAACAGGACCTTGATTTTTATTCAATTATTCTTTAATGATAAACATTAGAAATCAAGATTAGAGTAGGATAAAATAATGACTATTTCGTTTCTTTTATAAAGAAAACAGTCAAACTTCGTGCTCCCTGTGCGCCGCGTACCAAGTAAGCTCCAATATCTGCGGTAGCTGAAGGGCCCATAACAAAACAACCATAAGTAGAGGCTTGAAAATCAATATCGCTGTAAGCTGTATGCATATTTTCTGTAATCGCATCTGGATCAAGTAATATAGCAAGATGCTGTGATAGAAATCCCAGAGAGTTTACTTTCAATGAATTTTCAGTAAGCCATATCATCCCCATTTCTGCCACTCCAAATTCTGCTCTTATAATTCCTAAATCTACGTCGTCTAGATCTCGAGGATGTGTAATAGCATTAAGCGATTTGGTCCCCTCCCATTCTGGGCAAGAAGAACAACTAACCCGTGTATCAGGAAGGTTTTTGAGCATGATTTCTTGCGCTTCTGCAATACTTTCTACGTCATAGCTTTCTCCTCCGGCAAGCCCAAGGTTTACTTTAAATTGATCTTTCAGATTGGTTCCCTGTTTCTCAAAAGATGGCAACTCAGGATAAGCAATCTTTTGAACAGGAAGATTTTGACGGATAGCCGCTAATATTTCGTCTAGTGAACTCATTTTTTCAATCTATTTTTAATATACCAATCGCGGAAAGTCTCTTTTTTAATTTCCGGCAATTCGCGGTGTTTACCCCAAGCATTTAATTTGGTGTTATATAATAACCAATTTGGTGTAAGCTTCATACCATAGTATGCCGCCTTCTCTGCCAATCGGAATAATTTGGGATTAGCAAATACTTTTTCTACCGCTCCAAACGCATAGTGAAGTGCTTTGGAAGATTCATTGATATTGACCATGCGCTGTCTCCATAATCCAATTTGCTCAGCAATATTAATCCGAACTGGACAAACCTCAGAGCAAGAACCGCAAAGTGATGAGTGGAAAGGAAGCTCACTGAATTTTGATTCATCAAAAGTCGGATCGATAATGATACCGATCGGCCCCGAATAAGTGGCTCCATATGCTAATCCCCCACTTCTACGGTATACCGGACAGGTATTCATACATGCTCCACAACGAATACATTTCAAGGATCTCCAGAAATCTTCCATTCCTAAACGGCGGCTTCTTCCATTGTCCGTTAGTACAATATGCATTTGGGTTCCTGTTTCTCTAGGTCCCATAAAATGAGAAGTGTAGCGAGTGGCTGGAGTGCCTAGAGCACTGCGTGACAGTAAACGGATAAATAGGGCAAGATCTCTCGTTTTGGGAAGAATTTTTTCAATTCCAATACTGGCAATGTGTAACGGTGGTATACTTGCTGTAAGGTCGGCATTACCTTCGTTTGTACAGACTACAAAAGCACCTGTTTCTGCGATAGCAAAATTTGCTCCCGTTAAACCTGCATGCGCTTCCAAAAATTTAGGACGAGCATTGTTTCGCATAGCTTCTGTTAACTGTGTCGGATCATCCTCATCTGGATTCGTACCGATTGTTCTTGCAAAAAGTTCAGCCACATCTGCCGTCGTTTTATGAATAGCGGGCATGACAATATGGCTTGGCATTTCCCCAGAAAGTTGTTGTATCCTTTCGCCAAGATCAGTTTCGATCATTTCGATACCTCTAGCCTCAAGAAAAGCGCCCATTTCACATTCCTCCTGGAGCATCGATTTACTTTTGACTACTTTGGTGGCATTGTGACTTTTTAATATGTCGTATACGGTTTGATTATGTTCTATATCGTCTTTCGCAAAATGTACAATTACACCACGTTTGGTCGCTTCGGTCACAAACTGTTCTACATATTGGTCCAGATGGGTTAGTGTATGCTCTTTTATTTGTGAAGCAAGATCACGCATCTGCTCCCATTCAGGAATTCCAGATGCGGCAAGATCCCGTTTCATGCGGGCATTCCATAAGTTTTTATCGTGTGTAGGCTGGTGGATGTCATCCATGTAGATGAAATCTGCCGCATTTTGGTCAACTCTAACTTTACTCATTTTGATTTTCTTTTAAAAAGGACCATTATTTAAAACTTGAGCGATGTGTACAAATTTTAAAGGTGCTTTTCCGCGTTTAGCAATCCCTTCCTGATGCATCAAGCAAGACATATCAGGTGAGACGATACAATCTACTTCGTGATTCAGGTAATCAGCAACTTTATCCTGCCCCATTTTGACACTGACAGCTTCATCAGTAACACAAAATGTGCCCCCAAATCCACAGCACTCATCTGGGCGGGTAATCTGTTTAATGGTCACCCCCTCTACCATCGTTAATAGCTGCTCCGTTTTATTAAAGTAGGGTTCTTGCCACTCAGAGCGAGATTGTATATGTAAACCCCGTATAGCGCTGCAACTATTATGAATGGCCACTTTATGTTTGTAAGAAGCCCAAGGGAACTCTTTAACCTTTAATATATCTGTTAGAAACTCAACAAGCTCGTAAGTTGTTTTGCGTACATGCTTTACTTTTTCGGTTTGTGGGATAGCATCGAAGTGCATGCGTACGTGTTTTACACAGCTTCCTGCCGGACCAACGATGTAATCAAAACCTTCAAAATTATCGCAGAAAAGCTGCTCTGATGAAGCCGCATTTTTTTGATCACCTTCATTGCCCATCGGCTGGCCGCAACAGGTTTGATTTAATGGCACTACCACTTCCACTCCGAGGCGCTCCAAAAGTTCTAGTGTTGCAATTCCTACTTCGGGATAGATCGCATCGATATAACAAGGAATAAATAATCCTACACGCATATTGTTGATTTAAATTGATGGGCTAAGTTTACAAATAAAATTCGAATTTACTGTTCTTAACTATCATGGAGTAGCAATAAAATTACTTAATTGCTTGAATTTTTATAAAACACTATTGGTAACAATTGAAAAAGGTATCTGTATTTTTTGCCAATGCACAAATATTTTTAAGAAACGATGAAAAACTTAAAAGAGCTTTTTTCCAAAATAAAAAAGCTCTTATCTTTTTTACTTGTTTGCTAAAAAAAATAGGAATCTATTTTTTCTGTGCGAGCAATGCTTTAAGAACCGCGATCGTTTCATTTTTTGCTTCGATCGTTTCTTTGAGCGCTAGAATGGTTTCTTGCTGTCCAGAGTTGTCAGGAATTGTCGCTGAGGTTAATTGTGAAGTTTCGTTAGCCGATAAATATAGCTGATTACTTGCTCCGATCAGGTAGTCTGTATTGATGTAATTGTATGATATTTTCATATCATGAATATGCTGAATACTCACTTTTTTTCGTTCGGTTTTTAAATCATTGATTCCAACTTTCGATTCATTGATTAATTTACCTAGTTCTACGTATGTTTTTAATTCGCCTTTTTTCTTTAGATCCTCAAACAAGAGAAAGAAACGTTCGTTGTATGTAATGGACATGCTGTTTGGGTTGTTTTATGCTTTTGTTAGGGGATAGATGATATACTCATACTATCGCCTTTTTATATGCGTGCAAACATACATTTTTAAGTTTATAATAGTATGAAATATTATAACTTATTTTTGAAAATTAGGATTCATCAATAAATTAGCTGACAAAAGCATCGGTTATTCATACCATAGTTAGCAGTGCATCGCATGGAACTATTTCTTGTGCAGACTAAGAATGAATTGATACGATCTGTGTATTATCGGTATATGATCAAAATAGATAGAGCTATTAGAAGGTCTTTATATGCCATATTCATAAGATTTACTTGACGATACTATTCCAATATTAATTGGCTTTTACTAGAGACAGAAGGACAAATTGGGATTATATTTGTATAAGAAGGTGAAAATTTTCACCTTCTTATTTATCAAAATTTGGACATATTGGGAAATAAGTGACCCAATTTATAAAGATAAAGCATCGGTAATGACTTCATAAATATAATCAAGATCCGCGTCGCTAATGCAGTAAGGAGGAACAAGGTAAATAATATTGCCTAATGGTCTTATTAATATACCTCGCTGTAAGAAATAGGGATATACAATTTCATTTATATTACTAAAATAAGATGTTTCTTCACGCTGTTTTAATTCGATTGCCATTATTGTTCCCGTTTGTCTAACATGCTTAATCTTAGGTTCATTTTTGATCTTAGTAAGAAAGATGCTGTGTTTCCTTGTGATGTTTGCAATACGGGCTAAAGTTTCTTTATTTAATAATAACTCCATGCTTGCCAGTGCCGCTGTACAAGCTAAAGGGCTGGCGGTAAAAGAATGGCCGTGAAATAAGGCCCGTTGTTTTTCATCCGAATAGAAAGCTTCATAGATCGTATTGGAGCAAGTTGTTATGCCCAATGGCATAGTTCCACCTGTTAAACCTTTGGAAAAACACATTATATCTGGTGATTCAGACAGATAATCTGCCGCAAACAGTTTTCCTGTGCGGCCAAAACCGACAAAAATTTCATCTTGAATCATTAAGATACCCTTAGAACGGCAATACTTCATTAATGTACTCAAGTATTCTGGTTCATGCATCAACATTCCTGCTGCCCCCTGTACCAGCGGTTCGTAGATGAAACAAGCGACCTCTGTCGCGTGTTTATCAATTTCCTGACGTAGGAATTCAATATTTTTATTTGTGGGAACGTCTATAAAAATAACATCAAAAAGCAGATGTCCGAATGGCTCTGTCCATACCCCTCTGGCACTCACTGACATCGCTCCAAAAGTATCACCATGGTAAGCATTGCGGAAGGCTAGAATTTTTGATTTCTTTTGACCTTTGTTTGCATGGTACTGTATGCACATCTTTAAGGCAACCTCGACAGCAGTAGATCCATTATCGGTATAGAATACTTTTTGTTGATTATTAGGAAGTAGTTTTAGTAAGTTTTCAGCTAATTGAATAGCTGGTTCATGTGTAAATCCTGCAAATATAACCTGCTCCAGCGTATTTAACTGTTTAGAAACACGGGCTGCAATATAGGGGTGGGCATGCCCATGTAAAGTTACCCACCAGGACGATACAGCATCAATATATCGGTTACCTAGATCATCATATAGATATGTCCCTTCGCCCCGAATGATAGGGATGATGTCCGATGCACCCTTCATTTGAGTGTAAGGATGCCAGTTAACGTTCTTGTCCCGTTCTTTTAATGTGCTGTGCATGCTTCGTCCTTAATGTGTTTGACCATCGGTTTCAATCCCAGTGTCTGGAACATTTTCATGTCCTCAGATACTCCTGGATTTGGAGTCACCAGTAATGTCTCTCGCTCACCTGTAAAAATGGAATTGGCACCCGCCATAAAACACCAGGCTTGTTCTGTTTCATTCATCTCTATACGGCCGGCACTTAACCTAACCATTGATTTTGGCATCACTATACGGGCTGTGGCGATCATTCTGACCATATCCCAGATATCAACTTTGGCATTGTTTTCCAATGGGGTTCCCTTAACACGTGCGAGTGCATTGACCGGTACAGATTCAGGATGCTTGGGCATAGTCGCCAATGTTAAAAGCATCGCTATCCGGTCTATGTGTGACTCACCTAGACCTATGATACCCCCTGAACAAACGGTTATTCCAGCCTTACGCACATGGTTGATGGTATTGATGCGGTTATCAAACGTGCGGGTAGAGATGATCTCATCATAATACTGTTCAGAGGTATCTAGGTTATGATTATAGGCATGTAGGCCTGCCTCCTGAAGCCGAATAGCCTGCTGCTCCGTTAACATTCCCAGTGTACAGCAGACCTCAAGACCTAGATCATTTACGCCTTTTACCATGTCTATAATACGGTCAAAATCACGATTGTCACGAACTTCTCTCCAAGCGGCCGCCATACAAAATCGGGTAGAACCATTATTTTTTGCCTTTTGAGCATGCTCGATCACGGTTTGTGTGGGTAAGAGGGCCTGTACTTTTATATCGGTGTGATAGCGTGCGGCCTGGCCACAGTAGGAACAATCTTCTGGACATCCGCCTGTCTTTACAGATAGTAAGGTGCATACCTGTACTTCCGCGGCATTATGATATTCGCGGTGAACCGAAGCGGCGTGATAAATGAGCTCCATAAGAGGTTGGTCATAGATCTGTTGAATTTCTTCCTTGGTCCAGTTATTTCGGATTGTAGTTTTCATCTGTTATTAAATTGCTTTAAGAGTTAAATGGATCGGTTATTTTTCGTACAGCTTCTGCCGTTACTGTTTCTAGCTGCGGGATATGAATAATTTGTGTATGTTCAGGTATTTGGAGGGAGATCACCCTTTCGGTATCGGTATCGATACCACCATTAAATATCAAGTATTTTAAATCTATATTTCTTTGCTTTATGGCATTTATTGATAGTAAACTATGATTAATGCACCCTAAATAATCTTTGATAACCAGCGCGACTGGAATTGTTAAGGCTTGTATTAAATCAATGATATAACAGGTGTCACTGAGTGGGACAAATAAGCCACCAGCACCTTCTATAACAAGATTATTTGTCGTCTCAGGAATTTTAAAATCTTCGAGCGATATCGATGTGTTTTCTAATAAAGCGGACTTATGTGGAGATGCAGCAAGTTGTAACTTATATCGTTCGGGATGGATACGGACATCACCTTGAAGGAGATCATATATGCGCATGCTGTCTGTGGCATGTAAATCTCCAGATTGGACAGGTTTCCAATAATCCGCTTTTAGATGTTGAGTTAATATAGCGGAACAGACAGTTTTGCCAATTTCTGTTCCAATTCCCGTTACAAAAATCTGTTCTTTCATATTGTTTTTTATTTTAATTCTATCTGGTTTGGGACTCAAAACGAGTATTTTGATATTTTTCTTTCTCTATAAGTCAAGACTTGATTTTATGCTTTGTGTTAGCAAGAGAATATCGTTTTTCTGATTAAATGTGTGTAGGCAAATACGTAAACGTTCTGTTCCTAATTTTACTGTTGGTGAAAAAACAGCATAGGTTTGTAACCCTTTTTCAGACAGGGAGTTCTTTAAGTTCAACAACTGTTTGTTGTCAGGAACTATAAGCGATTGTATCGGACTATCTGTGCCTGATATTGTGGGTACCTGCTGTGTTCGGAATAGGCGAATGTTGTGCCTTAAATTTGAAGCTAAGGCAGGGTGATTGTCAAGAAATTCATATCCTCTACGAATCTGTCTCCAGATAAGATCTGGAAGGGCTGTACTGTATATAAAGGGAGATCCAAAATTGATGAGGTAAGTTTTGATAAGTTTACTGCAGAGTAGTGCTGCCCCATGTGATCCCATAGCCTTACCATAAGTGATCAAAGTTGCAAATACGCTATTTTGTAAACCCAATTGATGGACAAGGCCATAGCCAAATACACCAAATGCATGTGCTTCATCGACGATGAGAGATGCTCCATATTTATCGGTCAATTTGGCGATTTCTGTTAAAGGGGCAAAATCTCCTTCCATAGAATATAGGCTTTCAACGGCCACAAAACACAGTCCCCTGGCTCTTTTTAACTTGGCTTCTAGATCTTCAAGATTATTATGTCTAAATTTCCATTTTATAGCTTTAGACATAACACAGCCGTCGTGTACAGAACGGTGTATATACTCATCTACAATAATGGTGTCTTGCCGTTGCGGTAGACAAGAGAATAAAGTGAGGTTGGCTACATATCCCGATGCGAATAGTAAAGCTGATTCGGTACGATGCTTTTGTGCAAGAATGAATTCTGTTTCATGCACCTCTGCCGAGTGACCGCTAATGAGTCTTGAACCAGTGCTGCCCGCAAGTATTTTGGGGTCTGACTGTATGGTTTCTAGCATCATCTTATGAAAAACTTTATTCCTGGCCATGCCCAAATAGTCATTGCTCAGGAAATCGGTCTCACCGGCATTTATGCTGAGCTTTCGAAGTGATGCGGACTCTTTTCTTTGCAATAGCAGTTTATCCCATGTACTGTACATAGCCGGACATTAGTTTAATTGACTTGCTATTGCGCTGATCCATTCCGTATGTAAGGCCCGCTCTATAGCCTGTATATTTTTGGCATACTGCTCCCATTGAGGAGAAAACTGTGCCAGTTGATCAATCATTTCCTCCAGATGCCCTTCCTCTTCAAGAATTATAGATTTGACCATAACCTTGCTTTTCATTGTATCAAGCGTATGCTGGTATATGGGATATAGCTCGTCGGCACGGACCTCAATGGCGTAAGTAACAAATAGGTAAGCGGCATGCTTAAGAGCTGCGCCGCTTAGATTAAAAGTTTCTTTGAGGTAGCGACAAGATTTAATATCCAATTGATGCAGGTATTGTTTTGTGTATACTGGAGCGATTAAATATTTATCCTCATAGGTCGAGCAGATGGCTGTTCCAAGTTTACCGATCTGTTTTTTTAGATAATAAGCATGCCTATGCTCTTCTGCCGCATGTTTGAGCTGTATGATACTAACTTCTGTAGGATGTTCACATTGCGATATTTTTCTAGCGCCAGCGTTTTCCATAAAAGAAAGTGTATTCAACCATCTGGCATGCAGTTCATCTTGCTGCACTATACAACGAAGCACATTTTGAATATCCATAGCTTTAAATTTTGAAACAAAGGTATTGTCCCGCATGAAGCTCATCGTGTACCAGTTTTCATATTTTGCCTAGTCCGGTAGCATTTTCACAGTAAGTTTTTACATTTCTAGATTGTACTTTTCTTTCTTTTTTAATGTACTGTAGGCTGTAAACTATTCTATAATAACATTAATACCGGCCATTTTAGCTTTATATTTGATCTTTTCAATAAGGCCGTAATAGCTCCAGTTGCGGAGTAAGAATTCATCCTCCTTGGCGATCTCCTCTTTGTTGGATTGATTGACTAGAAGAAGTGTTCCTGCCTGAGATTTGATACAGATATCAATGAGTCTTCTGCTATAGAGATGTAGTCTACTATCAACATAATTCTTTTCTTTCTGATTATAATGATCTAGACTTTTGAGTTTTCTTTTACGGCCATTGCCACCTCTATTATAAGTTATGGCTCTTTGTAGTCTATGTCTTGCCGCTTGAATAGCAATACGACGGTATAAAAACTCTTCTTTTGTCCCGATTTGGTAGCAATCATTATCTATACTCACTGAAATAGGATGTTCAATAGATAGCGATGCCTCTGCAATAAGATGCTCCTGCAGAACATGGTCTTTTTGGGGCATTTCTAATGATAATAGAAGAAATATTTTTCCTTTTATAACCTTGATAGCGCTAGAACAAGCCTTAATCTGCCCGACCAGTACCCTTTGTAAGAGTATGCGTTTATCAGACCTATCTTTACCAAGATAAGTTCGAAAAGGAAGTTTAAATAAAGAAATTTTAAAATCTCGCCCTTGTTCATCATTACTTAATTTCATAGATTTTGAAGAAAAAGGAATAGGAATATCTTTTTTGTAAGTTCTTAACGAGCGCTCTCCCTTCCAGTAAGCTTTACGATCCGATTGAAAATTTTTGTATAATGTTGTATTGAGCGTAGATAGGATATCGGTTGGTATTTCGCCTTTAAAATAAGCTGAAAGAAGCCGATAGGTGGTATTCATTCTTGATGTATTCAATATTCCTTCTTCATCGGTATTACGGTCTACTAATTTTACTTTCACTTCAGTAGTTAGATAAATGAGATCTTTTAAGCTATCCTGCAGAAATTGATGGGAGAGTACAATATTGGATGCTCTAAATATTATATTTTGCCAATCGAATAGCCTATCGTAATACGTAGCTCTTTTCTTTTTATCATCACAATCGATATAAATCTGTATTTTCCGGGTTAAAATAATTGTGTTGTTTTCCATAACAAAGGGGTTTTAAGCAGTTTTCTTGCGGGGTTTTATTTTACTGTGTGCCTCGATAAATATTTTTTTGACAGCTGTAGTGTTTAAATGCAATTGTTTTGATATTTGTTCAAAAGAGAATTGCAATTCATAGCGCATGCGGAAAATTTCTACCTGTTCGTCTGTAAGTTCTACTTGTGCAATAATCTTTTTATTTGAGATTGCCTTATTTATTTTTTCATAACTATTTAAAATTGAACGAAGAACTGCAATCGTCTTTTCTACTTTTAGACTCACTTCATAGTCCGATATTCCGCCTAAGTAATAGGCAATACGCTCATAATTGAAGCTGTACTGAAGACTGAGTCTGATGAATAGTTGGTGTTCGAGGTTTAAAAATGGCAGTACTTTGTTAAGTTTATCTAATTGATGCTGCTTTTCATTGTCTAATTTATCAAGATAAACTAAGTCTTCATGAGCGTCATCTTCTTCTTCATATCCAGCAAGAAATTCCTGATAATTTTCTATAGAATCTAATTGGAGGAGGCTACGGTGAAAGCGGCTCCGGGGGTTGCTATAAAAAATATGAATAGCCTTTTTAATTTGCATTTTTAGGAAATGCAAAAGATCTTCTTCAGAATGAATATTTTCCCGAGATAGCCATAACCTTAAGAAAGCTTCATGAGTAATACTAGTTGCAATACAGGTGTCCCGTGTCGCACGGTTAGAGCGGAGGTAGAAATACGGATAAAACTTCTCATAGAAATAATTTAATCCTGCTTCAATCCCTTTGTTGAGTTGGATAAGTTGTTTTTTAGTATTTTTTTGACTGTAAAGTTTGTTCATATTTCGTTTTATTTAGTGGGTAAACTTTTGAAACAACTTCGTGCAGTTTCTTTTCTGGCGATTTTAACCATGAAGCTGCCTCAGTTGAAAGATTTATGAATAGAACTTATTGGTATTGACGGTAATCTTGTTTTAGTCGTTTTGCGATTTTCTTAAAAGAATTTGTGAAGACCTTATCATGTTGAAAGCGTTCGTGAAAAGATGTTTTAACTCAAAATTCAATATTGTATAAACGCTCCAAGAAGATATTAATGAATAAACTGGTTCAAATTTAGTGTAATGGCAGACCTTCAATTGTATATCCCTAGCAACGTGTCGCTTTATATTCGTTGAATAATTTAATTCTTGGTAGGTATTTAGTGAGCGACAAGTGTCCTCACCCTACGGCTGTACAAGCAGCCTCGATAAATATTTTAATAGCTGATTTGTATATATAACCTGCTTATAAGCTGATATTCTTACCTCATAATTATAAATAGTGCATGATTGTATATACGTAGTAATTTATTCATTTTGTTAGTCCAGCTTATTGTTTATACATAACCAATAGTCTTGTGTTCAGGAGCTAATGATTGAGTTAACCTTAATATATGGGTAGAGAAAAGATGTTAATCATTATAAAAAGCGGATGAGTAACCCGTAAAGATTGTTAACCCATTATTGTTCTAGCAAGTTACAGTTGATACAGATTGTAAAGCTTGAAAAAAATAAATTGGAAAGTATTTAGTGAGTAGCTTAAACCCTCACCCTACGGCTTTACAAGAAGCCTCATTGTGTCTTTAATATCTATTTTATTATGGAAGTGATTTCGCAGTGCTTCTATAGGGCTGTTTTTATAAAGGTTATTTACAGCTATAGATTTTACGTCTCCTTATCTTAGTAAGAACCTAATTGTGTACTACTTTTATTTTTTCTCTTTAAAATACTTCGTGTGCAATAAAAAGAGCAGCTTTCTCCATATTGTAATCCAACTGTAGTAAGAGCTTTTGCATGTAATTTTATAGTCCTTTGCTGTATGTACAATTCAGTTTACAAAGTTGACGAACAAAGGTTATTGCAAGTTGTTTGTATACCATGTACTTAATGAGCAGCATTTGCTCTCATCTTGCGGTTTCACAAGGAACCTCTTCTCTCGGGCTACTAAAGGAGTGTATGTCGTGAGCGTAATGTTTACCAAGGTAGATGATGGGTACGTAAACTTATGATATCTGTCTAAATCTATTATTAAATTATAATGTGCCCTTTAAAAGCAATAATAAGAAAAATTGATTTATAATCTTAATGAACCCGTAGGATAAATAAACATAAACATAGTTGTGTATCACTTAAAAATTAGGGACAACAAACAAGACCAAATATGAGAAGATCCCTAACCATGTATTAACCAAGTATGACTTTGGAAAACAGAAATTGGCAACATATTATTAATATCTTTTTTTAATGAAGAAAAAATACGAAGTTGTTTTCAGTGTATTTGGCGAGTGGAACTATCCCTTGCCTTACGGCTTCACAAGAAGCCTCTTTTTTATCAATACCAATAAGTCAAAGAACAAAAACGGTGAATATATCGCTGTGCTGATATCACCTTAGAACACTTAATTTTTGAGAATCCTAGGTTTTGATGAATATTTCATATCGATCATAATTGGTTACATATACCATAGGACGAAAGGTAATTTCTCCCTTATATACACAAAAGTAATATTATAAAAGGAATTACGCAAATTAAATCAGCTTTTTATTTGTATTTATTTTGCGCAAATATTTACTCTATTTGTTACGTGTCAAGAATAAATGAAGATATTATCCTGAATATTGGTCAAAAATTTCGAGAGCGTAGAGATGAATTAGATTTTACGCAAAGGGACGTTGCACATATGACTGACCTTACCATTAATACCATTGCTGCGGTAGAAAAGGGAAAAGGTACGACTATGTATAACTTCTTGCTAATTTGTCGCGCACTGAATATCCAGCCCAGAACATTGTTTGAGAAGAACATGGATCTGACGCCACTATATAAAATTGAACCTGAATCTAAACGACGTATAGAAACAACACAAAAGTTGGATCATTTAGTTTATCACTCGGATTTTTTTAATACACCCAAACGTGTGGCGGAGGTATTGGCAGAATTGAATTTGGATAAAAACGATAGCAATAAATTTTCCGTTTATTTAACGGGATATTGTAAAGAGCATGTGTTAGAATATAGAAAAGAAGGAAATTTTAAGCTATATAAGAAAAAGACGAATAAAATATAGAAAACACACAAAGCTGATACTTCCTGTGTAATTTGGCTGATTGAGGCTCGCGATTAAAAACAGCAGTTTGAGTTCATGTCTATATTTGTTATCGAATTCATATACTTCATTTATGGATTTTCAATTTGATAATGAATGTCTTAAAAAGATTATATTAATATATCTTGTTTTTTCATTTTTATGTTTGATATAAAAAAAATCTAAGTTACATTTGAGTATAGACTTGACTTTGTAGCTAAGCTGGTAGAGCAATTGACTCTTAATCAATGGGTCGAGGGTTCGAGCCCCTCCGAGGTCACCTCCTGTAAAAAAGCCATTTTTCTATATGAAAAGTGGCTTTTTTATTCTTCGCGACTTTTGATACTTGAGATTGATTCGTTTTTTTTTATCCTCAAATGATTTGTTTTACATTTTTTGCAATTCATAAACTTGGGCATTTGTGATTGAATCAATCATCCTGTTAAAATCGTTTTTTCGGCTAAATTAAGACCTCTAGTAATCAATTAACTACAAAATTTTGGTGGTTTCATCGATTAAAAGTCATTACTAAACGTTCATTAATCTAAATTTATTAGCCATTTTCGCCCTAAAATTAATACTTACTATATTTTAGGATGATTAAAAAAACCAGAACTACAAAGACCAAATTTTTAAAGAAGGTAGTTTATTTTATTATAACATTTTTGGTTGTATACGCATGTCGTAAAAACCAGATCAGAATAGATCAGAACGCTGTACACTTTACAGCAACGATCGTTGAAGAGAATCAAAATAGAGCAATAGGTACTACATGGCAAAAAGGAGATGAGATCGGTATATTTATGATCGAGTCAGGAATGCCATTATCGACTAGTTCCATTGTCAACGGTACTAATAATCATATGTTTTTTATAAACGGATCACTATTTCAAACTACAGAAGAACTTTTCTTACCTGAAAAATCGGTAGATTTTATTGCCTATTATCCTTTTAAAATAATTAGCGATTATCAATACATACTTGATATAACGGATCAGTCTAATCAGGCGAAAATAGATCTCATGTACGCAAAAAATGCGAAGGCAATCAATAAAGGGAACAATAATATTCCACTTATATTTGAACGTCAATTATCAAAAATATCCATTAAATTAACGGTAGCCAATATAGATGAACGTGGGTATGAAGAGATGAAAGTCGTAATGCCGAAACTAAACACGCTTGGCTCCTTTGATCTGGTAACAGGCAAGTTAGCAGTTAACAAGGACAGCCAGAAAGATATTGAGGGAAAAGTCATAAACAACCATGATGGGACTGCTTTTGTCGAATTCTTCCTTTTTCCAGGAGAAAATATTACTGGAAAAACCATACAGTTTTTAACTTCAGACAACACGAAGTTTACTTGGAAGCTACCAAAAGTAAATAAACTGAAAAGAGCGAATCAGTATTCTTTTGATGTAAAAATTGATAACGGTATTTCTGATGGAGGCATTGTCGCAACGCAACCTTACTTAGAAATTCCAGAAATAACGAAGTTGAAAAAGGACGAGGTTTTTATTCAGCACTTTTTACCTGATGATCCGAAACGCCGTAATTATACCATGCTGTACGATAAGGTGAAAAAAATGGCCTATTGGGTTGCCTACCCCTTGCACAGTAGTTATCTCGGTAATGCCAAACGTACCGATGACTGGCAATACGACCCGGCTATAGCAATGGAGTTTCAGCCCACTTTATTTAAAGGTTTTGGTACTTCAGGTTACGATAGAGGGCATCAGTTGCCTAGTGCGGACAGAAATTTTAATAATGCTCAGAATAAGACTACGTTTTACTTTTCAAATATGACCGCACAGGTATCTAAACTGAATCAGGGTGTATGGGCAAACCTAGAAAATAAAGTGCGTACATGGACGGCACAATGTGATACGCTATATGTGGTAACAGGAGCGATGCCAAATACAAAATCTAACACAGCGATTGAATATATCATCGATAATAAAAACATAGAAATCGCCAGGCCCAAGTATTATTTTAAAGCGCTAGCAATGAAAAAGGGAAAGAATTATTATACCATTGCCTATAAGATGGACAATGAAACACCAAGTTCTAACAAATTTGAAAAGTATCAAATGACAGTAAGCGAATTAGAGAAAGTGACAGGATTTAATTTGTTCCCGGATTTAAATGCAACGCAAAAACAAAATATTGATGCAAACATTTGGAGATAAATCTTACCATTCATTGCATTGTAAAACACACACAAGACCTTGAACAGCACCATATATATTGGTGAGTTGTTTGTTAGAAGATTGCTTTTAAAAGAAATATCAGGGGGATCTAGGCAAAATTAAGCTCAGATTCCCATTCTTTTTTAATGATAAAACCAAACGATTTTAGACATTAATTGTTTTGGAGGTACTGATTAATGGTTATACTTTGTATTTTAGCTAGATGAATATAAAAGGATTTGCTTTCATTCTTATTGGGGTATTGTCCTGTCTAAGTGTGGCAGCGCAAAAGAACCCATTACCGGCACATAACAATTGGATATTTGGACCTTCTATTGGTTATCAATATCAAAGCGGAAGTTTTTTGAAAGCATCTGCCTGGGGGTTATTTGCACCAAATGAGTCGCAGTATATGAAAATTGATGCTGGCGCAAATTTCACTTGGATGGGCGGTAAAACAACTGTAATTCCCGAGTTGGGATTTACTTATTATGTCAATGATTTTGTTCTATTACCTTTTGTCAAAGCCGAATTGACCCCGTATACGGTAACGCCAAAAGTTGGTCTCAGTCTTTTCTCTCTCATTGATCTGGGAGTAGGTTATGGGTTTGATATTAATACCAAGAAAGATTTTAAACAAATTAAAGGAGTGAATTTATCCTTAGGAGTCAATATTCCTTTAAACTTTCATTTATATTAGACTCTATGAGAAGAAATATTGTTGTTAAATTGATCTGTCTTGTGCTATTTAGCTTCAGTATGCAGGTAAAAGCTCAGGAGATCTTATATGGTCCTACAATTAGTTATCAATATCAAAAAGGAAGTGCTGTAAAAACAGGAGGGTATTTTGCATTTGCTTTTCTCGGTGAAAATATTTTAAAAACAGATGTTACCGCTAATTTTACATGGACACAGAAAAAGTTTGCGGTAATTCCTGAGCTGGCGCTGTCTTTCTATCCTGAATCCTGGGTAGTTGCTCCTTTTGTACGGACAGAATTCACTCCATATACCTTTACACCAAAAGTAGGTGTTACAATGGCCACTCTTTTGGACTTGGATTTTGGATATGGATTTTCAATCGCCGACAAGCAGGATTATCGTCCACTGAAGGGTTTTACGGTTTCGCTCAGATTTAATATCCCGCTCAACTACAAACTCAATATGTAGTGTTTTTTGTTATTTGAGATAACAACCTATTATTTATAACAGAGTCTATTTCCCGGTAATTTTAAAGTGTAATATTGATAATGAAAGATTTTACCCATTTGCATCAGCCAACAGGTCGGGTGATCAGTGATGAAGAAAGGACGTATCTCTTTTTTGGCGGAACTTCCTATCTGGGCTTATTGGTTAATGAGGCTTATATCGATGTATATAAACAAGGAATTTCTATTTATGGACTGAATAACGGAACCTCCCGTAATAATAATATTCAGCTTGGTATTTTTGATATTGCCGAGGAGGCTGCAGCTTTACGATTTGGCTTTGAAGATGCGATGCTAGTTTCAAGTGGTTATTTGGCTGCACAATTGGTTGTGAGGGTACTTGCTTTACAAGGAACACTTCTATATGCTCCCAATAGTCATCCAGCATTGTGGTTTGATGTCAATCCAGGAGTGAGTGGTCTTATGGCTTCTTGGCTAGAGGATGCGGTAAAGCATATCAATGCCTCTAAAGAAGAGTCTTTCGTAATTGTGAGTAATGCACTGGATAATTTAACACCCCAGCACTACGATTTTAGTCCATTACTAAAAATAGATCCCAATAAAAGGATCGTGCTTTTAGTGGATGACTCGCACGGAATCGGGGTGGTTCGCAAAAATAAAGTTTCTACGGAATTGTCTATGTTTGATAATACAGGAATTGATGTCGTAGTGGTTGCATCTTTGGCAAAAGGTATGGGAACAGATGCGGGTATCATCTTGTCATCCAATAAGTGGATTCAAAGGTTTCGTAAATCATCTTTTTTTACAGGAGCCTCCCCTGCTTCTCCCGCTTTCATGTACGCTTTTACAAATTCACAGGAAATATATTCGGATGAATTCAATAAACTCCAACAGAATGTCAAGCTATTTAGTGACTTAATCGGCAATAGCCTAAGTCATATTCCTAATTTTCCTGTTTTCAGCTCAACGAACCCTGAACTTTATCAAAAATTAGTAAAAGAGGGATTTTTGATTTCAAGTTTTCCTTATCCATTGGAAACAGATCCACCATTAAACAGAATTGTGCTGAGCAGTCTACATAATGCCGATGATTTAAAAAAAATAGCACAGGTAATTTGTGATTAAAATTTAAGTCATAGGCTTATCATTTGTTTCACGTGAAATGATAAAAATAAAATTAAAGGTTTGATTTTCAGTAATAAAGTGTATTTTTGTGCTTCTTTGAAAAATGAGTTTAGCGATGCAATATGGCTAAGCTGTTGTAAATGATCTCTTTTGGAATAATTTTAAAATAAAAAAAATGTTTAAATTATTTCCAAACGTCATTTTAAAGAGATACTTTTGCAACCCCAAAGTATATTTGGTTAAAGGTTGAGAAATAAATAATTACAGTAAAATTGATATGACTAAAGCAGAAATTATTGCAGAAATCTCTAACAAAACAGGCTTAGAGAAGGTAGATGTTCAAGAGACCGTTGAGGCATTCTTCAAAGTGGTTAAAAACGCAATGGTGGGTGGAGAAAATGTATACGTAAGAGGTTTTGGTAGCTTTGTTGTTAAAAAAAGAGCTGAAAAAACTGCTAGAAACATTTCTAAAAACACAGCGATCATCATCCCTGAACATTTCGTTCCTAGTTTCAAACCGGCAAAAGTATTTGTTGAGAAAGTAAAAAACGGCAATAAATAATCTTAAAAACAGATTAAAAATGGCAAAAACCAAACAGATTATAGTAGTAGGCGTGGTTGCAGCATTAGTTGCGGTACTATTGGCACAACCTATCAAAGGTTTGGTGAACGAGAAAGAAGAATCTGCTCAAACGGAGCAATCTTCTTCCGAAATTAATTTGGAAAACATATCGTTAATGACAAAACAAGGATTAGATGCAAATTTAATCAAAGATATTTCCGATATTGAGACCCAAATTGCAAAGGCATCTGGAGAAGAAAAGATTTCTTTACTTCAAAAGTTGGCTGTAAAGTGGGATGATTTGGCGAAGCCAGCTCCGCAAGGATTCATTTATGAAGAAATGGCTAAAATTTCTCCAAAATATGAGTACTGGTTGAAAGCGGGTAACTCTTATCGTACTGCTTACACAAATTTACAAGACTCTACTTTAGCTCAGGCTTTAACACAAAATGCAATTCGTTCTTACGAAGCTGCGTTGAAATTAAATACTGCTAGTTTAGAGGCGAAAACAGGATTAGGAGCTGCTATGGTTTCGGGTACTAATAACCCGATGGCAGGAATTGCTTTACTTCGTGAAGTGGTTCAAGCAGATCCAAAAAATGTAGAAGCAAACAAAACTTTGGGATTGTTTTCATTACAATCTCGCCAGTTTGATAAAGCGATTGATCGTTTCAAAACAGTTATTGAATTGAAACCAGATGCGGAATCTTACTTTTATTTAGCCACAGGCTATGAAAATATTGGGATGAAAAGTGAGGCGGTTGCTGCTTTTAAACAAAGTAAACAACTAGCTGCTGACCCTTCCCTTTCACAATTTATCGATCGCAAGATCGCTGAGTTGAGTAAGTAATTAATTTAGTTTATAATCATTTAAAAAAAATTAGCTATGCCAAGCGGAAAAAAAAGAAAAAGACACAAAATGGCTACTCACAAACGTAAAAAACGTTTAAGAAAAAATAGACACAAGAAAAAATAGTCTTTCTTGTATAAGACTCCAATAGGTTGTTGAGACATGAAAATAACGCAATAATCGCATTGAAGTTTGATGATCTACACGTAATTTATTACGTGTAGATTGTTTTTTTTTATAAAAAAACGTTCTTTAAGGTTTAATCAGATACAACAAAGTTAGCAGGGTATGCTAATTTGTATCGTAAATATGTAGCTGTTGGTAAAGGAATTAATTATCGATTCTACTCCTGAAAAAGGAGTTACTATTGCTTTGCTACAGGATAAGCAGCTTGTTGAACTAAATAGGGAAACGGTTAACAATAATTTTTCAGTTGGAGATATTTATCTTGGGCGAATCAAAAAAATTATGCCGGGATTAAATGCAGCATTTGTAGACGTAGGATACGAAAAAGATGCTTTTCTCCACTATTTGGACTTAGGTCCTCAGGTTCAATCTTTGCTAAAACTTACTCGAATAGTAAAGAATGGCAGTTATCAAGAGAAACTGCTAAATAGTTTAAAACTTGAAAAGGACATCGATAAGGCCGGTAAGATATCTGATATCTTAAGCAAAAACATGCTTTTACCAGTTCAAATCGCAAAAGAACCAATATCAACAAAAGGACCTCGATTGAGCTCCGATCTATCTATTGCAGGTAGATTTGTCGTACTGGTACCTTTTTCAAGCGCGGTTTCCATATCCAAACGAATCAAAGGAAGTAATGAGCGGACACGTCTCAAGAAGATTGTCGAAGGAATAAAACCTCCTAATTTTGGAGTTATTATCCGAACGGTGTCTGAAGGTAAAGGCGTAGACGAACTACAAAAGGATTTATTGGATCTAATCTCTAAGTGGGAAATATTTACCAAGCGACTTCGGACAGCAGAACCTCCTCAAAAAGTATTGGGTGAAATGGATAGAGCTTCTACCATCTTACGCGATTTATTAACAGATGAATTTACACATATTCATGTAAATGATCCTGTCATATATGAAGAGACAAAATCTTATGTCCAAGATATCTCTCCTGATCTAGAAAAAATTGTAAAACTTTATAAACATAAAGAACCAATTTTTGACCATTTTGGGGTTGAGAAACAAATCAAGGCTGCTTTTGGAAAAACTGTTACATTACAAGGTGGTGCTTATCTCGTAATCGAGCACACTGAAGCACTTCACGTCGTTGATGTTAATAGTGGTAATCGTTCTGCTAATAAAGAGAACCAAGAGGATAATGCGCTCCTGGTTAATATGGAAGCAGCAAAAGAAATTGCGCGTCAATTGCGCTTAAGAGATATGGGCGGGATCGTTGTTGTCGATTTTATCGATATGCATAAACCTACTCATCGCAAAGAGCTGTACAGCTTCTTGAAAGAATGTATGGCCACGGATCGTGCGAGACACACAATCTTGCCTCCAAGTAAATTTGGATTAGTGCAGATTACGCGTCAACGTGTTAGACCAGAAATGAATATCGTTACAAATGAGAAATGTCCCGCTTGTGATGGTACTGGTGAGATCCGGTCAAGTATTGTCCTGATGGATGATATTGAAAATAATTTAAGTTTTATTCTTCAAGAACAAAATGAAAAAGGAATATCACTATGTGTACATCCTTATATAGCCGCTTTTATTAAATCTGGCTTTATTTCAAAAAGAATAAAATGGTTTTTGAAGTTTCAAAAATGGATCAAAGTTGTTCCGGTTACTTCATATTATTTAACGGAATTCCATTTCTTTAATGCTAAAGACGAGGAAATCAAGTTATAATCGAAAGAAATTAAAAAGGGTTGATCCATCTGGTCAACCCTTTTTCTGTTTATAAACTCTGATACTTTTAATCCAACCAATTGATGACAATACCATCTTTTTCCATCTTACGGAAATAAGTCATCTGCCTTTTTGCATAGCGATGAATTTCTGTTTCCAATTTTTTATAGAACTCTTCGTAGTTTAATTCGCCTAATAGGTATTTAGATATATATTTATATTCCAGACCATAATATTGCAGTTCTGTATGACTAACACCAGATTCCAATAATGCCTGTACCTCTAAAATAAGTCCTGCCTCCATTCTTTGATCCAGTCTTTTGGAGATCTTTTTTCTTCTTGTGGATACATCAGGATTTAAGCCTATTACAAAGGAATCTAAACTTTCATTATTACGTATCATTTCTGGATTATTCTTAAGCCATTCTAAAATTTCTATCCCGCGAATAATTCTCTTTTTAGTGGATAAATCGATAAATAGATCATTGGGTTTGTTATACTTAGCTAATCTATCGATAAGTTCATCCTTTTCAAATTGATATAGAGCCTCTTTAAAACCAGGTTGGCTAGGAATTTTAACATATTTACTGCCTTGAATAACACTTTGAATGTAGAGCCCAGTTCCCCCGCAAAGTATGATACGTTTTTTTTGTAGCAATAGGGATTGATAGATTTGTTGGAAATCTTCTATAAATTGTCCTAGATGATATTTTTCTCCTGGATCACAGATGTTGATGAGATGATAAGGAACATCGCCGTATTCGGATAGATCTTTACCAGTACCTATATCCATTTGACGATAGACCTGGCGGGAATCTGCACTGATAATTTCGGCCCCGATTTCTTTTGCTATTTGGACTGCTAGAGCTGTTTTCCCAGAAGCTGTAGGGCCTAAAATAACGATGACTTTCTCCCTTGGCAAAGATGAGATTGCCAAAGAAGAAAGTAATGTTTGTTGTTTAGTTATCACACAACAAATTTAGTCCATTTTTCAGAACCATTGTTGTTGTTGACAACATTTTCTATAAAAGCCATGCCGCGTACACCTTCGTGTACTTGAGGGAAATCCAACATTTCTGCCGTTGGTGTCTTACCTTCTAATTTCGCAGATACAGTTTGAGCAAAATTGCGGTAAATATTACCAAATGACTCTAATAGACCTTCTGGATGCCCAGATGGGATACGCGTATTGTGTGTTGCAAATGAACTTAACTGATTTGGAGCATTGTACGCATTTCCGGTACGGAATACTTGACGAGGTTCGCCTAACATTTTGATTGTTAAGTTATTCGGATCTTCGTTAGCCCATTCTAACCCGCCATTTTCACCATAAATACGAATGCGTAAAGCATTCTCTTCTCCGGCTGCTACTTGTGAAGCCCAAAGCATTCCTTTTGCTCCTTCTTCAAAACGCAATAAAACAGAACCGTCATCATCTAGATGTCTTCCCTCAACGAAAGTCGTTAAGTCTGCACATAATTCTGTAATTTTTAATCCTGTGATATATTCTGCTAGGTGAGCTGCGTGTACGCCGATATCGCCCATCGCTAAAGATTTTCCAGATTTAGTAGGATCAGCACGCCACGCCGCACCGGCATTTCCTTCACGCTCAGTCAATTTACTCAACCATCCCTGAGGATATTCGACAACAACTTTACGGATTTTACCAAAGTGACCAGCTTTAACCATTGCTTTCGCTTGTTTTACCATCGGATAACCGGAGTAAGTATGTGTTAAGCAAAGTGTTTTATTCGTGCTTTTTATTATTTCTTCTAAAGATTTTGCTTCTTCTAATGTTAAGGTCATCGGTTTTTCAATGACAACATTGAAACCATTTTCCAAAGCCATTTTTGCAGGAGGATAATGCATGAAATTGGGCGTAACAATCGTTAAGAAATCCATGCGCTCTCCTTCGGGAAGCTGGCTTTCTTTTAAAATCATTTCCTCATAATTTGCATAGCAACGATTTTCTGGAATGAATAGATCTTCAGCAGACTGTTTGTTGATTTCAGGATTGATGCTGAATGAACCACATACAAGTTCGATTTTACCATCCATATTTGCCGCGATACGGTGTACAGCTCCGATGAAAGCATCGTTGCCCCCTCCGACCATACCCATTCGTAGTTTTCTCTTCATGTGATATATTTTATTATTTACTGTTTAGATTAATCGACAAGATACAAAAAATGATTTTATTTTATAGATAGAATCAGTTTAAGACTGCCCAAGTTTTCTTTTAAGTAGCCATCAGGAAATTCTTTTTGTAGGTTCTTATATTGATCTTCATCTCTAATGAGCACTCTTGATATTCCATTTACCCAAAATTTAAGGGGTTCGAGTTCTGATTTTTTGACAAAACCAATTTTTTCTAATGAAGAATCTTGATTCCAATCCTTATCCGTATAGGTCATAATATCCTGGGGGTTGAAATCGTTGATAAATGCTTTAAGCAATTTGCTGATTCCCCCTACTACATTATAACCAAGTTTATTGCAAAATCTAATTAGTTCAAATGATCGATAGTTTTCAATATTTAATTCAGGCATTTTTCTTCCTCCGCTAAATACGGCAAGAGAAACTAGTTCACCCTCTAAAAATAGACCATACCGATATTTTCCTGGCATTGCCCCCTGCAAGTGGTTTTCTTCCAAGAATGCGATTGTATTTTTTTTATCGACACGAGCTACAACGGTATTTCTAGCGTAAGCTTTTTTCTGATGTAAGGCGATTGCCAGTATTCTTTTTAGAATGATAGCATATTTGCTAAATAATATATCTTCATCAATATGTACGATTTTTTGATTTTCTTCTGAAACCCGCTTCGTGATATTAGATCCGTAAAGGTGAATTTTAAAAGGAAGCTCCTCCCCCGTTATTACTGTAAATACGGGGGATTTTTCGGAGACTAAAATCTCTGAATTGAAGCTCTTTCGTAATGCATTACAAAAGCGTTCTACTATTTGATGGTATGAATCTGTCATTTTCGAATAACAAAAATATGATTTATTAGAAACAAACTGTGGTTTTCGATTGAATTTTAATACGTATCTTTGTCCTTCAAAAAAAAATAAAGTATGAAACTTCCAATTGTGGCTTACGGAGACCCAGTTTTGCGTAAGGTAGCAGATGAAATAGATGAGGATTATCCAAACTTGAAACAACTTATTGCAGATATGTTTGAAACGATGTATGCAGCAAGTGGTGTTGGGTTAGCAGCCCCCCAAGTTGGTTTGCCAATTCGTCTTTTTGTAATCGACGCAACTCCTTTTGCTGAAGATATTGAAGAAGAAAAAGAAGTGTTGACAGCTTTCAAGAAAGTTTTCATTAATCCGATCATGGTTGAAGAGTCTGGTGAGAAATGGGCCTTTAATGAAGGATGCTTAAGTATTCCTGATATTAATGAGGATGTTTTGAGGAACCCGAATATTAAGATTAATTATCTGGATGAAAACTTTGAGGAGCACGAAATTGATTTATCCGGTTTAGCAGCGCGTGTTGTACAACATGAATATGATCATATCGAAGGGAAATTGTTTACTGATAAATTGTCTACACTGAAAAAAACAATGTTGAAAGGAAAACTGGATACAATTTCTAAAGGGATGATCCGTGTTGGATATAAAATGAAATTTCCATTTCAAAAGAAAAAGCGTTAGTTATAATTAACGCTTTTCTAATTATTTCTCCACCTTATCCACCCACTATCGGAAGGGAGAATTTATATTTTACGGCTAAGATCCGAACTGTAAAGATCAACAATGCACTTAAAAAAGCATTTATGCCCTCGGAAAGTCCAAAATAAGGTAAGGTTACGTAAAGTATAGCTCCTGATAAACAAGCTGTTGCGTAAATTTCTTTTCTGAAAATTAGTGGCGTTTCATTCATAAGGGTGTCCCGGATGACCCCTCCCATTACAGCCGAAAACATGCCTAGAATTACAGCCGCAATTGTAGAGCTTTCATAGGTAATGGATTTCTGTAAGCCAACAATAGTAAAGAAAGCGATCCCCATGGCATCAAAAAGTGTTAAAGTTCGGGAGAATCTATCTAATTTGTCGTTAAGGACTGCTGATAGAAAAACCCCGATTAGTATAGCAATTAAATAATTCCCATCGTCAACCCAAATGGGACGAAGGTTTAGAAAAACATCCCGGAGTGAACCGCCCCCTATTGCTGTAACAAATCCTGTAAAAGTTGCACCGAAAATATCAATTTTTCTCCGATTAGCTGCCATGGCTCCTGAAATGGCAAAAAGCATTGTGCCCATTAAATCAGTATAGTATATATAATCAGGTCCTGTCATTTATGCTTATTCTATTGGTTTGGCGCTTAGTTGTATAGGTTGATTGGTATTTAATATACTTTTTTATCGTTTTATGATCCTGATTTAAAAAATGATTTTCCGATCACTTAATCTAATGTTTCGTCTATTCCAGCAGTAAATATAGTTTTTTATTTTACATCACGATAATGCTTAGCGCTAGTTCTGATCAATTTGTCTACAGCATGGTAAGAATCAATATCTTCTTTTTTGGAAGTTTGGAGATACCGACTATTACATAATCTGACTTTTATAATATAGTTCATAGATTTTATTTTTAAAATCTATGAAAGAAAAAATTACGTATTCGATGCAAATTGATTTTCGATTAGCTGTTTGAGCGTGATTATAAAGCAGCTCTTTAAACCAATTGAATCTGGAGAAACCTACTATTATTGTTGTTAGCAGGGTAATACCATGTTATAAGCAACTGGGTACCTGGTTCGAATATAATAGAGGTATAACAGAGGGATAAGAGGGGGTTTATAGGGGGCTAGTAGAGGTAAAGCTCTATTAACCCCCTATAAAATCTCAGTAATCTCTCTATAAATCCCAGTTTAAGTAATAATCAGTTCCCTTTCAGTTCCCGAGCAGGTTATAATATGCCTTATTCCGGAGTATCTTTACGGGGATAGCTGGCTATTGCAAAACAGCAGCACTTCTCAGGATCCCTTTTGTAGTATATACTATATAGTATAAAGTAAAGATGTCGGCCCTGCGGAAAGCATGAGGAGACATGGATCACCTTATCAGTAATAGTAATAGTAATAGTAATAGTAATAGTAATAGTAATAGTAATAGTAATAGTAATAGTAATAGTGTCGATGATGCCGCTGTACTGAAAAAGATATAATTTCCATTTGGCTATTCCCTAAAAGCATACTGCATCCATGAAAGACGGTTCAGGACGAACAGTTCCCCCGCTACCCCTTTTTATAGTTTAAAGCCAGGATTGTCCGTTTCTCAGCCCCGAGAACAGGTCATAGGTAAATTTATCGGTCAGGTTATAAGCTGTTTACCGGTTCACGGCAAACTATTTCCGGAAAAGATTAGGAAGTGATTATAAAAAGTCGCTATCTTTGCACCACTCCGCAAGGGAGGAACGGCTGATCCGAAAGGATAGGCACTGAAAAAAGAAGGGTTTAATGAAGATTAAACGCAGAAACAGCAGGAAAACAAAAAAAATAAATTTTCACATTTATTTTGGAGAAACCAAAAAGATTTCTACCTTTGCAGTCCCAACGGAAACGAAGGGAAACAGAAACAAGATCGATACCGGCGCAATGCCGACATCATAAAAGCCGAAGCGAGATGCGGAAGCGACAGAAGTTCTTTAAAAATATAATCATGTAACGTAACGAGTAGTGTTGAGAAACGACGAAAGTTAAAAAAAATCAACCTGTTCAATTTTAGAATTAGAAATTAAAATACAAGACAATTCTATTTATTATAAATAGTCTTGATCTTACACTTCATTTTACAATGGAGAGTTTGATCCTGGCTCAGGATGAACGCTAGCGGCAGGCCTAATACATGCAAGTCGGACGGGATTCAGGGAGTAGCTTGCTACGAACTGATGAGAGTGGCGCACGGGTGCGTAACGCGTGAGCAACCTACCCATATCAGGGGGATAGCCTCTCGAAAGAGAGATTAACACCGCATAACATCATTTACCGGCATCGGTTTGTGATCAAATATTTATAGGATATGGATGGGCTCGCGTGACATTAGCTAGTTGGAGAGGTAACGGCTCACCAAGGCTACGATGTCTAGGGGCTCTGAGAGGAGAATCCCCCACACTGGTACTGAGACACGGACCAGACTCCTACGGGAGGCAGCAGTAAGGAATATTGGTCAATGGAGGCAACTCTGAACCAGCCATGCCGCGTGCAGGATGACTGCCCTATGGGTTGTAAACTGCTTTTGTCAGGGAATAAACCTTTCTACGTGTAGGAAGCTGAATGTACCTGAAGAATAAGGATCGGCTAACTCCGTGCCAGCAGCCGCGGTAATACGGAGGATCCAAGCGTTATCCGGATTTATTGGGTTTAAAGGGTGCGTAGGCGGTCCTATAAGTCAGTGGTGAAAGACGGCAGCTTAACTGTCGCAGTGCCTTTGATACTGTAGGACTTGAATCTATTTGAAGTGGGCGGAATAAGACAAGTAGCGGTGAAATGCATAGATATGTCTTAGAACTCCGATTGCGAAGGCAGCTCACTAAGTTAGTATTGACGCTGATGCACGAAAGCGTGGGGATCAAACAGGATTAGATACCCTGGTAGTCCACGCCCTAAACGATGATAACTCGATGTTTGCGATACACAGTAAGCGTCCAAGCGAAAGCGTTAAGTTATCCACCTGGGGAGTACGGTCGCAAGATTGAAACTCAAAGGAATTGACGGGGGCCCGCACAAGCGGAGGAGCATGTGGTTTAATTCGATGATACGCGAGGAACCTTACCCGGGCTTGAAAGTTAGTGAATGATCCAGAGACGGATCAGTCCTTCGGGACACGAAACTAGGTGCTGCATGGCTGTCGTCAGCTCGTGCCGTGAGGTGTTGGGTTAAGTCCCGCAACGAGCGCAACCCCTATGTTTAGTTGCCAGCACATTAAGGTGGGGACTCTAAACAGACTGCCAGCGTAAGCTGTGAGGAAGGTGGGGACGACGTCAAGTCATCATGGCCCTTACGTCCGGGGCTACACACGTGCTACAATGGACGGTACAGCGGGCAGCTACATAGCAATATGATGCTAATCTCTAAAAGCCGTTCACAGTTCGGATTGAGGTCTGCAACTCGACCTCATGAAGTTGGATTCGCTAGTAATCGCGTATCAGCAATGACGCGGTGAATACGTTCCCGGGCCTTGTACACACCGCCCGTCAAGCCATGAAAGTTGGGGGTACCTAAAGCATGTAACCGCAAGGAGCGTGTTAGGGTAAAACCGATAATTGGGGCTAAGTCGTAACAAGGTAGCCGTACCGGAAGGTGCGGCTGGAATACCTCCTTTCTAGAGCATTCGGAATTGAAGCTCGTTACGGATACACATGATTAAAAAAGTATTTAGTACAGCGTATTTAGTATTTAGATTATTTTCTATCTAACTACTGATATCTAAGTACTGATTACTATAAAAAAGCATTTGAAGAAATGTGCCCATCCCTGAAAATGGATGGTCCAGAGAGATAGAATGATAAGCTAGTCCCGTAGCTCAGTTGGTTAGAGCACTACACTGATAATGTAGGGGTCAGCAGTTCAAATCTGCTCGGGACTACCATAAATAATACGGGGAATTAGCTCAGCTGGCTAGAGCACCTGCCTTGCACGCAGGGGGTCATCGGTTCGACTCCGATATTCTCCACACGTATGCCCGGACACTAAGATATTGCGTTCACGATAAGGCTACAAAGAGTTCTTTGACATATTGAAAGAAAAAAAATTACAAGAGAAGACAACAGTAGAGACAATACTGTGATGTGCTTGATGTATTATGAAGACCCTCGGTCAAGGCCGAACGGATTAATGCGTAGCATCACGGTTATATATCAAAAAGCAACCCATAGTAGCAAAAGGGCTATGAGGTGAAGAAAGTAAATAAGGGCACACGGGGGATGCCTAGGCTCTCAGAGGCGATGAAGGACGTGATAAGCTGCGATAAGCTTCGGGGATTAGCAAATGTGAGTTTGATCCGAAGATTTCCGAATGGGGCAACCTAGCATACTGAAGGTATGTTGTAAAATACGCGAACGCGCTGAACTGAAACATCTAAGTAGGCGTAGGAGAAGAAAATAATAATGATTTCCCAAGTAGTGGCGAGCGAACGGGAAAGAGCCCAAACCAATAATGTTACGGCATTGTTGGGGTTGTAGGGCTGCGATGTGGCATTAGCAAACAGAAGTGGAATGGGATGGGAAGCCCAGCGATACACGGTGATAGCCCTGTACACGTATAGAATGCTAGCCTAGCAGTACCCTGAGTACCGCGGGGTCGGAGACGCCCTGTGGGAATCTGTCAGCACCATCTGATAAGGCTAAATACTCCTGAGAGACCGATAGTGAACTAGTACCGTGAGGGAAAGGTGAAAAGAACCTCGAACAGAGGAGTGAAAAGAACCTGAAACCGTGTGCTTACAAGCGGTCGGAGCTGGCAGGTCCAGTGACGGCGTGCCTTTTGCATAATGAGCCTACGAGTTACTCTTGTCTGGCAAGGTTAAGTGGTTCAGCCACGCAGCCGAAGCGAAAGCGAGTCTTAATAGGGCGCATAGTCAGATGAGGTAGACGCGAAACCTTGTGATCTACCCTTGGGCAGGTTGAAGTTGCAGTAACATGTAATGGAGGACCGAACCGATAAACGTTGAAAAGTTTCCGGATGACCTGAGGGTAGGGGTGAAAGGCTAATCAAACTGGGAAATAGCTCGTACTCCCCGAAATGTTTTTAGGAACAGCGTCGGCATGGAGTCTTATAGAGGTAGAGCTACCGATTGGGTGCGGGGGAGTCAAATCCTACCAAATCCAGACGAACTCCGAATGCTATAAGATATGGCCGGCAGTGAGGCTTTGGGTGCTAAGGTCCAAGGCCGAGAGGGAAAGAACCCAGACCATCAGCTAAGGTCCCTAAATATACGCTAAGTTGAACTAACGAGGTCCGACTGCACAGACAGCTAGGATGTTGGCTTGGAAGCAGCCATTCATTTAAAGAGTGCGTAACAGCTCACTAGTCGAGCGGTCGGGCGTGGATAATAAACGGGCATCAAGTGTATTACCGAAGCTATGGATTCATGCATTTTGTGCATGTCTGGTAGGGGAGCATTCTATTTACGGAGAAGCGGTCTGGTAATGGGCCGTGGAGTTGATAGAAAAGCAAATGTAGGCATAAGTAACGATAAGGCGGGTGAGAAACCCGCCCACCGAAAGACTAAGGTTTCCTGATCAACGCTAATCGGATCAGGGTTAGTCGGGGCCTAAGGCGCATCCGAAGGGAGTAAGCCGATGGACAACTGGTTAATATTCCAGTACTTTTTATAACTGCGATGTGGTGACGGAGTAGTGACACTGCCGCGAACTGACGGAATAGTTCGTTAAAAGGCGTAGGTATAGGGACGGTAGGCAAATCCGCCGACCCTGCTGAAACCCAATAGTACAGCAAAGCTTCGGCGGCGCTGATAGAGCAGGTAAACAGACTTCCAAGAAAACCCGCTAAGCTTCAGGTTATAAAAACCCGTACCGTAAACCGACACAGGTAGTCGAGGAGAGAATCCTAAGGTGCTCGAGTGAATCATGGCTAAGGAACTCGGCAAAATGGCCCTGTAACTTCGGGAGAAGGGGCGCTTCCTCCAGCGATGGAGAAGCCGCAGTGAAAAGGCCCAGGCGACTGTTTAACAAAAACATATGGCTTTGCAAAATCGAAAGATGAAGTATAAGGCCTGACACCTGCCCGGTGCTGGAAGGTTAAGAGGGGATGTCATCGCAAGAGAAGCATTGAATCGAAGCCCCAGTAAACGGCGGCCGTAACTATAACGGTCCTAAGGTAGCGAAATTCCTTGTCGGGTAAGTTCCGACCTGCACGAATGGTGTAACGATCTGGGCGCTGTCTCAGCCATGAGCTCGGTGAAATTGTGGTATCGGTGAAGACGCCGATTACCCGCAACGGGACGGAAAGACCCCATGCACCTTCACTATAGCTTAACATTGAAATTGGGTACAGGATGTGTAGGATAGGCGGGAGATGTTGAAGTGGCTTCGCCAGGAGTCATGGAATCAACCTTGAAATACCGCCCTTTCTGTATTCGGTTTCTAACTCGATCATGTCGAGGACATTGTTTGGTGGGTAGTTTGACTGGGGTGGTCGCCTCCAAAAAGGTAACGGAGGCTTTCAAAGGTAAGCTCAGTACGCTTGGTAACCGTACGAGGAGTGCAATGGCATAAGCTTGCTTGACTGTGAGACCAACAAGTCGAACAGGGTCGAAAGACGGACATAGTGATCCGGTGGTTCTGTATGGAAGGGCCATCGCTCAAAGGATAAAAGGTACGCTGGGGATAACAGGCTGATCTCCCCCAAGAGCTCATATCGACGGGGAGGTTTGGCACCTCGATGTCGGCTCGTCACATCCTGGGGCTGGAGAAGGTCCCAAGGGTTGGGCTGTTCGCCCATTAAAGTGGCACGCGAGCTGGGTTCAGAACGTCGCGAGACAGTTCGGTCCCTATCTGTTGTGGGCGTTGGAAGTTTGAGTGGATCTGTCCTTAGTACGAGAGGACCGGGATGGACTGACCGCTGGTAAACCAGTTATGCCGCCAGGTGTACGGCTGGGTAGCTACGTCGGGAATAGATAAGCGCTGAAAGCATCTAAGTGCGAAACTAGCCACGAGATGAGACTTCCTTATAGGGCCGTAGTAGACTACTACGTTGATAGGTTGCAGGTGTAAAGGTAGAAATACCATAGCTGAGCAATACTAATCACCCGAAGCTTTCTCAAGCAACGCAAACACTGTTGTCTTCCTCTTTTAGTTTTTCTTTCAATTGTCTATAGATAATGCTTTTTATAGAGCATATATCACATAAAAACATTTTAGGTGCCTATATCGGCGGTGTCTACCTCTTCCCATTCCGAACAGAGAAGTCAAGCCCGCCAGAGCCGATGGTATTGCCGTAACAGGTGGGAGAGTAGGTCGGTGCCTTTTTTTATACAGAAGCCTTTGCTATACAGCAGAGGCTTTTTTGTGTTTATACCTTTTTTATGCTGAGAGCATAGCTATTCCTGTTCTTTCGGTAACTTCTGCAGACCCGTCATGCTCATCATTTAACCTATTCAGCTTCTACATCTTCTTCCTATCGGACAAACATACTTTCACTATATCTTCCGATCTCTAATTTTTGACACTTTTAAACAGTTAAAGTACTTTTATGTTTTTCTCTAAATAATCGGATTATTTCATTGGTCTAACTTGCTTCTTTAAGAACTCATTAATTAGAGGTGTAATCTTGAATATTTCAATAAATAAAAATTTAGTAAATGATTGTTCATTTCTAAACAACATATAAAATGTTAATTGTAAGGCACTTGCTGTCCTTCTAAGAATTTATTGCCTTTAGAATTTAAGCTACTCATGTAGTTGTGTCTGTTGAAAATGGATTTACAAGCCTGAAAATTGATCGAAATTCAACCTAGATTTTAAAATTAATTAGCTCAAATATATGGTTGCTACTTATTGTATAATTCAGAAATCAGGCTATTATAGATCAGTAGGATTTCTGAATGAGTGCAAATCGGCGAGGTATACAATTAGTTTTAACACTAGAGATAGCACATCTATTCAGGATAAATGGGAACAAGTGAACGTAAATCTCTTTTCAACTAATCAAAAATATTGATATTTATTACATAGTTTAAAGGTTTATACTTACTCTTTTTTGTTTTTTTTTGAAATCAATTTAAGCATTTGTAATAGCGAATGGACTGATAAAAGCTATTCTTTAGAGAAGAAACATGTTCTAAGAAATTATCGATTTAGACCATGGAGAGGCAGATTATCTTATAAATCATCTTAAATATGAGATTGTTTTTCGGTTGATTGAAATTTATTTATCAGCTAATCAGTCTTTTATTGTGCAAAGTGAAAAATAAATTTGACATTACTAATATTCGCTGTATATTTGCATCACAATAAAACAAAAGGTGATACCTTTTCGGGGTGTAGCGTAGCCCGGTATCGCGCCACATTTGGGATGTGGAGGTCGTAGGTTCGAATCCTGCCACCCCGACAAAAAAAGCTCTAACGAAAGTTAGAGCTTTTTTTATTTCTCTATTTTAAGCTTTCAATATACTGAAAAGCTTTTTGTAATCTATTTTCAATATAATTATTTTCTTCTGATTCTGTCGGGCCATTAAATAATTTTGATCCCATACCTACTGCTGATACTCCAGCTTGGAACCACGCTAACAGATTTTCTTCATCTAATGATACACCACCTGTAGGCATAAATTTCAATGATTGAAATAGAGGCTTGATGCCTTTCAAAAAATTTGCTCCTAAGGCATCACCGGGGAAAAGTTTTACTAATGGTGCACCTAATTCTTCAGCAACTGAAATTTCAGTGGGAGTCATGCAACCCGGTATCCAAAGTATATTATTTTTTAAGGTCACATCTGCAATTTCTGCTTTCACAATAGGACTAACAATAAATTCTGCTCCTATATTTATGAAATCTAGAGCTTGTTGCTTCGTTTTAATGGTTCCAATTCCTAGCTTTAAATCTTTGAAATTTTCATCGCGGTATTTAAGCAGAGCCTTAAAGTTGTTATGCGCTTCAGGACCTCTATTAACAAATTCGAAAACGCGAACTCCACCATTATAACATGATGTTAAAATGGCAATACATTGGTCAATATCGTCGTGATAGTAAACGGGGATAATGGGAGAACTTTCAATCTTGGATAGGATAGTATGCATGTTGATTATTATAAATTAATGAAATCACCTTTGTTAAATAGTTTTTTGAATCCGAGTTGGGTTGCAGTGTCTATAATGTCTTGAGCAGACTTACCTTGATAAATAGCAGCAATTAAACCGCCCATAAAGGCGTCTCCGCTACCAATACGATCAATTAAGTCATTTGTCTCTAAAATAGTACTTATTTTATTTTCTGCAGGGCTATGATATGTTCCGTAAAATAGATTATGTTTAGGGTTATCCATAAATCTAAACGTATTAGCGATGTGTTTGCATTTGGGATATTTTTCAAATATTTCTTGGGCAACTAAACTGGAATAGTCGAAATATTCGCTGGAAGAAGTAGTTCGGACCAACTGCTCATGAATAGCAGTTCCAAGCATTTTGTGTTCAGCCCAAATATTTCCCATAATAACATCGCAATATGAAACTAATGTAGGCATAATATCTAGTGGCTGTTTTCCATATTGCCATAACCTGCTTCTATAATTGAGGTCGACAGATATGGTGATTTTCTTTTCGTGCGCTATTTTTAATGCTGTTAGCATGAGCTGTGCTAATTCCTCGTTTAATGCAGGTGTTAAGGCTGTCCAATGAAACCATGAACAGTCGGTAAATAGTTCATCCCAATCAATATCTTCCGTTTTAAGGGTGGAAAATGACGAGTACTTACGATCGTATATTACCTCTCCGCTTGTTAAACCATTTGCCGATTGCAAAATGTAAGAACCTAAGCGTTCGCCACCAAATATAAACTTGGAGGTATCGACGTTTTTGTGATTGAGTGTGTTTAAAATCTCCTTGGTCAAAGAGTGATCGGGAGCGACAGACACGTAAGTCGTCGGTATTGATAGCGAGGCAAGAGCCACAGCAACGTTCGCTTCTGATCCTCCTGGATAGGCATAGACTACCGATTGGTCATCATTAAAAAAATATTCATCTTTTGCTTGTAATCTATAAAGAATCTCTCCGAAGCAAAGGACCGTGTTTTTATCCATAAGTTATTAGTTTACTTTTCGAAAGTAGTATAAATAATTGTATTTCTGTATTGATTGTGTCTATAATTTCGAAAACGTTTGAGTAAATAAAGTTATAAGGATGTTTCTTTAGGAATTAATTATTTCATAAAATTGGTAACTTTAAATCTAACAATTATAAAATGGGGATATTGGATAAATTTTCATTGAACAATCACGTTGTTGTGGTTACCGGTGCAACTGGAGTTCTAGGAAAATCTTTTGTAGATGCTTTGGCTGAAGCTGGTGCAAAGGTTGCAGTACTGGGTAGAAATAGAGAAAAACTCCAAGAAAGAGTCCAGGCTATTGAGGCGAAAGGTGCTGAGGCATTAGCAATACAAGTAGATGTTTTGAACGAAGAGGACGTGATACGGGCTAGGGATGAAATAATAGCGAAATGGGGTACGATTGACGGTTTGGTCAATGCTGCTGGCGGTAATATTGCTGGAGCAACAATAAAGCCTGAACAAAATCTTTTTGACCATGATATAAGAGATACGCTGAAAGCAATTGAGCTTAATTTAAATGGAACAATTATTCCGACACATATTTTTGGACGTGTAATAGCTGAATCTGGTAAGGGTTCTATTGTTAATATTTCCTCACTTGCGGCAAGTAGACCATTAACTAGAGTTTTGGGGTATACGGTTGCAAAACACGGTGTAGATGGCTACACGAAATGGATGTCTGTTGAATTAGCTTTACGATACGGTGATAAGGTACGTGTCAATGCAATTGCACCAGGGGTATTTTTAACAGAGCAAAATCGAAACCTACTGATAAACCCCGATGGTACATATTCCGACCGAGCGCAGAAATTTATTAATGCGATGCCTTATCAACGTTTAGGAGAGCCAGATGAACTGAAAGGAACTTTAGTCTACTTATTAAGTGATGCTTCTGCTTTGGTTACTGGTGAAACGATTTTTGTTGATGGCGGGTTTAACGCATGGTGTGGGGTTTAATAAATTTAAGGTATGAAGAAACTTGAACAAACTTGGAGATGGTATGGGCCTAATGATCCCGTTTCCTTGGATGATATAAAACAAGCTGGTGCGACAGGTATTGTAACGGCATTGCACCATATTGCCCATGGCGATGTTTGGCCTGTCGAAGATATTTTAGAGCTTAAAAGAATTATTGAAGATAGTGGATTAGTCTGGTCGGTCGTAGAGAGTCTTCCAGTGCATGAGGCGATAAAAACAGGAAGCAATGATGCCACATATTATATTAAAAACTATGTGATGTCTTTGGAGAATTTAGCGAAATGTGGAATTCAGATCATTACTTATAATTTCATGCCTGTTTTAGATTGGACCAGAACACAATTAGATCTGTTGATGAAAGATGGTTCAAAAGCTTTATATTTTGATTGGATTGACCTTGCCGTATTTGATATTCATATACTAAAGCGAATAGATGCAGTCAAGGATTATACAACAGTGATATTGGAAGGAGTTGAAAAAAAATTTTCTTCTTATTCACAGCAAGATCTTAATGCGTTAGAACAAGTTGTTTTGATGGGAATCCCTGGAGAAAATGATATTACACTACAGGATCTGAATAACAGCATTGCTGTGTATGGTCAGCTTGGTCGAACGGGATTATTAAATAATTTGCTTCATTTCCTGTCATCGATAAGTGACGTTTGTGAAAGGGAGGGGATTAAAATGACTATACATCCCGATGATCCGCCATATCCAATTTTAGGTCTTCCACGTATTGTGAGCAATCAATCTGATCTGGTAGCAATACTTGAAGGTGTTAATAAGCCGTTTAATGGCATTTGCTTTTGCACAGGTTCCCTTGGTGCTAGTCAGTCAAATGATGTTGCATCCATTTTGGATGTTGTTAAAGAAAGAGTTTACTTTTCGCATCTGAGAAATGTAAAGAAAGACACTTTAGGAAGTTTCTTTGAAGCTGATCATTTAGATGGTGATGTAAATATGTATGCTGTGATGAAAATTTTGATCACTGAAAATCAAAATCGAATCAGACCTATTCCCTTTAGACCTGACCATGGTCATCAAATGTTGGATGATCTAAATAAGAAGACGAATCCTGGATATTCTGCAATTGGTCGTTTGAGAGGGCTCGCAGAACTCAGGGGATTAGAATATGGAATTTTAGGTCAATAAACAAAAAAGAATGTCAGATTTTATCAATCATAATTTTATACTGCAATCGGATATTGCACAACAGCTATATCATAATTATGCAAAAGATCTTCCTATTATAGATTACCATAATCATCTTCCCCCTGATCAGATTAGCAATAATCATCAGTTTGACAATCTTGCTCAAATTTGGCTCTCTGGTGACCATTACAAATGGCGTGCTATGCGAACTTTGGGAGTTGAAGAGAAATATATTACAGGAGAAGCTTCTGATTTTGAAAAATTTCAAAAATGGTCGGAGATTGTGCCTCAAACATTGAGAAATCCGCTGTATCATTGGACACATATGGAGCTTAAGAATCCATTTGGAATTAGCAAATTGCTCAACACTCAAAGTTCACATGCTATTTATGAACAAACAAGGGAACAATTGAAGGAACCGAGTTTTAGTACTCAGGGACTTTTGAACCATTTTAAGGTTGAGATGGTGGGAACAACTGATGATCCAATTGATAGTCTGGAATTTCATAAGGCTTTAAGTTTAAATACTGAATTTAACACAAAAGTACTTCCGACGTTTCGCCCAGATAAGGTTTTTCAATTATCGAAAGGAGATGTATTTAGAGCTTATGTGCAAAAACTATCCGATGTGAGCGGAATAAAAATACACCACTTGGATTCTTTATTAGAAGCACTTGATGAACGAATTAATTATTTTGACTCTTTGGGTTGTGTGGCTTCAGATCATGGGTTGAAATATCTGCCTAAAAAAGGGGCATTTAATTTAGCGGAAGTGAATTCTACTTTTATCCGCGTGATCAATGGAGATGATACCGGAGCTTTGGAAGTGGAAGATAGCTTTGTTTTTTATGTTTTAAGTGAATTATGCTCAAAGTACCATGCAAAAAATTGGGCGCAGCAATTTCATTTAGGCCCGTTGCGTGATACAAATAAAGGGAAGCTCGCAATTTTGGGTGCTGATACGGGATATGATTCTATTGGGGACTACCCTCAAGCTGATCGTATGGCAGATTTTTTTAATTATCTCGATACAAAGGATCAATTGGCCAAAACAATCATATATAATGTTAATCCTGCTGATAATGCTGTTTTTGGTTCAATGATCGGTAATTTTCAGGGCGGAAATATGAAGGGAAAAATTCAATTTGGTTCAGGATGGTGGTATCAGGATCAGTTGGATGGTATGACAGAACAGATAAATGCACTTTCTAATTATGGTTTGATCAGTTGTTTTATTGGGATGTTAACCGATTCGAGAAGCTTCTTGTCTTATTCTCGACACGAATATTTTAGAAGATTGCTTGCTAATATTTTTGCAGAAGATATCATCAAGGGTTACCTTCCGCATGATGTCGATATGATTGGAAAGGTTATCGCGGATATTTGTTATCACAATGCGGTTGCCTACTTTAAAAAGTAAAAAAGCTAACTGAGGTGCAAAATCAAGTCAAAAGACTTGATTTTCTTATTTCCAGGGTAGTTTCTAGTTCGATTGTTTCAAAATCGTTATGTGATGGACGCTTAATAAGATAAATGAGTTTTTTCATTGCAGTATGTCCGATTTCACTTGCAGGCTGTTTGATTCTGCTCAATGCAGGGTTGAGTGACGTTGGAATAGAAATATTAGAAAAGCCAATAACAGCAATTTCTTCCGGAACCTTAATTCCGAGTTCTGCTAGAATTCCGAGTGTTCTTGTGGTGATGACATCGGTGGCTCCAAAAATTGCATTTAGCTTATGTTCTGTGTTTAGTGTTTTTTGTATGGCGCTTTTGATTTGTTTATCAAGTATTGCGGTATCTTGAATATTACACTCAATAAAGTAATAGGGCTTTAGTGGAATTTCAAATTCTCTTAAAGCTTCTTTATATCCGTTTAACCTGTCTTTGGAAACACCTAATTGGTGTCCTGTAATATGAAGGATATTTGTACGTCCTTGTTCGAGAAGGTGTTTGGTAGCTTTATAAGCCCCGTCGAAATTGTTGGCACCCACTTTATCTGTTTTTAATTGATTGACTGTTCTATCAAAAATAACGATGGGTTTTCCGTTTTCTTGTAATTCTTTCAATAAACTCAGATTCGATGATTCGCTGACTGGTGAAATCAAAAGTCCGTCGATACCTCTCGAGTTTAAAACTTCAATACAGGATTTCTCAACCTGTATATCTTCTCTGCTCTGCATAATGATGATATCAAAGCCTGTTTCTATAGATGCTTTTTGAATTCCGTCTAGTATTTCTGCTATAAATGTATTATTAATCGCACATACAATGACACCGATAGTATTTGTTTTCCCGATTTTAAGACTTTGTGCCACTTTATTAACGCTAAAATTCATTTTTGTAGCGTAGTCCTGAACAACCTTTTTGGTCTTCTCACTAATTTCATAACTATCTGATAAAGCTTTGGAAACTGTTGAGATTGATATATTCAATGCTTTAGAGATATCTTTTAAGGTAGTTTTAGCCATTTTGATTACTAATTTTGGTTATTGTAGATGTATAAAGATATTTATAAATATGATATATCACTAAACAATCTACATAATCGACAATCGATTTTGAGCAGAGATTATACATTTTCTATTAATTATATGTTTAACCATAAATTTATCGGTCAGGTTATAAGCCTTTTACCGGTTCACGGCAAACTATTTCCGGAAAAGATTAGGAAGTGATTATAAAAAGTCGCTATCTTTGCACCACTCCGCAAGGGAGGAACGGCTGATCCGAAAGGGGAGGCACTGAAAAAAGAAGGGTTTAATTCAGGTTAAACGCAGAAACAGCAGGAAAACAAAAAAATAAATTTTCACATTTATTTTGGAGAAACCAAAAAGATTTCTACCTTTGCAGTCCCAACGGAAACGAAGGGAAACAGAAACAAGATCGATACCGGCGCAATGCCGACATCATAAAAGCCGAAGCGAGATGCGGAAGCGACAGAAGTTCTTTAAAAATATAATCATGTAACGTAACGAGTAGTGTTGAGAAACGACGAAAGTTAAAAAAAATCAACCTGTTCAATTTTAGAATTAGAAATTAAAATACAAGACAATTCTATTTATTATAAATAGTCTTGATCTTACACTTCATTTTACAATGGAGAGTTTGATCCTGGCTCAGGATGAACGCTAGCGGCAGGCCTAATACATGCAAGTCGGACGGGATTCAGGGAGTAGCTTGCTACGAACTGATGAGAGTGGCGCACGGGTGCGTAACGCGTGAGCAACCTACCCATATCAGGGGGATAGCCTCTCGAAAGAGAGATTAACACCGCATAACATCATTTACCGGCATCGGTTTGTGATCAAATATTTATAGGATATGGATGGGCTCGCGTGACATTAGCTAGTTGGAGAGGTAACGGCTCACCAAGGCTACGATGTCTAGGGGCTCTGAGAGGAGAATCCCCCACACTGGTACTGAGACACGGACCAGACTCCTACGGGAGGCAGCAGTAAGGAATATTGGTCAATGGAGGCAACTCTGAACCAGCCATGCCGCGTGCAGGATGACTGCCCTATGGGTTGTAAACTGCTTTTGTCAGGGAATAAACCTTTCTACGTGTAGGAAGCTGAATGTACCTGAAGAATAAGGATCGGCTAACTCCGTGCCAGCAGCCGCGGTAATACGGAGGATCCAAGCGTTATCCGGATTTATTGGGTTTAAAGGGTGCGTAGGCGGTCCTATAAGTCAGTGGTGAAAGACGGCAGCTTAACTGTCGCAGTGCCTTTGATACTGTAGGACTTGAATCTATTTGAAGTGGGCGGAATAAGACAAGTAGCGGTGAAATGCATAGATATGTCTTAGAACTCCGATTGCGAAGGCAGCTCACTAAGTTAGTATTGACGCTGATGCACGAAAGCGTGGGGATCAAACAGGATTAGATACCCTGGTAGTCCACGCCCTAAACGATGATAACTCGATGTTTGCGATACACAGTAAGCGTCCAAGCGAAAGCGTTAAGTTATCCACCTGGGGAGTACGGTCGCAAGATTGAAACTCAAAGGAATTGACGGGGGCCCGCACAAGCGGAGGAGCATGTGGTTTAATTCGATGATACGCGAGGAACCTTACCCGGGCTTGAAAGTTAGTGAATGATCCAGAGACGGATCAGTCCTTCGGGACACGAAACTAGGTGCTGCATGGCTGTCGTCAGCTCGTGCCGTGAGGTGTTGGGTTAAGTCCCGCAACGAGCGCAACCCCTATGTTTAGTTGCCAGCACATTAAGGTGGGGACTCTAAACAGACTGCCAGCGTAAGCTGTGAGGAAGGTGGGGACGACGTCAAGTCATCATGGCCCTTACGTCCGGGGCTACACACGTGCTACAATGGACGGTACAGCGGGCAGCTACATAGCAATATGATGCTAATCTCTAAAAGCCGTTCACAGTTCGGATTGAGGTCTGCAACTCGACCTCATGAAGTTGGATTCGCTAGTAATCGCGTATCAGCAATGACGCGGTGAATACGTTCCCGGGCCTTGTACACACCGCCCGTCAAGCCATGAAAGTTGGGGGTACCTAAAGCATGTAACCGCAAGGAGCGTGTTAGGGTAAAACCGATAATTGGGGCTAAGTCGTAACAAGGTAGCCGTACCGGAAGGTGCGGCTGGAATACCTCCTTTCTAGAGCATTCGGAATTGAAGCTCGTTACGGATACACATGATTAAAAAAGTATTTAGTACAGCGTATTTAGTATTTAGATTATTTTCTATCTAACTACTGATATCTAAGTACTGATTACTATAAAAAAGCATTTGAAGAAATGTGCCCATCCCTGAAAATGGATGGTCCAGAGAGATAGAATGATAAGCTAGTCCCGTAGCTCAGTTGGTTAGAGCACTACACTGATAATGTAGGGGTCAGCAGTTCAAATCTGCTCGGGACTACCATAAATAATACGGGGAATTAGCTCAGCTGGCTAGAGCACCTGCCTTGCACGCAGGGGGTCATCGGTTCGACTCCGATATTCTCCACACGTATGCCCGGACGCTAAGATATTGTGTTCACGATAAGGCTACAAAGAGTTCTTTGACATATTGAAAGAAAAAAAATTACAAGAGAAGACAACAGTAGAGACAATACTGTGATGTGCTTGATGTATTATGAAGACCCTCGGTCAAGGCCGAACGGATTAATGCGTAGCATCACGGTTATATATCAAAAAGCAACCCATAGTAGCAAAAGGGCTATGAGGTGAAGAAAGTAAATAAGGGCACACGGGGGATGCCTAGGCTCTCAGAGGCGATGAAGGACGTGATAAGCTGCGATAAGCTTCGGGGATTAGCAAATGTGAGTTTGATCCGAAGATTTCCGAATGGGGCAACCTAGCATACTGAAGGTATGTTGTAAAATACGCGAACGCGCTGAACTGAAACATCTAAGTAGGCGTAGGAGAAGAAAATAATAATGATTTCCCAAGTAGTGGCGAGCGAACGGGAAAGAGCCCAAACCAATAATGTTACGGCATTGTTGGGGTTGTAGGGCTGCGATGTGGCATTAGCAAACAGAAGTGGAATGGGATGGGAAGCCCAGCGATACACGGTGATAGCCCTGTACACGTATAGAATGCTAGCCTAGCAGTACCCTGAGTACCGCGGGGTCGGAGACGCCCTGTGGGAATCTGTCAGCACCATCTGATAAGGCTAAATACTCCTGAGAGACCGATAGTGAACTAGTACCGTGAGGGAAAGGTGAAAAGAACCTCGAACAGAGGAGTGAAAAGAACCTGAAACCGTGTGCTTACAAGCGGTCGGAGCTGGCAGGTCCAGTGACGGCGTGCCTTTTGCATAATGAGCCTACGAGTTACTCTTGTCTGGCAAGGTTAAGTGGTTCAGCCACGCAGCCGAAGCGAAAGCGAGTCTTAATAGGGCGCATAGTCAGATGAGGTAGACGCGAAACCTTGTGATCTACCCTTGGGCAGGTTGAAGTTGCAGTAACATGTAATGGAGGACCGAACCGATAAACGTTGAAAAGTTTCCGGATGACCTGAGGGTAGGGGTGAAAGGCTAATCAAACTGGGAAATAGCTCGTACTCCCCGAAATGTTTTTAGGAACAGCGTCGGCATGGAGTCTTATAGAGGTAGAGCTACCGATTGGGTGCGGGGGAGTCAAATCCTACCAAATCCAGACGAACTCCGAATGCTATAAGATATGGCCGGCAGTGAGGCTTTGGGTGCTAAGGTCCAAGGCCGAGAGGGAAAGAACCCAGACCATCAGCTAAGGTCCCTAAATATACGCTAAGTTGAACTAACGAGGTCCGACTGCACAGACAGCTAGGATGTTGGCTTGGAAGCAGCCATTCATTTAAAGAGTGCGTAACAGCTCACTAGTCGAGCGGTCGGGCGTGGATAATAAACGGGCATCAAGTGTATTACCGAAGCTATGGATTCATGCATTTTGTGCATGTCTGGTAGGGGAGCATTCTATTTACGGAGAAGCGGTCTGGTAATGGGCCGTGGAGTTGATAGAAAAGCAAATGTAGGCATAAGTAACGATAAGGCGGGTGAGAAACCCGCCCACCGAAAGACTAAGGTTTCCTGATCAACGCTAATCGGATCAGGGTTAGTCGGGGCCTAAGGCGCATCCGAAGGGAGTAAGCCGATGGACAACTGGTTAATATTCCAGTACTTTTTATAACTGCGATGTGGTGACGGAGTAGTGACACTGCCGCGAACTGACGGAATAGTTCGTTAAAAGGCGTAGGTATAGGGACGGTAGGCAAATCCGCCGACCCTGCTGAAACCCAATAGTACAGCAAAGCTTCGGCGGCGCTGATAGAGCAGGTAAACAGACTTCCAAGAAAACCCGCTAAGCTTCAGGTTATAAAAACCCGTACCGTAAACCGACACAGGTAGTCGAGGAGAGAATCCTAAGGTGCTCGAGTGAATCATGGCTAAGGAACTCGGCAAAATGGCCCTGTAACTTCGGGAGAAGGGGCGCTTCCTCCAGCGATGGAGAAGCCGCAGTGAAAAGGCCCAGGCGACTGTTTAACAAAAACATATGGCTTTGCAAAATCGAAAGATGAAGTATAAGGCCTGACACCTGCCCGGTGCTGGAAGGTTAAGAGGGGATGTCATCGCAAGAGAAGCATTGAATCGAAGCCCCAGTAAACGGCGGCCGTAACTATAACGGTCCTAAGGTAGCGAAATTCCTTGTCGGGTAAGTTCCGACCTGCACGAATGGTGTAACGATCTGGGCGCTGTCTCAGCCATGAGCTCGGTGAAATTGTGGTATCGGTGAAGACGCCGATTACCCGCAACGGGACGGAAAGACCCCATGCACCTTCACTATAGCTTAACATTGAAATTGGGTACAGGATGTGTAGGATAGGCGGGAGATGTTGAAGTGGCTTCGCCAGGAGTCATGGAATCAACCTTGAAATACCGCCCTTTCTGTATTCGGTTTCTAACTCGATCATGTCGAGGACATTGTTTGGTGGGTAGTTTGACTGGGGTGGTCGCCTCCAAAAAGGTAACGGAGGCTTTCAAAGGTAAGCTCAGTACGCTTGGTAACCGTACGAGGAGTGCAATGGCATAAGCTTGCTTGACTGTGAGACCAACAAGTCGAACAGGGTCGAAAGACGGACATAGTGATCCGGTGGTTCTGTATGGAAGGGCCATCGCTCAAAGGATAAAAGGTACGCTGGGGATAACAGGCTGATCTCCCCCAAGAGCTCATATCGACGGGGAGGTTTGGCACCTCGATGTCGGCTCGTCACATCCTGGGGCTGGAGAAGGTCCCAAGGGTTGGGCTGTTCGCCCATTAAAGTGGCACGCGAGCTGGGTTCAGAACGTCGCGAGACAGTTCGGTCCCTATCTGTTGTGGGCGTTGGAAGTTTGAGTGGATCTGTCCTTAGTACGAGAGGACCGGGATGGACTGACCGCTGGTAAACCAGTTATGCCGCCAGGTGTACGGCTGGGTAGCTACGTCGGGAATAGATAAGCGCTGAAAGCATCTAAGTGCGAAACTAGCCACGAGATGAGACTTCCTTATAGGGCCGTAGTAGACTACTACGTTGATAGGTTGCAGGTGTAAAGGTAGAAATACCATAGCTGAGCAATACTAATCACCCGAAGCTTTCTCAAGCAACGCAAACACTGTTGTCTTCCTCTTTTAGTTTTTCTTTCAATTGTCTATAGATAATGCTTTTTATAGAGCATATATCACATAAAAACATTTTAGGTGCCTATATCGGCGGTGTCTACCTCTTCCCATTCCGAACAGAGAAGTCAAGCCCGCCAGAGCCGATGGTATTGCCGTAACAGGTGGGAGAGTAGGTCGGTGCCTTTTTTTATACAGAATAGCCTTTTAACAAGGCTATTTTGCTTTAATCTGATTTGTTTACATCAACATTGTTGATTCAAAATATTTTAGGTGTCTATATCGGCGGTGTCTACCTCTTCCCATTCCGAACAGAGAAGTCAAGCCCGCCAGAGCCGATGGTATTGCCGTAACAGGTGGGAGAGTAGGTCGATGCCTTTTTTTATACAAAGCCTCTAGAATTATATTCTAGAGGCTTTTTGCTGTATAATGCTTTTTTATAGATCTGTAATTGTACAATTGGAATTTATAATGGTATTATTTATTCTGTTATTATCATAACAATATTACGAAGTTCTACTTATTTAGTCGTTAAATTTTTATAAACTTGAATATTGAAATGTATTTTACGCATTTCTATATGCTATACTGGATTATGAAAATTAAATATATTGTCATTGCGCTAATAATTCTTGTATTTGGATACTTGATCTGGCAAAGAATAACGACAAATAAAGAGAAGAATGAAGTTCCGACAGCCGGAAAAGGAAAAGCGGGTACCATGTCTGTATATGGTGCTGTTATTTTTGCTGAATCGTTCGCTGATAACCTTAATCTGACAGGGACGATTGAGCCAGATGAACAAGTAGAGATTCGTTCTGAGGTTTCTGGATTAATAGATCAATTAAATTTTTCTGAAGGAAGTCGCGTAAACAAAGGTGCTATACTGGTGAAAATCGTTGCCTCAGATTTATTAGCACAATTAGAGCAAGCTAAAACAAGAACGCAATTGACTTCGGAAAATGAACGAAGAGCAAAACTGCTACTGGAGAAAGAGGCGATTAGTCAAGAGGAGTATGATATTGCAAGTGCTGATTATAGAACGGCGAAATCGCAAATCGCATATATAGAAGCACAATTATCTAAAACATACATACGGGCACCATTTTCTGGAATAATTGGTTTGCGATCTGTATCTAAAGGCGCATATATCACTCCTACTACCCCTATTGCCAAACTCGTAAAGTCAGATCGGGTTAAATTATCATTTGCGATCCCAGAAAAGTATGTAAGCAGAGTGTCGGTGGGTAAAAAGATTTCATTTACAATTCCTGAATCTAAGGAGGTTTTTGCAGCAGAAATTTTTGCTATTGATCCTGCTGTTGATTTGACAACTCGAACTTTACTAATAAAAGCTCGTGCTGATAATTCAAATAATAAATTTGTTCCTGGTGTCTTTGTGAATGTGATCTTACCACTGGAGAGCATTGATGATGCTTTAATGGTTCCTTCCGAAGCACTAATTCCTATACAGAATGGAAAGAAAGTATTTGTTGTAAAAGAGGGGAAAGCAAGAGAGGTGATTGTAGAAACAGGAGGAAGAACTAAGGATAAGGTGAATGTATTGTCTGGTTTAATGAACGGTGATACTGTTTTGACTACAGGAGTAATGTCGCTGAAGAATGATGTTAAAGTGAAGGTTACATTACGTTAATCGTGTTATATGAGTTTATCTACAACAAGTATTAAACGCCCAGTATTAACTATTGTACTGAATTTGATGTTGATCTTATTTGGTATCATTGGTTATTCCTACTTGGGTGTACGAGAATTCCCTTCTATTGACCCGGCTCAAATATCGGTTAGGACAAGTTACGCTGGTGCTAACGCCGATATTATCGAGTCTCAGATTACGGAACCTTTGGAAAAGGCTATTAATTCCATCGATGGGATCCGAAATATTTCCTCATCGAGTAATCAAGGTACTAGTAATATAACGGTGGAATTTAATCTGGGTAAAAACCTAGAGGAAGCGGCAAATGATGTGCGCGATAAGGTGTCACAGGCTGTTCGAAGTCTACCTCAGGATATTGATGCAGCACCTGTGGTATCAAAAGCTGATGCAGACTCTGAACCTATTATTACCATGACAGTGCAAAGTTCTGAAAAGAATATTTTGGAATTGTCTGATTATGCTGAAAATACGATTTCACAGCGTCTTCAAACAATTCCAGGGGTTAGTTCGGTACAAATCTGGGGGCAGAAGAAATATGCTATGCGACTTTGGCTAGATCCAGTCAAATTGAATTCTTATGGTGTTACTGTTCTGGATGTGCGATCTGCTTTAAACCTACAGAATGTTGAATTACCTTCTGGTAAATTAACGGGTTCTAACACGGAGCTGACAGTAAAGACTATCGGTAACTTGGCTTCGGAAGAAGAGTTTAATAATATTATTATTAAATCGACAGGAAATAGTATTATCCGTCTGAGTGATGTTGGGAAAGCTGCGCTAGAGGCTGAAAATTTCGAAACTAAAATGTCTGACTCAGGATTACCCATGTTGAGTATGGCTGTGATCCCACAGCCCGGCACGAATTATCTGGAAATTGCAAAAAGTTTCTACAAGGAATTTGATCAGTTGAAAAAGGACCTTCCTGATGATATTGTCATGAAAATAGCACTTGATAATACGCTTTTTGTTAAGCGTGCTGTTCTAGAAGTCGCGGAAACATTATTGATTTCTGTTGTACTGGTGGTCCTCATCATTTTCTTATTCTTTCGGGATTGGTCGATTGCATTTCGACCTTTAATTGATATACCTGTTTCATTAATTGCTACATTTTTTGTGATGTATCTCTGTGGGTTCTCGATTAATGTGTTAACGTTATTAGCGATCGTTCTTGCCACAGGACTTGTTGTTGATGATGGTATCGTCGTCACAGAAAATATATTTAAGAAAGTGGAAGAAGGTATGTCCCCTATTCAGGCGGCTATTAAAGGTTCTAATGAGATTTTCTTTGCTGTTATATCGATTTCTATTACACTTGCCGCTGTATTCTTACCAGTCGTGTTTTTAGAGGGATTCGTAGGTCGGCTTTTTAGGGAGTTCGGAATCGTTATTGGAGCTGCTGTACTTATCTCAGCATTTGTCTCCTTAACATTGACTCCGATGTTGAATGCTTATTTAATTAAGGGCGGAGAACAGAAGAAAACTAAGTTTTATGATCGGACAGAACCTTATTTTGTGGCGCTAACAGATGGATATGCAAGCTCTCTGATAAAATTTCTGAAAAAGAAATGGATCAGTTATCCAATTGTTTTAGCTTGTTTTGGTCTTATTTATCTTTTCTTTAGCTTATTACCAAAGGAAACGGCACCCTATGACGATAGAAGCTATCTGACAGTGCGAGTCACTGCTCCTGAGGGTGTATCTTATGATTATATGGATCGTTTTATGACTGAATTAACAACTCTTGTCAATGATTCAGTTCCTGAAAAAGATGTCAGTCTGGTGATTACTTCTCCAGGATTTGGGTCAGCCGCGGCTAATAGTGGTATGATTCGTCTTGGTCTTGTACAGCAGGAGGACCGAGAGCGTACGCAGGCGGAAATAGCACGTGATTTGTCCCGTTTAACGCGATCTTCTTCTGAAGCTAAGGTTTCAGTTATGGAACAACCGACTATCTCTGTGAATAGACGAGGGGGGCTACCTGTTCAATATATTATACAGGCTCCTAATTTTCAGAAGTTGGAAGAGAAAATACCTGAATTTATGGACGCGGTGAATGATGATCCAACTTTTTCAATCTCTGATGTTAATTTGAAATTCAATAAACCTGAGCTTTATGTCAATATTGACCGTGAAAAGGCCCTAAGTTTAGGTGTTTCTATATTAGATGTTGCTCAAACATTACAAATGTCTCTTTCTGGACAGCGATTTGGGTATTTTATGATGAATGGGCGTCAATACCAAGTTATTGGTCAGTTTGATAAAAAAGATACGAGTACGCCACTCGACCTTGCCTCGATCTTTGTTAAGAACAAGGATGGACAATTGATTCAGCTGGATAATATTGTAAAGATTGAGGAACGGAGCAGCCCTCCTCAGCTCTATCATAATAATCGCTACATGTCTGCTACTGTTTCTGCTGGTTTAGCCCCAGGAAAGAGTTTAGGAGAAGGAATAGAAGCAATGGACCGGATTAAAGCCAAGGTACTGGATGAGACTTTTACGACAGATTTAGGTGGTGAGTCGAGAGATTTTAAAGAGAGTGGATCCAATACAATGTTTGCCTTTGGTTTGGCTTTACTTTTAATTTATTTGATTTTAGCAGCGCAATTCGAAAGTTTTATTGACCCTTTCGTCATTATTATTACAGTACCACTAGCCGTTGCAGGAGCATTATTTTCACTTTGGTTATTTGGTCAGTCTTGGAATATATTTAGTCAGATTGGAACTATTATGTTGATTGGGCTGGTAACAAAAAATGGTATTTTGATAGTAGAATTTGCCAATCAGCTAAGAGAAGAGGGAAAATCTAAATATGATGCAATTGTTGAGGCTTCTGCAGGGCGATTACGCCCGATTTTAATGACGTCTCTAGCAATCGCACTTGGAGCCTTGCCGATTGCCTTGTCATTGGGAGCAGCCTCTACAAGTCGTATAGGAATGGGCGTTGTTATCGTAGGAGGAACTATGTTTTCACTCGTATTGACTTTATTTGTGATTCCTGCAATCTATTTAATGTGGTCTAGAATAAAGAAACACAATCCTGAACTGACGAATATTGAAGATTAATATGAATAAGATTTTTTATCTACTAGCCTTGCTTTTTATTCCTGTAGGCAGTGCTTTCTCACAAAATGTGCTTACTGCTCACGATGCAGTTGCTATAGCTATGGAAAATAACTTTGATGTATTGCTGACAAAGAAGGATGTGATCATCGCTAAGGAAAATGCAACATATGGGAATGCTGGAATCTTACCAAATCTTACTGCAAATTTTAGCCAGAGCAACAGTAATCAGAATTCCAAGCAAACACAAAGTACAGGTGAGGTGAGAGAGTTGGAAAACGCAAAAAATAACAGCATGAATTATGGTGTTAGTTTAGGCTGGACCATTTTTGATGGCTTTGGTATGTTTGCGCGGTACGAGAAATTGAATCAACTGAAAGCAAGGGGTGACCTCGAGTTGAAATCGATCATTTTAACAACTGTTGGCGATGTGCTGAATATGTATTATACAATTGTTCTGGAAGAGAATCTTTTGCACACCATAGATTCTTCAATAGTTATTTCCACTGATCGTTTAAAAACGGCAGAAAATCGTTTTCAAATTGGAAAAGCTTCTAAATTGGAAGTTCTCAATGTACAGGTGAACTTAAATGCGGACCAATCCTTGCGATTAAAAAAATTGGAAACTATTGCCAATTTGAAAACGGAGTTAAATAGATTGATGGCTCGGGATTTAACGATAGATTTTGAGGTTCAATATGAGTTTCAATTCAATGAGAATTTGGAAATTAATGCTTTATTAGAACAGGCTACTAATCAAAACATCGAGCTTCAATTAATCAAATTGGATAAACGTTTGGCCGAGCTGGAGCAAAAGGATGTCCGCTCGAAACGCTTACCTGTTGTTCGACTTAATTCTGGCTATAACTTTTCGTCATCAGAATCTAGTTTGGGATTTGTTTCTCAATCTAATGCAAGAGGTTTGACTTATGGTGTAACGGCATCGATGAATATTTTTGACGGTTTTAATCAACGGAGGAGTGAGCGAGTGGCTAAACAAATGGTGGAAAAAGCCTCGATTCAAATTGAGAGATCCAAAGAACTCATTAATGCCACTATTTTGAAAGCATATCAAAGCTATGTGACAAATATCAGCTTAGCTAAACTGGAAGAGCGAAATGAAAAAATCGCAAAGCAAAATTTAAATATAACTTTAGACAAGTATAAGATAGGTACGATAAGTGCAGTTGAATTTAGAGATGCTCAAGAAAACTATGTAAATGCTATGAGCAGGCTTAAAGAGGCTAGCTATCAGGCTAAGCTGTCTGAGATAGGTTTAAAAGAATTAGTCGGTAACTTGGACCTCTAACTCTTTTATAAATAAGCTAAGAGCCTTAAAAGGGCTCTTAACGTCCATCTTCTGTATAGAAGTCTAATAAAGAGCTCATGTATGGATCATCCCATCCATCAACAATATCATCATAAGCTTCATCAGGTATATTGACGTGGTTTATCTCGACTGAAGTTCCTTTTTTGTGTTCATGTAGTTTGATGGTAACAATGGAATCAGCCTCTTCTTCTCCAAAATACCATTGCTGAACAATCGTTTTATTGGGAACCAAATCGATAAATTTTCCTGTGATAGCACCATCCCACATCGAGAACTCACCACCGATAACAGGATCGATTTCTACTAAATCACCTGTCCAAAGACGTATGGTAATGTCCGTCGTCAGTGCTAGGTATATTTCTTCTGGCTCTGCAGGTATTATATAATATTTTTTGAAATCTTTCATAGCACAAAAATACGTTAATTATGAAAGAGTGCCTTCATCTATTTTAATCTTTTCTTGAATGAAAAAGGCTCTTGGAAAATATTTAGAAAACTGTTATTTGTTTTATGATGGGGTGATCTAACAGGGAACAGCTTGGTAAGAGATCGTGCAATATCTGATCAGTTTTAATTATGATGGAATAGTATCTTGTTCAGCTTTTGAGGAGAAGCTATAGTTAATAGTACTATTTTTGAGTTAAAATAGGGTGTTGTACGATCAGTTGACAAATATCTTTTGCAACATCTTCTTTTGATTTTAATGTAAATTCTTGAATATGCTGAAAACGGTCAATTACAGTTACTTTATTGGTATCTGTTGCAAAACCTGCTCCTTTATCCTGCATTGAATTTAAGACAATGAAATCCAGGTTTTTACGCATTAATTTATCTTTTGCATGCTCAACTTCGTTATTTGTTTCTAAAGCAAAGCCGATTAAGAGCTGTTTTTCTGTTTTCTTAGTTCCGATAGATGCTAGAATATCTGTCGTTTTCTTGAGTGCAATGGAGAATTGATCTTCTTTCTTTTTTATTTTCTGCGAAGCAACTTCGATCGGAGTATAATCCGCAACAGCAGCACTCATAACAATAATGTCTGATTGTGAAAAATGTTGTACGACAGCTTCAAGCATTTCATGTGCAGAAGTAACTTGAATACGATCTACGTTTTGCGGGGCATCTAAAGCGGTAGGTCCACTGATTAAGGTTACCTTAGCACCAAGAGCTACAAGCTGTTTTGCTAAAGCATAGCCCATTTTTCCACTAGAATGATTCCCAATAAATCGTACAGGGTCTATCGCTTCATATGTAGGTCCAGCAGTGACTAATGCATTCCTTCCGCTTAAAGGGAGTTGAGGAGAAAAGCTTTGCGTAATAAAATCTAAAATTTCTTCAGGTTCTGCAAGTCTTCCTTCTCCAATTAAGCCGCTAGCTAGTTCTCCATTACCGGGATGAATTATTCTGTTTCCATAGGATTGGACTAAGCGGATATTGTTTTGAGTCGAGGGATGTTTCCACATGTCTAGATCCATCGCAGGAGCTATAAACACAGGACATTTTGCAGATAGGTAGACCGCAGTTAACAAGCTATCACAGATTCCATTTGCGAGTTTTCCAATAGTATTGGCAGTTGCTGGTGCAACCAGTATCAGATCAGCTTGTAATCCGATATGGACATGATTATTCCATTCCCCTGTTTTAGGATCGAAATAATCGATTAAAACGGGGTTATTTGAAAGGGTTGACAACGTGAGTGGCGTAATAAATTCAGCCGCTTCTTTTGTCATAATGATCTGAACATTCGCTTTTTCTTTAACTAGCAGTCTAGTCAAATGTGCAATTTTGTATGCGGCAATACTACCGCATACAGCAATCACAATATTTTTTTTAGCTAAGCTCATATCAACTGAGATAAAGCAAATTATTCTTGCTCTTTAGCGGGATTTCTGAAATAAACCTTATCGTGTAAGAATTCATCAATCGCAATAAGTGTAGCTTTTGGCATACGCTCATAGTGTTTTGAGATTTCAATTTGCTCACGGTTTTCGAATACCTCTTCTAAGTTATCATTGTTAGTAGCAAATTCTGCAAGTTTGCTATTCAACTCCTCTTTGATGTCAACAGAAATTTGATTAGCACGTTTGCTGATCACTACGATTGACTCATAAATATTGTCGGTAACGGTGTCTAATTGTCTTAAATCACGAGTTACAGTTGAAGTTGCTACAGTGCTGTTATTTTTTTGACTCATTTTTTTGGGTATTATCTTTATTATCTTTATTTTCTTTAGCGGCTATTGCTGCTTTTCTTTCTTTTTCTTGTTCGGCTATGGCTTTATTAACAGTTGCCATGTAGGTCGCCGCAGTTTTCATTTTTTTCTCGGCGCTATCACGAAGAGATTCAACTTCCTTCATATATTTGCTATTCGGGAATGACATTGCAAATGAGCGATAATAGTCAATAACTTCAGAAAAGCGATCTGCTTGCTTGACAGGACTACTCTGAGTTGCAAGTTTATACTGAGACTTTACCGTAAGGTACTCAATTTCTTCTGCATACTTGGTATCAGGATAGGCTTTCAATACATTTTGCAATGCAATCACAGCAGCTCTATAGTCATCGTTTAAACCCATGTCATAGAGCAACCTAGCATTTGAAAATGCTTTAAGCTCTAATTTATCACGCAGCTTTTGAATTAATTCACCAGCTTCTTTTGCCCTTTCAGATTCAGGATACAAATTGACAAATAACTGTAGTGCATCGATTGCTTTCCTTGTATTCTCTTGGTCAAGACTTGACTTTGGAGAATCTAGATAATAACAATATGCAGACATAAAACGACATTCTTCGGCTCTAGGACTATTGGGATAAACATCTGCGAAATCTTTAAAATGATAACGTGCAGAGGTGTAATCCTTTAGTCTGTAGCTTGCAAAAGCTGTGAAATAATATAAATTTTCTGCTTCGGCCTGTCCTCTAAATTTAGTTCTTAAATCTTCGAACAATATTAAAGCCTTGCTATATTTTTTGTTTTCGTATAGTTTTACCGCTTCTTCGTACTTCTGAGCGATATTATTGCTTGCTCGCAACTTCTCAAACTTACTCTTACAGCTACTGAACGATACCAATAACAAAATTCCGGCACATAAAGCCGCTATACGCCTATTTAAAAACATTTTACAAAGATAAGTGAATTTGTAATACTAATCAATTAAATTTTTATGTTGCAATATAGTGCAATATTGGAAGCTATACAATGAATTTAATCATATTAACTTTTTTTAACCATAAATTCTAGAATGTTTATACTATTGTCATTTGCTTGTTTAAAAACAGTATCAATCGGATAGTCTTCTTATCATTTTAGTAAATTTTGATTATATTTACATTCAAATTGTTTTTAGTATGACATTAAAAGAAAGAGTTGAACAAGCATTGGATACAATTAGACCGTATTTGGAAACTGATGGTGGTGATGTTAGTGTGGAAGAAATCACTGCAGATAATGTTGTTCGTTTGAAATTATTAGGAGCATGTGCTTCATGCTCTATGAGTATTATGACTTTTAAGGCTGGTCTTGAACAAGCTATTAGAAAGGCTGTACCTGAAATTACTGCTGTGGAAGCGATTAATATTACGGACATGAATGACCCTAATGCTAGTTTGCCGACACCTAAGGCATTATAATTGACCGCTTTAATTAACACAATTTAACAGCAGTGTAACTGTTAATGTCTTAGATTTGTGCTATGAAATTCAACTACCACTTTATTTTTGTTCTATTTTTCATTCTCTCGGGGTATGCTTCATATTCCCAAGAGCGCAAAATCTTGCAGTTTAGTGGTATTGTAGAAACGATTAGCTCTGGTCTTCCTGTGGGCTATACAACTATAACGAATGAAAGCTTTCGCAATGAAGCCTATATGGCCAATAACGAGGGCTTTTTCTCTTTTGTAGCGCATGTCGGAGACACGCTCCGTTTTACATCTGTCGGTTATGAAACCTTAAGGTATGTTATTCCAAATATTGAGGGTGATCGTTTGTCCACTGCGATCGTTATGAAAAATCTGATTACGGAGTTACCGATGGTGACACCTTATCCTTGGGCAAGTATTGAGGAATTTAACATTGCATTTATGAATCTGGAGGTTGATTCAGACAATATTATTCGTGCGAAGCGAAATTTGTCGAAGGAATCTTTAGATGCTTTGGCAGCTAGAGTACCTCGAACTGCCGATGAGATGCATAATTATAATGTAAATGATAATCATCGCAGTATGAATAATAAAGTTATTAATCAGCGGTATGCGAATCCTCTATTAAACCCTTTTGCTTGGGGCAGCTTAATTCAACAAATTTCCAAAGGGAAAAAAGGGAAGTAACTATCCTTTATTCTGTCGCTTCTGCTTTATTTAATTCCAGTACACTTATTTTCGAAGTAAAATAGGCAATTAATCCGGCTATACTTGTTATGGTAAAGAAGACGATGACAAAGTCTGTCCAACGGATTGCAATGGGGTAGCTGTCAATTAACATATTAGCTCCCTCTTCCACTTTTATGATACCATAGTTTATTTGTAAATAACAAAAGATGTAACCAATTAGCAAGCCCGTTACACAACCCACTAAGGATATCATTAGTCCTTCATAGAAAAATATTCTTTGTATTAAGGAGCTGTTAGCACCGAGATTCTTTAAGATGTTCATATCTTCTTTTTTATCTAGTACGAGCATGGTTAAGGATCCTACAATATTGAAAAGGGCAATTATACTGATCAATGTCAAAATAAAAAATACGGCCCATCTTTCAACGCGAACATTTTTATAAAGAGTCGGATTTTGTTCTTCTCTGTTTTTTACAATATATTTTTCTCCAAGATCCGTCTGTAGTTTCTTTTTGAAATGTTGAAGATTTGCTTTGTCTTTTACATAAAATTCAATTGCTGAAACGCGATCATATTCTCCAAGCACTTCTTGTGCAAATGAAATTGGGGTGATAATTAAATTGTCAAAATCTTGTTGACTTTTTAATATTCCTTTTGGCTGTATAGATCTGATATTAAATTCATCGGCAGGATTTGCTGCATTTTTAGCGCCCTTTCTAGGTGAATATACATCAATATTACGGAGGCCACTGTGAATAGATACGCCCAAGTTTGCTTGAACACCTGCTCCAATAACCGCAGATGGAATACTGTCAGTTTGCAAGGTATAACTTCCACTTATTAATAAACTATCTTTGCTTTTATGGTCTATTGAATTTGCCTGAATACCTTTAATAGTACCAATATACTGGCGGTTATCATATTCCAATAGTACCTTTTCCTGCAGTACTTCGGTGTAATCGATTATATTGGAATCTTTCTTTAACGCAAGGATAGGAGGTTGATTAGCATCAAACAGCTTTCCTTGGGCAGGTTCTATCTTTATTTCTGGCACAAACTGGCTGTACATGGAAATTATCAGGTTTTCCATACCATTAAAAGAAGAAAGTAAGATAATGAGTGCTGCACTGCTTACCATAACGCCAACGATGCTAATACCTGAAATAATGTTGATCGCATTAACAGATTTTTTTGAAAATAAGTATCTTTTAGCAAAAAGGTATGGTAAGTTCATTGTGATTAGCCTCTAATAAATGGATTGGTCGCTTTTTCAAAACCGATAGTCGTAGTAGGTCCATGCCCAGGATAAATAGTAACTTCATCGGGAAGTATATATATTTTTTCCTTGATATTCTTTAATAACAAATCATGGTTACCTCCTGGAAGATCTGTTCTACCAATGCTGTTTTTAAATAAAACATCGCCGCCAATCAGAAATTTTTGCGGCTCACTATAAAAGCATAAATGAGCAGGGGAATGACCAGGAGCAAATATAATTTTCAATTCATGATCACCAATCTTTATCACATTTTCTTCAGTAAGAAATGTTTCTCCAATCGGGGAGATATCATACCTGAAACCCATTTGTGGAGCATAGTTCTGTACCTCGATCAATACCGGAAGTTCTCCCTCATGAAACTGGGGATAAAGACCATAAGTGTCAAATATAAATCTATTACCTAGCACATGGTCAATGTGACAATGTGTATTTAATAAGATCTTTGGATTTAAACTATTTTGCTCAATGAAGTCTGTCAACGTTCTTTCATCAGCAGGTCCATACATGCCGGGATCAATGATGACACAGTTTTTTTGTTCATCATAAATGACGTACGTATTTTCTTGGTAAGGGTTAAAGGTAAAAGTCTTGATCTGCAACATAATTTGTAAAAATAAAGTTTTATTTCGAATGTAAGGTATTCAACTGATCTTCTATAAGGCCACTGTGAATGAATAATTGTAATTACAATTCATTCCAAATTTCCCAATTTTTTTCTGCCTGAAGCTCAAGCATTTCCAGTCCATTCTTAATTTTTGCACCATTGTTTTTCCCTTTTTTAAGAAATGCGGTTTCTGCTGGATTATAAACAAGATCGTATAATAAATGTTTATTGCCAATATATTCATAGGGAATATTGGGTGCATCTTCAATATTAGGGAAAGTTCCAACAGGCGAACAGTTAATAATAATATAATGTTCATTGAGGATGTCGGCATCAAGTTCGCTGTAGATCAGATTATTTTCACTTTTATTCCGGCTAACAAATTTATAAGTAATTCCAAGTTCATTTAATGCATACTCCACAGCTTTCGCCGCACCCCCATTGCCTAGAATCAATGCTTTTGTATGTTGCTCTTCCAGCAGTGGTTTCAGCGATTCTTTAAAGCCGTAAACATCCGTATTGAAGCCTTTTAAGTAAGGTCCTGACGGCATATGTTTAATCTGAATACAGTTGACCGCTTGAATAGCTTGGGCCTCAGGAGATAGCTCCTGAAGATAAGGTAGCACATTGATCTTATGTGGTATTGTTACATTAACACCATAAAAGTTTTGATCGTTAAAAATCCGTTCAAATTCCCGAATGTCTTCTATACTATATAAATCATAGTTAATATCTGTAATAATTTCTTTATCAAATTTATCCAGATAGTATTTTTTAGAAAATGAATGTCCTAATGGAAAACCGATGAGTCCTAATTTCTTCATTTATTTAGGAGTATATTTTTTTATGATTTCTGAAATAATATGATTTCCTTGCAATTGCGGAAGGTAATCAAAAAGAATATAATGTTTTTCAGGGTCGGTTGCCAATCCTAATTCAAGAAACACAATAGCATCATTATACTTGCCATTAGCAAATAAATAGGCTACCATTCTAAAATATAATTCGGCAGCTTCTGGATTATTCGTAATAGCCTCCGATACAATTTCTATTGCTTCATCTACTTTATCTTGTTCAAAGAAGATAGAAGAATAATCTAACCAGGCATCAACATCTAGTGGATTTAATGTGACAACCTTAGCATATGCTTCTTGTGCAAGATCAATCTGTTTTAATTTATAGCGCGCATCCGCGATTGCAAACCAGTAATCTGGATTAGCATCGTCAAGTTCAAGTGCTTTTTTATAAAAATGGAGTGATTCAAAGTGTCTTTCTTCAAAGTCTAGTGTAACGCCTATCCCAAACCAGGCATCTGCTAAATCACCGTCCATTTTAACTGCTTTTTTATAGAAGACTCGAGCTTCTTCCATTTGCTCTAATTTTTCTAGGCATTCCCCTATAGCACAATAGGTGTCGGCGCTAGGTTTTTCATATTCAAAAGTTTGTTTATAAACCTCTAGAGCCTCCTGGTAGCGATCAAGGTTTACTAAAGCATTTCCTTTATTGAAGTATGCTGAAGAAAAATTTTCTTTAATTAAAATAGCATAATCGTAAGCATCAATAGCTTCCGGATATTGCGTAAGCTTGTGATAAGCGTTACCTAAATTATACCAGGCATAATAAGAGTAAGGCTCAGAATCGATGTATTTTTTATAAAACTCTACGCTCTCCTCTTGTTTGTCCAATATGTCATAGCAGTAAGCAAGTTCATAAAGTGCTTCTTGATTTTCCATATTGAGTTCTAGCGTTTTCTTTAAATAGTAAATCGCTTTTTCAAAATCACCTTCACCCTGATAAACTACGCTAATGTGGAAATAGATTTCATCTTTATTGTCAGAAAGGCTCAATGCTTGGAATAATTGTTCCTTGGCTTCGTTAAATTGCCCTCTAGAGCCATAGACTCCGCCTCTGATAAAAAAAATATCACCTTCAGAGGGTTCTAACAATTCCGCTTTTGCCAGTGCATGCAATGCTTTATCAAATTGCTGTGTTGAAGAATAGAGTTGTGCCTGTTTGAGTAAAAATGTAATATCAAAAGGATGCTGATTAATTGCATAATCGGCAACCTGCAATGCTTTTATAGGATCATTTTTTTCAATATAATAGTCTATAATCCCTTCAAATGCTTTGGAATCAAAGAAATATTGGTCTTCGTTCCTAATCATTTCTTCGTACCGATCCACCGAGATTTTTCTTTCCTCAGGGGATTCAAAATCAAATTCCTCTTCCATCATCCTTGTTTAATCTATCAATAAACCCAACTTAGTTGAAAATAGTGATTTTTAATAACTATGTCTAATTAATTTACTAACAAAATTAATTTCACTTTACAAAGATACGGATTAAAGTATGCAAAATAAAAAAGCCGATTCTTGCGAATCGGCTTTCTAAATTATATGTTAGCTATAATTATTTTTTGATCTCAACACGACGGTTTTGAACACGACCTTCTTCAGTTGCATTAGATGCTACTGGATTAGCCTCACCGTAACCGTTAGCTGTGATTTTAGAAGAAGCAACACCAGCGTTAACTAAGTATTGTTTTACTGCGTTAGCACGGTCTTTAGATAAAGAAACGTTGTAAGCTTCAGAACCTTCAGCAGATGCGTAACCATCTAAAGTAACAGATGAGTTGTTATCACGTACTTCTTTAGCAACTTTGTCTAATGTAGCGTAAGATTGAGTTTTCAATACAGAGCTATCAAATTCAAATTGAATAGGAGCAACGTAACCGTTTGATGAAGTGAATTCATTTGCAACTGGCTCAGGGAATTTGATTTGACGACCAGATCCATCAACTACTGCACCTGCAGGAGAGTTAGGCTCTTTATCGAATTTATCAGAAACACCGTCACCGTCAGAATCAGTATTTAAAGCATTAACTGTACCTTCTAAAGTAGATACGCGTTGTTTTAAAGCTTCAACTTCGTTACGTAATGAAGGATCTTTCAACTCATCATACATTGTAGCAACTGGGTTAGCAAAAGTCAAGTTTTGTTTGTCTCTTGAACCTAAAGTGAATTCTAAACCACCGTATACGTTAGAGAAACGTTGTTTGCTAGTTCCTTGTCTGCTTGGTCCGTATAATAAAGCCTCATCAGTGAAGTTCATTGTGTAACCTAAGTTTAAAGCAACAACTTCAGATAATTTGAATTTAGCACCAACTCCAACTGGAACGTACATACCTAAACGGTAATCTCTATCACCTTTGTATTCTCTATCGCCAAATACAGCCTCACCAACTTTACCTTTGTTGTCATAAACAACAGTTCCAGTGAAGTCATTGTTAGCATATTGAACAGGGTTATAAGCCATAACACCTAAACCAACTTTAGCGTAAAAGTTTACTGAATTTTCTCTTCTCAAGAAATCGATAGTACCTAATTGGAATACACCATTTAAGCTAGCAGCCCAGTTAACTTCAGTTTCAGCAGATTTAGCACCACCTTTGTTCTCTACAGCAGGTCCTGACTCAGCATGGTTAAAAGTTTTGATTTTACCACGGTTACCTTCAACTTCTAAACCAAATAAGTGAGAAAATTGTTTACGAACTGTTAATCCGTAGTACTCACCTACTTTATTTTGGAAGTAACCAACTTTCTGACCGAAAGCATTGTTACCACCGATCAAAGCGTTAGGTGTAGTGATACCACCTTGAACACCGATTGACCAAGTTCTGTATTGTGATCTTCCACCAAATACAGTTTGAGCTTGTGCTACATCAGCGAAGCCTAAAGCGGCAACTAAGGAAGCAGCAACAGCTGTTTTTTTAATTGTAGAATAGTTCATACTCTTGTTTTAAGGTTATTATTAAATTTTAATTGTTCTTGTTTTGTATGCAATTGTTTAAAGTGCAATCACGGTTTGAAATAATCAAACACCGTGCCGAAATTAAAAAAGGATCAATTGTTTTAATTCTTACTATAATAAAAACTCATTTTTCCCGCTTTTATTGCAAAGCAGTAAAACAAAAATCCGGACGAATGTACCAAATTTTTGTTTTACTTTATATTTTTTTGAGAAAATACTTTAAATTATTACAATATGTAGTGTATAATAAACAATGTGATCGCGCCAAGCAATGCAGAGACAGGAATAGTTAATACCCAGGCCCATAATAAACTAATGGTAACCCCCCATCTTACTGCCGAAACTCTTTTAACAATACCTACCCCGATAATTGAACCGGTGATGGTATGCGTAGTAGAAGCTGGAATACCGAAGTGTTCAGTAAGTCCTAAAGTCAAGGCACCTGCAGTTTCTGCTGCTACACCTTCCAGAGGAGTCACTTTCGTAATTTTAGTACCCATTGTTTTTACAATTTTCCAACCACCACTCATTGTTCCCAATGAAATTGCTAGATAACATGTTAATGGAATCCACTCAGGCATATGCTCTGTGTTTGGTAAATAACCTCCTGCAACCATAGCTACTAAGATAATACCCATTACTTTTTGTGCATCATTACCACCATGAGCAAAACTTAATGCTGCAGAAGAAACAAGTTGTAATACTTTAAACCATTTCTCTGCCACTGCAGGTCGTGAGTTTTTGGCAATGTTAATAATGACAAGGGTGATGATAATGGATATGATCATCCCAATAATGGGGGCGAGGACAATAAATGCAATGATTTTTAATGTTGCATCAATATTAATCGCATGGATTGGATCTCCACCTACAATGAAAGCATAAGCCATACCTGAACCTGCAAATCCACCAATAAGTGTGTGAGAAGAGCTAGATGGTACACCATAGTACCAAGTGAAAAGGTTCCAACCTATTGCGGCTAGTAAACCAGCAAAAATAACTTCTAATGTAATATATTCTTCTAATACAGTTTTTGCAACCGTATTGGCCACTTTATGGTCGGTAAAGTAAAAGTAAGCTGCGAAGTTGAAAATCGCGGCCCACAATACTGCCATAAAGGGGGTTAGTACTTTTGTTGAAACAACTGTAGCAATTGAGTTGGCCGCATCATGAAAACCATTAATGTAGTCAAAAGCAATCGCTAGTATAATTACAACAATTAATAATGTTGACATCATAATATGAATGTGTTAATATGCTAAATTCGCAATTATGCGTTTTTAACCAAGATGCTTTCTAATACGTTTGCTACGTCTTCACATTTGTCTGTAGCGTCTTCCATTGCAGATAATACTTCTTTGTGTTTAATTAAAGTAATCGCATCTTTTTCGAATTCGAATAAGTCAGCTACCGCTTTGTCAAATATATAATCAGCTTTATTTTCAACACTGTTGATACGAACACAAGAATCTGTGATGTTACGAATATTTTTTAAATCTTTTAATTCAAAAATTGCTTTTGCAACATGGTCAGTAGCCTCAACGATCAGATCCGCCATTTCTATCATGGGCTCAGTTGCTTTTTGAACCTTGTATAGATCCATTTTATTAGAAGCACCATTAATGAAATCAGCAACGTCGTCTAGTGAGCTTGCTAATGCGTGGATATCCTCACGGTCAAAAGGAGTGATAAAATTTTTACCTAATTCTAAGTGTATTTGGTGTGTGATGTTGTCACCTTTATGTTCTAAATCTTCGATTTTGCGAACGATTTCTTTACGTTTTTCCGCGTCACTAGCGTTAACGGCTTCTTTAAGTAGCTTAGACATTTCTATCAAATTACTACCTGCTTGTTCAAATAAAGGGAAAAACTTTTTATCCTTAGGAACGAAATACTGAAAAATGCTATTTAAAGACATATCATTATTAATTATTTTTTGCGAAATTACTAAGTTAATGTTAAGTTAATGTTAAGTTTTGAGGAATGTTAAGTTGCGTTTTGTTAACATTAGATCTGCGAAACTTTTTCTAAAGTAAACCCAAATGTTGTACCTATACCTTCTGTACTTCTTACATTTACATTTTGCTGATGGGCTTCAATAATGTGTTTAACAATGGATAAACCAAGGCCAGAGCCACCTATTCCCCTAGATCTACTTTTATCGATTCTATAAAATCGTTCGAAAACACGGCTTAGATTTTTCTCTTCAATTCCATAGCCATCATCTGTTATCTCCACCAAAACTTGTTCAAATAGCGGGAATATCCTGATTTGGCTTTTGCCCCCGTTCTTACCATATTTAATGGAATTCTCAATTAAATTGACAAGTACTTGACTAATCTTATGCTTGTCGGCTTTCACCCAGTAGGGAGTACCAGGTTTAGTTTTTAGTTGAATCTCTATATTATGTGCTTTTGCTTTGTCATCCAGAGATTCTTTTGTCTCTTTAATAAGTTCTACGATATCAAATTTTTCGATATTTAAAACCATTTTACCAGATTCAAGTTTTGAGATTTCGTCTAAATCTTGAATGAGGTAATTCAAACGATCTACATTTTTAGATGCTTTGTTTAGAAATGTCTTAGCCATCTCGATATCCTCTTCCATCAGCCCATCCTGTAATGTTTCTATATATCCTTGTATGGAGAATAAGGGAGTTTTAAACTCGTGTGACACATTTGACAAAAATTCTCTTCGAAACTTCTCCTGTGATCTAAGTTGTTCTATTTCTATTTTCTTTGCTTTTGCCCATGCCTTGACCTCATTTTCAGCATCTCCTATAGGATCTGCTGTAACATGTTCACCCAATGCGTCCTTTAGATCCTTACCTAATTTTAGGTTATGAATCAGTTTGTACATGGTATTGATCCTTTTATAAATATAGCGTTCAAATACAAAGTTGAACATGAGAAAACTGATCAGCGTAGAAACGGCGAAAATAATGAGGAATGATTTCCAGTCCGAGTGATAGTAAAAACTAACAGCAGAAATAGCTAATCCTACGGCTAATGAACAATTTAAAACAAGCTGTCTAAAATTCATGTATGTAATAAAAAAGGCTTTAGTAAAAATACCAAAGCCTAAGTTAGTGATTCCTTTATTAATAAATTGTTATAATTTTCCTATGATTGTTTTACCTCCCACTACTTTATCGCCAATATTGACATCGATCTGTGTTCCCAAAGGAAGGAATAAATCTACGCGAGATCCGAATTTAATAAAGCCAAATTCCGAACCTTGCGTTACATGATCATTTTCTTTTACATACCAAACAATACGACGGGCAAGTGCTCCTGCGATTTGTCTAAAAAGAACTTCTACGCCATTAGCGTTTTTAACAACTACAGTTGTTCTTTCATTGTCTGTTGAAGATTTTGGATGCCAAGCGACTAAAAACTTTCCTGGATGGTATTTGAAATAGCTGACCATGCCAGAAATCGGGTTACGATTCACGTGTACATTTATAGGTGACATGAAGATGGAAACCTGTAATCTTCTGTCATGAAAATATTCGTTCTCTTCTGTTTCCTCAATCACAACAACTTTCCCATCTGCAGGACATAAGATCGTTCCTTCCTGTACAACGATTTGTTTTGTTGGACTACGGAAAAATTGAACAATCGTAATAAAAAGAAATGCTGAAAGGATGTAAATAATCCATTTAATAACTTCAGGAGCATCATAATAGTCCGCGATTGCGTTAGCAATAAATATCACTAAAACAGTAATTGCCAGACTTGTATATCCTTCTTTGTGAAATTTCATGTCTATAAGTTTTTTGCAAATATAATCAAATAGTCCTATTGTCCTTTTTCTCGATGAATTATTATCGGCAGGACTGCAATTTTTCCTTCCGAATTTTTATACATTTTACCTGTCACTGTAAGTATATCTTCAATTGGTTTACCATTTTCTAATGAAGGATAATAGAAGCTGATATCTGAAATTAACTGTTCTAGTATGATATTAAGATTTTTAAAGGATGCCATTTTTATAAAATCTACTTTTAAAGGGTTCCCTTCTTTATCTAATTTAATTTTGTATTCAAAATTATCTTCAGTAAAGTTTTCTGCATTGATTCGGATCAATGAATTTGTTAGTGCTTTACTAATGAACATATTGAAATTGGAGAAATCGTCAAAGTTACATGCTTTGAATGTAAGAAGTTCTCCTCTAGCAAAGACATCATAAGGAATAATTCCAAATTTACTGTGTCGATATGAATTATCTAAAAAGTAATCATTTCCGACCAGTAGATTGCCGTTTTGATATTTTTCCAATGCAATTAATGTCTGCTTACCTCCTTTGTCATGACCTAAAATTTGCCAATTTCCTTCTTGTTTACCATCTTTAATTTTTCCTTTTCCAAGATAATATTCGAAACCATATTGATTGTAGCCTTCAAATGGTATTGAAAAGGAGTAGTTTCCTTCCCCATTTTTTACTTTCTGTGTTCCATCTGGAAGCCAAAAATCCTGAATCAAGATAACGCTATCTGTATACAAAAGTTTCAGCGCCACTTTATCACTTGGGTAACGATGTATAACGTCACCCATCGGTATATCATTCTTAAATGTCGCCTCCCATTTCAATATCCCATTTGGATGATATGCTTTAAAAATACCTTCTTTACTTCCGTTAATATAGGATCCCTCTAGAATTAAACGACCATTGTTATTAAAGTCTTTAAATGCACCGTCAAATTTTTGCGTCTTCGGATTTAATGTAGCAACACGTTCTATGGATTTAAACTCACAAGATTTGTCAGCTAAATAATAATTCTTATCAAAATAGAATCGGAACATATTGCTATCTAATTTTTCGTAATAGATAGCTTTATCTTGTCCAAAGGCAAAATTTAGCAACAAAATCAAGGATGATAATATGAACAGAAATTTTTTCATAATTCTTGTTTACAAAATGTTATTAATGCGCTTCCAGCCAGTTTTTACCTTGTCCAATCTCTACTACCAGTGGAATTTCTGTCTTAATCGCGGTCGTCATTTTTGTTTGAATGATTTCTTTGAAAATTTCTACCTCATTTTCTGGGACATCAAATACAAGCTCATCATGTACCTGCATAATCATCTTACCGGATAATCCCTGCTCGGCAATCTCTTTCTGGATTCCAAGCATGGCTATTTTAATTAAATCTGCTGCCGATCCCTGAATAGGAGCATTAATGGCATTTCGTTCAGCAAAGCCCCTAACAGTCATATTGGCAGAGTTGATATCTCTTAAATAACGTCTTCTTTTGAGGATTGTTTCGACATATCCATTTTCTTTTGCAAAGTCTAAAACTTCGCTCATGTATTTTTTTATACCGGCATATTGACTAAAGTACTGATCAATAATTTCTGCCGCTTCTTTACGGGGAATAGCAAGACTTTGGGATAGTCCAAATGCAGATTGACCATAGATAATACCAAAATTTACTGCTTTTGCATTTCTACGTTGATCTGATGTTACCTCCTCTAGATCTAAACCATAAACTCTGGCTGCTGTGGCGCGGTGAATGTCATGACCGGAAGTAAATGCTTCCATCATATTTGGATCTTTACTCAACTCTGCAATGAGACGCAGTTCAATTTGAGAATAATCGGCAGAAAGTATAACATTATTTTCATGACGCGAAATAAATGCTTTTCTAACCTCACGGCCTCTTTCTGTGCGAATCGGTATATTTTGCAAGTTGGGGTTCGTTGAACTTAAACGGCCGGTCGCAGCGACAGCTTGATTGTATGAAGTATGAATTAAACCGGTGTCGGGGTTGATCAAACCAGGGAGTGCATCTACATAGGTCGATTTTAGTTTTTGTAACTGCCTGAAACTTAATATATCTTGTACGATATCTGATTTATAAGCTAAAGCCAATAAAACGTCTTCGCCTGTTTTATATTGACCTGTTTTGGTCTTTTTCGCTTTTGGATCTAATTTTAATTTATCAAAAAGTACTTCTCCAAGTTGTTTTGGTGAAGCGATATTGAAATTCACACCTGCTTTTTCATAGATAGTCTCCTCCAATTGTCGAATATCTATTTCAAGATTTTGTGAGAACTGTTGTAATGCATCGGTATCGATCCGAACACCGTTACGTTCTATTTCTGATAAAACATATACTAATGGAAATTCGACCTCATTTGCTAAATTTAGCGTATTTGTTTCCTCCAGTAGTGGTTTGAAAATTTCTTTGAGCTGTAAGGTGATATCCGCATCTTCAGCAGCGTATTCCTTGATGATCTCAAGCTCAACATCGCGCATATTGCCTTGTTTTTTTCCTTTACTTCCAATTAGTTCGGTAATAGAAAGGGGCTTGTAATTAAGATAATTTTCGGCAAGTACATCCATACCGTGTCTGGTGTCCGGATCGATTAAATAGTGAGCAAGCATCGTATCGAAAATAGGACCTTTTACTCCTACCTGATATCTCGCTAGTAGCAAGATGTCGTATTTGATGTTTTGACCTATTTTCTCTATTTGTTCATTTTCTAAAACAGGTTTAAAAATATTGATCACATCCTGCGCTTGGTCACGATCTGCAGGGGTTGGCACATAATATGCCTTTCCTTTTTCAAAAGCAAAAGAAAGACCTACAATAGCAGCTAAATTAGCATCTAAACCTGTTGATTCAGTATCAAAACAGAAGCTAGAAAGTGTTGCGAGTTGTTCTGCTAGTGCTTCTTGCTCCTCTTTGGTATTCACTAAAATATAATCATGTGGAGTGTTCTCAAGGCTATTGACTGGCCCTGAGTACGGTACTTCTTCTTCTATATCGGCCTGTTGTGGTAATGAAAATAAATCCATTTGACCATTTGTATTTTTTGAACTGTCGGTAACACTATTATTCTCTCCAAAAACACGTTTACCAATTGTTCTAAACTCTAGTTCGTTGAATAAGGGTTCTAGTATTTCCTTATTAGGTTCTTCTATTAATAAATTTTCTTCTTCAAGTTCCACCGGAACATCCAGTAGGATAGTGGCTAATTTTTTTGAAATCAAACCTTGTTCAGCATAGTTTTCAACGTTTTCACGTTGTTTGCCTTTCAATTTATCTGCATTTGCAATGATATTTTCCATTGAGCCAAATTCTTGGATCAATTTTTTAGCAGTTTTTTCACCGATACCAGGTATTCCTGGTATATTGTCAACAGCATCACCCCAAAGACCTAATATATCGATCACCTGATTGACGTCAGCTATTTCCCATTTTTCAAGAATTTCTTTTACCCCCTGTATTTCAGCACCATTACCCATACGGGCAGGTTTGTAAATAAAGATATTTTCAGACACAAGCTGTCCAAAATCTTTATCTGGCGTCATACAGTAAACTGTGAAGCCTTTTTTTTCTGCTTTTTTTGCAAGTGTTCCGATGATATCATCGGCCTCGTAACCGTCCTTCGTAATAATAGGAATATTAAAACCGGTGATTAATTTGAAGATATAGGGGATTGATGCTGAAAGATCTTCTGGCATCTTTTCGCGGTGTGCCTTGTACGATTCAAATTCGATATGACGTGCTGTGGGTGCCTCAGTATCAAAGACTACTGCTAAATGAGATGGTTTCTGATTTTTTAATATTTCTAACAAAGTGTTAGTAAATCCCATTATCGCACCGGTATTTAAACCATTAGAGGTAATACGAGGTGTTTTGTTTAATGCAAAATAGGCTCTGTAAATCAGGGCCATTCCATCTAGAAGAAATAGTTTTTTCACGAATGCTAATTTTAAGGTAACTCTTACAAAGATAATAAAAACGATAAACCTTAAGTTTAATAAATTTTTACGATTTTTGTAAGATGATATATGCACAAAAGGAACTTATATGAGAGGATTAGTAACCAAATCTACGGGTAGTTGGTATCAGGTGCTGGGTGAGGATGGACAACGTTATGACTGTCGTATAAAAGGGAAATTTCGTACCAAAGGTATTAAAAGTACTAACCCTGTTGCTGTTGGAGATTGGGTGCATTTTGAAGTGGAACCGGATCTTGAAAGTGCTGTTATCAATGAATTGGAACCAAGACGTAACTATATTATCCGTAAATCTGTCAACCTTTCGAAGCAAACACAGATTATTGGTGCGAATCTGGATCAAGCCTTTTTAGTTGTAACATTGGCTTCTCCTCCTACTTCTCTTGGTTTTATCGATCGTTTCTTAGTTACTACAGAAGCATATGGTATTCCTGCTGTTTTGATTTTCAATAAGTTGGATTTGTTCAGTGATGAGGGACTAGCTATTTTACAGGACTATAAGAGTATCTATGAGCGTATCGGTTATCCATGCTACGAAGTTTCAGCGCTGAACGGCGTGAATATAGATCAATTAAAGGAATTGCTTAAAGATAAAACCACTTTAATTTCTGGACATTCGGGAGTAGGAAAATCTACATTACTGAATTCAATTGTTCCAGAGTACGCCGTTAAGACAGGTGATATTTCAGACTGGTCTGATAAAGGAAAGCATACCACAACTTTTGCAGAGATGTATGACCTTCCTTTTGGTGGAAAATTAATCGATACTCCTGGGATACGTGAGTTAGGAATTGTCGATATCGAAAAGCAGGAATTATCACATTTCTTTCCAGAAATGCGAGCGCTAATGAACCAATGTCGATTTGACAATTGTAGACATGTGAATGAACCTGGTTGTGTTGTTATAGAAGCTGTAGAAGAGGGAGAAATCGAATCCTCTCGTTATGATAGTTATTTAAGTATCTACCATAACGAGAACAATCGGATGTAAATGTATTATTTACTGGCTATAAAGTCTCTTAAATAAGTACATTCATGGACCGCAGTTTGGTAAAATGCAGTCTTACTGTATTGTGATTTTAATTGATGAAAGTATTTATTATGTAATGAGAACTGGTAAAATGGGGTTTCACTACTATTTTCATAGTATGTCCATCTCATGTCGTCTTTTAATTCGAAGTCTTTCTGTTCGCACTTTGCTAGCATAAAGGTACACTTGGCTTTAAAGTCCAGGCTTGTAGCCAAATCTCGAGCTTTTAGGTACCACTCTTTTGCAGTTTTTGCCTGTTTGTAGTTTCTTTCCCAATACCTGTCTGGTTTGGCATTGTTGTCATATGATGACCAGCTGTACGATACTAAGGACCAGGCATTACCATAGGTGCTTGTTTGATATATGCCATTAGCCATATGAAAATAGTAATCGGCTTTTTTACCATTGTTTTTTTCATCCTTTATTAATGTTTGGTACTTGAGCATACGAGCTGCATATTCAAGCTTTGTCATACTTGATTGTCCAATCTTTTTAGGATAATCATTGATCGTAACGATGAATGGATTTGGAGCAATTGTTTCTTCCGCATACCAATTGCTGTATTCTTTTGATTTATAGGTTCCTGGTAATTTCTTGAACGTTTTTACGGCATTTGTAAAGTCTAATTCTCTTAAATATGCTGTCCCGATCAATTCAGTTAAATAATTACTGTTTACTTTTTTGATATCTTCAAGTAGAAACTGGACCATTTTCGGCTGTTTTTCAGGAGACTGTATGTACCTTTGAACTTGTACTAAGGTCTTAGGAGTTAAATCTTCTTGCCAAAATCGAATGGTACTGTATTGCATGTTATTTTCAAGTGTGTCATTAACGTATCCGTGGTTATAAAAAATATCTCCCTTTACTGCAGCTAAACTTGCCAGTGCGGTATCTCCTTTAATAAGGTATTGGTTAACAACGATATTTTGTATGATGTTTTTTGAAATAAGACTGTAAGAACCATTCTCAAAAGAACTCCATGAATTATTGCTTTCCATGTTTTTTTCCTTCTTTGCTTTTTCCTGCAACCACTTCAGTGTTGCAATCAGCTGGTTTTCATCTAAGGATTTTTCTTTTTCCCAATCTGTCAATAAGGTTAACATTTCTGTAATACATAACTGATCTTTCAGATTTTCATTTAAAGATTTGGGCTCTACCATCTTCAAGTATTTTTTTGCGAGATCATTTTCGGCATTGAGCCAACTCAAGTAGGCCGCTGTAACTAAGCCTAATTGTGGTTGAATATATTTTTTATCCTTATACATGGTTAGCGCAAACTCTCGAATGTTTTGGAGGTGCTTTTGAATTTCTCCTTTGTTTTCATCTTGATACCACTGCGATATATTATAACCTAATGTATGGTCTTTAATGAAGAAATTTTCTATTTTGTTAACCTCCCGTGTGAGGAGTACGGCATTTATAGTATTAGCAGGATCCAGCTTATAACAGTTTTCGAGATATTCAATAGTACTATTTGGGTTATTGAAACCAATGATTGCATTGATATTGAATTTGTCTGCTTTAGTTTTGGTATAGGCAAAAATTTCAGCATCAGTTGCTTGTATATAATGAAAATTGTTGTACGCGAGTACTCTTCTTTCGGGCGATATCGTAAATACGCTAGAAAATAAAAAGGCAGCTTTTGCAGGTTCACCATTTTTCCTTACAGCACCTGCATAATTGGATAATGCCCAACCTAATACGGGAGATTTCAGTTTTGACCGAGCGATGTATTTATCATAAACGGTGATGCTTTTTTCATATTCTTTAGCAAAAAGAAATAATCTTGCCGCTTGATATGCGTAACGTAACCACAAGAAACTATTGTTCTTATGAGCCGAAATTTTACTTTCTGCCTCAAGCGCAAATTGCTTTATTTCATCAAAATTACGCTCATCAGGACTCCAAGGGTCTTGCGCAATATTGGTGACAGGTTCTTGCTCTTTTGTAAAGTAAAAGTAAGCGAGTTCCTTTTTATTTTTAGGAAGAAATAGACTTTGAATAAATGTGTTATTTCGAAGTGAATCTGGAAGATTATCCAGGGTTGCTGTATTCTTTAAAACCTGTATTGTTTCCGGGTTTGATTGGTACATGACTGCGTATAGATCATTTGGCTTCACATTTTTTCCTAAATGATTTACCCAGTCTGTAACATTTACAGACGCTTCCAGTACAGGTTCCTGTTCTGTATATAGAAATTGATAGGGAATAAACTGAAAAGCGGAATAGCTATTATCTTCCAGGTTTGGTAGGAAATAGGTCTGTTGATTGTCATAAGGGTCTATTTCGGGACCACATGCGATATTAATCGCAATTTCACTGAAATAGAGCATAAATGTAGCGCTAAAAAGCAGCAATAACTTCTTGTAAATCTGCATAATTATAGTTCGATAAAACTTCTGGAGCCAAATGGTAGAAGATGATTCTTTTCTCTTTTCCTTGAAGTTCTTTATTTAAAAATTTGGCGGTTGCTATTAACTGTTCCTTCGTTATAAATTCATGACGGATCACATCTCCCTTTTTTAGATTCGCTTTCTGTAAGTCCTGGTTCAGAATAAATAATTCCGTCTTTGGATTTCTTGTAAAGAGTGATTTATCATCCAAATCGCTCTTGTCGATATACTTAGAAATACCAATATATTGATGATCGCGAAAGGCTACATACCAATCGAATAGGGGTAAAGCAATATCTAATTCTAAAGGATAGTCTTTAAGAGTTCCACTCAGGTAAGTTGTTAAATCTTGCTGATTTAAAATAGAATTATGATCTCCAAATTGTCTTAAATTTCCCATATTATAGCACATCAGTGTTGCTCTTTTTACAGGAGGTATACCACTGGACTGAATATTTTTAACTTGATGAAGCCTTAATGTCGTGGTTATCGTCACTTCATTTAATTCAGGTATCTTTTGTAGGTATTCTAGCAGATAGAAAAATTTATCACGGGAGCTTTTGGTCCAGTCGCAATCAATCTGTAATTCTTTAAAGTCTTCTTTTCCAGATTGTTTAACCTTTTCAGATACAAAAGGTATCATTTTATGAGCAATTCCTCTAATCTGGAGACTATCTAATTCTGTAAATATTCTTTGGTTGATAAATACAACAGGCACAAGTGCTTGATTTGATGGAAGAGTTTGTTCAAAAGAAATTGGAGAAATGGGAACGGGCTCAATACCCCCATCAGTAAAATCAATATCCATTATACGAACAAATAATGTATTTGATTTTAGATCTTGTATCATCTTTTGTGATAAGGTGTCGGATTTATAGTTTGTCTTCCAATAATAAAAGCCTATGGAGGGTTCTTTTTTTTGACAGGAAATGTGTAATATTATACTAAGCGAGATACAGAAGAAAAGCTTTATTTTATATGGTGTCATGAATTTGGGACCAAGTGAAAGAATCGTTATTAATCTACTTTTATTGAAAATCAAACAAAAGTATTAATAAGTTGTTTTGTATAAGATAAAAATAACCAAATAAATTTACTAAAAGAGGAGCGCGTTTTACATGAAGGCTGTTTGGAAATGGATAATCGGTATTTTCGTAATACTGTTGATTGTGCTTGGTGGGGTTGTTTGGTACTTTAGTGTGCATTGGAAGCCAATTGTTGACCAAAAATTCAGAGAAATAGTGCTCGCATCGACCGATAGTTTGTACACGGTTGATTATGATGACTTGGATATTAATCTTGCTTTAGGAAATGTAACGATAAGCAATCTGGTTTTACGCTCGGACAGCAATGTTTATGCGCGACTAGAAGGAATAAATAAAGCTCCTGATAATCGTTTTCAAATCGAAGTCGCCAAATTAAAATTTCGTAATTTCTCTATACGGGATATGCTGCTGAATAAAGAGCTTTATCTCAAGAATGTCGTTTTGGATACTCCAAGTGTCCATATGATCAATAAGTATCATTCCTATAATGATACAGCATCTACAGAAAAGAGTAAACCCTTATACGATAAAATAAAGAATACCCTTAAAAGAATCCGCATAACCGGAATCGATTTGAATAAGGTCAATTTTAAATATTCGCAGATTCAAAAAAGCATCTACCAAGATTTTGAGATCAAGAAAGTCAATATACAGATTCAGGATGTTTTGGTCGACTCAACATCAATTTCCGATGCGACACGTTTCTATCATACTAAAATGGTTGATATAGAGGTTCCTGCATTTACTTATAAAACTCCTGATGGATTTTATAAGGTTGATTTTGATCAACTAAAAATCAATACCAGGGATCGTAATATCATGTTGACAAAGGTGGCTTACCAGCCTATTTTGGGTAAGTCGGCCTATTATAAGGCAAAGGGTAAAGGAGGTAGCTATGTTGTCATGAAATTCGACACGGTCCGTTTTGAATCTTTTGATTTTAATAGTTTGTTGCGTAATAAGAAGATCTATGCAGCAAAAGCGCAACTGAAAAATGGACTTCTGGATATTTATTCGGACAAGCATTATAAATCAACACCTGTAAATAAAGTTGGAAGATCTCCGCATCAAGCATTAATGCATATGAAAACGCAATTAGCAATAGATACGGTATTGGTGCAAAATGCTGATATAAGCTATTCGGAGTTAAGCGATAAATACAACCAGGTCGGGAAGATTACCTTCGATAAGAGTTATGCGACCATTAGTAACATGACCAATGATGTTTCAAGTCTGGCCAAAAATAAGTGGATGCGTGTTGATGTTCTGACAAAAGTGATGAATAGCGGGCGTTTACATGTTTTATTCGGATTTGATATGACATCGAAAACAGGTTTTCATACGTATAAAGGAACAGTAGGAGCAATGCAGGCACCTGCCTTTAATAAAATTTTAAAACCGCTTTTAAATGTAGAATTAGCCTCTGGAAATATTAAAAAAATAGCTTTTGATATGGAAGCAACCGATCACAGAAATTGGGGAAAGTTTAATTTTGATTATGATGATCTAAAAATTACCATTTTAGAAAAGAAAGAAGATGGAACTGTTAAAAGAAAAGGTTTCATCTCTTTACTGGTGAATGAACTTTTGGTTAACGGTAGTAATCCAAACCTTTCTGGAGAATATATTATTGGAAAGGTTAATTGGCATAGGCATGCTGACCATACTTTTTTTAAGACCCTTTGGCAAAGTCTATTGGATGGAATAAAGCAATGTGTGGGGCTTAGCAAGGAGCGGGAAGCTAAACTAATGCGTACTGCTGACCGCGCACAACATACGGTAGAGAAAGCCAATACCGTTGTTGGTAAAACGAAAAGCTTCGTATCGAAGCTTTTTAAGAAGAAAAAAGGTGACGAAGAAAGCAAAGTCGCCGAATAAAAAAGAGGGTTTCACGTGAAATATGATCATCGGGTCAGGAACTTCTGTTTTTCCTAAGTTATCAGTATGTTTGTGACAGATGGGGTCAATATTGAGTTTTTTAAAATTCGTTTTTAAGTATAAGAATGGCATTGTAGATCAAATCATGTTTTATGTCAGCATGATCTGTGCTTTTGCTGTTATTTTCAATGTGGGCTATGTAAGAGATCCAAATCTTGCAAATCTACTCGATCATATCATCAATGCGATGTTCTATGTTTTGTTCATCATGACGGGACTTCGTACAGCTTCTTCTATTTTTGCGTTGAAAAGAGTTGAAGTAGAACATTATTCGGGGCTGGTTATCCTAAGCTATTTTGCTTTAATTATAATAGCGCGATTTGCAAGTGTCCCCGCGGTTGATCTTTTCGGTAAAGATCAGTGGATCTATCTGGGTATTTATCTGGTGTTTATTGCAGAGCTTTCCAAGAGTACCTTGTTTTTTGATAACTTCTATTTTAATCCTACGATTTTATTTGTTATCAGTTTTTTTGCATTGATTCTTATCGGTACTGTTTTGTTGATGTTGCCCCGAACAACTATAGAAGCGCCTTTGAGTTTTATTGATGCACTATTTATGGCGACAAGTGCTGTATGTATTACGGGACTATCGGTGACAGATATTTCAACTAACTTTTCGCTCTTTGGACAAACAATTATTCTGGTGTTGATCCAGATTGGTGGATTGGGAATTATGACTTTTACCGGTTTTTTCGGATACTTCTTTTCAGGTGGTTTTTCGTTCAAGAATCAATTGATGTTTGGCGAAATTCTTGGTGAAAATAAAGTGGGATCGGTGGTTAAAACACTTCTTACGATAATTTTTATTACATTATTATTTGAACTTCTCGGTGCTTTATTAATCTTTAGCACGCTAGATGCAGCTCTTTTTCCCTCTTTGGGAAATCAGGTGTTTTTCGCTATTTTTCATTCTGTATCTTCTTTTTGTAATGCTGGTTTTTCGATCCTAACGGATGGAATCACCAATGATGACTATAAATTTAATTACAACTTCCAATTGGCTTTGTCTGTATTATTTATACTAGGTGGATTGGGTTTCGGGATCGTATTGAATATTTATTCCTATGTAAAAGATTCTTGTATTTACTGGTATCATCGGTTGGTGACGAAGAAGAATTATAAGCATAAAGCTTGGAACTTCAGTTTTAATTCAAAATTAGTGCTCGCGTGTAATGCGGTTGTCGTTGTGTTGGCAACAATATTCTTTTTTCTGTTAGAGCGAAACAAGACTCTTTCTTTGGAACAGGGGCAGATGGGCGAATGGATCACCTCATTTTTTATGGCTAATGCTTCGCGTTCGGCTGGATTTAATAGTGTTGATCTCTCATTTGTATCCATGCCCACAGTCTTGTTAATTATCCTACTCATGTGGGTAGGAGCATCTCCTGGCTCCACAGGTGGTGGTGTTAAAGTTACGACCATTGCGGTGTCTATAATGAATATCATTGCTTTGGCAAGAGGAAAGGAGCATATTGAACTTTTTAAAAGACGGATCGCAGGCGAATCTGTACATAAAGCATTTGCTATTATTTTATTGTCGCTATTTACGATCGGTGTGAGTTTTATGTTGCTGGTTTTTTCAGATCCTGATAAGAGTTTTAAAGCATTGTTATTTGAGGCAGTATCTGCCTATACAACCTGTGGGCTGAGCTTGGGAATTACACCATCTTTGAGTGTTGCAGGTAAATTTATTGTAATGATGACGATGTTTGTCGGTCGTGTCGGTACGTTGACATTATTGGTGGCTTTTATTAAAAATATAACACGAAGAAATTACACTTTTCCAGAGGAAAAGATACTCTATTAATCGAATTTGTATGAAATATATCGTTTTAGGACTAGGGCATTTTGGACGATCACTTGCAGTTCATTTGACAGAATTGGGGCATGAGGTGATCGGGGCGGATAAAAGTCTGATTATTGTTGAGCAATTAAAAGATAAAGTAACACATACGGTCTGTTTGGATACTACAGATCGGGAGGCAGTATCATCTTTACCGCTTAAGGACTGCCATGCCGTTATTATTGCTATTGGAGAGGATGAAGGAGCTTCATTGCTAACAGTAGCTTTAATGAAACAATTAAAAGTAAAGCGAATCATAGGAAGAATTGTTTCGGACCTTCAGAAAACAGTGCTTGAAGCAATGGAAATTGCCGAATACATTATGCCAGAGGAAGAGGCTGCAGAAAGGCTAGCGATGCGTTTGGACAATATTGATATTGTAGATTCATTCAAAGTATCTGAAAAATACAGTATTATTGAGACAAAAGTTCCATCAAAATATGTTGGAATGACCCTTCGTGAAGCTAACCTAACTAATCTTTTTAAAGTGATCGTCATGACAACACTCAAGATAACCGAGGTAAAAGATAGCGTCAAAAAGAAAGAAATTAAGGAGGCTTCGGGTATAGCGACTTCGGAAACATTATTGGAAGAAGGGGATATACTGGTTCTTTTTGGTGAATTGTCCAATATTAATAAGCTTATCCAAAAAGGGGAATAGGAGAAATAAGTCTTGGGTTTGGAAAATAATATAAATTGTAAAATCAAATGTATATTTTTGATTTTCGTAAGTTTTAATAACCTAATAATATAAATGAAAAATTGGTTTAAGGAAAATTCAGCACATCTTATCGTGATAGCGATTTTTGTAGCGCTTGTATTCTTTTATTTTACTCCAGTGTGGCAAGGGCAGACTTTGGCACAAAGTGATGTTGTGCAGGCTCAAGCTGCACAGAAGGAAATGTTCGATTATAAAGCTCAAGATGGAAAAGCTCCGTTGTGGACAAATTCAATGTTTGGTGGCATGCCCACTTATCAAATCTGGTCTGCAAGTGAAAATAATATTGGAACCTATATCTTAGCGGCGGTCAAAACCGTTTTTCCACAACCCATTGATATCGTTTTATTTTATTTATTGGGGGGGTATTTCTTATTGAGTGTATTACGTGTTCGACCATGGCTAGCCGCTTTAGGTGCTATTGCTATTGCGTTTACATCTTATAATTTTATTTATATCGAAGCTGGACACGTCACAAAAGCGTATGCTATTGCTTTTATTCCTGCTGTCATAGGAGCGGTGATCATGTGCTTTAGAGGGAGCAGAGTTTGGGGGCCTGTTCTGTTGGCCTTATTTATGGCTCTTGAGATCCGTGTCAACCATTTGCAAATGACCTATTATATGCTTATCGCATTGATGGTTTATGTAATCTTTGCCTTGGTATACGCCATTCGTGATAAAAAGATCAAGGAGTTTTTTATTGCTTCGGGTTTACAGTTGGCTGCAGTAATTGTCGCTATTCTAGTGAATGCTTCGATTTTAATTCCGACTTATGAGTACAGTAAATTAAGTACACGTGGTCACGCCAATATTACTAAAGTGGATGCCTCGAAAGAAAAGGGATTAGATAAACAATATGCTTACGAATGGAGCCAAGGTGTAGGAGAAACATTGACATTTTTGATTCCGAATGCGTATGGAGGAGGAAATAGTGGTATTTTGGATGAAAAGTCTAATGTCGCAAAGTTTTTGATGTCTACCTTTGGAGCGCAAATGAGTAATGCTCAAGCCGCAGAATTTGCAAGTAGAATGCCTGTTTATTGGGGAGACAAACCTTTTACATCTGGCCCCTGGTATTTTGGAGCAGGTGTATTATTTCTTTTCATTTTAGGTCTATTTATTGTTAATAACAGACTAAAATGGTGGATTCTTACAACAACTGTCCTTATTTTATTGCTGTCGTTTGGAAAGAATTTTACATTGGTTTCAGACTTATTCTTTGACTACTTCCCGATGTACAATAAGTTCAGAGCGGTCGAGTCGATATTGGTTATCGCGGCAATCTTGATTCCATTGATGGCGGTGTTAACGTTAAACGAGTTGATCACAAAGGCCGATAAAATCGAGAAATTAGATAAAAAAGTACTGTATACTTTTATTGGATTAGGGGGTATTTGCTTGCTTATTGCTTTTGTACCGGATCTATTTTTAAGTTTTAAAAAGAAAGAGGATGTGCAATTGTTGGAGACTCTGACAAGTCAGGTAGGTGATCAGGCAGTCGCAAATCAGTGGTTAAATAATTTAATAAAAGATCGCTCAGCAGTGGCCACTGCAGATGCTTATCGTTCTTTTGCCATCGTTTTGATTACCTTTTTAGCGGTATGGTTTTTTATTAAGAAGAAGCTTTCTGCAAATGTTTTGATTATTGGATTGGCGGTTGTTTTTCTGTTTGATCTCTGGAGTGTCGATAAGCGCTTTTTAAACGACAAATCTTTTGTAGAGAAACGCATGGTAACAGGTCAGGCTTTTCAAGAGCGAGAGGTAGATCAATTGATTCGTATGGACAAGGATTTGAGTTACCGTGTCATTGATTTAACCACAAATCCATTTTCAGATGCCCGTGCGTCATATTATCATAAATCTTTAGGTGGTTACCATGCTGCGAAATTGATGCGGTTTCAGGAGATTTTGGAAAACCAATTTAATGGAGCTATAAACGAAGACGTGTTGGATATGTTTAATGTCCGTTATGTTATTACAGGAGATGAACAAAAGGGGCAACGGATACAACGTAGAAGTTCTGCTGCTGGAAATGCCTGGTTTGTTGATCAAGTAACATTTGTTAAAGACAATGCGCAAGAGATGCAGGCAATCGGTAGTTTCACTCCTTCAAAAGAGGCTTTTGTTAGTGAAGAATTTAAAGATAAATTTGACGGTAAACGTTTAGGTTTGCCCGTTAATGCATCGATAAAGCTGACTTCTTACCATCCTGATAAAATGGTTTATGAATATTCTACCCCTACAGATGCATTTGCTGTATTCTCTGAGGTGTATTATGAAAAAGGCTGGAAGGCTTTTGTTGACGGTAAAGAGGTGCCAATTATACGTGCTGACTATATTCTGAGAGCATTACAATTACCAGGTGGGAATCATAAGGTCGAGTTTATTTTCGATCCGGCATCTCATAAGCTCGGTAATATATTGACATTAATTGCGTCCATAATTTTAGGATTAGGGATTGCTGTTGCAATTTATTTTTCAATCAAAAAGAATAAAAAAGCAACAATCTAAAAAGATTGTTGCTAAAAATATTTTTTAAAAACCTTTAGAATAATTTGAGCTGTGGATCAGTTATTCTAAAGGTTTTTCTATGATGTGGTGTTATTCCTCTGGCAAGTACCGCACTTCTGTGCTTGACGGTAGGGTAACCCTTATTGTTTAACCAATCATACTCAGGATAATCTTTTGCAATATTGTCCATATAGTCATCACGGTACGTTTTAGCTAAAATGGATGCTGCCGCAATAGATAAATATTTACCGTCACCTTTAACAATGCAATTATGGGGGATTTCCTGATAGGGAATAAATTTATTACCATCGACTAAAATGTACTCGGCTTTTAATTTTAATAGATCCAGAGCTCGATGCATGGCTACATAAGAGGCATTATGAATATTTATCCGATCAATCTCTTCTGCGGAAACGCTAGCTACTGCATATGCTAAAGCCTCCTCCTCTATAATACTGCGCAACTGCATTCTTTTTTTTGCACTAAGTTGCTTAGAGTCATTTAATACTTCATGATGGTAGTCTTTGGGAAAAATTACTGCAGCAGCAAAAACTGGCCCCGCCAAACAACCTCTACCAGCCTCATCACAACCCGCCTCTATAAACTCATCTTGAAAATATGATAATAGCATTTTATTTATTTTTAAGTAGCAAAAATACAATATATTATTAATAGCAAAAGGATGTGTTTATAGTAGCTTTATATATGAATTGTGGTATTTGATTTTTTGAACAAAATGCACACGATTTTTTATACTTTGATTCATTTTTTTAAAGTTTTTATTAGCCCGCCAACTGTTGTGAAATTAGATTTTATTGTAACTATTATGTTAAAATTTAGGTTTTACGTTTATTAACACTACTATTTTCTTCTTTTGTATAAGTATCAAATGGATATAACCGTGTGCTGTATACGATCTTTGTTTACCTGTTGGCTCTATTCTTTATATTAGAAAGATTCAGTACTGCGTATCATGAGATGAATGGGAAGATTGGGTTGATCTATTTGAACTTGGTGGGATTATCCACATAGAATAAGAACCGATAATTACAAAAAGATGTATATGATGAGGATTACTTTCCTTTTATTTTGCAGTATGTTATTGAGCTGGGTTGCTCAAGGACAGACGAAATCCGTTCAAGGGATGTTGAAAGATGACAAGATTCGTGTTGTCGCTGGAGCTTCAGTAAAATTGATTTCAGATCAAGATTCCCTAGTAACCAGTTCTTCGATTGCCGGTATATTTATTTTTAATAATGTAAAGGCGAGTAAGTTTAAAATTTCTGTTTCAAACTTAGGTTTTGAAAGATTTGAGCAAGAGTTTACCTATCCGGAAGGAGAAAGTAAATATATTATTCCAAGCTTTACTTTAAAGCCGGCTTCAGAATTATTGGAAGAAGTGGTTATTGATGGCGTACCTACTATTGTTGTTAAAGGTGATACATTGGAATATACCATGAAGGATCTAAAACTACGAGATGGCTCTGTGGCCGAAGATGCGTTGAAGAAATTACAGGGAGTTGAGGTGGATAAAGACGGTAATGTAACTGCTCAAGGTGAATCCGTGAAACGTGTACGTATAAACGGTAAAGATTTCTTTGGTGGTGATGTCAAAACTGCAACACAGAATCTTCCTGCCAATATCATTGAGAAAATGCAAATTGTCGATGACTATGGGGATATGGCCAATATAACAGGTAACAAAAATGGTGATTCGGAGAAAGTTTTGAATATCCAGATTGATCCCAAATATAATAAAGGGCAAATGGCAACTTTACGTGCTGGTTACGGGACAGAAGACCGTTATCAAGCTACCGGTATGTGGACAGGCATGAAAGAAGGCGCCATGTTATCCATATTAGGAAATATGAATAATATTAATGCTCCTTTGTTTGATTTCAGTGCAACCGGAGGAGGAGCTCGCCGTCAGCAAGGCGGTGGTGGACGAAGGGGTAGTTTTGGAGGTAATACTACTGGATTAACCAATACAGGTTCTATAGGAGCCAATTTCCGACGTGACTTTAATGATAAGCTTACCGTATATGGAAGTTATAGTTTTGGACGCGATGACAATAACACGACTTCGCAAACGGTTAATGAATATATTCTAAAAAGTGGAAATCAAATTGATAAAATTAATTCAAATTCAAATACCGTAACAGGTAGTCATCGATTTGAATCTAATATCGAATGGAAACCCTCAGTAAATGATTTTATTAAGATAACGCCTCAAATCGGTTATGATAAAAGAGATGTTATTAGTTCCTCCCAATCATCAACTTATTTTGGAGATGTTTTTAATTATTCTGAAGATGAGCGAATTAATTCAACATCTACAGCCCCTAGATTTGGTATTAGTGGATTATACAATCGTAAACTGAATGAAAAAGGCAGAAATATTTTCTTCAATATGAACTTAAATAGCTCTGCTACGAAAAAAGATCAAGAAAATATTTTGGAACGTTTAACGGCTAATGAAACAGACCCAACAGCATCTATGGATTCATTATACCAACAAGCAATACAGGAAGCTAACAATAAAAGTTGGAATGGTGGAGCATCCATTAATTATACTGAACCTGTAAGTGAGTATGGTAAAATCGAATTAACGTATGATTTTAATAGAAATACGTATGATAATAAGAATAGCCAGTCAGCTTTTGATGAATTTGGAGAACTAATATTAAATAAACCGAAATTAAATTTTGACTACGATTACGATTATTCTTTTACTACTCATCGTGTGGGAGCTAATTACTCTTTTAATAATGATAAAGTAAAATATTCGATTGGAGCAGCTGTGCAACCTTCTCAATTAAGGGGCGATGCTTACAGTTCTGCTATACATGAGCCAATACATCGTAATGCGTTTAATATTATGCCTATTGCTCGATTTGAATATAAATTTTCGCGTCAAAGTAATCTGAGCATAAATTATTCAGGTTCTAGTACAGAGCCTACGGTTTCCCAAATTTTGCCTTTTGACATTAGTACATATGAGACAAGTTCAATCATTGGTAATGCGGATCTAGTACCACAATTTACACATCAAATGAACATGCGATTTAGAAATGGAGACTTTCAGAAAGGGAAATCTTTTTTTGCAATGCTAAATGCAAATCTAACAAATGATAAAATTGTAACTTTTAGAAAGCGATTCCTAAGACAAGGAATCGGTATGATTCAAGAAACATATTATTTAAATGCAACAGAAGATCCGACATATGGATTTAATTCCTTTTACCATTATGGTAAATCCCTAAAGGAAAAAACTTATAATTTGATGTTAATGGGCGGGATTAGCTATAATAAGAATATTAGTTATATTTCGGAAGATTCGTTAGCACTATTTGGAGATAAAAATGTGTCGAGTAATTGGGTTTTTAATCAAGGGTTGATGTTTCGCTACAATCCTTCTGAAAAGCTTGAAATAAATCCAGGTATAAGATATAGATATGATTATACACATAACTCCTTAACAAATATTAAAACAAGTGTAAGTTCATGGACGCCGACATTAATTGGTTCTGTAAATATTACTCCTTCTTTAATATATGGCGTTGATATCTCTAAAACCTTTAATAATGGTTTTGCAGTAAATTCAAATCCATTTATTATCAATACTTATGTTGAGCAAAAATTCCTAAAGGATAACCGGGCTACTCTGCGTTTACAGGCATTTGATTTATTAAATCAGCAGACAAATATCACAAGAACTTTAAATGAGTCTCTTATTGCGGATAGCCGTACTAATCGTTTAGCTCGTTATTTTATGCTGACTTTGACATATAAATTTGAAAAATTTGCATTAGGCTCTCCGACAGGAGATGGTGGCGGTCATGGAGGCATGCGCCCGCCTCGCATGTAAGCTTACCACCTACCTATCGAAAAACAAGTGGATAAAATGGTTCTGATCGTAAGATCAGGACCATTTTTTGTTTGGTGATCTATCCCATCCACGTCATTTTTCGGCTGTTATAGAATTCGACTGTTTTTATTTAGTTATTTTTGCCACTAAACGAATGCATTATGATCACATTTGAAAAATTAACGTCTGAAAATATTGATATCATTGTTGCTATGATGCAAGATTTTTATGCAATTGATGGATATGATATCGATCCTATTGTAAGCCGAGAAAATTTTAAAATTTTTCTTGACGATGAAAAGTTAGGGCAGTCTTGGCTAATTAAAGAAAATGATTTAGTCCTTGGGTATATTATTGTTGTTTATTTCTTTAGCTTTGAATTTAAGGGAACGGTAGCTTTGCTGGACGAATTATACTTAAATGCTGATGCAAGAGGCAAAGGTTTAGGTAAAAAGGCTGTTGAGTTTGTCAAAGAATATGTTCAGGACAAGGGGTGTAAATTGGTTCTGCTAGAGGTTGAACCGCATAACTTACCGGCACAAAAATTATATGAAAGTCAAGGTTTTGGTTTTCATCCTAGAAATATAATGCGATATGGCATTAAAAATAATTAAATAGAATCTCCAAATTAATATATGGAATACGAAATAATACGCTTATCCAATGGTATCCGTGTGGTTTTTCAACCGCAAAACCTACCGATTACACATGCTTGTATGTTAATCAATGCAGGATCAAGAGATGAAAAAGAAGGTAAATTTGGCGTTGCACATTTTATTGAGCACCTACTTTTTAAAAGAACTGAACGTAGAAGTACGAATCAGATTTTAAACCATTTGGAAGCTGTTGGTGGAGATCTTAATGCCTATACGACAAAAGAATATACGTGTGTTCATGCATCATTTTTGACTCCCTATTTGGATAAAGCTTTAGATCTATTTGAGGACATCTTTTTTCATTCGACTTTTCCTGAGGAGGAATTAGATAAAGAGAAATCAGTTATTGTCGATGAAATGGCTTCTTATCTGGACAGTCCTGAAGAATCTATTGTAGATGATTTTGAAGATCTATTATTCAAAGGAGCTGGTTTGGGGCATAATATACTCGGTCTTGAGGATCAATTGTTGGCACTTACAAAAAGCGATATTCATGATTTTATTCAGTCAAATTACGATACAAATGAAATCGTGATTTCGATTACAGGAAATTATACGGTTAAACAGGTCGAAAGACTTGCCAATAAAATTTTCGCATCCGTTGCTGAAAATAAAATTCAGCGGGAGAGGAATGATGTTGTTGCGGTTCCCGTATCGCATGTCGAGATTCCTAAACCAATTAATCAGGTCCATTATATGGTCGGTGCTCATGCATATAGTTTTAGAGACGACCGAAAAACAGGTTTATTGTTATTAAACAATATGCTGGGAGGAATGGGGATGAGTTCGATATTGAACCTTTCTATTCGTGAAAAATATGGAATAGCGTATACCATCGAATCAAATTATACCATGTTTTCAGATTCGGGCTTATTTAGTATTTATTTGGGAACAGATGAAGAAAAGATAGAGAAAGCAAAAAAACTTGTTTTTAGGGAGCTTAATAAATTTTGTGAAAAGGAGATGAGTGCTGTACAGCTTCAGAAAGCAAAACGCAAATTTATCGGTCAAATTGCACTTTCAGAGGAAAATAGAATGAGCATGATCATTGCTGCGGCAAAGAATGTGATGGACTACAACCAGATCATTGAACTTGATGTTATTATTGATAAAATAAAAGCGATTTCAACGACAGAATTATTGGAAACATCACGGGAGATTTTAGATCCCGCTCGCATGACATCGTTGAGTTTTGTTCCTGAATCTTAGTGTTTAATTTTTTTTTATTCCATACAGGAATTTAAAAGATGCATAGACGGATTGACTGTAGACGATTTCATGAATTAAATATTAAAGTAGAGGTAAAGCGTACAGCTTCTGATATTGACTTTATGATATTGTATATAAAAGACAATTTATCTAAGTTTGTGCATTAGAACAGATAATTTTAAATATGAAAACAGCATATGTATTTCCTGGTCAAGGCGCTCAATTCGTAGGAATGGGGCAGGACCTGTATAATCTGAATGAAGAAACAAAAGCTTTATTTGAAAAAGCAAACGATATATTAGGGTTTCGTATAACCGATATTATGTTTGCAGGAACTGATGAGCAGCTGAAACAGACCAATGTTACTCAACCAGCGATTTTCTTACATTCAGTGATTTTAGCGAAAGCTTTGGGAGATCAATTTCAACCCGATATGGTTGCAGGTCATTCTTTAGGTGAGTTTTCTGCTTTAGTATCAGCGGGAGCTTTGTCTTTTGAGGATGGATTGAAATTAGTGTCACAACGTGCTAACGCGATGCAAAAAGCTTGTGAATTGGAGCCTTCCACTATGGCTGCGATTTTAGGTCTTGAAGATGCTGTTGTGGAGGATATTTGTGCAAAAGTAGATGATGTAGTGGTTGCCGCTAATTATAATTGTCCAGGTCAATTAGTAATTTCTGGCTCTATCGCCGGAGTGGATAAAGCTTGTGCGCTTTTGACAGAGGCTGGAGCTAAACGTGCTTTGAAATTAAATGTTGGCGGTGCTTTTCACTCGCCATTGATGGAGCCGGCTAAAGTTGAGCTACAGGCAGCAATCGAAGCGGTTGAAATTAACACGCCGATTTGTCCTGTTTATCAAAATGTGGATGCAAAGCCATATACAGATGCAGCAACGATAAAAGAGAATTTGATCGCACAGTTAACTGGCGCCGTACGTTGGACTCAAACAGTTCAAAATATGTTAGCGGACGGAGCAGAAGCATTTGTCGAAGTAGGTCCGGGCAATGTGTTACAAGGTTTGGTGAAAAAGGTAAACCGTCAGGTACAGACTTCTGCAGCAAGTATTGCGGAGTAATTACTTGGATAATAAATAGAAAAAGTCGCCCATAGGCGACTTTTTCTATTTATTACGGAATAAGATATAATGATCTTTCATGACTTGATTAACAAAATCATTAGGATGCATAGTGGATTTAACATCCAGAATGTTTTCTAGTTTCTGAGTAAGGGCTAAAAGAATATTGTAGTCTTTCCTTCTGACAGCGCCATCGTAAATCTCCTTTACCTTATTTGCATCTTGATCGCTCAACTTAATTACTTGCGGAAAGATAATGTCTTTTTCTGATGGGACATCCTCAAAGATTGTCTGTTGTAGGTTTAATTTTGCTTTTAAACTGATGACAGATGTCTCAGCGGATAAATCGCCAATACGTTGTCCATATTTGGATAGGGCAATTGAAGTAATTGCAATCCCGCCCATACACATCCAGATATCAACCAGAGAAAATGTCCAACGGGCAAAATATTGATAAAAGTTGGCACGGGTTCCGTCGATCTTAACCACTTTAATTTTCATGATTTTCTTTCCTATGCTTTGTCCTGACATTGCGGTTTCCATAACAAGAGGATAGAAGAGAGCGGGAAGTGACAATAATGATAGAATACCAAAGAATAACCAGGAATCCTTCATATTAATATGGAAAGAGTCAAGAATGACAATTATTAAGATATAATAAACAAGAATAATAAAGTAATCAATAGCAAAAGCAATAATTCTAGAACCTAATGAAGCTAAATTGTATTCTATTTTTACGTTCTGTGGAGTATTTATTAATAGTTTATTCATATATTTGAAATAGCCGGTTTAAAATTTATATTCATGAGAGAAGCATCATTCATCGAGCGAAATAAGGAAAAATGGTTGTCAATTGAAAATAATTTATCCATTCATGTTGATGTTAATCCCGATGAACTGGCGTCAAATTATATTGAACTCACAAATGACTTAGCCTATGCACAAACTTTCTATCCAGAAAGTAGGACAAAAGATTATTTAAATGAGTTGGCCATTTTAGCACATCAAAAAATATATAAAGATCAGAAAGCTTCTGAAAATAAACTTAAGCATTTTTTTTCATATGAAATACCTTATGCTGTTTGGCAAATGCGGCGGCCGTTGTTGTTTTCTTTTTTGATTTTTCTTTTGGCGAGCATTATTGGGTTTTTGTCTGCTCACTATGATGAAAATTTTGTGAGGTTAATTTTAGGAGATGCCTATGTCGATCAGTCCATTGATAATATCCGAAAAGGTGATCCTGCAGGCATTTATGCATCAGGGAATAATTTTGGATCTGCGCTAGCGATCACCATTAATAATGTACGGGTAGCTTTTTTAGCTTTTACGTTTGGTGTTTTTTTTAGTGTGGGAACGGGTTATATTCTTTTCTCTAACGGTATCATGTTAGGTGCATTTCATTATATGTTTTATGAATACGGTGTTTTACAAAAGGCGATGTCGGCCATATGGATACACGGAACTATAGAGATTTCTGTTATTATCATAGCAGGAGGTTGTGGTTTGATGCTAGGTAATAGTTTCTTGTTCCCAAAATCATATAGTAGAATGGAATCTTTTATTCGAGCGGCAAAATTATCAATGAAGGTTTTAGCGAGTACAATTCCATTTTTTATACTTGCAGGTACATTAGAGGGGTTTGTTACCCGTTACTATCATATTTCTATGACCATGTGCTTGCTGATCATAATAATTACATTGGTGATGATTTTATATTATTATATTCTACGTCCTTTTCAATTAGCTAAAATCAATCAATGGAAATAAATTTCGAATTTCAGAAGGAACGTAAAATTGGCGATTTTTTACAGAGTTTTATCGATTTGTTAAAAATTGTTTTGGGTCATTTTGTCGGAACAGTTTTTAGTGTTTCTATTATACCCTTGAGTATCACGACAATTCTCTATTATTTTCTGTCTACAAAGATTACGTTTTCATCCGAAAGTGATTCGTTTGAAGATCTTAACGTGTATTTATGGGTAAGCCTTTTGTGTGTTACTATCCTATTATTAGGATTATACATTTACGGTATCTGCATCGAATATTTTATTTTATTGAAGAATCAAAAAAATACGGACTTTACAGGTAAAGATTTATGGAACGCATTTCGAAACCACATCGGTATTTACGTGAAGTTTTTCTTCGCTTCTTTGTTGGTCGTCGTAATAATTGGCATTCCCGCAGGGATAGCCATGATTATTCTGATGTTTATTCCTTTGTTTGGCAGCTTTGCTATTGGAATCTTATTTTCAATAATTGGATTATGGTTTTTCTGCTCGTTCTTATTTTATCGGGAAGGATATTTTTCTTTGACGACGACTTTTTTAGAGACATTTAATGTTATTCGAAAGAATATGATTCAATATGGTATTGCCACTTATATTGTTAGTTTCATTTTTCAAGTAGTAATGATGATGTTGACTTTCATTCCAGGTTTAATCATCGGGCTAATTTCCTATAATTTCTTGGAATTTGATAGCTCTTTTTTCGATGGATCTTTGGGAAAAATGTTAATGACGTTAGGAGCGCTCCTTGTAACTCTTCTGACAATTTTTTTATATATGGGAGGTGTTCTGGCAAATGGGATCATCTACGAAACGGCGAAGGATTTTAAATATGGAGATCGTATCTATGCGATGATTGCAAATTTGGGAGGGAAAAATGATGAATAGATATTTTTTTGTTATTCTTTTATTTTTCACGACAGCTAGCTATGCAAATAAAGACTCTACGCGTATGGCTATGCCCAGTATAGATACATTAAAACAAAGTCGCGTCGATATCTGGAACAAGAATTTGTTTCAAGAAATTCAGAAAGATAAACGCCCTGCTACAGTAACGATTACAGATTATAAAAGTGTCTTGGATCGCTATCAATCCGAAGAGTTTATCTATTCTGAGAATATTAAAGATAAAATTGGTTTTTTTGATCGCTTAATGACCCGTTTCAATCGTTGGCTAAGCAGTTTGATACCAAATTCTTCTTTTAATTATAATGAAGAGTTTTTCTACTTCTTAGGAATATTAGGTTTAGCGGTATTGATTTATATCTTTTATAAATTAATTTATTCAAGAGACAGCTTCTTTAGAAAAGACAATAAAGAGCCTGAAACAGAAGGTCGTCAAAATTTGGGATATATAGAACAGAATTTGATGAATACCGATTTAAAGCCCTATCTCGTTGATTCGATTAAGGACAGAAATTATACACTCGCTATTCGTTACATGCAATTGTTAAATATTCAAAAACTTGCACATGCTCATGTGATCAAGTGGAAGTATAGTAAAACAAATAATGATTTTGCAAATGAAATTTCAGACTCAGTTTTAAAAAATGAGTTTATTAAATGCACTCGAGTGTTTGAATATGTTTGGTTTGGTGATTTTAATTTAACTGCCGCCGATTTTGAGCGTTATCATCAAGATTTTAAAAATTTTCAATCTAAAATCTCATGAAAGGCTCGTTAAAATTTAGCATATTTATTTTTATAATTGTATTCGTTGCAATCGGTATCATTGATCTAACGAGTAAGAAACCTATTATTTGGGATAGAACATTTGATCAAAAAGATAAAAATCCCTTCGGACTTTATGTGACCCATGCAGAGCTTCCGCATATGCTTGACAAACAGGCGAAGGTTATCGATATTAAAGAAGATCTTTTTACATACTTTGAATCGGACAATAGACTGAATGCTCCAAAAGAACAATTGCTATTTATTTCAGAAGCGTTTGACCTTGGTGATGCTGTTAATAATCGCATATTAAAATTCGCGACAAATGGCGGCAAAGTTTTTATTGCTGCCGAGCAGATCAATCAAAAATTGTTAGATACGTTACAGGTTGATTATGAATACTTCTATGATAATCAGGATGATATTGAGGAAGAAATAAAAGTAGAGCTTACCCAAGATGGGATACCTATTTCTTTTAATAAAAGTACTTTGGATTATTCGTTCACCAAACTACCAAAGTCTGCAACGATTTTAGGTGGTTTGCGCTATAAGGAACATTTGTTGCCGAACTTTATTTCTTTGAAAATAGGTAAAGGGAGTATCATGCTACATATCACACCCGAGTTATTTGGTAATTATTATTTGTTAAACAATCAAAAGCAATATCAATATGTCGCCAGAGCTTTTAGCTATTTGGATGGAGAGACTATTGGGTGGTATGATTTTAAGAGTAAATATAATGAATCGAAAACACCGCTTCGTGTTCTGTTAAATCATGCAGGATTGAGGCAAGCTTGGTATTTACTGCTCGTCAGTTTACTATTGTTTTTAATTTTTAAGAGCAGAAGAGAGCAACGCGCTGTTAAAACAGTTCTTCCAGAACCTAATTTGTCCAAGGAGTTCTGTGAAACCATTGCAACATTATACTATGAAAATGGTTCTCCAGGAAATATGGTGCACAAAAAAGTTGATTATTTTTTACATGATATTCGCAAAAAATTTCATGTTGATACATTGCTTATTCATGAAGAAGAATTTTTAGAGAACTTGTCTCAACGCTCTGGTGTCTCAAAAGAAATAACAGCAGAAATGATTCAATTGATAACAGAATGCCAAAAAGGAAGTCATTTTACAGAGCAAGATTTAAGAAATGTCAATACTAAAATAGAAGAATTTAAAGTTAAAGCAGAAATGTAATGAGTGAATTTGAAAAATATATGCCCTTTGAGAATCGTTTAGATTTGACGGTTCTATATGATAAAATGGCGGCTGTAAAAGCTGAGGTAAAGAAGGTGATTGTCGGTCAGGATCAACTTTTGGATATGTTATTGATTTCGATCCTAGCATCAGGTCATTCCTTGATTGAAGGCTTGCCAGGCGTGGCAAAGACATTATCTGCTAAATTGGTTTCAAAAACAATTGCTAGTGATTTCAAACGAATCCAGTTTACACCCGATTTAATGCCTTCAGATGTCACAGGTTCTTCTATTTTGGATTTAAAGACGAATGAATTTATTTTTAAGAGAGGGCCTATTTTTGCGAATATCATCTTAATTGATGAAATAAATCGTGCTCCTGCCAAAACTCAGGCGTCTTTATTTGAATCTATGGCCGAACGCCAGGTAACAGTTGATGGAGAAACTTATTTTTTACCAACCCCGTTTATTGTATTTGCAACACAAAATCCAATTGAGCACGAAGGAACTTACCGGCTCCCAGAGGCGCAATTAGATCGTTTTCTTTTTAAAATAGATGTTCATTACCCTGATCAAGATCAGGAGTTGCTGATTTTAAAGGAGCATCACTTACAAAAGGCGCAAGATAAAGAAGCGTTGGTTCAACAGGTCGTGTCTTCGCAAGAAATTGCTGATTTTCAGCGTTTGATCAAATCCATATATGTACATGATGAAATCTTGATTTATATCGCGCATTTAATTTCTAAGACCAGAAATAATCCTAATTTGACATTAGGTGCATCACCCAGAGCTTCAATTGCTATTTTGGAATCTGCTAAAGCTTCAGCGGCACTAAATGGTCGTGATTTTGTCACCCCTGAAGATATTAAAAAAGTTGCTTTTGCCGTTTTAGGACACCGTGTTATGCTGACTCCTGAGAAGGAAATGGAAGGTTTCACAACAGATTACATTATTGATCAAATCATCGCTAGTATAGAAATTCCGAGATAATGAAGAAACTCAAACAACTGTATTTCACAAATCGATTTTTTTATGGTCTGCTGACCATTGCAACATTTTTTGTTATTTCATTTTTTGTGAAAGTGTTGTTTATTCCTGTAGCTATTCTTTTTTGGATCTTAACTGCCGTGATGATCTGGGATTTGATATTCTTATTTTCTGGTAAAGGGAATGTTTCTGTGATACGGAATTATCCAGAAAAATTTTCTAATGGTGACGAAAACCCACTTATTATCAGAGCCGAAAGTCGGTATCCCCGTCGGATATTCGTTCGTATATTAGAAGAATTTCCAGTGGAATTACAGGTTCGAGATAAAGATTTTGAAATTACATTATCCCCTTTCTTAGAAAAGGAAATTCATTATAGTCTGAAATTGACACGTCGGGGTATTTATTCTTTTGGTAAATGTTGTGCTATGGCTCGTTTTTTTGGTTTTTTTGAAAGAAGGTTTGTAACAAATGATACCATAAGCATTCCATGTTATCCTTCTTTTATTCAATTACGTAAATATCAGCTTTTAGCCACGACCAACAGATTAAATGAAATGGGCGTTAAGCGTATTCGAAGAATTGGTGCAGCCATGGAATTTGATCATGTCCGTGATTATGTGCAAGGAGACGATTACAGAAGGATGAATTGGAAGGCTTCAGCTAAAGTTAAGAAATTGATGATAAATCAATTTGAAGAAGAAAAATCACAACCCATTTATAGTTTCATTGATACTGGACGAGCGATGCGTATGCCGTTTAAAGAGATGACATTATTGGATTATTCCATTAATGCTACTTTAGTTTTATCAAATGCGGCTATTCTGAAACATGATCGTGCAGGGATGCTTACTTTTTCAAAAGAGATCGGTAATCAGGTTGTTGCAGAGAAACGTAATAATCAAATGATGCGGATTTCAGAGGCACTCTATCATATTCAAACCGAATTTCAGGAGTCTGAATTTGGCAATTTATATACTTACGCGAATAAGCATATTAATAAACGTTCTCTTATCTTTATTTACACAAATTTCGAGACTTTGGACGCTCTTAATAGGCAGTTAGCTTATTTAAGACTGCTCAATCGTTCCCATATCTTAGTGGTTATCGTATTTCAAAATACTGAATTGGATGAACTCGCGAAAAGTTCTCCTCACAGGACGATTGAAATATATAACCAAATTATTGCGGAGAAATTCATTTATGAGAAAAATCTCATTATTCAAGAATTGCATAGAAACGGAATTCAAACAATTTATACAGCACCAGAAAATCTAACCATTAATTCCATTAACAAATACTTAGAGATTAAAGCAAGAGGTCTTATCTAATCTGTGTGTGGAGATATTAAACTAACGTATCATAAAAAGACAACAGGCCCATCAAAGATGGGCCTGTTGTCTTTTTATGAGTGTAGCCAAATTTAAATGACTATAAACCAAAAGCTGTCTTTACTTTATCAATAAAGTCCAGTTTTTCCCAAGTAAATAGCTCAACTTCAACTGTTTTTTTATCACCGTTAGAATTTTCAAATTCTTTCGTTACAGTTTTTGGGGTTCTGCCCATATGTCCATATGCTGCAGTTTCCGAATAAATTGGGTTTCTCAGGCCTAACCTGGTTTCAATACCGTAAGGAGTCATGTCAAAAATTTCAGTGATTTTATCGGCAATTTGACTGTCGTTTAATTCCACTTTGCTTGTTCCATAGGTATTGACATAAATTCCCATGGGATCTTTTACACCAATCGCATAAGAAATCTGAACTAAAATTTCATCTGCAATACCTGCGGCAACTAAGTTTTTAGCAATGTGACGTGTTGCATAAGCAGCAGAACGGTCTACTTTTGACGGATCTTTTCCTGAAAAAGCTCCACCGCCATGTGCACCTTTACCACCGTATGTATCAACAATAATTTTGCGACCTGTCAGACCGGTATCACCGTGTGGTCCACCAATAACAAATTTTCCTGTTGGGTTAATATGAAACTTGATATCGCCATTAAATAATTCTTGCAGTTCAGGTTTTAGTTGTGCTTTTACCCTTGGGATTAAGATATTTTTAATATCAGCTGTAATTTTTTCTCGCATCTCTTCTTCTGATGAAAAATCATCGTGTTGTGTAGAGATCACGATGGTGTCGATACGTGCTGGTTTATGATCTTCAGTATATTCTAAAGTTACTTGTGATTTAGCATCAGGACGTAAATAAGTAATTTCCTTATTTTCGCGACGTAACGCTGCTAATTCATACAGTAAGCGATGCGATAAATCTAAGGCCAGTGGCATATAGTTATCCGTTTCATTGCTTGCATATCCAAACATGATTCCTTGATCGCCGGCACCTTGATCTTGCTTTGCCTTACGGTCTACACCCTGATTAATATCTGCCGATTGTTCATGGATAGCAGATAATACACCACATGAATTTGCTTCAAACATATATTCAGACTTGGTATAACCAATGCGCTCTATTACTGCACGTGTTATTTTTTGAACATCTAAATATATTTTTGATTTCACTTCACCTGCAAGTACAACCTGTCCCGTTGTTACCAAAGTTTCGATTGCAACGCGTGCATCTTCGTCCCAAGCTAAAAAATTGTCAATCAGTGCATCTGAGATTTGATCAGCAATTTTGTCTGGATGTCCTTCTGAAACAGATTCGGACGTAAATAAGTAAGCCATATTACCTTTTTTAATATTATATTATAAGGATTTGCGAGGAGAGGTTGTTTCAATAGAAAAGTACTAAATAGCCTTGCTATATGATGGTTTTAGCACTTTTTTACTGTGGTTGCAATCTCCTGTTATATTCTCATTAAGAATATACTACGCAAATCAGTCCACATTTTTTATTGTCGACACAAAACTACAATACTTTCTGTTAAGTTTAAAGATTTCTTGTAGAATAGTTTAAAATAGCTGGATCAATCTTAATGGTATTTAAGAATTTTGACATTGTTTCAAGAAATTAGTGAATAAGCGTATATTTGATTTATGGGAGAACGTAAACAAATACTGTTTGTTATCAATCCGATTTCGGGAGGGAAGCGCAAAACATCTTTTAAGAAGCAGGTGTTGGATGTGCTTGATTTACAAAAGTTTGATCCTACTTTTCAGGAGACATCCTATGCCAATCATGCGTACGAAATTGGTTTGCGAGCTGTTGAAGAAAAGTATGACGCAGTGATAGCAGTAGGAGGCGATGGAACAATAAATGAGTTAGGATCTGCGTTAGCAGAGAGCGGGATACCCCTAGGTATTGTTCCTGAAGGTTCAGGGAATGGGCTTGCCTTATATCTTGGTATTCCCTTAAATGAGACTGCTGCAATTCGTCGCATAAATCGATTTGAATTTGTAGAGGTTGATTGTGGCACGATAAATAATCGCAAGTTTTTTAATATTGCTGGATTAGGTTTTGATGCATCCGTTAGCGAGAATTTTGCTAATGAAAATATTCGTGGGCCTTTAGGATATTTGAAATCGGCAATAAACGTACTTAGTAAATATAAACCGTGCGACTATAAACTATGGATTGATGGTAAAGAGTACGAGCGTAAAGCTTTTATGATTTCTGTCGCCAATTCACCACAATATGGTAATAACGCTTACATCGCGCCGCAGGCATCTGTTAACGACGGGATATTAGATGTATGTATTGTTCATCAATTTCCAATGTATATTTTACCAAAAATGTTGTTTCATTTGTTTAATAAGTCAGCGGATCAGTCCGATTACGTCGAAATAATTCCGGGAAGAAATATTAAGATTGAAGCGATCGTAAAATCGGTAGTTCACATTGATGGTGAGCCAGTTGACTTGGGCTCAAGTCTTGATATTGGCATTATTCCTAAGGCATTGAAAGTTATTTGTTAAAAAAAGTTATGAGTAAAAATAAGAAACAGCAGTATGAGGGCGTTGTATATTCAACAGATAACAGTTTTGAATATCAATTTTCAGAATTATTAGAGGACCTAGAAACACTTCCTAATCAACAGCAACAGCTCAAAGTTCAATTGGATCGTAAGATGCGAAAAGGGAAAGTTGTCACACTCGTTACCGGATTTAAAGGTAAACAGGAAGACCTGGAAGCGTTATGTAAATTTTTAAAACAGAAATGCGGTGTTGGAGGAAGTGCTAAGGATGCTGAAATAGTTATACAAGGAGACTTTAAGCAGAAAGTTGCTGATCTGTTACTTTCTGAAGGATACAAAGTAAAATTGGTGGGAGGTTAGTATTCCATTATTTTAGCCCCAAACAGGTCATATTGAACAGGGGTAAGCGTTGTAAATGGTTGAAAATTAATAAGTAATATCCGTTTAAACATAGATTGAAAGTTTTTTGATAGATGTGGATAGGTGAGTGAGCGGTTACTTGAATTTGCAATTAAATCGTTTGTTTTCTTGCATATCAAAAAAAAAATGGTTTTCATTGTAAAAAATTTATTGCTTTCTCCTGATAAAAGGGATTAGTAGCATTAGATTGAAAGTCGGAACCGCTGAGGTGATAACTTAATATTAAGGAATTGTAAAGGGAATTTAAAGTCTCTTTTATATTTCTAATATATTTCGCTTTAAGATTTTAAATATGGCATAAAAGACTATATTTGCTTGACAAATTTTAAAACGAATACATACAACAAGCATATAATTAAAAAAAACATATTATATTTAACAACAGTAAAAAACTAAAAAATTAGAAAAATGGCAAACGCACCTAAAACAAGTCCTGCTGCAAAACAAGAGAGCAATAATTCAGGTTCTTTCTTTGCACAAGCTGCAATTATCATTTGTTTCATTCTCGGTTACCTTTTATGGAAATTTGTGATGGGTAGTCCTTCAAACTTTCTTGATAATAATCCAGAGAACCAACCTTTACCAGGTAACTATTTAGGAATGGTTTATCACGCAGGTGCTGTAGTACCGGTTTTATTAGGTTTATTCTTCATGGTATGGGTATTCTCTATTGAGCGTTTCATTGTAATTGGAAAAGCTTCTGGAACAGGAAATGTTGGTAATTTCGTAAGAAAAGTACAAGTATTAATTAATGGCGGTAATTTAGATTCAGCTATTGCTGAGTGTGACAAACAAAAAGGTTCTGTTGCAAACGTAATCAAAGCTGGTTTAGTAAAATACAAATCAGTTTCTGCTGATACTGCTGTAGATACAGAAAAAGCTACAATTGCGATTCAAAAAGAGATCGAAGAAACAACAGCATTAGAAATGCCGATGTTAGAGAAAAACTTAAACGTAATCGCTACATTAGTTTCTATCGGTACATTAACAGGTTTATTAGGTACAGTAACAGGTATGATCAAGGCCTTCAGTGCGTTAGCAACAGGTGGTACTCCTGATTCAGCTAAATTAGCAAATGGTATTTCTGAGGCCCTAATCAATACAGCGACAGGTATCGGTACTTCTACAATTGCGATTGTAATGTACAATATCTTAACAGCTAAAATTGATAAATTAACTTATTCAATCGACGAAGCTGGATTCTCAATCGTACAAACATACGCTGCGAACCACAAATAGTAATTATATGATGTTTTTGAAAATTATTTTATGGAATAATTGTTTCATTAGCATCATATAGAAAGAGATTGAATAATTAATTTATAAAGAAGTTTAAAATGGGTAAAGCAAAAATAAAAAGAGCCAGTACATCCATTGATATGACCGCGATGTGTGACGTATCATTCTTGCTTCTTTCATTCTTCGTAATGACATCTACAGCGAAACAACCGGAAGCATTCGAGGTTGATACGCCGGCGTCTACCACGAAAGATAAATTACCAGATTCAAACGTAGGTATTATTACGGTTGGAGATAAAGGTAAAATATTTTTTGGTGCGACAGACCGCGATGTTAGGGTTAAAACTTTAGAGAAAATGTCATCAAGATATGGCGTTAACTTTTCTCAACAAGATTACGACCAGTTTGCGTTGATGGAAAATGTCGGTACTCCTATGAAAGCGATCAAGCAAGTGTTGGCAATGGAGCCAAGCAAACGTCTTGAGCCTGGTGTTCAGAATGGTATTCCTGTCGATAGTACAGAAACATTATCTAATGAATTATACCAATGGATACAAACAGCACGTTTAGCTGCAGAAGAGGTAAATAAGGCAAAAGAAGGGGAAAAGGATTTTGTTTATCCAGGACCATTGAAAATTGCTATCAGAGCTGACGCAACGGAAAAGTATCCTTCAATTAATGCGGTAATCGAAACATTACGTAATCAAAAGCAAAATAAATTCAGTTTCATTACTGGTTTACGTGCTGAAGATAAATAATGTTGATTTAATAAAAAGACATAAATGGCAGAATTAAATCAAGACAGTGGTAAGGGTGGCAAAGGCGGAAAAGTAAGATCTAAGAAAAACGGTGGTAAAGTCGATTTGACAGCCATGGTAGATTTAGCATTCTTATTAATTACCTTCTTCATGTTAACTACGTCTTTAAATAAACCACAAGCAATGGACGTTGCGATGCCTGATAAAAATAAAATTAAGGATGAACAATCTGAAGTACTAACAGCAGATAACCGTTCCGTAACGATTTTATTAGGATCTGACAACAAAGTTTCTTGGTATTATGGACAGGTAAAAGCACCTATTGAAGGTCCAACGGTTACAGGTTTCGGAGCAGATGGAATACGCAAGGTTTTAATTGAGAAAAAAGCTTACGTTCCTCGTGTTTCTGGCGGAAAAGATGTAATCGTGATTATCAGACCTAGTGATATGTCTACACAAAAAGATCTTGTTGATATTCTTGATGAGATGAAGATTGTAGATATTAAGCGTTATATGATTGCGAAGATTAGTCCTGAAGAAATAGATGTTTTAAAACGTGATAATATTTATAATGACTAAGTTAGTTATTATAGAAATCACGAAAACTATAGAAATATGATTGGGTCAAAATTAGATATTTTTAAAAAGGAATGGCTTGATGTAGTATTTCAAGGCAGAAACAAGGAGTATGGTGCTTACGAGCTTCGTAAGCTTGCTCCTAAAGCTACAAACGTAGGTTTGTTGGCTGTAGTTGTTGCTGTGGTACTATTGAGTCTTCTTAGATTATTTGGAGGTAGCTTATTTCCTGATAAACCTGTTGAAGCCCCTCCAGTTGTTACTGAAGTGACTTTAGAGGATTTGGAGGAAATTAAACCACCTGAACCAGAAGAAGAAGAACCACTTCCGATTGAGGAGGAGAAGCCTCAGCAAGTGGCTATGGACATACCAAAAGAAGATTTGGTACGTTTTCCAGAACCAAAAGTAGCTCCGGCTGCACAAGTGAAAGAAGAAGTTGCTGCTCAAGAAGAGTTTAAGGATGATAAAAAAACTCCTGCTCGTTTAACTTTAAAAGGTAGCGCAACAGGTTCTTCAGTAGCTCGTGGTGAGTTCGGTACTAAAAAACAGGATGGTGCTATTACAGGTGTTAAGAAAGGTGATCCAAATGGTGATCCAGATGGATTAATTTCCTTCAATGCAGTAGAGGTTCAACCATTGCCTCCTGGAGGTATGGCTGCTTTTATGAAGTGGGTAGGAGAAACTTATGAATATCCTTCTGGAGCTTTAGAAAATGGTATCATGGGTGTAGTTGAAGTATCTTTCGTTGTTGAAAAAGATGGTAGTTTAACAGATATTTCTGTAAAACGCGATCTTAAATACGGAACTGGTGATGCTGCAGTTAGAATGTTGAAAAAAGCTAAGAAATGGAAACCAGGTATTCAAAATGGTCGTCCTGTTCGTGTAGCTTATACATTACCTATTCGCTTAAACACACAAAATCAGTAATTAGTGGCGAACTTTAATTCGAATAATACAAATTACAGACAGAAATCGCCTATAAAGCGATTTCTGTCTATTTTAGGACTATTTATGTTTGGCCTATATTTTGGGCTGGGCTTACTGGTTATTTTTTGGAAAGATTTACCCTTGGACATCAATCCAACGTATAGAACATTGTTTGGAGTTGTTCTGATTGTTTATTCTTTCCTTCGTTTCGTCAGATTGTGGCAAAGTAATTTTAACTAGTCTCATTACGAAATTAGAATTGCCTTAATTTTTGCAACCTATTTATTAAATGATTGCCCTATGAAAAACAGCTTAAAAATAATTTTATTTTCAATTTTTGGAGTTTTAATGTTAGTGAGTTGTAATCGTAATGGGAAGCAAGCTCCAACAGCTCCCAGCGAGGATATCTTGCGTGGTAAGGTAAATGTGCTTGTTGATGAGACCTTGTATCCAATCATTAAAGAACAGGTTGATGTATTTCAAAGTTCATACTCAGATGCTACTATTCAATTGTTGGCCAAACCTGAAATTAAAGCCATAAATGCTTTGTTGGCGGATACTTCAAATGTGATTATTTTAACACGTAAGTTGACAGCCGCTGAGGGGAAAAACTTTAAGGACCGAAAAATTGTTCCAAAGGAATATCAAATTGGGAGTGATGCAATCGCTTTGATAAATAATGTTGGTGATGCAGATACTATCATCACACTTTCTGACGTTAAATCATTGTTAAACGGCACACTTAAAGGTAAGTACAAAGTAGTTTTTGATAATGCAAACTCAAGTACTTTACGATTTTTAAAGGAATATTTATCTATCGATAAAATTGATCCAACAGCGATTTCTGCATTAGAGAATAATATTGATGTGATCAAATATGTGAGTGAGAATAAAGGAAGTATCGGAATTGTAGGTTTCAATTGGATATTGGATATGACTCAAAAAAAATCTGAATTATTGAATAAAATTCGTACATTGAGCGTAGAAAATGCTTTAGGAGCTAAGAAAGACGGTTTGTTCTACAAACCTTCGCAATCCAATATATCTTTAGGTGTGTATCCTTTTACACGGCCTATATATGTATTGAATTATCAACCGAACATGGGCTTAGGCCTAGGCTTCAGTGCCTTTTTGACAGGAGATAGAGGTCAGCGTATTTTTTTAAAAGCTGGACTTTTGCCTGCAACAATGCCGGGACGTGATATTATTATTAGAGAAGAAAACAGTTTAAATTAGAGTATAAAATAGTACAACAATAGATTATGACAAACAGTAAATTATTATTTAGTCTGTTATTAGCAGGTTCTGTTGGCACAGCAAGTGCACAAAGTTTAAAGGATGCTAGAGCGGCTATTGAAACAGAAAACTACGGTAAAGCAAAAACAATTTTGCAACAATTAGTAAGTAAACAAGCTAAGGTTGGTGATAATTACTTCTATTTAGGTCAGATTTATTTAGTCAATGATAAGCCTGATTCTGCGGCAATTTTCTTCAATCAAGGTTTGACTGCTGATCCAAAATCACAGATTAATAACGTTGGTTTAGGCTACATTGATTTGTTGAAAAAAGATAAAGCTTCCGCTGAAGCTAAATTTTCGGCAGCTAGTGCAAACTTAAAGAAAAAAGATTACGAAGAATTGTTGGAAATTGGTCGTGCTTATATTAAGGCGCCAGAGCCAGACTATGCGAAAGCGTTGGATTATTTAACACAAGCCAAAGCAAAGAATGCTAAAGATGCCGCTATTCCGTTGGCATTGGGAGATGCTTATAGAGGATTGAAGGAAGCAAGTAGCGCTTACTCAAGTTATAGTGAAGCAACTGATTTGGATCCGAATTCAACTCGCGCTAAAATTGGACTTGCAGTAATTGTTCGTGGTGCACAAGCTTTTGATGAGGCAGTTGCTCAATTGACTGAGATTACTACAGCGTCACCTACTTATGCTCCGACATACCGTGAACTGGCGGAGACTTACAATATGTGGTCAAAAGCACCCGGCACATCTGACGAGAAGTATGTGGAATTAAATAAAAAAGGTGTTGAGCAATATAAAAAGTATTTAGAAGTCAATGGCGATAACTCTTTGGAAGCAAAGATCCGTTATGCCGATTTCTTGGTTTATGCTAGACAATATGATGAGTTAGGAGCAGTTTCTGAAGAATTAGCGAAAAATCCAGATGTAGATCCTAAGATCTATCGTTATTTAGCATACAATGCTTTTAGAAATAAAGACTACGCTAAAGCATCTGAGAATATCCAAAAGATGTTTGCAAAAATGGATCCTCTACGTGTAATTCCTTTGGATAATATGTATGCAGGTTTATCTGATGTCGCTAATAATAAAGTGGAATCGGGTATTGTATTTATTCAAAAAGCAATTGATCAAGATAAAGAATTGTTAGCAGAGGTTGCTGAAACAGCATTTGCAAAATATCAAGATCAAGAGACTGCAACTGCAGTAGCATTATTTGAGATTATTGCTAAATATCCTGATACTGATTATTACTTCGATTCTAATTATTATGCTGGAGAAGGTAATTACCAAATTGGCTTTAAAAAGGATCAGGAAAGTAAGGATGAGGAAGGTAATGTAACTGATCAAGCTCTAAAAGATCAAGCTGTTGCCGCTTTTGTAAAATCGCAAGCACAGTTAACTGTTATCGAAAATGCGAATAAACCTGAGGTATTAGAGAAATACTTGGTTCCAGCGCTATACTACAAAGCTTTTTCTGCTTTAGGTACGGATAATTTGGAAACTCCAAAGGGTGATTTTGTGGCTCCTTTCGAAAAATTAATTAAGGTTATCAACGAAAGAGGAACACAAGAGAAAAATAAAGCATATTTAATCGATGCTTACACTTATATTGGTTTCTTCCAATACAGTAAAAATGAAATGGCTAAAGCAAAAGCTAGTTTCCAAGAAGTATTGAAATTAGACCCTGAAAATGAGAATGCTAAATCTTATTTAGAAGGGATAAAATAAGCGTATTATTTTTAAGAAAGAGGGGAGGACATTTGTTCTCCCCTTTTTTGTTTTTAGCTATATTTTTCTTAAATTTAGGTTTTACCAATATAAACATTTTGATATGGAGCAAGTTAGTGCGAGTGCACCTATTGACTATCTGCCAATTTTATTTCAGCTCATTGTTGCTGCTGGATTTGGTATTGGAACGATCATCATCACACATCTCATTGGCCCAAAAGTAAGAACTGCAAATAAGCTTAGTTCATTTGAGTCGGGTATTGAAGTTGTTGGAAATGCAAGACAGCCTTTCTCGATTAAGTATTTTCTTGTTGCTATTTTGTTTGTCATTTTTGATGTCGAAGTTATCTTTATGTATCCGTGGGCAGTTAATTTTCGAGAATTTGGATTTGAAGGTTTGATCCAGATGTTTATTTTTATGGCTATGTTGCTTTTAGGCTTCATTTATGTCATTAAAAAGAAAGCCTTAAGCTGGGATTAGAATAGTTCTAAATTGCGCTAACGGCTTGATTTTTATCTAGAAAATGTTAGTTTTGATATGTGCGATAGCACACAACTGTAAACCACTTTAAATTATATTTCCATGAGCGATATTAAGTTGGCCAAAGCACCTCCGGGAGTTGAGGGCGCTGGTTTTTTTGCCACGAGTTTAGATAAAGCGATTGGTTTGGCACGTTCAAATTCTTTATGGCCTTTGCCTTTTGCTACTTCTTGTTGTGGGATCGAATTTATGGCTACAATGGGTTCAACATATGATCTTGCTCGTTTTGGCGCAGAAAGACCAAGTTTTTCTCCTCGCCAAGCTGATATGTTATTGGTGATGGGGACCATTGCTAAAAAGATGGCTCCTGTTTTAAAACAGGTATATATGCAAATGGCTGAACCTCGTTGGGTGATTGCGGTTGGTGCATGCGCCTCAAGCGGAGGGATTTTTGATACGTATTCTGTCTTACAGGGAATCGATGAAATTATTCCTGTTGATGTATATGTGCCCGGATGTCCGCCGAGGCCAGAAGCAATATTAGACGGCGTTTTACGCTTGCAGGATATTGTTAAAAATGAATCATTGAATAGGAGAAATACACCTGAATACCGCGCTTTATTAGAAAAATACGGAATTGAAACTTATGAATAAGCTAGATAATACCTATTTGTGGGAGAAGTTGGGTTCTACATTCGGTTCTGATGTGTCACAACTGGTTGATGACTATGATCTATTAACGGTGAATGTACATATTGATGCTATTCATGCTGTGTTGACTTTTTTGAAACATGATGCGGAATTGCAGTTTATTCACTTAACAGATATTACGGCAGTTCATTATCCTCAGCAGAAACAGTCATTTGAAGTGGTATATCATCTCAATAGCCTCGTGCATAATATTCGGATTCGGATTAAAGTGGCGATAGACGGACAAAATCCGGAAATTCCTACGGCAACTACCATTTGGAAAGGTGCAAATTGGATGGAGCGAGAAACGTATGATTTTTATGGTATACAGTTTTTAGGTCATCCAGATTTAAGGAGGATATTAAATGTAGATGAGATGGAGGTTTATCCTATGCGGAAGGAATACCCTTTAGAAGACCCCAACCGTGTAGACAAGAAAGATCTCTATTTTGGACGTTAACGTTAGAAAGGAAACCAGTTATGAACGATTATATTACCAAGATATCCCCAAATAAACCTGTTTACGATGATAATGATCCCCAGGATGAGTTAATAACCTTAAATATTGGTCCTACACATCCTGCAACTCATGGTGTATTTCAAAATGTAGTTCAAATTGATGGTGAACGTATTGTTAGTGGTGTTTCAACAATCGGTTATATCCATCGGGCATTTGAAAAAATTGCTGAACATCGACCATTTTATCAGATTACGCCTCTCACCGATAGATTGAATTATTGTTCTGCCCCCATTAATAATATGGGCTGGCATATGACCGTTGAGAAGTTATTAAAAATTGAGATTCCAAAGCGAGTCCAGTATATGCGGGTTATCGTAATGGAATTGGCTCGTATTGCTGACCATATTATCTGTAATGGTATTCTCGGTGTTGATACCGGGGCATTTTCAGGCTTTTTGTATGTTATGCAGGAGCGGGAGTTTATATATGAAATTTTTGAAGAAATATGTGGTGCCCGTTTAACGACTAACATTGGTCGTATCGGTGGTTTTGAAAGAGACTTTAATGCCATTGCATTTGCAAAGATTGAAGAGTTTTTAAAAAGATTTCCTCCGGTTCTGACAGAATTTATGGAGCTATTTGACCGAAACCGAATTTTTATAGAGCGAACATCTGGAATTGCGGCCGTTACGCCGGAAGAAGCTTTAGATTATAGCTGGTCTGGCCCTATTTTACGTGCTACAGGTGTGGATTATGATATTCGGGTTCAAAACCCCTATTGTTCCTATGATGAATTCGATTTTGATATCCCTGTAGGTACAAAAGGAGATGTTTATGATCGCTACATGGTGCGTAATGAAGAAATGTGGCAATCTTTACGCATTATTGAACAGGCTTTAGCTAAAATAGAGAAAGAACCTAAGGGAGTTTTTCATGCTGATGTACCGGAGTTTTATTTACCTCCAAAAGAACAGGTGTACACCAATATGGAAGCATTAATCTATCATTTTAAAATTGTGATGGGAGAAGTTGATACCCCTAAGGCTGAAGTTTACCATGCTGTCGAAGGTGCCAATGGAGAATTGGGATTTTATCTGGTACACGATGGTGGTCGTACCCCTTATCGTTTACATTTCAGAAGGCCTTCCTTTGTCAATTACCAAATGTTTGCTCCGATGAGTGCAGGAATGTTGCTTTCGGATGCGATTCTTAATATGAGTAGTCTTAACGTTATTGCAGGAGAATTAGATGCTTAGTATAAAAAATAATGAATATGTTGAGTTTTCTTCAACATTGCTAAATCAATTTGCTGAAGTAGTGGGACGTTTTCCGGAAGGGAGACAAAAATCGGCATTGCTTCCTATACTGCATTTAGTACAAGCGGAGTTTGGGTGGTTAAGTCCTGATGCTATGGATAAGATCGCTCATTATTTAAGTATAGAGCCTATCGAAGTTTATGAAGTTGCTTCTTTTTATACGATGTATCTATTGCAACCACAAGGGAAGTATGTTTTGGAAATATGCAGAACTGGTCCCTGTTGCCTGGTCGGAGCGGAACGTATTATGAGCCATCTTGAACATAAATTGGGTGTTAAAGAAGGAGAAGTGACGGCCGATGGATTGTTTTCATGGAGAGGAGTCGAGTGTTTAGCAGCCTGTGGCTATGGACCTGTCTTACAGATCGGACCTGAATACACTTTCTACGAAAACTTAACTGAAGATCGTGTTGATCAATTAATAGATGATTTAAGCTCAAAAACTAAATAATATGGCGCGTAAACTTTTGTTAACACATATTGATGTTCCAGGGATTCAAACTTTTGATGTTTATCGTCAACATGGCGGATATCGGGCGGTTGAAAAAGCACTCAAAACGATGTCCCCTGATGATGTTGTTGAAGAAGTTAAGAAATCAGGCCTTCGTGGAAGAGGTGGAGCTGGTTTTCCTACTGGGATGAAGTGGAGTTTCTTAGCAAAACCGGAAGGTGTTCCTCGTTATTTAGTGTGTAATGGAGATGAATCTGAGCCAGGTACTTTCAAGGACCGTTATTTGATGACACATATTCCTCACGCTTTGTTGGAGGGAATGATTGTCTCTAGCTATGCTTTAGGAGCTAAGACTTCTTATATCTATGTTCGAGGTGAAATGATGCCTCAGATCCGTATTCTTGAACGTGCCATTGAGGAGGCGAA
>NZ_JACHWL010000003.1:0-243930 GCF_014191365.1 Sphingobacterium sp. JUb56 | reverse complement strand
TACCCTAAAGTTGGGCACAACTGTCTTGTAAAAAGCATAATATTTCATACTTTTGAGTTGGTTTAGGTTAGTTTAATTCATTGTAGGATTTTTTTACCGACCTTTGTCGGTCAAGTTGACCTGAACTTCACGCGAAAGTGTATCGAGCACTTTCGCGTTTGTTTTAACAAGACAACTCCGGCTCATGTTAACCAGATCGTATCATGCTCTTCATTTTTTATGATTTTATCTCTTATATAATTTAAACCTTAAGATTTAAGCTTTTTAACAAAAATAGTTCGTCCCTTAATTTCAAAATTTATTCCTCCCGTGAGTTCCAAATTTTCAAGTACTTTGATTACGTTTTCAAATCGTGATACAGAACCCCAAAATTTTTCATTTTGATCTATTCCTTCAAATACAACATCGACATCGTACCACCGTGCTACTTTTCGCATAATGGAGGCTATGGACTCATCACTAAAGACAAACTTTCCATTTTTCCAATCGATATAATCGTCTGGATCCACCTTTTCCATGCTTATCGCATCAGAAGTTACAATTGACTGTTGTCCAGGATATAGTATAAGAGATTGAAAAGATTTCTCCGATTTAGAATCAATTCGTACACTTCCTTCTAGCAGCGTTGTTTTGACAGCAAGCTCATCATCGTAAGCATTAATATTAAAATGCGTGCCGAGCACCGTTACTTTCTGACCGCTACTTTGCACAACAAATGGCCGAGCAGCATCTGCAGTCACTTCGAAATAAGCTTCCCCTTTTAAGCTAACGCTCCGACTATTATTTGCAAATCGAACTGGAAAATCTAATTTAGAATCCGCATTAAGCCAAACCTTTGTGCCGTCCGGAAGTGTAATCTGATAGGTACCACCTCTTGGTGTTGTTAGAGAAAGTAAAGAAGAGGGTGTTTTTACTATGATTGAGGAACCATCGGCATACCGAATATGATCTCCCTGAGCTGTGATACCACTAATTTTATCATTTAATTTATAAAGGGTTCCATCCTCTAGCGTAATGGTGGCTTGATTTGTCCCAGGCAAGATATCATTGATCTTTGGATTAACGGTCTGTTTATCCACTAGATCGAGCTTGTTCCAATAGAAAAAACTACATATCCCAAATACAAGCATTGCTGCTGCAGCGAGAAAAGGATAAAGCTGACGTATTCGTTTCTTTTTATTGATTTTAACCGAGATCTGCTGTCTAATAATAAGGTCGACACTAGCTATGGTCTTTGCCATTGCTTCCTCATCTATAGCGCTAGGTTCTTCACTCAGTTTCTGTCTGATCAGATCTTCCAGTTGCTGATCATATAATTCCTCACCAAAATACTGTATTAACTGATCGTATTCAGGTTTGTTAATCGATCCATCGATAAACTTTTGAAAGAGGTAATATATTGAAGGTCTATTTTTCACAGGCTCGGTTTATGATATTACGAAGTAACAGGTAAAACCAATAGCTCTGAATTATAAAATTTTAAAAATAAAATATAAAATATTCATTAACAGTAATATAATTTAAAAATATAGACGTTAAAAATCAGCGATTTCCAGATGAATTATAAATCGTGATGCAACCTATCTTCTACTCACACTAAACACCTTCCATCAATACCGTGCACATCAACAGAGAAATGATCGGAAGAGATTTGTTATAGTTTTCAAAAATAAATTTATTCGCTTTAGTGATATGATCATTTACTGCAGCTTCGGATATTTGCAGGAATTTGCTAACTTCAGCATAACTTTTACCTTCCAATTTGCATAGTTTGAAGACAAGCATGCGGCGCTCGGGAAGTTTTTCAATGGTTCGCATCAATTCTTCGTCAGCACGTATTTGTTCTTGTAAAGTCTCAGGAGTATAGAGCGCAGACACATTTTCCCAAAGTTTATTAACCAGTTCTCTATCGCTGGCAACTTTCCGGTAATAGTCGTTTACGAGGTTTATGGCAATGCGGTAAAGATAAGCCTGAAAAGATTTATCTGGATCAATACGACTTCTATTTTGCCAAACGCGGACGAAGAGCTCCTGTAAAGTTTCTTCAACTTGATCCCAGGATTTTAATAATTTAAAAAGATTAGCCGCAAGACGGGTTTTATAGGAATTGTATAAAATTTCAAAAGCAGAGGCATCTCCATCCCGCAATCTTTGGAGGAGCAGATGTTCATTAAGATCTAATAATTGGGTCATCGATGCCAACAAATTGAATTTAGCTACTTCAAGTGTATACGCTTAGGTCATAAATACTTGATAGTTTAATAAACTTAATCAAAAATATCCCACCTAAAGTTTACAAATGCTAAATATATGTTTATAAATGATAACCTGCAAATTAACTTATCTAAATTGCTGGGAATTCCTTCGCACGATGTATAAGAACGACTTATCAATCACAAACAGTAACACAGCGACGGAGATTCCACTTTCTAACCCTCTCACCTACTAACCCTTTTCTAACAATCCTCCACACTTTGCGGAAAGAACAATCGGACCACAGTTCCCTTTCCTATAGCACTTGAGAGGTTGATAGTGCCTCCCATAAATTCCATTAGATCTTTTACCAATGATAATCCAATTCCTGACCCTACTATATGTGAAGAATTGCTACCCCGAACTTCCATGAGTAAAACTTTGCTTAATTCATCATCAGGAATACCAATTCCATTATCCTCAAAAATATAGACAATACCTTTATCTGTCTCTTCACTATCAATATGCAGATATGCCCCTTTATTGTTGGCAAATTTCACAGCATTTCCAATCAGGTTAACAAAAATCTGATATACCGCACCACTGTCTGCATTTAAAGAATAGAGATGTCCCAACTGAAATTCGATCTGTTGTTCTGGAAAATTCAGCTTCACTTCATTAATCCATTCTCCGATCCTTTTATCGATCTCCACGCAATCAGCCATATTTTTTGATCCGCGTACTTTATTGAGCTGCAAAGTCTGGTTGATGATGGATTCAATATTCTGTATGGATTCAGAGAAGTTTTTATACCATCTTTTAGCCACCTCAACTGAAAGATTTTCATTTTTAAGCAGAAAATCATTTCCCATCTTTAAAACAGAGAGTGGATTTTTCAGATCGTGCGATAAGGTACTGGCCAAACGGTCCAATTTATAACTTAAAGAAAGCTCCTCGCGCTGTCTTTCCATTTTATTATTAGCCAATTTTCTTTCGGTCACATCACTTGCCGTATGCAGTATCGCGTACGTCTGCCCCTTCTCATCAAGTATGGCTTTATACTCGAAGTCAAAATAACGTTTGATTTTTTTGTCTCCCACCACAATATTGGCGGCGACTTCTGTGGCATTATAAGTAATTCCGGTCTTCCAAACATTTTTAAGAATAGAACAAAATCCTTCCTGTACAAAATTTGGGAAACAGGCGCATAAGGTCCTTCCGATGATGGACTCATCAGCACACCAGATATCCAGCATACCCTGATTAGCATAAGCGATATTCAGATCACCGTTATTATAAATAGCGGTTGCTTGGGGCGAATGGTGTAGCACCGACAAAATATAGGAATCAAAAGCGATCATTGATGGAGGCGAAAAAAGTAAACAAAAAATGCATATATCGTATTCAAAAGAAACTTTTACCGCAACAGCTAGATTTTGTGACATCGCTCAGCCCAGGTTATTTTTTAGTAGCCAAAGCAGCATAAAGCCGAATCACATTCACCAATACAGAACGATGGGACAAAATTATATAAATATAATATTAAAAAAACAAAAAATCAGCCGCTTTTCTACCTAAATTTCATCTCAGCAAGAGATGTGGTTTGATTTTTGTATCAAAGGTTTGATTTTTGTATATAACTTTTCATAATATTGCCGTCGCATTTAGTATTATCTGAATAAGATCGCAAATAACAGGTTTTGTAGCTAGAGAAGCAAACAATTTCTTTTGTGAAATCTTTTATATAAAAAAAGTGAATAATACGTTTTACATAAGAGCGTTCACGAACTGAAGTCGTAATCAATTTAAATACATTTATAACAACAAAAACTATGAGTAAGAAAAAAGACAATTCGAAATGGTTAAATGTCGCCATCTCTTGGGGAGCGAGTATTGTCATCATCGGTGTACTGTTCAAGATTCTACACATTGGCGGTTCGTATGCCAATTACATGATCGGAATCGGATTAGGAGTTGAAGCCTTCTTATTTTTTCTAATGGGTCTCAACCCTCCTGCACCGGAACCAGATTGGACACGCGTATATCCAGAATTGGATGAAAACTATACCGGTGAACTACCTACCAGAAGTGCAACTGTCGTGAATACACCTGCGGGACCTTCTGCTACTGTAGCTTTGGATAAAATGTTTGCAGATGCTAATATTGACGAGACAAGTATCGGCAATTTAGGAAGAGGATTACGTGATTTCAGCGAAAAAATGTCGGCGATCAATAAAATTTCAGATGTTTCTTTGGCAACAGAAGATTTCACACAAAAGCTGAAATTGGCAACATCCAAATTCGACAGCATGAGTGTTGCTTTTGAGCAGGCTTCTGCTAATTTGGTACAGATGTCCAATTCATCCGCAGATACTGCCAGCTACCACGAACAGGTGAGCAAGCTGACAACAAACCTGCAACAATTGAATGGTATGTACGAGCGTGAGCTACAGGATTCTGCGACGCACTTAAAATCGATGAACCAATTTTATGAAAATTTAAGTTATACGATGCAAAACTTCAATGAGTCATTGGATGATTCTAAAGCATTCAAAGAAGAAGTTGGCAAGCTGGCAAAAAACCTAAACGCTTTAAATGCGATCTATGGCAATATGTTGAGTGCAATGAACCAACCGCGTGTTTAATTCATCCATGTATAATCTAAATCAATAAAAATGGCATTAGGAAGAGAGACACCAAGACAGAGAATGATCAGCATTCTTTATCTGGTACTACTTGCATTACTTGCATTGAATGTGCCCGATACGATCTTGGATGCATTTAAAAACATCAACAATAGCCTCGAATCATCTCGCTCAAATGTCAATACTGCCGTACAGCAATTGTTCTCGGCATTTGAAAGCACCAAATTAAAGGAAGAGCCTGCTCGTGCGAAACCGATCTACGATAAAGCTAAAAAAGCACAGGCAATCATCGGAGAACTGAACACCTATATCAGCTCACTAAAAGAAGATTTCACCAAGCAAGGTGGCGGTATTGATCCTGAAAAAGGAGATCTTGTTAAAAGAGAAAACGAAGACATCTCCGTTAACATGATGATCAATGAGAAAAAAGGAACCGTCTTAAAGGATAAGATCAATGAAACAAGAGCTAAGCTCCTCGCTTTATTGACACCTGAAGAACAAAAAAGTGTTTCCTTTTCATTGGAAGCAAAGGATCCTGAAAAATCTGTCAACGGAAAGAGAAGCTGGGAAGAAATCAATTTCGGAAGTGGTACACCACTAACAGCCGCGATGACTATTTTGACCAAAATCCAGACCGATGCTCAAAATGCGGAATCGGATATGGTGAAATTAATCTTAGGCAAAATGGATCAGGCAGTTGTGAATCTGGATAAATTTGCCGCAGTGGCTGTTGCTCCAACATCTTACTTAGTACAGGGACAACCCTATAAAGCAGAAGTATTTTTAACCGCTTCAGATTCTAAATCACAACCAGCCATCAGTGTCAATGGTTCTCCATTACAGATTGTTGATGGAAAAGGAGTGTATAATGTATCGACAAGCAAGGAAGGTATCTTCTCTTGGACCGGAGTTGTGCAGGTGAAACAAACAGATGGTTCGATGAAAGAATACCGTACAGCGACACAGACCTATCAGGTGGCACGCCCTTCGGCAGTTGTATCACCGGATAAGATGAATGTGCTTTACATTGGTGTTGATAACCCATTATCCGTTTCTGCTGCAGGAACACCAACAGATAAGGTAAAAGTTAGCATGACAGGCGGTAGCCTTTCAGGATCAGGCGGTAAGTACAATGCCCGCGTTTCCTCTCCAGGTACTGCACGCATTTCTATTAGTGCTGAAGTAGCACCAGGCAAAATGCAGACCTTGAGTACCACGGAATTCCGTGTCAAACGTATTCCAGATCCAATTGCAAAATTTGCAGGAAAAACAGGTGGCAGTATGGCTACCGTAGCCCTTAAAGCACAGAATGCGATCTTTGCGAAACTGGACAACTTTGACTTTGACGCAAACTTCAAGGTAACCAAATTTACGATGATCATTGCCAAGCCACGTGCCGATGCAATTGTATTATCGACTTCTGGTAATCAATTGAGTTCAAGCATGGCCTCTGCCTTAAACGGTATCACACCGGGCACAAGGGTTATCTTTGATAACATTGTCGCTGTCGGTCCAGATGGAACATCAAGACAGTTAAATGCTGTAGCATTAACAGCAAACTAAAGATACTAATACCTACCTATTTACACATGGCCTTCTCCTTAATCGGAGAAGGCCTTTTTTATGATAATCATTTACCGCTTGATAGTATCAAATGATATTATCAGAACACGAACTATTTCAAAAAAAGGCTGTAACTTTTTACAGTTGCAGCCTTTTCTATATTATTCAAAGTTTAATTAATATTGATTTTTACGAATTTACTTTTAATTCGTCATTAGAATATATTTATAATAAAGCTTTAGCAAGCTCATTTTATAAAATATGAAGACAGCTAAAGCTGTTCAACTTCTTCTATAGTAAGCCCCGTGGCTTTAGAAATTTTTTCAATCGAAATGTCCATTTTTTTCAAATTAATGGCCGTCTCAATAGCTTTTTTTCGCTCACCTTCAATCTTTCCTTCAATCTTTCCTTCAATCACTCCTTGAGCATGACCAGATATTCTACCTGCCTTCAACGCTGAATTAAATACACTCTCAGCATCACGCTTATGTTTCAAACTTGCTTCGTATGACATGAGATCCTCCTCTGTTAATTTACCTATCTCTCCTATTTCAAAGATAAGGCCAAATATCCTTTTATCCAAAAAATACGGCAATTTATCCATGGTGCTCAAGTGTTTAAGTAGATACAACCACTGATCCATGACACTATTCAGTTCATTTGGTTTCTTTGTAAAAGACGGAAGGGAAACCATTTTATATCCCAGCTTGTCATAAAAAACTTCATGCGTATACTTATCGCATAATGCGACATCATAAAAGTAGCGACTTTCCGCCTCATGAACAGGTAGAGCAGATTTAATTCCATCCATTCTAAATTCTAATATACCGATGAAATAAACTTCAGGAAGAAAATAATCGTTGCCTTTTTTCCCTCGTGCCAGTTGTTTATTGATCAATCGAGAAGTATAATATACTGCTCTATCTTTAAAGAATTCTTGAAATAGTTGTTGCATCTCTACAATAAAGTACTCGCCATTACTCCCCTTACAAAGCAGATCAAAGACAACACGACGCATATCCTGATGATCTCCATCATGTTCAACCGCTTTATAACTCAAATCAGAAATTACTTTTTGCCCCTCAAATAAACTGTTAAGAAATTCAATCAATAAAATTTTGTTTTCTTCTCTACCAAAATAAAACTTCCACCCAAAGTCTGTATTAGGGTCAACGTATTTACCAAGATGTCGATTTGACTTCGCCATAATTATGAAGTGTTGGTTATAAGGCAAATATAATTATAAAAAATCTAAAATACTAATTTATTTAGCATTTTAGATTTTTTACAATAGAGCCGTACCTAACCGTACGGCTCTATTATTATCATCCTATTTGCGTTTCCTGAGCTTGCCCAGGAGTCGACTCGTCACAAAACTCACCACTGTCCCAACCGCAGCGAGGAGTGCTGTCTGAAAAAGATCGCCAAAGGAGAAACTTGCCCATATGGAGCAGATCGTACCTCCTAGTGCCGAAATCCGGATATCATTCAGTTTCATCCCTGATCTCCTTTCCAGTTTCCAGGTCATATTTTACGATGCGATCTGGAGGTTTTATAGTACCGGCATCATCTTCTGCACCATCCAAAAGGCCATTTGAAGAGCGTGCTTGCGCATTATTTTTCGCTCCTACTTCTTCATCTTCTACCATAACAGACTCAATAATACCCATTCCAAGTCCGATGTATTTAAGGACATTCAACACTTTAACAGGTAACTTCACCGGCGCCAACAAGATGATCTGTATAGCACCGCTTATTTTTTTTATGATTTTTTTCATTGTTCTTTTTAAAAGGTTAGAAAGCTAGAGGTTAGTTAGTTAGTTAGTTAGTTAGTTAAACCTTTCTCACTTACTAACCTTCTCACTCTCTAACATCATCACTAGATTACTCCGTTACTGTCTAGCATTTGGTTATCAACTTGCACACAAACTGCATCATATGCCATTTTGTCGATCAGCATTTTGTATAAAGAGATATATGCTTTCCTCGATTTCCTTAGCTCGTAGTCCCCATCGATCAATTCCCAGCTAGTGCCAACTAAAATGCAACCTGAAGTATCACCAATATTATTTCCGATATGGATATAGACATAGCTATAATTAGGAATTCCTTCGATTTCGACCATGCCCTTGTGAAACTCTGGAAACAGGCGTTTATACCGGGCATTCATGGCACCATAGGCATTCAAAATCAGAGAGTATTGACCAGCTGGAATTGCCGTTTCCCCTTTGATTTTCACATCGCGAATGGCATCTTCTAGTGCATAACAGATGAATTCTCCATCGACAAAAATGTAAGACAGGGTACTTTGCTTCCCCTGTCTCGCTCGTACTACTTTTATCATCTATCGAACCAGTATACTTGCCGCATCGCTCCAGTCACCGGTACCCTGCGTGTTGACCGCACGTACTTGCACTTCGTAAAATTTACCGATTTCTAGAGGAGCAATGATATTGCCGCGCGACGAGGTCGTCGTAAACCGATCACCCCATAATTGTTCAAAGTCATCACGGATACGGTAGCGGTATTCATAGATGGTTGCCATTTTCTGCGGAGCAAACTCCAGTTTTACCTGTCCCGACTGGCGGCCATCCGAAAGCCTCACATTATCGATTTTAAGCGGTACCTGATTACCGAACGATGCACTGTTCGTTGGAAATCCGGAACTAAGCAAGGTTGAAAGATGCCCTTGTGCCACACCGTTTATATAATAACCCAACTGTTGCAGTGCAACAATTAAAGGTTCCCGGCTTTCATTTTTAAGCGCAGTATCTTCGGGCGATCCTCTTTTTCTAGATACCGCAAGCTTAGTGATAAAATCTTCCAAAATTGACTCCAGATCTAGGAGATCAGGCGTCGGATTTGGGTATTTGGGATTTCCGGTCATTGCACCGATTATTGTTCTGCAGGACATCACCAATTCATCGTCTCTCATTTTTGCAAACCCGATCAGGGCCTTCATTTTTGTTGCCATAATGTTTCATTTAATTACTTGAATAAACTATTCTAACCCATTAGTCTATTCATTTAAAAACCTGTTAATTAATACATTAAATATTCCTCGCGAGCTTATTTAATAAGACAAACATATCTTGATACCGAGCGAAAATGAAGTTTTGAGCTAGATTGAGTCGTATTGATTTCATTTGATCTTATTTGATATGAGCATTTCAAAAAAAGGCAGGTTTCGCACTATGGCGCAGCATATCTGGCAACTATAACAGCGGCATCGCCCAAGAGAAAAAGTGTAATGTCGCCCGTCCATCTTATTATTTTACAAGAGCGTCTGATTTCCCTACGCGTCATTTTCATTTTTTCCATCCGCACCATCGGCACCTCATGGATAAATTGATTATTACCAGGATCAACATGATACTGGCGGGCAATTAAATGAAATTGTCTGATAAAAATGTAGATTCCCCGACTGCATAGAGCATTTCCCCCTGTTGCGAAATAGGTAAAGCCACCGTCATTGACCTTGTGCCATAGCGCGAAACGGCAGCTTTAAACTTTACCCTTTATGCGGCTTCGTTCCATAGCCTCGGTCAGATCCTCTTCAAAGTAGCGGTCATCGCCGGTCAGCGTCATCGGTTTAAGCAGACCTTCCTTCACCCGTCTTTTATAGGTGGAGAGGCTTATATTCAGGTAACGCATCACATCAAGGTGTGTCCAAAGCTTGCGTTCAGACAGCGAACTAGTTTCGGCTTTTTTGCCTCGAGAAGCAGCGGTGAGTAGAGAGAGCAGTTTACAGATCAGTAGTAAAGCTTCTGTTAATTTTTCAATTTTATCAATAAGTGTATGTAATAAGATACTTAAATGCATGGTCTATTGAGTTAAGACCATCAGCGCACAGGTAGGGCAATTTCCTAGACCTAGAAAGCAAAAAAAAGTTTAAAGGTCCGCCAAGCCCCTAAAAACAATGGAAATATCCCAACGGGATGGTAAAAGTTTATAATTACCTTTAAGATAATAATTAAAAACTAACTCTCTTTCTAACATTTAGACAAGAAAGCAATAATGATATTCTAACTATCTAACTACTAAACCTCTGTCCACATAACCATATAACCTCTTAACCATCTAACTTTCTCACCTCCTAACTTTTAAATAAGTAACACAGTGATGAGTCACGCAGTAACATAATGACAAAGTAAAAAAAGTACAAGAACTGTAAGCTGACCTTAAAACAAATATGAGATCTACAGACTCAACCTTAAAAAGTAATTCTTTTTAAGGCCACCTTCGAACAAGCGCTAAAAAACTATGAAACGAGTAACGCAGTAATGAGCAAGGAAGTGATAGCCATGTCGCTGCTCACGGCTTCCTTAACTCGACTAAGTGATAAATTGAGATGGCTTTTATTTGTCAAACAGTCACACAGTGACAAATTAAATAACGAGTAGAGATCTGCTCTACTTTACACAAAGCTCTTGATTACATTCAATTTATGCAACAGGTGGATGGTAAGAAACTAAAACAAGTAAGCATAAAAAATGGCAATGTATTTCTAAAAATGAAAATACATCGCCATTTTTTATGCCGTCTTTCAACAACACATAAATCATATACTGCTAGCAGTATAAAAGCACAATAGACTCAAAAAGATAGCCCCTATACTTTTATTCATTAATAACCCGGATTTTGTTTTAGATTCGGGTTCATCGTTATCTGTTGTTGAGGGATCGGAAATATTATCTTGGTCTCAGCTGTCGGTTTATGATCCCACCAATTTGCTGAATGAAATTTGCCAAAACGAACTAAATCTCTCCTTCTGAAGCCTTCGAAAATAAACTCACGTCCACGTTCAACTAGGAGCTCTTCCAGTGTCAATGTTGCTGTCGTATATTGTTCCTTTGTCCAATCTGGATCAGAAAATGCCCGTTTTTTGCAAGCATTGATCAGATCGACCGCATCTTGAGAAGCAACACCGCCATTTTTACGCATCAACGCTTCTGCTTTCGCGAAATAAATCCAGCTCAAACGATAAACATTCCAGTCCGTATTGTTGTACTGATCATTGACAGGGATTTTAACGCCGTCGACAGTTCCATCAATCGAATTACCGAGTTTATATTTATTGAATCGAATTCCACTGTTTTCCTCACCATCGCTCATGGTTGATGACGTCCCTCCAGACTTTGCTCGTCGAATAGCGTCAACAAAGACAAGCTGTTCGCCCTTATATTCTTCCGATCCTTCAACAATTTTACCGTCGGCAAACTTAACCATCGGACCACTGAAAAACCACTCCTTTTTCCGCAGATCCTTTTCGTTGTACTGACCAAAAACCCCTGGAATGACGACAATACCATTATTACCATTTCTTCCGCCACCGTAAATCTCGCTCTGCAAAAAGTGATAAAATTCACTTGGGAAACCAGGCTCAAAATCGGCCTTTTGATAATCGTATGCAATAGAAAATATAGTTTCTTTGGACATATCATTTGTAGGCACATACGAATCTTGTATGTTCGGATCCAGTGCCATGGCACCATTCAATCCGCCGGCTGCACCTGCTATCAGTTTATCAGCTGCAGCTATACAATCATCCAATCGTGGTTGTCCATACCACTTTTCAGCATTTAGATACAGCTCGACCAACATGGCGTAACCAGCAGCTTGAGAAACACGTCCAAGCATACTCTTCGACAATTTTGGTGCAGCATCAATATTTTCTAAAATTTCCTTTTCGATAAATTCAAATACTTCTTTAGTAGAAGAAGGTGCCGGTAAAGGCTCCTCTGCCGAACTCGGTGCTTTGGTTGTAATGGGTATATTTCCAAATAAATCCATTAACTTTAAATAGTGCAGTGCCCGTAAAAGCTTAAGCTCGGCAATATATTGCTTCTTCTCCTCTTCGGCTATTCCCATGGTGGAAACATCGGATTTTTCAAGAATATCGATCGGACTGTTGCATAATCCTACCCCCCAATACATTAATACCCAAGCATTATTTAATCCGCCTTCGTCGACTGTCCAGGTGTGATAATGCAGTCGCTTCCATTTTCCACCGTCCTCTCCGTGACGCCCTTTGGTTGGCCAGGCCAATTGATCGGCAGATAATTCGGCAGGACGCCACCATCCATCCTGTCCAGATGGCGATATCCACGCATTGGCATGGGTATAAGGCCGCAGTACAGCAGATATAACTTCATTTTTATTTTTATAAAAATCATCCGCGACAATTACATCATAAGCATTTTCATCCAATTTTGTACAGCTTGACGAATTCACCAAACATGCCAGCATTAAAATCTTAACAATATTTTTCATAGCACTTAAAAACTAAAATTTAAACCAAACAAAAACGACCTTGTATTCGGGTAAGGACCTCTACTATCAATACCTAAACTTTGTCCATTAACTTCATTCCCTAATCCCGCATCCAAAACAAAATCAGGATCATTGCCCGAATATCCGGTTATGGTCGCCAGATTCTGAACGGTCAAGTAAGCGCGTAAGTTATTTATCCAGCTTTCATTCTTTAATTTAAACCGGTACCCCACTGTTACTTCATCGATTTTCAGATGACTTCCACTTTCCAGATAATAATCAGAATACATGTACGTGTCGTCTATATCTTTATATTTAGTGAAGGCATCACGCAACAGGTTTCCTGACCATACCTTATTCCCATACGAGAGTGCTGTCGTATTCAATATGTCATAATCAAATTTTCCCCGCATAAAAATGCGCAGATCAAAATTTTTATACGAGAAGTTATTTGTCCAGGAAACATAATATTTGGGTACAGCATTTCCTAATACCGCCAAGTCAGAAGAATTTAAATCATCTCTTGAGTTATTGATCTCATCGTTTCTTACAGCCTCACCATTTCGATTATAGAACAACCATTTTCCGTCGTCGTCAAAGCCTGCAAATCGTTTTCCAAAAAATTGGCCAACACGCTGCCCCTCGTAAGTCGTAAAAGCATCACCCAAAGCTCCAGCACCACCAATAGATCCGAATGTTTTATATTTCACGGTAAACACATCATTGGAATAAGAATCCAATACATTTTTCAATGTACTTGCCGTAAAATCCATGTTCCATTTAAAATTATCGTGATCAATGGCGCGATAGCTCAATGCCAATTCAATCCCTTTTGAGGAAAGGGTACCTACATTTGAATATATATTATTTCTAATATATGGCGGCTGCGGGGTGGTATAAGTATCTAAAAGATCGACTGTTTTTCGTTGAAATACATCAATAGACCCTGAAAGTTTATTGTTAAACATCGTAAAGTCAACTCCGATATTCGTCTCTTTTTTTGTTTCCCATCTTAGATTCGGATTTGGGTTGCGATCGGGTCCATAGGTTTCCCGATAGGTTTCATCCGGGAACAAATATTTTCCGCCACCGCCCAAAGTCAGCCGAGATGCGTTATTGGCAAAACCCGTATTTCCGGTTTCACCATATCCGGCGCGCAATTTCAAGTTATTGATAAAATCGACATCCTTCATAAAATCTTCATTGCTGATATTCCACCCAACAGAGACTGCAGGAAAGCTTCCCCATTTGTTATTCGCCCCGAATTTGGATGATCCTTCACGTCTAAGAATAAACTGAGCCATGTATTTATCTGAGAAAGTATAGTTTATCCTTCCAAAAAAAGCGATCAGCGTATTGTCATTCTTATAGCTGTCCATATTGGCACGGCCATCCCTGAGTGCCTGTCCCTCCGATAGATTATCCTCATGAAAATTATCGTTTATAAAACCCCTATTATCAGCACTTTGCCCCTCCTCTTTTTCATAGCGATAACTGTACCCGGCCAAAGCAGTCAAGCCATGCTTATCTGCAATTTTTGTATTATACTGTAATGTGGGTTCAAAAGCATACCGCTCATTCAGCAAATTGGATTTGGAAGCATATCCACCACCCGGATAATCTTGATCTTCTAATGACGCCTCACTGTCTAAGGCACGGTAGGCGCCGTCGATATAAGAATTACGTTGCACCGAACCAAAAACACTAGCCTTTAGTCCCTCCATAATATCAAGATCTGCTTTTCCATCCAACGACGACGTTTGTTGTTTCCGATAGCTCGTTTCGGTAAACAATCGTGCAAATTCGTTTGTACTTGTCCGGTCATAACGATAAGATCCATCGTCATTAAAATTTGAAAGTGTCGGGTTTTTGGTAACTTCACTCTCCCATCCTCCACCGCCCAGCAAGTTCGCATTATTGGTATTGGTAGCCATATTGAGCAAAACATTCAATCTGTCGTTAAATCCCTTTTGATTTATACTGGTCCTAACTGTATATTCCTTTCTTGAATTTTCTTTTGCAATACCTTCCAGATTTCGAAAATTGACACTACCACGATAGGTCGTTGACTCATTTCCACCGGACATGGACAGATTATGATTTTGTGAAAAGTTATCCTTGTTGATTAAATCATCAAAAAAATCTGTTGAATGTCCGAAATCCGGTTGTTTTATCTCTCCCGATGCGATCTTGTCCCTAAACTCTTGGGGAGTTAAAAAATCAGGCCTATTATAGACATACTCTTTTCGAAGATAATTGGAATAATTAAATTTAGCCTTGCCAGGCTTTCCTCTTTTTGTCGTAATAAGTATGACGCCTGCATTTGCACTTGTTCCGTAAATTGCAGCACCAGAACCGTCTTTTAAGACATCGACAGATTCAATATCATCCTGTTGCAGCAGATCGGGATTACCCCCCGGTATTCCATCGATAACAAATAAGGGACTCGCACTACCCGTAACAGAAATCGCACCCCGCAGCTGGGTCGCTACTCCAGAATTTGGATTGGATCCACTCCTGGAAACTTGTAGACCAGCTACCTTACCCTGTATCAAATCCAGAGGATTTCTTGCCCCGCTTTGGCGAAATTGATCTGCGCTGACGTGTGCGACGGATGATGTTACTTCTTTCAATTTTTGCGTACCATAACCGACAACAACCACTTCATCCAATTGACTTTGATCTGCTTCCATTCGTATGGAGACATTGGAACCTGTAACAGTGACTTCTTTCGCTTTAAAGCCGATGGAAGTCGCAACCAGCACCTCTCCAGACTTAGCCTCCAAGGAGAAATTACCCGATGCGTCTGACTGGGTACTTTTGGAAGTCCCCTTTACAGCAATTGTAACTCCTGCAACTGGCTTACCGTCACTATCAACTACTTTACCTTGAAGCTGTTGTTGGTTTGTAATTGATTCCTTAAATAAACTGTTCTCAAAAACAGTTTTAGAATTAGCCTGGGCTTGCTTGATGGTAGAAGCCAGGACAATAAGCGAGAAAAACAGCTTGGATTTTCCTTTCAAATGCGCCATTGTTTTTAAATCTACTTTGGTCATATATCTAGTTATTGAATTAGTAAAACGATTTAGCAAATTGACACAATCGTTCGATTTATAATTAATATTTCAAAATTATTACATTGGTATGGAGGTGCGTTTTGAATGAATATAATATCAGATTAACCGCGCCAATTTACAGATTCACGAAAATAAAAAACACGAAAAAAATGACATTTTAATTTAGCAAAATCGTTTTTATGTTTTAAACATAAATTACTCGAAATCAAATTGGTTTGCTATGCTACTTTAGTGTATTTTTAGTTTAGTGTGTAATTCTTACTTGAAAGTACGTAATAAAATGCAAGAGTCAAAAAAAATCATATCAATAGGATAATATCAGAAAAGCATAATTAAAAGAAAAGACCCATTATTACAGTTATCATAATCAATAGTGCTTAACTGTAGGATCTGTTTTCCATGTATGTTTTGATATTTTATCAATAAGTGTATGTAACAAGATACCTAATTCATGGTCTATTGAGTTAAGACCATCAGCGCACAGGTAGGGCAATTTCTTAGACCTAGAAAGCAAAAAAAGTTCAAAGGTCCACCAAGCCCCTAAAAACAATGGAAATATCCCAACGGGATGGTAAAGTTTATAATTACCTTTAAGATAATAATTAAAAACTAACTATCTTTCTAACATTTAGACAAGAAACACATTCAGGAAGAATTAAGACACAATAAGTAATACTAAAGTAGCAGTAACGAGCTAAAAATGCCATTAAACAATACGATTCTAGTAGTTATACTTCTTCACTTTATATAATCGGGCATCACCTTTTTAAGATATCTGTCGACAAATGGGCGACCAATATCCGTAATACTCAAATACTTACTTCCCACCACAATTCCATTCTTCTTAATCTTCTTGATATAACGTTTATTTACAATAGCCGATTGATTAACGGGAAATAATTGATCGATAGCACTGTATTGAGCATAAAATTTACTTAATTCCCAATTGACGGCCCCTAAAACGACGAACTGCTCATCAAGGCCCAGTCCATAAAAATTAAGATAATTGCCACTCCGGGCAATAAGGGCGACATCTTTCACCTCGACTCTTTTCCAGTATTTACCTTCCTTTTCATCATCTTTTATCACATTGCCCTCTTCATCCCGCTTGGATGGCACAGGCAGGTCTGCCAACATAAAATGGTCCATGACATCTTCCCTCTTCTTATTCTTTATGATGTTTCGCATCATCTTTTCAGTCAGTTCCATCACTTTCAATGGATCAATCGGTTTGAGCAGATAACCATCTACCAGTAGCTGATAAGCTTCCCATGCATATTGTTCAGATCGGGTACAGAACACCAAATGATGGCAATAAGACTGTAATAGCTTGACCGCATCAAGTCCGGAGCAATCAGGCATCTGGATGTCATAGAAAATTACGTCCACCTTTTCTTTTCTTTTGATCAAAAATTTTTGTGCCTCAGCAACAGAACATACGGAAGCCTGGATATCAAACAATCCGACATCGGTCAATACAGTTGCAGTGTGCAACAAAGCCTGCTTTTCATCATCAATCAATAAAGTAGATAATAATTTCATATCAGTGTTTTTAAAAAAATAGGTTAGTAAAGAAATTAAATATTCAAAACTTGGAAATAAATAAACTTCCGAGATTTTAAGGGTTAATTTTTTGAAATTAACCTTTAAAGTAATAATTAAATTTCATATAATGAAAAAAATAAAATTATTTTCAGCAATAGGGCTATTAGCATTCCTATCTATTGCAGCGGATTTTAATAATCAAAAATCAGACATACTCGGTAATAATCCAATCCAGATCTTTAAACTGCAGGAGCTGAGCACCCCGAGAGAATTACCCCATTTAAGAATTGCCAAGCCAAATATAAAACCTCTTGAACGCTCCAAGCCAAAGCTGCAGGTGCCCATCGCGACAGAGACAATCAATACAACGAAAGGAGGTACGAAGTAACGCAGTAATCTAACATTCTAACCACTTAACCTTCTAACTCTAACCACTTAACCTTCTAACTCTCTAACCAACTAACAACCAAAACAATGAAAAACGCTACAATTCTACATCAACAGGCCATTGAGCTTCTTCTAAAACATTGGAGTAAGTATGCTAAAATAAAAAAATCACATTTCAACTGGCTTTTAAACAATAGCACCTATCATCAACTTTCTGCCAGGGGAGTTTTATATGAAGCAGGAAGCCGAGACAAATTTGTCTTTATTGTTTGTGACGGATTGATTGCTCGGATTTATGAAGATGAAGAATCTGAAAAAACTAAAATCTTTTCGGTAGCTCTTCCCGGCATGGCCCTGATGACAACAGAGCATCTCTACTCAGATAGTCCCAGCCAGGGACATATCGTTGGTATAAGATCTAGCCATATCCTTGCATTGCCCTATGCCACAGTACATAAACACAAGAAAAAAGATGCTAAAGTAGAGACTTTAGTCGATGTCCTCAACAGTAAAAAGAAAAAACAGCTGGTGCAACTGCGCCGGTTGTCACTCATCCTAAATCCATCAGAGCGTTACCTCAGTTTTTACACACACATGCCAACTTTAAGAGCTATCCTTTCACAACGGGAAGTTGCGATGCTTTTATCGATCTCGCGCAGTACAATCCAGCGTGCAAATCGACGAATTCCTTAAAAGCTTCATAAATGAATCCATTAATACTGAAAACCAAGGATAATATGTAGCAGTAGCGCATCCAGCTGACCTCAACATAATTCTAGAAATTTGAAATATAAACAGATGCGGTATTCAACTGGCCTTCAGAAGTTCTAAAAAAGAAGAAGAATAGAACTTAGAAAGTGGTATTACCTCTCGGAATTGCAACATACCAGATATACAAATTCCATTGCGGAATTATACTACGAAAAGAGCATTTGCCGAGACATAATAAACCAACAGTTGAAATTGTAGATGTCTATTAAAAAAAGACGTATGAGAACATTATTAAAAAGAGCCATCGGCATAACAAGTGTGTGTGCCCTGGCAGTAGGAATGGTATTAGGAGCAAATGCCTTTACGAAAAAAGATCGTGTGAAGTTACACAAGGTCGTCGAGGAAGTATTACAAAATGAAACTTGGTACTTTACCGGCGGTTCTAGTGATAACCCAACAGACCCTAATTTATACACACAGACTCCCCCTACAGATGGTTGCTTAGCACCATACCAAAAAGTTTGTGAGATACAAGCTCCTAATGATGGGTCGGATAAACCAAAAATGGATGCTCCTATCAACCCATCAAGTTCTGAAACCGTCGAAGAACAAATAGAAAGTGCACATAGTTCGCTCTCTTCTCCTTCAGGTCCGCAGACCAACAGCACAGTGACTGCGTTTAGATCTAACTAAAATTTATGATCGATACGTAAATAACCAGGAAGCATCAAGAGTCTTCCTGGTTATATTAAACAATTATTGTCTTGGATTTTGCTTCAATCCTGACATCAAAACCACATCTTTAGGTATTGGATAAGTAAATCTTAAATCATTAGGTTTCAATTCATATTGCTTCACAACGCCAGTAACAGCACTGGTGCGGCGGAGGATAATTCCCTGATTGTCAAATTTATTTAGTCGTCTCACATCCATCCATCTTACTCCTCTGAAAAATAATTGTTTTCTCCTTTCATCTAGCACTATATTCATAACCTCATTCCTATCCAGTCCAGCAACCGGAAGTTGTTTATAAGATTGAGCTTTATATCTTTTTACCCGCAATTCATTCAAAACATCTAACGAACCAGCCAACATTCCTTTTCTTGCAAGAAGTTCAGCCTTATTTAAATACAGTTCATCAACTGATAATCCGGCAAAAAAAGAAGTTCGAAAACCAGTATAATACCCCTTGAACGAAATTTTTCCATTTGCATTTACAGTAAAAAACAGTGCCTTTCTCAGATCATCATCTTCAAATGAATTATAAAATTGATCTGAAACAAATGTTCCATTTGAAAGTAATATTGCAATGGTCCACGGCGAATAAGCTTGATATATAATTTCGGGGTTGTCGGCTTTAAAAGGATAAGCAATCTGATCATTGATTTTACTATAATCCAATAATTCTTTATTTATTAAAAGAGCACTATCAGTCATCATTTCAGCCTTATCATATGCAGCCATAGAAAGGTAAACTCTCGAAAGGCCAGCCATTGCTGCACACTTTGTCGCCCTAGTTTTATATGATGACCTTTCAGGAAGATGATCTTTTGCAGTATTTAAGTCTAAAAGAATTTGTTCATAGGTTTTTTTTAATGATGATCTTTCAATTTTTTCAGCAATATTTGCCGTATATTTCAACGGCAATCCCAATTGATCTGTGGACAAATTTTCATCGTAAGGTTGGCAAAACAGCTGCGAAAGATAAAACATAAACATGCCACGCACAAAATGTGCTTCTCCCAAAACCTGCCTATATAATGTTTCATCACTTACAGGAACTTTATTAATGCTTTCCAATACAACATTAGCCACCATGATTGCTTCGTAAGGCTTGACCCAGCTCGATGGATCAGTCGCCTCATCATTAGAATCCCATAAATAAGTATCCTGCAAATAAGAGGCTATATTCCCCAATTCTACGTCATCAAGATAATAATCTGTATTCCCCACTTCTGTCAACCCAGGGTAGCCCTGATTTATTATAACTTCATTATCCAACAGGGCCCTTAAGTCATTTAAACTTTCTGGAGTAGAAAAACTATAATCGGCCTTTTCATCCAGAAAATGTTCACACCCCTGTATAATGGGTAAAATGACAATAATTAAAAATAATCCCAATTTAATTCTTTTCATAACTAAAAATTAATGTTAACACCTATGCTGTATATTCTATTTTTTGGTACAAATGAATAATCTGGGTCCAGATCTGTTTTTGCGGACCGCCATATTAATCCGAGATTTTGCCCATTTGCATAAGCTTCGATTTTATACTTATTCGCGACATGGAAACTATACATGAGCTGCAGATCATTTAACCGAATGAGATCACCTTTTAAGATATTAGGCTCTGAGTTGGCATAGAACTGGTCTCTTACCGAGTTAGCAGGATATATCATGGACGGTACCGAAGTAAAAGCCTCATCACCTGCCTTTTGCCATCTCATGCTATAATCAGAGTGTGTCACCCAATTGTTGAATAGGCTAGCATATTGAATCGTTTCTTTTTGAAAGTAATGTCCCGATTTAAATAATAAATTGAAAGATAAACGCCACTTATTGTAACCGAATTCATTCCTAAAAGAGCCATACACTGGAGGAAGAGCAGTTCCATAATGTATTAACTGATCCAATGGCACACGTGTCAGATTTCGATAATCTTTAGATACTTCACCATTGAGCAGCCCCCTGGGATCGCCATTTTCCGGATCCAGGCCACTAAAAGAATAAGCAAATACCGGATATAATGAATATCCCAATATTGGGCTTACCGATCTACCGGTATTTGAAACATAGCTGGAGCTTGCATTGACAACACCATAATAAGTCGTTACTGTATTTTTGTTCCAGGTCAAGAGAAAATCACCTGACCAGGAGATGTCCCTCCATTTCAATCTGCTTCCAAACTGAAGATCAACACCTTTAGTCTTAATAACACCGATATTTTTGGTCAAAGAAATAAATCCATGTGTTGGATCTATAAGATCAGGAGATAATAAATCGGTTGATTTTTTAAAATACGTTTCTACTGTACCCGAAAGTTTTCCATTCCATAGTGAGAAATTAACTGCAAAATTCGTTTGTCTTATTTTTTCCCATTTTAAGTCCGCATTAGGAAGTGAAATCACCCGGGCTCTATTCAGGTCTGAGGTCCATGTAATTGATTTGGCCATGTATTCCATAATAGGATAAAGCGAAGCTACTCCCCCTGAATTTCCACTGTAACCATAGGTTGTTGCTAATTTTAAGTGATCGATCATTTTTATATGCTTTAAAAAATGCTCTTTCCCAACCTGCCAGGAAAGTCCAGTCGACCATAAAGGATTCCATCTATTATTGGCATTAACACCAAAAATATTAGAAGCATCTTTTCTCGCAGAAAAACTTGCCGTATAGCGATTTGAATAGGTGTATGAACCATTGAAATATGTTGAAACAAAACGGTTGATGTATTTACTGTTTGTTTGAAAACTTGGTATTTTAGCATTTCCGGACAACGCATCATAGATCGGAAAAGCAGTCACATAGTCGACTAATTGACTTGTTTGTTTTTCTTTTTGAAACCCATAAATCCCATTCGATACCGAAACGGTAGATTTATTCGAGAGCTCCATACCAGCAAGCAGATGTATCTCATGCTTATTGAATACCGTATCATAATTAAGCTGAAACCTACCCTTATGTGCCTCCATATTAGCGGTATTATAACGCACAACATCTCCTTTAGGCAGATTATAAATCAACTGCCCTTCCTTTATAACAGTATACCTATTTACCTGATTTCTGGTATAAAAAGATTCCTGATTGTAATTAACCTCATTTCTTCCAAGCTGCTTCTCATAATTATAAAGCAGATTAATTTTCAATCCTTTTGTTACGCTATATTTTAGTTCATTTCCAACCATAATATGAGAAGCATCCGATATTGAACGCGTCGCATTAATTTCTTCATATGGACGATACCCCCAATCCATAAGTCCTTTATTATTTTGACTCTCGAGATACATCGGGTTGTACTGAAAAGGTATGCTTAAAGGCTTACCTGTATCATCAAATAAAGATGCATAGGGATAAAGTCTCGTTCGCCCCCCTTCAGGGCTTAACGGATAATTTGGAAAACTCCCGGGCCGATTTGATTGACTTAGTGTTAATGTTAAAGATGGGATCAATGTCAATCGAGAGGTAGGATTTATCTCTCCTATCCATCGAATATTAATTCTCCCTGCATCTGAAGTAATTTCACTGGCTTTATTATTTTGATACCCTACAGACAATCGAGATGCGAAAGCTTGTGACCCCGAAGAGATTGTGGCATTTACCTGATTATCTAATGCTAAGCGATAAAACTTATCAGTCATCTCTTTCCTATAGTCCTTATACTTATAGTTCCCAATACGAATTTCTAACTCCTCAAGTGTTATCTCTCCTTTTCTTAACTGCTCCAACAATAGAACTACCGGAGAAAAAATAGTCGTTTTATTATTTCTATTTGATAATGCATTAGTGTAAAAACCATGGTCATACAGATCCCTCTCAACCTCAATAAATTCAGTGCTGGACATACCTGGTTGATAAAACAGATTAGGTTTAGAGCCGATAAAGGAATTATAGCGTACAGCCACGGCAACCTTAGCCATTTTAGCAGCACGCTTTAGATTAATAACAATAACACCATTCCCTGCTTTAGCTCCCCAAATAGATGTGGCCGCTGCATCCTTAAGTATAGAGACCGAAGCAACCTCAGCAGGGTCTATATTAGAAAGATCTCCTTCATAAGGAAAATTATCAACTATAATTAAGGGCTGGTTACCCGAAGAAAAACTTGTGAGACCACGAATGTTAATCTTGCTTACCCCCGATCTATTATCAAATTGAAGACCTGGAGCCAACCCTTCTATTTTATCCAAGACACTTAATGTATTTCGCCTGTTTAATAATTTTTCATCCAGTTGAACAAAACTACCTGTCATACGATCTTGTGGGATTTTTTGGTATCCTGTATTTATTTCTACCAGATCAAGTGCATGCGATCGATGAACCAACATCATTAGATGTGCACTGGGTTTTTCTTTCAATAAAGTATCTACCGTTTGATAAGTCTGATGAGAGACTACAACATACAGTTCCGGTAACTGGGTTAATATATTAAATTCTCCTAACGCATTGGTTATATAAGACTTCCCTGCATGTTTATCTTTAATGGTTACTCCTGGCAATATATTGCCTTGTTTATCTACCACCTTTCCTTTGAACATAGATTGCGGAAATACAGCCGATGTAACGAACAACAGCATTAAACTGAAGATGGACCTAATCATTGTTACCGCTCCTTTCTATAAAAGGAATGACATCTTGATCCAGCAGATTCAAATTGGTTATCAGACCTACCCTACCGGCAGGTGTAATCCATATATACAAGGGATAACCCAAAGAAGCAAAACCATTATATAAGTAATCATCGGCTATTATGGATTGAAAATCATGCATTCCATAATCTATATATTTTTTTGTTCGATAAAATTTCTGCAGATCTTCAAGCTTATTCCATTTAGGAAGATTGTTGACCATTACAACATCTAGCTGATCCTTATATTTCTCTTTTGCTTTAGTTATAGATTCTTGATGTCTTAGACAAGCACTACACCCTATATACCAAAAATCCAGCACAAGTACCTTGCCTCTATGCTGCTGCAAAGTCCGTCTTACTGTATCACCGTTTATAATAAAAAGATGTTCTTTATCCCAAAACTCCTCTGGCAAAAAATGACCTACGGTCCACGGAGTAGATTTCCCATCAGCCCCGCTGTCCTTGCGGGGCGTCTGAGCTGATAAACTAAACATATTCAACATACCGATGACCATGATAACTGGCAACGCTATTTCTTTAATGGCTCTCCAAAAGCATAATATCAAGTTCAATAAATATAAAGCTGCGTAGATCAGCCAATAGATCGTACCGAGGTTATATAGTTGTTCATTAAAAGACGATCTTTGCATTAAATGATTGCTTTGATCTCCTTGATGAGTGAAATTTTTCAAAGTATTTATATTTTGGTCTGTTTTAGTCTGTAAACAAACTGATAACTCGTTATCAGAAAACATTTCTTCCTCTGGGGACAGCGCATAGCTTTCCCTTTTGCTATTTTTTAGCATTCGATTAAGTGTTACGTTAAGCATAGTTTAGCGGGCTGGACTCTAGAAATCCAGCAACCTGCTATTAACAGCTTAACAGTTAAAAAATAAGATGGAAAAAATGCAATAATATGTCTTCAGTACGTATTAAAATTTTTCTTCGTGATTGCATTTTATATAATTCGAATAAAAACCGATTCATATTATACAGAAAATCTATACAAATAAAAGCTTAATCGTTGTTTAGCAATAAAATATTCGTTACTTTTAATGTGTGAAATTTTAAGGAATCGAAATTCTATTGCTTTTGCGCTGATTGTGAAGCTATGAATCGGTAAAACCAACAAGGGATCGGACAGTTAAAATGGTTCTATATTATTATTGCCATTTTTCATTGCCCATCACAGGTAGATACGCCCTTTTGGTTTTAATGGATGACAAGCTATTCCGGTTGTCGGAGCTTGTTTTTTATCAACGCATTGATAGCGCTATGCCCTGCCCGATCCTGGATCGACAGACGTAAAATTGGATTTCTGGACTTTCTATTTTTCATCATTATTCGGTTAATAAAACATTGGTTAATGAAAACAAAGTCTCGTGCGGAAGGTAATGAAGGCCTTATATAAAAAGGCTAGCCTCTACTATCTTTCATTGAACATCCGGTACGGCAAAGAACCTCAACACAAATCCAGATAGGGAGGCTAGCCCCTTCTATTTGTAAAAGTACAAAAAGTATGGGGGTTCGCAAACCCTACGTCTCGTGTTGTTGAAATTTGCCGTTTCGATGCTCGAGACTCTAATCAGTGAACTGATTGTAAGACAAATATAATAATAAAATAAATGATTTGGAAGTTTTTAACCAAATAATTGAAAATAAATATAAGATGGGCTATTTAACACCGTTGGGAAGTTTTTTATTCAAAAACAAAATCACACAAAAGTATGTTGCTGACTCTACGGGCTTTAGTACAACAAAAGTCAGCAAGCTATACATAGAAAAAACAACTTTACTTTATGCAGATGAGTTTTATAAGATAATGAAATCTACAACATTAGATTTTGACTATTCTTGTGAAGAAATTTTTAAAAATTCAAATAAAAAAGAGTTTAGCAATAAATGGGAATCAAAGCTTGGTATGTTACTTTTTGATCATTTCAAACCTCAAAACTATATTGAACATAATACTGGAATTGATAACGTGAGACTTCATAAACTCCTAACTGATCCTAAAAAACGACCTTACGCAGAAGAGCTAAATAATATTGCCAAACTAATGGGGATTAAATCAAGCCAACTTTTCGACTACTTTTATGGAGATGGTGAGCGGCCAGTTATTGGCTTATTACCGAAACCAGCCGAAGGAAATAAATCGGCTAAATAAACTTATGCTTACAAATCTTGAAGTCGCAAAATGCGACCTCAAGTTGGGGAGAAAGAAGATCTGCACATAGCAATCCATAACTGATTAGAGAAATTAAAATAAAAAATTATGTTCATAATTGATATCCGTTGGATTTTTAAAATACTTTTAAACTTGGCGATCCTTATTATTATCGGCAAGTTTTTTTATGCACCATATGAACCTAAGCTACAAGGTACCAATCTAGTATATATACTACCATGTGCCGGGATTCTAAGTAGCTATTTTTATCTGGCCGCTTGGTTTGGCTGGAAGAGAGGATTTCAAATACTACTCTACATCGCTGGATATTTTATGTTTATGGGTTATTTTGTATTAAAAAATTCATTACCAAAGTGGTTGGACTATACCCTAACGCTTTTAATATTAGTCTTTATCGGTTATAGTTGTTACCGCATCATCAAGTACTTGATCAGCCTGATAAAAAATATAAATATCCGATATAAAGCTTATAAGATGCGTAATAAAAATAGAGGTTGATATAGTTAATATATATTGGCTAATAGCTCTAGGATTCCCCCTTAGAGCTATTTTTCTTATTATTTTTTGACATTTTAAAATCAATTTTTAATTTTAAGAGTCGAATTGTCGAGTTAGTAGCCAATGTTTAATTTTAAGCCTCAGGTTGTATTAGTCTGAGGCTTTTTAGTTAGTAGACGAGAGAGGATTATAGTGTGCTATAGAAAAACTTGAGGACATTTTCATCCCATATGAATATCCTTTAATGCCAAAACCATATTCTGAGTTAGATCTTCCTTCATATTCCATGGCGATTCAGTTTCATTGACTATTCAAAAGTTTATAATCATGAAGCAACAAAGTTTTTAGTATAGAATTTAGTTAACAAATGTTAAAATTATGTTTATAAATTATAATGAGTTAAACGGTAAAAATCTGGAATTAAAACAGACACATCGCCTATCGAAATTATTAATTTTAATAGACATGAGATTACAAAAAGGCATATTCAACTGATTTTCAGAAAGGAAACACTGACAAAAACTTATGTAAGCTAATTATTATCTTTTTATTAAATATGCAAACGTTAATTTATAAATACTAAACTATCTATAGTTTTACTGCCATATTTATAAATTATGAAAACGAATATACTACTATTAGTCCTCAGTTTTATCACATGTCAAATCTATGCCCAAACGTCGGGCATTAAGGGGAAAATCGTCGATAATCAAGGTCCACTTCCTGGTGTATCTATCAAAATAGAAGGCACATCAATAGGGACAAGCACAGATGTCAATGGGGAATTTAGGCTCTCCAATATTAAACAAGGCAGCTACCCGTTACTTATTTCATTTATCGGATATAATAGTCAGAGGCAAAATATAACATTAGAAAGTTCTGATATCAATAATCTTGGTGTTGTGGAACTATCTTCTAATCAAAATGAATTGAGTACCGTAAATATTACGGTCAATCAATCCCGAAGAGCAACAGAGGCACGAGCTTTGAATATGCAGAAGATGTCGAACCGCATTGTCAACATCATTGCTTCCGATGGTATCGGAAAATTACCAGACCGCAATGCGGGTGAGGCCGTGCAACGTATACCTGGAGTGGTATTGGAGCGGGATCAAGGGGAAGGACGGTTTATCTCATTACGTGGACTACCTGCTGAGTGGAGCTCTTCTACAATCAACGGTAACCGAATTCCAACAGCAGAAGAACAGACAACATCACGTTCAACGGCATTTGACTTTTTCCCATCCGAATTAATCCAGTTTGTTGAAGTATCTAAAGCGATCACTCCAGATATGGATGGTGATGCGATGGGCGGAACAGTGAATTTTATTACTAAAACTTCACCTGATAAAAAAACCTTCGATGTGTCTTTGGGCGGCGGTTATAATGATTATGCCCGTGGCGAAATATACAGCGCAAATATTTTATATGGAAACAGGAGTAAAAATGACCGCTTCGGATTTATTGTCAATGGAAATATATGGAACAGAGACTGGGCAACCCATAATTATGAACCTCGTTTTTCAGATCACAAAATCGCTCGCATGGAGCTTCGCGATTACTATGGTACACGGAGAACATTGGGATTTAATGGGGCTGCGGATTACAAATTAAGTTCGAATTCAAAAATATTTATACGAGGAATCTATGGATCTTTGAATGATAATGAAAAACATAATAAGCTTAGATTACGCTATGAAAAAAATCGCGCAGAAGCGCAGAGTATCAATAACGAACTGATAACACGTTTGTACGGGGGAGATATTGGAGGAGAATTTCAATTGGATGCCAATACATCTTTAAATGTACAGCTTTCACACTACAACAATAATTTTAATTACGGAAATATCCCAAACAAAGATTTCCCATCCTACCTTATTGTACAATACAATCAAGAAAATGTAGGTTACACAGGATTGGATGAAAAGAAAATGGCTTCCTATTTAATCGATGGCGGCAGCATTGATCCTTCGTCTCCACAGACCCTTCTCCCGAACGCTAATGCGGTGAATGACAATAGCAAATACCGGTTCAATTCGGTACAGATGGAAGTGCACCATATCAATGAAACGGATAGGATAATCGCACAGGTAGACTTAAAAAGAAAAATCAATAGCCGATTAGAGTTAAAAGTCGGAGCCAAATACAGAGATAAATTAAGAACAGAACGCTACGAACTTCCGACCTGGATATGGGATGATAAGGGAGGCACTCAACCTGCTCCTTTGTACACGGACCTTAATCTGGAGTCCAAACCAAATACAGATGCTTACATGAAAAATGTCGGCAACCAGTTTGTTGGTATATTCCCTCAATTTATAAAAACACAGGATATAGCAGGATTTTTTAATCAGCACCGTGACAATTTAAAAATAGATTCTACCAATTCTGCATTAGTGGCAAATGGCGTACAGACTGGTTCTAATTTTGATGTTTATGAAAAACATACAGCAGGATATGCGATGATGACGTTTAATGCATCTAATAAACTTTCAATTGTGGGTGGACTTCGAGCCGAACACACCAATTTGAAAGTTGAAGGATGGTTATATGAAGCCGTTGAAGGACAACCAAACTATAGAGGGAAACTTACTCCTCAAACTAAGAAAAACAACTATACGGTCCTATTACCGATGCTACATGTGAAATATACGCCAGTTGAAGATTTAAATCTAAGAATGGCGGCCACAAAAACATTTTCACGACCTGATTTTGGATCGCTGGTTGCTGGCGGATCGTACAAAGTTCAGGATAACACTTTTTTCTATGGTAACCCCGGACTTGTTCCGATCAAATCCTATAATCTTGATTTTATGGGTGAGTATTTCTTAGATAATGTTGGAGCTATCACCGCAGGTGCTTTCTACAAATTGATAAAAGATCCGATTTTCCAAGGCAGTCAATTTTATGATGAATTTGAGGGTAAAGAAAATGTGCGTGTCATGCAGGACCAAAATGGTGAAAATGCACATGTAGCTGGCTTCGAGCTTGGAATAAGTAAAAAACTGGATTTTCTTCCTGGGTTTTTATCGGGTTTCGGAATTAACACCAATTATACGTTTGTACGTTCGAAGATGCAGATTATCGGTAGGGACGATAAAACGCGTATTCCGGGTCAAGCTAACAGTCTTTTTAATATTGCTTTATTTTACGAGAATAACCGACTGCAAACGAGACTGGCTTTAAACAATAAAGGTGCTAATATTGTAGCATTTGGGGCCGATGCTTCATATGATGAATACTTCGATAAAAATACTACGATGGATGCTAACATTTCTTACCGCGTCAATAAAAAGATCTTAATATTTGCTGAAGCAAATAATTTGTTAAATACGCGTTTTAAGTACTATTTAGGAGTACCTGAGAGACCTAGTCAAGTGGAGTATTATGGTATAAGAGGGCAAATAGGTGCAAAATTTAGTCTTTAATACCAAAAAAAATAAAAAACATGCATTGCGAGAGTCCTATAATAGAATTACGAAAGCAAGATCGGGGAAGGAAATTGAAAGATAAGATTAATCTCTTGAAACTTAAAATTTAATAAATTGTAAATCTTAAGTGCTCTTATTTGATTTTTCAGCTATCTATAATACAATAGAAAGGACTTCAATATTTTTGAAGTCCTTTCTAATTAAATCAAATGTAAACCAAAACTCACTTATTTATGCAAAATAAAGATGCGAAATTGGTAATCGGCAACCATTTGATATTTTATCCGTATTACAGGTGATAACGAATCCCTACAGAAAGATAATTGATATCCACAGCATCCTCAAATGGATAGTATTTCACTTTGTAACCTGCAAAGACCGTACTTTTAACAGCGTCAAAACGATAGGAAACTCCAATTGTTGGATTTATATTGAGCAATTAGCCACAACAATGGGTCTGTCTGCAGTTAAACCCAATATAGGTCTAAAATTTGACTCAATCAGTGTTCAGTTTCTTATATTCAAGAATGGTTGGATCGCTGCTTTAACAAGCATAGAACCAAATACCCCTAACCCTGGCCACGGAGTCATACTACATGCTATCAAAAAAAACGCCTGCGTTTGGAGGCCCGCCCTGCAGGCAGGAAGCCCGAGGGTATACCTACTAAAAATGGTGATCTACTACAGCAGGAATGATAAGGGAAATATCCTGTCGTTAAATAATCTTTACTATCGCCCTAGCGCCAACATAGAAAAAAAATCATAACCAAAAAATAGTATTTAAAAAAATGCAGTTTGATAACATTCTGCCTGTTCAAAACTTGCGAACGTCAGTTATAGGATTACCTGTCGCAGATGAACGAAAGGAAAGTGAGGGATAAAGACTATTGATCTTCGCAAGCAGATAAGAATCAATAACAAGTGTAAATATTACCTGCGTTAGATAAACGAGAGTAAATTTTCACTATTTTTACTACTATAAACCTTATACCGATAAAATTTAGCAAAAATTACTAATAATTCATATTAATAGCGCAAGTACAGGTAAGTCTACCTATAAGCAAAACTGGACATTATAACTTAAAATCTAAATGTCCAGTTTTTTATATAATAAACTGGACAAAATCATATATTCGATGTAATAAAAAGGTATAAAAACTACTGATTAAATAACATTCACTCTAGATATACTTCCTAAAGGCTATCTTTTTACCTATACTGATTTTACTACAGAGGTGAATAAGAAGATACCAGTACATCAAATTGATTTTAACGAGGTTGCTTTAGCAACAACCGGTTAATATCATCTTCATAATTGGAAAGTATTTCTAAAAGCATAAGCTATCCTTCTGTTTTGGGTAAATCCGGATCGTTTATCGTCACTTTTCTAAGTATAGGTAGGCATTCCGTAACCAATAGTCGGGATACCAATTGAATCCAAATAAGGTGAACTGTACCAACCTTAAAAATATTTTATAAGCTGTAATCTTTTTTGTCCTATTTTCATAATGCCTGTTTTTGTTTTCAAAAAAGTACTCCACCTCGAGACCCTTTCATACTATTTTGATTTTTTTACGACAAAATTAGTGTGTAGAATAAAAACAAGAAATTTAGCTTAGATAAGAGGTATAGAATAGGCATTTAAACTAAAACTGAATTAAGCTACTAGTTTTAGATGATCCAATATTAGCAAATAAATTATATCCTTGATAGTATCATATCATACTATCAAGGATGGAAACTCTGTAGACACAAAGTAGTTATGGATAGTGATTTTGCAGAATTATATGGGGTTGAAAAGAAAAGATTAAATGAACATGTACGGTTCAACTTAACCAGATTTGCTAAGAACTTCATGTCCACATTAACTATTTAAGAATTTGAAATCTTAAAGTCGCAAAATGCGACCTCAAGTTGGGGAGGAAGAAGATCTGCGCCAAATGTATTTACTGAATTCGGTGTTCTCATGTTATCCAGCGTAATAAACAGTGAACAAACAATTCAGGTAAGTATATAAATATGATAATTTTTGCTCAAATAAGACAACATTTAGCTGAACATAACGACATGAACCTTAGAAACTGGTAATAAAGAAGAAATTTTTTAGGCGTGGGAGAAAAGTCTATTTTAGCATTTTTTCAAAATACACGTATCGAAATCAAATACCCTAACACAAAGAAGACCAAATGAATGAAACATTCGGTCTTCTTTATTAACATACTATATCAAACTTATTATTATACCTTAGATAAGATGAATAATAGTTTTTGTACGAAATTTATTTCAACGATACATTAGTTGTCAATATCTTCCCTGTTGACACCGGGTTTTCTTTTACCACTTTTCCATCAATTAATATCTGCGCTTTTAAAGTAGATTGATCAGATGGTCCAACAGCATTTGCACTGATCATCGTGGTTTCTTCATTGTTTGTCACAATTTCGCTTGTCCATGTCGATCCAAAATCACCTGTTTTAGTTACAACAGAATTATCAGAATAATAGACAATTGTTGAAATATTAACACCCTCTGAAGCAATCAGCTTATACTGAACCTTAGCTTTTCCACCTTCTGGAGCAGGATCATCTTTATCACTACAGCCTGTTAAAGAAAATGTTGTAGCACCAACTAACAATGTTAACAAAAATAAATTTTTTAGCTTTTTCATATATTTAATTTTAAATCTAGGCTTTTACAATTTTCGTGCCTAGGAGATTTTACTATCTTTTTAAAATCATATTTAAGCTGTTAAGATTACTGATCTACTACAGCAGGGATGATAAGGAAAATATCCTGTCGTTAGATAATCTTTAATATCGCCCTTGCGCAAACCTCCAAAAAATAGTGTTTAGAAAAAACGCAGTTTGGTGGCATTCCTGCCAAAGCATCTAGTAATCTTCTAATCACCTCAACTTTTAGTTATCTCAACTTTACCGTAAAAAAAAAGTCTATCTTGTCTAACTACTAAATACTATAATCTAATTACTATAGAGTAACCAACTAACCTTTTAACTATCTAACCTTCTAACCATTTCATAGCAACATTTCATTTTAATAAAGAAAAATATTATCTTTAATATTCGCATTTATAAACTTATTCTATCAACTAATATTTTCAGTACGATTTGAATCCAACACAAGAAGAAATCATCGCAGAAGCTTTTTCGATCGTGAACGAATTTTACAATAAAAACGGCAGAACGCCTGTTCGTCGTGAAATGGAAAACCTCAATACGATGAGCCGCCGTTATTTTGGCACCTGGAACAATTTTATTGCAGCCGCAGGACTACAGCCTAATGTCAAAAAAACAGAAGCTATCGTCAAAGCTGAACTATTTGCCCAATTACATGATTTCTATCAAACGAATAAGCGCATCCCCATGCGTAGAGAATTTTCTTCAAAATCAGGAAGTATCCACAAGTATTTCGGATCCTGGAATAAATTTATCATTGCAGCTGGATACGATGCAAATGATCGACGAATTCCTTCGAAAGGGAAACTAAAAAACTCCTTAGTCCGTTATTACATCAAGCACCAGCGATCGCCTGCGATATCAGAATGTGTAAAAAGTAATGGACTCTATAATAGCAGGTCCTATTTGACCCATTTTAATGTTATTGCGTGGGCTGATGTCTTGGAATACGTTGGACTACCACCATACTACCGGATCACCACGATGACCGAAGAAGAAGCGAAAGAAAACGTTATTAAACTGATCAAAAAGCACCGGATTAAATATGTAAAAGATTATCAACGTTTAAAACCGGAAAACTATCCTTCGGCATGGTACGTTAAGGAAAAATTTGGGTGGAATAACTTATGCTATATGGCGGGGACGAAAATCCCATTAACGAAATTCAGTATAAAAGATCATTACCTCCTTTTGGCCAAGAAATTAGGAAGAACGCCCACTGTAAAAGAACTAGAAGCTAAAATGGGTGTGACTTCAGGAGCTATGACCTGGAAGCTTAATCAACCTTTAAATGATTTTATTCATTCCATTGGCCAAATTCCAAGCAACAAGACACCTGAGCGCTGCAAGCTAACTAAAAAACAATTGGCCGAGCATTACAAGACAGAAAGTATCCTACATGGCTTTGAAAATGGTATCCCCCGTAGTAAGCTGTTAGAACTGACCGGATACTCCAGGGAAGTTTATGAAAAGCGGTTTCATTGCATGGGCGGCCTCCGTCTGGTTTGCGGTTTTAAATTAAATGCCAAAGGTCAACGGCACTATACCGAAGAGGAATTACGCAACATCTTAAATAAACCTAAATATGTCAGACAACGTTAAATACAAGACATGTAAAATAAATTTTTCACTAAATCCATATCCTATCCAATTAATAAACAGCTAAAATCTTAATTTTGCTGCTGTGGTATAAAATTTGTTATCTCCACTGTTTTATAAAATCTCATGAAGAAAAATTTTTTATTGAAATTTATAGTCTTAGTAGTTTCGTTTATAATTACAATTATTGGTAAAAACGAAGTTAAGGCACAAATCAAAAATCAGCCTTACTCTTACCAGTTTTCTCAAAAAATGAATAACGTTTTGTATTCTCCAGAAACACGTTTACATACATCATCCAAACCATTCATATATTCAGACGAATTATTGTTAAAGTTTGATTCTATTCAATCAAATCAGACAATAACTTCCGACAACTGGCTGATGCGTAAGCTTTTCAACGAACATCTGATTCAAGTCGAAAAAGATGAATACAGCCTATATGCTGACGTTCTTCCCGAAATAACAATCGGAAAAGATGCGTTTGGAGATAAAAGAAGAACCTCGATGAATTCTTTAGGATTTCAAGTTGGTGCAACCGTAGGAAATAAATTAACTTTTTACACTAATTTCACAACAAATAGAGCAGTATTTCCTCAGTATTTTGATGAATATATAAATAACAACAAGATAGTTCCCGGACAAGGAACTACCAATTTTGGCTCGGGAAATAAAAAAGATTGGAGCAATACCACGGCTAGTCTGACTTATGCATTTAGTAAACATTTTCAGGCAACTGCAGCTTTCGATAAAAACTTCATTGGTGATGGTTACCGTTCAATGTTATTATCAGATTTCTCCTCTAATTATACCCATTTAAAACTTACAGGTACAATTGGAAATGTTCAATATACTTCCGTATGGGCATATATGAACGATCCGACCAATAAACTTTCAGATCCAATATATGCAACAAATAGTTATGGTGATGGTAAGAAATGGGGGGTATTTCATTACATAGACTATAATGCAACAAACCGCTTTTCAATAGGTTTTTTCCAAGCAATCACTTGGGCAAATCGTGACGCAGCTGGTACAAGAGGCTTCGATTTCACATATATCAATCCAATCATATTTCTACGTCCTGTAGAATCGAATAATTCGACTTCTCCAGATAAAATGTTTTTAGGTTTGAATTCTAAATACAAACTGTTCAAAAACATTACTGCATATGGTCAATTCTTGCTTGGAGAATTTTCGGCTAAAGAATTTTTTGGAGGAAATGGTTATGCTCATAATAAATGGGGGGCACAGTTAGGAGTAAGAGGTTATGATATGTTGAAGGTTAAGAATTTAAATTTTTTACTGGAATATAATACAGCTAGACCCTACACTTATGCGCATTTTAACTCCGGATCAAACTACAGTAATAATGCAGAACCTTTAGCGCACCCTTTAGGAGCGAATTTTAGAGAAATTATAGGTTTAGCTAATTATGTATGGAAGAGATTTGACTTTTCTGCTCAGCTAAATTATAATCAAAAGGGTTTAGATCTTGCGGATGGAACAAATATGGGTGGAAATATATTTCAATCTTATAATACAATTCCCAACCAGTATGGTAACCATATCGCTCAAGGCATTAAAAGCCAAGTGGTTTATGCCGATGCTAAGGTTGCATATATTCTCAATCCTAAATATAATTTAAGATTTGAAGTAGGGTACACACAACGTTATCAAAAAACTCATTACGAGACACCTACTACAAATAAGTCAGGGATCTTTAATATTGGTATTCGATCTAGTTTTAAATCCATGTATAGTGATTTCTAACTTTTAATATTAAAATAAAGGATATTCTGCCGACCTTCTTTGGAAATAGAAGCACTTATTGGCAAATTATCATGAGAGAATTTTTAAGATTAATACTTATCTTCTAAATTATTAAGAAAGCAGTAAAAAATAGTTATTTTTGAGATCAATAATACTTTAGAAGTAGATGGACAATAGACTTAAAGATATTTTTTTTCAATTATTACGCATCGGACTCTGGGGTAGGGAATCGCTAGTACTTGAATCACCATTATCTGAAACAGATTGGTTACAGCTTCGCTCCTATGCTATGAACCATACTGTCGAAGGATTAATTTATGATAGCTTTACACATCTTAAAGAGGATCAACTCCCTCCACAATCCCTACGAATAAAATGGACGGTTCGTGTCGATCAAATTGAACGTCATAACACAAAGATGAATGAGGTTATTGCTTCTCAATATACCGCCTTCACAAATCAAGGACTTAAGCCCATATTACAGAAGGGACAAGGTGTTGCAGAATGTTATGATATTCCTAAACACCGTATGTCAGGTGATATTGATTGGTACTTTGAAAACAAGGGTTATGAAAATGCGAGGACAATTATAAAAGAAAAAAAACTTAATGTCAGAGATACTGCTGGATTTAGTTTAGATTATGACTGGAATGGTATCCATATTGAGCATCATAAAAAGCTCTTTGATATTGGAAATCCCTTTAAATATAATTATCTACAAAAACTACAATTAAAGTATCGTCATAGGCAGCAAGAATTATTAATTAATGAAGTACCAATCAAACTACTTGCTATCGAGCTTCAGGTATTTCAGGTAAATGCACATATCTTAAAACATTTAATATTCTTTGGTATAGGATTGCGACAAATATGCGATTCAGCACGATTATATCACACTGTTGCTTCACAGATTAATACTGAAGAATTAAAAAAAATTTATAAAGACACAGGAATACTAAAGTGGACACATTTACTACACATTATCTTAGTCAAATATTTGGGGCTAGAAAAAGAAAAGATTCCATTTCCCTATCCCGAAAAATGGAATGCAGATTGGATGATGGATGAAATCTGGCAGTCTGGAAACTTTGGCTATCACGACAAGCGATATGAGGATGGGAAGGTCACGGCTGTTTCCTTACAACCAGACGGAGCATATCGGCTTTGGGCATGTTTCAAAATGTATTTTAGATATGCACCACTAGAAGCGTTTTTCTATCCTGTAATGCAAGCCTATTCAAGATTCTTTGGCAAGGATAAAGATTAATATAAAGACATTTTTTGAAAAACTCTTAATATTATTTTGTACAATCGAATATGATATAAAAAAATACATCCTTAAAATATAAGGATGTATTTTTTTTGTAATACTATAGCTAAGCTTACTTTTTCTTTACTTTTTTCTGTTTCTGAGCATTCGGAATAAACTCTTCCAAGTTTTCTTCTTTCACCCCTTTAGGACTTGTCCACAGTTTCTTTTTATATGCATCGATCTTTTGTTCGATCTGCTGTGCATCTTGCGCTTGCTGTGCTTCATCACCCAATTTCAAAGCTCCGGCAGATGACTCACGGATGATGGTACTTGCATACTTCTTTTGAACGAATAAGTCATCCATCGTCATATCGTATAAACCTTTATCCGGATCTGTAATATCCACTTTAACCAAGCTGTAACGTAACTGCGGGAAATACAACCAAAATGCAGGAGTAGAACCGACCGATTCCGCTAATTCAGCAGAAGTTGTAATATTCATCAGCGGAGCAACGCCAATAATACGGCTCTCCAAACGGCTACGCTGTTTATCAAAAAAGATATCTTCTTTAATACGGAACTTAGTTACGCGGGTAGGATCAAATTCATTTAAGGTCATCTTTGAATCGATCTGGTTTCCTTCATCATCAAAAATTGGAACCAATACACTATCCGTAAAACGGGCCATACCTTCGTTGGCACTCATTCTACCTTTAAAAGAATCATCATCAGGACTATATAGAGACAATTTACCCGTTTCGATAGATTTCATAATGATCTCCATTAATGAATTTCCAGGAGTAGCGAGAAGCGCATTTTTTTCATCTTTCAAATCAATATCACGCCATACCCTCTTATAAAAGCGAATATTTTTCATGTTAATCTCTGGATAAGCGAAAGGAACCGCATCCTCCAGGTTATTGGCCTGATAAAAACCATCCGTTGTTGGTATAGTGTCCATTAAAACTTCTCCTTGTACGGCAGTTGTAACCTGTTGTGATTTCAAACTATCCGGTATTTCTTGTTGCGCAAAGACCGGTATAAATCCTAAAGCCATTGCCATTGTTATAAATATCTTCATCTGAATTTATATTTTAAAATTTTCTAGTCTTACTTTGGATCGTTGGCATCTCAAATGCCGACATCACGCAACGGAAACCGATGTAAGAGTGCGGCTCATAGTCTACTGAATAATTACGGGTATCCGTATTCAATTGCTCACCATTATCTTTCCATGAACCACCACGTACGACCTTTCTTTTCAATGCATCCGCATCTTTTTCATCTGCATCATACAAAAGAGCAGGATTTAAATCGTTCACAAAAACCATTGCAGAAGGACTAAAAGCATCCAAAGTCCATTCCGAAACATTCCCTGCCATATTATAGATTCCAAACGCATTAGGTGTGTAAGACTTCACAGGAAGGGTAAAAGTTGCGCCATCACGAGAATAGGTACCATCACCTTGCTTAAAGTTTACAGCAAGCTTTTCTTTACCTTCAGATCCATCAATTGTCATGCGTTTAGTAGAAGAAGTATCACGAGGATCCAATTTACCTTCAGCGGCATACTGCCATTGCGCTTCTGTAGGAAGACTTAAAGTCAATTGATAACCACTCAAATACGAGTTTTTCATTAAAGTTGCCATAATTTCCTTACCTCTCCAATCTGTAAATGCGCGTGCCTGTCTCCAGGTCACACCAACTACTGGGTAATAATCAAAAGATTGGTGGGTAAAATAATTGACATCAAGGGAAGCGAGCTGCGCATTTGGAAAATCAGAAGACCAGATTTCTTCTACCGGCATCACTGGAACCGTATCGGTCACATATACCTTTTTAATATTCCCCTTTGTCTTTTGATAAGAGAAACGGTAGCGTAACACCTCTGGATTTAAAGTGCGCTGAGAGCCTCTCATTTCGAGCATTGGTGCTAAGCGCTCACGGATAGTCGGATCATTGCTTTTCCAAATTGGAGAAGCCTTCTTTACCTTTTTCCAGTCAATTCTTCTTTCCTCTCCCTGTTCACCAGTATTTAAAAAGTACTGATCATCATTCAGATAATCGGTTACGGCGATTGAATCCGCTACCCAGTTGATAAATTCACGGTATTGTTTATTGGTCACTTCTGTTTCATCGATAAAGAAAGCACTTAAGCTTACGTTTTTACCTGTATCAGCAGTATCAAGAGAGCTCTTAAAAAGAATAGTTCCAGAAGGTACATAAACCATTCCCGGAGGCGCTGGCATTTCGCCAGCACGAAATGCGGCAACTTTAGGCGCTTTATATATAGATGAGCTTGATTTACAAGCCTGCATAGACACTAAAACTGTTAAAATAAACAGCCCGAATGTAAATATCGGATAGTGTTTTCTCATTTTATTCATAATTGCGGTTGTTATTATTTATAGAAGAGTAAGTTTAGATCAAATTAGTTACGGTTGAAAAAGGCATATTTTACACCAACAGTCATCACGCCATATTGATCGTTACTTTTGTTTATGATACCATCGATGTTATCATTGAAACTTAATCCGTGCTGATAGTTTACATTTATAGCCCACTTAGGACCATATAAGGTGCGTCCAAAAGGGATATCCACACCAACATTTAAAGGAACAACAAAGTGAATACCTGATCGGTCTTCAGCGATCTCTCCTCCTATATTGGAAATAGCTTCTCTGTACTCACTGCTAAAATCTGTTGAAATACGATTTTTCATCAATCCAGCACCAGCTCCGATATAAACATTCGATAAGATACGTTGAAACGTACTTGCTCCCAAAGTATAATAACTATAATTATCGGGAAGATCCATAAATTGACCTAATCTTAACTTTGCGTTCACGTTACCTGCATAGTAGCTATTCTTGTAGGAATTCTCCCCACTCTCACCCGTTACTTCACCTTTCTGCGCCTGCAATCCGACAGATACAAATGGGCTTAACAAATAGTCCCCTTCTCCGTACCAAGCAAAATTTACTTTTGAATTTTTCAGATCGGTGAGACCGTAAGAAACTCCTGCCCCAGCCCCTATACTGATAGGTCGAGAAAACTGGGCTGAAGCAGTCATAAGACAGCCAAACAAAATAAGAGTAAAAAATAGTTTTTTCATTGTATGAGTTGATTTATTAGTTATTATATATTTATATTATGAAACGAAATTATGGTCACATTGTTGTTATCAACTATACTACAGAATTTCAATTCCAAATCTGTTTTATTGACACTCCACGTACAATTTTTGAGCCATATTTTATAAAATAACTTATTTTATCCTGCTTTTTCAACTTTAACCAAGATAATAGCAAAAAAATTGGCGCATTTCTATTAAAAAGAAAAGCGCCAATTTTTAGGATATTTATTATTTTATTTAAGTCTCAATATAGTTTTCAAATTTGCCCAAATTTTCGCAAAACCAGTTTTTTTAGCACCTTTGTCACCATAACCGTAACCGTAGCCATAACCGTAACCATAACCACGTGCAAAGTCCACATCATTGACGACTGATGCTAGATTTTTTAATTTACCATCTATATATAATTCGCGTGGAACCTGTAGCAAACGTTTATCCAAGAAATTAACACGAGAAACATATAATGTTAAATCAGCGTTGTGAGATATCAATAATGTATCTGTTACTAGACTTACTGGGGCGGTATCCACTAAGACATAATCATAGTTTTCTCGCGCGTACTTAATTACATCATCAAAATGTCCATTCATCAATAATTCAGCAGGATTTGGAGCGATGTAACCAGAATAGACAACATCAAAATCGTAATTTCCAGGTTTCTTGATGATAATATTGTTCACGTCCATTTCTGGGTTAATAAGAAACTGTGTTATTCCAACATTAGTATGCTGTAGATGCGATAATCCAAGATAATCCAAAACTTTAGGACTCCTGATATCCGCACCAATTAAAAGCACTTTCTTGTCAGACATCGATAAAATCTGAGCAAGATTGGTCGTAACGAAAGACTTTCCCTCCCCCGAAATTGTTGAAGTCACAAATACGACTTTTGAAGAATCTTTCTTATCCGCACCGAACATAAAGTTCATATTCGTCCGTAATATACGAAATGCCTCCGCTAATGATGAGCGATCATTTTGATGAATAACAGTATCTTCTGAACTTGGTATTTCACCCAATACCGGTATTTTCACAACATCTTCAATATCTTTACGCGAATGAATTTTATTATCCAGTAAAAATTTAATGTATAAAACGATCAAAGGAAGGAATAGACCTATAAGTAATGCTCCTAAAAGAACAACACTTCTTTTAGGAGAAACTGGAATATTTGTACCATAAGCAGCATCAATAATTTTTAAATTATCGGGTTTTGCGGCGGCCTTAACTTCACTTTCTTCACGTTTTTGCAACAATAACAAATAAAGAGATTCTACAATTTGTTGTTGTCTAGAAATCTTCTTAAATCCTTGCTCCTGATTTGGAATGGAGTTAATTCTTCCCCTGATTTCATTCGACTTACGCTCAATATTATTTAATGCTAATTTCGTTACCTGTTGGTAGTTTTCTAAAGAACGACGAATATTATTCCGATTCTCCTCAATATTTTGATTAAGAGCAACGACTGTAGGATTTAAGTCCGAAGCAGATTTTAATAAATCATCCCGTTCTAAAACTAATTTATTGTAACCTTCAATTGCTGCTCCAATAGACGCGTCCTGCAGACCGATATTCGAAGGTAACAACTTGCCTTCTTTTTCTCCCTTCAGGAAGTTGTTCATATGATCGACTAACTGCAATTGTGTGCGGTATTCTAAAACCCTTTTATCATTTTCAGAAGCATTCTGAAGAAATACACCTGCTTCTGTGGCCATATCTACCATAGAATTTGCGGATTTAAAATCTGCAGCCTCTTCATCTGCACCAGAAAGATCTTTAGAAATCAATAACAGACGCTTATTAATAAAATCAGATGTAGCTCTGGTCGTTCGCATTTTATCATTGGTCAAATCAGCATTGTAAATTTCAATTAAACTGTTTAATATGAATTCAGCCTTTTTACCTAGTCGAGATACCATAGAAAAGTTGACAATATATGATTGCATCTCACTACCTGGCAGAATACTAATATTACTTCTTATAGCATCTACAGCTCTATTTTTTGGAACGATTGTTATTTGATAATCAGAATTAGGATTTAGTCTTGCAATGTTATTAGTCTTAAAAACTACCTTATTATAACCAATTTTAACTACTTGATCAAAAGTACAATTTATCTTTTCCCCCGTACTTAAATCTGTTATTTGTAAATGTTTTTTATCTTGCAACTTCAGATCAATATTTAAGCGTACAGTATCAGTACTCCCTTGAGGCTGAATGATAAAAGGCATATCTTTCTCTAGTACCTCACTTGACCTAATTTGTCCCTTTAAAGTGTAAATAATATTCAAATTGTGCAGGTCAACAACTTTTCTCATTAACCTTCTTGAGGAAAGTACTTCTATTTGATCTATAACAAATGCAGCCCTGCTACCACCAAATCCCATACTACTACTTAATTCTGCAATACCTGCCAACTCACCTGCGGATCCGCTTTTTTCATCTTTCAACAAAATTTTCGCGGTGGTCCTATATGATTTTTCAGCATAACGAAGATACACAACAGCAATTCCTACCGAAAGGATGACTGTTAATACAAACCATTTCCAATAAAAGGCATATTGCTCAAAGAGCTGTCTTAAATTCAACTCTTCGTCTTGATTTTCTTTGATATGTTTTGATTGATATTCCATGGGTATTTTTAACGTGTCAATACTGAAATTACTGTAATTATAAGGCCTGCTATTGAAATAATAATATTCGTATTAGCCCCTAATTTAGAATTATTGATTTGTGACTTATTTGGTTCTACATAAATGACATCATTTTGTACCAAATAATAATAAGGTGAGTTTAAAGTTTCTTGTTTAGTTAAATCCAACCGATGCATCGATTTTTGTCCATTTACTTCACGGATTAATGTCACATTCTCGCGTACCCCCCGAATTGTCATATCTCCTGCCATACCCAATGCTTCCAAGATGGTTACACGTTCAGTAGGAATAATAAAAGATCCAGGTCTTGCAACCTCACCTAACACTGAGACTCTGAAATTATTAAAATTTATATTAACCCCTGGATCTTTGATATATTGTCCCAATTCCGTACGTATTTTATCAATGGCTTCCAAACGTGTTAAACCTTCAATATGTACTTTTCCTAACATCGGCAAAGTAATATCACCGTGATGATCAACGGTATAAGTGGGTCGAAGTGCCAGATCAACTCCCTGTGTTAAATTACTTGATGACATTGTACTCAAAGGATTAAATGGTGCCGTGACTTTTGGGTCCGCAGCTGTTACAACAATAGTCAAAATGTCGTTTTTCTGTATCTTGGGAACAAATTGTTCATAACCAGAAATTATCTGTGTTGAATCAGGTTGCAAATACACCATATTTTTACGTGATCCACAAGAACTAAAAATCATTAGAGACATTGTAAACAATGCTAATGCTAAACCATACTTTGATATTAATCGCATGTTCTATTCAAATTATAAGATTTATTTTTGCTATTTAATAATAACAAAAATATATTATTTTCCCCATACTATGTTCAATATTATCATTTAAAAAATGATAGTTCGAAAAACGAAGCTTATTAGCAAATATAATGCCCAATTCATAATATTTATTACACTCATTTCAAGACGTTAAAGATCTTATCTAAAAAAAGAAGAAATTATTAGTATTTACTCATTTCAATTCAGAACTAATAATTATGTCAAAACAAAAATTCAACAGAAATACTAAAACCAGAGTACTTCAGCAATACTAAAAAGCCAATGTAGTAATACTATATATAAAAAAGTCTTATACTGCCAACATTTAAGTATTTACTTAGCTAATAAATTATTGATAGTGATGCTTATTCGTTCCCGCTCTTCATGTGTCAAATTCGATCCTGAAGGCAAACATAAGCCTTTATCAAACAGCTCTTCAGCTATCTTGTCGCCATAATACGGTGTATCTTTAAATATAGGTTGCAAATGCATCGGCTTCCATAAAGGTCTTGATTCAATATTTACTGCTAGTAAAGTTAATCGAAGCTCTTCGCGGGTGATACCCGCTACACTAGGTTCAATTGTTATTGCCGCTAACCAATGATTCGAATAGAAATCTATTGAAGGTGCGACAAATACAGTTATGCCTTTATAATTAGAAAAAAGCTTGACATAAAAATTCGTCATTGCACGACGTGCTTCTACGCGTGAAGCCAATACTTCCATCTGACCACGACCAATACCTGCACAGATATTTGACATACGATAGTTATAACCTATATGTGAGTGTTGGTAATGAGGTGCATCGTCACGAGCTTGAGTTGATAAGAAAACAGCTTTATCTTTATCTTCTTTAGAATGACAAACCAATGCACCTCCACCAGAGGTTGTGATGATTTTATTTCCATTAAAGCTTAATACACCAAATTTTCCAAATGTACCACATGCTTTACCTTTGTATGTAGAACCTAAAGCTTCAGCAGCATCTTCAATTATTGGAATATCAAATTCTTGAGCAACAGTCAAAATCTCATCCATCATGGCCGGCATGCCATATAAGTGCACCACAATAATCGCCTTGGGCTTTTTTCCTTTTGCTATCCGATCAACTATTGCTTCTTTTAATGCTTTCGGACACATATTCCACGTATCCTTTTCAGAGTCAATGAAAACAGGAGTTGCACCTTGATATGCGATTGGATTGGCAGAAGCTGAAAAGGTCATTGATTGACAAATGACCTCGTCACCATAGCCCACTCCACATTCAATCAAAGCCAAATGCAATGCCGCAGTACCGGCGGATAATGCTGCTACCTGAACATCTGCACTTAGAAAATTCTGTAAATCCTCTTCAAAACCATTTACATTCGGTCCTAGAGGTGCTACCCAATTTGCATCAAAGGCTTCATGGATGTACGTTAATTCATTACCACCCATATGTGGGGATGAAAGCCAAATTTTATCTGACATGATATCTAAAATTTATCGTTGTGTTTGTTGATTATTCTTCCGGGATTTCCTACTACTGTAGATCCATCTTGTATATTTTTTATAATGACAGCGCCTGCACCTATTGTACACCACTTGCCTATTTTTATTCCTTGAATAATGGAAGCTCCAATTCCGATATGTGTCCCTTCTCCGACAACCACATTTCCTGCCAAAGCAACATTTGGAGATATGTGGACAAAATCTTCTATAACACAATCATGATCTACAGAAGCATTTGTGTTAATAATACAATGTTCACCGATTTGAACATCTGCATTTATTGCTACTCCAGCCATCACAACCGTCCCTTGACCTAGTACAGCACGTTTAGAGATATTACTCCTTGGATGTATAAGATTGATATAACTAAAGTTGGTAGTACTAGTAACAATTTTTTGACGTATTTTATTATTACCAATGGAAATGGCAACTTCTATATTTTGAGTCGGGACTTCACGGAAAACGGGATATCCTAATAAATTTATTTTACTAGGATCTGAATCAATGAAGCCATCAATTACTACAGCATTGCTTTCAGCGATTTCCGCAATAACTTTACCATGTCCACTTGCTCCAAATAAATACATATTTTTAATTGCTAATTGTTTCCATTAAAAGGTTCTATTGTGACATGCCCATCTGCAGAAATACCTTCGCTTTTGAATACCTTTTTAAAGGTTGTAAAAAAAACTTTGAGATCAGTTGCAAAAGAAACATGGTCTACATACCAGACGTCTAATTCAAATTTTTTCTCCCACGAAATTGCATTTCTTCCATTGACTTGCGCCCATCCGGTGATCCCCGGTCTAACCTCATGACGACGTTTTTGAGTCTCCGTGTACAAGGGCAAATATTGAATCAAAAGCGGTCTTGGTCCAATTAATGACATATCGCCTTTTATGACGTTAATTAATTGAGGAATTTCATCCAATGAGGTTTTGCGAACAAAAGAGCCAATCGCTGTTAAGCGATCTACATCGGGCAATAAATTCCCTACAGGATCCTTTTTATCGTTCATGGTCTTGAACTTGATTATCTTAAAGATTTTACTATCTTTTCCAGGACGAGCTTGAAAAAAGAAAGGCCTACCATTATTAGCAAAATACAATCCAATAGTGACTATTACAAAAATTGGTGAAAGTATAATTAAGCCACATAAAGCTGTAAAAAAGTCAAAAAAGCGTTTAAAAAAATTTTTATACATTTCTTATCTTCTCCATAATTAATTTATAAGATTTATCTACAGTATAAGCGCTCAATAATAGTTTTTCCGCATTACTACCAAGAATTTCTAAATCGTCACTTAATAAACTAGTAATTGCATTTTTCATCTCTTCCAGATTTCCTGATAAAACTTTATATCCACAGTTTGCAAATTCAATGATATCACCAATATCAGTATTAGAATCAGTTGCAGCTATAACAGGCATCTTCATTTCTAGGTATGAAAGAAGTCTCGAAGGAAAATTAGGAATAGTAAAATTCTTATCAAGAAAAATTAACCCAACATCGCATGATGCTAATAATTTATCATAGTCGTCTTTCGGTAACTTTTGCAATAATTTTGCATTAGTGGGCTTTCTATCATCAAACCACTTCTTGATCATAGAAAATTCTGTACCATCGCCAACAATTAAAAAGAAAACATCATCAATATTAATATCATCAATTGTTTGTAATAAAAAATCGAGCCCCTGTGGTTTCCCCAAATTACCTCCATATACAAATACTTTTTTTTGTAAAGGTATTGCGTACTTTGCTCGAATTACATTCTTATCATTCTCGGAATAATTATACGAAATCGGTTCGATAGTATTAGGGTTAACTTCAACTTTTGATGAAACAATAGTTGGATTATATTTTATCAGAAACTCAACGTTTGCAGGAGACATACATCCAATAAAATCTGAAATATCGTATAATTTTTTTTCTTTTTTAACAAATTGTGAATGAAGAAAACTACCTTCTCTCATCAAGTTCATATCAACTGCATTTTGTGGAAAAATATCTTTTAGCAGTAAATAACTAAAAGCTCCATCTCTTTTCTTAATGAATTGAATGACCTTTGCAAAAGTTATTGGAGGAGTAGAGTATAAAACCATATCAAACCTCTTATTTGCCAAATATTTTTTAATAGCAAAAAGATATTGGTATTCAATTGCTAAAGTACCAATACCCTTCTCAACAATATTAGTTTTTTGAATATTAAACGTCTTAACTTGAAGAAGAGATACTCCATTTTTTTGAGTAAAATTAGTTGATATTCCTTTACGCCTTTCAACGGGAGATACAATTGTGACATTATGTCCCTCATTTCGGAACTTGCGTAACAAATCTTGATAAATACCTCTTTCCTCTACAGAATTTATCTCTACTAATGTTAAAAATATAATATTCATTTTGTTTTAAATTTCTTCCGACCAAACCGTTCTTTTAATATAATCCGTATAAGAAATAATAATACGAACTACCTTTTGAGAAACATTTGGCATCGAATAGTCCGCAACCGACCTAAAGTTTCTTTCTTCACCTACTTGCTGTTGCAATACCTGTGTTAAGCCTTGTAAGATACGTTCAGGAGATAAACCAACCATCATAACGGATGCTTCTTCCATTGCCTCTGGACGTTCATGTGCTTGACGAATATTTAGGGCACGGAAATTTAAGATCGAAGATTCTTCTGAGATTGTTCCAGAATCTGATAATACTGCATAAGCATCCTTCTGTAAAGCATTGTAATCATGAAAACCTAGTGGTTTCAGGAATTGGATCTCAGGACGCATTTCAATTTGCATCTTATCAATCATATTCTGTGTACGAGGATGAGTGGAAACAATGATCGGATAATGATATTTTTCAGCGATAGCATTTAGAGAAGTCATCAATCCTCGGAAATTTTTCTCGGAATTAATATTCTCTTCACGATGTGATGATACCACAAAAAATTCACCTTTCTTCAAGTTTAATTTTTCTAAAACTTGAGATGCATTAATTTCAGGTAGGTAATGATGTAATACTTCAAACATCGGTGAACCAGTTTTGATAATACGATCTGCTGGCAAACCCTCGCGTAATAAATACTCACGTGCAATATCTGAGTATGTTAAATTGATATCTGAAGTATGATCTACAATTTTACGGTTTGTTTCTTCTGGAACACGCTGATCAAAACACCTATTTCCTGCTTCCATATGGAAAATAGGAATATGACGTTTCTTTGCAGGAATAGCACATAAACAAGAATTAGTATCGCCTAACACTAAAAAAGCATCAGGTTGTAACTCTTCTAATAATGGATCTATTTTAATTAAAATATTACCAACTGTTTCTGTTGCTGTTTTTCCCGCAGCCTCTAAAAAATAATCAGGTTTACGTAAACCTAAATCTTCGAAAAAGATTTGATTCAATTCGTAATCGTAATTCTGTCCAGTATGGACTATAATATGTTCTACTGCATCAGAAGCATCAAGTGCCGCTAATACTCTTGATAGTCTAATAATTTCTGGTCGTGTACCAACGACCGTCATCACTCTTAATTTTTTCATGATATGTTTAACGCTTAAACAGTTTCAAAATATGTATCTGCATCCTCTTGATTAAAAGGTTCATTGATCCAAAAGATCGTATAAAGCTCTTCCTCTCCTATATTTTTAATATTATGGGTATACCAAATCGGCATATCCACATACGCTGGTTCTTGGCCATCTAAATAAAAATCCATTACTTCATCCGTATTGATCTTTCTGAGTTGGATAAGAGCCTTTCCTTTGATTACCGCAAATCGCTCAATCTTACGGGTATGGTAATGGTTTCCTCTTGTTATCCCCGGCACAGTTGTCGAGAACGAACATTGTCCACCAATTCCTAAACGAATAACCTCTACAAAAGCACCTCTTGGATCTATATGTTGTGTGAACTTTACAGGAAAATGTGTTGCGTGGTCAATATAAGTACGGTAAGTATTAAATAGATTATGTTCAAAAGTATTATTTATCACCGGAATTTCTCCACCATCAAAATATTTTGCTTTGTAGTCATTTAATAATGCGAGTACTTCAGATACTTTTTTAGTCGCAGTTGGTTCAATTAATAATTCTGCTATACCTTCATTACTTCTAATACTCTTAATGATCGTATCTACCAATTCTTGCACATAAATCAATTTCACTTCACCGTCTGTTGCAATAGTAGGTATTTCACCATGCGTCAGTTGGTAACAAAAAGTAGCTACAAAAGAATTATAAAAAGGTTTACCAAAAGCACCAAATACATTTGGAATAATTAATCCTGTCGCTTTTCCTCCGCTAGCTTTCGCCCATTCCACTAATGCTTCACGGCCTGCTTTTTTAGATTTTCCATATAGATTATCACGCTCCTCTTGGGTCGAAGATGAAATTAATACATGTGCTTTCGAATTTGTTCTTTCTAAAGCGTCAACCAATTTAACGGCCAAAGCAACATTGGTATCGTGAAGCACCTGATCTGATTCATGACGATTGAGGGCTGCTAAATGTACAATTACATCACACTTAGTCACAAAATCATCTAGATCTTGTTCCTTCTCGAAGAAATCCTTATTAAAATCAATTCGCTCAAATTCTTCTGGGAATAATCCTAACGTATTATATAAATGACTTCCAACAAAACCATTTTGGCCTGTAATTCCTATTTTTATCATTTCTTATTTATAAAATAATCCAACGGATATGTGTAATCGTCTTTAGGTGCATTTTCTATTCCAAAGTCTGAAAAAACCAATAATTCTGAGTTTTCTTCCAATGCTTGAAAAGCAGTTGCATAGCCAGTGGATAGATGCAAAACTCTATTTTCATCTGTACTTAAAACCAAGCGCTCAACTGGTAAATCTGAAGAAGCAGTTTCCCAATTATCAATTTTTACAGTATCAATGGCAAAAGAACCTGAGAGAACGTAGAACCACCGTTGCTCAACACGATGAGCTCTCCACCCTCTAATTAACGATAAGTCTACATTTTTGATAATGTAAAATCTTTTTACCAAAGACATATCAAAATCATTCACAAAGCGAATTTGACCTCTGTCATCTTTGGCTATTCCACCCTTTATAAAATCAATCATAATAATATATTAGTATGGATATTGCATTACGTCCTCACCAAAAACTTCTTTTCTGATGAGCGGTAATGTTGAAATTAATTTTTTGAGACCTTCAACACCTTGTTGTTCTGTATTGTGAGAATGATAATCTTCAATCTTAGAAACATCTTGCTCACCTTCCGAGAAATACTTAGCATAGTTTAAGTCTCTATTATCGGCTGGAACACGATAGAAATCGCCCATATCCTCGGCTTTCATCATTTCTTCACGAGTACAAAGTGTCTCATAAAGTTTTTCACCATGACGTGTACCGATTACTTTAACAGGAACTTCTTTACCAGTCAATTCAATCAAAGCTTTAGCTAAATCTCCAATTGATCCCGCCGGAGCTTTGTTCACAAAAAGATCACCTGGATTAGCATGCTCAAAAGCAAATAATACTAAATCTACAGCATCTTCAAGAGACATAAAGAAGCGGGACATGTTTGGATCCGTGATGGTAATAGGCTCACCTTTTTGAATCTGATTAAGGAACAAAGGGATAACAGATCCTCTTGAAGCCATCACATTTCCATAACGAGTCAGACAAACAACAGTTTCTGTCAAATTACGAGCCTCAGCAACTGCAACTTTCTCCATCATAGCTTTAGAAATACCCATCGCGTTGATCGGGTAAGCAGCCTTATCAGTGGATAAACAGATTACTTTTTTTACACCATTTGATGCTGCTGCACGAATCACATTTTGTGTTCCTTCCACATTAGTTTTGACTGCCTGCATAGGAAAAAATTCACATGAAGGCACTTGCTTTAATGCTGCTGCATGAAAAACGTAATCAACACCTCTAGTAGCTGGTTCTACAGAAGAATAATCGCGTACATCACCAATATAATATTTGATCTTATCATTTTTATAAAGGTTACGCATATCATCTTGCTTTTTCTCATCACGAGAGAAAATACGAATTTCTTTAAAATGATTCGTTTGCAAAAAACGATTTAAAACTGCTGTCCCAAATGAACCTGTTCCGCCCGTGATTAATAAAGTTTTTTCTTTGATACCTTGCATTATTTTGTGTAGTCGTTAATAGTTATTCTTAAATTTTCTTCTAACATCTTCTTATGTTCAAAGATTTCCTCATTAGTAAATCTATATTTAATAAACTTAGCTGGCATCCCACCAACAATGGTATAGGGTTCGATATCTTTGGTAACCACCGAGTAGGCTGCGATAATTGCACCGTCGCCTATTTTAACGCCTCTATTAATGAAAGCTCCATATCCTATCCATACGTCAGCACCCACAACAGTTTCCAAATCAGCATCTCTACCTGCGAAGATCATAGGCTTTCTAGGATCTTTATAAAAATGATCTCCACCTACGATCTTTACCTCTGGCGCAAGCATTGTATACTTTCCAATTTTGACCTTTGGATATATAACGCAACCAGGACCGATATATGAGTATTCCTCAGCATATAGATCATTTGATATTTTTGATGTCCCTCCCATATAGAATGTTTTGTGTACATTCTTCAATCTATAGTAAAATCTAAAAAAAAGCATTTTTAAATTTCTATATATTTGACGGATTGATAATTTCATTCAAGCTAGTTTAAAGAGTCAGTAATAGCTTTCTTTATTGCGTTCGCCATCATAGTAGGAGTTCTATTAGTAATATAGTGATCATATGCATTATTATTCATTTTATGAACTAATTCACTATTATCAACAATCCATTCCATAACTTTAGATAATCTTTCATTAGCATCATATATAATACCATTATATCTATTTTCAATATTAAATATTTCCCCTCCAGTAATGGCATCACGCCTCGTCACAAAAGATGTTCTATTTCCCATTGAGTTAAGAACTGACAACCCTGCTTGATTTGGTGAGATACAAACAATCGATTGGTTAAAAATCTTAGAAAGTGCTTTGGGATCATAAATACTTCCGAATAAAACAATTTTATCCATCATATTTTTCTCTTTAATAAATTCTAAAACTTTTTGTTTCTCAGGACCATCTCCTACAATTAACAACCTTGGACAATCATTTCTTTCTTCATACAAATCGCTATACGCCTCTAATAATTCATTAAGTCCTTTCTGCGGATAAAGCGTTCCTAAAAAAAGAAAATCTTTTTTATCAACAGGATTATAATCTGATAACTCAACTTGGGTAGTATTGTGAGCAACAAATAATTTTGTTTCACGGATTCCAGCTTTTATATACCTTTCTAGTGGGTAAGAGCTGTAAAATATTGTAAAATCAGATCTTTTTGATATAAAATACCTTAAATTATCCCATGTTTTCTTTGAGTCAAAATTATTCTCATAAGAAGCTGTCACTCCTATTCCCCAATAACCGATCTTAAACTTTCTGTTTCTTTTTAAGCATAATAACATAAGACTAATCCACCTTATATTAGAGATACCAATAATTACATCGTATTGGGATGCGATTTTACTCAAGTTATCTTTATGTATTTCGAATGGACCAACCTTTTTAACTGGCAAATACCTGGTTTTAAAAGAATAGGACTTATCTACAAATTTTTCATCAGAATAACCTACAGTTAGATCAAATTCTTCATCTATCAGTTCAAATATCTTTTCTCGGTAAGACCATATTTTATTGTAAACTATTAGAACTTTTGGTTTCATCTATTTTCTATTATAATTTCTACTGTATTAATAAAAAGCGTTCGTCCTAAATTAGGAACTGGAGCAAGCAAGCTTATTTAGTTGCTCTGTAGTACTTTTTAAAAATATCATAATCATACTTTTCTACATCTACTACTCCTTGATATTCTTTTTCAAGAGCAGGATATTTTTTTCTATTTAAATAATAATACTTTTGACTGTCCCACCAAATGACTCCGCTCACTTTCTTTCCTGAAGATACGCGAGAACTTATCATTGTATAATAATTTTTAAAAATATCTATTGGGATCAGAGATAGAGCTTCATTGCTTTTACCAGAATTTCGTTTATGCCAAATAAACGGATATACTTCTTTATTATACTGTTTTGCAAGTTTTAAAGCATAATCGAGATTAACGTACAGATGATCTCCACTTCCTCTTTCTGTCAAGGGTAATTTTACATTATATACTTTAGGGCTAGCATTATAAATATACAAAGAAGGTGCTATAACATCCACTTTCTTAAAAATTGGGAGCAATCTTGTGTTAATTTTTCTCCAGTTAGCATTATTCCCATTAAAAGTCCTTACAGGGAGGCCATAAAAGCCCCATTTTAAATTTGGACGCATTTGCTTGGCAATGTCAAGGGCTTTCAGAAACTGCTTAATGATCATTTCAGCCTTTGCATCGCTTGACCCGGATAAGGCTTTAAACGCTAAGCCTTCCCAATCAATAATAGCAATCCCTTTACTATTTAAATTTGTCCTTTTTTCAATATGCTCCTTAAACATTTTGACATCTAGATTCAATCCATCTGTAGTAACCTCTTTTTGGTAGAATATATTAATTTGCGATAGTTTCTCTTGTTTTATATATTCTTCCTGAGAAGGATTTAAACCTGCTATTGCTATATAAAGTTTTGGCTCAGTTTGACCAAAAGATTTTATCGACATTAACACTAATCCTAAGCATAATAATAATGTGTTTTTTCGTATTTTTTTTTTCAATTGCATGAGATTATTTATTAAGCGTGCAGAAAATCAATTTGAATAATTGCGAGATTGATCTTTGATCGTTTCACCAGTTCGCTTATTATATTCCTTTTTATTAAACTCATCCCTATAATTTCGGGGTAAATGATCTGCTGATAAAATGTAATAAATACTATTTGTGTATGGAATATATTGATAACTTGTCCATAAGGTTTTAAAAATGGTAAGCCCAATCAATAAATAAAGTATATATTTAAATTTAAAACTGGTAGATTTTATTATTATTACTAAACACACAGCAAAAAATAAACCAAAATACAGAGTTAACCTGAATCCAGTCGGAAACACCATTAAAATACGTGAAAGGAACATATAAAATAGCGCAAAGAAGAATAGTATATCACCGTATTTATTTTCAAGAATTATCTTCTTGTGATGTAATAAAACAAAAAACAAAAAGAACATAATTAATGAACCTAATGTAAATACAGCATCACTCGATTCTGCGACATAAATATTTAGTAGCTTATATGCAATAGCAGGAAACTTAGAGGCAAAAAAGCTTGAAAACTGATTGATTATATGTGGAAATAAACTGACAAGACAAGCAAAGAAATACCAAACAAATAGAGTGGTATTTGACTTATTTATTATTTTTTCTCTAAATATTACAAGTAAAGATAAAGCTATTGGAATGATTAAAGAAATGTGAAAGAAAAGGCACAATAATGCTACAGAAATAAATTTAAGATATTTTCTATCGATTAAATATCCTGTTGCCAAGACTAATATAATAGACCCCGTCATAAATCGTAAAGGGTTATCAACCAGCATAAACAGAAGATTATAATTTAACATTATAGCTAAAGCGACGAATTCACTAGTAGTAAATCTCCTGACAAACTTCAATACCGAATATAAATAGACACATTTGATAATACCTAGAAAAAGCCAAAAGTCTGGTATAAATTTTCTTACTAAATATATTAGATAATAAAAGCCTTTCTCATAATCCTTATCTAAAAGGTTTTTATCATATTCGTACGTATATAATTGCTCATAATGTCTCCAGTCTGTTCCAATTGTATAGCCAAAACATAAAAATATATATATCCAAATCAAAAAAAGCTTCTTGCCTAATAAGTGCTTTTGACCAGAAAGGTTGTCCATTACAATGCACAATATAAAAGTAATAATATAAAGCACCATTACTATAACTTATTATACAGATCCAAAATATTCATTTTATCATATGCCTCATTAAAGCTACTACTTTTTAGCTTGCAATTGCTATAGTCTTCATGAATTTTCTTTAACTCTTCGAATATACCATCAATGTCATTTATATCAGCGAAATACTGTACATAATTTTGCTTATATAAGTCGTTTAAAACCCCTATCTGCGGACTAATGCTAAATATTGGAATATTATTAGACATATAATCACCGACTTTTGTAGGCAAAAAGATACCCTCTTCACACGGGGCTTCAATAATTAAGGCAACATCATAGCCCTTCAATAAATCTAAACTTTCCTTATATTCAACTGGAGGCAATAAATTTATATTCCTGCTGTATTTTGAATTTTCCACAAGTTTTATTAGATCATTATCAAATATTCCTATAAAATCAAGTGTAATGTCATTAACAGTTCCTTTCTCCAATAAAAATCGGAAAAATGCTTCTACAATTGGTTTAGGATTACGAGGAGAACGAACATTGCCAGCATGGACTAATTTCAAGGTTCCAATATCTTTCTGTTCATTTAATGATTGTTCATAGGCTAAATGTGGAATTATAATCGATTTTTCCTTACTAGTATTGATATAGTTTAACATATAATCTCTAAGTCTTTCATTAGGGAAAATATGTTTATCAGCAAACTCCATCACTTTGATAATTTTTTTATAATAAAATGGCATCATAGCATTAACACCATGTCCATAAGGTAAAGGATATTTAATAGAAGGATAAGGATCATTCCATGTTGAAATCCACTTTAATCCATACTTCTTCTTTAAGTAATATCCGATTAATAAACTTGGAGAATCCTTAGTAATCACAAAATCATATTTGACATCTTTAAAAAAACTTTTATTGTTAAAGATCACCTCATAGGCCCAATGTGCACCTTTAAAAACTGTACCCCAAATAAGGTATACTAAAAGATGTTGAAATAGTGTTTTGATATTCAATTTATTGTCTACTTCTACTATAATATTCCTTTTAATTTTAACGTTTAAACTATCCAAAGTTTGAGATGAAGGATAATTATCCCACTTAATTTTTTTTGAAATTAAATCAATCTCATAACCATTATTGCTTAATAACTCCAAAAGCTTAATATTAACAATTGCCTCTGGGGAATTAACTGGGTATGAGCTTGGAGCTATAAAAAGTATTTTCTTTGACATTACGCTTGATTTTTTAACACATTGGAAATTTCAGTAATCATAGAATTAGCTCTAGTATTTAAAATTTGATAACTATTTCTTATTTGATCTTGATGTTCAGAATATGTTGATGATATATTTTCTATATTGATATCTATATCACTAATTTCATCTTCAGCATTCCAGTAATAAAATCCATTTACCTCATCACTAAGCGCTTGGAGTTTTGGATCTATTCCTAAACAAACTGTAGGTATACTTAAATTTACAGCAAAAATTGCTGCATGATATCTAGACGTAAGTAATACATCGCATTCGTTGAGACAACTATAGAAATTTTCAAAAGTATAATCCATTGGATGCCAAACTATTAATTCCTCAATTTGAATATCTTTAAGGCTAGTAATTTTAGCTACTAAATCCTCATCCTTATCCTTTGAAAATAAAAATATTTTAACTTTTCCAAAATTTTGAGTAGACAACCAATTCAAAATTTTATCATTGATAATATTTCCAACATCGCTATGGCTCCAGCTCCTGAGGACAATTCCTATTTGTAAAGGTGCGTTAGGCTCTCGATAATGACGAAGTTCATACTTTTTTCTAAACAAGTCAGTTAAACAAAGATCTGCGCCAAAAAAATAATCTTCTACCTGCCATTTCTCAAGATAAGCTTTTGATAATCTATCTCTGCAAAAAATTTTATCATATTCCTCTAACTGTTTTCTAACGGGCAATTCATCAGATAAAGATTCAAATGGACCTAGACCTATACCCAGCGCTATTTTTAAAGAATAGTCGGAATGTTTTCTAAATTTAGATCTTAAAAGTCTATAAATTAACATTGGTTCTAGCAAAATAGCTTTAGCATAAAGTGTTAATTTAGAGCTAAAATTATTTTTTTTATTACTGTTTTCAAATGAAAAAAATTGAGTACCACCTCCTAGAATATAAATATCTGATCTTTCGAATTTCGAAGCAGCAAGACTTAAGAATTCGACATCATTGTACATTTCAGTAAGATATTTCTCCTTTTTACAGACAATCTTTATTTCATATAATGGATTTACTTGTTTAAGAAGTTCCATTACCATTTCTAAAAGCAAATCATCGCCAACATTCGCATCACCATACGCTCCTTTTATAGTGACTCCTTTTCTTTTATTTTTATCTGTCATTATGAAAAACTTTTTGTATACTTTCTATACCATTTCCAAGTCGTAAAACAAATGATTATTATACTTATAATCAATAGAAATCCCCTAATAATCATAGATGTATCCAAAGCAAATAATATAAGAGCTGAAAACAAGATCCCCATATATAATAGGTTATTCCATGTTAAAACAAGTTTTCTATCAACTAATTTGTTCTTAATAAAATACGGTATAAATAGTAAAGTATTTAATAAATATGCTATCAAAAATGCAGCAGCCCTTCCTATAGCGCCATATTCAACAAAATAATAGCTCAAGCTTACAGCTGCTATTCCCCAAAAAGCATTACTAAAGACACTAAACCACATAAAGTTTCCAGCTGCAAAATTTCTTGCTATACCCTGTTTCTGAGAATTAACTACTGTAAATATTGAAACTAGAATTGTCGTTATGTACATGTCTTTATTATGATACTGCCCCCCAAAGAGAGACGAAAAGACTTCGGGCAAAAATACAGTTGGTAAGCAGATCATTAGTCCAAAAAAGAAAGGATGAATGATATTAAGAAAATCAAACTTTTTATTGCCTCCATTAAAATTTTTCATTGCATAGGGATAAAACACTTGTCCAACTACACCTAATAAAACCATGGAAATTTGTGAGTAATTATTACTAGCATTGAAAATTCCCATTTCATATAAACCATTGGAATTTCTTTTGATAAGAATACTGTTACAAACCAATACAATTGGATTAACCATTAAATTACTAATAAAAGCTGGCAGACTAAATTTTACTATAACATCAAAGTTATTTTTAATATTATTTAAGGAAAATCTAACACCATAATTTTTACAAATCCTTCTCAATAAAATAGCTGAACAGAACCATATTGAAAAACTTGTAATAAGTAAAGCAATGGCAAAACCAGTAACACCATAGGTAGTTGTCAGATATATAATTAAAGGAAATGATAGCAGCCCATTAACTATATTTACAATTGAAATAGATTTAAAATCCTCAAATCCAGCAAGAGCACCAGTTTGCAACCCATTTAATGAAGAGAAAAAGACTGCTATTGAGCAAAATAACATTGGAGTTGTAATCAAAGAATTTCCAGTCAGAAGTTCACAAAGTTGCTTATTAAATAGCAAGGAACTTACTAATACAAGAATTGCTAAAACAAATGAAAATATTCTCACCAAAGAGAATATTTCACTTGTTTTGCTGATATCTTTTGACAGGTTAATTGCTATATATTTTGTAGCAGTTACACCGAAACTTGCTAAACTAAATAGTGAAAAAGTTGTAATATATGATTGTAATACACCTATATTTCCAAAATCTGCAACTGAAAGATTTCTTGCAACATAGAACATCGCGAGAAAACCAAAGCCCTTAGATGCAACACTACCTAAAAAAGACCAAAAAACACCCTTAACTAATTTATTAGTGTACAGTGATTTAGCAATATCTTTTAAATTCATCAGCAGTATTAATAAGTTTTATTAGTGACTCCACAAAAGTCTATTACAATCTTATTATTATCAATTTCTAAGGTCTTGAATTCATTATGAGCTACTAAAAACACGATAATATCCGCTTTTTCGATAGCAACATTATAAGCAGTTAATTTAAAAACCTTATGTTCATGAACATTAGGTTCAACAATAAACATATCTGCATCTCCTGAATCTTGCAACACTCTCTCTGCAATGTGAATTGCTGGAGATTCTCTTAGATCATCAATATTTGGTTTAAATGCCAATCCCATAATAGCAATGGAAGGTTGACGACCATTTTTAATTTCAAATTCTAGACGAGCTGTTTTGACTTTCTCTGCACACCAAAAAGATTTATAATTGTTAGTTTCTCTTGCTTGGGCAATCATACGGGATTCCATCGGGAAATCTGCGGTTAAAAAGTATGGATCTACAGCTATACAATGACCTCCTACACCACAACCTGGTTGTAAAATATTTACACGAGGATGCTTATTTGCTAAACGGATTAAATCCCATACGTTTATGTCTGCTTTATCGCAAATTAATGATAACTCATTAGCAAATGCAATTTGGGAATCACGAGAAGCATTTTCCGTTAATTTACACATCTCAGCAGTACGTGCATTAGTTTCATGTAGTTCACCTTTTACAAATTGACTATAAAAGTTTAATGCTTTTTTTGTAGACTCATCATTAACACCACCTATTACGCGGTCATTATGTACCAATTCATACATCACATTTCCAGGAAGAACACGTTCAGGACAGTAGGCTAAATATATTTTACCTTCTAATTCTGGTCGCTTAGAAAAAATAAGTGCCATCATTTTTTCAGTAGTCCCCACTGGCGAAGTTGATTCAATAATATACAAATCTCCCTCTTTTAATAATGGGATAATACCTTCTGTTGCAGCTTGTACATAAGAAATATCAGGTTGATGATCACCTTTAAAAGGAGTTGGCACAACTACAAGATAGGCATCTGCTTCTATAGGTTTCGTCCCAGCTTTTAAATAACCCTCTGATACAGCTTTAGCTACAGCTTTATCCAACTCAGGTTCCACAATATGTATCTTTCCGGCATTAATTGTATCAACGACATGTTGAGAAATATCAACTCCATAAACAGGAATTTGATTATTTGCAATCAAAGCAGAAGTGGGCAATCCTATATATCCCAGTCCAATGGTAACTACTTTTGGATTCATATCTTATTTTGTGTTTTTTATAAAATTAGCTATTCTTTGACATGCTTTACCATCTCCATAAGGATTGTGCAACGCTGTCATTGTATTATAACGTTCTGTATCGCTCAATAACGATTCACACTCTTTTACAATTAAGTTTTTATCTGTACCTACCAAAATAACGGTACCTGCATCAACAGCTTCTGGTCTTTCAGTAGTATCGCGCATTACTAATACCGGTTTACCTAAACTTGGCGCTTCCTCTTGAACACCTCCAGAATCAGTGATAATTAAATAAGATTGATTCATTAACCATACGAAAGCTGGATATGCCAAAGGATCTATTAAATGAATATTTTTAATACCTGATAAAATTTCATATACCGGTCCTTTTACATTTGGATTTAAATGAACAGGATAAATTATCTGAACATCCTCATGATTTAAAGCGATCTCTTTTAATGCTTCACAGATATTTATAAAACCTTGACCATGGTTTTCACGTCTATGACCTGTCACTAAAATTAACTTCTTAGATGGATCAACAAGTTGTTTCAAAGTTTCAATTTCCGCATTTTCTAAATTCTTGACGCGTTCAGAACTATCAATTAATGCGTCTATAACTGTATTTCCAGTGACTAGAATAGCATCTTTATTAATATTTTCATTCAACAAATTTTGTTCAGAAGCAGTGGTAGGTGCAAAATGAAAATCAGCAATCCTACCTGTCACTTGGCGATTGATCTCTTCTGGAAAAGGAGAACGCTTATTATGAGTCCGAAGACCAGCCTCTACATGACAAACTTGAGCGCCAGAATAAAAAGCCGCAATACCAGCTGCCATTGTGGTACTGGTATCACCATGAACATACACATAATCAGGTTGATACTCTTCTAAAATCGGTTTTAAACCCGTAATAATATCCGCTGTCAAGGAATATAAATTTTGATTAGGCTTCATTAGATCCATATCATAATCTGGCGTAATATCAAAAAACTCTAAAACCTGATCTAACATTTCACGATGTTGTGCCGTTACACAAACTTTTGTATCCAATTCTGGATGCTTTTGAAATTCTTTAACTAAAGGAGCCATTTTAATGGCCTCTGGCCTAGTTCCAAAAACAATAAGATTTTTTTTCATTGTAAATATTTATACTAGTTTAAATTTTATAATCTGCCATCAACTTGAGATCTGTCCAAGCAAGCTTTTATATCAAATAATACAGATTTTTCCTTCCTTAAAATTGCTAAATCCATTATCAGGAATTCATTATGAGAAACCGCTAGTATGATAGCATCATATTGAATATCCATATCCAAAGAGGATAAAATATCAACCCCATACTCATGTTTCACTTCTTCTTGATTCGCCCAAGGATCGTAAATATCAACCTTAACACCATATTCTATTAATTCGTTGTACACATCAACCACCTTTGTATTACGAACATCAGGGCAGTTTTCTTTAAAAGTGATCCCTAAAATTAATGCATGTGCAGTGCTAACATTAATATCCTTTTTAATCATCAATTTTACAACTTTAGAGGCTATAAATTCTGCCACAGAGTCATTAACACGTCTACCGGATAAGATTACATTTGGGTGGTAGCCCAACTGAACAGCTTTATGCGCTAAATAATAAGGATCAACTGAAATACAGTGCCCCCCTACTAATCCTGGTTTATATTTAAGAAAGTTAAATTTAGTACCTGCGGCTTCCAAAACATCATTGGTGTCTATTCCAATTCTATCAAAGATCAAAGCCAACTCATTCATAAAAGAAATATTAACATCTCTTTGAGCGTTTTCAATAGCTTTAGATGCTTCCGCAACCTTAATGTTTGGCGCTTTATGCGTTCCAGCTGTTACAATAGTTTTATATAATTGATCCACCTCTTCAGCAATCTCAGGTGTTGAGCCGGATGTTACCTTTTTAATTGTTGTTAGTGTATTCACTTTATCACCAGGAACGATACGTTCCGGCGAATATCCCACGTAGAAATCTTCATTAAACTTAAGTCCGGAAAACTTTTCCAATACAGGTACGCAATCTTCTTCTGTACAACCAGGAAAAACAGTTGATTCATAAATAATAATATCACCTTTTGAAATCACCTGTCCTAACATTTCTGTTGCTTTAAGTAGCGGATTCAAATTTGGGGCATTATAACGATCAATGGGAGTAGGGACAGTCACAATAAAGATTTGAGCATCTGTTAAATCTTGTACATTACTAGATGCTATATATCCTTTTTTAAAAGATGTATTTTTTGCCAAAATTAAACCAGCATTCAATTTTGATAAATCTGCTTCTAAAGTTCGATCTTTTCCTTGATTTAATTCACGGACCCGTTCTTTACTAATATCAAAGCCAATGACGGGGAAATGTTGTGAAAATTCTAGAGCTAGCGGTAATCCAACATAACCTTGACCAATAATTGCTATTTTTTTCATGTAAATGCTAATTTCTAATATTATTAACTTTCAACAAGACATCTTTATTCAAAACTCTTATTTCGTAAATAAATTGATACTATGCGCCTCTATAGGCAGCACATTGAAATATAGTTTTATGTCCTTATTTAACTTTACTCCAACCTTCGCCGCTAACTGCAATAAATATGCCTGATTTAAATCTTCACCTAAAATTAAAACCTCAATTTCTCCCGAATCTAGCCCTTTAGCATAATCACCAATCAAGCTTACAGACTGAATATCACCAGATTTATCAAGAACATGATCAACTATCTCATCGATTCCCAAAAAAGTGTGAATTAATTTTTGAAGTGGTTTAAATAAGGAGTGCTGTGTATTAGCGCGATAAAAAATTTTGTTTCTGTCTGTATTCTTATCAAGATATCCAGCTTCTGCCAACTGATTCAATTCTTTTCGAATAGCATTGGTAGATTCTTGAAATTCATCAGCCAGTCCGCGTAAATAACCTTGGTTATTTGCCGAAACAAAAAATTTGATCAGAAGTTTTAATCTCGTTTTTGAAGTTATTAGCGAGTCTAGCATAAGGTTGATTAGTCTTTGAGTAACAAAAGTACTCATCAAGAATTAAATCTCCAAATTAAAAATTTGTTAAGAATTTTTAAAGTCTATGATCTGCGATAATGATGAGTGGTATAAACTACATACTATTTTTTACAAACCAGCTTTTAGCTAGCCCTTAACCCCAATAACCTTTCACTCTTCCAAAACTTGAATCATCCCTGCATTAGAAAAAGGATTGTACAGTATAGGTGCAGATGAAGTGCAACTACGAAAAAAGTAATAGTAGGTACGAACAAAATTCGTAAAATAATAACCAAAAAATAAGCAGCTATTATAAAAATAGCCGCTTATCTGACTGTGTTTAACAAAGTTTATATGATAAATCCTTATTATCGGAGTCATAACACAATTATTGACAAATCGAATCCCTCCTCTTTCATCTTGAGCAATACCGCCTATAATGCTTTTAATCTTAATTTACTAAAAAAGATACTAAATAATTGCTTCCTATCTATAAAGAATTGGATAATTTTGTGCAACAATAGTAGATAGAGGGAAACTTAAACCTTGATTATTTAGCTAATTTGAGTACGTATTGTCTGATAATGTAATTCTTCAACGCTAAATACACTGCACTTAGGGATACTACAATCAAAACTGCAAAAAACCATTTAATCTTACCGTCAAACTGAGCAAAATAAATGACTGCTATACCTAAAATTAGTTGAAGAGCGCCATACATTCCCGATATTAGTAACCTATTGTAACCTGCTTCATTCGCGAGATACTGATACAAATGTGTTCGATGACCCTCCATAATATTCTCTCCAAGATATAAACGACGTACAATAGACCAAACGGCATCAACACCGTAAACCGCAAGAAATAATATGTAAATAAAATCACCTGTTTTAAATATCAAAGTACCTAAAGCAAATAATAAGATATATGCAATTCCTACGGAACCGACATCACCTGCAAAACATTTTGCTTTATTGCGAAAGTTAAAAAATGCGAAAACGAGAATTCCCATTAATGTATAGATAAGAAAATCTTGTGCTATAAATTGTACCGTTTGATTCACATAGTATAAAAGTACACAAACGACTAGGCTATAAAGAGCTGTGATACCGTTAATACCATCCATAAAATTATAGGCGTTTATTACTCCCACAACAATAACGAACGTGACAATAATATAATACCAAGGTGGAGAGAAAATTCCCATCTGGAAAGCCAGCAATAAAACAGAAGTAAAATGAATTGCCAATCTTAACCGTGTAGAAATTTCTAAAATATCATCCAGAAAAGAAATGGTCGCCATAAGTGTTAAACCTAGCATAAACCACGGATATGAGAATCCAGATTGAATAAAAAATATAAGTATAGCGATATAAAAAATAATCCCTCCTCCGCGCAAAGTAATCTTACTATGCGAAGAACGCTGATTGGGCTTATCAATAATATTGAACTTATCGGCTACCTTGAAATACAAAAGCTCGAGTACAAATAATAATATAACGGTAAAGATATACGCCATAAATCTAGTTAACATTTAAAGGTGCAAATATACTTATAATTGCTTTATATATTTACTTAACGTTAAATCTATTTAAAACGTTACAGGCAATTTGAAAAAATTCTCAATTATGCGATTTTAAAGCATTAAGAGCCATATTTTTAATTACGAGCTTTGTAACAATTCGTATTTACTATTGATGTTCTTACGAAATTTGACTAACTGGAGACTTGAGATCAACCTCATCATACTATTACAACCGTTTGATTCAAAAAATTTAGATAAATAAAATCTATTATAATTAAGCAGAGGTGATATATTAATAAGACTTTAAAAATTCTTAAAAATAATCATCTCATGTAAAATAAATAACCGCTTTTATAGAATTCTAAAATTTCCTCTCAAGAAAGATTAAGTTCATTTTTTTTCGCCAAATGATCTGATCGTTATCTCTAATCCTTTTTGAGCAGTTAAAGGTAAATTACTGATCGTAAGCGTATTTTTTATATGTTTGTTTGAAATTAACAAATTACTTGTCATCTTTTTTAACCGTCTTGTATTCAACGGAATCGGAATTACATCACCAATTTTAGCAAGGCCTTTTATCAAAGATTTTGGGATCGAGAAATTCATGGTATTTTTACCTGTTACATTCTTAATAACATTAATAATCTCGGCCGTCGAGATGGGTTCATCATCTGAAATATGATAAATACCGGTTGCCAATTTATGGTTATGCTCAACTATTTGCTCAATAAAATAACAAAAATTTCCGATCGAAATAAACGACCGCTGATTATTAAATGCAGCAAGAGGATAAGGTACCCCTTTTGAAATGAACTTATACAATAATCCTAAATTTCCCTTGTCACCTGGCCCATGTACCATTGGAGGACGAAGGATAATCAATTTTTTATCTGATGGTAGTTCTTGTTTGAGTAGCCATTGTTCAGCTGCTCGTTTAGATTTTCCATACCAAGAAACTGGGTTGCATTCATCTTTTTCAGACAGAGCTTTATCTGACTCGAATTCTTCTAGTGCGGCAAGAGAGCTTATGTGAATTAAAATCTTTGCATTGGATGATAAGAAAATTTGGAAAGCCTTCTTGGCAAGTTCAACATTAGCTTGAAAATAATCATTCTCTGTTGCAGTACCACTATGATCATGAGCTTTACCAACTAAATTAATAATGAAGTCTGCAGTAAAGCTTTTATTCATTACATCAAGATTACGCATAGACAAGAATTCAAGGTCAAATATTCCAGCTAATTGATCACTTATATTTTGGCCTATAAAACCGCTTTTCCCACCTAAAATCAATATTTTCATACTATTTCTTATCATAACATACATTTTTCAATAATGTATCAATTCTTAACAGTTCTACGCTCATAACTATCAACCTCTACCTATGTTAGGTGCAAGTTTACACCACGCTATCAAATACATCATAAGAACCCAGAATATTCAAATACCCCTATGACCTATTGTATTAAGATTTCAATCTCTCAAGAATTGATTTATTAATCCATCTTCTCTTTTTATCAAAAAACCACCCCCATTTATTAAAATAATATATTGCGGATTGCATTCCAATTTTCGTTAACCGCCACGACTTGTGCGATCCTTTTTCAAAGTGATGATAAATATGCACTTTGGGATAAAAAACGGTACGGTATCCTCCATCAATCAATCTGCGACACAAATCTGTTTCTTCTCCGTACATAAAAATACCTTCATCAAAAAGGCCAATCTCCTTAAGCGCAGACATACGCAGATACATAAAACATCCGGAAAGGTATGGCACATCCATAACTTTATTATAACCCGTAAACCGAAGCTCAAAAATATTATTTCTTTTCTCGACGATATCTTTAAATGGATTAAACCTCCGGCCGATCCAATCGTATGGAGTGGGCAAAAGTTTGCAAAGGTGCTGAATATCATTATTGGGGTACAATACCTTTGGCATAATATTACCAATTTCACGATTGTCTTCCATATATTTGGTCAGCTCTTCTAAAACACCTTGTTCGTAATAGACATCTGGGTTTAATACAAGATGGTAGTCGGCATTATCGCGAATTGCTAATTTGACCGCAATATTATGAGCGGCACCGAATCCCGGATTTGAAGGATTATGTATATAAATGACTCTTTCATCATCAATAATATTCTTGAGCTTATCAGTTGGTGAATTATCTATCAAATAGAGTTTTACATCCAGATCTGTCTTTAAAAATGAATCAATAGCAGCCCTCAGAATCTGCTCGTCATTCTGATATAAGACTATCGAGCCATTAATATTAACTTTCATTTATATATTGTTTTTCATTCCACTAAAAAAGTGAGTATAATACAAAGCATATGAACAAACTTTTATAACCATTTACAATTCTTTTATAATATAGAATTGTAAATGGTTAGTGCAAAATATTCCGCAAAATTATAGCAGTGTTATTTAAATATTACTGATTATCTTCTTTCTTTTTATAAATATGGTCAGTTTTAACTATTCTCTTCCCAGTAATTTTTCGAACCGTCTGTCTAAGAAAAGCATCTGCTCGGAGAACTACATTCTTTATTGGTTCCTCTGGTCGACCATAGAAAGAAGTGACATGAAAGTATTCACTTGATTCAACCGGCTTTTCAGAAAAATAATAATTAGAAACACAACATCTTTTTTCATCTACAACAACTTTACTGACAGAATGAATAGAAGTTTTATTTGTGATCATTAACACTAGTCTATTAGATTTTGAAAGAATGACGCGGCTTTCTCCTTCTACTCCTTTATCCCATAATTCAAGATTTCCTCCATTTTCCAATCTCCAATTTGGCGATACATAATATAACAAATTAAGCACTCGATAACTTTCTCTATTATTATCATGCGAATTATCTAGATGAGGATTTAAGAAATTACCTTTTGACATTAGACTAATTCCTCCTGCATATAAATTAGCATCTGGTTCCATATCCTTAATTCCCGTAATCTCTTCGACAATTTGAACAACTCGTTCGTCTTGAAAAGCAAAGACAATCTCCTCTAAAAGAGGGTTATATAAATCCATTTGTGCAGCAATTCGCTTATTTTCTCTTAATGATTTGTATATTTTCATTTCCTCTGGAGAAGGGAAAGCAGCATATATTTCTTGTACCAAATCTTCAGGAAGTAAATTATCTATCGCGCAAGAGTTTATCCGACCTTTTTGATTAAACTCTTCTTTTAGAGCGATAACGTTTGCTGACAGCTTTTCAGCTATTAAAGTAGCATACTCATACCTTTTCATATCATTAAATTATATTAAATACCTAAATAAAAACCAAATCTAACTTAAGACGTAGCTTCCCACTGTTCTTTTTCAAAATTGTAAGCTTTTATAACTCTAGCAGGACTTCCTACTGCAATACAATAATCAGGAATGTTCTTGGTTACGACAGATAATGCCCCAATGATTGAACCTTTACCAATAGTAACACCAGATAAAATACAGACACCCTCACCAATCCACACATTATCACTAATAATCACAGGCTTAGTTGGACGTTCACGACTATTAGGAGTAGATAATGGACTATCCTGATTAGGTCCTGAATAAGTACCATGATTTAAATCGGATATAAATACACGACTCGCTATTAATACATCATTTCCAATATCTACACATTCACCAGCAGCAATATGTACATGATCATTAATTTGTACATCATTTCCAATGTGGAGACATTTTCTTTTGGGGTCATGAATTGGATGAGCTTCAAAACGACAACCAAAGCCAGTTGTCAAATTTTTCCCGATATTAATTAAATAATTATTCCTCACATCAAAAGGTAATCTAATTAATCTAGCTTTAGGATAAAATATTTTTGTAAAAAGCAGTGAAAAAATTAGCTTTATACTTCCGACAACACCATAACGTTTATACATATTCAACTTAAACAATTAACAAATCAACCAATCTTTTGATAAACAAAAGAAAATTTTTATTCCAATAACTACAGTTAGTGAAATTATTATAACTTAAACAAATACAAATATAACAAATAAGGGGAAATTCAATTCTGATGAATAAGTATTTTAATAAAAGCACTTACACATACTGCATATTTTTTTATATAGAATAAAACTACTAGAAAATGAATATTTAGTTTCTTTTACTCCTTATTTTAACAATCCACACCCTTCTCATATATTTCATTATAGAGAATAACGAAAACAAACCATATTTTGCGACATGAATAATACCCATCGAATAGGCCAATTTGATATTCTTAAGCTCACCTTTCTCCATTGCCCATAAGTTACTGGATAACCCAGACTCTCCAAAATGATGCTTACGCCCACCGGTTATTACTAAACTTTCATTTAACAAAAAACAATTATACTTATCTGCTATTCGGATAAAATAATTACCTTCCTCAGCATACCTTTGGGTTTCATCAAAATAACCAATATCTTCTAATATTATTCTTCTAAAAATAACGGTTGGAGTTACGAAGACAAATTTTAACAAAAGATCCTTTGCCGATATCTTGCTTAAATTATCCAAACGACGAAAACCTATGCGATCAAAACGTTCATCATTTCTAGTAGTGCCTAAGAAATCAATTTTTGGGTTTTCAAATAAAACTTGTAATTGTTTTTCTAATTTATTAGGTAGCCAAACATCGTCCGAATCCAATAAACATATCCAGTCACCTTTACAGCGCTTCATGCCTTCATTTCGAGCACGTGATACACCACTATTCTCCTGACTCACTAAAACAATTTGTAAATCTTTATGTTCCAAAATATAAGATTCAACCAATTGTTTTGAATTATCTATAGAACCATCATTCACAATTATAATTTCTAAACTTTCTTTCCAGGTTTGTTCATAAACACTATCCAAAACCCCTATTATTGACCCAGAGGCATTATACATCGGAATAACAACCGATACTTGTACGTTATTCATTTTACATTAATTATAAATTACCCAATCTCTACCGGCAATTCTTTGTTAAAAATTGTTTTATACGGAACATATAAATCTTCATAAAAAGAAACATTGCTTTTCAATCGCATTAAATAAAACAGCATTATACATAAAAGCACCAAATTACGGTTAGATCTATATTCAAAACGCAAAATGAAATATGGAATCATTAAAAACTGAAAGTATTCGTAATACTGAGACATACGAGCTACAGACACGGATACTGGTGTTACTATGATAAATAGACACATCCCTACAAAATATATATTGAGCAAACCGCGAAATGTTACATTCTCTTTATACAGGTCATAATAAAAACCGACGATTAATAGTAAAAGTAACACGCGATAACTTGACCCAATTAACATAATCTGAAAAGCTGAACGAGTTGTGTCTTCCGCATATTCAGAACCTGCTTCAGCATATGCAATCGCTTTTTCGGATATGATACCCAAATTGATCATGCCTAAAAAATTTAAACCAATTCCAAATATTGCTGAAAGAAAGAAAGACACTGTCATTCCAAGCAACAGTTGTTTTCGCGTAAAGGTTTTATTATATATAAAATATGCTGGAATGAATAATATAGCGGAGCGATGAAAAGAAAAGGCAATTAAAACACAGAGGAGAAATTTCCAGAATTTTCTTTCTGCAATGAAAATAAATGAAAATAAAGTGATTGCTAATGCCACATTAAAACGAACAAAAAATATGGAGCCCATATAAAATCCAAACCAGATCATTAACGAAACAAAAGGGGATATCGAGTATTTCTTAATGATATGGAAATGTAATCCATAAATTATAATTGCTTGTAAAATAAGAACAATAGTATAGTTATCACTGAACGACGCAACGAAATAGTTGAGATAATAAAATCCAGGTTCAAATGCTAATAAATAGAATACATTATCTACATTTTCAAATAAATTAATATATGATTGCCAGTCTGTTCCCCGCTCCCACCTTATACTTGCTAATACAAATAGTATGAAAAATGGTACAAATAAAATCTTCCGTAAAAGTGCAGAACCTCCGTTAATTTCAAAGAAAGCAAGTAGGGCAATTAAAATATAGATTAGATAGATGTACATTTTAAACTATTAATTTTATATGCGCACAGCTGAAAATCTTTCTCGCGTTTTCTAAATTAAAATAAAACTGTTCGACTTCAATTTCGTGGCGCAGAACTCTTTCAACAATAAGATACATATCTTCTATACTATCACACAAAAAACCGATTGCGCCACACGCTTCAAATATGGATTCAAAATAATCATTACGTAGCGCAATAAGCAATTTACCGTGCTCAATTGCATCAAATATCGCACCACTTGCTGTATATTTATACTGTGCGTTATTATAAAAAAATAAAATATAATCTAACTGGCTTACAGCTTGATTAAATAGTGACCGCTCTAAAAAAATATGTGCTGGAGAAGCAAATTGGATACTTGGATATGCATCCTTCGGAAAAGGATGCCACCCCACCAGATGAGCCGTAAACATATGATTATAGCGTTCACAAAAATCGCGTACCATTGTAGCGAAAATAGAAAACCCTTTTGCTTCTGAGGCTACCCCAACCCATCCAAAATGTACCACCTGACCTTCTTGTGAACGTCGAATCTCAACTTCATCGAATATATACGGATGAGGGATGCTCACAATATTGGGAAGCAATTTCGGATAATGAACAGTGAAATTCCGAACTATGGATGGTCCTAATAGGATTAATTTTAATGTGCTCGGTAATAAACCCGAAAAAAACGGCCGTAAAAAAGACGCATACCAAAACAAAGGACTTATCTTACGATAACTCGTAAATAGATAGCTCAATTCGCCATGACAAACCACATAAGTTTCTGTTTTTTGTATTTTTAAGATCATTTTCAAAAAAATACTAAAAACGGGATTCAAAGCTGGAAACATAATCCGATCGCGTCGGTATCTAAATAAATAAAAAATGTTTAGCAATGCTCCAAAACAGTATCTAAAAAATATGGCATAGAATGAAAGTCCTTTAAGTAAACACTTCTCCTTAAAGGTTACGCGTTCCAGCATTTCATGAAATTGACTATTATTTTTCAGCAGTTGCTTAATAGACTGTATAGCAGTCTTATCTGCAATGTAAGTTATAGGCCCCTCTGTGCTATTAAAAATAACATATAAAAAGGATGCATTAAACATTTCATGAAACCCGCCTATTGAAAATGTATCAATAACAACTGTTTTTCTCATCTGCTATTTTTTAATAGATTAATAAACTGTCGCCTTTTAATAATCCTAATATAGGTAAACCATAATTTAAAATTACCGATGTTTAATGTTGATTTTCTAATTAAATTCTGATATTCTGCATAGCTAATTTTAGCTCTTAAACTCACAATCTGCATAGAAATCCAGTGTAAAAATAAGGTATCAGAAATAACAATGTTATAATCTCTCGCTGTTGCTTGGATCCATTTAACATACTGAATAGCCGCTGCTATTTTCTTCTCTACAACAAGTATAGACTTACTGTCAGACGAAATATTGATACCACTATAACGCCAGTAAACATTAGTGTCTAAAATGCCAATCTGTCTATGATTCACTAAAGAATATAATAACCAGGTAGCATCATCAGATCCCCATGCCAGTGGAAAATCTATAAATCCAAATTTTTTATAAAAGGATCTGTGAAATATATACTCGACCGCAAAACTTCGAAAACCATTGCATGCTAATCTATTACGAATAAAATCAGCTGAACTTATAACATCTTTAAAATTATTGCGATAATCAAATTTTTCATAAAAAGGATTTAAATCTCCATTTTCATCAATGACTTGAGTATGAAACTTATATAGCATACAATTCTCATTAACTGAATCATAAAAGACCTGAACGGCATTTTTATCCATAATGTCATCATCGGAGAAAAGCCAGATCCATTCTTCATTTGACAAATCAACACAACGTTCCCACTGTTTTGTTAATGAGACAGCTCCCAAATTTGTTTCAAACCTACAATAAATTATAGATAGCTTATCTTCGAAACGAGCTACAATATCCCTAAGATCATAGGGGCTCGCGTCGTCACCAATATATACGGTAAACCGCAAATCACTTTGCTTACATAGAGAAGAAAGCGTTTCTTCTAAAAATTCAGCTTTATATGCAGGAATAATAATTGCTAATTTATGACCATTCATAATTAAAATATCTAAATAAGAAAATAAACTATAATGTGGCTAAATTAACTTTATTATTTTCAGACATTAACATTTGAATGATATCATTATTTTTAACACTCTTCTTGGGTTTAAGACCTTCAATATTAAAGCATTGAACACTTTCATATCCATATTTTTTGAAATCTCCTATATTATCACTCAATATAATAGGAGTAATACCATAATAAAGATATTCAATTAATTTTGTTGGGCACGCAACATTATTTACTAATATATCATCCCTAAGAACGAATCCATAATGACTTTTTAAATAGATAGGGAATAGTTCTTCAGGCTCTACAGACCTAACCATTATATGATGACCAGATGGGATATATGCATCTACTAAGGATTGCATTTTTGCTTGTTCTCCGGTTAGAATTAAAAAATTATAGTTACAAGAGCCAAGATTTTCAGCTATTATTTTAAGCATTAATTCAATATTCTGCCATTTTTGCGTATTACCAGAATAGACAATATTTACTAGATCATCCGCTTTCTCTGTATCAGAAAAATATTGATCTTTCTGTTGATTGTAAATATTCTCTGGAAAAATAGAATACCGCACAAATTTTGCATTCGTATTTATATATTTCGATTTAAAATGATTAATCATAGCGTCTGTAACGCACACAACTGTCAATTTTTTACGACTAAAGATAAATGACTCACATTTATTATAAATTATTGAACTAAATTTCCGGCCTTCCATTTCCAGCTCTTCAGGCACGACACCATGCGCATCAAAAATATATTTCTTATGGAAAAATAATAAGTAAAAAAGTGAATAAATCACATTATACAAAGAGTGGATATAAATTTTGGTTGATTTTGATATTAAACTCATTATAAAGAAAAAATCTAAAATGATATGACATCTGTAAATATCAACTAAATCTCCTTCCTTTTTGTGAAATCGTTTAAAAGCACGAATAGTAGAAAAGGACAAGTAAACGCGAGGGACATCACTAAAACAACGATCAACACTTGCAATTCTCTGAATCATACCGTCCTTCAAATTTTCTTTCTTGGGGTATGCCGCCAAAAATAATACCATTATAAAATATGTTTAATTTCTATATTTATTTTTTTATATCAATTACAATTTTAGAAGAATCTCCATTACCGTAGTTTTTTTTTAAACTCCTCATCATTTCGCGATGCTGAGCCCTAACACAGACCTTCGTTTCATAGCCTTCCTTTTTTAAAAAGCTTTTATAAGGGGAGCCATCTTTATAGCTTCTGATCGAGTACCAAAAATTATTAAATTCTGAACCATTTTTTTATTTTAAAATAAATTGATTTAATGATAAATAGCTGTCTATATTTACCAAAATTTGAATTATTTACATCTAATACACGAACATCTACAGCGGTTAAAAGTGAGCAAAATTTATTTACTATACTTTCCTCTGAATGCTGGGATAGAAAGTAATCATAACACTTCTTAGCATGAGTCGTAATTTCACCACTCTTTAAGTTATCCAAAATCGAACGTAAATCATGATTATATTTATTATTATCGTGAAATTCATCACCTACCGAATAACCTTCCGATTCATACAAATATCTAAAACGATTGTTGCTGGGAATTTCAGTAAAAGAAAAATCAACTAGAATTGTTGCAATACTTAATGAGGCGGCTTCTAATGCTGAAGTTCCCATGGCAAACATAAGATCAACATTCATAAGCATAAAATTGCGTAATTGTTCACCATTTAAGATACCTAAAAATTGAAGTTCAAGATTTTCATGAATTTTATAATTTTGAACCATTGTTTTTTTATCGCCATCACCAATGATATAAAATATAATTTTTTCATCCGGTCTTGTCTCCAAATAATGATTACAGTGCTCTAAGACATTAATTACTGCATTAACTTTTTCGATACAAAGCCTACCTAACCATCCAAGATGTAAAATCCTCGATTTAGTTTCTTGATATACCTTCATATCTATGGTATCTGAAGAAAATATTGGTAAGTAATCTACGTGAGATTGTTCAATAGAAAATAGTGCTCGTTGAATATCAAAATTTGGTTTATCCATAAAAAATAAACCTTTTTTGGCAATTAACGCTGTCAGATCTTGACCATATTTTTTATATGATATGGAAGGAATATGAGAAGGTAAAAAATCAACCGCTTCCTTTAATCCCAACGGGTGAATAGACCAGAACATAACATACACATCTTTATAAAAAAATCGTGCAGCTTGAAATATTGAGGAAAGAGGCGTCACTAAGAGGCTTCCACTCTCTAATTTTATGCGACGATTATTATCAAAAGGAATAATTTTTATATTATACAAATTCTTCTCTATTTCAGAGGCAACAAATCCATCTACATAATCAACATATTGTATCAAAATTTGGTTTGATTGGCTTAAATTAACTGCCAATCTCAGGAAAAGCATTTCAGCCCCCCCGATTATCTTACTTGGATAACAAAACGTCACGGTTTTGAACCTATCACTTATCACTTCTTATTCTCCTTTCCTTGAAATACTAATTTTCTGAAGTATATAATCATTAAGCAGAGATAGCCAAAATAATTAATACAAAAGGCTAAGGAAGAACCCTCTAACCCCATCAATCTGGTGAAGAATATACTTAGCAGTATATATGACCCAGAAAATAAAATTTCCGTAATAATATAAAATTTTGTTTTTGCTTGAGCGACCATTAGAAATGCCAGAACGTATGAACATATCTTAAAAAAATCACCTAATATTTGCCATTTGAACAAATGTTCCATCGGCAAGAAATCTTTAGTAAATAAAATTTCGATAATATATGTACGCATTAGAAATACAGATAAGCACAAGACTACTGTTACAGGCACTAATAATTTATACCCTCTAAATATCTCTTTTCTCAGTAAGGAAGTGTCTGAAATTGAAGATAATTTGGGAAGATAATAAGTAACTAAGGCCATATTAACAAATGTCAGGTAAGCATCTGATAGACGTGTCATACCTTGCCAAATACCCGCATCAGAAATTCCAAATTCTTTAATGATATAATTTCTGACCAAAATCTGGGAAACTGGAACAGTAAGTGCAGTTACTATTGCCATACTTGAATATTTAAATAAGCTCTTACTGATTTCTTTATCTACGGTACTAAATAAATAATCCTTATTTAACCAATACTCTTTTAATAATAGTAAGATGGATGTAAAGAAAACTAGTGTCTGAGATAAAATTAAAGCATATAGTGCTCCCTTTACTCCCCAATAATGTACTAAAATCAATGTTAAAATTAATCCAAAAACAGCCCCGACAGTATTAACAATTGTATAGCGACCTATCTTACCCAAACCATTTAGAATGGATACTAAAACAGAATTAAGAGAATAAAAAAATAGCGACAACCCTAAACAAATAATGACATCATAATAACCATCACTTCCAAACAAGAGCTGGGAAATGTAAGATGATAGTATAATAATTATAATCCCACATATTAAGGAACAGATGAGTGTAATTCGCGTTGCTGTAGAAAATAGAAGTTTCTGTTTTTTCTCATCATCTGCATATTCAGCTGTATACTTTATTATACCCGAATTAATGGCACCATTAGAAAATGTTAATATAATACTTAAAAAATTTGAAAAAGCCCCTACTGCAGCGATGCCGGAAGGACCAATAATTGATGCGACAATTTTTACAGAAATAAAACCTGATATGATCCTAACAAAAGATATAAAACCCGAATAAAGGGTGGTCTTTATTAACTTCATTAAAACTTATTGATCATATTAATTATCTGGTCAACCTCCTCATTACTTAATATCGGACTTATGGGTAAGCTTAACACTTGATCGTGAATCATCTCACTTAATGGAAAACTATGATTGTTCCAAAATTTATAAGCTTCTTGCTTATGTGGTGGAATAGGATAGTGAATTAATGATTGAACACCAAGTTCCATCAAAAACTGTTGTAGTAAATCTCGCTTCTGACATCGAATCACGTAAACATGCCAAACATGTTCACCGCCATCCTGAGGTGCAATAGGGAGTATAATTTTACTGTTCGTTATTTCATTATTATATCTTTCAGCAATTCTTCTTCTAATATTATTTTCATCATCTAAATATTTCATTTTAACATCTAATACAGCTGCCTGAATCTCATCAAGTCTTGAATTTAAACCTTGATATGTATTGACATATTTCTGATTCGATCCATAATTAGCTAAGGCCCGGATTGTATTAGCTAATTCGACATCATTACAAGTTACAGCACCACCATCACCTAAAGCACCTAAATTTTTGCCCGGATAGAAACTAAATCCAGCTGCATCTCCCAGGTTTCCTGTCTTTATACCATGCCACTCCGCACCTATCGCTTGTGCATTATCTTCTACAATTTTCAACTCGTATCTTTTAGCAAGCTGTACTAGCTTCTCTGAAAAAACAGCTCTTCCATAAAGATGAACAATAAGGATAGCTTTAGTTTTTGACGTAATTAAATTCTCGATATTATTAACATCAATATTATAGGTATCTAAATCTGGTTCGCACAATACAGGAACTAGACCATTATCGGAAATAGCCAATATAGAAGCTATATAAGTATTTGAAGGTACGATCACCTCATCTCCTTCACTCATGACGCCAAGCTCAATATATGCTCTAAAAATTAAACGTAACGCATCTAATCCATTGGCCACACCAATTGCATTAGGTGTCCCAATATAACTAGACAAATTTTTCTCAAAAGTCTTTACTTCATTTCCTAAAAGATACCAACCACTACGAAAAACTCTCAACAAAGAAGCTTCAATTTCAGCTTGATATTGCAAATTGACTGCCTGTAAATCTAGAAATTTAATCATTACCTAATTCTATAATTTTATGTGTAATTCCATTCTTATCTTTAAACCCTAAATCCAAAAGAACACCTTCTTTTGTGACATATCCCTTATGTTCGGCTGGGTTTCCATAATAAACATGAAAAGGGAGAATTGATTTTGTAACAACACTTCCTGCTCCAACAAAAGCGTACGCGCCAATAATATTTCCTGCTACAATTGTTGAATTTGCTCCAATCGAACACCCTTTACTAATAATTGTTTCCTTGAATGATTCGGGATATTGCTTTGATCTTGGCACTATATCGTTTGTAAATGTTACGTTTGGTCCAACAAAAACATCATCTTCGATACGCACTCCATCCCAAACTTGAACACCTGACTTTATGGTAACATTATCGCCAATAATAACATCATTTTCAATAAACACATTAAAATTGATATTACAATTTTTACCAATTTTAGCTCCTGCAAGAATAATTGAATACTGCCAAACCATAGTATCTTCTCCGATACAATTAGTGTGTACTTCAGCAGTAGGATGTACTTTTATCATTTATTACAATACTTTAAATAATCCTCGTAATTTCTTATATAATCAACTTCTGAGTAAGTATGAGATGCCAACACTAAACAAATAGCTCCCGAAGAAAAATTCATTTCACTAGCCCATATACCAGGAGGAATATGAAGTCCCATATTAGGTCGGTTCAAAAAAACTTGACGTTTATATTTACCATCATCCAATTGAACTTCAAAACTACCACTAGCAGCTATTAGAAATTGATGACATTCTTTATGGGCATGTGCTCCTCTACTCTCACCTCCAACAATATCAAAAAGGTAAAAAACACGTTTCACCGGAAAGATAAAATCACTGCTCTCCAAAACAGTAATATTTCCTTGGTCAGAATTGATCTTTCCTAAATCAATAACAGCACAATCATATATACTAGACATCTTCATCAACTTTAATCAATTGCATAAATTCTTCAAAATCCCTGATATAATCTGACTCTTCGAAATTTCTATCAGAAACTATTAATGCTAATGAATTAGTAGAAAAGTTATCTATTTTCCTCCACATCATGCGCGGAATATATAATCCAGAATAAGATCTATTCATTGAATAAGTCCGTTCTTCGTTTCCGTCGTGCAATACAACATCAAAACTTCCTGATAATGCTACAATAAATTCCTGTTGCTCTTTAAAAGCATGGCTTCCTCTTGTTTCTCCTCCAGGAACATCATATATCCAATAGGTTCTCTTTATCTCAAATGGGATTTGATGGTTATTTTCAAAAAAAGATAAATTGCCTCTTTTATCTAATATTTTCGGCAAATCAATAAGTTTAACTGTATTCATATCATCTATCTTAAAATCTGGAAATACAGTTTTCTGACGCATAAAAAAGCTATTGTTAAAAATGCTAAAAGTACACATCCAATAATAATTCCCTTGATTTTGGCAAATTTTGAAACGGGTAAAGGATAGATAGGTTCATCAATTTTCTCAATTAGCGGTGCCTCTTTCATCAATTTCATTTTCGAAATTTCCAGATTTTGTACCAATTGGCTTAAAATGGCTTTATTGGTTTCTGTCGTAAATTGTGACCGTTGCATCGGTACTGTTCGCTGTGCTTGTCGAGTTGGATTTAAGTTGGGCGTGACATCAATAGCTACAGCACCTGCACTTATGCTTCCAAACATGACCGACTTCACAGAATCGGTTTTATGCTGTAAGATTGCTATGTTATCTAAAGACTTTTTTGTTTTTGTTTTAATATAAAAATCATTTACTGTATTGACAAGAACTTCGTTAAAGGACTTTGAAAAATCTTCATTTTTAGAATTGATTTCTACCTTTATAATCGAGGATTTTTTATCTACTTTGTCAACGACTAAATTATTTTTAACAATATTCTGAATTACTTGCGTTAAAAGACTGTCGCGCCGACGTAAAGTAGGACGATCTAATGTTTTGGGATCCAGTTTAAAATCAATCATACCCTCACTTTGTCCTTCCTTGTCTTTAATATCCAGCTTATTGAACCGAATATACTGATTGATCAGTAATTCTGTTGTGTCTAAAGGATTAAGGCTAAGAAATGCCTGTTTCAGCATTGTTCTGGATTTATATAAAGCAAAAAGATTGTCGCCCTGAAATAAATTATTAGTACCACCTGGTATATCTAACCCCGCTAAAGCAGCCAAACCTGCCATCTGACCCAAATTACTCCCCGATTCACCCGCCTCCAAAACAAAAGTTGTAGTTGCAGTAAAAATCGGTTCTTTTCTCTTGGCATAAAAATCCCCCAATAATCCCCCAACGATAAGAGAAATCATTAAAATGTACCATTTTGATAACAAATATTTTATCCAATCTTGTACAATTAATAAGAGCTCCTTAAAAGTAAGCTCTTTCGTCTGCTTCAATTCATTCATACCCTATCTTAAAAGACTGACAATAATCGCTGCTAAAGAAGCAATACCTGTACCTAAACCAACCCAAGCCTGTACATTCATTTTCTCACGTGGTGCGCGTTTAGGAACTACGATCTCTGCTCCTGGTTTTACTTCGGGATAACCACCTGACTTACCTTTTACCGAACCATTCGCATACTGAACAAAAACACGTTTCTTCAAAGCATTGTCAGTAAAACCTCCTGCTTGATTTACATAATACTTAAGGCTCTTCCCTTTTACATAAACCACATTATTTGGATTTAAAACTTCTCCCATAACTTTTACTGTTTCCAACTCTTTAGGAACCATGATAATATCACCATCAAGTACTAATAGATCACCACGCTGATATGGATTGGCAAGAATTTTATTTAACTCAATCCCAACTAGATCGCTTGGTTCGATATCCGGAGCTGAAACTCCTTGCTGTGAAACTTTTGCTAGCGCTTTATTCTTTACTTTTAAATCAGAGTTATATTGTTTTTCCTCTTTGTCTGAATCATCTGCAGTATCTACGTCCGTATTCCTATCTTCTTGAACACTATCCTTATTCATTTCTTTTTCAAGTCGTTCCTTCTTCTTTTTCTCTTCAGCTTTTAATTTGGACTCTCCAGTACGTTTCAGAGAAGCACCTTCTGTATAAGCATAAGAAGTCAATCCGCCAGCTCGTTTAATGATATCTGAAATACGCTCATCTTCTCTAGAAATGGTGTAAATTCCTGGAAATAACACCTCGCCTTCAATCTTAACCTGTCTTTGTGTTCGGAAACCTGCATCGCCTAAAACGGTAATCACATCATAGGGTTGCAATGCTATACTTAAATCCGATACAGTACCATCATTGATATCAACAAGAATTGTTTGTGATGAAGTGGGATCAGTGACATCGCGATTATTTAAACGTCTGGCAATTTCAATACGTGCATTTTTAGCAGATTCATTCAGACCGCCGGCCTTTTGGATCAGATCTCCTAATGTCGCATTGCTCGCGAAAGGAAAATCTCCCGGTAAACGAACTTCTCCCTGAACCGTGAATTTATATTCGTCCCGTAGGTCAAAAATTGAGGCAATCTCAATCTTGTCCTCTCTTTTTAATGGAATATCAGCTCCTGTTCCTGCTAATACTTCCCGAACATTGAAATTAATCAATTCTGCGGTATTATCAGCTCTTAATCTATTGATAATTCCTCTTTCCAAAAAAGCATCTTCACGTACACCATCCGCCTGCTCTAATAATTGCTTAAGAGTCATTCCTGGTTCCATTCCGTACAGACCCGGACGAAAGACTGCTCCTAAAATACTGACACGATTTGCAAAGCGTTCTAATATAGGCTCTACAATAAACTGATCTCCTGCTTTGGGGCTATAATCAGCAAATTGATCGGCGTAAATATCTTTTACACTACGTTCTTTGTCTGTCTTTTGCAATACCTTAACCTTTGCGGTATAAGCATTTTCACTAAAACCACCAGCATATTTGACTAAATCCAAAAGTGACTCCCCTGCTACGGTTTCAAAAATAGCTGGACGTTTAACTTCGCCTTCAAATTGCACGCGACTACCATAGACAGGAATATGAATGATATCCTGATCTTGGAGACGGATATTACCGCGTTGGATGCCATTAGCCAAGAAATCATATAAATCAATAGTCGTAACAACCTGATTGTTGCGGACTACCTGTATCTGACGGTAAGTTCCCTTTTCACTAGGACCACCTGATGCATATAGCGCATTGAATACAGTCGCTAAAGAAGGTAAAGTATATGTACCTGGTTTTGTCACAGCACCGGTTAGTGTAATCCGGATACTACGGATATTACCAATATTAACATCAACCTGTGTATTACCCGAACGGATAGCTGGGTAAGTACCGCTCAAACGTTGTTGTATCTTACTTTTTGCAGCCGAAACTGATAACCCAGAAACAGCCACTTTGCCAACATATTCGACCGTGATGGTACCATCAGGACTTACGTGAAGTTGGTAAGATGCTTCATTATCCCCAGTAATATCCAATAAGATCTCATCATCAGGTCCTATAATATACGAACTTGGTGTAGCCATCCGTAAATTGGGTTCGAAAGTGATCTCGCTGTTCTTAAATAAGTCGGAACCAAAAATTTTCAACTTATCTTCATCAATTTTTAAAGAATCTTGATCCTTCTTTTTATTTTTTAAAGAATCTACCTGTAAATTGCCATTGACCTGACGACCTGAAGATGAACTTGTATTGTTTTGTTTATCTTTCAGTTGCTTAGGCTGTTGTTTATTTCTCTTAATCTTTTGCAAACGATCTTTTAACTTTTGAGTTTCAACTGCAGATACGCCTTGCGCACGTGCAAATCCATCCAACTGTGATTCACCATAACCCATAAGTTCAGCTCGCTTAACATATTGCTCAATTTGAGCATCCGTTAAATCATCAACTTTTATATTTGCTGGATTGATCTGCGCATGTAAAGACCCAAAAAGACTCATCACACACAACAACAATATTACTCTTTTCATTCTAATTTGAAATTTTCACAAAAATAGGTAAATTTATTTAATTGAGAGGCACAGGTATTCGCCGTAACCCGATTTACGCAAAGGTTCCGCGATCTTTAATAACTGTTCCTTACTAATGTAACCCATGCGATAAGCTACTTCTTCAATCGCTCCGATCTTCATACCCTGTCTTTCCTCGATGACCTGAACAAACTGGGCGGCCTGCATAAGGGATTGAATTGTACCCGTATCCAACCAAGCTGTACCCCGATCAAAAACAGCCACATTCAACTTTTCACGCTCCAAATAGACTTTATTAATATCGGTAATCTCTAATTCTCCCCGTGGCGATGGTTTTATTTGTTTTGCAATAGCAACAACATCGTTATCGTAGAAATATAATCCCGGAATAGCATAATTAGATTTTGGGGATTTAGGTTTTTCTTCAATCGAAATCGCCTTTTTATCTTCATCAAATTCCACAACGCCATATCGTTGAGGATCTGTAACTTGATAAGCAAACACCATTCCTCCTTCAATATCGACACAGGACTGTAATAACTTGGACATCCCTGAGCCATAAAAAATATTATCGCCTAAGATCAACGCTACTTTATCATCACCTATAAATTCTTCGCCCAAGATGAAGGCCTGCGCCAAACCGTCTGGACTTGGTTGCTCAATATATTCAAATCGGCATCCAAGTTGCGATCCATCACCCAAAAGTCTTTGGAATTGTGGTAAATCCTGTGGTGTCGAAATAATTAAGATCTCATTGATTCCCGCCAACATTAAAGTGGATAAGGGATAATAAATCATCGGTTTATCATATACCGGCATCAACTGCTTGCTTACAGCCAATGTCATTGGATGTAAACGTGTTCCTGATCCGCCTGCTAGTATAATTCCTTTCATTTTTTTGTTTTTTTATATGGTGAGAAGGTGAGATGATAGTGAGAAGGTTAGAATATTGTTAAAAGGTTAAATGATGGTTAGTAGATTAGAAACTTTCTAACGTTCTAACTTCTTAACCCTCTAACTTCTTAACCCTCTAACTTCCTAACTCTCTAACTTCCTAACTTCCTAACTCTCTAACTGTTTCTTTAAACTATCTTTCCAAAATGGTACTTCCACTCCGAATGTTGCTTTGATTTTCGTTTTATCTAATAACGAATATTGAGGCCTTTTTGCCGGTGTAGGATATGTTGTTGTCGGTATCGCCTGTATCTCACAGTTCAAACCTTTAATATCCCTGATCGCTACAGCAAAATCATACCAGCTGATTTCGCCTTCGTTGCTATAGTGATAGACACCGCCTTTCCATTTGCCTGAATTCACAATATCCACAATTGCCTGTGCTAAATCTTGTGCTGAGGTCGGAGAACCGATCTGATCGTTAATAACAGAAATAGAATCACGCTCGGACAGTAGACGTAGCATGGTTTTTACAAAGTTTTTTCCAAAAGTGGAATATACCCATGATGTACGGATAATAACCGCCTCGGGACACCACTTCTGTATGGCTTGCTCACCTTTTAATTTTGTTGCACCATAAACATTAATTGGCCTGACTGGAGCATCTTCGGTCAAGGCAACACTGCTACTTCCATCAAAGACATAATCAGTTGATATAGCGATCAGCTTTGCGCCATGCAATCGACAATATAGCGCAATCTCCTCACTCGCCAAATGATTAACCTGATCAACAAGCTCGGCATCTGATTCGGCTTGATCGACGGCAGTATATGCTCCCGAATGAATAATCAAATCGGGCTGATACATACTCAGTATATCCTGAATAATCGAAATCTGATCCAAAGGAAGCTGTTTCCGATCCAAGAAAAAACATTCTTTAGACACATCTTTGTCCAGTAGCACTTTCAATTCTTGACCTAGCTGTCCGGATGCTCCCGTAATAACAATACGCTTTTTTTGACTAACCGATTCCATTTTTTTCTTTAAATGCTCTAAAGGATTGCGCTTCTTCATCTTTCACAGAAAGAATCATCTCTTCCCGAGGTATCTGCCAATCAATACCTAGTTCTTTATCTAACGGATGAACTCCGTCTTCTGCTACTTTGTGATAATGATTATCGCACTTGTAAAAGAAAACAGCATTTTCTGATAATACCGAAAACCCATGTAAAAATCCACGTGGAACATAAAATTGGAGTTTATTTTCAGCAGATAATTCCACTGATACAGATTCCCCATAAGTAGCTGAGCCTGGACGAACATCAACCACTACATCCAACACTCTACCCTCCAAAACACGTACTAATTTTGCTTGCCCATGATCGCCGGATTGCATATGCAATCCGCGAACAACACCATACTGCGATTGGGATTGGTTATCTTGAACAAATGCTGGTTTCGACCCTACAATCTGTTCAAACTTTTGATTATTAAAGGCTTCAAAAAAGTATCCTCTTTCGTCTTCAAAGACTGTCGGTTCTAAAATAAAACAGCCTTTTAATTTTGTTTCGGTAAAATTCATTTTTTTATATGGTTAGATGGTTAAGAAGTTAGTAGGCTAGATGATTGTGAGAAGGTTAGAAGGTTAGATGATAGTGAGCAGGTTAGAATTTTTCTAACTTACTAACTATTTAACCTATTAACTTTCTAACAGTCTAACTTTCTATTTATCTATCTAAACTCTTAATCAACTTCGCTAACATAGTTTTTATATAATATACTCTTTTAAATATTTCTTCGTCGCGTTTCCAAAAAGAAAGTCTTTCTGCTAGTTCAAGTTGTGTATCCAATTCACTTAAAGAACCCATCGCAATATATAGAAATCGCATAAATTCAGTTTTACCCCTACGTCCAGCTCCTTCAGCAATATTAGAAGGTACTGATACTGAAGATCGTTTTAATTGACTAGTCAGACCAAATAGCTCTTCTTTCGGAAATGTAGCTGTTATTTTATACACATCTTCCACAAGAATCATCGACTCCTGCCAGACCTTTAAGTCTTTGTGAGACTCTATCATAATTAACTTTTTAAAGTGAGAAGGTTAGATGATGGTGAGAAGGTTAGAGGGTTAGAAGGTTAGTAAGTGAGAATGGACTAACTAACTAACTAACTAACTAACTAACTAACTAACTAACTAACTAACTAACTAACTAACTAACTAACTAACTAACTAACTAACTAACTAACTAACTAACTAACCTTCATACTGTTTATCGTAATATTTTTGGTAATCTCCGGAAGTGACACTTTCTAACCACTCCTTGTTGTTCAAGAACCAATCGATTGTTTTGGAAAGACCTTCTTCAAACGTTACAGAAGGATACCAGCCGAGTTCCTTATTGATCTTGGAGGCGTCAATAGCATAACGTAGATCATGCCCCGGGCGGTCTTTAACGAAAGTAATCAGTTTTTCTGCTGTACCTGCTGGACGGCCTAATTTCTCATCTACCTGTTTGCATAACTCTTTGACCAAATCAATATTTTGCCATTCGTTGAATCCACCAACATTATACGATTCACCATTCTTACCTTCATGAAAAACAAGATCTATTGCTGTAGCATGATCGATCACAAATAACCAGTCACGGGTATATTTACCATCACCATAGATCGGTAATGGTTGATTGTTCAGTATATTATGAATACATAAAGGAATCAACTTCTCCGGAAAATGGTTGGGACCATAGTTATTGGAACAATTGGTCAATACGATAGGCAAACCATAAGTATCATGATAAGCGCGAACAAAATGATCGGAACTAGCCTTCGATGCGGAATAAGGTGAATGTGGATCGTAAGATGTTTCTTCTGTAAACAGACCTTCTGCTCCCAATGCCCCAAATACCTCATCGGTAGAAACATGATGAAAACGTTTACCTGTAAAATCATCTTTCCAGATCTCGCGTGCGGCATTCAATAAATTAACAGTACCGATCACATTGGTCATCACAAATGCGGTAGGATCTGCAATGGAACGATCAACATGAGATTCTGCGGCTAAATGAATGACACCGTCGGGTTTATATTGTTCGAAAACACGAAACATATCCAAGGCATCGGTAATATCGGCCTTTACAAAGGTATAATTCGGCTTTTCTTCGATATCCCGTAAATTTTCGAGATTACCGGCATAAGTCAAAGCATCTAAATTGACAATATGATAATCCGGATATTTAGTGACAAAATTTCGTACAACATGCGAACCTATAAAACCCGCTCCACCTGTAATTAGGATTGTTTTAGTCATAATATGAGCAAAATATTTCTTAACAGCTTAAAGCCCCTTAACGATAATTAAGGGATTAGCATCAAAAGTAATAAGATTTTATGAACAATCAACCACAGGCCCAAGCAAAACAAGCTAAAATGCGGTTTTCAGCTTATTTTTTGTCAAAAATCTATTTTTCCATCTGATCCTGGTATAGTCCGGATATCGGTATGGCAACGCGAAAAGGTTTCGTCTTTCCGCCTTCAAAATGCAATTTCCCAGAAATAACAGTAAGTATTCCGGTCAGATCTAGGTTGCTAATATCCTTATCCAATACTTTATAACGGATGGATACCTCAGGTTGCGTTAAACTATTGTATTGAAAAGGAAGTGATAAAGACTGATCAAGCTGTATATTGACATCAGGGTGTTTTAAATTGACACTTTTTAGCGTTGCATGCTTCAATTTTTGATCATTGCTGCTGGTATGGATCACAATCACGCCGCTCTTCACACTACGATCACCACTGTACTGTCCCGGCCGCTCCTGAAAAAGATAACTGACCGATAAAGCTCCGTGCTCCGCTAATCGTTGCTTGGTCTGATGTGTTGTCCAAAAGTAATAACTGCCAAATAAAAATAATACAATTAAAATAATTACAATAATCATTGTGGGTAAAGGTTAAGGGTTGTAAAATAAAAGAGCATTTATAGTGATGAGTAACGTAGTGACCAGTAACAGAGACATATTGACAATATTAACCTACTAACTGTCTAACCAGCTCACCTGATAAACAGTAACACTGTAATGCTCAAAATGGTTTTGCATATAGTAAACATGATTTGCATATAATAACGTAATCAAAAGCCACATCGTATGAATTTAAACAGATTAATTACATCAATTTTGGATACCCTTTTAAAATCACGTAAGCGACATTTCGAATAGCACAAATGTAGGCCTCAAACATGAACTGTACTTTCCTTTAAAATTAAGTTTCGATGAAACTAGCAAGACGAAAATGCTTATAAACAAAAAAAGACGCGATAAACGCGTCTTTAATACTGTGATATATTTGATACTGCAACGATTACTCGCCAATAGCATAATATTGAAAACCTAGTTCCTCCAACTCTTTTCTATTCAAAATCTTACGTCCATCAAATACAAAGGATGGTTTTTTCATTTTATCTTTTACTTTACTCCAATCATAATGCTTAAATTCATCCCACTCGGTCAATATCGCGACAGCATGTGCCTCCGCTAATGCTTCATAAGGATCGCTGACAACCGTCAGCAACCGACGGTTGTCCGATGGAGAACGTGTGCCCAAGTAATCCAGATCACGGTAGATCTGCTCAGCAGACACCTTAGGGTCGTAAACAACAATCTCCGCTTCTTCTTCTAATAAATGATCGGCCACATAAATGGCTGCAGATTCGCGGGTATCATTGGTATCTTTTTTAAAGGCCCAGCCTAAAAACACGATTTTCTTACCATTGACCGTATTGTACATGGTCTTAATGATATGCTGTGCAAACCGTTCTTTCTGATGATCATTTAACAAAATGACCTGCTCCCAATAATCGGCCACAGCAGTTAAGTTGTAGGAACGGGCGATATAAACGAGATTTAAAATATCCTTCTGAAAACATGAACCACCAAACCCGACAGATGCCTTCAGGAACTTAGATCCAATCCGGGAGTCATAACCAATGGCACGAGACACTTCATCGACATTGGCGCCTGTCACTTCACATAATTCGGAAATGGCATTGATTGAAGAGACACGCTGTGCTAAAAAGGCATTTGCCACTAATTTGGATAGTTCGGAAGACCACAGATTAGTGGTCAATATACGCTCCCGTGGTACCCAAGCTTCATAGATCTTTACCAAAGCTTCAATAGCCCCGGCATCTTCACCGCCGATCAGTACACGGTCCGGATGATGCAGATCGGGTATAGCAGTACCTTCTGCCAAAAATTCAGGATTGGAGAGAATATGAAAATTGACACCGTTTCCGGTATTATCCAATATACTCTTCAATGTTGCGGCCGTGCGGACGGGTAAAGTAGATTTTTCAACAACAATTTTATCGTCTTTTGCAACTCGTGCAATCTGACGGGCACATAATTCAATGTATTTTAAATCGGCAGCCTGCCCTTTTCCTTTACCATATGTTTTGGTGGGCGTATTGACCGAAATAAAGATCATATCTGCCTCTGCAATCGCTTTGTCAACATCAGTAGAGAAAAAAAGATTGCGCCCTCTGGCTTCACCAACAACCGCATCTAAGCCGGGTTCGTAGATCGGTAAATTGTTTAAATCTGGATCATTCCACGCATCGATACGAGATTGATTTAAATCAACAACTGTAATCGTGATATTTGGATTTTTCTGCGCAATAACCGACATCGTCGGCCCACCGACATAACCCGCCCCGACACAGGCTATTCTCTTAATTTCTCTCATTTATTTATATGTAATATAGCATACAACGACCTAAAAGTCTTAACCAACAAAATATAAGGACATTAAAGTAGCTATATGGATGTCGAAATTACTCATTTATTTACTAAATTTCAATACGGAGAGGAATAAATTTGTCAGACAACGGTGAGATCTATATCTTCGTAATGTTCAACTTTTTAGAAGAAAAGAGATCCATGAAAAAGAGAATATTGATAACAGGCGGAGCAGGTTTTATCGGCTCGCACTTATGCAGAAGATTGCTGGATGCCGGCAACGAGGTGATTTCTTTGGATAATTATTTTACAGGATCTAAAGAAAATATAGCTCCACTATTATCAAACCCATACTTTGAAGCGATCAGGCACGATGTGACTATGCCTTATTTTATCGAAGTGGACGAAATTTATAATCTAGCCTGCCCAGCCTCGCCGATACATTATCAATTTAATGCGATCAAAACGGTCAAGACTTCGGTGATGGGCGCGATCAATATGCTGGGATTGGCAAAACGGTTAAACATTAAAATCTTGCAGGCTTCTACAAGCGAAGTCTACGGTGACCCGATCATCCATCCGCAAACGGAATCATACTGGGGAAATGTCAACCCCATCGGTATCCGCTCCTGCTATGACGAAGGCAAAAGATGCGCAGAAACATTGTTTATGGACTATCACCGCATGAACGATGTTAAAATAAAGATCATTAGAATATTTAATACCTATGGCCCGAACATGCATCCGAATGATGGCAGGGTCGTATCGAACTTTATCATTCAGGCGCTAAACAATAAAGATATTACCCTCTATGGAGATGGTTCGCAGACCCGGAGCTTTCAGTATGTAGATGATCTTATCGATGGTATGATCAAAATGATGGAAAGCCCTGTTGAAACGATAGGTCCCATTAACATGGGAAATCCTAATGAGTTCAGCATACGTGAACTGGCAGAAAGGGTAATCGCGCTGACAGGCTCCAAATCTAAAATTATCTTTCAGCCTCTACCCTCTGACGATCCTAGACAAAGGAAACCGGATATTGATCTGGCAAAAGCAAAATTAAACTGGGAACCAAAAATCCAACTGGAAGAAGGACTTATAAAGACCATTGCTTATTTTAAAAATCTGTCTTAACTATAATTGCACGGTTCTTCTTACAGATAAACCGTGCATCTTTTATGTAAAAATTAGTTTAGACAGATAAATCGCCGGTACTGAGTTTGACTTTAAAACCAAAACGTGAACCGACATTTTCCTCCGATTCAAAAAAGAATTCACCCTGGTGTGCATGAATAAAATGAGAGACTACCCATAGTCCCATACCCGTACCTTTTTCTCCCATCGCGGTGACCGCATCATGTCTAAAAATCTGTTGCTGTAATTGCTCTTGAGCTGATGCACTCATACCGATACCGTTATCGATAACCTCTACAACGGCCCAATCCTCATCTTGATGTAAAGTCAGTCTAACAACAGAATCTTCGTGACTGAATTTAACCGCGTTGATCAACAGATTTCGGAGTATACTTTTCATAATATCCACGTCAAAAAAGATTTCCAGTCCCTGTTGCAGTTCCAGATCGAGATTGATATTTTTTAAATTTGCAGAAGGCTGAAGTGTTTCTACAACTCCCAATATCATATCTTTTAAGTCAATTTGCTGCGGTATAAAACTGAGTATGCCAAGACTTGATTTGGTCCACTTGAGTAAATTGTCCAGCACACTAAAAAGTTGCTCGGCAATATCATTTCCGGTGTTGACCATAGCTGAATAGCCATTATTTTCTTCCTCCGCTTTGACCGCTAATATATTAAAGATCATCTTAAGTGAAGAAATGGGACTGCGCAGATCATGTGCTAAAATGGCATACATACTATCGCGGTTTTTAATGGCAGCTTTAAGTTCTTCGGTCTGCTTGGCGATTGTTTCATTGGAAGCTAGTATCCTGATCTGATGCTTGACACGCTGTAGTAGCTCTTTCCTATTAAAGGGTTTTGGGATATAATCCACGCCGCCACTGTCAAAGCCCCGTACGATATCTTCGGGCGACCGTAAATTTGTAATAAAAATTACGGGAATATGCTTATACAGATCCATTGATTTTAACTGCTGGGTAAGTTCATAACCATTGGTCACACCCATCATCACATCCATAAGAATGAGGTCTATTCTTTCCTTTTGAAGTACTTCAAATGCTACAGAAGCACCGGGCGCAGGAAATACATTGAAAGACTCCCGTTCTAGAATCTCCCTCAATACGTAACGGTTTAGTTCTGAATCCTCAACAACAAGGATATTATAATGTGAAAAATCAATTTCCATAGACTATCTGCAAATACGAAAATACGAACATAAGTAATTTCGTTCTTAAATATAATTATTAATTACCAACGATATAATCCTTTAATAACATTATCTAACAAAAAAATGAACAGGAATGTTTTTATTTGATATTAAGATCCACTAAAACAGGCAAGTGGTCACTAAAATCAACATCCCCTGTACGATATTTTAATGCCTGAAAGTTGTCTCCATTAAAAAAAACAAAATCAATACGGAACAATTTCATAAAATAACGGTAGGTGTATCCGTACCCATTGCCAGCCTCGCGGAACGCATCTTGCAAATCTCCTTTTATCGTATTGTAACTATAAGAAAAAGGTGTATTGTTAAAATCTCCGCTCATGATCATCGGATAGGGCGATCGGTCCATGATATTTCTTAAGCTATCTACCTGACGTCCCCTGTATCTAAAATTCTGTGAAATCGTGCCTAATGCATCCATCCAATTGCCTTTACTTTCCTGCTGTGGGATCAATGCCCCCTTTACCTGATTCCAGTTTGTGGTCTGCAGGTGATAATTCCCAAGACGGATTTTTTGATTTTTCACAATAATATCTGCAAATAACGCACAATTAACACGTTCTTCGAAAGACACTGTTCTAACCGAGTCAAGCGGATACTTGCTTAAAATTGCAAGCTGAAGTTGTCCACTTTTCCCGCCGGTAGTGACGACATGTGGCATCGTGGTAAAAATACGTTGAAGAGTAGCAACGGAGTAATCTCCGGGAACTTCCTGCAGACAAACGGTATTGACACCGTTCTGTGCTAAATAATCGGCAATCTGTTCCATTGATGATAAATTGTAGATCATTTTAAATTCTTGAACATTGAACGTCGCAAATTTAATATCGACAGATGGTGCTTCTACCGGCGTATTGAACTGGATCTTCTGAGGAAAGTAATGAAAATTTGCCAAGATCGCTACAAGTGGACATATACTGTACCAACTTCGTTTATAAAGTGCAATGATTAGAAAAATAACGTTACAAAATAATAGAAAAGGTAAGCAGACACCTAACCATTGAAAAAAAACCAGCGTCTGCGGCGGCACGTACAGCGCTAAAAAGGATAGCGAAGTTAGAAGCATTAAGACTAGATAAGCCGTTTTAGCAAAAAGTTTATGCAAACGTATAGGTTTAGGTTCCGGGAAGCTGTGCATAGATCAATATGATTATAAACTTTGACTATTTAAGGGAAGCTTTATTCTAAAAGTCGACCCCTTACCTTCTTCAGACTCTACCCAGATCTGGCCGTCCATCTGTTCCACAATACTTTTACAGATCGATAAGCCTAGTCCGGTACCTTTATCTAACTCATTGATCTTGAAAAAACGGTTGAATATAGCTTCTTGCTTATCTTTTGCAATGCCAATTCCAGTATCTTTCACATAAAACTCAATATGATCTTGATGTAATAAATAGCCGACGTGAATCGTTCCACTGGAAGGTGTAAACTTCATGCTATTATTAATGAGATTGACCAGAACCTGCATGACCCGCCCGCGATCTAAGTAGGCAACAACTTCTTTTTGAGGTATATCAAAAAAAAGATCAGGTAAGTCGTCGGAAGGACCAAAGCTTAGGGAAAGCTCATTAAAAATTCCGGTGAGCGAAACAGGAGCTGATTCAAATCGTACTCTGCCGGCATCCATCTGCGACATTTCCAGCACATCTGAGACCAAGCGCAGCAACTGGCTACTATTGGCCATCAAAATCTGACCATATTCTTTTCGCAATTCGGGATCAGGAGTTTCAGCGATAATATTCCCAAAACCAATAATAGCGCTCAATGGTGTGCGAATTTCATGATTCATATTGGAAATAAAGGCTGATTTTAATTTTTCAGATTCCTCTGCTGTTTCTTTAGAACGGAGCAACTGTTCCTCATACCTGATCTGATCAGAAATATCGCGCTGGATGGTCCAGACAATATCGTCGCCATTTCCGTTCTTGATAATCAAGGAACTGCATTCGGAACCGATGATATCCATTTCAGGATAGGGAATATCGCACCGGTACTGTAAATAGCCTGAAGATTCTTTTATTTTTTGGAAAAACAATTGCCATTCTTCTTTACTGGTGAAATTTTTTAAGCGCTCATAAACCTTCATATGATCAATTGCCTCTTCTTCGGAGAGACAATTCTGTTGGCGGCAAGCTTTGTTTGCAAAAGCCAGCTGACCATCGGTATGACAGGCAAATATACTGTAAGGTGCATTGTTGACAACTGCTAAAACCATTTCCAGCTCATTGCGGTTCTTCATGAAATCACTCACATTCTGAGAAAAGCCTTCAATGATACAATTGTCATTCTCGCTATATTTGGCATATTTAGTGGTCCGAATATAAGTGATGGGCAGATCGGAAAGTACCATCCGGTATTCCATCGTACTGTATTCGGCTTTGTCGTTATTCACAAAATCGCGCATCTTCTTCCGGTCATCGGGATGAACGGATGCCAGCAGATCATTCATGGTTGTGATTTTCGGTTCCATCAGATTCACTCGCAAAAGATTGGAATAACCGGTGTGCAAAAATTCTTGTTGCCTGACATCAAAACGCCAATGACCGATCATAGCAACTTTACCAACCTCAAGCTGTGCTTTCAATGCTGATTTGAGACGGTGTTTCATATTGCTCCGTTGCGTGATATCACGATATTGACAGAGCAGATGCTCTTCATCAAATTTATGGATAATAAATTTGAAGTAGTAAGTCTGATCTTCTGTTGGTAAATCGTAATTCAGGTTGGAAGTTTCTCCCGTTTCACGGCATTTCGTAAATTCCAGCGCTAGAAGCTCCGAGGTGGAAGTCGGCAAAAGAGTAAGAAAATTAGTGCCGACCAACTGAATCCGCGAATTAATGATCGGATTGTCGGTCTTAACAATAGCATCGGCACATACATTGTCCTGATCGATCAGGAATAAGGTATCGCTGGTAAGATCTAAGATCTTTTCCAAATATTTTAATTGATGTAATGCTCTTGGCTCCATGCTGTCGCTAAATTATTTCCGCTGTGATTTCTCCCATCCGCCACGGTGTTGCTTACTCCATAAGTAGTAAATTCCGAATAGGACATTTATATTCATAAATATAAAATAGTAGGGAACATAAAAAAGTTTGGATACATACGGATTTTCTCGCTTCAGATATCCTAAACCTGCGCAAAGGTAAAAGATGACCTGAAGAACAAAAATGATATTAAACACATTTAAATATGAGCTGTATCCTATTCCAATAATAAAGGATAGCGGAAAAAGTGCAAAAAGTGCAAATGGTGTCACGGACCAGCGTAACACCCGATGAGAGATATACTGGAAGCTTAATTTACCATAAGTAAAGACATTCAGTAATGGTAAGAGTCTCTTGATCGATTGCCAACCTCCTGCTGCAATACGTTTTTTTCTTTTTGCCTCTTCCTCCATATTAAGTGATCCTGATTCTACGGCATACGCATTGGGTGTATAGGCAATGCGATAACCTCGTTTCGCAATCCCCATAGACAGCATAAAATCGTCCAACAGGGTATCTTCCGGCATAACGGTAAATAGTGAGCTACGAATAGCAAAAAGTTCACCCGCAGCACCTACGGTAGAATAATACTGATAATCAAGTTTCTTTAACAGTGATTCATATTTCCAGTAGGTGCCCTCTCCTTTAGAGGATATGGTATCATCATCTGTAAAAGCCACCCTTTTCTCTCCGGATACACAACCAATGCTGGGATCGCTAAATTGATGTGCAATGATTTTTAAAGCATCGGTATTGAGCAAACAGTTTGCGTCGGTAAAAACCACAATCGGTGTATGGACGGATTGCATTCCATGATTGATAGCGGCGGTTTTTCCTTTTCTGAGCGGAGAATCAACAACCTCTACATCCATGTATTCTCGCAATAACAATGCGCTATTGTCCGTACTTCCATCAATTACCCAGCGGATCTTTAATTTTTCTGCAGGGTAAAGCAAAGCGCGACAATTAGCCATCTTTGCAGCTATGATCGAGGCTTCATTGTAAGCGGTTATAAATAAGGTCAGTTCAGGTAATTCTGTTTCTTGATAGGTGTTATAACCTTTATCTCTTTGGTAAGGTTTGTATTTGGCTAAAGCAAAAATAAGCATTCCATAACCCACATAGGTATAGAGTACTAAAAAAATACAGCACCAAAAAACAACCTCAAGCATAAGACAGATGTATTTAAGACAAAAATATACTAATTATTTGTTATTATTTATAATATTGGTTTCATCGTCCAGGTATTTTTCTTTCTTTGAAAACAGACCACCTAACGAACGGAATGCTTTGCGTAGCCGAATGAAAAAGCTATTCATCAGAGATCCATCTGCCCCTAATGTATGTTGCCCGGTGACTGCTCGTGCCTTGCGGCTTCGGATAAAGGCAATCTTTCCAAATGATTTAAGTCCTAGCGCCATCGAGCCATCCTCCCCGCGTTTAATATCGGTACGAAAGCCGACATTTCGTCCCTGCTCCGTACGAAATGAGAAAACCATACCCCGTACACACAGCTCCGGTCGTTTGATCGCCTGTAAGTTGAGATACACATCTCTTAATGCTTCATAGCAGGTTAAAAAAAACTGCGATTGGCCGGGCTTGGGTAAAAAACTCCATAAACTGAAAGTAGCGCTTATACCTTTTTTGCATAACGCCTTTAAATGTGTTTCTGCATAATAAGGCGGATATAGGGTGTCGCCGTCCACACAGAGCAGATACTGCCCCTTGGCATGATCCAGTCCGCACTGTCGCGCAAAGCCAGGCCCTTGCTTGGATTCATTATAATAATGAGCTCCCACCCGCTTTAGAATTTCTTCGGTCCGATCTGTTGAGTTATTATTGACGACAATAATCTCGATCGGCTGACTGCAAAGCTGATCGGTCAGCGACCACAGACATCCCAGCAGATGCTGCTCTTCGTTGTAAGCAATAACAACAATACTCAACAAAGGTTGTTGATGCGAAAACTTTTGCAGCTGCCATCTAACCTTCTCAAAAATATTTTCTTTGATTTGACCTACTTCTATATTAAAGGCCCCTAAATAGGGCTTATACCATTTCCCCATGATCGTCTATTCTATAAAGTTATTTTGTAACGGCACAACTGATTTTAACAGCTTGCTCATCTGCGCTTGCCACGAAAGTTCTAGTATGCTGTTCCGAATGGCATCTGGAGACAGCTCATTTATTTCCAAAAAATTTAAAATCTGCTTGATATCAATTGGAGATTCGTCCGGTGTTGCTTTGATGACATATGCCCGGTGATCAAAATCCGGATCAGATTCGGAATACATAAAAGGAATACCGCGGGCAGCATATTCACGATTTTTCAACGTTCGGATGACATCTATTCCTGTTCGGTGCCTTCCTAAACTGCCGATAGCAAAGTCGGCCAGATCAAAAAGATGATCCAGTGATTCGCCCCAAAGAGCACCGTGCAAGATCACCTCCTGCTCAAGACCATACTGCTGCAAAGGGACGAGGATTTCCTGACGTTCACGATCACCGCTCAATTCACCAACAAGATGAAAAAACACTCGACTGGACGGATGCTCCCGCTTATAAATCGAAAGCCCATGAACCAAACGATCAAAGCCATGCCAATAATGGATCTCGGCTACCGCTAGTAAATGAATCTCTTTGTTACTTTTTGAAACCGGACGACGAATAGGAATAGCAGCAAAATCAATCCCGTTAGAGATCTGTAACGTAGGCCGACCGAAAATAATCTTAAAATCGGAAAAAGTAACCAATGCATTCAAATGCTCGGCTAACTGCCGGCGAAATAATCGATCTACGAACAAGTCAATCTTCATCTTAAAAGTATCATATTCCTGATCGTAAGGATAAGTTGGAATCTCCATAACAACGGGTGCTCCGGATTGACGCATACTTTTGATCAAATTGATCGTGAAAGGATTGGCATTATGATCCGAACGGATATAAATAAGGGAAAAATTGTTTTCGTAAACATACCTGCTGATGGCGCGATAGTCGATCCGTTTCCTAATTTTGGCACATGTTCCTGTCCCGAGATCCACAAGAATATCATCATTGACCTTCCATACGCGGTGCCCATTTGCCTTTACGGTATAAGAGCATAGGATAACCTCGGCACCATTTTGTTTTAAACCATTGACCTGACCCCAAATCTTTTTGCTGATCCCGTTATATGCACTAAAACCATGAAAAACAAAAAAAAGCACCTTCAACCCCATGATATCTTAGAATAATTAAATTACACCTAAATGGCTCGAAGAAATTACAAAAAAATAGATAAAAATTGCTATTAAATAGTCAATAATTTAGTTCTTATTTTTTTTTCTGTTGACAAACTGCATGATATCGGCCTTATAACCTCCAAACCAGACCAATAGCGCAAAAGAAGGAATAAATACCAAGCTTTTGAACATGAAATTATAAAGTTGATGCTCTGAAGTGCAAACTGAATTTGTACCATATAACAGGACAGCTAATATCCCGGAAAACAAAAGAGGTTTCCACAGACATGCTGCAAACACAAGTATACTTTCTTTAAAGATGACGCTATACATGAGCCAATAGGTCTGGATAAAATTGATCGTAAAGGTAATAAGAAGACATTGTGCTACCGCTTCAATACTTCCGAAATGAAATACTCCTAAAAGGATACCGGTCACATTCACAACTGCAGAAAACAGGCCGCAGATAAATAAACTCCGGGTATCGCCGGCAGTTTGAAAGATAGAACCCGACGAAGATAATATCAATTGAATACCGACACTCAAGCTTAATATTTTAAATGCAGGGATCGCAAGTTCCCATTGCGCACCGAAAAATAATAGGATAAGCTCTGCGGAAGAAAAATACAGGAAAACGGACAGTGGAAATCCGATTAAAGCGAGGAAACTAACCAGTTTCAAGTTTACGCGATTTAAATATTGCCGATCTTGACCATGCAAACTCAAAATCGGATGGATAACCGGTGTGATGACCTGGGTAATATTTTGCAAGGGGAGTGACATCAGCCGGTATGATTTATCATAATAACCTAAGGGTACCATGCCCAGGTATTTACCAATTAACAGCGTATCCGCATTACGGCTGAAGTAATTAATGATATTGAATAAAAATTGATAGAGCGAATAGGAAAAAATATGCCGCAGTGGCTGCAGCGAGAACCTGAACGTGAATTTTAAGGGAAATCGCGCATAGGAGATCACAAAGATAAGTAAAGATGAAAATATCGGATTGACCAGCAACGCATATACGCCCATACCATTGAAAGCGGCAACTATAGAAACAGCCCCGCCTACCAACTGTATAATAAGACTGCGCAGGGCAATAGCCTTAAACATACGTTCTCTAAAAAATAAGGCATTAGGTACGACTGTGATGCCGGAAAGAAATAAGCTAATCGCGAGCAACTGGCAGATGGGCCGAAGGATAGGTTGATCATACCAGTCGGCAAATACTCCGGCACAGAAAAAGAAGATCAGAGCAAGGATCAAGGCAATATAGACCGAAAGCGAAAATAAAGCACTGAGCGCATTGCGGTCCAGATCTTTGTGCTGTATGACTGTTGCCGACAATCCAATATCGGCGATAAGATTGAGAAAAGCGATGGCGACGGTTGCGATAGCGACCACCCCAAATTGATCGGGCGCAAGCAAGCGCGCCAATACCGCTGTCACCAATAAAGAAATGACCAGATTGGCATATTTGGCCACTGCCGTAAAAAACACTCCCGATAACAGCTGTTTCCTTAGATCATTCATTTTTCGGAAAAATAATTCTTAAACATGAGCACCTGCAGTGACCGAATCTGCACGTAGCTCCTCCAATTTTTAAGTACTGTATATAAAATTTTACAGCGATCGGCAAAGGGCAATACATGTGCTTTCCAGACAGCAGCATTTAACATATTTTTTAAATAATGGTCTACTGTATTTTTGTGCTGATGCTGCCTATGCGCAAAATCGGAGAGGTATTCGGCAATCTTAAAATAACATTGTATATTAAACAGTCTTAGACTGCTGGTCATGATGGAATCGGGACGTACACGTCTTAAAAAGTACTTTTCAGGCAAATATGCGACGCGTGCAGCCTGAAGATATAGTAACATGGTAAACAGTTCATCTTCGTGAAGAAGACCGACTTCAAATTTCAAACCATGCTGATCGAGCAGTTCTTTCTTGATCAATACCATACAGGCAGATGAAAAAAACTCTCGCCTCTCCAATTGGCCTGCGACAGCAACAGGTCCGGTACTCACATCATAGGGAATTGTGTACGTTCTTGCATAATTGAATCCCGCTAAAAGTTTAGCATCAGCTTCTTCTCCAAAAACCGTTGCATCGAAATACACAAAATCCAGATTGCTGCTTTCGCAATAGTCGATACAAGAAGACAACGTATCTGGACGCAACTTATCGTCACTATCCATAAAATAGACATACTTTCCTTTGGCATAGGAAAGCCCTTTATTTCTTGTTGCAGAAAGCCCCTGATTTTCTTGAAAAAAAAGATGCACCCGCTCGTCCTGAACAGCCCACTGTTCCAATATAACCCCACTGCCATCACTTGATCCATCATTGATGAGCAATAACTCGAAATTATGAAAGTCTTGCTGCATAATACTATGAATAGCCTCGTCGACGTACTTTTCTGTATTATAAACAGGCATAATGATGCTGATCAAGGGTTGGTTTTTCATACTTTAATCCAACTGTTTAATTGAAAATCATACACTTTAACCACTCTAGCGGGATTGCCTACAGCTACGCTATAGGCAGGAATATCTTTGGTGACAACAGAGCCTGCGCCGATTATGGCATGCTGACCGATACTGATTCCAGATAGAATAACCACATTTCCACCGATCCATACATCATCGCCAATAGATACCGGTGCAACAGTAACTCCCTGCGATGCAATAGTAGTCTGGATATCTTCATAATTATGATTCAGCCCCGAAATGAGTACATGCTGTCCAATATTAACCTCGTTTCCAATTGTAACAGGACCTATGATCGTATTACCGATACCTATTCGCGTATGGTCGCCAATAAAAAGATCGCCAACGGCATTGTTGAGTACAGAAAAGGACTCAACCACCGAACGTACTCCTAAGGAACATTGACGAAATGGAACAAGATCGCGGCGGACACTGCTGTAAATCACAGAGCCACGGCCTCTTTTGACATACAGGAACTGCAGCATACGTACGTACCAGCGTGGCCGTGTCCGTACTGGACTCATAATGAGCCAATGAACCAATCGTTTTAATGATTTATTTTGATAGATGTACTGCTTCATAAATATCCAATGTCTTTGCCGCTGTTTGATTCCAGTCAAACTGTGCACTTCTCACGAATCCTTTGCCAATTAAAGTATCGTATAATATAGCATCTTTTTCCAGCTTTAACATGCCGTCGCCAATGGACCTGATATCATTGGGATCAATATAAACAACCGCATCTTGAGCGACTTCCGGTATCGCGGAAGTATTGGAAGTAATGACAGGTGTGCCACAGGCCATCGCTTCCAAAAGCGGTAAACCAAAACTTTCCCGAATGGAGGGATATAAAAATGCGAAAGCCTTATTATATAATTCGACCAGAAGATCATGGGCAATATACTCTTCTACAATGAGGTAATCTTTTATGGCATGTAAATCCAGCTCGGTAAGCAGCTGATCCAGATGCTCCTCATCCAGATCTGCCAGTAGCATTTTCTTCTTAAAGGCACTCTCCTGCAGATAATAGGCATAGGCGCGCAATGTGTTTTTAAGATTCTTTTTAGGATCTGTATTTCCCAAAAGAAGCCAATAACTTCGATTTTCCAACGCTGAAAACCGGGAATCGGAAAAACTGATGAGTTGCCGAAACCGCGGGCTAACACCATTATAAACGGTTATGATATGCTGACTTAACTGCGGAAAAGCAGCCTTAATATTGTGCTGTTCATAATCCGATACCGTAATCACCTTGTGCACCTTTTTTAGCACTTTAGGAACGATCCAACGTCTGTAGATACGACCCAGATTCTGGTACATCGAAGTATTGCTCCCGATCTTCTTTTCCATAAAGATGATATCATGAAGGGTCAGTACAAGTGGGATATGCATGCACAAAGGCGCTGTATTTGACGTACAGTGTAAAAGATGGGCCTGCTCTTTTTTAAGTAGACGGGGCAATAACACCTGTTCCCATACCAGATAATTAGAGCTTTCCAATACAACAATGCGGAAGTTTTCTGTTGCTGATAGACAATGGTCTTCTCCGGGACCGACTGCAATAATATACTGATTAAACCGATCTAACTGCTGTAAGCTCCGAATCATTTCCAAAGCGACAAAGTCCATCCCATGCTTATTTCTTCGGAATATCCGTTGTGCCTCAATTACTATAATCTTCTTTTTTTTCGCCATGTGGTGTATGAACAAAAGTGGTACGCCCTGATTTAATACCCATAAAACTACGCAAGATAGCCATAAAAATAAACGGTAGTTTTAAAAAGGATATTAATGTTCGCTTATTGTAATATCGATCTGGAACAGCTAAACAAAGTGCTATAAGAAATAAGATATAAAGCACAAACCATTTATACATCAATATTGGCGCCAATATATAGAGAATGAAAATCCAGAGGGGAATAAAGCCCAGTAAAATAATACGCGGAGGAATGGACCACTGTACTAGTTTATCCAGCATGGGCCAATTGCGCGTGCGAAAAATAGTACCTATATTCTTAAAAGTAAGCAAAAATGTATCGATTTGTGCGGCTATCCACCTTTTCCTTTGATTGGAAAGATCTTTTCGGTTCTGTACTTTCTCATCCAGCACATATACCTCTTCCAAATAAGTGGTGAAAATTCCATCTAAAAGGAGGTGATATTCCAATTCTTTATCTTCTCCCATCGAACTAATTTTGGGCATAACCTGCTTAAACCAATTGATTTCAAACAGCATTCCCGAACCGGTCAATGCCGCCGGGAGTCCCAGATTGACATGGCCTTTCCGAAAGATCGAATTGTTGATCTCTTCACTGATACCGTCCAAATAGGCCGTATCCGTATTAGCATTTTTAGCGATACGGTGTGCCTGTATTGCTTTGCAACCTGAGGCAAAGCTTCGATTAACCTGCTGTAGAAAATCGGGGTAAACCAAATTATCGGCATCCAAAATAACAACGGCATCGAACTGCTTATCCTGCGTGGCGCTAATAGCAAGATTAAGTGCGGCGGCTTTGGATCGATGCTCATATTTTGGAATAAGTACCGTAGCTCCCAGATGTCGCAAAGCAGCATTGGTATCATCCTGCATGCTATCGGCAACAACCACTATCTCATACAGAGATGACGGATAATCTTGTTTAAGGAAAGAACGAATGCTTTCCACAATAACAGCATCTTCTTTGTAAGCCGGAAAAATAACTAAAAATCGATGCTGTATGGAAACGGGTTTAAAAACCTGTTTTCTAGGAATACGATAGCCTATGGAAAACACAAAAAAATAGATGATCCAGATGATAAATGGAACAAAAAATATTCCCTCAACAATATGCAGTAAGAATTCCATAGTCCCAGTTAATTTGATTTAAACAGCTTAAAGGCAGCGCGGGTCGCGGACCACATTGAATGGATATGCTTCCATTTCCCATTAAGCATAAAGCTACACATTTTTGATGTATTTGCGATCAGCAGCAGATAGACAAGGGACAAAATCCTAGTCACGCCACTGGAATTGCGGTAGGCAAACAGCAATCTATTCCGTGTCAGATAGAAAGTCTTAAAAGGGGAATCAATACCTGTGGATGCACTTTCTTTATGATAGATACAGGCTTCGGCGAAGTAATACAGCTGATAACGTTTTGTAATCTGGCAACACCAGTCAAGCTCTTCGTAATATAAAAAATATGCTTCGGGCATCAGACCGATCTGATCGACCACATCACGAGGCAACAACATTGCCGCACCATGCAGGTAAGGAATTTGGAGATTGCGGTTATATTGCCCTTTGTCAAACTCCCGATAACCGATCTGCTCATTGCGCAATGTAATTTTGGACAATGGTGTACAACCTGCAAATTGGATCATATCGGCAGGATCCACATATTTAATTTTGGGGGTAATACCTCCGACTTCGGGATTTTGCTCAAAGAAAGCAAGCATAGCCAAAATTTGCGCATCGGCTTCCATAGGAAGGAGAGTATCGTTATTTATAAAATACAAAAAATCGCCCTGGGCCATGCGTATACCGACATTATTACCCCCTGCAAAACCAAGATTAACCGAGCTGTAACAGCCTGTGATAAAAGGAAACTCTGCCTTCAATAAAGCAAATTCATCTTGAGCTGAACCGTTATCAATAACAATGACTTCAAAAAGGAAAGAAAAAGAAATGCTATTAATGCGCTGTAAAAGCGCACGGCTATCTGCCAAGCCGTTGTAATTGACGGTAATAAAAGAAAGTCTAAACAGTTGAGATGCCATAAGATAACTTTTTATCAATAACGGGAGATAGCATGATGATACCCATCAAAATATAGACGGTCTGTCCGGTAGGCATCTGATGGAGCACTTCATTGGCATATCCGGCGACCATAATGCCGGCAAGTCCGGCGGTAGAAGCTGCCGCTATTGATTTTATACGATTGTCTTTAAGCACAAACAGGACGTAGTATGTACCGAAACTTAATATGGTAAGACACATCAGGATATAAAGGATCAAACCTATAATGCCGGTTTCTACCCAGATAAACACAAAAGAAGAATCTGTTGCAATGCCGTGCATAACGTCTCCCTGATTAGCATGTTTGGAGCCCCCTAGACCAATACCAAAAGGATGATCGCTCATAAAGCTTCGCATTTTTTTCTGGTTTTCCAACCTGACATTAAATGACGCATCATCAGAAAAGGAGAATGCAGTCCGCATACGGCGGATATCGGCATTGCTATTACCAATGGTGGTAAGATTAAAAAATGAAAACGCAAGCACCAACAAGGAAACACCCAGAATGATCCATTTCCACTCTTTCACCAAGATTATAAAAAATGCAAAACCGACAAATGGCACTGCCATTGCCGCCCGGGTACCGGAAATCATAAGGCCATAAACAGCTAAAAGCGCAACGGTAATACAGAAAATACGTCGATTAGCATTCTTTTCGTAAAAGGCTAAAATTGTAAAAACAACAATACCTAACCCCATATGACAGCCAAAATTGGCTGCATCGGTAAAGAATGAAAAATAGCGGATGCCGCTATAGATGACATGGGTATGGGCGCCAAATGTATACAACCAGGTAGACTCAAAACGATCTAAACCAATGTATTTTTGACCGATCGCTTTTAATGCCCCTAATAGAATCAAAATACCCCATAAACCAAAAAATATCCTTAATTTCTCCAGATTGTCCAGACATAGGAAGACCAATAATTGAAAGAAAACGATGTGCATACCGATACTTCTCACTGTAGTAATCCAGTTGGCAAACGTGGACATGGGATTGATAATCTCCAAGAGACAAAAAATCATCCATAACATGGAGATGAACAGAAATGGGTTGTAATAAAGTTTTCCCAGCGGGTTACCACGAATATAATGAAGACTTAGGCAGAGAAAATTGAATAAGATCAGCAGGTCCAATATAACCCCCGCAGGCAACGGTAAAATAACATACCGCCCTACTCCCATGACCAGGAAAGAGGCAATATATAAGAGGAAAAAACAGCTAATCGGTGAAGAAAGACAATAAATGACTAACAAAAAAAGTAGGGGTAATAAGAAAAACAATATACCCATTGCTACTCCAGCAAATACGAACAGGTATACACCGATTATGCCTCCCAATATAAGTAACAGCAGGAGCAAATGATGCTTGGTAAAAATTGATGACGTTTTGTTGTAATCTGATGGCATCATATTGCTCCAATTTTATTTACCCATGGATGTCAAACCAAAATTAGCCAATTGATATTCTAAGCGGCGTAAAAATGTAAAAGGAGGTAACATGCCTGTAAATTCTTCTACAACATATTTTTCTGCATTCATTAAACAGATGACAGTAGGTGTACCTGCGGATCGTTCGAGGAGATCTGAAAATAATAATTCATCTTCCGTTTTCCAGATATTATCTGCAGGTAAAACAAGTAAATTGACCATGGCTTTTTCTAAAAATAAAGAAGGAACTGCCATCAATGCCATTGAGCCATGTTTTACTAGTGAAATATCATAGGGAGCTAATTGATTTATCCAACCTTGATCAACCAAATATGCTCTGGAATCCGCAGTAAAATCGCGCCCCTCTTTATAAGCATATATGTTTAGCCCAAGACTCTCCCAATATTGCATTAAAAGATCAGTAAGCTTTCCTGTATCCAAAGTTGATGAAAATTTAATTACATTAATAAAATTAACGTCAGCATCGCCTTGATAAAAACCATAAAGTCTATTCGCTAAAACATGGGTTGACCTTTCTTCAATATATTTATTATTTTTACCTTTTCTAGCTTTTGGAAATGCAGCGACAACCTTTCCTTTAGTAATCCGCTCGGTTCGCGTTTTATCGCGTAAAGTCCGATCAAACAGTTCAAGAATAAGCAGTATCCCTAAAATAAACGCTATAGTGCCTAAAAAGACAGCAATAACGATCATCTTACGCCCGTAAGGAAGTGCATTTAATGGAAAACTTGCCGGATTAATGACCTTAAGAGTTGCAGAGTTCATTTCTAAACTTTTTAACCTTAGACGCGCAGCATTTAAACTCGATAAAATTGATAAATAAGATTGCTCTGTGAAAGAGATCCCTCTTTCCTTACGTTTGAGAACCGAGCCGATCGGTGAGTATTGGGTATATTTGTGATCTAATTCTTGTTTAAAATCGCGTGCTACATTTAATTCCGCTTCAGATCTTTTAAATTTAAGCAGTTCTTCAACCCACTGCTCCACATATTTGGAATTAGGATAGCCATTCTTGGTATACTTCTGCTCGGTATATTGATCCATAAATGTTCTAAATCCTTTTTCTTTTTCGTCCAATTCTTTAGAAAGCACTTTAAGATCCGCCCCCTGCTTTTGTTGAAGGGAATCAGCATGAAGTGTCTGAATTTTTGAAATATTGTAATTGATATCCGCGATCTGATTCATACGGGACAAAAATTCCGTATTATTACGAATCGCTCTCATATTGGCATCCATACCCGATTCAAGTTGCTTCAGTGCAGCCTGTGAGCTATTGAAAACAAATAATACATCTTGATGGCGCAATTCATATTCCTTGTCGAGTAATGCTATCGCCTCAGTTTGCTTATCATAATTGATAACACGGTTAGCAACATTATAATTGGTAAGCGAATCTTCCTGCCCTCTCAATTCACTTCCGATACGCGCAAGCTCGGCCTCAAAATAACGAATAACATTATTTGTACTTCCAAACTGGAGATTGGTATATTCTATGGCAAATACTTTGCTCAAGATTTCTAATGTCTGGTAAGCAACTCCAGGATCATTCGCCTGATAGTTGATCTGTAAAATATCACTATTGTCAATTCTACTGATCTTGATATTTTCGCGAAGGGAACCATAACTGAAATAAGGGTGGTTCCAATTAAACAAGCCATAAACAAAGTTATCACGATCTGCCTTTTCATATTTCTCCAGATTTCTCACCGTATTTTCTTCTGAACTTTTATCAATTAAAACACGTACATCTTTCGGCGTAATGGCAAGCAGTTCTTTATAATGTTTGGAAGAAATATAAACATTGTCACGATCAGGATCTCCATGGATCATGAGACGGGCATACAGCTGTAAAGAAAGACGCTTGATCGTTTCTTTAGAATTGATGGTATTAATGATATTCTGGATCGAATTATTCAGAACATTCCAGTCCTGTGAAGCATTAGACTCTCCCGGATCACTCCCGTAGCTCGATATGACTCCTGTATAAATAGTAATATCGGTCTTATACTGTCTATCCAGATTCTGGGTCATGTATATTGCCAGAAAAGCAAATGCCAACGGTAAAATCAATAGCCACCATTTAATTCTAAATATGGCCCGGAAAATATAATGGAAAATATTCATATTGTTATTGGCTGATTATTTTGGTCTTGCTTAAAATCTCTAATGTAAGAATTTCATTGGTTATAATGGACTCGTTGGTTTTCAAAATCTCATAAGCCTCGGTCTCCAATTTTTTGGCCGTATTGAGATCACTGATATTTGCATTTCCGGATTTAAATTCATTCTCTGTGATTTTATAATTTGCCAAAGCAATATTATAGTCTTCGATTTTCTTCCTCAGCGTGGAAAGCGCTGTTCTCACCTTAGTATAAGAATTGACAATACGGATGCGTTGCTCATCGAACCATTTATCCAGTTCTAATTGCGTAAAACGCTTCTCCATTTTCTGCCTTTTAATTTTATTGCCTCGGTCAAATAGGTCATCCATAGGAATACTCAATCCCACAGTACCATAGTAAGAACTCTGTGTTACGCCGGACGACTGATAGAATAATGGGGTATATTCGTTTGTAAAAGCAGAATTGATGGCAATATTACCATATTGCCAAGAGCCACCGACTCGAAAATATTTCAACCAGCTCCGCTTTTCGGTGATCAATTGGTTCTCCTGCGATTCCATTTTTGCTTCATACATTTCAACGCCAGGGCTTTTTCTCGCATTTTCATAAAGCGTTTCTAATCGAGGAAGCGTTAACTTTGTAAAATCAACCATATCCAATTGATCCATTGTGGATTGGGCTTTAGATAATATACCCATGCATGTCAACAGAAACAACAAAAAAAACCTGCTATATATTCTATTCATTGAAATAATTATTTATCAGTGTAACTATTATACATCCGCTTTTTGGATAAAAGCAGAGAATGTTTTAAACAGTATTTTAACATCCATCCATACGGAATAGTTTTTAGCATAATCAATATCAAGTTGAATACGCTCCTGATCTGACATACTACCGTTATCACCTCTTTTCTCTACCTGCCACAATCCTGTAATGCCGGCAGGGGCCATAAAGCGCTCAACACTATCATCTGTTGTCAACATTTCAGCTTCGTAAAGTGGAAGTGGCCTATTGCCCACAATGGACATATCACCAAAAAGCGTATTGAACAATTGTGGCAATTCGTCGATACTATATTTTCGCAGGATACGCCCTACTTTTGTAACACGCGGATCTTTCTCCAGTTTAAAGAAAGCTGCTTTCTTCTGTTTTCCACCAATATCGGCCCCTTTAACCACAGTATGATCATCGATCAATACATGTCTTAGTTCATCGATTGTAAATTGTGGAACTTCCGCATTGGCATAGGATTGGGAGTTGCTTGCAATAGCAACCTCTTGTTTTGCATATTGATTATGCATCATATATTCTTTGAGGCGCTTATCAGCATCGGCATACATGGATCTGAATTTATAAAAATCAAACATGTAATATCCTGCTCCGATACGTTTGGAGCGATATACAGCGGGTCCCTTACTTTCAATAATAATCGCCAAATAGGCTGTAATGAGTATTGGAGATAACATTAAAATCAATAAAGAAGAAACGGCAATATCGAAAAGCCGCTTACCTATTGGAATGCGAAGTTTAGGAAAGGAAGATGCTGATGCGTTAAACCTTTCGGATTGTGCAGCGGCTTCAAAATAGAGATGGATATATTTTTTGATCGATTGAAATACATCTTTGCTTGCATTGGGACTGATGGTATTGGTCACTCCAGCTTCCAGATACGATTTCTTTTCCAGCAAAGTAAAACCATTACCCACCAAAAATAGAAGCGTTTCTTTCCCATAAGAGTTTAGTTTGGTCAATTGACGTAAATCGGCCATCAAACTTGAACTCTGCTCGTAAAAGATAACAGAAAGAAATTGCCCACGATGGTCTTGAAAATACTGATCCATACTTTCGAAAGAGCTGAAATACTTTAACTCTACTCCCAGTGTATCAAGCACCTGAAGTTTGAAATAGTCAAAATTTTGCAAACTATTACCAAAGTAAATATAATCGCTGTATAATGGCATTATTTTAATGCTTTTTTAATTCTGAGTTTTAATTCTAGCGGATTAAAGGGTTTTAATATGAAATCCTCAGCCCCTGCTTCTAGCAAATTGATACGGGTATTGGTATTGTCCTCACCAGAAAGGATAATAACAGGAATATCTTTTAAAAATTCATTTTGCTTAACCATGACCAAAAATTCATAACCATTCATTTCGGGCATCGTGTAGTCAGATAGTATCAAATCTACGTTATTGCCTTCTTTAAGCCAATTATAAGCATCAATCGCATTTGGAAAAAAACGAAAATCATAATCAGCATTTAAATATAATGTTATTAATTGACCTATAGCCGGTTTATCATCAATTATTACGATCTTCTTTTTCATGAATCATTTAGCATATAAAAGTATTAATGCGAAAATATATATCAAACGTTATTGCTTAAAAATATTTTAGCTCAAAAAAATTAAGTACTCCAGATGACCGGGAGTACTTAATGAATAATATACGGAATTTTATCTTAATTATGTTATTTATTTAAATACCAATCTTTATTCTGAATTCCGCCGTTACGTGCCCAATTTTCAAATAATGGGAATACTGTTTTTATACTTTTTCCTTCTGCAGGATATTTAAATGATACCGGCACAGATAGTGCAAAAGGCTCATTATATAGATTTTTAAATGGATCTGTTGCGGATAAAAATTTACCCGTTTCACGCGAGATCAAACTTTTATTTATTTTATCTGTCGGTGCATATCCCACGAGATGCACTTCATTTCTGCCGCCTAAATTTTGGCTGAAATTAATAATAAAAGTATTCAAAGTTGCATATGTAAAGTTATCCAGAGGAGTATTAAACTCGATCGTAACGACCACTTCAATAGGACTGTACTGACCATCCTGCGTCGATATAAAACGTGTATCTGAGACGCCAAAAGCTTTATGCGCATCATCCCAAAGAGGAAGAACAGCATACGTCTGACCAGATTCCGTACCATTTGAACCTAGCGGTAATGCTGTACCTATAAGATCTTTACGGGAATAAGTGACTGATTTTACATTTGAAGTCTGAACACCATCCAGCTGTACTGCTGAAGAAAAACGTATTGAAGCTCCAATGGAACGCAATTTAGCTTTTAAAGTTACTTTTGTTACTTTATTTGCCGTATTTTGAAATTTCGTCACATTCATATCCAGCACACAATCATTCATATCGTAATCTCCCTGTGAAGGCCACTTATCTTCGAAGATATAAGAGTATGGCCCTAAATTAACTTCTGTAATAGTCTGATCTGACGGATTACCACCTGTTGCATTATTTCCACCAGCATTACAGGATGTACCTGCGATAACGACTGTTGATTTGTCATAAGCAACCAATTTTGCAGGACTATTGATCACGTAATAAGTGTTCCATTGTCCATTTGCAGTATGATCTGAACTAGCAACCTCTAAATTACCAGAATAAGTAATCGCCATATGTTGATTGTTTACATCAACCTTCTTAAGACGAGCGACAGCCTGGCCAGATGAAGGGCCTGTCATGGTACTTGCCTGACTGTTAAATTTAGCTAAACTTTTTACATCTAAAATCGCAGCACCCGCTAAAGTAAATGCTGTACCACCTGCATCCAATTTATCAAGACTCAAGAGTGAACCTGATGATACCGATATCTTAGCACCATTTGTAGTCAGTGATTCAATCGTTGTATGGCAAACCGCTTCCAGTATCGCATTGGTTAACGTTGCATTTTTTACTGTAAGCGTACCTTCATTTCTAATTACTGTACCATTAGTCGTACTACTTAAGTTTTGAATAGTTGCTACACCATAGTTAGTAAAACTGCCATTGGTAATATCTGCTTGGTCCGCGTTTAAAATACCGTAATTGACATATAAGGCGTTATTTCTTGTTTCCATCTTAGACAAAGAAGCCGTCCCGTAATTGACAAAGCCACCTGTGGTATTCTGTGTCACATTGATGAGGTTAAGGGATCCTGTCTGTGTAATGGTCAAATTATTATTGTCACCAAGATTTAACTCATAGCTCGGATTTTTCCATGTGCCCTGAACATAAATCTTTACATTACTTGTTCCGTTATTCGCATCGATCTTACCTGTAAAAGTTACTCCAGATTTGATGACATATGATTTATTGGCAACTACAGATACGTTACTGTTTCCACTGATCTCAATTGCATCATTAGGAACCACCACTGCAGGAGCTGCCGCTGCATTTGCTGAAGCAGCTTTCGCATTTGGAATATTTGAATTTCCAGACGCACGTACGACGCTTGCCTTATTTGCGTTTGATGTAGTAGCAGGTGTTAAATTGATGGTGTTCTTTGCCGCATCAACAGCTAACATCGTTACAGAGGCAATACCTAGAGGTGAAGTTTCTCTCAGATAAAGATACTGTGACATGGTAGGCATCATTAATTTGCCGGTAAAATCTTGCCCCTGTTTTGCTTGTCCCGCAGCCAATAAATTTGCTCCACTTCCTAAAAGAGGATCGTTATCAAAAATTTCAATCCGATAAAAATACTGACCTGAAAACTTATCTTCGACAGCTACACGAAAGTCCATGGCTTTAGAAGAATTCCAGTTAAAATCCGCTGGGATCTTAGCCCCATCAGGAAATAATGTTGAAGAGCCCGCTTCTGGTTCTTCATACAAGTCTTTCACTTTAGAACAACTTGCTGCAAAGACAGAAAGAGCAACAAGGTTAATTAAAAAGAAATTAAATCTTTTTCCTTTATACATAATAGAGTAGATTAATATAAACAGGCTAACAGCTAATAATAAATGTGATCCAGATAACTGATCCTCTAATGAGAAACACTTAACTTCAACCTATTTAGGACAAAAATAGAACTAATTTTAGATACATACATTTAAAAAAAAAGATATTGAACAATTATTTGGGAGGTGTAGCTATACAACTACAAATTTGTAGCTGTATAGCTACAAACTGGAGGTGATATTGACATCAATCGCACTCCATTTTTTTTTCAGTCAGTCTTTTACTGGAAAATAAGTTATATAATGAAACCTCAACATCTTAAAAAGAGAAACTTTTACCGCTATTATAAATTTTATACTAATAATGCGATTACTCCAACAACTTAAGTAAATCTCTTTTTTGCACACTTTCCTTTAATGCTCCAGTATGATAACGTGCATCTTCCAGATTGGTTTTTGTTCTTTTGGAGAGATAGCGTTTGACATAATAGTCTGCATGATCGTATAAAAATTTTCGACAATCTAAATTTATACTCAAACCATCCGCAAAATCGCCATAAGTTAATCCTGTTACCTGCTCATTGGAGGAGATTGATGCGATCATGCTCTTTTTTAATCCCGGTATATTTAAGGTCAAAGCTGGAAAATAGAAATTCTTTCGATTTGGAAATTTCACCTTTATTTTTATCAAAGTTCCAACTCTGTTAATCTGCACATCGGCATGCTGTCTATAATAATTATATTCATAATACTCTTCCTGTGAAGGAAACCAAAGGACATCAGCACCTTCTTGTCCATAGCTATCATTTAGCCACACTAGAAATTGTGCCCATTCGTGATCTGTTTCATGTACGCCAATATGAATGGCGGCACGTTGCTGCGGATCAACGGCAAGTTCGTTAATTACTAAATTCTTCACCTCAGAACTATGATTAACAAATACACGTGAAAATGTCATTTTATTGAGGTCGGAATGGACCTGATAAGGAATAAGCTTTGTTGCTCCGGTCTGTGCGACCATGGTCTCCATATCAGGATCGCGCATTGCAGCAGTGAGATAGCGCTTATCTCCATTAGGTTCGGCAAAAAATTTAACACCTCTACCATCCAAGGATTGCTGTGTAATCTTTTGGGCATTCGCAAAATGTTTAACCAGTGAATCAACATGATCAAGGGCCAAGGTATTTAAGTCATGGAATGCAATTCCATTGCCCGTATTTAAGATTTCCCGCACATTATTCCAGCGCAGTCCAGCCTTCATGTAGAAACGAAAAAAGTTTTGTTTATATCCAGGATTTACAGTGGCTGGTGCTCGCATAAAATCCCATTGTGGTGCAAGTGTAGTTGTAAAATGAAACCTAACCTCATTACCAAATCCATCCGTGCTACCTAATGTCTTACCTAACGTATAAGCCGATGGCGGTAAATCCCCTGCCTCTAAATTTTCTACATCATAATAGTATTTTTTATTCGGGTCGGAAACATCAATCGGCTTTCCATTGATAGCAGCCCAAGTCATACTGAACGCAGATTGTTTACAATCGTCCTGGGTTAACATAAATAATAAGCTCTTGTTATATTTCAAAGGAGGTAAGCTAATGTCTAGATCTTTCATGCCTTGTGGAACCGATGCCAGATTTATGGTAATTTCAGCCTCGGCCCCACTTATCTCTTTTGAAAAGGGATAAAGATAGCCTGGTTTGCTAGATTCATTATTTGGCGGAAGATTTTCATCATTCGGAGGATTCTTTTCACCCGTATATAAATTCTTCTTCATACATGATGAAAAAGAAAAACAGATAAACGAAATTAGAAGAGTTACTTTATAAAATTTATAGCACATGCTCAAATATAATTGTAATATCTGAAATTTTTTTAATTGACCTTAATTTAAAATAACGCTTTCATAATTTAAACGCATCTTAATATAAAGAATTGTGGGAGTTACACTTTTATCTAATGATAGCTGACCACAAATTCAACCTCTTTTTATTTCTTATGACAACAACATGCTGATCAAATACTAGTTCGAATATTAAAACAGAAAAAAATGGGAATCCACATACTAGTAGATTCCCATTCATGCAGCCATATAAAAAGCCGTATGTTTTTAATAAAACGCAATCTTACAAAAAACACATCACGCTCTTCAGTTTGTCGTATATTTTTAATCGATCAGTTTGGACTGGTGTCTTTCCAGCGTATTGTAGATTTTCTTCACGTCCTGAGAGCTTTCTTTTTGCAGCACCAAAATTGCATCTTTGGTATACACCAAGATTGTGTTTCTCAAACCAACAAAGGCGCTGTAAATATCTGTTCCGATGACCATATTACCATTTTCATCCGTAGGATGTCCCGTATGTTTCAGATAATCATACATCGATTCAAATGAACCCAGATCAGACCAGTTAAAGTGTGTTGCCACAACGCGAATTTTTTTGGAACGCTCCATCACAGCATAATCAATACTGATCGATGGAATCTCCTTGGATAATGTTTCATCTAAAATACCATCTTTCTTATGTTGCCATGCGGCTAATGCTGTTGCATAAACCCGGGGCTCAAACTGTTGCAGTTCGTGCAATAACGTGTCCGCACGAAAACAGAACATACCTGAGTTCCATAAGAAATTACCCCTTTCAATAAAATCTTCTGCCGTTTCTTTATTAGGTTTCTCACGAAAAGACAGTACCTGATCACCTTTATATTCAATATAACCATAACCCGTCTCCGGCTTAGTTGCCTGAATTCCAAAAGTAACAATATATCCTTGGTTTGCCTTTTCAATTCCTTCTTGAATAGCCTTATTGTAGCTTTCGTCGCCCACAATAACATGATCTGAAGGAGTAACAACCAAAATATCATCGGCATTAGCCGCAAATGCAGCAAATGCAATCGCTGCAGCTGTATTACGAGGAGTAGACTCCACGATATCAATATACTCCACCCCGCCATTCTCCATAACTTCTCGGCTTAATTGATTATTATCTTTATTCCCCACAACAATAACCTGGTTACATAAATCCCGATTACGGTTGACAGTCATCTCAAACAAAGATCCTTCTTTAAACAAGGAAAGGTATTGTTTAGGAAAACTTTTACGCGACAGTGGCCATAAGCGGCTACCCACTCCACCCGATAAAATCACATGTACGATATTGCTCATTCTATTTTTATAAATTATTTTCTTTTTTAGTGACGTAGTTTTTTTAAGTAACACAGTGACTAGTTACGAAGTAACACAGTGACTAGTTACGAAGTAACAAAAACATCTAACGATCTAACCCTCTAACTACCTTAACATTTAACTTCTTAACTATCTAACCTTCTAACTATCTAGCTACTTAACTTTCTCCGCTTCCTTCGCGGCAACTTCTTTCCGTAAACCAGTACTTGAAAAACGGTGGCTACGTTTATTATAATAGATGTCGATACCTTCTTCCACACAATATTTCTTTCCGGTGAAATCCATATCGCGGTATTCTTCTCCAATAATACGCACCTGAATAGGCAAAGCTTTGATCATATCGATCAAGTCCTGCTCGGTCTCGTAAGGAATAATCTCGTCCACATAACGACAACCTTCTAATTGGATATAACGCTCCACAACAGTTTGTGTCGGTGCAGATTTTTCTGGTGAAACTTCTGAAGGATCGGTATTGAGTCCAACGATCAGATAATCGCAATTGCGGCGTGCTTCCTCCAACATCATAATATGTCCGGCATGCAACAAATCAAATACACCAAATGTAATTCCTATTTTCATGTAATGTGTTCTTTCTTTTTTTAGTGACGCAGTCCTTTTTAGTAACGCAGTAACTAGTGACCAATAACTTCTTTACTCTGATACTTTCTAACCTTTTTCCACCTCATGTTCGGCAACGATACGACGTAGACCTGAACTTGAAAAACGATGATCGCGGCTGTTGAAATACAGCTCGATACCAGAGTCTTCACAATATTGGCGTCCCGTAAAATCCCGTTCCCGGTATTCATCACCAACAATACGAACATCGATCTTAAACGAACGCAATACATCCTGCAGATCCTGTTCTGTCGCATAAGGCACAATCTGATCCACATATTTACAGCCTTTGAGTTGAATATAACGCTCCACAACAGTCTGTGTCGGTTTGTTTTTCTCAGGACGGTCCAACGTAGGATCTGTCTGCAGGCCGCAGATCAGGTAATCACACTGACGTTTAGCATCTTCCAGCATTTTGATATGACCTGCATGTAACAGATCAAACGCACTGAAAGTAATGCCGATACGCATTTCTTTAGCAGGTATGGTAATCATATTTAAAATAATAATAACATGAATTAAGCACAGTTTTTTTACTATCTCAAAGATAGAGATTATTTATAAAACAAAAGCTGTCGTGAAAAGTTCTCGAAGAAAGCGTATTGAATTACAATAACCAGCTTGAAAACCATTTCTTATTTTACAACAGACAAAATAACGAGCTCTTTATTAATTCATTAAAAAAACATCAGCCATTAAATCCTTGTGGTCTAACCCTAAACCAGCATTAAAATTAAATTCTAAAGATGAAAAAAATCAAGCAATTGTTTTTAACTTCACCTCAATAATATTGTATATCAATCACAATATCGCTAAGTTTGTTATCATTAAGCTAATTATAATGAAATGTGTACCCTTTAAAGTGCTGTGTATAGGTGGAGCAATCACTTTGCTGTCCATAGCATGCAATCCGAAACCGAAGTCTGATCAACAGGATCATGTAGATAAAGACAAGAAAGCCATCGTCTACACCGGTGCGGACAGTGCAGTATTGAGCTACTGGGACAAAATTGATATGCTGGATACCGCAAAAATTAAAGATCCCAATATTGGCGAGCAGAAATTAGCTGACTTTATCTCGGCACTCAACTCGGTATCTGATACTGTAGCGGATCATGCTGTAGCACGCATGTTGGATAAAGCAAAAGGAAACAAAGTAACTTTCGATCATTTTATTAAATTATACGAACACTATCTTTACGAAGGCAATTCGCCTATGCGTAATGATAACCGATACGAATCTGTACTGCGTTACCTTATAAAAACCGATCAGCTGACAGACCTTGAAAAAGAGGCCTACCGCCCGGTTTATAAATTGGTACAGCGGAATAAAGTAGGTCAAGTAGCCGAAGATTTTAGTTTCGAAACCAGCGATGGCAAAACCCAAAAGCTGTCGGATGTGAAGTCAAAATATACACTACTGTTTTTCTACGACACTGAATGTCCACACTGTAAGCAAATGATTGCGGCGCTTAAAGATACACCACAAGTTGTCGATCTTTTTGAAAAAAAACAGATCCAGATGGTAACCATTGAACCTTGGGGTGACCGTACTAAATGGAAAAACTTTCAAACGCATCTGGCAGAAAATTGGATCAATGGTTTTGATACCGAATCCGTTATTCAGAAAAAAAGACTTTACGATACCAAAGCTTCTCCGACAATCTATCTATTAGATGCGGACAAAAAGGTGATCTTAAAAGATACCGAACTGCAACAGGCACTCCAATATGTGGTCCAGCTCACCTAGGTTAGGAAAGATGGATAAAACAGAACCACGTATCATAACGAATGAGCTGTATTTTGAAGAAGTACAACGTTTACTCCGCGAAGGAAAAGAAGTTTGCATCCGCATAAAGGGCAATAGCATGTTACCTTTTATCAAGAATGGAGACCGAGTATTGCTTGAAGCTTATCGTGGAACTCCTTTACCTTCAGGAGCAAACATCCTGGCTAAACATGAAGGCAAGTTTGTTTTTCATCGCTATGTGGGTAAAAAGAATGGAAACATTGTTCTTGCTGGCGATGGAAATATCGCATTGCACGAGTACGTAACATCATCCGATATTATAGCAATTGCCACAAAACTTTATTCAGGAGACAGTGATTTAGCAAAAGATATCAGCAGCACCTGGCCACGGTTTAGGGGCATGAGCTGGTACCGACTAAGAATCGTTAGAAGGGTAATCAGTGCCTTAAAAAGAAGGTTTCTGACCTAATTTCTTAGAATGCGAAGGATTGATTAACTTTGATTTTACTAATTTTTTAACTTTAACATAAATGAAATTAAGAACGGATTTAGTTTTAAGAACAATAGGTTCGGATCATATGATTGTGGATCCTAGTCAAGATATGGTCGATCTTTCTACAGTATATACGCTGAATGATTCTGCGGCATGGCTATGGGAGCAGTTGCAGGGTATTGAGTTCTCAAGCGCAACTGTAGTTGATCTGCTATGCGAACACTATGAAGTAACAGAAACACAGGCACAAGCTGACGCAGAAATTTTAATTCAGGATTTCGAAAAACAAGGTTTACTGCAAAAATAAATGTCAAAAAGTACCACCAGCTGTGACCAATAATAATAACTTGAAACAGCATATCCGCTGGGCCTGGTCGATAAGTCAGGGATACCGATCGAAACTGCTCCTGTATTTTATATTGGAGCTTATAGCGATTGTACTTTCCCTACTTTTTGTGTACCTCTCCAAAAAAGCGGTAGACATGGCCATCTCTCCGAAAGATCTTCCGCTGAAGTGGACACTGATCGGAATTGTGACGAGTGTTGCTGTTGGGATCGGTATCCGTGCATATACCAGCTGGCTAAATGAGCGGATCAAAATGATGATGACCTTCCAGCTGCAACGGAATATGCTCGACGCACAGATGCTATCCGTCTGGAAACTTATCAAAAACTGGCATACAGGTGATATCCAGATCCGGATCCAAACAGACTGCGAAGAAGTAGCCACTATGATTGCAAAATCGGCACTTTCATTTCTGCTTACCGTTATACAGTTACTGGCATCTCTTGCATTTCTGTGGTATATGGATCCGATGCTGGCGCTCATGATACTGGCCATATCGCCGCTATTTTTATTTTCGAAAATCTACTTCCAAAAAATGCGCAAGCTGAGTCGGGAAGTAAAAAGTGAAGAGAGTAATTTCTCTAATATCCTGCAAGAAAATCTTCGCTTTCGACTCTTGATCCGGGCAATGGGTATCTTTCCAAAAAGAAGGCAAAAACTTACCGCTAGCCAGCAAGAGCTTTTCATGTTGAAAATGAAACAGCTCAATTTTTCGACCTATACCCAGAGTGCCATGAAAATCTGTATCAATGCGGGCTATCTGCTCACCTTTATCTGGGGGATCTATAGACTGCATAGTGGACAGATCTCATTTGGTACCATGACAGCGTTTTTGCAATTGGTGGCACGGATACAAACACCGATTCTCGCACTGATCACCTATATACCGGGTTTTGTGCGATTCAGAGTTTCTGCGGACCGCCTCTTGGAACTTAAGGAAGGTGAAATAGAACCGCAGATCGAACAGCAACGGTTATTGGGGACAACAGCCTTAAAGATCCAGGATCTATCTTTTAGATATGAAGACAAATGGGTTTTAAATAATTTGAATTTAAACCTAGCCGCAGGTCAGCCCACCGCTATAGTGGGGCCAAGCGGTAAAGGAAAAACAACCCTGATACGCTTACTGCTGTCGCTAATCAAAGCAGAAAAAGGCCAAATATTACTCACGGACCGCGAGGGTACAAGACCTTTAACTGCTGCACACCGCATCAATTTCGCTTATATTCCACAGGGAAATTCACTCTTCAGTGGTACCATTAGGGAAAACCTGATGCTCCATGTTAAAGAAGGCGAGCATATTGCTTTGGAAAAAGCACTATGGATTGCCTGTGCAGAATTTGTACTGGAACTCCCTGATGGTGTAGACACCGTAGTCGGTGAATCGGGAATGGGTCTATCCGAAGGACAGGCGCAACGCATTGCGATTGCCCGAGCGCTGATGCATAATGGTGATATCTGGTTATTTGATGAAGTGACTTCGGCACTGGACAGAAATACGGCCGACACACTGATCAAAAGACTTTTAGATTTTGGGCATGATAAATTATGCCTTTTTGTAACACACGACTTAAACTTGGCCGATACATGCGTACAGCGTATCTATCTCGACTAATGAACGCGCTATGATTTTAACAAACCCTACTGAATTATCGAAAAAATGGTATAAAATAGCCGATCTAATATTGGAGATCAACTATCCGGCTAACCTAGATCTGGAAAAATTATTACCCTCTTTCCGTGATTTTCAATACAATACAACGAAAGAAAACAGGACCATCCAAGTGAACCTGAGTATGGAGCAAGCTCCTCAAGGTGAAGACCTCGGACAACTCTTAAGTGATCAGTCCATATCATGGGGCGACCGTTTCTGTTTCTACGAAAAAGGAAATACATTTATCACGACAATAGCCAATGATCGGGGTACCGATTTTTGGTATCTGTACAGTGAAAGAGATTTTGCTCAGTCGACCATTTATATTCCAGAAAGTACCGAAACAGAACAGAGTGCAGTTATCTGTTGGATGTTGATGATGCTTTTTGGTCAAGCCGCTCTCTTGCACGATGTCATTATGATCCACGGATCGGTCATCAACCGAAATGGTCAGGGCATAGCTTTTTTGGGTAAAAGCGGCACAGGGAAAAGTACGCATAGCCGTCTGTGGTTAAAACATATCCCAGATACATCATTGCTCAATGATGATAATCCGGCGATCCGGATTACAGAAAATGGCGTGATTATATATGGTACTCCATGGAGCGGTAAAACGCCTTGTTATAAAAATGAAGCGATACCATTAAGAGCATTTGTACGTCTGCAACAGGGGCCTGAAAATATATTTGAACCATTAGCAGGCGTAAAAGGTTTCATTGCAGTATTGCCAAGTTGTACAGCTATTCGATGGAATAAAGATCTTTTTGCAATGATGAACAGTACATTGGAAAAAGTAGTAAGCCAAGTTCCTGTTGGTTTTCTAAAATGCTTACCGGATGAAGCGGCTGCAGAGCTCTGTCATAAAAATATTTTTGCCACAACATCTTAAGTCAGAATGACACAGATTAAGACCATAATTACCGCATCATAATTCAAATTAAATGAGGTGCGATAACTGATTTGTTACTATAAAAAAGAGCATTATCGAAATCGATAATGCTCTTTTCATTTATAAAATTTTAGGGATCAATTTAATCACTCTTTCTAACGACGACACGACTAGTTCTTCAAAAGACCTCTTTCAGGTAACGTATTCACAGCACCACCGAGTGACATACGGGCATGTTGGCTAGCGCGCAGACGGGCGGAGGTTTTCTTTGTACTTCCCGGGACAGCATCTTCCAAAGCCGTCTCTAACATCGTCTCTTGGGTATCACCTGTTGGTAAAAAGATATAATCATTTATATTGGGCTTATCGGCCACTAATCCATCCCAATAATCTGCGAAACCTGCAGAATTTTTTAACTGAAAAGATGCTGGCCAGAAGGAAACACGGTTTTCAATAATCTGTTCAAAAAAACCAACAGGTTTCCCATAAGTATGTGTTCCTGTCGCGATAATCTGAACGTTCATATAAGGTTTAAGGACATTAATGAGCATCTCTGCTGCTGAAGCCGTTTTTTCACTTACCAAAAAATATACTTTACGCAGATTCAACGTACTTGTCTGACTGAAGTATGTATCTCTGAACATACCATTGGTACCTTTCTGAGTTCGCTCCATATAAGCGTTACAGATATAGGTCACCATCAGCTTCTTATCTGGAACTTTTGTTCCTGCAATTTTGTTGGCAATATATACCGCAGCATCAACATAGCCTCCCGTGTTATAGCGTAAATCTACGATAAGATCTTCAATATGCTTGTCCTCAAAAGTTTTAAAAGAAGCATCTACGCGTTGCTGATTATAATTATTACGTTCTATTTCTTCAAATGAAGAAAGTGCAAAATAGCCGACATTTTTACTTGGATATTCGTAAACCTCTTCGTGATAAATTGGATCGATGGTATATGATCCATAAGATAGGCTTACATTATATGTAGTTCCATCCTGACGCAAAAGCACTAGCTGAAGACCACCACCTTCCAGCGCATTGGCAACACGGTTTCTCATGTTTGTCAGCGCATTGGGATCAACAGGTTTACATCCTGAAGCATCACAGTTGATCGCAACAGTAAAGTCGGTCTCGCCATTGATAGCTGTTACCATATCAGATCGTTTTAACCCAGCTTTATCAGCAGGTGAACCACCTTCGACAAAATAGATAACAGGTCTTGCGACTTTCGAATCGACAGTACCCATGGAAATGTATAAACCGTAGCCATCATTTCGATCCATTTTTAACTTTGCCGTAGCATTGATATTATAACCGTTAAGTCCATCGATAAAAGAAAAACGATCGTATACACCACCATACTGGGCATAGTTCGCATAGGCAGGAGTCATACCTTTCAGAGCATTGAGAACACTACTAGCAGAATTGTACTTATCTGTGAATTCGGATGGAAGCTCATATTTTGGGATGGATTTCTCTTCCCATATGGAGTACAGTTTATAATAATAATAGATACTATCCCGAATTTTTTGATCCGTGGTTCGTACAATTGGTTCAGGCTCCGGCTCTGGATCTGGTGTATTTTTTTTACAGCTAACGAAAAAAAATGCAACCAGAATAAAAACAACCCACTTTCCGAAAGGTTGCTGTAGCGCTATCTTCATATTTTTTAATATAATATTAAACAAACTTAGATAAATAGTATCTCAAAAACAATAACATGATGCTGATTATAATACAATTATTTAATCGGCTAATGAAGTGATGGAATAACGGAGTGAAGAAGTGACGGAGTAACCAGTAACGAAGTGACGAGGATGGAGTATAACTTACCAATCCATAAATAATAAGAGTGGGGAGCACGTGCATTACCGTGTGTCTCCCCTTCTTAAGTATGAATGTAACAAAAAAAACGAACCTATAAAGTAGTGACGGGGTAAAGTAGTGATGGTAGTAACGGATGCGATACGAACAGGGTAACACACTAACTTTCTAACCCACAGACAAACTAACTTTCTAAAATCTTACTACTAACTCCTAAAATCATACTTGACTAACCTGCTCCGCCTCAAGCATCCCAACTTTAATGCGGAAAGGCACACGTCCTGATTTTTCGGAAGTAACATAACCGATAACAGTTGCATGGTGATGGCTTAGGAAATCAGGTTTACGCACCGCACCCCGTATTCTGAAACGTACGGAAGCCTCATAGGCCTGGTTTGAATCGGCAGGAAACGTGATCATAATGATCTGATCCAAGCTTACATTGAGACAAGCATGATCCATGATCACATCTTTCACGACAATATTACGTGTGTCCTGATCTGTTCTTTCAACTTTAAGTAATAATGCCCCATTTTTTGATTTACCGTATTCTCGCTCATCATTTTCTAAGTGGTGAAAGCGATAGTGCACCTGTAAAACAACGCGTTTTAAAAACTCAGCAGACAAGCGCGATCTGCGCCAGTAATAAAAACCAGAAACTAAAATTAAAGCAGTAAGTAAAAGATAGACGTAAAACATATTATTAAAAAATAAGAACCATTTGCGACAAATCTTTTCAAAAGGCAATTTTTAAGCGTTTTTGAATTGACAAAGGCAAAGATAATTCTTAGCTACTGCAAGAGCGAGTTTTAAGGGGGGACAAAAGGGGGACAAAAAGGTGGACATCGTTCACTACTCGCAATAAAACCTTATTTATCAAGAAGTAACTAAGGAACTAATAACGAAGTAACCAGTAACGGAGTGACACAGTGATCGAGTAACGGAGTAAAGTAGTAACGTAGTAATTTCTCAAATCTAATTACTAACTTCTAAGTACTAATTACCCTCCTCCACCAATGTTGCTACAAAAGGATGGCGCAGATATAATTCAGCACAGGCCTTCGCGTCGGATAATGCTTCGTGGTGATTGAGATTGATTCCCAACACTTCACAGCAGGCATTTAAGCGAGCAGGTTTAAAACCTTTGTTACGATAGATCTTATAAGTACATTCCCACATCTCGGCAAGCTGCAGTTCCTCGTAAGACAAACCATAATGTACCATTGTTTTCCGTAAAACGTTGCGGTCGAACAATTCGTTGTGCGCAATCATCAATTTATTGGTAAGCAAGGACTGAATAGAGGGAAATAACTCTTTAAAAGTAGGAGAATGTTGCGTATCCCTAGGCTTGATGCCATGAACACGGGTCGTCTGCCACATATACTCATTGCGAGGTGGCTGGATCAAGGAATAGAACTCATTTGTAATGATACCCGATTCCACTGTCACGATACCAACTGCACAGGCACTATTTTGATGCCCTGTTGCTGTTTCAAAATCGATCGCTGTAAATGTTAAATCTGATGTCATGCTATACTCCTATCCGAGCAAAGGTAAACAATATCCGCTGAGATTTAAAATATCGTAATAAAAACAGGCCTTCCCCGATGGTTTTAGGGAAAGGCCTGTTGTATAAAAGATGAAAATTTACTTCGCTAAATACTGATTGATCAATTCTTTCAGCTTTGGATCGCTCGGACGTGGACTATCTGCATTGATCAAATTACCCGCCTTATCAATTAAAATATAGCGTGGAATACTATTAATTTTATATGCTGTAGAAAGGTCATTTCCAGAACCCGCGTGCAATTGGATCCCTTTCAAGTTTTTAGTTTTAAGGTACTCCTCCCATTTTGGTTTATCCTGATCAACAGAAACACCAACAAATGCAACAGCCTTATCCTTATACAGCTCATTCAACTGTTCCCAATGCGGTTCTTCAGCACGACATGGGCCACACCATGTCGCCCACATGTCCACTAAAACAACTTTACCTTTCAAATCGCTCAAACTGGTATTTTTACCTTTTAAATCCGGAAAGCTAAACTGAAATGCAGGGACACCAGTTTTGGTCTCTACTAATTTTGTTTCTACCGTTTTGGCGCGTTCCAGTTGTTCTGGCAATATAAAATACTTCTTATACGTCGTATTCATTTCCTGAAAATCCTGATAAGAACGAGCGCCTTCCAAACGTTGCAATACATACTGACCCTTCAGCTCATCTGGACCTATTGCTTCCACCATTTTATCGAATGTAGGCTTACTGCTTAAATCCACTTTGCGAAACACCAGATTACCTAAAAAACGATCCCCATAAGGAAATTTTAAAAGTTCTAACGTCAAATATTTATCCGATTTGAATTCGGTATAATAGTCGCTCATTTCCTCTTTGCTTGGGTGCGCACTACGGGGCATCTGTAGAAATGAAGTGGCATAATACGCAAAATCATAATCCACTAATTCAGGGAAGAATTGGTCAAATTTCGCATTCCCAGTTTTGACACCCTTCTTGATGCCATCAAGTTTTACTTTGAATGCTTCTACCTCAGGAAAGAAATCCACATAAGTACTCATCCCTCCAGGAGTAAGACCTTTGTCACGGAAAGTTTTGCTCTGCTTATCCCAAGCATAAAGCGCTTCATTTTCAGGGGTATTTTTTTCAACCAAAGTATAACTATCTTTTTCCAATTGTACATTCAACACTTCATCGCCTTTAAAATAAAAACGGTAAAGCCCTTGCTGGCTCAAAGGATTGCCAGCACCAACAGCATATAAGCCCTCATACTCGGGAGTGAAACGAAAGGCAAAACGCCCCTTGGAGTCTGTCATTGACGTAGCGATTTCAACAAGCCGTCCATTCAAAACTTTGAACAAACCCACTTTTTTGGTTACAGGAGTGACTAAAGTACCATTGATATTACTCGGTTTTTGCGCTAGAGCAAATAAGGATGTCATTATTGCTGCAACGATTAAAATTGTTTTTTTCATTAAAATGTATTTTCGATTTATGATTAGTTTTTTATTCCCTTAGCCTAAATGAACTGGAATGTTTTTTTTAATATCTTTTACTTGGATGTTTTGTGTATTCTTACCCGCAATCGCCTGTTTCAATTGTTCAATATCGGCCTTCTTTGTTGCGAGATAAGGATCTGAGAAGTCCGATTTTAATAAGACATCCATCGCTTTTTGTGCTTGATCAAAATCCTGCAGATACAGATACAAGGCCACCAGTTTATATTGATCAGGAATATCTAATGCTCCTTTCTTCTGCTGTTCCAAAAATTCTTTTAGAATAGATTTTAAGATCACAGGCTGTTGTTTCTGACTAAAAATAACCTGCCCCAAGGCATTGCTTCTAAGATCCCAATTCGGGTAAAGATCATATTCATCCATTAATTGTAGATAGCTTGCCGCATCTCTGGATTGCTCATAATAGCTGGTGACCATAATGGGAAGAAAGACAGACCACATGCGCTCATTATATACCGGGCGAATGTAGCTGAGCAATTGACGCAAGCTATCGGCCTGTTGCAAACTGCCAAATTGCTTACTTTTGACTTTAGCAATCGCATTCACTTTATTTAACAACAGCGAACCGCCATAGAGATCAATCATTTGCGGTAAATGATCATAGATCCAGTTGGTATATATCGGAAAATTGGTCACGGTGTTGGCTAAAAATGCGGTTTCCGATGTCAGATCTTTTTGTTGTGCTAAATAAGACTCCAATTCCGCAAAATCATGTTGTTCACCTGTTTTGATAAAGCGTTCGCTATACGCAGCAGGATAAGCATGATCCAGATTGGTATCAAAAGCCAAATACTTCCGTTGTTTTTCCAATGCTTTCCCTTTTTGCAATAAGGAAACAAAACGGTCAGCTCCAAAATATCCAGCTTCGGTCAATAAAGCTTTTCCTTGCGCATTTAGCAGGACAAAAGTTGGGAAACCGGACGCACCATATTTACGGGCCAGTTTTTTACCATCCATTTCCTTCATGACATCGGTTTTAAAGACAATGTAATTGGAAGTGATCTCTTTCACCACTGCAGGATCTGGGAAAACCTTTTCGTCCATCTCTGCGCAGGGCATACAGCCGACAAAAAAGAGGTCGATCAAAATTAATTTATTTTCTTTCTGAGCCTGCGCCTTACAGGCCTCAAAACTTCCCTTAAAAGAAGCTACTTCCTGTGCATATATACATGGTGCACAAAGGACCAGTAGCAAAGTAATCATTAAAAATCTATAATTGGGTTTCATACGAGTTGAGATTTAGATGGAAATAATACTTTTATCTTCCAATTGTACATTGATCGGGTTTTCTTTTTCCTGTATTTCCGCAATCAAAGCTGGCTTTTTTTGAATTTGATCAACAGAATAGCTCCCGATAGCGACTATATGAGCACCGGGTTTCAATTCGGAGGACGCACCCACTCCAAGTGTTCCGAGCATCTTTAGTTTACCTTGATTATCCCAACCGAACTGATACGTTTTAAGGATAAAATCCTGCGGAAACCCATGCAGTTTATTGGGACTGAAATGAATTTCATTTGCCGCCAGATTGATCGTCATATTATAACGACTGATGAGACGTACACCAATGGAACCATCAGCACCAGGATTCCAGTTTTCATTTTGGGAACTGCCCCCCATCAAGGTAATTGGTAAACCAGACATGGCAGGTAAGGGAGAAATTGCAAACTGATAGCTTCGCCCAATAAAAGTAGGGGATGAAATCCCCATGCTTACGGTAGAAGCCTGTGCCTCGGGTTTAAATCCACTCACAAGCAGTTTATTTTTTCGTACAAATGGTCGAAAACAAATCAGATCATAAGATGCACCCGTATCAAAAACAAATTGACCTGGGTGACTTTTCCCTGCTACAATATCGAGTTGCCCCGGAACGATCATCACACCCGAAGGCATGCTGACAGGAACCGTTGTTCCTTTCTCTTTGTAATCGAAATCGCCGAAATCATAAAGCGAAATCACATTCTTATCGTAGTCAATGTGCGTGATGTACTGACGGATCAAACTATTGCCGATCAGTCCATCGCCTTCCCTCCCCATTTCCGGAAAAATTGCGATCCCCTGTCCTAACAAATGAAGCGTGTCCAGTTGAATCGTATTTTGATCCGAAACTTTGATTTTCGCATTTCCACCTACCATCGACGCATTGTTTTCACGCGTTACTTTTAATCCCAGCTCGTCCGCCAGTTGCTGGCTAACAGCCATTCCATCTGCTCCGGTATCAAATAGGAGACTTAATGGACGTGGAAAATCATTGATTTTGACCTGCAGATAGATCGATCCATTTTTATTTTCAAAAGGAATGACCGCCCTCAATTTGGGATTAGTAGCCCTTTTCATTCCATAAAGCTGATCAAATAATGTAATACGAACCAGCTTGCCTTCACTATTGAGCAAAGCATCCGTTTTTGTTTTCTTCCCCCCTTTTTCGGTTATTTCCACCGCATAAAGCTGCCCTTTATCAGTTTTCTTATTAGAAATTAAGGATATTGATTCAGCAGGATAATTTTTAATGATCTGCTGCAACCGATACTCAGCGCCCTTACCCGTATGACCAGCCACAGCGAAATTGTCTGCCAATGCGGTGATGAGATCCGTATAATCTTTTTTGAGAAAAGCATTCTGTAATTGCTGATCAAAAGACCCTCCGGATTGTGCGAATCCCATACCTATGGTGAAAGTTGCGAGAATTGTTAATATGTATTTTTTCATCGCTTTCCTTTTTTATTCGCGGTAAGAAACATCTGCAATTTTGCCAAATCCAGTATAGGATTCGGTCAATTTTGCAGCTCCGCCTAAACTGATTTCATAAAACTCCATCTTCCCTGAAGTATTGGGCTGGCTTGGATCGTAACTGCAGATCATCAATTTCTTTGAAAAATCTACATAACGTGGATCTGTCTTATTTTTGAGCAGTTTTTGATACTTCAATACACTAATTTTCCGATTTCCTAAATCAAGTAACATCGTGTATTTTTTACCGAACGGATCATATTGGTACACGTAACTTCCGACCGTATAGATAAGAGATCCGTAAACCGGATCGACCACATAACTCGTGGCTTGATCGATCTGGTGGGTATTGCTTACGACATCAAATGCCAAGGGCGTAAAGGTGGAGCTGCTGTGTACAAATCGTAATAATTTAATCTGACTGGTACTGCTATTTTTTAATAAGGCATAAAATTGATTGGTAGCGGTCAATGCTCTTTCCATATACAACAAGTCCATACCGACTTGATCGGGCGTGAAAATTTCTGGTTGCGAAGAACTAGGTTGCAATAAAGAATAATTGGTTCCGGAGTGCACAAGAAATCTTTTGTTATTCTGATCAAAAACAACTGCATAAGCAGTTCCTGCACCATAAAACTCGGCGATATATTTAGATATATTCAGCCGCGATCCACCGCTGACCCGATTTAATGTCGGTCCGTACAAGAAATTTTGTGTAATATTTTCGCCCATTAAGACACCATCACTATCTAGAATATAGGCTAACGCTGAATATTGCGATCGAATAACCTCGGCATGGTAAGTAGCAGAGGTAGGATGGTTGACCTCAAAACGTAAGTTTCGATAATTAGTCCAAGTTTGGATCTCATTATTAAAACTTAAAGTCGTCTGATCTGTCCCAACATAAATACGGTTTGAATATTTACTTGTGAAAGGATCGCGATTATAAAGATAATAAACCAGTTTTGGTTTTCCCTCTAGTTTTGCATCACTGAATGTGCTCAAAATATCGGTATAAGGAATATACTTTTGTTGACTCACATTATAATTCAACATATCTAACCGAACCTTGCCATCAATATCATTTAACACCAACCAGCCATTGCTCAATTCGGAAGTGACGTTAAGTTTGGAAATATTTTGATAGCGGTAATTAGTCTTTTTATTTTGAATACGGAAATACAGATCATACTCCCCTGGAGGTAACGTAATCGTCGTATCTAGATCGAGCTGATTCCCCAAAAATTTCTTCTTATCTGCGTTCAACACAGCGCTACTGGGATTAATCGTAAACCATTCAAAAGTATAGTCAGCAACATGAAATGGAGCGCCATCCGAAAACTTGATAACGGGTTTAATAACAAATTCCTTTTGATTGAAAGCTTGATAAATCGAGTCGACGCCCGTAAGTTGAATTTCACTTAATTCACTGTAGGTATAATTTCCTAAATCCTTATTACATGATAACAGACTGAATGTAAATAGGAACATCACTAATATTGCTTTAAGATTCTTTTTCATAATTAGTCTTTTTACTGTAGATAAACACCTAAGGTCATCGGGAGACCATCTTCATCTAAAACAGGAGTACCTTCTGCCTGCATTTCTTCAAAATAAGATTTGAGACCATATGCCCAGGCCAATATCGACGAAACGGAAGGCTGATAACCGATTGCGGTTATCTCTTCCAGATTCAATCCATAGCGATCAATTAGCAATTTCAATTTTTTGCCAGAAAATTTACCGAGATATCCATTGATGATACTTGCGGTCGTAGATTGTGTAGCATCCCAAAACCAGGGTGTACCAGCGATATCATTGGCCCAAAAAGTGAATTTGTTAAAATATTTTGTTTGTTCATTTGCTCCCGTTCCAATCAACTGGCTATTCATTGCCGTCGTAAAATTGGCGTTGTCCTCCAATTGCAAAAAGACCGTTAGGTTTTTCTCCTTCAGTTCTGCTGTTCTGTTTAAAACTAGCAAAAGGGTATCATTGACCTGCCCGCCTTTAATGGTGAAGCTACGGTCAAGGAATTCAAAATCACGGCCCTCTTTTAAATCACTACTGGGATCGATAGACAATTTATAGGGCCGGTCTGAAGTCTGTACTGAACCCATGGAGGCTACAATAATTGAATAAACTGCATTTTTCTCCGCAGGATCCATGTATCCGAAAGAAAAATTACCGTTATCTTTTGGTTCATAAATATTATTTCGAATGGTTCCTTGAAAATAAATCGCTGGATTTCCGGAGTATAATTCCAGAGGTTCCTGCTTACATGAGAACAAAAACAAAAGTGTCCCCATGCCTAAAATTGTATGTAAATTTCGCATCATTTTAAATTTATCTAGGGTCTGTTTCAGATAGCGGTACCGGAAAGGTATAGTTGTCCTTACTAACCGCTTTATTGGTAGTCGTTGCTCCACTGATGGTACGCAGATCATTACGTTTATAGTAATACCAGAGCTGACCTTCTCCATAAAATTCCTTACGGTATTCCTTTTTAATATTATCCGTCAGGTTGACTTCGGTCGACAATATTTCGCAATTTCTGTTCTGACGTAATTCGTTTAAATAAGCGAGTCCTTTTGTAGTATTGGGTTCACATTCTGCAGCAATCAAAAACACTTCACTAAGACGGATTCCAGCAATAGTATAGCGATAATTACGGTAATTGATATTGGACAGGTCTTTGTACTTTAAAAACACAGGATAGGTTTTTCCTCCGTCGACCCGCCAGGATGAAGAATAGCGATAATCATTTTCCCAATTTTCATAAACCTGATTGATAAAACGAGTCGTTGTACCTGCACTTAAGATTGTTTTATCATCTAGCGCAGGATTAAAGAGAGCTTCATAACTCGTATACAAACGTGGGCTTTCAAAAGCAAAAAGTAGCTCCATTGAAAAAATTCGATTGATGATGGATACTTCGCTTAAATCACTGGATTTTACCCATGGAAATTTACTTTTAGCTTCAATTACCGTTGTTGCTGCTTTCAATGCTTCGGATTTATTTCCGGCATATAAGTGCACACGCGCCTGTAAACCTTTGACCGCAAAATAATTGAAATGATAATTTCTAAATTGGAGAAATGGCTTATTTCCAACATCAATTGTCCCTACAGTCTGATCAACCTTCGTTAAGCTTAAAACAGGATCGTGCTTAAGCAATAAAGCTTCAGATGCTTGGAGATCGGCTATTATTTTTTCCATTACAAACGAACTCTTCGAAAAGGGAGCTGCTTCATAACTGGTATTGGAATAATAAGGGATCAATTGCACTTCTGGTTCTAAAGTATAGGCGGGAGCAAATAACCGCAGGATATCAAAATAAATATAGGCACGTGATGCTAATGCTTCGCCACGCATCAGACTTAAGGTTTGCTCGTCCAAGGTAGAACCGTAAGTATCTAAGTTTTCTAAAAAACGGTTAATGTTGGTTATATTGACATACAAGCTTGACCAAATATCATCTATTTTAGCTTTTACATCTTTATCCGCATAATTGAAGTTATTCAATTGCTTACGTATTTCACTATGGGTGGTAGAGATGTAATAGGTCTGCGCTAAGATATCGAGTGTTTCTAAAGTTAATGTGCGACCATACAATTTATTGTCAGCCATATTGAGATAAATTCCGTTTAGCGCATCGTAAAACCCTTGTGGAGTTTTAAAGACTTCTTCCTCAATAAATTTATCTTCGGGCTTGACGTCCAACCACTTTTTGCAGCTACTGAAAAGAACGGTTAGTGCCAACAAAGGAATTAATATTTTTTTCATGATTTTATTTGAATGTTGCGTTAAGACTCAAGGATACCGAGCGTGTAAAAGGATAGGAAATACCGCGCTCTCGTCTAACTGTCGAAGTGTAGAAAATATCGTTCATGAGTGCATTAATACGGAGGTTAGATAATTTTACCTGATCAAGCCACCTTTTATTCCGAAATTCATAACCGAACGTGATGGACTCGCCGCTAAATGAATTTTCACGTTGTATAAAGCGGGATGAAATCGGTGTTGTAGTTGTAATAGCAATACCTTTGAATTGAGCTTCATCACCGGGCTGTTGCCAGCGATCATAAAGCGCACGTTTATCTTGGTTACTGTTGACAATTTCTTCTTCAGACATATTCTCCACTTTATTAAACAGTGCGGTATTGAAATTGTCTTTCCTTAAGATATAACGGACCATCACATTGGCGGTAAAACCTTTATAAGCCAGACTGGTCCGAAGAATTCCTTCGGCAAGCGGCTGTGCATTTCCAATCGCCTGAAGATTGTCTATATTGTAATTGAAGGTTTGCTCTCCCGCTTTCGTTAAAAATACTTCTCTTCCTGTCGCTGGATCAATCCCCAAAGACGGAACTGCCCATAAGGTATTAGGACTATAACCATCGCGGTAGCGGATCAAAGCATTACTCTCCCGCATTTCTTGATTTAAAGAATTTAACTTATTGTCGAAATGGTCATATTTAGCCTTTAACATAGACCCTGTCAAGCCAAAAGTCAGAACAAAACGATCTTGTGGCCTATAAATAGGTGAATAATTAACGGTAGCTTCCAGCCCTTTATAATCTAAAGTACCTGCATTGAAAGGATAAGCTGATAAGCCGGTCGAAGAAGGAAGGGTTACAGCTACGACTAAAGGATCGGTAAACTTATCATAGGCATTTAATTGGAGATTTAATTTGTTACTAAATAAGGTTACATCCATACCGACACTCGTTTGTCGTGTACGTTGCCATTCCAGATCCGGTGCTCCCAATGCAACAAGTGAAATTCCCTGGCCAAAACGGTTCACGTCGGTATTATAATTAAAAACCGACTGGCTGACATTTCCGAAGTTTTGATTTCCTGTCACGCCGATATTTCCTCTTAAACGTAAGACATTGATCCAAGAAATACCCTTCATAAAACTTTCATGATGTGCATTCCAGCTGGCACCGAAAGAATAATAAGGCGAGAACAGATTGTTTGAACCAAAACTGGTCGAACCATCGACATTATAATTGACATCAACATTATATTTTTGAGCATAGGAATAGTTCACAGAACCGACCAGTGAAGTTCTTCTCGTTACACGGGTAGAAGCACTCGGTCTGGAATCTGTTTCAAAACCAAATGCAAAACTTGGATTTCCATTGCTTGCAGCAGGAAATCCAACAGCGGTATACCCATTTAATGTATTTTGGGTTTCACTGATTTCAGCTCTTAAATTGGCTGTAATGGCGTGAACTTCGTTCAAAACTTTACCATAGGTCAACATCGCATTGGCTGTATAACCGAATGTTGATGCTTCACGATGAGTCAAACTTCCTTTTTTCCGGTTCTCCACATTTTGAAAGGAACTGTGTAAAGGCGAGAGGAATTTGTCTGTGTTCGTTAACCCTTTACTAATCTGACCGCTGGCTGTTAAACGTAAGGCTGAATTAAAATCATAGGTCAGCATCAAATTATTATTGACAACATAGTTCTTGCCTTCATCAAAACTGGCCAGGTGCGCATCATACATTGGATTGAAAACTGACCAATAATAGCCAAATGTCCGGGAGTTATCTTGATAGGCTAAATATTTTTCTGAGGCAGGAAGAAATTCATAATAAGGGTTGGTATTCACCCAGGTTGAAAAACTACCGTAAGGTGATTCATTACTTTTATATCCTGTTACAAAAGCTCTATTAGCGATGTTTAATTTTCCGGTTCGATAATTTAGATTCAGGTTAGCCCCCCAATCTTCTCTACCCGAACCTTTCATCGCTCCCTTGGTATCCTTATAATTAAGGCCAATATCAAAGACAACCGCACCTTCCCCACCACGTGCACTTAAAGAGTGCCGATGAGAAAATCCATTTTGAATGGGTTTATCTAGCCAATAGGTATCAACGCCTGTCAGCACTGTTGCTAAACGTTCGTTATATAACTGATCCAGTTCCAATTGCTGGGATATGATATTATTACTCGCCGTAAAACGCCCTGACAATCTTTCAAACTCCAGTTTTTCAGTCGCATTCATCATATTATAACTCGACAGATCTGGAACCTGCGATTGCATATCTGTGGTATATGATAAAATAACCTTTCCTGCTTTTGGCTTAATTGTTTCCACAACAATAACTCCATTGGAAGCGCGCGAACCGTAAATAGCAGTGGAGGCTGCATCTTTCAAAATCGTCACCGATTGGATAATATTCATATCCAGATCCATGATCGTTCTTAAATTGGTTTCGAACCCGTCTAATATAAATAGCGGCTGGTTGGGATCAGTTGAAAATTCATCACGCAAATTGGAAGATGCAATACTGGTCTGTCCGCGAAGCTCAATAGTAGGCAACATATTGGGATTTGACCCCATAGCATTATTCTCGATCTGAATAAAAGAAGGATCGAGGGCACGTAAGCTGGCAACAATATTCTGGTTGTTGACCATCTTGAGTTCTTCACCTGTAAAAGTTGCTGTTGCACCAGAGAAACTCTCCTTTTTACGGGTCATCATCCCAGTTACCACCACCTCATCCATGGCATTATCTTTCTTCTTTAACTTGATCAGCATATTACCACCGTTCAGGTTAGCTTTTACCTCCTGGTTTTCAAATCCAACAAAAGAAATAACAAGTATTTCATTCAAAGCGGTAATAGGAAGGGTAAAGGAACCGTCTTCAAGAGAGTTAACGACTTTTTTAGGATCATCCTTTAGACGGATTGTGGCACCTGCAATAGCTTGATTGTTATCATCGATGACTTTACCTTTAATGAACTGCTGTCTAACTTGATGAAAGGGATCAGTAAGATGAAATGTAGCCGAAGGGGAAATGGTTCTGACACGATCTTTTTTCTTGATAACCACAGTCTTATCAAAAAAATGATAGGTTAGATTAACATCCTCCAAAATACTGTTCAGTGCTTGGCGTAAAGGGATATTCTGGAGGTCAACTGAAAGGTTTTCCAATGGAGCGACTTCAGCTTTTTTGTAAAAAAAGCTATAACCGCTTTGCTTCTCAAGGTCCTTTAAGATGGATTCAAGGTTTACTTTTTGCTTCTTTATGCTCACCTGCTGCGCATAGCTATGTGCATCCACTTGGGACAAACCTAACCCTAAAAGTAAGGCTATTAAGTTGATTCTCATTAGGGATTTGGGTAAAGGCCGCGCAAAGAAAGGGACTGTTTTTTCGGTCCTCCAATGTTTCGGACTATTTTGCAAAAGCCACGAAGTAAGGCACCGAAAATCTTTCTCCCCTTTGCTAGACGGAGTTCGCGTAATTTTCATTAAATTCGTTTGTTTGGTTAATGTTGTTAGTTTTTCACAAAATCGATACGTAAAGCCAAATCTTATTGCGGGTTCTGTTGGAGCAGAATCCGCTTTTTATTGACTTATACTTAAAAGTATCAGGTTATCATGTCCAGGTTTTTCATATTGGCTTTAAGTTTGGTTAAGTAATAATAAGGTGAATGCGGTTTCCAGAACCGACAACTGCTTTAGTCTTTAAATCGGCAAAATTTAAGAGTTCTATTAATTTATCTAAACTGATATTTCTTGGAATTTTCCCACTGTATTGAGGTCCTCGGTCAATACGCTGATAGCTGACATCAATATCATACCAGCGGGCAATTTCTTGCATCACTGCTGCCGTGTTCGTACCATCAAAACAAAACTGCCCTCTTTTCCAACCGAGCACATCTTCCATATTTACAGCAGCAGCAACCAGCTTTCCTTGTACTGTCTGTGCCTTTTCATTCGGTTTCAGATGAACAGACTGCCCTATATCTTTACGCGAAACAACAACAGAGCCTTCTTCTAAAGCTGTTTGTATCTGCTCTTTTGCATAGGCATTTACATTGAACTTCGTTCCTAATACTTCGGTCTGCTCTTGACCAGCTTTAACGATAAATCGAGCTTTATTTGTTGTTTTCTGCACATGAAAATAGGCTTCTCCTTCTAACTCCACCACGCGATCTCCACCTTCAAAAGAGGAAGGATAAATTAATTTAGAATCTGCATTTAAACTCACGAGCGTTCCATCAGATAACATGAGGTCATAAGTAGCCCCTTTGGGAGTATATAGAGTATTTCGTTGTACCTGCTGTTTTCCTGTAGCAACATTACGGTAAATAACTTTGCCTTGAGCATCTTTACTAATAAGCGTTCCGCCAACTTGCACACTTTGGTTTAAGGCCAATTGATCCAGATTGATCTGTTGCCCATCAGCCAAAGTTATTATAGCTGTTTCATGGCCCGGAGGAATGGAGGCTAGTAGGGATTTTGAAGCTTCTTGTTCTGTAACAGGCCAATAACGGACGGCAAGAAATGCAATCATCAAGATGGCCGCTGCAACACTGCTGTATCGTACAATACGTGAAATGCGAATACTTTTCTGGCTCTTATTAATCGTGCTTAATAACCGTTTTCGGGTATTTTTACGCATTTCGATCAACTCTTGTTCACCTCGTTCTTGCTCAGAAGGAAGCGCATCCATCCAGTCAAAAAGTGCTCTTCGCTCCTGCGGGCTCTCTTGCCTGTTTAAAAATAACGTGATTAACTTATAGATATGCTTCACTTGTTTCATAAGGGGCATCAAATTGATGGTCAGTTATAATACAAGTGTCAAAAACTAGGGGTAGCTTCTACTCGAGAAATGATTTTTTTTTAAAAAATTAAAAAAACATGAAACAGATGACTTGTAACAGCCCTCAATCGCTTGATAGCTTTATTGATATGTTTCTCAACTGTAGACTCAGAAATATTCAATTTTGCGGCAATCTCCTTATTGCTCAGAAACTCCTCCCGGCTTAATTTGAAAACTTCGCGACATTTTTCTGGCAGATTTTCAACCTCATTGGCCACGGTATCCAACATATATCGATAGTATAATTGATCTTCTAAGGGCAGGCTATCATCGAATAGATCAACATCACGAATATCCTGCTGATTGCCCTGTTTGAGCTGCTGTCTAAAATGTGCAAGCATCAAGTAACGACAAGAGGAATATAGATAAGCCGGTAAAGAAACAATTTCAACAATTTTAGCTCTGTTGTTCCATAAGGACAGGAAAAGGTCATGCAGGATATCTTCTGCTGTCTGAGGGTTTGAAATTTTTTTGCTAATGTGCCTGATCAAGTCTGCCGAATAGAAATCATATATAATGGCGAATGCCTGTTGATCTCCTTCTCCAATACGAATCAGAAGTTCTTCAAAGTTATGTCCATCAATATGTTTCATAGTACATGTAGTGGCAGTAAACATACAAAATATTTAACATTTCCTTAACAAAAACAGTTCAGGTAAAAGTAGAAATTGCATTTTACTGCCTGTTTTATTTTAATTCAATAAAACAGGCATATGCACTGCTGCTGCCACCACATAGAGATTAATACCGATATTTTTCCTTCCACTTATCCCGTAATCCCTGTCTTAACTTTTCTTCCTGTGGGTTTTTACCGGGATCGTATAAAGTCATACCGCTCAGTTGGTCGGGCAAAAATTCCTGCAGAACAAAATTTCCCGGAAATGCGTGCGCATATTTATATTCGGCTCCATAGTTAAGCTCTTTCATCAATTTTGTCGGCGCATTTCGCAAATGAAGGGGTACGGAAAGGTCTCCCGTTTGCTTCACGATAGCTTGTGCCTTATTGATTGCTTCGTAAGAGGCATTGCTTTTGGGAGAGCTCGCCAAGTAAGTAACGGCCTGCGCCAAAATAATCCTCGATTCCGGCCATCCGATGACATTAACAGCCTGGAAACAGGTATTCGCTAAGAGTAACGCATTGGGATTGGCATTACCGATATCTTCAGAAGCCAATATCAGAAGACGACGAGCAATGAAAGAAGGATCTTCCCCCCCTTCGATCATACGTGCCAGCCAATAAATTGCCGCATTGGGATCTGATCCACGGATCGATTTAATAAAAGCAGATATAATATCGTAATGTTGCTCGCCTGTCTTATCGTAAATAGCCATATTCTGCTGTACCTGCTTCAGTACAAATGCATTGGTAATCGGTTCATGATGCAGTAGCGCAGCATTACTGACCAGTTCAAGCACATTTAAAAGCTTACGGGCATCACCACCTGACAGACGTAAAATAGCTTCATATTCTTCAATTTCAATGCTTAATGCTTTGAGGTATTCGTCTTCATGCAAGGATTTCTCCACTAAACCAATCAGGTCTTCAGAACTTAAGTGTTCAAGAACATAAACTTGGCAGCGCGATAATAGTGCAGATATGACTTCGAAAGATGGATTTTCTGTCGTTGCCCCGATAAGCGTCACTAAGCCCCGTTCAACAGCCCCTAATAAAGAATCCTGTTGTGATTTAGAAAAACGGTGGATCTCATCAATAAACAGAATGGGTTGCTCCTGATTAAAATTCATAGCCGCTTGTTCCTGATTTAAATTCATCAGTCGCTCTGCTTTATCAATAACTTCGCGAATATCTTTCACTCCGGCCTGAATAGCACTTAAGGAAAAGAAGGGACGCCCCAATTCTTTGGCCATCAAGAGTGCAAGGCTGGTCTTACCAACTCCCGGAGGTCCCCAAAGTAACATGGAGGGAATATTTTTTTGCTGGATGGCATGATATAATACCGCATCGTGACCGATAATATGTTGCTGTCCAACATAATCTTCCAATTTCTTGGGACGCATGCGCTCTGCCAGTGGAATTCGTGTAGCCATAGATCAAAAGTAAGAAGATATTGCCAAATGTCCATTTACTTCACAATCAATTTATGGAATTCAAAAATTTGGTTATTTTTGAATGAGCATTGAATCGATACAACCCACTTGAGCTGAAACAGCTCTTTAATACTTGGCTTAGGATAGCTTCATTGCCCGAAAAATAAACCGAGTGAAACGAGCTCATTTAATGATTAATTTTAATGAAAAAAAACCGCATTTATATACAGGATTGGCTAGGACAGCACCCTTATCAAGGAAGATCGGATGCCGATCGTTTTTATTTAGAAGTAGCCAATGATATACAGGATGCCTTAAATACACTTTGGTTTGATGAAGAAGAAACCGATGCCCTGATCAGACCTGAAATGATTAAAACACTCAGTGTTTATTTGACCTGCTATCTGGAGGATGTGGTTTCTGGAACAAAACTTTTCGATGCTTTCCGAAAAGAGCACCAGGCACTTTATGGAAAGATGCTCCCTTTTTTCGAAGATGCGGCATTGACAGACTATTACCCGGAAGATATCAATCCACAAGATGTATTAGTCCTTGCATGGCTATTTTTCAGCGAACGTAACCCACACCTTTTCTTGGATAAAGAAGGCCGTTTACTGGCTTTGGTGACCGACCTAGCTTATGCTGTTTTGGAAGAATATTATGAGACTGCACCTGAAAATACGCTGTTACAAAAAGAGTATACACTAGCGACAGATGCCAATTATCTTGAAGTACGCAACTATGCTGAGAAGGTAATTGCGACCAATTATATCACCGGTGGCTATTACTATAACAGTTTGATGCAGCATATGGATATCGCTGACTTAGGACGCTATCAGCACGATCCGGCCTACTTAAATCAAATGACTTTCCGTGTTCGTGACAATCATTTCACTTTTTTCCGTCTACACCTATTAGCACTCAGATCCTGTGAATTTGTTGCTTCGACTGTAGATACTAACCATCCGCAACATGAGAATCTAAAAACCATCGGCAACAGAATTGATAGCTTTTTTGAATTTAAAAAAGTGGAAGAGGGCCGTTTAGAATTGAAACACCTGACAACTGGAGAAATTTTCTTGGTCAACCAAAATTCGATTCAAAACTTTCAGGAACCTACTGCTGATCAACTGTTCTATATGGAGATCGTGCCATGGGAAGGGGCCTGGAACCTATCGGGTATGATGTCTGCTGTCGAAAGGGATCAGATTGACTTAGCTTCCGATCAGGAAATGGATCAAGCATACGTGGTCGAAGCATTGCACGGAAAAACAACACTTATCGAAAACGCAGCACAACAAGTTGCTGACCTAAAGGAGCTGTTTGTTAAAAAACATCAGGGTCAGCTGGCATTTATGGAAGAATCTGAAATCAGCAGCTATATCCGCGATCTGACCAATACGTACCGCGAGCAGGTGGGATTACCGCCAATCGAAGAGGTTGCGAATCCGAATGAGGCAAGAGCTATGCCTGTTACAGCATTCTATAATTCGAAAATAGGTCTGGAATTTTTCGGTGGAATCGAAACGCTTTTCCCGCTTCAGAATAATCCATATTTTGTCGAAAATGAAAACGAACCGATCAGTTATGCGCAGCATCTATTGCAGCTCCTGGTTCAGAAATTTTACTCCGTTGGGCTTGTACAACATTATTACGAATTATACGAAAAGGAAATCAATGAGCAGTTTTTCTATCCACTAAGCAGTGAAACGATTGATTTTCTGATCCGTTTCTATAAAAGCGAAACCTATCATCAACAGCCACATGTGATGGTTAAGTAATATAAAGAAAGTTAGAAAGTTAGAACATTCTAACTTTCTAACTTTCTAACCTCCTTATCTAACCATCTAACACCCCTATCTAACTAAAGGAAAATCACTCGTTTCTACATGTGCTTTTGCGATGATTTTACGTAATTCTTCTACTTTTTTCGCGTTATTCGTCGCCAAATTATTTTGCTCTTTAGGATCTAATTTTAGATTGTAAAGTTCAGCAACAGGATTTCCACTTCTCACGTGCTGCAAAATCAATTTCCAGTCACCTTGACGCACTGCTTGACGGCCGCCATCTTCATGAAATTCCCAATATAGGTAATCATGCTGCTTTTGCTTTTTTGGTTTTCCCAATAATGTCGGAACAAAAGAAAGACCGTCTGTATATTGTGGCTTACCTGCTTTTGCCACTTCAGCTAACGTCGGCAGGACATCCCAGAATGCTCCTAAATAATTGGAGGTAGTGCCAGGAGCAACTTTTCCTTGCCAATAAACAATGAAAGGAGTTTTTACACCGCCCTCATATAGATCACGTTTATAACCCCGTAAACCTGCCGAACTGTTGAAAAAATCGGGATCTGCACCACCTTCACGATGTGCACCATTATCACTTGTAAAAACGATAATCGTATTATCTAACAAATTTAAGTCCTTCAGCTTAGCAACAATCTGTCCAACCTGTGCATCCATGCGGCTTACCATACTGGCGTAAGTAGCCCTTGGCTTAGCGACAGAAGCATATCCTGGAATCGTAGCTTTTGGTCCGTAGTCATTTCCTTTATGGGCTTTTTCTTCAAACTTGTTGGCATATTGCTCATAATATTGATCATCAGGACCAGACAACTCGGCATGAGGCAGTACGGTGGGGACATATAAGAAAAATGGTTTATCCTTGTTTTTATCAATAAATTCCAATGCTTTTTCTTGGATCAATTCAGGAGCATACTGCCCTTTTGCTAATAAACCATTACCCTCAAGCTCAATACGTTGTTGATTATGCCACAGGTGTGTTGGATAATAACGGTGCGATTGACGTTGGCAGTTGTAGCCATAAAATTCATCAAAACCTTTATTACGAGGCGATCCATAGGTATCCACCATTCCGAGGCCCCATTTTCCAAATGCACCAGTTGCATAGCCTGCTTTTTTCAGCAACATGGCGATCGTTTGTACCGAATCGGCTAAAGGTTGCTGCCCTTCTGGCTCCAATTCTTTATTCCCTCGGACAGGCGTATGACCGGTATGTTGGCCTGTCATCAATGCAGATCGGGATGGAGCACAAACTGAAGTTCCTGCATAAAAATTGTCAAAACGCATCCCCTCTTTTGCTAAGGCATCCAGGTGCTTCGTTTCAATAATCTGTTGCCCATAAGCTCCTAAATCACCATAACCCAGGTCATCTGCCATTATAAATACAATATTGGGGCGATCGGTTTTCTTTTGTGCTATTGCGATACTGCTCAGTGCAAAAAATAACGCAAATAATGCTGGTTTTTTCATTTTAGTGGTTTTTATAATTCTTGTCCTTAGTTTTATACAGAAACAAAGAGGACATATTAGACATCGATAAATGGTGGAGCAAAAGCCATACTGCTCACCTACATTGCAAATCATCAATATAAATTAAAATCCCTATAGATGATCAAGATCCGAAAGTAAAAAATAGATATGAAAGCTTAAAATAGGATGCTGTAAAAGAGATCGGTTACTATCAAAAAGTTACAATCAACATCAGATACCCTAAAAAGCTATTCAAAATTTATTCCTCTTCCCTAAAAATTCATAAGGAAGAGGAATGAGATTTTTACCAGTCCGGATTCTGTTTCAAATTGGTGTTTAAAACCAACTCTGCAGCTGGTATAGGATATAAGTAGTAATGTGGTAAAAAAGGACCAGGTGTCTTTCCTTCATATGAAATATATCCCTGAGTCTGATTATTTTCAATCGGTATAGGCGCATTTGCAGGTACGTCTACACCTTTTGTAATATAACGTCCCCGCTTTAAAGCAACCGCATAGTCCATTTTCTTCCAACGGCGCAGATCATCAAAACGAAAACCCTCTCCCATAAGCTCCACAGCTCGTTCCCGACGTATCTCCCAGAGTGCAGGAGCAACACTAGCATCGCGTGTAGGATCGACAGGGATACTGCCCAACTGTAGCGACGCAACCCCGCCCCTCGCGCGCAAAGGATTGATCGTTTTATCCACCAACGACTGGTCCAATTCACCCAGTTCATATTTCGCTTCAGCGTAAGAAATCAATACTTCTCCCATTCTGAATATGGGCGCATCATTGATGTCCTGATTTTGAATACGTTGAATTTTATTACTGAATTTATAGAAGCGATACCCCGTAAAACTCACACTGAACGGTTGACCTAGATTGTTGTCGACAAAATGAGGTTCCTGCTTTAAAATAAGACCTTCCCAGTTCATCCAAGGAAGCGTCTTCCGCTTATCAACGGATAATTGTGCCATCAGGTCAATATATTCACGGTCTTTAACATCTGCTGTATGCGTCCAAGTATAAGTAGGATGTTTCGCTTCAACTTTATAAGGAGGCGGTATTGTAAAATACAGTCTCCGGTCACGATTACGGAACTCGTCATAAGGGTTTTTATCGCCATCAAATTGCGGGCTTGACCAGCGTGTCTGTCCATCTTTCATCAGATATAGATCGACCGCAGCCTTTGTTAAATCCCAGCGCCCAGCAGAATTACGCGCAAGAGAAGCTAGGGAATGCATAATCTGATTCTGCTCGTACTGCTTATACAGCAAAACTTCAGGAACTTGAGCTAAAGACTCGCTATTAAACAATTGATCATAATCATTGAACAAGGGAATATTAGCGCCCATCAATTTCGCTCCTGCATCTGCTGATAAACGTAGATATTTATCTGCTTGAGCAAGCTGATGATATTTACGCCAGGTCCCCTCTCGTAGACCAAAACGAACAGTTAGGGCAAGCACTACATTTTTATTAATGGTATTCGGACCATCACCGTTTACTTTAATATTCTCAGAGGCATAATTGAGTAATCCTTCAATTTTTGTAGCCAGTTCATCCCGTGAACTTGGAGTACCATAAAGCACTTCTTTGTCACCATCATTGATCGCATGCTCTACCCAGATCGCTGTTCCATATTTATTTAACAGGTCCATATACTGGTAAGCTTTAAAGAAATAACCAATACTGCGAATATGTTTTTTATCTACTTCAGTCAGATTAGTTGCTTGATCGATATTATCCAAAAGAATATTGATCGATCGAATCTGTGTAAAGGGATCACTGTAATCACTCGATTTAGAAGGTACGACCACCCTTTGCCATAACCAATCGGAAGTCGCATTGGCATTGGCATTAGCAAAAAGATCGCCATTGACCTCTGCGTTGGGGGCTGATCCATTATACCCCGGGAAAGTACCGTAGAATTGCCAAGCGTAAGAAATAAAATTATTATAATTAGAAAAGGTGCTATTCTCCGTTAGACTCCCCTCGGGCTGTAAATCCAAAAGATTTGAGCAGCTCAGCATAGAGCCACTAAGACACAGCCCTAATGTATATAGTATGATTCTTTTTTTCATTTTATGATCTGTATTAAACCTTAACATAAGCATTAAAAAGTGACGTTAACTCCAAAACTATACTTCTTCAAGAAAGGATAGATACCACCTGAGCCTAAATCCTCGCCATCTGCTTCCATCCCTTTGATCATATGATCAGCTTTGAAAAGATTTTCACCAGATACAAAGAACTTAATATTGTCAACAGCCTTTGACCGCAGTATCTTACTGTCTAAAGTATAACCCAAGGTAATGTTACGGACACGTAAATATGCTCCGTTTGACAAATACTTGGTTTGTACACGCCGATTAGCGCCCGTATTTAAACCAGCATTAGCATAAACACGACCATACTCGGCATCGGTATTTTCCGGAGTCCAATAATCTAAATTATGCTGATAAAGTGTACCAAATTCATTATTGTAAGGCCACATCAAAAAATTGCTCAACCACAGATCTCGCTTTCCTACCCCTTGTAAGAATACTGATAGATCAAAGTTTTTATAATTGACAAAACCGTTTAATCCAAATTGATAGCGTCTATTGTTATTTCCGATCACTTTCATATCGCCCGGATCACTAACGGTACCCGTTCCAGAAAATATAGTCCCATCTCCATTCAGATCGGCATAAAGCATATCGCCTGGATTTTGCTTCACGCCCTTAAAAAATGGAAGACCCGGTTTTAAAGTACCGTTCATCAATTTAGCATCGAGTGAGTTGGCTTCAAAATCATTCGTGTTGTAGTAACGATCAGAAACGTAGCCCCATATTTCACCCATTTCTTTACCTTGATAATGCCCTGTAATAAGACCCGAACTATTTTCCATTCTTGTAATATAAGCTCTATTATCAGATAGATTAAATGTAAATCCGTATTTAAAATCTTTGAACTGATCTTTCCAGGTGATTTCCCATTCCCAACCTTTAGATTCTAAATCTGTTGAATTTTGGAATGGTGGCGCCGATCCTAATACCGCAGGTAAATCGGCTCCCTGATATAACATACCAATGGTTTGACGGCGGAACCAGTCGAAGCTTGTATTCAATCGGTTATTGAAAAGTGCAATGTCTACGCCCACATTTAATGTTCTAACTTTTTCCCAGGTAAAAGTAGAGCTGATCAGATTGGGCGCACCGATAGTCAGATAACGTACTCCGGTATTGGGATCAATCCAATTGGAGTTATTCGTTTCCATCTTAGGAATTACCGGAAAATATACTTGAGATCGATCGGGATTTAATACGACCTGATTTCCAATTTCACCAAATGATCCTCTAAACTTCAATAAGGGTATTGTATTTTTAAGATCTGACATAAAACCCTCCTCAGTAACATTCCATCCTGCTGAAACGGACGGAAAGAATCCAAATTGACTTCCTTTCAAAAAGCGTGACGAGCCGTCCAATCGTCCATTGACCTCCAATAAATACTTGTTTTTAAAATCGTAATTGATACGACCAAAATATCCTAAAACAGCATATTGTCCAAAAGAATCCGCTGTCGTCTGTGTTCCTGTACTGGTACCCAATGATGGAGAATCTGGGCTAAGGATACCAAAACGTTTTGCAGAAAAACTTTCTGAATAACTTTTCTCATAATTGACACCTGCTAGCCCTTTAAAATGATGATCTTCGATAGCATGGGTATAACTAGAATAAATATTTAAAGCATTGTAGTTAATCAAGGTATTACTCCGTTCATAAAAATCGTTATTGAACAAATATTCAGGATTGAAATTATTTGGATTCATATAGCGATGCTTACTCTGCGCATACTTATAATTATTATTTGTCTTACTAAATGTATATTCAGCAGTGATATTCCAACCAGGAAGCGGATTATAATCTAATTTTCCAAATAATCTCAAGTTTTCATTATAGTTTCGACTTGGGTCTTCATATTTCAGATAATTATTAGGCGTTCCAAAAGGAATCGCATTTCCTTCCGCATCTGTTGTCTCCCCCGGATTGAGGTAAGATCCAAAACTCAACGCTCGGTAGAACATCTCCCCCATATTGGCAGGTGTATAGCGGTTGTCATTTTTATACAAAATATTGGCACTTAAGTTTAGATTTTTCTTCAACTCAGCTCCGATATACGCATTTAGATTATAGCGCTTATAGCTATCTTTATCCGTTGTCATGATACCATCTTCATCACCATACATACCCGATAGACGGTACGCAATTTTCTCCGATCCCCCCATAATGGAAAGATTGTGCAGATGTTCGAAACCAGTTTGAAAAACTTCATGATAGAGATCATATTCCTTTAACGGATATTTCGTTCCGTTTACCTCCGTAATACCATCAGGATATTGCCCTGGATTAGCTTGATAATCTTGCAAGGATGATAACCAGGTATCTACATTTTGTCCGGCCCAATTACTGGTATTTCCAAAATCTTTTAATGCCTGCACAAATTGTAAGGGATTAGCTTTTTCCGGTAAAGTAGACGCGTTGCTCCAGCTCAGATTGCTCGAATAGTTAATTTTTGTCGGCTGGTTACGCGCCCCCTTCTTTGTTGTCACCAGAATAACACCAAATGCCGCTCTCGCACCATAAATAGAAGCTGCTGCTGCATCTTTTAATACGGTCACATTTAAAATATCTTTCGGATTGACATCGTCCATATTCATCGGAACATTATCGACCAAAATCAAAGGTGAACCTCCATTAATAGAAGTTGTGCCTCGAATATTGAGATCAGTATTCGTTCCTGGACGTCCGCTGCCAAAGGTAACCTGCAATCCAGGAAGTGCACCTTGAAGCGCTTGGGAACTACTGCTAATAGGTCTATCTCCTAAGACCTTGTCCATATCTACAGAAGAAACCGCTCCTGTTAAATTCGCTTTCCGCTGTGTGCCGTAGCCCACAACAACGACCTCTGCCAAAGCAGTAAGATCCTCTTGAAGCGTAATCGTCATAAAAGATTGACTTGCCTTAATTTCCTGACTGCCATAACCGATATTACTGATGAGCAAGATTGATGACACGTCACTAACTTTCAGGGTAAACTCACCCTTATCATTGGTACTTGTACCGCGGTCTTTGCTTTTCTCAATAACAGTTACACCAGCCAAGGGCAGTCCGCGACCATCGATGATTTTACCCTTGATTTCAAACCCTTGAACAGAATGCAAAGGAACGATTACATAGGTAATTCCATCATAACTTTTTAAAGTCAGATTGAATTGATTTAAAAGTGGAATTAGTGCATTATTCCAAGCTTGATTCTCAAAAGCAACAGAAGAAAGATTCTTATTAGAAACCAAGTTATCAAAATAAACAAACTTCACATTTGTCTGTTTTTCAATAGTCTTTATTACTGTTTTTAAATCTGTATTTCTAATTTTTAAAGAAACTTTTTCTTGCGCACTTATCGTTATTCCGAACGCTTTCACAGTAAATGCAAAAGAGAGTGCAACTGCTAGCTTAGTCATTAATACATATTTAATGGTGCTTGATTTAGGTAAATAAAATCCCCGACCATGTAAATTTTTTTTCATAGTTTTAACTTTAGTATGGAACCATAGCGTACTGATCTTTCTCAGGGACACGGTACGCTTTCTTACTTGCTAAGGATACACCTTCGGGTGTATCCTTTCCTTTAAAATGTGGTATTTAAGTATTGTTATATAGCATATGATTTAGGGTTTATTGTAATATAATTGATTCATTTTGTCTCTTAATTTCTATACTTGGATTGGCCTGCTTCAAAAGAGCCAGAACCTGATCAAGACTATATCCTTCCAAATTCCCACTGAAAGTAAATTGTTCTAATGCAGGGTTTTCAATCTGAATAGAAACATTATACCATTTGCTTAACTTAGACACAATTAATGACATTGGATCAGCATTAAAAGACAGCTTGTTATACATCCATAGCGTTTCAGAAGGAGCCTGTTCACCCTCTGAAATAATTAAAGTGGAGTGCTGTACCTGGATTTTAGGCTTGGGGTCTGTTTGAATGACAGGTCCTACTTTTGTTGGGAAAAGTGCAATCTTATCTCCGGGCTTAAGCATTAAAGATTTAACCTGACGGTCTGCTTTCAATTCAATAGAACCTTCCACAAGCGAAGTCTCTGTTTTGTCCTCATCGGGATAAGCACGGATATTAAAACGTGTACCCAGGACTTTTACCTCTGAATTCCTAAATTCAACAATAAACGGGTGTGAGCGATCATGAGCCACGGTAAAAAAGCCTTCTCCTTCTAGCTTAACACGGCGCTCCGCTTTCCCAAATGATTGTTCAAGAAATAGCTTACTGTCCCCATTTAACCAGACAGTCGTACCATCCGATAAATTAATAATTTTCTTTTCACCTTTTTTGCTGCTATACTGCTCAGTAAATCGTGTTTGTGTCTGCGAATTATAAATCCACAATGAAAGGATCAAAAATAGTGGCAGCAGAACTGCGGCTATACTCCTATAATTTTGATACCAAGGTTTTTTAATGGGGAAAAGGTGGTTTTGTTCTCTAAAACTATTCTCATCGAGAGAGTTCATCGATAATGTTGTCGTTTCAGAACTTTCAATCTTATTTAAAATAGATTGAAAAACTAGTTCAGAGTTGTCTACTTGTTCTTTATGGCTTGGTTTAATGCGTAAAAAATCAAACAGGACCTGATTTTTAGGGTCAGATTGGAGCAGATACTGAAATTGGCGATTTTCTTCAACGGACAATTGCCCTTGAAGATACTTATTTAGTAAGGTAATAAATTGGTCTTGCTCCATAAACTTGCTGATCTTACTTTAATGATCCAGATCCAACAAGAAACCACCAATGGCTTTTTATTTTTTTTTACAAACCACTGTAATTCAAAGTAATATTTTTATTTCCTAATACTTCTCTTAATCTTTTTAGAGCAAGCTGCATATGCCGATCAACTGTATGGACGCTGATATCCATAATCTCAGCCGCATCTTTATAACTACAATCCAGATCTTTAACTAAAGTAAAAGCCATCCGACATTTAGAAGGCAATTGGGCAATTGCGGCTTCTATCAACGTAATATGCTCCTGGGAAATATAAACCTGTTCAGGAGTAAGAACATGATATTCAAAATTGATGATTTCAGATAGATCAACTTGCAAAGGTAATCTTCCCAGATACTTGATCGCATTGTTTCTGACAGCCTTATATAAATAGGTATTTATCTGATCAATCTGCATTAGGCCAGCCTCTAATGACCACACTTTTAGAAAAATATCAGCAATAATATCTTCTACCACAGGACCGGACTTGACCATACCCATTCCAAATATTTTTAAATCTTTATAAAATTGTAAGAAAAGTTTCTTGAATGCCAGAGCATCGCGCTCCATAGCAATTGCATAGCGTAATTCTTCCCAGGAAAATGGTGATGGAGAATGGCCTAACATATGGTTTTCTTAAATCTAGATTTCTATAAGTGATTTTAAAGTTAGAAATTTTTATCGGAAGGAAGAAATTACAACATCTTTCTAATTTTAAAAAGTAATGAAAAAGAGAAAATAGCGCAATACCTAAAAAATAAAAAAGTGGAGAACGGATCCTCCACTTTTTAAACAGGTAGATATAAAAATCTAATCTAAATCTGCAGAACGCATCACCCGCACACTACCCGCTCCAGCTCCATTTGAAGATGTTGCGATGTACCAATTTCCCGTCCATTGATCATAGTACATACCAAAAGGGAAATTAAATTTGGCAGACAGAGCATCACCATCACTTGTTCCAGCAGTTGTACCAGCAATTGTAGTCAATACACTATTGGAATTTGATGCTAATTGTGACAATAAAACTAATTTATGAGCACCACTATTTGAAACAACAACCTGATGATCTGAAGTAACAAAAACCCCTCTAGGTTGATTTAAACTCTTTGTCATTACTTCTTGATAATTATCACTCAATCTTACTCGAGATAATCCTGCTCCATTGAAATGTGTAATATATAAATAAGCTCCGTCAGAACTTAACGAAAGTGCATGTGCATAATTCACCTGCGCAACTATTCCAATTCCTTCTGTCAAACCTGCAACACCGGAACCAACTAAAGTACTGACACTGGAAGTCGCTAGATCTATCTTGCGAACACGGTTACCCAACCATTCTGATACATATAAACAGTTCCTGAATTTATCAAATACCAGGCCTGTAGGACGATTGAAAGTAGCTGCAGTACCATTCGCATTATCACCTCCTGCGCTACCTGAACCGGCTAGTGTACTCACGACATATTCGCCATTTGTATTTTTGCTTATTTTTCGAACTTTATGCGCTCCAGAAACATTAGCCGCATCCACCGTATAAATGTTTCCGCTTGAATCAAGTGCAACGGACCATAAGCCATTAAAGGTAGCTGAGAGTGCTGCACCATCAATGGAACCTGCTGCCCCAGAACCAGCTACAACAATACTATGGCCATAAACATCACGCTTAATCAACTGATTTAGAGTGCCATCTGCAATATACAAATTACCATCGTTATCCATTGTAACCGCTTGAGCCCCTTTTGCATTAATCGTTCCCAGATTCAAAGTAGAGACCTTCAAATTATTGAAATTGGGCACTGAATAACGTGGTTTGACATCTTTAAACTCTACTTTAAATGTTCCTAAGAAATCTTTTTCTTCCAGTTCCAATCTGAGTCCATGAAATGGTAATTTCGTATCCGCATTGGATGTTAAAATTAAAGTTCCCGGGTAATTTAACTTTGGCAACAGTAATTCACCACTTGAAGTTAGCCTTACGGTTTGTTCTTGCCCAAAGTCATCTTCCAGAATACTTCTATACTTATATGTAACAGATTCGAAGTCTGCAATTTTTTGAGAATAAAAATAATTGGCTTTTAAGGTAAGATCACCTTGTCCAAACTTTTTTCTAGTAGAGAGCACCTGTTGGTCTTTGTCTTTAGACAAGAGACGTGCTTCCAAAGAATCCAAATCATAGGCGGCACCTCTTTCAGCAATACGTACTTTATACTGTACCGGAAAAGCGATCTTGTCAAATAAAACTTTTCCCGTAACAGATGTATGGATTGTATCAACAACAGAATAGGATTCATTAGCAGATTCTCTAACTAACAATGCAATCCGGGCACCTTCAACAGGTTGGTTATTTTCATCCTGTAACAATACTTCAATACTACTCTCCCCAAATCTTGGAAAGCTTTTTAGATGAATAGGATAATCTTTCTTTTCGGTCAACTCTACATAAGTTTCATCCAAATGATAACGACCTGTATCTCGAATCGATACTTTAACTTTATTGGGATAAGGAACTTCATATTTGAAACTCCCTTGCGCATCTGTAGCTACGGTATCGACAAAAGTACGACTACCGTCACCTTTTGTCTGACGCTCAAATAAAATTTTAACACCTTTGAACGCACTATTATCATCCGTATTGGTCAATATACCGGAAATTGTACCCCGATTAACTTCAGTAGTCTGATTCCAAAAATCATCCCGCTTACATGCACCTAGTGTAATAAGTGCACAGAAGATGGTATAAAAAATATTTTTTTTCATTTCACAAAATAGGCTTGAATAGATTATTTAATAAATTCCGTTTCGTAATTATTCAAGAAAACCTTTCCTGCTAGTTTCCATGATTCTGCCGGTTGAATATTCAGCCAGTAGTAAATCTGCGATGCCGCATCAGTACTATTCATAACAAACTGCATCTTCTTGTCCTGGTCAGAAAGACAGTTCCACTGATCTTGTAATTTCCAGACGGCAGTTGATTTATCGAATGTAAAAGCAGTATTACTATCACTACCCGTCGCACTATTGTTGATTTTATATCCATACCCCTCGTCTGCTTTCCAAAATCCTTTGACATTACCCCAATAACTCGTCTTATCATCTAGCGCGGCATGACAAGTAAAATCGCTGATTTCTTCGTCAGTCAATGCTTTGTTAACGAATACTAAATTATTAATGTCACCATTGAAAGTACCAATTGAAGCTACATTGCCCGAACCTAAAATAAAATTGGCCGCTGTCTGAAAACTTTTACGGTCTGTAGTAACATCTTTTTCCGTTCCTGCCACCCCGTCTACGTATAAAGTCGCATAACGTTTACCATCGCTTTTATTGTAGATCTTTAAGGCTATTGTTTCCCAGGTATTCACTGCACCTGCAACTGGACCTACAATTTGTAACTGCCCCCCACCATCACCAAGTAGCGCTCGATACTTTCCTGTAGTAGCACCTTCCAGCATAAAATGCCAGCCTCTATTGGAACTGTAGGCGTGAGAGGTTCTACCTAAAATAACTTGATGGCTTGTCCCTCCTGGTTTTACGTAATTTTTTACCTTAAACATAATGGTATACTCCTGACCATCCTTGATGTCGTAAAGAGCTGAGTTCGCGGCCGAAATAGTTGGAGTTATATAAGTCGCACCTTTATTATTTAACGTCAAAGAATTGGTCACATCTGCATCTTTAATATGCGTTTCCTGAAAATTTTCATTGTAGAAAATCATCGGAATCTCCCGTTCTGGCATACTAGCACCGCCATAACCATTTTCCAAACCTCCATGATTGGATGTAACAATAACCAACCAATCCTCAGTAGCATAGTTCTTGCGTTCTTTTAAAGCTGCAAGGACTTCTGCGATATAACCATCTACAGTCGTCAAATTAGCTTTATAACCAGCATTTTCGTAGCTAAAACCGCCTTGAAGACCAGCCTCATTGACACTTCTAAAATTGACTGTAGCAAACGCAAGTTCTGCAGGGCCTCGTTTTAATGCTGCAACTGCGCTATCACGAACCAATTGATCATTGCCTACCATAATCTTCGTATCTGCCAGCCCCAATAAACGATCTTGCATAGCGCCATAATCGGACACCGCCAATGATTTTAAAGTACGACCTGTTTCCAGCAATCTTTGATAGATGGTAAAAAAACCTTCAACAGCAGTCGAATTATTGCCATGTGGATCATCTTCATCGATATCTTCTTCGAAACTATTGCCAAAAACACCATGATTGGCACTATTTTTACCACTTAATAACGATGTCCACGTAGAAGCATCGCCCGTATTTGCATCTGCAAATGCACGGAAAGTATATTTAGCATGTGGCAATAGGCTCTTAATTGTAGCAGGAACTTCTTTGGCCAACTCACGACCTGAAAGTCCATCGATCACCAAAAGCAAAACTTTCCGATCTTTTACGGCAGGTCTTGATTCTTCTTTTTCGAATATTAGAGGAGGATCAAAATACTTTTTACAGGAACTGGTGAACGCTACGATCACCGTAAGCAATAAGAGCTGTATTTTATAAGAATTCATTTTCATAAAGTAGTCTTTTTAGGGTGTCACATTAATAAAACCAAGCTCAGCAATCGAAGCATAATCTGTTGGTGTGAACAAATCGGCCTTGTTAATTTTGATACGAGCATATTTAAAGGTCCTCGTTTCTTTCGTTTCAGAATTAAAGAAAAAATATTGCTTAAATAAATCTCGGGTCATATTGTGCGTTCCCGCAGGTTGCCAAAAAACATTGTCTTCACTTAATTCTAAACTAAATTTTTTGAAATGATTGGCATGATTAGCTACCTGACGGATAGACAGTGAAATGCCATTAGCAACGATGCTATTTGCACCTGTCTGTACTGTTATCGTCCATGTAGGTGAGGAAAATGCGGCTCCGGTACAAGTCGCATTCCAACAGGATGACCAAAATGTACTAATATCACCATCTAACATTTTTGAAGGCACATATGTATTACTCGCATCTGTTTGATTATTACTGGCGGTAGCGATCCATCCCGTTTTTGGAAGTTCTGGGTAATAAGCATTTTCACCTCCCGTATGTGTTACCGGATTATAAAGCCAGAAATATTGATTCAATAAAGGTAATTTCAATTCTTCTACCACATAACGTTTGGACACGTCACTGACCTTGATACCCCAACCAATCGATAAAAATGGCTCCATATCCATTTTTGTATATTCGCATAAGGACTCATAGAAAAAGTCAATTTTAGACTGGTTATTGGCCGATGTAAACCGCGCATTTCGTGCTCTCGTGTACAAATATGTCATGAATTCATATCCATATTTTTCAAAAATCTGTGCATACATGATGAGTTTAGCATCGTTATGATTTTTGGAAATGTTCTCCATATTGGCCCATGTCTTTGTTTTGGTCGCATCAGTGTTGCCAACAGGTGCGGAGTAAGTAATCCAAGCCTGTCCTGTAGGCCAAACTTCGGCTATCTTAGTATGTTGCTGCCCATTAACCCAAGCCATCTTAAAACTGAAAAGGTTATTGGTCACTTCTCCATTGCCATCGAAATTCCAAGTACTTCCCTGTTGCATATTGTGTCCCAGCTCATGATAAGTACCCCAATTTTGCGTCATTACAGATTGTAAACTCGTAGCCTGTCTAAAATATTCATCACTATTACGGGCATGAACAGGATAACCGGACGACTGCGCTACACCAGCTTTGAAAAGTACTTCATGAACAATACGCCATTTATTGAATGGGGCACGGTGGCGGACGTCTGGATTTCCTTCTGTCATACCCGTCCAATCCCAATATGCTTTTTGGATCATTTCATCCCATTTAGTCATCAAAGCGGTAGGATTAAGTAAAGGAAACTTTTTAAGCTTGGCGGTTTCTAGGGTTAATACCATGCGTTTTCCTTCCAGCTCAAACCAAGGAACTGTTGATTTGGAAACCTTATCCAACCATTCTGCATCGGTCGATTCGCCCAATTTGAAACTTGGAGCCTGTACAACACCAGAAAAAAGAAGATCGGCGGTACGTCCTAAAGGACTAGAAGGAAGGATGTAAATCAAGCCGCCATATAGGTTGCGTAGGTAATTTTTACCGGGAAACAACACTTGGCGTGAAGCGACTTGCAAATCACGCTGAGGAGCAGGAATACCTGTTGCACTATTATGTGTATGCGCACCGATCTGAGCGGTAAGTCCATAGATACCTGCAGGCACCTCAATGACAATAAGTTCACCTGCGGGTGCATACATACTGGTACTCTGCCAATTGCCTGGAGCAACTGAAATACGTAAATCGGAGGATCTGATTTCATCAAAATTAAGATCAATCGTCACCTTATAATTTTCCAAACGCGGTTCCTTATCACCGATCAAACCCGGAAAAACACGTGCTTGGGTATATTTTGAATAGTCGATCTTAAAACGGTTGGTATCAATGGCAGCACCAACAGTATCGGTATATTCTCCGGATGAATATCCATTATCAAATAAGTACCCGTAATCTTTGGAACAAGAATAGTTCAGGACCAAAGTTACTGCACAAGAAAAACAAAATAATAATTGCCTTTTCATCTTTTAGTTTTTTATTGATTTGAAAATGCTGGAGCCCAACTTTGTGCATCCAAATTAAACTGCCCAACCTCAATAATACCCAACCAGTTGTATACCATTTTAGGAATATCGACCGAACGAATCACGTAACGTTCTAAATAATCGGGCAATGTTGGACATAGATTACCGGCTCTCTCAGAGAAACTGGTAAAAGCAAATGGACCCACCATAGTAAAATTACGTCGGCTTGGACTTTGATCGCGGATTACTGCAGCTTCATCATTAGCAGGCCAGTAACCGATCAGATTGGGGTAATATGCATCGGACAAAGCCGTAGACATCGTTGTACAATAGTTACTCTGGATCTGAGCAACAGGAAGTGCCGTATTATAAAAACGGACATCGCCAATCATGTGCTTTTGAGTATCCTTAATAAATCCAGAACCGTAGCCCAATTGGAATACACCTGATCCAATACCGCTAACACCTGAGATATCTTTGGTTTCGCCAGCTACGCCATCGACATAAATAGTCATAAACTGTTTACCTTCTTGCTGAAAGAAACGACCTGTCAAGGTATACCAGCTATTTAATTCTAACTTTTGGGTGAAATAAGCAGTTGTACCGGCTACTTTTAGACGAATATTAGCACTCGATTCATCATTGGTACTACTGTAACCATTTAAAAATGCCCAGCCAGCTTCACCACCACTCGTACTTGATCGGTTACCTAGAAGTGTCGTATTATAGCCCCCAAATTGCAAAAATTTAACCTTCAACTGAATCGTATATTCTTTTGACTTATCAATATCATAAAGTTTACTGTCTGATGCTGACATCTTACCATATACCTGATTTGCTGCAGTTCCATTACTCACATACGTCGCCGCAGACGAGATCCACGACGGATCTGCTGTTTCCATTCTCTCAACAAGTTTATAGGTAAAATCGCTATTGTACATCAATGCGAAGTTGTTTCGTGCAGGTATTGCATAAATACTCCCGTCTTGTAATGCAGGATCTAAGGTATAATCCCCACCATTGCTAGATACAACTGCAACCAACCATTTTTCATTTTTATAACCTCGACGCGCTTTAATGGTGGTCATCAAATCTCCTAAACGTTGATCGAAAGTATGCAATGCCTGCACATATCCAGCTACTTTGGGGCCGAAACCAAATTGCCTTCCCGCTTTTTGAACATCAGAGAAAGTTGCCACCAAAACCCCGACCTCTTCTCGCTTTAATTCTTCCTTCGCATGTACCAATACCTCTTCATCAGATGCCACTTGTTTATTCAGATCCAAAGATCCTGTTTCAACAAGAAGCTGTACCGCATCACTGTTGCTTACCAGGGCGGTACGCGCATCTGTATATTGTTTGATCCGTTTAAATAGTGTTGGATAATTTGCCAAATTATTTCCAGTTGCTTGCTCGTTGATTACTTGATGTTTAGTAATTTCTGTACCCGTTAACAAATCGGCATAATTGCTCGTTAATAGTCCATTTTCATTACTCACCGAATTCCAACTAAAAGTTGAATTTAAAGTCATCGCCGCTAAATTTGGCATATTACCGTAATCTGTCGCCTCGTTACCCACGACGGTACCAACAGCTCCTTCCACAACAATGTAGGCTATCTTGTATTGATTGGCCTGAATCTGAAGATCGGACGGATTTTGGTCAAAGTCCAACTTATTGTCTAAGTCTTTATTACAGCTGGTGAGATGAACCGCTAAGAGTGCGATTATCCCAAAGTTTTTATAGTTCTTCCACATAATCCTATATGTTTATTTCTCTTGAATAATGGGTCTATTAGTTTGTTAGTCTAAAATGGTCAAACGAACAATGTTTCCTAGATTGCTCTTCCCATTAAAGGAGGTGAAACCTCCGACCAGTGTCAATGTACGTTGACCTAAGGAATTAGTACCCTCTAAAGAATCATTGACTGTACCGACTAAACGCCCCGTATTATTATAATCTTGCGCGAGCGTTCCATCTGCATTTAAAACCAGCAAACCCTCACGGATAATATTATCATAAGTTTTAAATGTGCCAGTAACTACAATAAGTCCATTACTTAATTGTACCGCATAAGAAGGATTACCCCCCGTAAAACCTTTACTTTGGAAACTTTTGTCTACCGAACCATCTAGATTGATAACCACGATACCATTTGTTGGCACTCCATTAAAACTGGTAAAATTTCCTGTGAGAATATATTTTTTAGTTTCTTTAACATAACTGATATCAAACACGGTCCCATTAGCTCCTGAACCTGTTTGAAAACTACTGTCAAACGTCCCATCATCTTTAAGTCTGACAATTCCGTTTGCCGCATTACTACCGTTAAAATTTGAAAATACACCGACTAGCACTAATTTACCATCAGACTGGAGATGTGCATCGAAAATGGATCCATTAACCCCTGCATAGCTTCTTTTGGGAATACTTTTATGATCAACAAAATAAGTAGAATCCAGTGACCCATCCATATTCATCCGAATGACACCATTCATACCAAAGAAATCAGTTAAAATATTATCGTAAGTAGAACGAGCATAATAATTACTGCTGTAGGTTTTAAATCCTCCAACGATGGTTACTTTATTATTCTGAACAAAAGTCTTTAAAATCGATGTTTCTGAACCGCCATTAAATGCCGGAACGATGATATTGCTTTTGTTCGGATCGTCCGTCAAATTTAATATCGGCGTTGACTTGACAAGCAATGCTCCTACTGAACTGATGGTGGTCATATTTTTAATCATGCTAACGGTATCATAACGTTGAAAGCCTCCTGAAATCAGGATATTACCATCGTTAAGTTCGTTCATGCTGTTAACATTACCCGTGACACCCTGTCCAAATTTCATTCCTCGAACAAATTCACCGGCATTGGTGATTCGTGCTAAACCCGAAATCTTGGAGGAAGCTCCATTTCCGTTATAATCGGAAAACATACCACCAATAAAAATTTGATTATTGCTAAACTTAGCAATCGAAAATAGAGGTCCATTGGATCCTACACCAGACTGGAAGGTAAGATCGATTCCTAATTTACCGATAATAGGCAAATTCGGTCCTGCAAATACTTGCCCATTTACAACCGCTTTGACCCCTCCAGTACTCGTATTCTCTGAAACCACGCTGGTCAAGGTCGAATCAGTGATATCTACGATATCTGACTCAACGTTATTGATGTAAAATTTAATCTGATCTTTATATTTCAAAAGACCATTGACCTTAAACACCACAGTACTACCTACTTTCGCTTGCGAAGGACTAGGTGTACCTTCCTGAAAAACAACATCTAAGGGCTCCTTACCCCCTGCATAAGGATCTGGTCCATATTCTATTTTATTGCTACAGGATATGACACTTGAAAGGACAAACATCACGAATAGCTTATTGGTTAATTTCATTCTTTTCATAACTTACTTGGTATAATCAATTCCATGCTCAATGGCCATTACAATAAAACGCGAGTAAACAAAGCCGAACCGATGTCTATTATAATTCAGCACATGAACCCGCCCGTTGGTCGGTTTGATATTGGACGATGAGACGAACGTATTTACCCAATCGGATGATGGGGTTGAATAATCGGGTACATACGACAGTAGAATCTGTCTAGCTCCGCCATATTTTATGGTGGCATCACCATTTTTTAAATCGTGGTACACGACACCTACATTAATAGATTCCGTTTCATCATAGGACTGAAAGATCTGACCTCCGAATGCATAGAGCGCAGTTGTATCTACTTGCCTGAAGTCAATCAGACCATAGTCACCTTTGATCAGGTATTGTGACAATATTTTTTTCCAAACTGCAGGTTTAACCTGTTTAAAGGAAGTAATTGTATCTTTTCCGAGCTGATACAAATAAGTATTCAACCCATCAATTGCTTTTCTAAATGTCGGATCTGGAGGAGCAAAAAAGGTGATCTGTTCATTTTTAAAAATATCCTCCATCCCAGCATATCGGATCACCTGTGTTAAGGTATCAAAAGGATCTTCAGGACGCTGACTTTTAGCATCAAGATAGGCCATCATATTACCATTAAACTTTGGGTCATGTGTACCCGTATCTTCAAAATAATCTTTATTGGTACATGCAACCACGCTTATCAGCACCAATAAACCAAATAGTATATTTTTCATCATTGTAGAGATTATCTTATTTCCAATAGTCGTTAAGTGTCATATAGGGATTATTATTCATCGCTTTGGGGTTAATCGGCCAAGTCCATCCACCTGCAACAAAACCAGCATAGCTCATCGCTCTGCTACTATAGAGCGGGTCATAGATTTTTCCTGTACGAACAAGATCATAGTAATAATGACCCTCGCCCATCAATTCTTTACAGCGTTCCCAATAAATGGCATCTGATAAGTTGTTTTCATAATTATTGGATGCAGGGTAAAGCCCTGCTTTAGCTCTACCCCTAATCAGATTCAACAACTCAGTAGCTTTGCCATCTTTTCCAAGATTGGCATTGGCCTCAGCTTGTAATAAAACCGCATCTGCCAATCGAAATATAATCTGGTAATTTCCCAACGATTGAGCAGTATTGCCAGAACCTAATGCTAGATTGAAAAACTTAAAGAAGGTAAAGGCGCCGGTGCCAGAGTACATGAAATTTTCACCCTTCAAATCGGTAAACCAGCTTTTAATACGACCGTCCTCTTGACCGTCGGGATAAATGGTTTTCATATAATTAGGATCGTAAGTTAACTCGCTTAAATTCGTTGTGGTCGAATTCAATAAAAAATAAGGCGCATGAAGTACATGCGCAAAATAAGTCTTCCGTAGATTGCCATACGATTCACCATAATTTACATTGTTAGGTATCTCAAATAACCCTTCTCTGGAACGACCGTTAAAAACTTCGGCAACCCGTTCGATAGGTAGCAGTTCGTAGGCATTGGCCACTACAGCCCCCTCTTGATAAAGCTCATCCCCTAAAACATCTGTTGCTGTATAATAGGACATTGCATTATCTTTGTCAAATCCGGCCAGCCACATATTAAGATGCATCATCAGTGCCAAGGCAGATCCTCTCATGGCACGTACACCGCGATTTGCTGGATCGCTATACGTCCAAGGTAAATCGTCTTTTACTTCAGCCAAATCTGCCAAACATTTCTTTGCCACTTCGACATGACTTGTACGCGGCAAAGCATCTTGATTATAAGAATTGGTATAATAAGGCACATCACTGAATAATCGGATCAAAATAAAATAAGACATGCTACGCATAAAAACAGCTTCTGCCTGATACTTCTTCACTTCATTAGCTGAAAAAGAAGGATCATTCTCAGCAACTTTTGGCACCAAATCGTATAAAATATTGGCAGATTGAATAACCCTATAAATAGGTGTCCAATCACTAACTTTATCCCACTCCACATTATACGTCCAGAAACGTTCAGCATCGGTTCCTGGTGTTGGTCTAACGGTGTTGACTAAAGTGCGGATATCACCACGACCAATGATACTAATGTCATTTCGGTTAGGAAAAGTCGCTGTTTTCAACACAGGAGCATTACGGAAATCTCCGATCAATAATACGGGACGATCAATACCCACACCTGAACGAAAGAGCCGATAAACTTCCCTTGTAAATGTCTCTGCATCGTCTTTATTACGCCAAAAATTATTACCTGAAAGGCTATCAATGGGCTCTACATTCAAGAATTTTTTACAGCCAAACAGGCTAAAAAGAACAAGTACCCCTATTGTATATTTTGTAATTTTGTTAATTATCATGCTCTTAAGATTAGAATTGAACATTTAAACCCAATGTATATGTCTTTGGTGTAGGATAACCATCCGATCGGTCATAGCCCATTGCTGTAACTCCCTCTGGATTTGGGCCGCTATATTTTGAAAAGGTATGCACATTATTGGCCGTCCCAAAAACACGTAAAGAAGTAATCTTATAACGTTGCGTCCATTCCCTTGGGAAATTATAGGCTAAAGTGATACTATTGATTTTCCAATAGGATCCATCTTCTAAAAACAACGTTTGATTAGGACGGAAGGGCTGTACGCCACTACGGCGCAAAAAATCATACGGATTTGGCCATTCACTATTATTACCTACAAGAGTCCAAAAGTCGTATTTATCTAGAGGTAATAATGCGGCATCTTTTTGGCCATTATTATCCCCAAATAGTGGGTTGCCGTAAGATCCCATCTGACTCGCTAATGCCGCATTAATGACATCGCGTTTTAAAGTAAATGAGGAGTTAACATTGATGCTCATCCCTTTATACTGGACAAAAGTCGAAAGTCCTCCAGTAATCTTTGGTTGAGCATTACCAACAACCACACGATCACGGTCATCTAAGATATAATCACCATTTAGATCCGTCCAAAAAGGATCGCCTCCTTGAAAATAATAAGTGGTACCATCCTTTACTGTTTTATAAGGTTCGCCAGTATCAGGATTGACAGGAACAGAAGCATCATCCGCAAAAGTTCCTCTATAATTGTACAATAAATATGATAAGCTGTTACGTCCTAAGCGGTAGTAGGTATCAAATCCATTTCCGGAATCGTCTTTAACAATATATTGACGTGCATTGTCAGGTAAACGCGTCAACACATCCTGATTGACAGCACCATTTAACGAAATATTCCAATTTACTTTGCTCTGGTTACTCAATGGTCTGAACATAAAAGTAAATTCGTATCCATAATTGACCATACTGACATCATTAGTTTTGATATTACTAAATGCATTGTGATCTGCCAATGGTCTTTCCCACAACATATTATCTACCTGCTTGTAATAGAATTCTTGAATAGTTGTAATTCTATTTTTTAGAATACCCATTTCCAGCGCTAAGCTACTTGATGTTGTTGTTGACGGAATCAACAAGCTATTGGGCATCTGCCCCCAGTTAAAACCGATAGTAGGATTATTGTTAAATGCACCTGTAAATATATATTTACCATTAGCATCGAACACCGTACCTGTCGGGACAATATTTTTTCCCCAACCCGCACGCAACGATAGGTAATCTAACCATGTGTCGGCTGCATCGGCCATAAAACTTTCTTTTTGGATATTCCACCGGCCAGATAAGGATGGATTCTTCTGCCACGCGACATCGGGCCCTACAGTGGATGACTTATCGAATCTATACGTAACATCAAATATGTATTTTGACATATAATTATAACTCGCCGCCCCTGCAAAAGCTACCGAACGGACATCGGACATATTATTGAGAACACCTCCTTTTGCTGAACTACCATTGAAACTAAAGGGGCCTTCTAACTGATCATTACTAAATCCTTCTTTCAATTGCGCTTTAGCAATCGAATTGTTGACATTGATCTCGTTTAAGATATAAGTAGTCAAAATATGTTTCTCATCTTCACCAAAAGCCTTGAGATAAGTCACTTGACCCATATTATATATGGTATTGCGCTGCGAATCGAAATTATATAATTTAGAATTGTTGTTATTGGAAACCGCTGGTGAAAAATTGTCGGTTCTATTTGCTGAATAGTTATAGCTGAAGTTATTTTTAAAACGTAAGCCATTAATTACTTCGTACTCAAGCTCTAGATTGGACTTCACATCTGTCGTTCGATTGTCATTGCGGCCGAGTATGGATGTTGCTAATGTCGGATCTACAAATGCTGAGCTTGGTCCAGGCAATAAAGAGGATGCTGAAGAAGAGCTCGCCACTCCTCCTTGCGAAACAGAGGTACCCGTTCCGGTTTTTTGTTGTCCGATATTTCCAGACATATTCACAAACATACGGAAACGGTCACTAGGGCGATATTCTGAATTCATACTCAAGGTATAGCGATCAAAACCTGTATTTTGAATGATCCCCTTCTCATTGTAATACTGTCCGTTAATCTTATAATTGAAAGTTGCATCACCACCAGAGGCATTGACGTTATGTGACTGGCTATAGGTAGACTTATAAAACACGTCCTGCCAGTTTGTGGCATTATTATAATAAGGATTTAAACTATCGGACAAAATCTGATTGTCAAAAATCAAATCACGACCATGGTAATAATTTTCCCCATAATTGAGCACTTGATTGATTCTTGACATACGTTCACCACGACCGCCCAGAATAGAGCGTAATTCGGGTGGTACTTTAAAAAATTGATTGGTAGAATACTGAATAATAGGCACCTTTGACAAACCTCTTTTTGTGGTAATCCGGATAACACCATATGCTCCACGAGATCCATACAATGCCGTTGCTGCCGCATCTTTCAGCACATCTACCGACTGAATATCTTCAGGTGGAATCAATGAAATTGGACTAATACCAGTGCCGGCACTGTTGAACCCATATTGAAAGTCGGTATTGTCATCGACAGGAACCCCATCAACAATGTATAGAGGTGAAGTCGGTGTCAGAAAAGCATCCTGACCTGACCCACTCATTGAAATATTGGATAGTCCACGTACAAGAACAGATGCACGAACACCGGGCTGGCCACTGCTAACCTGAACGTTCATACCTGCAACTTTACCTTGCAATAACTCTGTCACATTGGAAACTGGATTATCTTGAAGTTGCTTCCCATCAATGGTAATGGCAGAAGATGTCAATGTTTCGCGTTTCCGTTGCATAAATCCTTGTACAACGACCTCATTCAACTTATTTTCAGCTCTAGTCATATAAACCGTAAAGGTGAAGGCTTTCTTTCCCTCCAAAGACTCTTTTACTTGTGTATACCCCGTGCTTGTAAAGACCAATACATCATTGACTGGAGCATTGACTCTGAACAATCCTTTTTTGTCTGTCGTTCCAATTGCTTTGTTTAGCTTTGTGGACCGAATGGTTACGTTGGCAACACCAGCTCTATTTTGCTGATCTTGAACAAAGCCAGACACAGCTACCATGTCTTGTGCACTCAGGAACGAAACAAAGAGTATAAAAAAATTTAACAATATATATTTTTTCATCTTATATAATAATCTTAGTCGTTATCAAATAATGGCGCCTCATCAGGAAAATAGATCACCACATCCCAATCTCCCTTTTCGTAAATGCTGTAAAAAATGTTTATACGGCTCTGTAATCTAATCCCACCTAGTGCTATTCTCGAATATTGAAATTGTGATTTTGCAAAATCACCACTGTTCCATTTGGTTGCAATAGTAGGTACAAGTGGCATTGGATATTCCACATCATATCGAACTACTGTGGAATCGCTGGACATTTTTTTGTTAAAACCATGCACAAGTTCATCCCAATTAGTCTCATTGAAACGCGAAAGCTTGATCGGTTTTAGATCAGGACCTAATACCTTGAATGAAATAGAACTTCCTTCACCGGTTTTATGATACCATACTTGTATAGGTATCAATATATTTTTTGTAGAGTCGCCTAAAACTCCCGTTGACATAAAAAAACCGCCATCGCTAGACTCTTCTTTCTTTGGAATCAGGCGCATATTCTTAAAAAAACGACGCCCACCATTATTACTTACATCCACATCAAAGTAGTAACCCGAGTCGGGGTATGTTTTCAATATATTGGCATTACTGGCACTATGCATAGTTAGATTCCCTGAATGCTCGCCGATTTCCCATAGAGGTCGCATGACAGTATCACGCTTAGCACGAATTTCGTTCAATGATTTTTCCTCGCCTGTATAGCGACTCTTCCAAATCGAAACAGGAAAAAGCTTCAGGAGCTCAGGAGCAGGTTTCCCTTCATAATTTCGGACATCTGAAATACGAAAAGTCAACGGCATAGTCGATTGATCTGCATTAAAAATACTTGTATAAGAGGTAGTACGACCTAGTATGGGTTGAAATTCAGTTGTTGAAAAATTCATTTCTAAACTAAAGGCATCTAAATCGGAAGGGAAATTTTTTTTACACCCCAGCATACCCAGTGCTATCAAACCAAGCAGTCCCCTTGTGATCGTTCTTTTTTTCATAATTATCGATTAAAACGGGTTAAGAATTCACCAAAACCAAACTCATGCCCGTTAGACAGTATATGTACAACGCCATTTGTAGTTTTGATATTAACAGCTTGAGTTGCTGATCTTGTCCAATAAGTACTAAAATTCGATCCCTTTGTATCACTATAGAAAACCGTTACCAAACCGCCATCAACCAAGCCTGTAGCCTGTTGTTTGATACGCTGCGCATGCATAGGTTGACTAATCTTCAATGTTTTAATAAAAAGTCCATCGACAAAAAGCATTGAATCTGTTGTCACAATACCGCCAACCAGGTATTTACTCAGCACGGTATCCAATTGCACCAAATCAAGATCTTTAATATATAAGGGATCTTTTTTCTGATTCTTACGAATAAGATTGAAGTTATAAAGCGCCGATTGAAACGATGAGTTGGTTGGAGCAAACAACGTGACACTATCGGTTTTCATAGTTGCTTTGAGTTCTGGATACAGATTCAATACTTTCAATAGTGAATCGTATACCTGAGTTTTGGATTCCAGGTATTCAATGGTATTACCATTGAATAAATTTTCTCTATTCTGATAGTCATAATAGCCATCCATTTTTGTACAGCTGGCCCAAAAGAATAGCGTACAACATCCTAATAAAACGATTAAAATATAATTTTTCATGATAGTAGTTTTTACAACCAGTAAGGGTTTTGTTTCAACGCTTTGTTGTTATTCAATGCTTCTTTTGCAACTGGCCAAAAAATTCCTTTTTGATCGATCAACGTATTGAAAGCAGCATTGTCTCGTTTGATTTTATTATATCGCACCAAATCATACCATCTCCACCCTTCACCCATCAACTCACGTCTGCGCTCCGAAAAAATCTGATCTAATAAATTCCCTGCAGGAGCTTCTGCTAAACCACGGCTTTTACGAACCTGATCCAATAATCCTTTTGCTTCATCATTCTGCCCAAGCACAACAAGCGATTCGGCTTTTAACAGAGCAATCTCTTCCAATCGAGAGAACACAATCGCCGAACTAAATAATGGGAGCGATCCGTCAGCTCCGGAAACTCCTTCTCGGATCACTTTAATTTTACTAAAAATGGGATATAAACCTCCTAAATTTGAAAAGTAAGTGGACTGCGGTTCACCAGTACTGGTAATTTGAAAGCGAACATCCGATGGTTCATCAAATATTTGAACAATACGATCTGTGGGGATGTAGATATCTGGAATGGCCTTGGAAACCAGAGGACTTGCAAGTGTCAATTGTTCAAGATGCCCTTGATAAGAAGCTTCATTAGCAGACCATTTAAAAGGAAAAGCAACCAACTGCGAGTTTGATGAATTGAAAAAGAAACCATTCGCATTCGTTAGGTTGCTCGATTCAATAAATGCGGCACCACCTTTGCCGGCATTCGTAAGCACATAATCAGCATAAATAGAGGCTCCCAGATAATTGTTGGAACTGGCAGCGATATGTGCCAAAATAGCATTTGCCGACAATCTATTGAATAATACGCCATTCCAAGCTGCGCGGTCTTGACCAAAATAATACTGTGCCGGATAAATTGGGTCGGTTAAGTCGGCATAAACAAATGGAAGAATATCCTTTGCCGCTTTTACTTCTTGCTCAGCATAAGCCAACACTTCTTTTTCGGAAGACTGTTTAATGCTCGGAAAATTCCCTTCGTAAGCTTTATCCCAGATAGGTACATCGCCCCAGGTACGTGCTAATAAATAGTAGCAGAAGCCCTTGATGACACGCATCTGTGCAACATCAATTTTATTATTTAAACTGGTATACTGTGCATCAAGTGTTACAATCTGGCCTGATTTTTCAATGAATAAATTGGCGGCATTGATCACAGCATAAAATTTACGCCAGTTACTTAAATTTTGGACTAAGGCATAAGACGAATTTAAATCGCCTGAAATAATAACTTCCAGATCTCGTTTATTAACAGCCGTAAAATCCCCTCCTCGCAATTCACCGTACATCCAGTGGGCATTATCTTGAGCTAAGGCACTGCGCAATAAACCATATACCCCCATTAGAGAACCCCGCGCATCATTGATATCTTTCCACTTATTTTCTTCATTGACAATATGACGAGAATCTACATCCATCATTTTGTTGCAGCCCCCCAATAATGTTAGTGTGCCCAGTCCAAATAACAGTGCCCCAGGCGCCGCTATTCTTCTCATATATCGATTGATCTTTATCATCGTTAACATGTTCTTATTCTCCTTAAAAATCCATTTTTAACCCTAAAACGAATGTTTTAGGTAAGCGTAAACCAAGTCCATTGTCGTAACCATAAAAATCAACTAACTCTGGATCACGTCCTGAATATTTACTGATGGTCAATAAATTGCTTGCTGTTGCGTACAAATAGAGTTTGGTAAACTTGATATTATTTGCTTGCGCTAACTTGGTAAAATCATATCCTAAAGTAATATTGCGCAATTTGAGGAATGAGCCATCTTCCATAAACATATCCTGCTCAGCCTGATAAGGCGCAACTGGCGACCAGGGATTATACATCGGGTATGCTTTTTCATCAAAATTCTTTTCCCAATATGTAATATCGCGGACAGCACTTAGGTCATGCGCCTCATCTTGATTGGCAAAGTCAAAATAACGGGCTGCCTGCGCATTGAGGATATCTTTTTTTAGATTAAAATAAAGCAGGAAACTAAAATCAATCTGTCTGTAAGCAAACCTGTTGTAAAATCCTCCCGTATATTTCGGAATGACATTACCCATTAAATTACGATCATCATTGTTGATGTCGTAGTCTCCATTCTGATCTACCCATCGCGGATCACCACCTTTCATGGTTGTACCGTTGTAAGTCAGAATTTTATAGTTTTTGGGATCAACGGGTATATCAACATCATTTTGATAGATTCCCTTGTTTTGCAATAACCAGAATTGATCGATACGTTTTCCTACCTCTAATTTCCGAGTGCCAATTTCTACTTCTTGTAATCCATTTGGCAAAGCTTTTAATGCATTTGTGTTATAGGAAACATTGAAAGACCCATTCCATGAAAAACCATTATTTTGAGAGGGATAGTTAAAATTAACAGCTAAGTCAATACCTTGGTTATTGATGTCCATACCACTCAATCGTTCAAATTGATAACCAGACTCAGCCACAGTTGGCACTGCAAAAATTACATCTTTACTATTCTTATTGTAATATTCCACACGAGCACTGATACGCTTATTCTGTAGTTCAATATCAAATCCGGCATTGAACAGATCCGTATAAGACCACGGCAAATCGTATCCTATCCAGCCCGATTGGTATGGTCTTGAGATCGTGCCTATGCCGTTATATGAAAATATGTTATTGTTGCCCTTCCAGCCCAATTCAGAGCTATATTGAGGTCCTGCTGCATCACGATCATTTGTCGGCACATCACCCATCCGGCCCCATGAAGCAAGCACTTTAAAGAAATTAAAAGCGTCAGATTTAATAAGATAATTTAAATTGTATGCAGTACTTGCTGTGTAGGAGGTGAACCAACGGTTAGATGGCTGTATTGCCGATGATCCATCGTGACGGATTAATGCCGATAATTGATATTCATCTTTCTTTTCGTATGTAGCTCGGGCATATAACGAGGCCAAACGGTGCTCAATACGATCTTGATAATAATACGGAATGAAACCTACGGATTTTAAATAATTGGATTTATCGGAATTACCTTCGACCACATTGACCTTTATAAAATCATTTGGTCCTTTATATCCTTGGATATAATTATACTTTTGAGCATCTGCCTGGAAGTTAAAGCCACCTTCCAACAACAAACTTTTTTCCGTATCAAACTCATACTTATAATTCAATAAGTTGTCAAAGACCAAACGCTCGTTATAACCGAAATAATTAGAAACATAATTGTTGCCCGACATCAACGTCGACGGCCAGAAAACATTTCTTACATTTTCATTGTAATCAAGATGAATTTTTGGGGAGAAGTTGAGGTTTTTAAGTATTGCAAAATTCAGAGAGAAAGAACCTAATAGACTGGAATTTACATTATCGTCGATTGTTTTTTTGTACTCGTTAAGATATAAGCCATACATATCTTTATTTGGGGCAATAGGAGTTGATAAATCGGGAATGAAAGCCGTTTCACCCAATCGTTCGATAATGGAACGATTACGACCTCTTTCAAGTCGTGTTCCTTGGAGCATACTTGAAATAGTCAACCAAGTTACTGGTTGCATATTAAGGTAAAAAGCAGCTTGATAACGTTTTAAAGACGTTTCATCGGCAGCACCTGCATCTCCTTTATAATTACCAAAAAAACGGAAATTGGCACGTTCAGACCCCCCTTCTAAACTGCCATTGATCGCATAAATGGGTTTTTGCTGATAATAAGAATCTGTCCAGTTGGACGGACCGTAAAAATTAACATTGGACGAATCACTTAAATATGCCGGATAAGCACTCTGTTGTTGCAAAGTAGCATACCGTCTATAAAAAGGTTCTCTAAACGTTTTTTCAAATTCGGCATTGATAGTACTTACGCCTGAAGGTTCGGCAAAACCATAGTGTCCGTTGACACTCATTTTTCGCTGGCCAGCTTTTGCATTTTTAGTTGTGATATAGATGACACCATTCACAGCCCTGGGACCGTATATCGCCAAAGTACTATAATCCTTAAGCACATGGATCGATTCAATATTGTCCAAATCAAACATACTGTTCAAACTGGTGGCAGACCCGATGGGTTGTATGCTATAATTCTGGATGTCATAAATAATACTTGGATCATCAATCAACGGGATCCCATTGAGCACTACCAATGGTTTACTTTTATTAAAATCTACTGCTGACAATATTGGCCTACTTAAGCCCCTAACCATCATATTCTGCTTAATGGTACCAGGTTCTCCGGATGGCTCTTGCACATAAACACCTGCAATATTACCTTTTAGCATCTGCTCCAAAGTCAAGTAGGGCCTGTTTTGAATGTTCGCAAGATTAACGGTGTCCCGTCCCAAAAATGGTCTTGCTGGATCCAAGGAATAGTAAACAATGGAGTCTTTTGAAAGTGTATCCGATAAAGATGAATCCTTACCTTGTTTCCAACCATGTAAATGGCTTTTCCTGACTTCAAAAGGCTTCGCTTTAGAATGTGTAACACTTCCAGTGCCACAGCAAATTAGCAACGAATAAAAGACAAAAGCTTTTTTCATGAAATTTAGTTATTGGTTAATTGCTATAAATAGCATGTCAATAATTGGTAGTGATCTGACAGTTATGTTTTGAATTTCCTATCAAATTTTTGATAATATTAAGTCATAGTTACCGAACTCTTAATATCGAAAACAGACACAATCGATTGCGTGAATGGCGAAAACGTTATCGTGTATTTTGTACATCAAAACACGATCATGTAATGAAAAAATTAGGTTATGTAAGCTTAAATGAGGGACTTTAACAGTATTTTACACTTTTTTTATACATCTTTGTAAGATCCTCACCAACAGCAGGTATTATACATGATTAAAAAGAAATTTTGGAAAATAGCCTTTCTCAGTAGTGCTTATTTAGTAGCATTATGCTTCGTGTCTTATGCGCAGGAATTAACCAAAGATTATACTGGTTCAATAACAAAGTATAACAGTAATTTCAAGGGAATAGGTCCAAAGGTATATTTTGTCCCTCCACCTAAATCAAGAACGGAGCAATTGATTGACATTTTTGATAGCAATATGAGAAAAGATTATGCAAAAAAGATTGCTCAAGAACTTCGCTATAAAACGTTACTCACCCAAGTTAAAAGTCTACCGAATATAGGACGGTTTCAATATTTAATGAAACCAGAACCTACGGACTTAGCAACATGGAATGAACTCTTGAACCGCATCAGACAAAATTACGACGATCAAGTTAACCTCGCACTAGTAAATGAAGCAGGGCTATTTGCAATCAATAATAATTTACCCAATCAGGCAATTTCCTATTTTGAAAATGCAATCCTGATTGCGGCAAAAGAAAGCAATAAACTGGATCGTATTGTCTTACATCAAAACTTAGCGGCAGTGCTACTTTATTCCGGTAATTTTGAAAAAGCTGAAGTCGTAGCTCAGGAAAATTTGAACCTGGCAGTTCAATCAAAAGACTATCATGACCAAGCTAACGCCTGGATGCAAATAGCATTGGCCAAAAGCGGTAAGAAAAATTATAGTGAGGCTGAGCAAAATATTATCAGAAAAGCGATACCGCTCTATAATAAAGCAAAAGCTTATGAAGATAAAATAATAGCCTGGGAACAATTAGCGCAGGTTTATTTTGAGCAAAATAAATACACAGAAGCACAATGGTTTCTACTTCAAGCACAGCAACTAGCAGAAAATAAAAAGATCACAGATGAGTTGCCGGCAATTGAATATCTGCTAGCTTCATCAAAATTGTTAGATAAAAACTTTAAAATAGCCAAAAAAGAATTTTTATCTACGCTTCTACTAGCCCGCGAAAGGAAAAATGTACCACTTGAGCTCGCTGTATTAGATAAACTTGGCGAAGTGTACATGCATCTAAAAGACTTTGAAGAGGCTGATAAAACTTATCAAAACTTCACCAGCTTAAAAGCGACATTCAAGCAGGTTAAAGATCTATAAATTAAGCTGTAACCTGCTTGAATGGTCTGAATAGATTTCAAGCTTTTATTTCAATATTTCCTGTAAGAATACGAGTAAATGTTTCCAGGAGCGTTGCGCTGCTAAAGGTTCGAAATCACCACTAGCAGGATTGGTAAAGGCATGTTTTGCTGCTGCATAATAGATCATTTGCCAATCGGCACCTGCATGCTCCACCTCTTTTCGGAAGTTAGCAATCTCTTCTGGAGATACATGAGGATCTGCGGCACCATGTAGAACCAATATTTTAGTTTTGATTGGGCCATCAGGGCGGTTACTTTTGCCGAGGTTACCATGAATGGAAACAACACCCTGCACTTCCATACCTGCCCTAGCCGCCTCAAGTGCTCCGGTACCACCGAAACAATAGCCAATCACGGCCAAACGGCGTGGACTTGCTCCAGCTTTTACAAGTTGTTCTAAGGCTAAACGGATCCTTCTATGATATGCTTCTGGATCGTTCTTGTACTTTCCCGCCTGTTGCCCAGCTTCAGCAGCAGTAGTGGGTTTATTTCCTTCTCCATAGATGTCTGCAACAAATGTAATATAACCTTCCTTGCTGAGCTGTACCGCGGCCTGTGTCGCTTCATCGTCAATACCCATCCAGGCAGGAAGAATCAAAACCCCAGGAGCACCCTCGCCGGCATCTGTATTAACTAAACCAGCTAATGCTTGGTCTCCGTCGGAGTAACGTACAGGCTTAAGCTGACCGAAACTCGTTTCTGTGGCACAAAAACATATGATTGTCATTATTAAAGCTTTCATAAGAAAAAATTATTTATTAGTGTTAGTTTTCAATGGTATAAATGAGCTCGTTGCACTCGGTTATTTATTAGTGTTAGTTTTCAATGGTATAAATGAGCTCGTTGCACTCGGTTATTTATTAGTGTTAGTTTTCAATGGTATAAATGAGCTCGTTGCACTCGGTTATTTATTAGTGTTAGTTTTCAATGGTATAAATGAGCTCGTTGTACTCGGTTATTTATTAGTGTTAGTTTTTAATGGTATAAATGGGCCTTACTAAACAGTTTAATATATAGACTGAATCGAACATTAGCTAGACATAATGATGCTATCTTAGGAAATGATTGATCAGATAACATTATTATTACAGGAACGGTTGGTTTTTCAGAAAACATACTTAACTTCATTAAAATGAGTTATTATTAAAAGAAATATAAAATAGTGCATATTTTTCAATTAAAATATCAAATAAATTTGTTGATTTGTTGAAATTTATGAACTGAAATTATTTAAATTTAGCTCTTTGGATTTAAAGCGCTATCTCAATATATAAAAATGACTATTAAAATTATAGAAAATATGTTTAAAAAGCTAATATTCACCCTTTTTGTTATTTCAATTGTCTCCTGTGGCTCGAAGCCCCGTGTTAATTTAAGCGAAGTAGAAGGAGGTCTAAAGCCTAGCGCACAACACGAAGTCATAGCAAAAGAAGTTGCAGGACTTTTAGAATCGACCAGTTATAAAAAAGTACAGCTGAATGATTCCATATCTAAAATCGTATTTGATAACTTAATTAAATCTTTAGACCAGGGAAAAAACTACTTGTTGCAATCTGATATCGACGAGTTTCAGCAATATCGAAATTCAATCGCACAGGATTTCCGTAATGGTGATTTATCTGCTCCTTTTCATATTTTCAATGTATACTCTAAACGCTACTTAGAACGCATGCAATATGCATTGAAGCAAGTCGATGTAAAACAAGATTTCACAATCGATGAAAGCTATTTACCAAGCCGTGAGAAGTTAGGCTGGTTCAAAAACACAGCAGAAGCAGATACACAATGGAAGCATCGTGTAAAATATGATTTGTTAAATCTGGAAATGACAACTGTTAAAAAAACAGATAGTACAGAAACTAAACAGAAGGAAACCCTTCGCAAAAGATATAACAATTTAATTTCTCAGGGAAAGAAAATAAATTCAAATGATGCATTCCAGGTAATCATGACTGCATTGACAGATGCCGTAGATCCACATACTTCTTATTTTAACCCATCATTTGCACAGGCTTTCAATGAAGGTATGGCTAATACATTTGAAGGTATCGGTGCACGATTGACAATCGACAATGAAATGGTGACTATTAGTGAAATCATTCCTGGAGGACCGATCTTTAAAGATAAAAGCTTAGCCATTGATGACAAAATTGTAGGTGTGGCACAGGGGAAAGATGGAGAATTTGAGGATATCATCGGTTGGAGATTAGATGCAGCAGTTGCTAAAATTAAAGGTCCTGCTGGAACAATTGTTCGTTTAAAGATTTTACCTGCTGGTCAGCCGGTTGGATCTCACCCGAAAATAGTATCATTAACAAGAGAGCGAATTGTAGTAGCAGAAGAATCTGCGAAAAAAGAAATCTTAACTGTTAAAGGTACAGATGGCAAGAATTATCGTGTTGGTGTCATCAACATACCAAAATTTTACATGGATTTTGAAGCATACCGTAAGCGTGATCCAAACTATAAAAGTACAACCCGCGATGTGCGCTTATTGCTGGATACCTTAAAACAGGAAAAAGTAGATGCTGTTTTAATAGATTTACGTTTCAATGGCGGAGGATCACTTCCAGAAGCAATCGACCTAACAGGTTTATTTATTGACAAAGGTCCAGTAGTACAAGTACGGGATGTCCGTAACACCATTGATGTGGAAGAAGATAGAAATGCAGGAGTATCATGGGATGGACCTCTAGGCGTCATGATTAATCGTTTCTCTGCTTCAGCGTCTGAAATCTTTGCCGGTGCAATTCAGGATTATGGCCGTGGTGTCATCTTAGGTTCTCAATCATACGGTAAAGGTACGGTACAGTCTGCTGTTGATATGGCACGCGTGATCAGTCCTACAAGTAAATTATTATTAAAAGCACAAAACGAAAAAGATCCTGACACCCCAAATGGTGCGCCAGAATATGGTCAGATCAATATTACATTAGGGAAATTCTACCGTGTAAATGGTAGCAGCACACAACATAAAGGTGTAAGCCCAGATGTGACATTCCCGACGCAGTATTCTGCAGAAAAATTCGGTGAGAGTTCCGAGCCTTCTGCTTTACCTTGGGATCAAATCAAATCAAGTACGTATAAAAAAGTAGCAGATCTATCTGCATTGAACAAGAAGCTAGAACAAGAGCACGAAGCGAGAATGAAAAACTCGACAGAATACAAGTTTTTACTGGAAGACATTGCAACCTTTGAAAAACGCGACGAGGGAACTAAAATTCCATTACAACTTGATAAGTTTAAAAAAGAGCGTGATGATTTCCAAAAGAAAAATAGAGATCGTGTCAATGCTTTGCTGAAACAAAGGGGTCTACCGCTATGGGAAGAGGGTAAACCACAACCTAAAATGGAATTTGACTTTGTACAGGATGAAAGTGCTAAAGTGATGACAGATATGATCATCCAAGAAAAAAAATAAATGTATTTCTATCCATAATAAAAGGGGCTTATCATTTGATAAGCCCCTTTTTCTTTTAAAAGAATCGATTCCGCTATTTACCCGCAGCGTACTTGAAATATTTATTGATAGTGACCGGCAATTTCCCTGTAGCAATATTTTGTCCCAAAATTGTTTTTGCTGCAGCACGTTGCATAAAATCATCATTTTGATAAGCAACTAAAATAGTTTTACTTTTATGGACACCTTTAAAACCATCCAATGCATAAGGATTCGTGAAAAAAGTAACGATTGATTTCTTAGCCAATTTTTTAACCAAATTCTTTACCTCATTATTCGCTGGTACTTCAGGTCTTGGGCGAGAGCGTGTATCATGAATCGCAACTATAATCTGTTTATTTTTCTTGACCTTTTTGATGATATTCTTTAATTCCGCCTCACTTGTTTCATCAGTAACAAAATACTGCGTTTCATTAGTCAGCGCATCGGCCATTATCTGTTGAAAAGTGCCCGGAGATTTTAATCCGATATTGACAATTGCCGTTTTTTCTGAATTTTTAAATGATTTTATTTTATCCGTAGATTTCAAAACCGTGACAGATGATGCCGCCAATTGGTCTATCAGCTGCTTTGAAGAGGTTCTATTCAGATCCGAATATAGATTTACGGTATTCACATCACGATATTGATCTAAACCCAACCACAGCTTTGACGCGAGTACTTTTTTAACACGCGCATCCAAATCCGCTTGATTGATTCGGCCCTCCCCGATTGCTTTCAATACAAGGTCAATAGCGCGTTTACTATTTTCAGATACTTCCAACAAATCATGGCCTGCAATAATAGCCATTACGTCAGCTTCACCATGAGGGAAAAACTTTTTCACACCATTCATATCCATGGCATCGGTTACCGTTAAACCGCGGAAACCTAACTCTTCACGTAATATCCCTGTCACAATAGGTTTTGAAATGGAAGAGGGAATATTAGGAGTAGGGTCTAAACTTGGAATATTCATATGAGCAACCATAATCGCAGGCGCACCAGAACGAATTAATTCTTTAAATGGAAACATTTCCAAAGCTTCTAGACGATCCTTTGTAAAGGTCAGTTGAGGCAAGTCATGATGAGAATCAACATCAGTATCACCATGTCCCGGAAAATGCTTGAGTGATGAAATAATGCCACCATTCATCATTCCATCCATATATGCTTTAGCCTTTTTTGCGACATTCTCTTTATTGTCACCAAAAGAACGGAATCCGATAACTGGATTTTTAGGATTATTGTTAATATCAACAACAGGAGCAAAATTAAAATGCATGCCAATCCGATGAAAATCTTTTGCAACTTCTTGGCCCATTTGATAAATCAATTGATCATTCTGTATAGCTCCCAAAGTCATCTGATAAGGGTAAGATAGCGTTGAATCGGGAAGACGCATGCCTAAACCCCATTCTCCATCAAAAGTGATCAATAAAGGCACTTTTGAAAGATGCTGATAACGATTGAACATATCCACATGACGAACCGGCCCGCCCTGAAATACAACAAGACCGCCCAATTGCTCATCTTGAACAACCTGTGCTACAGAATCAATATAACGCTGTCCCAGATTGGTATGGGCACGCACCAAAAAAAGTTGGGCGATACGTTCTTTAGGTGTCAAGTTATTAAATACAGAATCAACCCAAGCATGGGGAGAATTAATATATTTCACAAAATCCTTCTTATCTTGAGCTTGTGAAAAAGAGATGGAAGATGCCAGTGCGGCAACACCCAAAGCTAGTTTTTTTAACATAATTTTTTGTTTAAAATAGAATACGAATAACGGGTATTTTTCACACAATAAAAAACAGTTTGTGCAACAATTTTATGAAACATGCATAAACTTGCATTATCGAACAAAAAAATATAACCTATATCAAGTTATATTTCTCTTCCAATAATATGGCTAGCTCCATCGCATGATCAAGTTCCCCATTAGCTTCCTTTTTCCATAAAGTATCGATTACAATCAATAAAAATTCGGTTTCCAAGTCCGGATTTTTATACCCGAGCTCCTTAAAAGCCCGCACAATAATCGCCTGCACGGGTTTCATAAACTGTTCATGCTGTTGTCTTGAAAAAGGATGATGGGAAAGGCGCTCTTGTAATTTCCAAAAGATAGGTTCATCAGCGACCAGCTTACTCGGTAAATTGATCATCTTACGTAAAAAATCTTTAGAATCACGGTAAGTCATCATACCCTTATGATGTGTCAGCACTTTACGATAGCCAGCCTTAATAAGGTGAACCAATAAAGCATCCTTATTCCCGAAATGTTTAAAAATTAAAGCCTCAGACACACCCGCATTTTGAGCAATAGCTTTGGTAGAGGTATCTGCATAACCTTGTTCTGAGAACAAATTCAATGCCTCACGAACAATTTTCTCTTTTCTACTCAATACACTATCTTTCATTTTTTTATTCCTTTTTACAGCGTACAAACTTAGATAAATTTGCGTTTATACCCAATTATAATCGTCCTAAATATAAAAGCAAATTATTCAATCCGTTCTTCTTAATTGATCACTGATAAATACTTCTCCATCTTCAAATCACTCCTTTAAATATACTTATTCTTTTCCTTACAGAGTCCCTCAATTGTAACTTAAAAATAATATTTTCAAGAGCTGACCAAAGTCCAGAAAACTTAGCCCTACAGAACGCCTTCAGAGCAATTCCTCAACAGAAAGCATATAACCTATACCTCGTATATTGCTAATCTTGATCCGTGGATCTTGATTCAAATATTTTCTGATTCGACTTATAAATACGTCAAGACTTCTTCCAGAAAAATATTTATCATAACTCCAGTAGGTCTTCATGATATCTTCACGAGGAATTACCTGATTTCTATTTTCATACAAGCTCCTTAAGAGTTCACTCTCCCGATAAGACAACTTAATGCTTTCGCCCTTATAGCTGAGTGTCTGTCTCAAGCTGTCTAAAACATAATCACCGATCATTAAATTTTGACTAAGCTGCATTTTAGGACTGTTCTTAACCAATGATTCGATACGAACGACCAACTCTTCAATACGAAAAGGTTTTTTAACATAATCATTCGCCCCCAAATGAAAACCTTTAACAACATCTTCTGTCTGCACGCGAGCGGTAAGGAAAATAATAGGCACCTGGCTGTCTAAGGCTCTTATATGTGTAGCCAATGTAAAGCCATCCATCACTGGCATCATCACATCAATAAGCAAAATATCCGGCTTTTGCTTTTCAAATAAACGAAGAGCCAGTTGCCCATCCTGACAATGTCTTACTGAAAAACCGTTCATCTCCAGACTATCAGCAACAATAAGTGCCAGGCTCGCTTCATCTTCAACATATAAAATATCAATCATAAATTTGCTTATTTAGGTATTTTGATCGTAAAGGTACTACCTTTACCTGGACTACTTTTTACTGTAATTTTACCTCCATGTTGCAGTATCACCTGGCGCACATAGGCCAAGCCGATTCCAAAACCCTTTACTGGATGTAAGTTACCTTCAGGAACGCGAAAAAACATACCAAAAATCTCTTTCTGATACTCCGTAGCGATGCCCTTTCCTTTATCAGCAACACTAAACTCAATATAATCGTTATAGTCATGGACATCTATAATAATATCAACCGTATCAGCAGAATACTTGACTGCATTTTCTAGTAAATTATTAATAACATTGCGGAGATGCGATTCATCGGCATTTAATGCTAATTTAGGAATAGAACTGTTCACAGAAATTTTAACTTCCTTACTGACATTGATCCGAAAAGTGTCTGCCGCATTCGTTAAAACGAGCATCAGATCAATCTCTTTTTTTTCAAGTTTGAGACCTTTTCGTTCATCAACATCCAATTGAAGAACCCGATCAATCATATCCGACAAGTGATCAAGCTCACGACGGGAAATGGCTAAATAACGATCCATCTTCACCTGATCATTTTTTACCCCATAGAGTTGAATCGCTTCGATAGCAGTCATAACAGTAGAGACAGGGGTCTTCAGCTCATGCGTCATATTATTAACAAATGCCTTTTGCATCTCAGCTAATCGATTCTGTCGAAAGATTGTTTTAAAGAGATAGAGAAAGGAACCGATAAAAATACTGATTAAAAGTATAGCAATGCCCAGCTGCCATCCTAAATCAAACAGGAGATTTTTCCATACCCGCTTAAATTTGACGATTAAAAAGCGACTGTCCGACGCATCTATCAATATCGGTCTTGTCCACGCTAACTTCTTTGCTCTATATTCCTTACGGATAGCGAACAAGCTATCCCTTGGAAAAATATCGGTCGTAACATCATATTCTGCGCGGACTCCCTTAGCTTCTAAAGCAGAGGCAAACTTTTCATTTATTTCGTCGATCATCGCTGGTGTGACATCGATCTGTGAAAATAAATAAGGTGCCATCATTTCTCCTCCCGACTTTCCGTGCGGATAAGGTGATCCCATCGTCTTTCCTCCTCGAGATGGTCCAGCTTTTGACTGTTTGTAATAGGATCCAAAATCTTTAAATAGCGAGTCTATCTCAGCATCTGTATATCTTGCTTTTAATTCTTTCCGTAATTTTCCCAATGCCCCGCCCTGATCACTTTTTAGATCATTACTATGAGCTTGATACACATCTTGTACAACATTAAACATACTCCGTTCTGCCGAAGAAAGGAACAGATCAAGCCGGTTATTGTAACTTCCGTAAAGCCATATACCCAAGATACTAATCATCCCGATACCTGTTAATACCGAAAGTGTTATCAATAATTTAAACTTATTTGCCATAATTAAAAACAAATTTAAATTACTAGATTTGCATTCGCCTTGGTAATTAACCATATTTAACAAAATATAACACTGATTAACAATGCGCATTGATTACATTTGCAATATTCAATTTTTAAGCATGATAAGAAATTTTAAGAGACGTAGTATTCAATTTTTATTCTCAGCGTTATTACTGATAGGCATTTCAGCTTGTAATAAAGATATTTCGCTCTCTTTAGACAATTCAAGAGATGAATCCATAGGATTAGTTCCTATCGATACCTTTCAGGTGAATACATCAACTTATCTGTTAGATGATGTACCAACATCTGGAACAGGAATGATTCTAGCCGGAAAAATTTCGAATACCACAACAGGATCTGTCCTTTCGACGTCTTATATGCGCATGGCTATCGATAACATTATTGCTGGCTCAATTCCAACAGCAGCAAAATATGACTCCATTACTTTTGTGTTAAAACCTAACAAATATTTCTACGGAGATACAACGAAAACGCAAACATTATCTGTTCACCAATTAACCCAACAGATTATATTAAAAGAAGTAAATACTGGTTCTGGCACGAATGAATTGCCTTATTATGTTAATGGAGCAGCAGTTTATAATAATCAAAAATTTAACTACGAACCAACTGCTTTAGGATCCTTGTCATTTAAACCCTTTGTGAAAAAATTAGATTCAATCGCAATCCGATTAAATGACAACTTAGGAAATACACTCTTTTCTTATATCAAGGATGGGCATGGAAATATTGCATCAAATGACAATTTCAATGAATACTTCAAAGGGATAGCACTTGTTCCTGGAAATAATAACACGGCAATGATCGGTTTTAAAGATACCGTGAGTATGCAGGTACATTATAACTATATAAACGACGAAGGATTTAAAGTAAATAAATCTACTTCATTTAATTTGGGCAACAAAGCTTATCAGTTTAATAATGTAGAAGCTGACCGTACAGGAACAGCATTCAATACATTAAGTGTTACAAATCCAGAATTGAAAAGCAGTGCAACAAACGGCGATGTTTTCCTGGAAGGTAGCACAGGAGCAGTCGTTAAATTAACTTTTCCAACATTATTGGATTTAGTTAACGATCCAACTGTAGCGATCAATAAGGTTGAACTCGTTATAGAAACAGAAAATAAATATCGTAATTCATTTTTTATCCCGCCTGCTCGCGTCGTGCTGATGATCGCGAATGCTGGTGGAAATCCGGTAAGTATCATTACTACACCCGTATTTTTACAGCAACAGGGACAGCAAGATCCTATTCAATATGGATTTTTGGCAGGAGGAGATGAGTTTGGTGCGAATGCAAAATATACGTTTAATATGATCGAATATGTTAATAATATAAAAAAAGATAGCTACTTTAACACATCTTTATTCTTGAGTGTGCCGCAAAGTAGTTTATTCGCAACTACAGATCGACTTATTATTGCAAAGGATGCAAATAACAAACCAAGAATAAAATTAAACATCTTATATACTAAATTTTAACAGTTTATGAACAAGAAAAATTGGCTACTAATATTATTAGCGTGCGTCGTTACTTTCTCTACTTACTCTTGTAAATCAAAGGATGATGATACTACAGATGAGGTAACAGAATGGACTAAAGGTTCTGCTTTCGATGGTGGCGCAAGAAGTGGGGCAGTATCTTTCTTAATTAACAATATCGCTTATGTAGCAACTGGTCTTGCTACTGAAGGTCAAGTATCTGTGCCTAAAAAAGATATTTGGGCATATAATGCAACTTCAGGAACGTGGTCTCAAAAGGCCGAATTCCCTGGCTCAGCTCGCTATGCTGCTGTTGCTTTTTCAATTGGAAACAATGGATATGTAGGATCTGGTTATGATGGAACAAATGCACTATCAGATTTCTATAAATATGATGTTTCAGCTAACACTTGGACTAAAATTGCAGACTTACCTGCTGATGCAGCTCGTTATGGTGCAATTGCTTTTTCAATTGGTGGTTTCGGTTATGTAGGTACTGGTTCTAAAGGAAACGATAACAATACAAACGTTAAATCATTCTACAAATATGATCCTACAGCTAATTCATGGACTGCTGTAGAAAGCCCATTAAAATCGAACAGAAGATATGGATTTGCTTTTGTTATCAATAACGTCGCTTACGTAGGTGGTGGTATCGATAATAGCTCATACCCTGAAGATTTCTTTAAATTTGATGGTACCAAATGGACTCCATTAAATGATTTAGATCGTAGTGATAACTCTTACACATACAACTTAACACGTTCAAGCGCATCTACTTTTGTATTGAACAATCTAGCGTATGTAGTAGGTGGTAGAAAAAACACGACAATCAACACGATCTGGGAATATAACCCAACAACTGATGTTTGGAATGCTGATAACCAAGTTTTCCAAGGTCAAGCTAGACAAGATGCTGTTGGATTTGGAATTGAAAATGTAGGTTATATCACTACTGGTCAAAACGGATCAAACAAATACTACGATACTTGGAAATTTGTTCCGGTAAAATAGTCAAAGAAAAAATACTAAATAATAAAGGGGCTGTATAATACAGCCCCTTTATTATTTGAGAATGCTTTACTCAGCACGTTAACAACTATAATAACGAGCATTAACGAACTATTGATTGCATTTTTGATGATTGGATTTAGTGCTAAAACTTCAGACTAAGTTGCGCTGCAAAATTACGAGGCATCTGCGCTACAATAACTCCATCTCCTGCGAAATAATTACTGTTGGTTAGATTATTCATCCGAAAGCCAAATCGATATTTCTCACGCTCCAGGGATACGGAAGCATTCACCAACGTATAAGCAGGGAAAGTAAATCGCCCTGTAATATTATTATCGACGGAAATCTGCTCACCAACGCGGTTAACGCCAAAACCCAATCCTAAGCCATGCAAAGTCTTCGTTTGAAAAACATAACTGATCCACGAATTAAAAACATTCGCAGGCCCAGCCGATGTCGGTCTACCTCCATCAACTTCTTGATTAGCTTTTTGATACTTACTATCATTATAAGTATATCCAGCCATCATATTTAATCCTCTAACTGGATTAGTAATAAGCTCAAACTCCAAACCTTTACTGCGCTGCTCTCCATCTTGTATCGTAACCTTATAACCTTTATCCCCCTCAAATACCTCGATATCACGGCTCATATTATTAACAACAATATCATAATAAGAAGCTGTAAAATTGAAACGATTAGACCAAAAGTTAGATTTCAGTCCGGCTTCCCATTGATTAGCTAACTGTGGTTTCATAACCCCACTGTAAGATTCAAGCTGTTGGCTCACTGGTGCCACATTTTTGAAGCCATTCATATAATTTGCATAAGCAGATAAGCGCTCTTTAAGAATCTGATAAACCATTCCAAATTTAGGAGACAAAGCCGTCTGCTTAAAATTACCCTCGCGCACATTGGTATTTAAATTCAACTGACCACGTGTATCAAAATGATCCACACGTAAACTTAATAGCGTAGTCCAACGGTCTGTCAAATAAACTACATCAGAAAAGTATGCGCCATAAACATTACTTGACGTATAGTTTCTTAACATATTTAATTTAGATTTCTGGATACTTGCTGTCGCTAGCTCCCTAGAAATAAAACCATAATCACTTTCTAAATTCTGTCCATTAATGGTGTCATACTTTACAATAGGTGAATGGTTATTGCGTAAAGATTGATTTAAATAATCAAACCCAATCAGTAACTTATTTTGAATACCCCCAATTTGGAAGGTGCCATTGAAATTCTGTTGTATGCTGGTCGAACTACCTTCGGAATTATTCCATTGTACATTCCGCTCCAATAAGGCATCACTAGTATTGCCACGAATAAATTGATATTGATACAGACCTTCGGTTTTTCTAAAATTTCTGGAAATTAGGGTTTGAGAAGTCCAGCTATCCGATAGCTGGTAATTAATTTCTGACCTGACATTAATGGCAGGAGCTTTCAAAGTCATATCATTATTCGAGTAAGATCTGCTCCAATCAAATCCTAATTCTTTAGGCGTTCTTGCAAATAATTGACGGCTCCTACTTAAAAAAATAATTGGCGTATTCGTTCCCTCATAATTGTAGATCTGTGCACCCAAATTAAAGACAAGACGGTCATTAACCTGATAACTAAAACTGGGTGCTGCAAAGAATGATTTTCTGAACTCAGAATCTCTAAAGCCATTCTGATATTGATAAGCAGAATTTAATCGAAAAAGTGTTTTTCTATTAGTTGTAACCGGACCATAAACATCTGCAGTAAGCCGATTAAGATTGAAGCTGCCAAATGTATAAGAAACCTCTCCTCCAAAGTAATCCCTTGGCCTTTTGGTCACGACATTGATTAGACCTCCAAAAGATGTAACGGCCCCACCGTACAAGGTCCCTGACGGCCCTTTGATAATTTCGATGCGCTCCACATCAGCTGGATCAATTTCACCATTTGTATTAGCAGGAACACCATCAACCATAGATACTTTCGTAGGGAAACCACGCAAACTATAGTAAAAACTGCCGTCACCATTTCCACGCCCTGGACTACCCTGCATTTTGACGATACCCGGAGCATTTTTCAAGGCTTCCGACAAATCCGTCGTAATCTGCTCTTTCATAATCGTTTGATTAACGGTACTGTAAGATTGTGGATTCTCCATATACGACAATGGCATCTTAGCAACGGAAGTACTGTCACGATCTAAAAATTTATTACGGCGATAACCATATATGGTAACCCCGTCAAGATTATTCATCTTTTTGATCACATAGATAACAGGAAGCTCCGAATGGGTTTGGTCAATCAAAATGTTTTCCCTAATTAGCTCAACATCATTAATACTTGCCTGTAGGATATACTGTCCCGTAGGCAGATCATTAAAATAGAATTCTCCCTTTTCATTTGTCCTCGACTGATATGCTGTATTTATTAACCTGAGGAGCGCATCTTTTGCAGGCATGCTTTCAGAAAGCATAATTTTTCCCTTCACCCTATCCTGCTTTTGTGCAAGTCCCAAAAAGGGTAAAAGACTACAAATAATAATTGATAAAAGTAATTTCATATTTGAAACAATAAATAAATAAAAATATATAAAAGATAATAAATTTCAACAAACGAAACACAAAGACCACAGTTTAGCACAGCTGCATGAAAACAGCTGATTATACAGTACATATGTTTTACGATACTATTTCAGACGTGCTATATATATACCACTGCCACTTACAGATGTCACGCGATCAATAAAATCACCAGAGTCATCAAATTCTAGAAAATGGTACTTGTCATCATCTGCCCCAAAATTCGAGTAATATTGCTTTCCATCCACCTCCCCTACAGGATAAAGGGCGCCATAAGTATTTAAATAATCATTAGTTTCCACATTCAGTGTCTCCAAGTTCACCCTTGCAACCTGCGTTGGTCCACTATACCATTCTCCAGGATCTTTAGGTACATTCCAGTCATGCTCAATATATTGAACAAGAGCCTCTTTATTTCTAACATTGATCACCGAAAGAATACAATGTGCATTCAAGATCTTTTCCAGATCTATAAAAAAATCAGGATCATAAGTACCATCTGACCTCATACGTAATATACCACCTATCGGAGGATTGTGCTGAGCCGGAATATAGTCGCGAATACGGGCGATATACTTTGAAGGTCTATAATACAGCTCTCCATTCGCTACATCCTGAGCAAAATTATGATAGCCAATCGACATCCGGCTATCCATATTGTATTTAACTACCTTTGTTTTAGTATTGAATACTGCAACTGACGCACGATCAGGAAATCTGCCAAAATTACCAGGATTGGCTCCTACTGGTAAAAGAACTGTTGTATCATTGGTTATAAATGAATAGTAAGTATTTGTGCCAATTTTAGGATCGGGACCTCCAGGTAAAACATCGGTCACGACTAACTTTGAAACCTTCATCGTACTAGGATCAAACTGCACGACTTTGCCCTCCCCTAGAAAAAAAACATAAGCTTCGGTCTCAGAAATGAAGGCAACAGAACCAAAAGAACTGCGATTAGCTATACCTCCCAGATCTATAGAATCTAGAGCTTCAAGATTCATCTTATTATTTACAGCATACTTTTTTAATCGAGAAGTGGTACCATCCCACACATAGGGATGTTTACCGTAAGAGTAAATAGATACATCACTGCCCAACATAAGCATATCCTGTGCATCCACCTGCTCCGGAATACCAGCGTAAGCCCCAAGATAAAAAACACGTCCTTTTGGTGTATTAACCCGGGTGCCAATCACAATAGTTCCATCATCATCCAGTGGCCTATTGAAAGAATCGCAAGATGTCAGATAAGTAAAGAATAAAAAAAGCAACGTCCACATTCTTTGTTTTTCAATAATTCTCATCGCTCAATCCTATAGGCTAAATTGTCTCTGTAAAAACTTCAACATCACCAGTTACAAACCGCACATAATTATCCTCAGGAGAGAGTGTTTCCTCAGCAATTAAATAATTTCTGCCAGCAATCGTCTCCATATAATAAGTCTCTCCTGGAGCTAACGTATACTTCTCACCATTTGTACATTCAATAGACTTAGGTTCGTGCGATTTATTGATGATTTGAAGATATCCTGAAAATTCAATTCTAAAATGATTGCCCAAAACTTCCATAGGCCCCTTACCGGAAGTAAAGACAACACCTTCAGAAGTAGTATGATCTAATAAAGCCGAATTAAACTTATGATATATTCCAGCACTGAATAAAAATAATAGAACAGCGGCTGCCGCCACTTTAGTATAGAGGCGACTTATCTTTGGAACAGATCTTGAAATAACTCCATTTCCATTCTGAGTGATATTCTGAATATTACTCCAGACCTCCGATCTCATTTCCTGAAGTTCATCGGCCATAAGAGTGCTTTCAGCCTGATCGTCATTTTCAAGCCACAACTCCACCGCGGCATTTTCCGCAACAGTAGCAGTTCCATTATTATAACGCTCTAAAATTTCTGGGTTTATTTCCAAAATAATATATCTTTTAATAAACTAGTTGGCTAACTGGACAAATACCCTTAGTCGGATTTGTTTTTTTTAGACTTTTTTTTCGAGATAATATCTGATGGTCTTTAAAGCCTTTGTTAAATGAGCTTCCACCGTCTTTTCAGCAATAGCAAGTTTTTTCGAAATCTCACGGATGTTTAATCCCTCTTCCCGGCTTAATAAAAATACCGTTCTACATTTAGGAGGAAGTTGATCTGTAATCCCATTGATCTGAAACTTCAGATCATCAAATAAAATAGCGTGCTCTGTTTCCTGAGTTACGCGTACTTGTTGACCTAGAATCTCCTCTAGGTGATGTTTTCTTCGTGATACAGTTTTTAGGTAGTCTAATGCGGCAAGTTTTGCTGATCGATTGAGATAGTGCTCTACAGGAAGATCCAACTTGAGTTCAAATCTTCTTTCCCACAATTTCAAATAGATATTTTGAACCAAACCCTGCGTAACAGATTTATCACCAGTCTGCCGAAAAATAATATGGAATAGTTGATCCGCAGTTCGTCTATAAAGGAGCTCAAATCCTTCAGAGAATCGAAAATCAATACCATTATTATTTTGCTCCTTCATCACTATTTAGAATAAATCTAATTTAATACAAGTATAGGAAAGTCTAAGAAATTATCCTAATATTTTTATTCCTACATTTTAAAAGCTTGATTTGTTGGAGTATCTCCAAACTTTCATTCATGAGATATGGAAAAAGTTTCATCGCGACTTAAAAAATAAAAGGCAAATAAAATAGGTAGAATGAGCGGATTTTTTATTGATAATAAAAACGGAACACAAAAATAAATTACGAAATGTGAACACTAGCAGTAGAAATATTACTGTTAATGTAGACGTTAATCACATTTTCTTTAAAACGTAGCAATCCATTAAAAAAATGTTAAAAATAGGAAAAGTAGTTAGCTCTAATGAGTAAAAGAGAGGGCATCATTTTAAAGTGATTGATGTGCAATTAAGAAGAAATACAATGGAACAAGCCCAAAAACAAAAAAGAGCTATATCAATGTGTTGATATAGCTCTTTACGTATATGAAGATCAGATTAAATTAATCCCTTTTCTCTTAATGTTTCTGCAATTTGAATGGTATTGGTTGCAGCACCTTTACGCAAATTATCCGCAACTACCCACATATTTAATGTATTCGCTTGTGAGTCATCACGACGAATACGGCCGACAAATACTTCATCTCTACCATGTGCATCTTTTGGCATCGGATACTGCAAATTAGCCGGATCATCAACGACAATCACACCGCTTTGAGCAGCTAATGCTTCACGAACATCTGCTAAATCAAAATCACGCTCAAACTCAATATTTAATGATTCAGAGTGTCCACCCATTACTGGAATACGAACGGTAGTCGCAGTCACTTTAATGGAATCATCACCCATAATCTTATTTGTTTCCAAAATCATTTTCATTTCCTCTTTTGTATAACCATTTTCTTGGAATACATCAATTTGAGGAATAACATTTAAATCGATCTCGTAAGCATAAGCTTTCTCGCCATCCTTAATACCCGCACGCTCATTCATCAATTGCTCAACAGCTTTAACACCTGTACCAGTCACAGACTGATAAGTAGAAACGACAACACGCTTAATTTTATATTTGTCATGCAACGGCTTTAAGGCAACTACCATCTGTATGGTTGAACAGTTTGGATTAGCGATAATTTTATCTTCAGCAGTTAATACATCTCCATTAACTTCCGGAACAACCAATTTCTTGGTCGGATCCATACGCCAAGCAGAAGAATTGTCAATAACTGTAATTCCAGCTGCGGCAAATAATGGCGCATACTCTAAAGAAGTACCTCCACCAGCAGAGAACAAAGCAACATCAGGTTTTAAAGCAATAGCTTCAGATGGAGTAACCACCTTATACTTCTTTCCCTTAAAATCAATTTCCTTACCCTTACTACGCTCTGAAGCTACTGGAATTAATTCTGAAACTGGGAAATTGCGCGCTGCTAACACTGTTAACATCTCAGTACCTACAAGGCCTGTTGCGCCGACTACTGCGACTTTCATCTTGCTACTTTTTCTTTAATTTGTTATAAAATGTATTATAAATGTTCTAATGAGAACAATCTTATTTCTCAAACTTACGAAATTAAGGGCTAATATTTAATGATTATTGCAAAAAAATAGATTAATCAATAGTAATATCAATAGCCTAGTCCTATTTTAATAAAATATCTTAAAATAATATCTTGCTGAACTATTCTAAAATTAGAACTTTTAAATATAAAATAGAACAAACTGATAGCACGACAGACGCTGCAAAATAAGCAATCGATTGCTCTCAAATAAAACCATGTTTAATCAAAAATAAAAGCAAATAAAATTTGCTAAAAAATCAGAAAAAAAACGCTAAAACGAAACAGCAAACGGACCGAATATCGTGACAATAAAGACTTTATAAAACTAAAAAAAGAATAACTGTTAATCATTTCAATGGTTTCGAAACATTGATTAGGATAATAAAAATACTATATTTGCATCGATGAAAGAAAGCATTATTATAATCGGTGCAAATGGTCAAATCGGAACAGAATTGGCCACAGCTTTAAGAGAAAAATTTGGTATTGAAAATGTCGTTACTTCCGATATTAGAGAACCTCAAAATTTAAAGGATGGGGAAATCTTTGAAACCCTAAATGTACTTGACAAAAGTGCAGTAGAATCCCTATTCCAAAAATATAAACCAACACAAGTATATTTATTAGCGGCCATGCTATCGGCGACTGGTGAAATCTATCCACAAAAAGCCTGGGACCTTAACATGAACGGTCTGCTCAATGTGCTCGATCTTGCTGTTGAATATAAGGTATCAAAAATATTTTGGCCGAGCTCAATTGCAGTATTTGGACCTCATTCACCTAAAACAAATACAGATCAATACTGTGTGATGGATCCAAATACCATTTATGGAATCAGCAAACTTGCCGGCGAGAGACTTGTAGAATGGTATCAGGAAAACCGTGGATTAGATATCCGCAGTATTCGTTACCCAGGTATTATCTCCTGGAAAGCAGAACCAGGAGGCGGCACAACAGATTATGCTGTTCATATTTTCTATGATGCACTTAAGAAAGGAACGTATGAATGTTTCTTATCTGAAGATACAGCACTACCGATGTTATATATGGACGATGCTATCCGCGGTACTTTAAAGTTGATGGATGCTCCAAAAGAAAGTTTAACGATTCGCTCAAGCTATAATTTAACAGGTGTAAGTTTTACCCCAAAAGAACTAGCTGAAGAAATTAAAAAAATTCTTCCTAATTTTACAATCACTTACTCGGAGAATGATCCTAGACAAGCCATTGCAGATTCTTGGCCAGCTAGTATTGAGGACTCTCCAGCAAGAGCAGATTGGAACTGGAAGCCTGCTTTTGATTTAGCAAAGCTTACTGTCGATATGATAGAGAATCTTAAAACAAACAAAATATAACATGGGAAGAGCTTTCGAATTTAGAAAGGAACGTAAGTTTAAACGCTGGGCCAAAATGGCAATCCAATTTACGCGTTTAGGAAAAGAAATTGCAATTGCGGTGAAGGAAGGTGGTCCTCACCCAGAATCAAATTCTAGATTACGTACAGCGATAAACAATGCGAAAGCTGTAAATATGCCTAAAGATCGTGTAGAAGCTGCTATCAAAAGAGCTTCTGAAAAAGATTCCAAAGGCTATGAAGAATATGTATATGAAGGATATGGGCCTCACGGAGTACCTATCTTAATTGAAACAGCAACCGACAACACCAATAGAACTGTAGCCAATATACGTAGCTATTTCACCAAAGCTGGTGGAACATTGGGTAAAACAGGATCTCTAGACTTTATTTTCAACCGTAAATCTCTTTTTAGATTTCCTGCAACAGAAGATCTGGATGTAGAGGAACTAGAATTAGAACTCATTGATGGTGGTCTTGAAGAATTGTATGTGGAATCTGATGAAGAGGGAAATGATGTAGTTGTTGTCCAAACTTCATTTGAAGATTTTGGAAATATGCAACGTTTACTTGAGGAAAAAGGAATCGCGGTATCTTCAGCAAAATTAGAACGTATTGCTTTATCTCATTCTGAAATTTCGGAAGAAGATGCTGCAGATGTATTAAAACTAATCGACAAGATTGAAGAAGATGATGACGTTCAAGCTGTATACCACAACATGGCTTAATATTTTTCGAACAACATAAAAAAAGAGCGCTTGTCGCTCTTTTTTTATACCCAAAATTATTTCAAAATAGCACTCAAGCTATTAAAGCTTAATAAAATAGTATACATTTGTAATAGACTAAATACTTTCAGGATGACTTTTGAAGAATTTTTCGCTAAAAAAAAGATTGACTTAACTGCTTTAAAAAAAGCGGACAACTCACTTTATGAAGAATTTAAAAAGCACTATGTGGCCATGGGTGCAAAAAGTTTTGACCATACCAAGAAATTTTGGTTCAATAGACTCCGAAAAAGTTATCGATTAGAGGAGCCAATAGTTGACAAGAAAGAAATACAACAACCTGCTCCAATTGTAAAAGAACAACAAGTTGTTGCCGCTGAAACGGCCACTCCATCTACAGGTTTTAAACCACGCTTTAAAACACTGGTAAAACCTGCCATAGCTCCTCCTATTGAAGCAGAAGTGAAAGATGAGGATGTCGAAAAAATCCAGAATGCTGCCATATCACAAGAAGTAACAGCAAAACCGGCCGGATTCAAACCTAGATTTAAAGCCGGAATAACATCGTCCCCTGTATCTGAACCTTCGACCAATACAGAAAGCGTCGACGATAAAAAAGAACAAGCTGATCCTACTGCAGATATCGCGACTAAACCTGCTGGATTTAAACCCAGATTTAAGGCTGGAGTAACAAAACCGGCGACTGCAGCAGAACCGACAGAAGCGGAACAAAATGTAGATGCACAGCTTGATAAAACGGATCAACAGAACACGCCTGCTGAAACAGCAAACAAACCTGCTGGATTTAAACCTAGATTTAAGGCTGGAGTAACAAAACCGACGACTACAGTGGAACCGGCAGATGCGGAACAAAAAGTAGATGCACAGCTTGGTCAAACGGATCAACAGAACACGCCTGCTGAAGCAGCAAACAAACCTGCTGGATTTAAACCCAGATTTAAGGCTGGAGTAACAAAAGCGGCGACTACAGTGGAACCGGCAGATGCGGAACAAAAAGTAGATGCACAGCATGATCAAACGGTCCAACAGAACACGCCTGCTGAAGCAGCAAACAAACCTGCTGGATTTAAACCCAGATTTAAGGCTGGAGTAACAAAACCGGCGACTACAGCAGAACCGGCAGATGCGGAACAAAAAGTAGATGCACAGCTTGATCAAACGGATCAACAGAACACGCCTGCTGAAACGGCAAATAAACCTGCTGGATTTAAACCCAGATTTAAGGCTGGAATAACAAAACCGGCGACTACAGCAGAACCGGCAGATGCGGAACAAAAAGTAGATGCACAGCTTGATCAAACGGATCAACAGAACACGCCTGCTGAAACGGCAAATAAACCTGCTGGATTTAAACCCAGATTTAAGGCTGGAGTAACAAAACCGGCGACTGCAGTAGAACCGACAGATGCGGAACAAAAAGCAGATGTACAGCTTGAAAAAACGGATCAACAGGACACGCCTGCTGAAACAGCAAACAAACCTGCTGGATTTAAACCTAGATTTAAAGCAGGACTAACAAAACAAGCTACTGCAACAGAACCGATAAATACGGAACATAAATCAGAAGAGCAAAAGGATCAAACTGTTAAAGAGGATCCACTTGAACCAGCTAGCAAACCGACTGGTTTTAAACCGCGATTTAAAGCGGGAGTAACGCAGATAAAAAATAAAGATAACGGTTAAAATACTTTTATTTTTTATACCTTCATTTAATTACATTTGTATATAAATTATTTCGACTATATAAACTATCTGTCATGTTAAAAGAGGAAAGACAAGCTTTTATTATACACCAAATAAATCTGCACAATAAAGTATTATCTTCAGATTTAAGCATTCAGCTCAATGTTTCTGAAGACACCATACGTCGTGATTTAAATGAATTAGCGGAAAATGGCAAAGTACTAAAGGTTTACGGTGGAGCCTTATCCAAATCTTTTCAATTTCCTTTTCAAGATGGAAATGTATATGCGAAAGAAGCTAAAAAGGAAATTGCTAAAAAAGCAATTACTTTACTTCAAAATGGCATGACCATTCTTGCTGGTGGTGGAACAACAATGATTGAACTTGCTCGACTAGTACCGGACAGTCTTCAATGTACCATATTTACGATCAGCCCCCTTGTTGCATTAGAATTAGCTGAAAAACCTAACTTAGAGGTTATTTTAATTGGTGGAAAACTTTCTAGAAATACAAATATCGTATCTGGATCTCAAGTAACCAATGAGCTCTCTGATATCAAAGTAGATCTTTGTTTATTAGGAACAAATAGTCTTTCCACTCAAGATGGCGTTACAGATTCTGATTGGGAAGTTGTCCAAATTAAAAAAGCCATGATTAAATGTTCAAGCAAACTAGTTATCTTAAGCATTGCCGAAAAATTAAACTCGGTTCAGAAAATGAAAGTTGTTCCAATTCATGATGTCAATTACCTTGTAACAGACCTTAATCCAACACACCCCAGCTTATCCGAATTCTCCAATACGATTAATGTATTGTAATATTACGGAAGGATTCTCATGCAAACCTCTAAAAAAAATCAGTAGGTTTGCATCATAATGAAAATACCGGCATTACCAGGATTTAATCCAGAGGCATTCGAAAAATATTTCAAAAACACGGGTTGGCTTTTAATGGCCCGTGTAGGATCCCTGTTTATCAAGATGTTGGTCACAACTGTTGCATTACCTTCCTATTTAGGTAGTGCAAATTTCGGTACTTACAGTTATCCCTTAGTTTTGCTTGCTTTCTTTACAGGCATTTCCACAATGGGTACCGATGGCCTCATTACCCGACAAATCATTCAACATCCTGAAAAGGAAAATGAGCTTTTAGGTTCGGCATTACGTATACGTATCATAACGGGTTTACTCGTCTTGCCACTTATTTACATCACTTACTTTTTCATCGCTCAATACGCACCAGAGGCCCCAGCTGCTACCTTCAAACAAATTGTACTAGTCTCCTTTATCTGCATTATACAGGCCGTTCAGATCATCGACAGCTTCTTTCAGGCCAAAGTGAAAGGTAAGATGATTATGATCGTACAGGTAGGAGGAAACATTCTTTCTGCGGCTATAAAACTGATATTAATTCTTTTAAAAGCACCACTAGATGCCTTCATCTGGACTTTAGTGATTGATGTTCTTATTTTACAAATCGGGTATTTAGCACTCTACCGTAAACTGGGGCATCATATTTCCAAATGGAAATATGACGCCACTACCGCTAAAGAATTGATCAAACAGGGCTGGCCATTGGCCTTCTCTTCTTTGTTTATTACCTTTTACATGAAGATCGACCAATTGATGATCGATGCGATATTGGGTAAATCAGCATTAGGAGTTTATACGGTTGTCGTAAATTTTAGCGAAAGTTGGTATTTTATACCTGTTGCTATTTCCACATCATTATTCCCCGCCATAATGAATGCACGAAAAGGGAGTCCTGAGTTATATCAAAAAAGACTTGGAAACTTATATGAGCTTATGGTTTTTGTTAGCGTATCTGTTGCTTTGGTTGTTACATTCCTTGCTCCCTTTATATTTAAATATTATAAGCCAGAGTACGCACCTGGACTGCATACACTTCAAGTACATATTTGGGCAGGGGTTTTTACGTTCTTAGGAACAGCAAGTGCGCAATATCTCATTGCTGAAGGCCTGACAAAGATCACCTTATACCGAACAGCTTTTGGTGCAATTGTTAATGTCGTGCTGAATTATTTCTTCATACCAAAATTTGGAATTATTGGAGCTGCTTACGCAACGCTGATCGCCTATTTTGCTTCGACTTTTTTCCTTCTTTTCATTAAAAGAACTCGCCCAAATGCTATTTTAATGATCAAATCACTTTTTCTTTTAGGGCTTTTATCTACGATAAAAGAAAGATTTTTGAAAATAAATCGCTAAGTTTATTTCCACTAATAAAATCTAAAAAATGGAAAAAACAGGTAGCTATCAATCATTATTCAATAGTAAATTAATTAAGGGGTTATTATCCTTGGCCTTTAAGGGATATTTCGTTCAGACAGGCTGGATCAACTCCTATTTAAACAAAGAATCATTAGATCCGAATGGGAATCCGATCCCTTGGCTCACTTACTCCTTTTTAGATTTTATTGATGGCCGTTTAAATAAGAACTTATTACTTTTTGAATACGGAGCAGGAAATTCAACCTTATTCTATGCCAAACATGTCAAAAAAGTTACTGCTGTAGAACATGATAAAAATTGGTTTGAACGTATTAAAAATCAAATGCCAGCCAATGTTGCCATTAAAAACATTTCACTAGAAAAGGATGACTATATCAACGCAATAAAACAAGAAGAGCAACTTTTTGATATTGTTATTGTAGATGGCAGAAAGCGCGTTTCCTGTTGTAAAAGTGCCATTGAAAAATTAAGTACTGGTGGCGTATTGATATTGGACGATTCTGAAAGGGCACACTACCAACCTGCTATTGACTTTCTTTTACAGCAAGGATTTAAACATATCCCATTTTCAGGTATAGCAATCGGTGCTATACATCGAAAAGCCACATCCCTATTTTACAAAGAAAATAACTGCTTAGGAATATAACCATAATGTCAACAGCTCCCATTATCTTATTTGTTTACAATCGACCAGATCACACTTTACGTACGTTAAAGGCACTGGAAAATAATAATCTGGCTTCCGAGTCTGAATTATTTATTTATGCGGATGCTGCTAAAAATGAGCAATCAAAGGCTGCAGTAGAACAAGTGCGGGAAATTATCAATAGAAATTGGAGATTTAAATCTGTAACCCTTACTTTAAGGGAGTCAAATTGCGGATTAGCAGCAAATGTCATCGACGGTGTCACTAAAATTGTAGAACAATATGGTCAAGTCATTGTTCTAGAAGATGATTTAGTAACCTCCCCATTTGCTTTGGAATACTTTAATGATGCTCTAGAACTTTACCGACATCAAGATCAGGTCATGCAGATATCTGGCTATGGTTATCCCGTAAAAGATATTGAAACTCTACCTGAAACCTTTTTCTTTAGAGTAGCAAATAGTTGGGGCTGGGCAACATGGGATCGCGCTTGGAATCGTTTCAATAGCGATATTAATGCCTTAACAGATGATTTTACTGCTGAGCAAATTCACCAATTTAGTATAGAAGGCAAGGAGAATTTTTGGAAACAGGTGAAAGAATTTAAAACTGGAAAAATCAACTCTTGGGCCATCCGCTGGTATGCATCTGTTTTTAAAAACAACGGGTTAGTGCTTTATCCCCGCAATTCATTGACACAGAATATCGGTAATGATGGATCCGGAACACATACAGCCGCAGAGACGACCTACCAAGTTGTACTAGCAAATAAAAAAATAACACAATTTCCGCAAGAAATTCAAGAGCATGCACAAGCTTATCAATCAATTAAGTATTTTTATGCCCATAGAAAAGGTTCACTTTTACAAAGAGGGATCCGTTTTGCAAAAAAGAAACTCAACGAATTAAAAAAATAATATGTATAATAATCCCACGTTTTCCATCATTACAGTCGTTTACAATAATGTGCGGGATATTGAATATACCTTAAAATCTGTTGTGAGTCAAACCTACAAACATGTAGAGTACATTGTTATTGACGGTTTATCTACAGATGGAACTTTGGATGTGATCGAAAAATATAGACCAGAAATATCCGTTATTTTATCCGAAAAGGATAACGGGATTTACGATGCAATGAACAAAGGTCTAGCGCTGGCCACAGGTGATTATGTCCTATTTTTGAATTCTGGAGATGAGTTGTACAGTAAGGAAACGTTAGCAAGCCTAGCAGAAGTAAGTGAAGGAGCTGATATTATTTATGGTGAAACTTTCTTAATAAACGAACAGCGAGAAATAATTGGTGAACGCCGGCATAAGGTTCCTGCATATTTTAACTGGAAAAGCTTTCGCTATGGTATGAATATCTGTCATCAGGCAATCTATATCAAACGCACTATTGCAGAACCTTATGACTTACAGTACAAATTGTGTGCAGATATAGATTGGGTCATTAAGGCCGCAAAAAAATCATCTATCGCTGTTAATGCCCATCAGCATGTTGCACGTTATTTAGTTGGTGGAATGTCGAAACAAAGACATCGCGAATCTTTGAAAGAACGCTATGACATTTTTCAAAAATACTACGGTACAATTCCCAATCTGTTCAACCACGTTATAATAGCATTGAAAATGATTGTATACCGTATCAAAAATGGTAATCCTGAAGACTAATGATGAACCCTGAAATACTTACTGAACTTGTAACCGTTAAAATGCCTTTTGGAAAATACCAAGGCTATACGCTCTGTAACTTACCCGAACCTTATCTCGTATGGTTCCACCAGAAGGGTTTTCCACCAGGAAAGCTGGGGATTCAGCTGGGTACATTATATGAAATAAAATTAAACGGACTCGAGTATTTACTAGAGCCCCTAAAGAAAAAATGACGAATATCATTGATGTAACGGTTGTAGTTTTTTATGTTCCATACCAATGATCGTCCTTCGAAGGCCGATGTGAAAAAGTTAAAAATTGTATAATTTCCAATTTTTAACTAAATTTGCCCTATAATTCATTTGCATTAAACGCCGTTTGCAGCGGTATCAATGAAAACTATGGCACAATATCAAACTTTACTGTACTATTGCTACAGTCCTATCGCTGACGCTGAAAAATTCGCGGCAGATCATTTAGAATTTTGTAAATCATTAAATTTAGTTGGACGTATTATTGTTGCTGACGAAGGTCTTAATGGAACGGTTTCGGGCTCACCAGAGTCATGCCAAGTATATATGGATGCCATTTATGCCGATGGAAGATTCAATCATACGGAGTTTAAAATAGACGATGTTACGGAACCATCTTTTATAAAGATGCACTGCCGTTACAAAACTGAAATTGTTCACTCGGGGTTACGGGATCCAAAAATTATTGACCCCACTCAGAAAACAGGAATACATCTTGAACCTAAAGACTTCATGGAAATGAAAGACCGAGATGATGTTGTTGTTCTTGATGTACGCTCTAATTATGAACATAATGTTGGTCACTTTAGAAATGCAGTTACTTTAGACATTGAAAATTTCAGAGAATTCCCTGAAAAAGTTAAAGAACTCGAAAAATATAAAGGTAAAAAAATCTTAACCTACTGTACTGGTGGTATCAAATGTGAAAAGGCATCAGCATTATTACTGGCAGAAGGTTTTGAAGATGTTTATCAACTACATGGCGGTATTATCAAATATGGTAAAGAGGCCGGAGGTAAAGACTTCGATGGTAAATGTTACGTCTTTGATAACAGGGTTACTGTTGATGTCAACTCTGTAAACCCCGTAGTAGTTTCAAAATGTAAAAACTGCGGAAAAGAAACACCGAAGATGATTAATTGTGCCAGCCCGATCTGCAATGAGCATTTCACACAATGTGATGCATGTGGTGAAAAACTTGAAGGCTGTTGCTCAACAGCTTGCCAAGAAGATCCGTTGAAGCGTATATATGATGGTACTGGATACTATGTCAAGATCCCTCAACCGGTCAATATCGAAAAAATAAGCAAAAGAAAACATAAAAACTTTCCTCCTAAAGCGCAAGTAGAGGCATAAATAAGAAGGCTCCATCCTAATCGGATGGAGCCTTCTTATTTATGAAATGCATTTCAGAAAAGAATTATATCTGATCGAATGACCATTTAACATAGTTTATATTTTTATCAACAGCCAAATATTTCTTCTCATAATATGTTTTAATAGACAACACCTCATCTACTAAATCAGAATGATACAAATCTGCTGTTTCGACATGTTTAGGCAGTCCTAAGATTTCAATCTGTTCTAAAGTGTAATTATAAAAACCATCGTTGTCAGTTTTCAGGTTCATAAATCCACCATCATTTAAAACAAACTTATAACGGCCTAAGAAAGTTGGATTGGTCAGTCTTTTTTTCTCACGGCTATCCTGCGGTTGTGGGTCTGGGAATGTAATCCAGATTTCAGAAACTTCATTCTCTGCAAAATATTCCAAAATCGTTTCAATCTGAATACGTAGAAATCCAACATTACTAATACCTTCTTCAATAGCAGTTTTTGCTCCTCTCCAAATCCTGTTACCCTTATAGTCAACACCAATAAAATTCTTTTCAGGGAAAAGCTTGGCCAAATTAACAGTATATTCACCTTTTCCACAAGCCAACTCTACAACAATTGGATTATCATTTTTAAAATGCGTTTTAGCCCATTGACCTTTAAGCGCTTTACCTGCATCAAGTTCTACGACATTGTCAAAAGTACCAATTTCTGCAAATTTTCTAAGTTTGTCTTTACCCATTATAATAAAATATCCTGCAAAAATAATCTTATTCTTGCAGTAATCAATAGTATACTAAAATTAAGTGGGGAGTATAACCGATCAAAGTTTAGCCAGGGGTCATGAAATCTTAGATGCCAGTGCAACATTCGAAAGTTCATCTCATAAAATAAGAATTACTATTTTCAACGAAATAACTAAGTATTAGCAGCACTATATGGGGCCAAAGTAAGATAGCTATCGCCAACAGTTCGTTAATAAAGTAAATGGCAACCTTGGCTACACCGACTCTGGGAAACTGGTATCGTACTAATAGGTTTCACTGTAGGAAGGTATACCATATTCATTCACCTGATCTTCAACTACGGGAAGCTTCTCCACATCGACCTGCTTTTTCTTCTTCTTTTTAGGTTTGATAAAATCTGTCACCTTCTCGATAATACTTGAAATTTTATCTTGATTAACCTGACCAAGAGCTTTTTCTGAAGCTAATAGAAGAAGAGCTTTCTTTAAAACACCAGCTTTTTTAAAGAAAAATCTATTCATAACAAAAGGTACACCAATGCGCAGGGCTTTTGTTACCCAATCTGAGTTAGGATTTCCACTACTTTTATTCGAAGCAAAAAGACCTGTTATGATATTTGCACCTGGAATGTTAGATTTAAGCGCATTAAAAATACGTACAGGCGTCTCTATTTTATGATTCAGTAATTTAACTTGAGACTTTAAATATGCTTCCTGTTCGTTTTTTAAAATCTTGAGACGCGCGATTTCAGCCTTAAGCTCTGCGAGGTTATGAATTTTGCTTTTTTTCGTCATCTTCTAAGTTTTCTTGTTTCAAATTATTTTCTTCTTCATCTGCTTCATCATCCCATTTTGCAGAGAATCTGCGGATAGACAAATCCATAAATTTAGTCTCCAATTTTGGTTCTAATACACGAATCAATAACAGTATCACCAAAAATATTACTGCTGTCGCTAAAAATCCTAAAGAATTACTACCTAGTACTTCTCCCAAATAAAAACCAAGGGCAAGACAAAGGAAAAATATAATAAATAAGGTTAAAATAATTTTTGCTCCATCGACAATCAAGCTTGCGATCAAACGGGAAGATCGCTCAACGGTCTTTAGCCGAATTAAATTTAATTGCGAATCTAAATATTCCTTTGTCTTTTGGAATGTTCCACTAAGCGAGAATTTTTCTTCTTCCATTTATTTTTATTTTAACAATCAGAGGCTTTTTAGCCTCTGATAATATGGTCTATAATATTTTTTTAAGCTCTAAAACCAACAGCCACTTACGCGTGTTCTGTTATTTCGTCTTCGAAGATTTCTTCCCCTTTATTGATTTTTGTTTTGAGGGTTGAAACTATTTTTTCTTTGAAGTCATTAAGCTGATCAAACTGCTCTTCTGCGCGTTCACGGATAGCATCTCCCAAATCTGCTAATGATTCATTTAACTTGTCTCTTGTCTCTGTTCCTTTATCAGGTGCGAATAAAATTCCTAAAGCGGTTCCTGCAGCTAACCCTGCCAATAATGCCACTACTACTTTACTAGTATCATTCATATTCTTAAACTTTAAATGTTAATTCTTTGCAATCCGTTCTATTCATTAATAATACAAATAGAGTAGCAAATCGTTTGCCAAAACCAATTATTTTTTGACATATGATAAATATCAATTACTACAATATAATGTATTTTATCTAAAACCACAACTTCATGCTGTTCCTCAAAGGAAAAAAATAATTCTCAAGAAATAGTTAAACCTTTTTATTAACTTTAATGATCAGTTAGACCAATTATATGTTAACAAAGACCTATAGTAGTGCAGTATATGGCATTGAAGCAACTAGTGTAGCTGTTGAAGTAAATATAACAGCTGGAACAAGATATTATATTGTTGGATTGCCCGATAATGCTGTCAAAGAAAGCTTACAGCGTATAGAAAGTGCCATTGTGTCTTGCGGTCTTCGCATGCCCAGACAAAAAATCGTTGTCAATCTTGCCCCAGCAGATATTCGCAAAGAAGGCTCAGCTTATGATCTTGCAATTGCGACAGCAATACTGGCTTCATCTAATCAAATTAATGTCGACAAATTAACGGATTACCTCATATTGGGTGAGCTCTCGCTAGATGGTAAGATTCAAGCTATAAAGGGAGTGCTACCCATCGCTATTCAGGCGCTTAAAGATAATTTCAAAGGAATTATTCTTCCGAATACAAATGCAAGAGAAGCCGCAATTGTTTCTAATTTACAAATCTTCGGCGTTGATAATCTGACGGAAGTTGTGGATTTTTTTAACGATAAGCATGATCTTATGCCAACCGCTATCAATATTGAAGAAGAATTTTTAAAAAAAATCGATCATGCTGAAACTGATTTTGGTGATGTTAGAGGTCAGGAAAACATTAAAAGAGCTTTAGAAATTGCGGCGTCAGGCGGTCACAACGTCATTTTAATAGGCCCGCCAGGAGCTGGCAAAACAATGCTAGCGAAGCGATTAGCGACGATCTTACCCCCATTAACAATAGAAGAATCATTAGAAACTACTAAAATCCACTCTGTGGCTGGACAGCTGTCGGCCAAGGAATCTTTGATGACAACTAGACCCTTTCGGTCTCCCCATCACACCATTTCTGATGTTGCTCTGGTCGGGGGTGGCGCAACTCCTCAACCTGGAGAAATCTCATTATCACATAATGGTGTTTTATTTCTGGACGAACTTCCGGAGTTTAAAAGAACTGTATTGGAAGTGATGCGACAACCATTAGAGTCACGGAATATTACAATCTCAAGAGCAAAATTTTCGGTCGATTATCCAGCAAGCTTTATGTTAATTGCTGCCATGAATCCATGCCCATGTGGATATTACAATCATCCCGAAAAAGAATGCATATGTGGTAGCAATGCCGTGCAACGTTATTTAAGCAAAATATCAGGACCACTACTGGATCGAATCGACCTCCATGTGGAAGTCACACCAGTGGCATTTAAAGAGCTTGTCTCTAATGAAACATCAGAAAAAAGCATAGTGGTGCGACAACGGGTCATTGCTGCTAGAAAAATTCAAAACGAACGTTTTAAACAGTATAGTGAAATTCATAGTAATGCTCAAATGAGCAGTACCCAGGTTCGTGAACGCTGTCAGATAGATCAGCAGGGAACACAGCTCCTTAAGGTCGCTATGGAGAAATTAGGTTTATCGGCAAGAGCATATGACCGAATCTTAAAAGTAGCTAGAACAATCGCTGATATGGAACAAGAAACCAACATCCAAAATCATCATCTTGCTGAAGCAATACAATATAGAAGCTTAGACCGCGAAAACTGGGCAGGATAGTGCTAAAATTGACTTATAAAATGCTTAAAAATCCATGGATAGAGTAACAAGGTTATAATCACTCCCGAGATTGCTCCAAATAAATGTGCATCGTGGTTGACACCGTCTCTTGAATTTTTAGATGCCCAAATACAGTAACCAAGAAAAAGTACAGCAAATATGTATGCAGGCATTGGAATGATCATAAAGATACCGAGCATCATTTTAGGATCAAACATGATATAGCTAAATAAAACAGCACAGATTGCTCCTGATGCACCTAAACTATAATAGCCCGGATTATTTTTGTGCTGGAAAATGGTAGGGATATCACTCAATATTAAACTGGAAATATAAATGATTGCAAACTGAAGGTGTCCCCAATCACTGACCTGTATCAATATTTTTTCTAAGCCAAATCCAAAATAATAAAATGTGATCATATTAAAAAGGAGATGTCCCCAATCTTTATGAACCATGCCGCTGGTTAAAATAGTGTAAATGCGTTTTTTACGATATATACTGTAAGGATGTAACATCATCTCTCCCAATACTTGGGGATTGGAAAAACTATAGATACTTGAAGCCACTGTCAAAGCAAAGATAATACTCGCAACTGGAGTTAAAAAAAGGTATTCCTGTATCATATAATTAAAAACGATCCTCTAATAATAAAACATATAATTCTTTTGGCCCATGAGCCCCCAGGACCAGGCGTTTTTCGATATCTGCCGTACGGGAAGGTCCTGTAACTGTAGAAACCATTGTGGGCATTTCATTGCCATAGCGTCGTTGCATATAGGATAATGCATCTTTAATATCCCATACCATCTGCGAAGCTTTTGCAATCACAATATGGATGGGCGGATAAATTCCCAATCTACGTCCTGATGCATTAGCATTGCTGACCATGATACTACCGTTACGCGCAATCATAACTTCACAAGAAGTTATCCCTGCATCCGCGGCATCAAATTCAGTTTCATCAGTATGTATAGGAAAACCGTAAGGGTTTAAAAGGTCTTGCACACCTTTTTCCCAGGTAAATATTTTTTTTATATTATTTTCCTCCGTCAGGTTAATCAAATTCTCAATCAGTTCAATCTCGCCATCACAATACAAAAACTTACCCCCTACTGCTGTTAATTCGCGTGCAAAGGTCACATCAACAAGCTCATCTTCCTCCTGATATAAAGGTGTTTTCTGAAATTTGGGGTGTGGATTTTCTGTCTTTTCTACCAGAGCTTTTCTTATTTTACTAAGCATTTGCTCTTTGCTGCTGCTATTTTTAACATTCATACGGTGGAACTGATAAAAAATACAGCGCTTCTTTTCAGAAGCGCTGTAGAATTAAAATTTATACGTTTGGATTATCCTCTTCTTTAATACCTACTTTGGGTTCTGCGCTGCTCGCCTCTTCAGGTAACACATCTAACGGAAGATCTGTTTGCGGAACACCGCCACCATCTCCACTATTCACAAACTCATCATACGTTGTTTTTGTATCAAAAGGGCGTTTTCCCAAAATTTCTTCCAGGTCACTTTGAAATAAGATTTCCTTCTCTAATAGTTTTTCGGCGATCGCAATCAAACCTTCTTGTTTATCTAACAATAATTGTTTTGTTCTTGCATAAACGTCAGTAATTAAATTACGTACCTCAGAATCAATTAACTCTGCCGTTTTGTCAGAATAAGGTTTATGAAATTGTTCAGATCCATCTCGGAACGAAACATTCCCAACTTTATCATTCATACCATAGATAGCAACCATCGCGTATGCTAATTTTGTGATTCTTTCCAAATCATTTTGCGCACCCGTCGAGATACGTCCAAATGTGATATCTTCAGCTACACGTCCACCCATTGTCATACACAGACTATCAACTAACTGTTCGGTCGTATATAAGAACTGCTCTCTAGGTAAATACTGCGCATAACCCAGTGCAGCGACGCCGCGAGGCACGATAGATACTTTCACTAATGGATCTGCATGCTCTAAAAACCAACCTGCAATCGCATGACCAGCCTCATGGTAAGCAACAATTTTCTTCTCTTCTGGTGAAATGATTTTATTTTTCTTCTCAAGACCTCCAATAACACGATCTACCGCATCTTGAAAATCTTGCATATCAATTTCTGTCTTATTCTTACGTGCAGCAATTAAGGCAGCCTCATTACAAACATTGGCAATCTCTGCTCCAGCAAATCCCGGAGTTTGTGCCGACAGTTTTTTAGCATCAACTTCTTCCGATAACTTTAGCGGTTTCAAGTGAACTTTAAAAATATGCTCACGACCGATTAAATCGGGTTTATCAATAGAAACCTGTCTATCAAAACGTCCCGGACGTAACAGTGCACTATCTAATACATCAATACGGTTGGTTGCGGCTAAAATAATAACACCTGAATCCGTTCCAAAACCATCCATCTCAACAAGAAGCTGATTTAGAGTATTTTCACGTTCATCATTACCACCCATCATGGAGTTTTTACCGCGTGCACGGCCTATAGCATCAATCTCATCGATAAAGATGATACATGGTGCTTTTTCTTTTGCCTGCTTAAACAAATCACGAACACGAGAAGCACCAACACCCACAAACATCTCAACAAAATCAGAACCTGATAAAGAGAAGAAAGGAACTTGTGCTTCACCTGCCACAGCTTTCGCAAGTAACGTTTTACCGGTTCCCGGAGGGCCTACTAATAATGCCCCTTTAGGAATTTTACCCCCTAGGTTTGTGTATTTGCGTGGGTTTTTCAAGAAATCCACAATTTCCATTACTTCTTGTTTGGCTTCTTCTAAACCTGCAACATCATTAAAAGTAATATTAATAGAAGACTCTTTATCAAACAGCTGTGCTTTAGATTTACCAATATTAAATATCTGACCACCACCGCCAGCGCCACCACCATTCATACGGCGCATCAAGAATAACCATAATAATACCATCACAACAAGAGGTAAAATAAAGGTCACAAAATAATTAGCCCATGGGTTAGAACGATCTTCATAACTTACACTCAATCGCGGTGTACCTGCAGGAAGATTTTCTTGCGCCGCTTTTAAATTTGAAGCCAAAATATCAGCGGAAGCTTCAGTAAAGTAATATTGAGGGCCTACTTCAGGGTTCAATGACAATGCATTAGCTCCTGGAGCAACATTTTTATATTTTTCATCTTTTAAACGATCTTTCTTGATATAAACATCAATATGTACAAGATCATTTTTCTTAGTACCTTCTAATCTTTCTACATCACCTGTTGGTAAAATGGTAGATTCAAATTCACTGTACGTGATTTTTTTAGCCGAATTATCACTAAAAACGTATTGTAGGGCAAAAAAAACCAATATCAAAGCAAAACTAAGCCACATGACATTAAACTTGGGCGGTTTTGGGGTTATTTTACCAGTTGGTATTTTCTTCATTCTTTCTTATTTATATCGTTTTAATTCTATTTTTTCTATCTTAATTAAGCACTTTGAAAGTCTTGAATTTGAGCGTCGCCCCATAGATCCTCGATCGCATAGAGTGCCCTTTTTTCTTTCTTGAAGATATGAACAACTACATCTACAAAGTCAAGGATCAACCATTCGCCAAGACTCTGGCCTTCTTTATATTGTGGGTCTTGACCAAATGTCTTATAGACTTCATCTTCTACACTTTTCGCGATTGCTTGCGCTTGAATATGGGAATCTGCATGACAAATTACAAAATAATCGGAAACAGAACTGTTAATATTTCTCAAATCCAATCGCACTATTTCATTTGCTTTCTTCTCTTGCATTCCATATACCACCACCTCTGACAGTCGTGTTGACAATTCTGAACTTTTATTTTTATCCATTAAAAAAAATTATAGTTTTGACTATTGTATACAATTAAAAAATTATCACCTTGCAAAATAACACATTTTCAGGACTTATTATCGGTCAAAATGTAATTACTGTCGATCGAGTGGCATCCACAAATGATTATTTTAAAGAAAACTTGTCAAAATTCAAGCCACAGGACGAAGGTTCTGCCATTTTAGCAGTAGAACAATTCGCGGGGAAGGGGCAGAGGGGTAACATTTGGAAAAGCGAACCTGGTAAAAATATCATTACATCAATCCTCATTTACCCGCATTTTTTAAGAATAGATCAACAATTTACCTTATCGTGCGCCATATGTCTCGGAATATTTAACTGGTTAAAAACAAAAACCAACCAAAAAGTGCAAATCAAATGGCCAAATGATATTTATATAAATGACCAAAAAATAGTGGGTGTACTAATTGAGAACACGATAAAAGGAAATAAAATCGCAACAAGTATTATTGGGATCGGTATTAATATAAATCAGACTTCATTTGGCGATACGCAACATATTACCTCACTAAAATCGATCACCAAACAAGAAGAACCCTATCACATACGATCGCTAGCGACAGAACTTTATCAATTTTTAAATACAGAGTACAATCGCTTAAAAAATCTGGATCAAGATCAGCAACTATTAGCATTCAATCAAAATCTTTTTAGAAGAAATGAGATGAAAAAATATCTGATCAATGAAACAGAAATTGAAGGGAAAATAATACAAGTACTTTCAAATGGCCTATTACAGATTCAAATCGCAAATGAAATAAAAGAGTTCAATCTCCAGGAGATTAAATATGTCCTTTAAGCAAAAAAATATTTACCCTGCTCCGATAAATATATTATACAAAAAAAGTAAATTTGCTAAAAGAAATTAAACTTTAGCTATTTTCGACGGTCTTATAGCAAGAGCATGATTTGTATAGAAAGTTTTTAATATTAAAATATTCTGATGAAACCATCAATGCCTATCGTTTACTAAAAACAATCAATATGCTAATGATAGCTTTGTAACAATAAAAAAACAAATATATTCCATGAAAAAATTAACATTATTAATAGCAGTATTATTTTTTGCTATTTCAGGAGCAGTAGCTCAAATCCACGATCCTGTTAAATGGACTGTTGCTTCAAAAAAATTAAATGATAAGGAAGCAGTTATCTTTATCAAAGCCACTATTCAGGACGGTTGGCACATTTATTCTCAAAATGTGGGTGAAAATGGTCCTATACCAACCTCATTTACGTTCCCTGCATCTAAAGATTATACGCTAAACGGTAAAACAGCTGAACCTAAAGCTGCAACAAAATACGAAGAGGTATTTAAAATGAATGTAGGCTACTTTAAAAAAGAAGTAATTTTTCAGCAAAAAGTAAAATTAAATAAAGGAGCAACAACTGTAAAAGGAAGTGTAGAGTACCAAGCATGCGATAAGACCCAATGTCTTCCACCAACAGATTACGCATTTTCTGTAGTGATCAAGTAAAAATATAACAGCAAATATTTGCACAAAACGCTATTCAGCGAACCTCAATATGGTTAGTTGAATAGCGTTTTCTTATTAGCGTGGAAATCCAAATCACTTCATGAAATGTTAATTTTCTGCGATTTATTATAAGTACGCCTGTGATGAAGGATAAATGCCTGTAAGATTACCTTTAGATAGTAAAATTGACTTTACAACTACTAAACAATAAGGTGATTCTCAATGTCTTTTTTTAATTTTACAAATTATCTTAGAACTCTATATATAATGGCTAAAAAGAAACTATTTTTAATCTACTTCGTTATTTTCAGTTTATTTATTCCTGTTCTTTCTTTTGCAACAGCACAAGACTCATTACTTAGTGTAGAAGGAATCGAATTTTCAGAATCAGCTGATACAACATCCCCTGTGGAAGTGACAGAGGATTTGGTTTTCTCTGAAAGTCCTGATACCCTCAGTCAGGATACAACTAAAGCCCTGACGCAATCAGCAATTGATCAAGCTCCCGAAGAAAAAAAATCACTCTGGGGTATTTTCATCGCAGGTTTAGTTGGAGGTTTTATGGCATTATTGATGCCTTGTATCTTTCCGATGTTACCGTTGACCGTCAGTTTCTTTACAAAACAATCAGGATCAAGAGCCAGTGGAATAAGTAAAGCTTTACTATATGGATTATTTATCATCATCATCTACGTTGCACTGGGCATGATCATTACCATTTTATTTGGTTCTGATGCTCTTAATGCACTTTCTACAAATGGTATCTTTAATTTCTTATTCTTCCTACTACTAGTCGTCTTTGCAGCATCATTTTTTGGCGCATTTGAAATCACACTACCAAGTTCATTTGTCAATAAAATGGATGCAAAATCAGACAAAGGTGGTTTGGTAGGTCTATTTTTCATGGCATTTAGCCTTTCTTTAGTTTCCTTTTCCTGTACAGGACCTATTATAGGTACGTTGTTGGTAGAAGCAGCCTCTAAAGGCGAGCGCTTAGGACCAGCAATCGGTATGCTTGGTTTTTCTATTTCATTAGCAATTCCTTTTGCATTATTCGCAATGTTCCCTTCATTATTAAAATCCCTTCCAAAATCAGGAGGCTGGTTAAATAGTGTCAAAGTAGTCCTCGGATTTCTGGAGTTAGCCTTAGCATTAAAATTCCTATCAAATGTTGATCTTGCCTACCATTGGAATTGGTTTGATCGTGAAGTATTCCTTTCTTTATGGATCGTTATATTCGGTTTAATGGGTCTCTACCTGATTGGTAAAATTAAGTTTTCTCATGATAGTGAGCTCAAATTCTTATCCGTACCACGTACATTTTTAGCGATAACAGTCTTTGCTTTTGTGATGTACATGATACCAGGACTATGGGGAGCTCCTTTGAAATCCATATCCGCATTTTTACCACCATCAGCAACTCAGGATTTTGATTTATCTGCTGGAGTAGCAAGTACGCCAACGCACTCGGACGGTAAAGTAAAAAAATATGCAGAGATATTCCACAAACGCGGTACTCCCAAAGGATTTGATCCTTACTATGACTATGACCAAGCCTTAGAAGCCGCTAAAGAATTGAATAAACCTGTTCTAATTGATTTTACAGGTTGGGGTTGTGTCAATTGCCGTGAAATGGAAGCAAATGTTTGGACCGACCCCGGAGTTGCAAAATTATTGAAAGAGGAATTTGTTATGGCGGAGTTGTTTGTTGATGATAAGACAGATCTACCGGCAAACGAGCAATTTGTATCTAAATATAGTGGCAAGAAAATTAAAACAATTGGCAATAAAAATAGTGATTTTCAAGCTTCGGCTTTCAATAGTAATTCTCAGCCTCTATATGTTATTGTAGATGCATCAGGCAAAGTATTAGTCCCGCAGTCAGGTGCCAATAGAAATATTGCTGAATATAAAGCTTTTTTACAAAGTGGTATTGATGCATTCCATGCAAAAAAATAAAGACTCTATGGGGCGTTGATTTTGTTGAATCGCCCGCAGTACGAGCAAAGAATAAACGCAATCGCAACTTATTTGGGTGATCAATTTACAAATAGATAACCCAAATAAGTTGTTTTTTTCATTCAACTGGTTTATATTGCAAATCGAAATAAGATTTATTAAGTTTGAATTATGAGTAATATTAAAAATATAGCAGTATTAACTTCTGGAGGAGATGCTCCAGGAATGAATGCTGCCATTCGCGCGGTAGTTAGAGCAGGTATATATAATGGTTTAAATGTTTTTGGTGTTAAAAGAGGTTATGACGGCCTGGTCAGTGGTGATATGTATGCCATGGACGTTAAATCTGTCGCGAACATTATACAACGCGGTGGCACCATTTTAAAAACAGCAAGAAGTGATGAATTCAGAACTATTGAAGGTCGTCAGAAAGCTTATGAAAATGTAAAAGCGGCCGGTATCGATGCTTTAGTCGTAATTGGTGGCGATGGAACTTTTACAGGTGCATCCAAATTTCTAGAGGAATTTGATATTCCTATCATCGGTCTTCCGGGTACAATTGACAATGATCTTGCTGGTACTGACTTTACAATAGGTTATGATACAGCTATAAATACTGTTATTCAAGCCGTTGATAAAATTAGAGATACAGCAGAATCTCATGACCGTCTTTTTGTAATTGAAGTGATGGGTAGAGATTCGGGATTGATTGCGCTAAGATCGGGTATCAGTACTGGTGCTGAAGCCGTTTTAATCCCTGAGTTTAATGTGGATTACGACGCCATCATGAAACGCTTAGATAAAACACGCAAAAGCAAATCTTCACGTATCATCATTGTTGCCGAAGGCGATTCGGAAGGTGGCATGGTTGTGTCAGAAAGAATCAAAGCAAACTTTCCTAAATATGATGTTCGTTTATCGATATTAGGTCATATACAACGTGGTGGAAGCCCAACATGTATGGATAGAGTATTGGCCAGCAGATTAGGAGTTGCCGCTGTGGAGGCCCTGCTAGAGGGACGCAAAGGTGAAATGGCAGGTTTAGTTCATGGCGAAGTACAATTTATATCTTTCAACAAAGCAATTAAACACATTGATTCAATCAATCAGGATTTATTAAGAATAGTTGAAATTCTATCTTTATAAAAGCTAACAACATAAAAAAACCGGGGTTAAAATATTAACCCCGGTTTTTTTTATGTTGTTAGCATGATACGCGCCAAGCTTTATATTGATTTATCAAACCATTTGTCGACGAATCATGTGTCGTAATGATATCTTCTGACTCTAATTCAGGTAAAATTTGACCGGCAAGTTGCTTCCCTAATTCTACTCCCCATTGATCGAAACTAAAGACATTCCAGATAATCCCCTGTACAAATATTTTATGCTCATAGAGCGCAACCAAAGTACCCAAAGAACGTGGTGTTACTTTTTTAAGTAAAATAGAGTTACTAGGTCTGTTTCCTTCAAACACTTTAAATGCTTTCAGCTTTTCAATTTCTTCTTCCGATTTACCCGCGGCTCTTAGTTCAGCAACAACAACTTCCTCAGATTTTCCATTCATTAATGCTTCTGTCTGAGCGAAAAAATTAGAAAGTAACATCTGATGATGCTTGCCTATAGGATTTAAGCTAATAGCAGGTGCAATAAAATCACAAGGGATTAATTTAGTTCCTTGATGTATCAATTGATAAAAAGCATGCTGTCCATTTGTACCAGGCTCACCCCAGATAATTGGACCTGTTTGATAATCCACAGCATTACCGTTACGATCCACACACTTACCATTACTCTCCATATCTCCCTGTTGGAAATACGCTGCAAAGCGATGTAAATATTGATCATATGGTAAGATTGCGTGACTTTCTGCTTCAAAAAAATTATTATACCAAATACCTAACAATGCCAAAGTAACCGGAATATTCTCTTCAAATGCTGCTGTTCTAAAATGCTCATCGGCCTCAAATGCGCCCGTTAATAATTCTTTGAAATGATCAAAACCAACAGCTAAACTGATCGATAAACCGATCGCAGACCATAGCGAGTAACGTCCACCAACCCAATCCCAAAATTGGAACATGTTTTTAGTATCGATACCAAATGCGGCAACAGCAGCGGTATTCGTACTCAACGCTGCAAAATGCTTCGCAACATCAGTCTGTTGTGCCCCACTCTCTAAGAACCAATCCCGAGCAGTATTTGCATTTGCCATCGTTTCCTGTGTTGTAAAAGTTTTTGATGCAATCAGGAACAAGGTTGTCTCTGGATCAAGGTTTTTAATAGCCTCTGCAATATGCGTTCCATCCACGTTAGATACAAAATGCATATTTAAATGTGTGCGATAAGCCTTTAAAGCCTCTGTCACCATTACTGGACCTAGATCAGATCCTCCGATACCTACATTCACCACATCGGTAATCGTTTTTCCAGTATAGCCTTTCCATTCACCTGATAAAATGCGGTTCGTAAATGACTCCATCTGTGCCAAAACAGCATTCACATCTTTCATCACGTCTTGACCGTCAACAAATATTGCTTTACCAGATTGATTACGCAAAGCCGTATGCAATACCTGACGCCCTTCCGTTTCATTGATTTTTTCACCCTGAAACATTGCTTCTATAGCTTCGCTTAATTGGCATTCTTTTGCCAACTGACGTAACAAAGCTAACGTCTCATCGTTCACTCTATTTTTTGAATAATCTAAGAGCAAATCATTAAATTCAATACTATATTTCTCAAATCTAAAGTCATCTGCAGCAAATAAATCTTTCAAGCTATGCTCGTTTATGCGAATATAATGATCGGCTAAATAGCGGTAAGCCGCTGTCTCAGTAAAATCTATTTTTGGTAACATATTTTTCTATTTTAATCAAACTTAGATAAATTTGTTTTATTTACAATGTTAATTGTACCATATCTATAAACAAAGTTATCGATTTCTCCTCTTCCAATAAAAACTATACTATTGAGGAAATATAAAAATTTATCCCGATTACCGAAGTTCATATCGCAGCTTTTTGGGCATTTCCTATAGAAAGCCGTATCTTTGTTATTATGACCAAAGAACAAATTCAAGATTTGAGGGATCGTGTAACTTCCCTGAGGAGGCATCTTTGACATCGATGTCAAAAAAGAACTGCTAGAAAAAGACCAAGAAATTACCTTACAGCCTAATTTTTGGGACGACTCAAAAGCTGCAGAAAAAATATTACAGTCTATCAAAGTACAGAAGGTATGGACGGATCACTTTGATTCGGTCGCGGCAGCTGTCGATGATACGGGTGTATTATATGAATTCTATCAAGCCGGCGACGCTACGGAAGCGGAGCTCAATGAACAGTATCATATTGCTTTAGAAGCGGTGGAAGAATTAGAATTCAAGAACATGCTAAGTGCCGAAGAAGATCAGCTAGACGCCATTCTGCAGATTACTGCTGGAGCCGGCGGAACAGAAAGTTGTGACTGGGCGGCCATGTTGATGCGTATGTATATCATGTGGGGTGAGAAAAATGGTTATAAAGTAACTGAACAGGATTCGCAAGAGGGAGAAGTTGCAGGAATAAAAACTGTCACACTCCAAATTTCCGGAGATTTTGCATATGGTTATCTAAAGGGTGAAAATGGTGTCCACCGTTTAGTTCGTATTTCACCCTTTGATTCAAACGGCAAGCGTCATACTTCATTTGCCTCTGTATATGTCTATCCATTAATTGACAACAACATTGAAATCGAGGTCAAAGATTCCGAAATTGAGTGGGATACTTTCCGTGCAGGTGGTGCTGGAGGTCAAAACGTAAATAAAGTAGAAACTGCAGTACGATTACACCATAAGCCAACTGGTATTATCATTAAGAATCAGGAATCTAGATCACAATTACAAAATAAAGAAAATGCCTTTCGACTTTTGAAATCACAACTGTATGAAATCGAAATGCGGAAACGCCAAGAGGCAACCGACGCAATCGAAGGTAATAAAAAGAAAATCGAGTGGGGATCTCAAATAAGAAACTATGTATTACACCCCTATAAATTAATTAAAGATTTAAGAACCAATTACGAAACCTCTAATACACAATCTGTGCTAGATGGTGACTTGGACGAATTCTTAAAAGCCTATTTAATGGAATTTGGAGGTTAAGCAGATTTCAAACGAAAAGAGCAAAGATTTTAAAGTCTTTGCTCTTTTTTATTTTAAAATGAGTTTTTCCACATCATAGACTCCACAGGCTTGGTCGTCTTGGTATTATATTTTGCATTACCCTTTGTATTATACAGAGTTTCCACCTCTCCCTCAACTACGAAATAAATAAGTTGTCCTATCGGCATTCCCGCGTAGATGCGAACAGGCTGTGCACAGGAAATTTCCAATGTCCACGTATTACAAAATCCAACATCACCCTTTCCGGCAGTAGCATGAATATCGATACCTAAACGACCCGTACTCGATTTTCCTTCTAAGAAGGGAACATGTTTATGTGTTTCGGTATATTCTAACGTAACCCCGAGGTATAATGTATTGGGCTCTAAAACAAATCCCTCTTCCGGAATTTCAAAATGATCAATCTCATTATGATGTTTCGCATCCAAAACACGGTTTTTATAGGTCGCCAGATGTTTACCTAAGTGAACATCGTACGAGTTTGTCCCCAAGCATTTACGATCATATGGTTCAATAACGATATTGCCATTTTCTATTTCTTCTAGTATACGTTTATCCGATAAAATCATGATTATTCAATATTTGTATAGGTTAAAGCTGACTCCCAATCGTTTAGAAAAGTGAACAGCAACCATTTTTTTCAAAAATACGGTAATCGTTGATATTTTACAGCATTTCCTAATATTTCTTATGGAAATATTAGGAATTAATTTTTATCATACTTCTTCAGGTCATAGTAAGTTCATATCAAAAAATAAAGCTGAAAAACCGCTTATTTACAGACGAAGCTCCTTTTAAATGAAAACAAATTTAACTAAGTTTGATTATGAGCTTAGTATACCTACGAGAATTGGATCAGCATACCAAATTTGCAATTTGGCGTATTGAAGAAGATGAACAAACATTGTCTAATCAACTGCAATTAGACGCGCTAGAAGAACAGAAACTCATCAGCCTATCCAATGGTAAACGTCGTTTACATTGGCTCGCTACACGCGTCCTTTTACGCACGTTATTGAACACGACTGCTTATATTGATTGTCCTTCTGATGCAAATGGAAAACCATACCTAGCTAATTTTCCTCAAAAAATATCACTCACTCATTCTTTTGATTATGCAGGAGCGATCATCAGTTCGGTGGGCGAGGTAGGTATTGATATGGAGCTTATCAAATCCAAAGTGGAACGCATTGCACATAAATTCTTAAAAGAAGAAGAACTGGACTTTATCACCTCAGGCGAAAACCGTATAGCGCAGCTCTATGCTTGTTGGAGTGCTAAAGAGGCTGTGTATAAATTGCAGGGTAATAGTGGCGTCTCCTTTCTACATAATATGACCATTGCTCCTTTTCAATATCAGGATGAAGGAATTTTGAAATTACATTTAAAAAGTGAATATCACGATTGTCACTTCGATGTTCATTATGAGAAGTTCAATGCGTATTTACTAGCTTATGTGGTCGAATAAGCTTGATTTATTCTCAAATAAAGACCTTGTAAAAAAATAATTTTATTCAAATTCAAAGAGTTACGTAAAAGGGGCCACATTTATTTTGCAAGAGTAAAAAATGCGCTTATCTTTGCATCACATTAATAAACAAATGGCCCGTTCGTCTAGGGGTTAGGACGTTAGATTTTCATTCTAGAAACAGGGGTTCGATTCCCCTACGGGCTACGAAAAGCGACTTCAAAAGAGTCGCTTTTTTTATTGATCAAAATTTGAGATGCAAATAATGCCACACCTCCCTCATGATAAGATTGCGTAAAACATCTTATCTTTATGCAGTTTCTTAAATAATATTTTTTCAAATTAATGAACATAAAATCTTTCCTAACCCTATTTGCGCTCATCATCTGTTATCGAGCAGTTGCTCAAAAACCAGCGATAAGCCACATTGTTACGCATAACCGTGCAACTATTATTTGCGATCCTATTAAAGGAGAAAATCCATACCCTGCATGGGGTCTATTTCCCAAAACAGATGCCTCCATCAGAAAAATAACCATGCACGTTACTCTGGGAAGCCCCGATAGCCTTCATACTGCCCACTGGGATTATTTAGATCATATTATATTGCGTCGCAAAGGCGGTGCAAACGCTCCTGAACTTTCCTATGAACTGGGTAGAATGCTCACGCCATATGGAAGTATTTACAACAAAGGATGGAATTGGAAATGGCAGGTCGATGTCACAGACTTCGCCCCGTTTCTCCGAGATAGTGTGGAAATTGTATATGTGCATTCAGGCTTTGAAGATAAAACAGTCGGTTGGGCGCTTACGATAGATTTTGAAATCTTATCAGGTCCTCCCGTTGTTACACCACTTGGTATAAAACCTTTATGGAATAAGGCCTATAAATATGGAGATCCCAACGAGAAGATTGAGGATAATCTTTTACCGGTAAATTATAATTCTACAGCTGGAGCGGCATTAAGCAGAATACGCATACAGCACACCGGTCACGGTATGGACAAACCACGTGGATGTAGTGAGTTTTGCAGCCGCTGGCGCGAAATTTCTGTGGACGGAAAAATCGTTGATAAACGTGATATGTGGAAAAAATGTGGCGACAACCCGCTCTACCCACAAGGTGGTACCTGGATATTTGACCGCGCGTACTGGTGTCCCGGAGACCTACAACAACCTGATGTGATCGATGTATGGACAAAGCCAGGTAGTCATCAAGTCTCTTTATTAATGGAACCTTATACAGCCACCGACAACATACAGGCTGCTGAAAATATAGCGGCATATTTGTTTGAGTACACCGCCCCGAATCAAAAAACAGATGTCGCTGTGGAAGCTATAATGGTCCCCAATGATGAACAACGATTTTCCCGTTTAAATCCGGCTAGCTCAGACCCTCGTATAATGTTTAGAAACTTAGGATCAGACCCTGTTCGTTCACTAACTATTGTATATGGAACACAGGGTTTTCCGACTAAAACATTCCATTGGAAAGGAAATCTTCCTTTCAATCAAGTTGCCGAAGTGATACTCCCCGGTGAGATTCAGGAAAAAGATGGCGAAAATCTATTTCTTGTCACGCTTAATCAACCCAACGGAAAGAAAGATGCTTGGTCCGGAGACAATAACATGCAAACGACCTTTACTGCTGCACAGAAATTTCCAGCAACTTTTGTCCTACAATTATTAACGAATAATAAGCCTAAAGACAACAGTATTTTCCTTTTAAATGCTAAACAAGATACGATCTTTCAAAAAACCGCGGCGCAATTAGAACCTGTAACCCTATACACTGATACGATACGCCTCTCGGAAGGTAAACATTCACTACGTCTTGTCGATACTGCAGGCAATGGGTTACAATTCTGGGCACAGCCGGCAAATGGAGATGGTCATCTTCGCATATTTGATCTGAAAGGAAATTTGATCCATGCATTCGAAAGCGATTGTGGGACCGGTGAAATGTTCAGTTTCAATGCTGTGAAGGGGTTAGAATTCAATACCACAACAGGCAGATACGCATTTTCTCTCTATCCACGATCAGTAGTGGACCACACGCAATTGAATGTCGTATCGAATAAAGCAAGCGATATGACCGTTCAGATCACTGTGGATGGCACCGTATGGCAGAAACATGAGTATAAAGCTATTAAAAATGCCACATTCGACTATGATCTTAAACACCTCCCTGCAGGAAGAATAATTGTGGAAGCCTTTATGGATGGAATTAGCCAATTTAAAGGCCGCATCAACAAAAGATAATAGTAGGAAAGTAGTTACAATCTTCAACTTCTCCCTCTAAAAAAAGCGACCTAACCGTCGCTTTTTTTAGAGGGTATATACTTTCATAACATTTTGTATTACTCTTTGCTAAGTCAAATATTCGTTCACAACTTTAAATATGCAATTAACTCTCTTGCGGCTGCCCCTCCAGCACGATTAGCTCCAATTGTAGAAGCTGACGGACCATACCCTGTTAAGTGAATGCGTGGATCCTTTGTAACCTGCGTGGCCAGTCTTCCTGATAGCTCGATACCGCCCTTATCGTTGATCAGACTTAGTGGAGCAAGGTGATCCAGAGTATGCTTAAAACCTGTATTCCAAAAAATAACAGCAGCATCTAAAGTCGTCCCATCTTCCCATCTTACACCTGTTTCGGTAATCTCTTTAAACATTGGCTTACGATCCAGAACACCATCACGTAACATTTTTTCAATAGCTGGTGTAAGAGGCAAGCCTGTGACCGATACAACCGAGTTTGGAGCCAAACCTTCACGTACTCTTTTTTCTACGAGAGCAACAGCCTCCCTTCCCGCATCGGGAGTGAATTCATCTTTTCTAAAATTTACGGGTTTACGGGTTACCCATGTGGTCTGGGTAACCTGAGAAATTTCACCCAGTAGTTGAATGGCTGAAATTCCACCACCTATAACGATAACATGCTTTCCAACAAACTCATCCGAATTTATATATTCTCCAGTGTGCAACTGTCTTCCTTTAAACTTTTCCCACCCCGGATACTTAGGACAATTGGGAGTTTTCCAGGTTCCGGTTGCATTTATCAATCCGCGAGCACTAAATTGAATACCATTCGTATGTATCATAAATCGTCCATTACGCGCTGTTACTTCACTCACCCGAACAGGACGAATAATCGGAAGTTCAAACTTTTTTTCATATAGTTCGTAATATTTCGGAATAGCGGTATTCGCTTGCAGTGTAGTATCCGTGGTATCCACGGCATCCGAAAATCCCATTCCCGGCAAATCATTAATCCCATTGACATTATCAAGCGTTAATGAATCCCAACGATGTTGCCAAGCTCCACCTGCGGCAAACTCATCATCCAATACGACAAACCCCTTCCCTGGCTCGATTCCCAACTTTTTGAGATAATAGGCCGCAGATAAACCCGCCTGCCCTGCACCAATAACAATAATATCGACCTTGTAGAAAAGATCAGGACGTATATTTTTAAGTGTTTTATGAGCTTCCATTTTAATTATTTTTGATTTAATTTGGTCACTTTAGCCATTTTAGGGTTCATCACAGTTTATCATCTCTAAATATACAGCATGTAAAATAGGATATTTAATTTTTTGGGACAAATTTCATCACTAGTATTATACCATAAAAACATGTTACCATTCCTAGAAAAGAAACTATAAGTATATATTAAGAACGCATTTAATTTCATGTAACCTTCATTTCGCGCTGTGGCGGAACGAATCTCCCGAGTGCCTGGTTCATTCCCCTGAGAGGCGAAATCGTTTCGACCTACGGCTGATTCATTTCCCCGCGTTGCAAAATCATTTCGACAACCGGCTGTGTCATTTTCCCGCGTAGCAGAATCGTTTCGACAACCGGCTGTGTCAGTTCCCCACATGGCAGAATCGCTTCGACCTCTGTCTGCATCAGTTCCCCAGGAGGCGAAATCGTCTCGACCTACGTCTGTGTCATTTCCCCACGTAGCAGAATCATTTCGTCCTATGCCGAAAGCTTGCCGCCATAGTGCGAAGACACGCTCCCGTTGCGCAATAACGTTTAGATCAACATCGATCTCGACCACCTTCAAGACGCTATCGGCCATCTCTACCTTGGCGCCAACTTGCCATCCTTGCATCTTTCAAATAACCTTGGCTTCTATTTGTTGAGATACGACAGCATGGTCATCATGGTCATACCTGTCAATACACGATACCGCGACGCTATATGCCTATAAAACAAATGTCCACAGAAGAGAAAAAAAATACTGCTCCAGCTATCATCATTCAGTTATCCATCAAACAAAGACTAATCATCCAAGCAAACGTCTTATGAACTACAGGTAAGGCAATGATTAGTTTGGTAGCAGACGGGATGGATAGAATGATGTGAGACGATGATCAATAAATATAATAGCTTAAAACGCGATATGAAGAAGCAAATAATAACTAGAAGTTTGGCTTTCTCTTGGTTAAAAAGGCATCAACACCTTCTTTAAAATCACGCGTTACAAAAAGTTCAGCAAAATGATTAATCTCCACCTGAAAGCCATCCCTTGTTTGTTCGTTTGATGCATTAACCGCATCTATTGCTGCTGTTACCGCCGTTCCTGATCTTGAAAATATACGTTCCAAAACCTCTTCCACTCGATTCATTAAATGAGCAGCATCCAGTACTTCATTAATAAGCCCGATTCTCAGTCCTTCTTCAGCACTGATCATATCGGCTGTCAGGATCATCTGTAATGCACGTCCACGTCCTACCAATTGCGTCAATCGTTGTGTGCCGCCATAACCTGGAAGAAGACCTAAAGAAACTTCTGGAAGACCCAATTTTGCGTTTGCTGAAGCAAAGCGCATATGACAGGCAAGCGCTAATTCTAAACCACCGCCTAGCGCAAATCCATTTATTGCGGCGATGACAGGTTTCGGTGATTGTTCGATCAATTCCGTAAAAATATAATGCCCCTTTTGTGATAGAAGTTTCGCTTCGGCCTCACTTAAATCTATAAATTCTTTAATATCAGCTCCTGCTACAAATGCTTTTTCACCTGCGCCTGTAATAATAATTCCTTTGACATCATGATCCTTCTTTGCTTCGACAAGCGTTGCTTCTAGCTCTCTCAATGTTTGTTGGTTCAAAGCATTCAACGCTGATGCTCTGTTGATTGTAATATAAGCAATATGCTTATCCACTTGATATAAGAGATGTTGATATTCCATAATTTCTAAAAATTTAAATGAAGTGATACACCATAGGTATCACGGGATACATTTGGATAATTTAAATACGTTAATCTTCTTTTATATTCAACTCGAAAAATTTTAAAAATATTGTCAATGCCTACTATTCCTTCCATGTAAGGTTGATTGCCCATAACCCGCGTTTTAACAAGACCATCGTCATCACGGTCAAACTGAATCTGATTTTCATTAAATTCCGGATTATTTCGATCACTGATTTGTCCATAGTAAAACTTGAAACCTGTTACTTCGCGCCACTTTAAACGTTGCAATAAAGGTATCCTGTTGAATATGTAGCCATCCCAATGGTGATAATAAGCAAGCTTTACAAAACGATCTGCAACAAATTCCATATTTGATATCAAATCAAAATTTTGCAAAGGACCCGATTTATCCGTTTGAATATCTGGCATCTCTAATAGTGGATAATAGACCGTGCCCCATATCTTACCAGCACTAAATTCGATATCAGCTGTTCCTGCAGGAGACATAAATATCTTTTTAAAGATCTTAAACCTCAAAGCATCATAACGTTGATTTGCATTCCAGAAACCATCTAGTCCTTTGTTATATTGCAAAGTCAGAATCGGAAATTTATTCCTGATCTGCGTTCGCTCTAAATTTCTATAATAAAACTGTTCTCCAGGTGCCCAACGTAACTTGATCTGTATATCATTTGTGTTGATCGCTGCAATCGTATCTGGCGAAGCGTTTCCTGTCACAAAAGACAAGGTCCCAGCGGCCTGTCTTTCATGTCTTGTCAACATGGTACTCACACTAAAATGATTTCCAAATTCAATTAAATGCTCAAGACGGTAGATATCATTCCATAACCATTTAGTCGGTTTATTCTTTCGAAAGGACTGAAAAAAACCATCGCCTTTCAGATAACTTAAACCTCGACCAGGTTCCATAACATCATGTTGAATCGTTGCCGATAGATAATGGGCAGGAAACTGTACGATAGATTTTCCATTTAAAGACTGCGCTACATTGAGGTAATATTTAAATTCCTGATCTCGTGTACCATAGGCAACATAACCCTCAAAAAAGAATTTATTCGAAAGCAATTCCGTTGTTCTACCCCCTAATCGAATTCTACTTCCTTCTATTTCATTAAAACTGTAGGTATATTCTAAAGGACCAAACTCAAATTTTCCAACATTATAATAACTTCTTACTAAAAAATATCCAATTGAGATTAATCGATTAATCGATTTCATTTCTGAAAGAGAATCAATATTGACGTAAGTCTTAGCTTCAGTTTCTGTAAGCGGCACTACTCTCACCCGATCCCATTGTACAGAATCTTTTTGTTCCAGATAGCGCTTCTCAATCGGAATGCCTTTAAATAGCTCATCATTTATCGCTTCATCTTTATATTTTGAGAAATAAGTCTCCTTTTTCCCGTACAGGGCATTCCCCTTATCTGTACCGAATAAGATCTGTAGGTTAGCGCGTTTTGGCAACATTTGTCCTGCAGGATGCTTTTCAAACTCAAGACCTATATTAATTCCATTGACCCAATTAATATTGGCCTCTTCACCAAGTTCCATTTCTGCGTAATAAACGGCATAACGGTCATCATCGGAGACCCATATTGATCCCTTAAACAACACGTCCATCTTTGATTTTGCTTCAAAATGTAATTCGATATAGCGTACACCATCTTTAACTAACGTATCCCTAATTGTATACTTATAATAAGAAGGAGCATTACCGGCTATCGGACTTAAAAAGGCTTTACTTATCAGCTGGATATTATTCTCGTAGAGATCAATATTTCTAAATTGATCTTGAAAATAACTTTGGATATTGGCATTATTGATATAACGCTTGTTTAATTCTGTCACCTTATGTCCAGTAATAATTTTTTTCTTCCGAGAAGGTTTAAATGTAGAATAGACTTCCGAGACACTTTCTTCTAAGAAAAAAGGTAAAATAGAACTACCAGGTATACTAACTGTATCTTTATTTTCAAACAAAAATCTTAATTTACCTGGCAATCTTCCTGGCTTTACTTTAAAATCTACCGTACCAAATTGTGATTTTTCATATTCCTCATATTGAATATGATTTAATCTAGAGATATGATTTTCATCCTTATGAGAAATGACATTTTCAATTAGTGCTAAGGCAGGATCTTTATACTTACGACCTTTGGCATTGACAACCACCTCTCCAATTTTATTGTCTTTGCCAAAAAGTAATACATTTAATACCGAATCTTGAACCGCATTAAGATCAATTAATTTAATCTCATAACCGACCGCCCGAAAGGCAATCTGGTCATATTCATTCCGGAGGACAATATTGAAATTACCAAGTGTATCTGCCGAAGTGCCTCCACTATGACCACTCCAGGAGATACTAGCTAAAGGAATTCCTTTTCCAGTTTTACCGTCAATGACACGACCTTTAACATTTCGCTGTGCAAATCCTAGGCTTGTTAAAATACCCAGCACAACAGCAATAATAAAAAGTCTTTTTATTGTAGTTATAATCGGTATTAAAAACTTCATGAATATCAGCAATTACTTATTCCTACTGACAATATACAATTTGTCTTTAAATTATAAGGCATGAAATCAAAATAAAAAATGCATAGCTTTTACAAACTATGCATTAAGTATATTAATTAACCTCCCTTTAAATTAACTCTATAAAGCAATTCGGATAGACTCCGATTAAAATCGTTAAAAAAGTAGTCACAATAAATAGAATAACGTAATTTGAATTTATTGGAATACTTTTTCCCTCTGCAGTCCTGAAATACATCGATACAACCACTTTTAAATAATAATACACCGCGATCGCTGCATTTAAAACCGCAATGAGCAAAAGCAAAATATGGTACTGTGCCATTACTGAACTGAACATCATAAACTTACCAATAAAACCTGCTGTTAACGGAATACCTGCTAAAGACAGCATGGCAATAGTGAGGATTGCTGCTAAATAAGGATTCTTTTTCGCCAATCCATTGAATGATTCGAAATGATCAGAGCCAACAGCCCGTTTTACTAAAATCAAAGCCGCAAAGGCAGTAACAGTAGCTAAAGAATAAGAAGCTCCATAAACAAAAATTGAATTCGCAGAGCTAGCTCCAATACCAATCACAGCAAAAAGCATATAACCTGCATGTGAAATACTTGAGTAAGCTAACATCCTCTTAAATGAGGATTGCATTAAAGCTGAAAGATTACCAATAAATAATGTAAGCACGACAATTCCTAAAAATATAGGTGTCCAAAAATCTTGCAGTGGCAAAAGCGAAAAGGTAAATAATCTTAATAGGCCAGCGAAGGATGCTACTTTAACCACTGTGCTCATAAAGCTCGTAATTAAGATCGGTGCCCCATCATATACGTCTGCCGTCCAGAAATGAAAGGGAGCGGCACCAACTTTAAAAGTCAGACCAATAATCATCAACAACACTCCTCCGTAAAATAAAGGTGATATCGCACCTGGATGCATCGTTACATAGTCTCTAATCATCATCAGATCAAAAGATCCGGATGCGCCATACAAGAGGGTTATTCCAAATAGTAAAAACCCCGTAGAGAAAGCCCCCATGATAAAATATTTGATCGCGGCTTCATTGGAAGCTGGATCTTTCTTACGTATTCCGACCAAGATGTAAAGCGCAACAGACATGATCTCTATTCCTAGAAATAATAAGGCTAAATTGTGATAACTACTAACAAGAACAGCCCCAAGTAATGAGAACAACAATAAAGTATAATATTCAGCCACATGATCGCTTGAAGACGTAAAATATCCTTTAGAAAGTATGAAAATCAATATTGTCACGAAAGTACATAATATTGAAAAAGCAATAGCATAGTGATCAAATAATATCATCCCATTGTATAATGGAGACGCATCTATTTTCCAATCTTTAATTAATAGTCCACTAACAACAAGCAAGCCCACTAAACCTACTGGTAATAATGATTTATTTGCTTTAAATAATCCTAAGTAAAGTACCAATAATGCTAATATTGATAATGTAATAATCGCCCCCATAATCGAATCTATTATTCGTAAAGTTTAAGTCTAAAATTATCTCCCCAGGAACGTAGCCAAAACGGATACAGACGCTGAAGAAATATGCAATAAGCTGTTTGGAAAAATTCCTAAATAAATAATCACTGCTGAAATGATAATCAAAGTATACAATTCGACACCCGAAATATCAACAAAATGCGCTGTTCGTTCGGAGGTCGTGCCAAGCATTGTTCTTTGATACAAACGAAGCATGTAAACAGCACCAAGAATAAGTGTTAAGCCACCAAAAACAGCGAACCAAACGCCATATTCATAAATCCCTTTCAAAAGCAAAAACTCTCCAATAAAACCATTTGTCAGTGGTAAACCAATCGCGCCCATGATAATAATTAAAAATACGATCGCTAAGCGAGGCGCTTTCTTGGCTATGCCGCCTAAGTCTCGCAAATCTCTTGATCCGGTACGATCCTGAATAATATCAAGCACAAAAAATAATCCGACGACAGAAACTCCATGGTTGATCATTTGGATCATGGCACCACTCATTCCGGTCACATTCCAAGTAAATACCCCAGCACTAATTAATCCAACGTGAGCAATAGAAGAATAAGCAATAAGTCGTTTCGAATCTTGCTGTTGTATCGCAATAATAGATGCGTACACAACTGCAAAAACACATAAAATCATTGCCAGCTGACCGTAAATAGCAACCGCTTCAGGTACAACAGGTAAAAGCCAGCGCATCAGACCATAAATACCCATTTTTAACATAATTCCGGCTAAAAGCATCGTTCCCGCCGCAGGAGCATGAGTATAAGTTCCCGGCTGCCATGTATGGAAAGGAAAAATTGGAATTTTTATTGCAAAAGCAATAAAGAAGGCCCAAAATATCCACCTTTGCGTAGAGGCATCTAAATCTAAGGAAACAAATGAATGCCATTCAAAGTCATTGGTCGCGACTTGCTGATGTAGATATAAAATTGCTACCAGCATCAATAAACTGCCAAAGAATGTATAGATAAAAAATTTCAAATTGACCCGGATACGGTCCCCGTCTCCCCAAAGAGCACAAATAAAATAGATCGGAATCAAGGCAACCTCCCAGCCCACATAAAATGTGAAAGCATCCATAGCTGAAAAAACCAACATCAAACCACTTTGCATGAAAAACATTAAAGCATAGAAATTGCCTTTAAAGACTTTCTTAAAAGTGGTCAGAACAATGAGTGGGACTAAAAAATTAGTCAGTGCTAACAAAGGCAAGCTAATACCATCAACCCCAATATGGAAGTTAACACCAAAAGCAGTTATCCAAGGATAAGACTGTTCATAATTAAAGTCGCCTTCAGGATTGAATTGACAGATAAAAGGAATAGTCAGACCCAGCGTAATCAAAGACAATACCAGTGCTCCTCTTTTCGCTAATGTATGTTCACATACAAAGGACAAAAAAATAGCACCGATAATAGGAGTTAGAATAAGTAAAAATAGGTTATCCATTGATGATCAAATAGCTATTACAATGTTAAAAACTCAATAAACCGTATAAAAAGATGGCTATCGCTCCAACGACCATCAGTAAAAGATAGAAACCCACATTTCCACTTTGTAAAAGGCGAACTCCTTTTCCAGTCATAAAGGACGATTTACCAATTCCATTGACTAAACCGTCTATCCCTAAGCTATCAACTATTCTTGCTAGAAATACGGAAAGCCAATTAATCGGTTTTATAATTAATAATTCATAAATCTCATCCACATAAAACTTATGGTAAGAAAGTTTTGCAAGGCCTGTTCTGCTCACCTGATCATGCTCAGGAACCGATCCTTGTTTCACATATTTGTTATAGGCAACAAATGCCATAACCAAAACTCCTACTACAGAAACTCCCATTAACATATATTCAGTACTGTGGGTTATTGTATGCATGTGTTGCAAACTTGCTCCATCAGCAAATACAGGAGACAAAAATGTTGCGAGCCAAGCCTGACCTCCCAATGCCTCAGGAAGATTAAACGTACCACCAAAGATAGACAGCACAGCCAACACGATTAATGGTAAAGTCATGGATTTAGGCGATTCATGAAGATGATGTTTCTGCTCCTCCGTACCCCTAAAAGAACCAAAGAAAGTTAAATAAATCAACCTAAACATGTAGAAGGAAGTCATCAATGCCCCAATAAACCCCAATACCCAATAAACTGGATTAGCAGCAAAAGCATGTGCTAAAATCTCATCTTTAGAGAAAAAACCAGCAAATGGAGGTATACCTGAAATGGCAATGGTACCGATCAGCATGGTCATATACGTGATGGGTAAAGCCTTTTTAAGACCTCCCATTTTTCGCATGTCTTGCTCATCACTCATACCATGTATCACAGAACCTGCACCCAAGAAGAGTAAAGCCTTAAAAAAGGCATGTGTTAAAACATGAAAGAAAGCACCTGTAAATGCACCAACTCCTAATCCCAAGAACATATAACCCAATTGTGAAACTGTAGAATAGGCTAACACCTTTTTAATATCGTTCTGTGTCAGCGCAGTTGCTGCAGCAAATAGAGCGGTACAAACGCCGATTATCGCAATGATCTGAAGCGTCAAAGGTGATAATACAAATAAGATATTTGAACGGGCAATCATGTAAATCCCTGCGGTGACCATCGTTGCTGCGTGTATTAAAGCAGAAACGGGAGTTGGACCAGCCATCGCATCGGGCAACCAGGTAAATAAAGGAATCTGAGCCGATTTACCGGTTGCTGCTACAAAGAGTAATAGCGTAATGGTTAAAATCGTCACATCTCCTACAGGAAAGCTTTTTGCTGACTGAAACACGGTAGAAAATTCCAAGGATCCAAAAGTATTTAAGATAAAAAAGATCGCAATTAAGAAACCTAAATCTCCGATACGATTCATCACAAAAGCTTTCTTAGCCGCGGCACCATAATCACTGTTTTTATACCAAAACCCGATCAGTAAATAAGAACAAAGTCCAACACCTTCCCAACCAATAAACATGACCAAATAATTGGATCCCATGACTAAGATCAACATGAAAAAGATAAAGAGATTTAAATAAGCAAAATACTTTGCAAATCCTCCATCATGTTGCATATAACCTATCGAATAGATATGTATCAAAAAGCCAATTCCTGTCACTACTAATAACATAATCGCACTTAAAGGATCCACTAAAAAGGAAAGTGAGACTTCCAAATTCCCGATTTTAATCCAATCAAATATATGTTGGCTAATCCTACCTGTTTCACCAAGTGCACGCGCCTCATAAATGGATACAAAAAGAGTACAGCTCAATAAAAACGAAATAAATACGGTACCGCTACCGATAAATCCAACTAAACTTTTTGAAAGCACCTGTCGTCCTATTCCATTGATGACAAAACCAATCAACGGCAATAAAGGAATTAACCAAATTAAATCATGCATAGCTACTATCTTTCTTTTTTTAATGCTTTAAATTACCAACGAAGTTTATGTAGTGATTCAATGTCTATCGACTTCGTATTGCGATACACCATAATAATAATAGCTAGACCCACCGCCACTTCGGCTGCTGCCAGAGCCATAATAAAAAATACAAAAACCTGTCCCGAAGCATCACCATGATGAACAGAGAATGCTGCTAATAAGAGATTTACTGCATTTAACATCAATTCAATTGACATCATCATAATGATAACATTACGACGTATCAATACTCCGATCACGCCAATCGCGAAAATCAATCCACAAAAAATCAGATAATGATTTATAGGAACACCTTGTAATTGTTGAACTGCTGTTTCCATCATATTTTTTTTGGTTCTTTTTTCCCCAATAATACTGCTCCAATAATAGCCGTTAACAAAAGAATTGAAGACAATTCAAACGGGAGCAAAAACTCTTTAAATAATACTTTTCCCAAATTTTTCACCAGCCCAATATCAGGATCTTTAGCGACCAATGGATTGGAGATGTCAAAAACTCGTAATGCACCAAAAAGAACAACAACAAGACAACAACCAGCAATAACACCCATCATTTTTACAAGATTTGATTTCATGGGTTCCGTATCCTTATTCAGATTCAGTAACATCAACACAAATAGAAAAAGAACCATAATAGCCCCCATATAGACGATAAAATTAACCGCAGCAAGGAATTGTGCATTAAGTAAAATATAATGAATGGTAAACGTGAAAAACGTAATCACAAGATATAAAACACTATGCACAGGATTTTTCGTGAAGATGGTCATCAGCGCGAAAAAAATCGATAAGAAAGCAACTAAATAAAAAACAGTCATAGGTTTGTGGTTAACTATTCAATTTTGTAATATCAAATTTTGGCTCTACCAATTTATCCTTACCATAAATAAAATCTTTACGAAGATAATCGGCAGTAACATGTGGACCATCCAAATAAATGGCTTCTTTAGGACACGCCTCTTCACATAGACCACAAAAAATACAGCGCAACATATTAATCTCATACACGGCGGCATATTTTTCTTCACGGTACAAATCCTTTTCTTCGTTAGTTCTCTCCGCAGCAGTCATAGTAATGGCCTCCGCAGGACAAGATAGGGCACATAAACCACATGCTGTACATCTTTCACGTCCCTCTTCATCTCGCTTTAAAGAATGTTGCCCTCGAAAGTTCTTAGAATAAGGACGCTGTTCCTCTGGATATTTAACAGTTGGTATTTTCTTAAAAAAATGCTTTAGAGTAATGGACAAACCTTTTATAATAGCTGGAAAATAGATCCGCTCCATAAAATTCATTGGTTGTTGTGCCAAAACTTTTTTTCTATTACTTAATGGTTGCATAACGGTTCCTTTCTATGAAAAATATGTATCCTTAATCAATGTAATTATTCCCGTCAACACAATATTTGCAATTGCTAAAGGAATCAGCATTTTCCACCCTAAATTCATCAGTTGATCGTATCGGAATCGTGGCAAAGTCCAACGCACCCACATAAAGAAGAAGATAAATGCAAATATTTTGACGAAAAATGCGAGAACGCCTATAATCGTTATCCAATTTTCAGACAGTCCTAAGTCGTGCATGAAAGGGAAGTTATATCCTCCGAAATATAATGAGGCCATCAATGCTGAAGACACAAACATATTGATATATTCTGAAAACATGTACAGTCCCAGTTTCATGGAAGAATATTCGGTATGATAACCTCCGACCAATTCGGTCTCACATTCTGGCAAATCAAAAGGAACCCGGTTACACTCAGCAAAAGCACAAACCATAAAAATGATAAATCCTAAAGGTTGCGCCCAAATGTTCCAATTCAAAAAACCTGATTGCTGGGCAACAATATCTCTTAAAGATAGCGATTGCGTCACCATCAAAAGTGCTATAATCGAAAGCCCCATAGCAATCTCATAACTGATACTTTGTGAAGCCGCTCTAACAGCTCCCATAAGCGAAAACTTATTATTGGAAGCCCAGCCACCTAACATAATACCATACACGCCAAGTGCAATAACACCGAACATATAAAGAATGCCCACATTGACATCGGCAACCTGCAGTGAAATAACGCGATCACCGATCGTTAACGATTGCCCCCAAGGTATCACCGCAGAACTAATGCAGGCAGTAATAATAGCGATCGTGGGTCCAAGAATAAACAAGGCTTTGTGCGCTCCGGCGGGAATTATTTCCTCTTTAAAGAAAAACTTACCACCATCACATAAAGGTTGTAATAAACCAAATATTCCCGCTCGATCAGGACCATAACGATCCTGCATAAAGCCGGCGATCTTACGTTCTGCCAATGTTGAGTACATCGCAATCACAAGCGTGATCACAAAAACTAAAGTAACAAGGACGAATTTTTCTATGACAAATGACAACTCCATATTATTTCAATTTTTCTGTTCTAGCCAACTGTTCTAAATTTTGTTCCTGCAGTACAGGATCTATTTTGATAACAGCTGGTGGATTAAAGCGTGTATAATGATTAGATGCAATCACGGACTGGTCACTAATTGGGGTAGGTTCCTCTAACTTCCAGTCGATGGTTTCTTTTTTATCATACCGACAGGTATTACAAATAAATTCTTCTACCTCTCCAAACTCATCTTTGCGTGCAGTGACACGTATCACGTCAGATCCTTTGTACCATAAAGTCACCTTGCCCGAACAAGTTGGGCAATCGCGATGAGCATCTACCGGTTTTGTAAACCAAACCCTATTTTTAAAGCGGAATGTTTTATCTGTTAAAGCCCCCACAGGACAAACGTCAATTACATTTCCTGAAAAATCATTCTCTACCACATTTTGAATATAAGTTGAGATTTCGGAATGATCTCCGCGGCCAATGATACCGTGCACGCGTTTATCAGTAATCTGATCTGCAACAAACACACATCGATAGCACAAAATGCATCGATTCATATGCAGTTGAATTTTATCTCCTATATCAATACGTTCAAATGTTCTTCGATCAAACTCATATCGCGTCTGCGCAGAGCCGTGCTCAAAACCTAAATCTTGCAATTTGCATTCTCCAGCCTGATCACAAACAGGACAATCTAGAGGATGATTAATCAGTAACATCTCCACAATCGCTTTTCTTGCTTCCACAACATCTGGAGAAGTGATGTTCTCTACTTCCATTCCATCCATCACAGTCGTACGGCAGGATGCGACCAACTTAGGCATGGGACGTGGATCTTTTTCAGATCCCTTCGAAACTTTAACTAAGCAGGTACGGCATTTACCACCTGTACCTTCCAACTTAGAATAATAGCACATAGCTGGAGGAACGATATCGCCACCAATTTCACGTGCTGCATTCAAAATTGTTGTTCCTGGCGCTACTTCTACAGGAATACCATCTATAATAACTTTCAATTTTACCTCTTCTGCCATCTTCGTATCGCGTTTATCACAATCTAATTAAGAAACAATCGGTACTAAAGGATCTGCATAATGCGCCAATCCAAAATTACGAGTCAATGCATCCTCCGGATGATTGATATGCCATTCAAACTCATCTCTAAAATGGCGTATGGCCGCAGCCACTGGCCATGCCGCAGCATCACCTAACGGACAGATCGTATTTCCTTCAATACGTCTCTGAATATCCCAAAGCAATTCAATATCAGATAAATTGCCATGTCCCATCTCGATCTTGTGCAACACTTTCTCCATCCATCCTGTTCCTTCTCTACAAGGAGAGCACTGCCCACAACTCTCGTGATGATAAAAACGGCTAAAATTCCACGTATTGCGCACAATACACTGATCCTCATCGAAAGCAATAAAACCGCCTGATCCCATGGAACTTCCTGTTTGGAAACCTCCATCAGCCAATGATTCATAAGTCATTAAGCGGTTATTGCCATTTGCTGTTTTTAAAATTAAATTCGTTGGTAAAATAGGAACTGATGAACCGCCGGGGACTACCGCCTTTAACCTTTTCCCATTTGCGATGCCACCACAATACTCATCTGAATAAATAAATTCTTCTACAGATAAGCCTAAATCAATCTCATATACACCTGGCTTTACTAAATTTCCACTGGCCGAAATTAATTTTGTTCCTGTACTCCGCTCTATACCTATCTTCGCATATTCTTCTCCACCATCATTAATAATCGGAACAGTCGCGGCAATCGATTCAACATTATTCACTACTGTAGGACAGCCGTATAATCCTGCTATCGCGGGAAAAGGAGGCTTTATCCTCGGATTTCCTCTTTTACCTTCCAAAGACTCCAATAAGGCAGTCTCTTCACCACAGATATAAGCTCCAGCTCCCGGCTGTACATAAATTTCTAAATCATAACCTGACCCCAAAATATTCTTCCCCAAAAACCCTGCAGCTTTCGCCTCCTCAATGGCACGTTCAAGAATACGGATCTGAGGCATCATTTCACCTCGAACATAGATATAAGAAGTCTTAGCTCCTAAAGCATAGCTAGAGACAATCATTCCCTCCAACAAAGCGTGAGGAATATGTGTCATCAAATAACGGTCCTTGAAAGTACCTGGCTCAGATTCATCTCCATTACACACTAAATAACGAGGAACACCTTCCGGTTTTGCTAAGAAACTCCACTTCATCCCAGTAGGAAAACCAGCTCCACCTCTTCCACGAAGGCCTGATTTCTTAACTTCTTCAACAACATCATCAGGGGACATCGTTTTGAGTGCTTTTTCAACCGCCCGATATCCGCCATGTTGACGATAAACATCAAAAGTTTGAATCCCTGGAACATCAATATGTGTTAACAAAAGTTTACGCGCCATATTATTTAGTTTTTGAGCTTAAATCATCTATTAATTGATCAACACGATCTTCAGTTAAGTTTTCGTAGAAAGTGTATTCAGGTCCGATCTGTAAGACAGGTCCATAGCCACAGGCTGCTAAACACTCGACTCCTCTCCATGAAAACAATCCATCGGCCGTCACTTCTCCTTCTTTAACACCCAATTTATGTTCAAGATGGCTCATAATACGTTCCGCTCCGACCAGGCAACAGGGACCAGTTCTGCATATTTCCAAAACATACTTCCCTTGTGGTTGCAATAGATACATCGTATAAAAAGAAGCAACTTCATAAACTTCGATAGGCTCTATACTTAAATAATGAGCGATCTTATCCATAGCATCAGGACTTAACCACCCAAACTCCGCTTGTACTAAATGCAGTATAGGAAGCAATGCCGATTTTTGTCTCCCTTCCGGAAAACGTCCCACTACTTCAGCAAATTGATTTAGCAATGTTGAAGAAAACTCAACATATTCATTATTTTTTATACTAAGCATCTAATTCTCCTGCAATAACGTTAAGACTACTCATATTAAGAATCGCATCCGAAAGCAACATTCCTGCACTCATCGGAGCAAACATTTGGTAATTGACAAAGGAAGGCCTTCTGAAATGTAAACGATAAGGGGTACGACCACCATCGTGTACCAGATAAAATCCCAATTCTCCATTGGCACCTTCGACAGCATGGTAAACTTCAGCCTTAGGGGTATCAACTTCTCCCATCACAATTTTAAAATGATAGATTAATGCTTCCATATTGGTGTACACCTGTTCTTTTGGAGGTAAATAAAACTCCGGTACATCAGCATGAAAAACTCCCTTAGGTTCTTTCTCTATTTTAGCTAAAGCCTGTTCAATAATGCGTAAAGATTGCCACATTTCTTCATTACGCACCATGTAGCGATCATAAACATCTCCTTTTGTACCTACAGGGATATCAAAATCGAATTCATCATAGGAACAATAGGGGTTTTGAACCCGAATATCATAATCCACACCTGTAGCACGTAAAATAGGGCCAGACCAGCTATAATCTAAAGCTTCTTCCGGCGTAACGGCCGCAATTCCAGATGTTCGCTCTATAAAAATTCGGTTTCGGTCAAATAGCTCCATAAATTCTGTCAGAACCGGAGGAAATCTTTTTAAAAACTCTTCAATCTTTGCAAATGCAATGGCATTAAAGTCTCTTTCAAAACCACCGATACGACCAATGTTAGTCGTTAAACGGGCACCACATATTTCTTCAAAAATTTCATATATAAACTCCCGCTCCTGCATAACATACAAAAAGCCTGAAAATGCCCCGGTATCAACACCGAGAATACCATTACAGATAATATGGTCAGCAATACGAGCCAATTCCATTACGATAACCCGCATATACTGGACTCGCTTTGGAATCTCAATTTTTAATAACTTCTCAACGGTCATATGCCAGCCCATATTATTAATGGGGGCAGAACAATAATTCAATCTATCGGTGAGAGGCGTAATCTGATAAAATGGTCGATGTTCAGCAATTTTTTCAAATGCCCGATGGATATAACCGATTGTTGAAACACCACTAACAATACGTTCACCATCAATTTGAACTACATTTTGAAATACACCATGAGTTGCAGGATGTGTAGGACCAATATTTAAGGTTATTAACTCATCCTGGGGATCATTATCATCGTAAACAGGTTTATTTGGGGATATCTTGGTAATATAATCGTTCATAACTGGTTTCCTTTCTAACGTTAACGTCCAAAATAGAGATCTTTCTTGTCTACACGGTTGGGGTCTTCTAAAGGGTATTCCTTCCGCATAGGATAAACCTCCATCTCATCTACATTTAATATCCTCCTTAAATCTGGATGACCTAAAAACTGTATACCATAAAAATCATACGTTTCTCGCTCCATCCAATTTGCACCTTTCCAAATGGTAGTTGCCGTAGGAATTTCCGGATTTTGTCCGTCTATCGCCACTTTAATCCGAATCCGAATATTATGCACGAGGCTATTGAGATGATATACCACTTCAAATGACTGTTTCTGCTGAGGATAATGAACTGCCGTAATATCTGTTAAGTGAATAAACTGCAATTCCGCATCATGTTTCAAAAAAGTCAACACAGCATGAATAGCATCAATATGTACATTCACCGTTAATAGATCATAGTCATCAACCAGTTGTGACACATCAGAACCGAATGTAGAACCCAACTTCTCCCACAAATAGGTATTATCTAGCTTATTCATAAGTTTCAATTCCGTATTTTTCTAATAAAGCGCGGTATTCAGGTGTATTTCTCCTATTCAATGATTCATTTTTAACAATATCCTGCAAGCGTAAAACGCCGTCTAATATTGCTTCTGGCCTCGGCGGACATCCGGGCACATATACATCAACAGGAATAATTTCATCGATTCCCTGTAAGACAGAATACGTATCAAAAATCCCTCCGCTTGAGGCGCATGCACCAACCGCAATCACCCAACGAGGTTCAGCCATTTGCATATATACCTGTTTTAAAACAGGAGCCATCTTTTTAGCAATGGTCCCCATCACCAATAACATATCAGCTTGGCGAGGAGAAAAACTTGGTCTTTCTGCGCCAAAACGAGCAAGATCATATGTTGAACCCATTGTAGCCATAAATTCGATCCCACAACAAGAAGTAGCAAAAGGCAAAGGCCATAAAGAATTTGAACGTGCCAAACCAATCGCTTTATCTAAACTCGTGGCAAAAAAACCAGCGCCCTCAACTCCCGGAGGTGCTTTGGCCAACTTAATATCGCTCATGGAAATATAATTTAAAGTGGTTTACAGTTGTGTGCTATCGCACATATCAAAACTAACATTTTCTAGATAAAAATCAAGCCGTTAGCGCAATTTAGAACTATTCTAATCCCAGCTTAAGGCTTTCTTTTTAATGACATAAATGAAGCCTAAAAGCAACATAGCCATAAAAATAAACATCTGGATCAAACCTTCAAATCCAAATTCTCGAAAATTAACTGCCCACGGATACATAAAGATAACTTCGACATCAAAAATGACAAACAAAATAGCAACAAGAAAATACTTAATCGAGAAAGGCTGTCTTGCATTTCCAACAACTTCAATACCCGACTCAAATGAACTAAGCTTATTTGCAGTTCTTACTTTTGGGCCAATGAGATGTGTGATGATGATCGTTCCAATACCAAATCCAGCAGCAACAATGAGCTGAAATAAAATTGGCAGATAGTCAATAGGTGCACTCGCACTAACTTGCTCCATATCAAAATGTTTATATTGGTAAAACCTAAATTTAAGAAAAATATAGCTAAAAACAAAAAAGGGGAGAACAAATGTCCTCCCCTCTTTCTTAAAAATAATACGCTTATTTTATCCCTTCTAAATAAGATTTAGCATTCTCATTTTCAGGGTCTAATTTCAATACTTCTTGGAAACTAGCTTTTGCTTTAGCCATTTCATTTTTACTGTATTGGAAGAAACCAATATAAGTGTAAGCATCGATTAAATATGCTTTATTTTTCTCTTGTGTTCCTCTTTCGTTGATAACCTTAATTAATTTTTCGAAAGGAGCCACAAAATCACCCTTTGGAGTTTCCAAATTATCCGTACCTAAAGCAGAAAAAGCTTTGTAGTATAGCGCTGGAACCAAGTATTTCTCTAATACCTCAGGTTTATTCGCATTTTCGATAACAGTTAACTGTGCTTGCGATTTTACAAAAGCGGCAACAGCTTGATCTTTTAGAGCTTGATCAGTTACATTACCTTCCTCATCCTTACTTTCCTGATCCTTTTTAAAGCCAATTTGGTAATTACCTTCTCCAGCATAATAATTAGAATCGAAGTAATAATCAGTATCAGGATATTTAGCAATAATCTCAAATAATGCTACTGCAGTTGCAGTCTCTTGATCTTGATATTTTGCAAATGCTGTTTCAGCAACCTCTGCTAACAATTCTTTATCTTGATCAATTGCTTTTTGAATAAATACAATACCCGATTCCACTTTATTATTAGCGACATCAGATAAACCTGCATACATATTATCCAAAGGAATTACACGTAGAGGATCCATTTTTGCAAACATCTTTTGGATATTCTCAGATGCTTTAGCGTAGTCTTTATTTCTAAAAGCATTGTATGCTAAATAACGATAGATCTTAGGATCTACATCTGGATTTTTCGCTAATTCTTCAGAAACTGCTCCTAACTCATCATATTGTCTAGCATAAACCAAGAAATCGGCATAACGGATCTTTGCTTCCAAAGAGTTATCGCCATTGACTTCTAAATACTTTTTATATTGCTCAACACCTTTTTTATTTAATTCCACATACTTCTCGTCAGATGTGCCGGGTGCTTTTGACCACATATTGTAAGTCTCCGCCAGTTCACGGTATGTCGGAGCATAAGTAGGTGACGCTGTAGTAATCTCAGTCAATTGAGCAACTGCCTCATCAAAAGCTTGTGCACCACGAACAATTACTGCAAGTCCAATTTTAGCGCGAGTTGAATTCGGATCCAAATCAGTTGCTTCACTATAACTTGAGTAAGCGCTACTTGCTTCCTTCAATCCTCTATAAGCATCTCCCAATGCCAACGGAATAGCGGCATCTTTAGCATTCTTTGCTTTGGCTTGTGTTAAATAATCCAACGCTTTCGCATAGTCTGGCTCTGGCGCCTTAATATAAGCACGACCAATTTCCAACAATTCTTCGTAATCTTTTTTCTTTAAGTTTGCACTAGCTGCCGAAAATTTAGCTTCAGCGGAAGCTTTATCTTTTTTCAACAAATCAATGTAGCCTAAACCAACGTTATTAATCTGTGATTTTGGATCAGCAGTCAAACCTTGATTGAAGAAAATTGCCGCAGAATCAGGCTTATCATTGACTAAATAAATCTGACCTAAATAGAAGTAATTATCACCAACCTTAGCTTGTTTACTTACTAATTGTTGCAAAATTGTTTTTGCTTTACCGTAGTTTTCTGTTTCAATAGCCGCTCTAGCATCCTTTAAACTTTGTGCACTTGCTGTGCCAACAGAACCTGCTAATAACAGACTAAATAATAATTTACTGTTTGTCATAATCTATTGTTGTACTATTTTATACTCTAATTTAAACTGTTTTCTTCTCTAATAATAATATCACGTCCCGGCATTGTTGCAGGCAAAAGTCCAGCTTTTAAAAAAATACGCTGACCTCTATCTCCTGTCAAAAAGGCACTGAAGCCTAGGCCTAAGCCCATGTTCGGTTGATAATTCAATACATATATAGGCCGTGTAAAAGGATACACACCTAAAGATATATTGGATTGCGAAGGTTTGTAGAACAAACCGTCTTTCTTAGCTCCTAAAGCATTTTCTACGCTCAATGTACGAATTTTATTCAATAATTCAGATTTTTTTTGAGTCATATCCAATATCCAATTGAAACCTACAATTCCGATACTTCCTTTATTCTCACTCACATATTTGATCACATCAATATTATTCTCTAATGCAGAAATCGCTGTTGGATCAATTTTATCGATAGATAAATATTCCTTTAAAAATCGTAAAGTACTTGAGTTTGCATTATCAAAAACTACTTTGTACTTACCTTTAAGTGTGCCGTTTAACAATGATTTAACGTCAGAAAGTGTGATGATAGTATCTGCATCACCAACATTATTTATCAAAGCGATTGCATCACTCCCAATTTGATATTCCTTTGGAACAATTTTTCGGTCCTTAAAGTTTTTCCCCTCAGCGGCTGTCAACTTACGTGTTAAAATAATCACATTTGAAGTATCCGCCAACAAAGCATTTATGGCTTTAATTTCAGGTTTGGCCAACAATTGAATAGTAGCATCTGAGTATGAACTTTGAAATACATCAACCTGTTCTTTAATGATTGGATACAAGGTCTCATCAACAAGCACATTTACCTTACCACGCAAGATATCCTCGCTGGGAGCTGTTGGAGCTTGCTTCCCATTACGATTACAACTCACTAACATTAAAACTCCAAAAATTGAAAATAAAATTATTTTTAAGCTGTTTTTCATAGGGCAATCATTTAATAAATAGGTTGCAAAAATTAAGGCAATTCTAATTTCGTAATGAGACTAGTTAAAATTACTTTGCCACAATCTGACGAAACGAAGGAAAGAATAAACAATCAGAACAACTCCAAACAATGTTCTATACGTTGGATTGATGTCCAAGGGTAAATCTTTCCAAAAAATAACCAGTAAGCCCAGCCCAAAATATAGGCCAAACATAAATAGTCCTAAAATAGACAGAAATCGCTTTATAGGCGATTTCTGTCTGTAATTTGTATTATTCGAATTAAAGTTCGCCACTAATTACTGATTTTGTGTGTTTAAGCGAATAGGTAATGTATAAGCTACACGAACAGGACGACCATTTTGAATACCTGGTTTCCATTTCTTAGCTTTTTTCAACATTCTAACTGCAGCATCACCAGTTCCGTATTTAAGATCGCGTTTTACAGAAATATCTGTTAAACTACCATCTTTTTCAACAACGAAAGATACTTCAACTACACCCATGATACCATTTTCTAAAGCTCCAGAAGGATATTCATAAGTTTCTCCTACCCACTTCATAAAAGCAGCCATACCTCCAGGAGGCAATGGTTGAACCTCTACTGCATTGAAGGAAATTAATCCATCTGGATCACCATTTGGATCACCTTTCTTAACACCTGTAATAGCACCATCCTGTTTTTTAGTACCGAACTCACCACGAGCTACTGAAGAACCTGTTGCGCTACCTTTTAAAGTTAAACGAGCAGGAGTTTTTTTATCATCCTTAAACTCTTCTTGAGCAGCAACTTCTTCTTTCACTTGTGCAGCCGGAGCTACTTTTGGTTCTGGAAAACGTACCAAATCTTCTTTTGGTATGTCCATAGCCACTTGCTGAGGCTTCTCCTCCTCAATCGGAAGTGGTTCTTCTTCTTCTGGTTCAGGTGGTTTAATTTCCTCCAAATCCTCTAAAGTCACTTCAGTAACAACTGGAGGGGCTTCAACAGGTTTATCAGGAAATAAGCTACCTCCAAATAATCTAAGAAGACTCAATAGTACCACAGCAACAACTACAGCCAACAAACCTACGTTTGTAGCTTTAGGAGCAAGCTTACGAAGCTCGTAAGCACCATACTCCTTGTTTCTGCCTTGAAATACTACATCAAGCCATTCCTTTTTAAAAATATCTAATTTTGACCCAATCATATTTCTATAGTTTTCGTGATTTCTATAATAACTAACTTAGTCATTATAAATATTATCACGTTTTAAAACATCTATTTCTTCAGGACTAATCTTCGCAATCATATAACGCTTAATATCTACAATCTTCATCTCATCAAGAATATCAACAAGATCTTTTTGTGTAGACATATCACTAGGTCTGATAATCACGATTACATCTTTTCCGCCAGAAACACGAGGAACGTAAGCTTTTTTCTCAATTAAAACCTTGCGTATTCCATCTGCTCCGAAACCTGTAACCGTTGGACCTTCAATAGGTGCTTTTACCTGTCCATAATACCAAGAAACTTTGTTGTCAGATCCTAATAAAATCGTTACGGAACGGTTATCTGCTGTTAGTACTTCAGATTGTTCATCCTTAATTTTATTTTTATCAGGCATCGCAACGTCCATTGCTTGTGGTTTATTTAAAGACGTAGTTAACATGAAGAAGGTAATTAATAAGAATGCTAAATCTACCATGGCTGTCAAATCGACTTTACCACCGTTTTTCTTAGATCTTACTTTTCCGCCTTTGCCACCCTTACCACTGTCTTGATTTAATTCTGCCATTTATGTCTTTTTATTAAATCAACATTATTTATCTTCAGCACGTAAACCAGTAATGAAACTGAATTTATTTTGCTTTTGATTACGTAATGTTTCGATTACCGCATTAATTGAAGGATACTTTTCCGTTGCGTCAGCTCTGATAGCAATTTTCAATGGTCCTGGATAAACAAAATCCTTTTCCCCTTCTTTTGCCTTATTTACCTCTTCTGCAGCTAAACGTGCTGTTTGTATCCATTGGTATAATTCATTAGATAATGTTTCTGTACTATCGACAGGAATACCATTCTGAACACCAGGCTCAAGACGTTTGCTTGGCTCCATTGCCAACACTTGCTTGATCGCTTTCATAGGAGTACCGACATTTTCCATCAACGCAAACTGGTCGTAATCTTGTTGAGAAAAGTTAACGCCATATCTTGATGACATTTTCTCTAAAGTTTTAACCCTAACATCGCGGTCTGTCGCACCAAAAAATATTTTACCTTTATCTCCAACCGTAATAATACCTACGTTTGAATCTGGTAATTTATCTTTCGTGGTAGACGCCGGCGTATCAACCTCGAATGCTTCCGGTTGTTTCGCTGTAGATGTCATTACGAAGAATGAAAGAAGCAAGAATGATACGTCACACATCGCGGTCATATCAATGGATGTACTGGCTCTTTTTATTTTTGCTTTACCCATTTTAAACTTCTTTATAAATTAATTATTCAATCTCTTTCTATATGATGCTAATGAAACAATTATTCCATAAAATAATTTTCAAAAACATCATATAATTACTATTTGTGGTTCGCAGCGTATGTTTGTACGATTGAGAATCCAGCTTCGTCGATTGAATAAGTTAATTTATCAATTTTAGCTGTTAAGATATTGTACATTACAATCGCAATTGTAGAAGTACCGATACCTGTCGCTGTATTGATTAGGGCCTCAGAAATACCATTTGCTAATTTAGCTGAATCAGGAGTACCACCTGTTGCTAACGCACTGAAGGCCTTGATCATACCTGTTACTGTACCTAATAAACCTGTTAATGTACCGATAGAAACTAATGTAGCGATTACGTTTAAGTTTTTCTCTAACATCGGCATTTCTAATGCTGTTGTTTCTTCGATCTCTTTTTGAATCGCAATTGTAGCTTTTTCTGTATCTACAGCAGTATCAGCAGAAACTGATTTGTATTTTACTAAACCAGCTTTGATTACGTTTGCAACAGAACCTTTTTGTTTGTCACACTCAGCAATAGCTGAATCTAAATTACCGCCATTAATTAATACTTGTACTTTTCTTACGAAATTACCAACATTTCCTGTTCCAGAAGCTTTTCCAATTACAATGAAACGCTCAATAGAGAATACCCATACCATGAAGAATAAACCTAATAAAACCGGTACTACAGCACCTGCGTGATAAACCATTCCTAAATAGTTACCTGGTAAAGGTTGGTTCTCTGGATTATTATCAAGAAAGTTTGAAGGACTACCCATCACAAATTTCCATAAAAGGTAACCGAGAATGAAACAAATGATAATTGCAGCTTGA
>NZ_JACHWL010000002.1:0-1190266 GCF_014191365.1 Sphingobacterium sp. JUb56 | reverse complement strand
CTGTTTTTTCAGATTTTTAAGTGTTTTTTGCCGGTTTTTAACTTAATGCTTAAAATTATTTTTTGTACATTAGTATAATATGGAATTAGCAAATATTACAAAAGAGAGACTTGTAGAAGCTCAAAAAAATGGATATACTGCAATTATTACGAAGTACAATTCAAATCCTTTAGATCCGATCTGGATCTTTGAAAAAGTAAAAAAAGATCAGTTTTTTCATTTTTCAGAAAACCTTCAGGATACTTATCAGTTATGCTACCAGATTTCGGAAGCAATTGATACAGTAGAGGAATACCCTTTTATCGGAAAGGTTACTTTGCCAGATTAGGATAGAGAAGCGAAAAACGAAAAATATACTTATTTAATAAAAAAGCCGAATAGGAAAAATCCTGTCGGCTTTTTTATTTGTATATTCTGTAGGGGAATTAAAGCTAAATTGATAGTAGACTTTGCGTGATACCGTGCTAATCTCTCAAGTTGATATCTTTTTTGTCTCCATCGCTGTCAATGGTCACAAGCTTTTCGACATTGGCCTGATCTCTATAATGCTGTTTGGCAGAACCGTAATTTGTGTTAGAGCCAGTATACCCCCAGTAGTTGTAATAATTAGTATACCCGGTGACATACGAATAGTTGTACGAATTTGTAAAATCGAAACTAGCCATGATCACATAAGTACCCGGTAGAAGATCTGCAAACTCAAAATGCCCCTCATCATCGTACACTTTTGTTTTTTTGATTGCTGTTCCAAAATTAACATCTAAAGGAACCTCAGGGATTTTTCCCTGTTTTTTTATCTTTTTATTTACCCCCACCCATTCTTCATAGTATGCTGAATTCGGGAAAAGCGTGATTTCTGTCCCTTTGGGAGCAAATTGTTTTTTCGCAGTATTGACCAACCCTCCCAGTTTTTTACCCGTATTATCTTTCGCGTATGCTGTTCCCGTGATCACACTATTGCCTGTAGAAATCTGTTTTATCGACTGTTCTTTATTGAATTGATTTTTTATGGGTTGGTAATCCAGCTCCTCATTAATGCAAATCTCCCACATGCCATTTCCCAGAGACATTTCTCTTTGCCATAACCGGTGATCTTTTTTGTCGATTACAAAATTGTAGATGGCACCTGTGCTTTCTTCTAATACCGAGGCTAGCCAGGTATCGTGATTTCCGGTTTTAGGTGAGCGGTAAGCGTAGCTTTTCACTTCTTTAATTCTGTAGTTTGATACTAAAGTATCCGTATTATCATCATAATAAAATTGTGAGAATGTTCCTTTATAACCTACTGTAAGCGGTAAGGTCGTCATCATATTATCCGCTAGGTTGAAATCAATAAATGAAGATGGAGTTTTCAGATTTAATATTTTATTTTTTTTCGTTTTTTTAGAATAATAATTTCCTTTTATCGTGTTTCCAAATTCGAGGTTTAATTTACTATTACTGCTTTCCGATTGATAACTGATTGACTTCAGCGTCTTAGCGTCCGCTATGGAGGTTCTGCTAACAGACCACTCGTTGCTCTTGTCCGTATATTTGTAGTTGTATATTAGCTGGTTTGCGTCGTAAGTGATGTCATACGTCATAGTTCCCTTTTTAGTCCAGCTGGTATCCTTTACATAGTAAACCGTATATAGTGATTTTTGGGGCTTAAGGAACGATGTGTTAATTTCAGAACCACCTGGTGCAATTATTTTTTGACAAATTGCTATAAAGGGAAATAGAAAAATTGCAAGTATAAGGGGGCGTATATTCATGTGCGTTAAAAATCCAATAATATCGTCTATTGCAGCAAAAACAATTCCAAATATCGGACTACAGGTAAATAATGCTTTCCATATTGAATCAATAATCATCCTATTCTGTTTAAGAAGTATAGGCATATATACAGATTTGTCCAAATTGATCTCATGTGCAAATCAGCTGTACTATTATCTAACATTAAAGATAAAAGTATAATCCCTCACATCACGGTGATGTGAGGGATCGTAATTGGTCAAGAACATTTATCAATTAAAAGTCTGAGCCACTTTTTTTTAGATCTTTTTCAAGAGAGGCATGCCAAATCCAGGTGTAGACGGAGGAATCAATTTGCCTTTTTGTATCTTATATCCAGATAGATCAACATCTTCCGATGTACTTGTTACTCCTTCTATCGTGATCGTATTGCCCAGTCCGCCTGTGAGATGTGCCGTATAGTGTGTCTTAAGTAGAGAACCCCATGCGTGAGGCGATGCCTGCACACCCAATTTCTTCAATTCGGGCATCAGCTTTCTCCAGTTTGTAAAACCGAGCCCCTCAATATCGGTAAGATGTACATCCAATAGTTTCTTTTCAAAAAGCTCTTGTAAAAGCTTTGGATCCGGATCGGCTTCGCCATCTGCCAATAAGGTAATTCTCCCTTTTGTTTTGATATAACTTCTCAACTTTTGATAATCAGCAACGGTTTCGTGGAAGGGTTCTTCTATCCAGAATAGCTTTACTGAAGGAATTCCTTCGAGATACTGGATGAATTGGTCAACGGAGAAACCGTTGTTGCCATCCACTAAAATACCGCAATCTGGAAAAGCTTTTGCGACGGCATTGGTAACATCGATATCACGCTGTAGGCCTTCTTTATAGGGCATCCATTTGTGACCTCTACCGATCTTGAGTTTGAACTGTCGATATCCGACTCCATAATCATATCGACATTCTTCCAATATGCGGTCGATACCTGCAGGCTTTTCCGAAGGCTCGAGATCGTCAAAGTAGATCATACCACTATAGTAATCGGTCAGGTACGGTGTTTTTCTTCCTAGTAATTCATAAACCGGTTTCTGCAATATAATACCCGCGAGATCATGGAGAGCCATGTCAAAAGGGATATGTCTAGCTTCTAAAGTTCCGTTATCAGCGGCAAAAATCTCCGATACTTTTTTACCAAGCAGTTCTTTTGCGATCTGCTCTGCATCTCTTCTTGATCCGCGGAGTGAGGCCCATCCCATCGCACCTTTGTCTGTTGTAATACAGCAGATCTCGACATTGGGGCCATATCCATGCAGGTCAAGACGTGCATTTTTTCCGACAAGTCGGGGGTATTTCATCTGAACAGTGGAATACTTGATTTCCTGGATACGATGATAGGCCAATTCTTTATCCTGTGTTTTATTGTCCAGGAGAGATGTCAGCGTCATGGCTTGTCCTGCTCCATTGTACAGCGTTGCAGAGGCGATACCTAGGTTTAAGGCCTGTAAAAAAGTTCTTCTTTTCATATTTGGTTTATTTTGAGTTTAATACACTAACCAAGGATTTTTCTTCGCTTTTTAACTGATTCTTTCATCAACCCATAGCAAAATGTAATGGAGGAACAATAAAAGCAGTATCATACCTGGAGCAATGACCAGAACCATTTAAGTTTATCAGTTTTTTTAACACGGTAAATGATTCAATTAAAGTATCATCGTATTTTTTGAAAGTTACATCAAAATATAAAAATCATTATAGCAGATTTGTTTCAATCCCTTTTCAAATAGTCTCATTATTATTTAAAAGACATATATGATTTTTCATTAATGTATTCTGGGAGGAGTATTGATAAAGTCAGAAATAATGTAAATTTATTAATGGTATTAAATAAAAACCTAAAGAAGCTAGCTTTTTTACTGCTGCGTAAGTGTCCATATCATTTCCCTTACAGGTTTGGGTGGATCTTCCATGACCCCTTCGGTCATGAGAAATTAGTCTATATCTTTTTTACAGGAAAACATCATCTGTGCATCCCAAACATCTAAAATTGCTGTAATCTAGATGAACTTCATTTCTGTGGCTCTATGAATTAGGGAGGCTGTATTGGCTACCCCAAATTTCTGCAGCAAATTGCGGCGGTGGCTTTCTACTGTTAATGGACTGATGAACATCTGTTCTCCGATTTTTGCGGTAGTATGTCCCTGAGCCATCAGCGTAAGCACCTCGCGCTCGCGTTGGCTAACGGATGGTATATGGTCTTTCTTGTTGTTTAAGATAAAGCTCATCTCCTTGCTTAGTACCTGCTCGCCCCTTACCACAGCCTTTATTCCTTCGATCAATTCGTCGGTAGATACATTTTTTAGCAGATATCCCATTGCTCCGGCTTTTAGCATACGCAATGCGATACTTTCCTCGTTATGGTTGCTGATCGCAATGACCTGGGTATCTGGATATTTTTTTTTGATGATTTCTGTTGCATCAATACCATTCATCTCTGGCATATTGATATCCATAAGGACCACATCTACAGCTTCGGTTGCTAAAAATTCGAAAGCATCTTCTGCGCTGTTAAATGAACTGCGTAGTTTGATTGTCGAAGTGTTTTTCAAGATAAACTCGAAGCCGTTGAGTACGAGCGGATGATCATCGATGATAATTACTGAAAGCATATTATTTGATTAGTTCAAATTGAATGTGAAATGATGCGCCTTTACCTATGGCAGCATCAATTTCTAAGTGGCCATTTAAAATCTCTACCCGGTTACGGATATTAGATAATCCTATCCCTCCATTTGTGGGGGCCTGCATAGACGGATCAAATCCCTTGCCATTATCTTCTACGGTGATATAAAAATAATGATCTGCCTCTGAACATTGTACCCAGATCTGGGTTGCACCGCTGTGCTTTACTGCATTGGTGAGCAGTTCCTGCACGATACGATATACAGCAATCAGAAAAGATTGGTTGTAATCTGTCTGCAAGTTAGTGGCTTGAAAGTCTATCTTTAGCTGTGGCTGGTTCATCGCATTGCATAGATCGCGTAGGGATACTTCCAGCCCCATATACAATAAAGACTCGGGCATCATATTTCGGGCGATTCGTCGAAGTTCATTCACCGAGTCGTCCATTTGCTTGATAATTGTATATAAATGCATTGTTGAATCTGTTTGTGGCTGTGCTTCTGCCGCTCTATTTGCAACAGCTGACAATTTGAGCTTTACACTGGCTAGCATACCGCCTAGACCGTCATGCAGATCGCGCGCTATACGGCTGCGTTCTTTCTCTTGTCCTTGAACCATGGCGTTGAAGAGGTTAAGTTTTTCCCGTTGTGCCGTTATTTTTTTTCTGTTTCTGAACGATATGTACCAAATGAGACTGAGCATACCCAGTACAATTGATGTGAGCAGGAAAATGCCGGCAAACAGGCGTGTGCGCTGCATTTTAAGCTGTTGCTGCTGATGGGCTGCTTTTACGCGGAGGAGTTCATTTTCTTTCTCACTGGTCTGATACTTCTTTTCCAATTCCAGCGTGAGCGCCGTGCCTTTATCTGCAAGAAGGGTATCGAGTACAATTTTATGTTTTTCAAACCATTTTACAGCCTCCTGATAGGCACCTAGCTGTACCGCAGTCGTTGCTAGATTGTAATACACCATTTCTTTATTCTTCAAGGAAGGATTTTTTTCGATGTAAGGAAGCACTTCGCGCAGTTTCCTCATCGCTGATGCGGGCTTGTTTGCTGTTTGAAATGCCGCGGATTGGCTGAATAATATAGACGCAACCATATCGCTGTTACGTTGCTCTTTTGCGCCAACCAGTGCTTTTTCGAAATAAGTATGGGCACGGTCGAAATCTCGTTGTTTTTCCCAATAGCTTCCCTCTACGCTGTAGTAGGTTGGAAGGTAGGAGGAAGCTGATACTGATTTTGCGGTATGAGAAGCACTGTCCAAAAAGATTCGTGAATGTGTATATTTATTATTCAGCAACGCGTTGCGTGCTGCATTAACAAAGAGGGTAAAACGTTGCTCGGCCGCTGCATTCCTGTCGTGCAGTAAGGTCAAGGCATTGTTGTAATATTGCTCGGCTTTACTGTATTTCTGTAGATTCATCAAAGCCATAGCGACATTCTGAAGATTATTGCCCCACAGGGTAGAGTCTTTTATGCTCTTGGCCATGGGAATAACTTTGTCGATAAGCACCTGCACATACTCGTGCGCTTTTCCTTCACGTTGCAAAAGTGCGCCATAGCTTCCCCACAAACGGGCTCGGTAACGTGTCGCAGAAATTTTGCTTTTCGTTGGTATATCACGGTTGAGGAAGTTTTCGGCCTGCATGTAGAGTTTCTTTGCCTGCGCAGGATCGATGTCAAACTGGATAGCTCCGAGATAGAAACTTAGCAGTCCTTGGTAATAGTCCGTATTGGCTTTATCACCCAGCAATTTTCTGCTAGCGGAAACATAGTATAATGCTTTTTCCGTATTGTAATCGGACCAAAAAAAGCTCAGATCCAACAATGCCAATGCTTTTTCTTCGGTGTCTTTGATCTGCTGCAACTGCCTGTAAAGACTATCGCTATATTGCGTCAATTCCTCTGGTGATTGCGCAGATGTATTGGCGATGGAAAGTACTAAATACGCAAAAAGTAACAGGGTTTTGTACATTATTTAATTGATCGTTTTTTGAAATTACAGATTAATCAGCATATTAACAATCTGGGACCATCCCCATAGTTACTCCTGATGGACTCCATATCGGTACCAGACGCATCTTGCACCCTTCTCCGTCGTCTCCATCATCGATCGTGCGACGCGTATCAAAAGTAAGCTTGAGTGACGATCCTTTGGGGAAGGGACCGTTTTCTTCTTTAAAATTCACGCGCATAATCATGCTTGCTGTTACCTTTTTTAGGCCCCCTTCGAATGACATCTCTTGTTGCGTATTCTTGATCGCACCTAGGATGTTTTCGTCGATAATGCGAAAGAAAATGCTTGGATCTGTTGTATCCATTCGGTATGTAGAGCGATCGTATTTGCCACGCACTTTAAAATTCATTTCTCCCAGATCACCAAAATCGGCCATAAATACCATCGATACGGAGTCTGCTGTGGCTTCAATCAATGCAATTCGACCTTCACCTTTCCAGGTGTAATCATCAGCCCCATTTTGGGAACGGATGCCTGTGGCCGTGCCTTTAAACGGGGTACCCCCATACGTCTCGTTGAAATTTTGGTTTGCTTCCTGTTCATTATTCTCTTTTGCACAGCCTGTTAGTAATAAAATAAATACCATAAGCAATGCTGAATGTGTCGTTTTCATAGTTTTCTTAATTACGTTATACATTAACGCCAGATCATCTGTCCGCCTGCCGTTTCAATCTTTTCTTTGCCTTTTAGAACAACGGGTATGACACCGGCTGTATTTGGCGCAATAGGATCTACATTATACTCTTTGCCATCGTTAGGGATAATCTTCAATGACCACATCCAGCCAAATGGCCCGGTCTGCCTGTATTCAGTGCCTACGAGCAGGTGTTTTCCATCTGGCGAAAACTCAGGTACGGCTTCTTTAAAATTGCTGGTAGTTACCTGTTTTAAGTTGGATCCATCCATATCCATGGTATACACATGGTTTGTAATGCGCACAGCGAGCTGGTTGCCTGCGGGATTGACTGCCACGTCGCCCCAGTCCTCATATTTCATCTCTTTTAGCAAAGTTCCGGATGTATAGGGTGGGGCCAAGCGTATAATATAATTCTTATGCGTAATCAAAAGCGCGTTGCCAGGCAGCCATAAACGCTGGTCATTAAAACCCAGCTCTTCCCCGCTGATATTGTAGATACGGACGACCAAGTCGCCATTTCGTTTTAAAATCGTGATACCGTCTGCCTTATCGTTCGAAAGCACAACAATATGGCTGTTGTCGGGCGAAAGATATCCCTTACAGTATGCATTCAGTCCTGGGCTGTGGTATACAAACTCCTCTACTATGCCACCGTTGGCAATGTCACTGAGGGTAAAGCGTATGGGATATTTGCCCAACGTTTGCTCATTCACGACCGTAAGCTTGTATTTGCCATCTCTTGAAATGTCGAAGTTGTTGAGTTTGGAGTTATCGGGAATAAAGGTGGATCCAACCGCATCTGGTAAACTCACTTTGAGGATTCCCTCGGTTGCCCAGTCATAATATATTGTTCCTTTTAACGCGGATGGATATCCATTTTCACCACCATCTGGCTTGCTGTTATTATCCTTTGAACAAGCAGTTAGCAGCATCAGATATATAGCTATCAGTAATAAATTTGTCTTTTTCATCCTTTTAAATTTATTTATTCATTAGTCGATTTTCTCTTTAATGCATTATATAAATTAAACACCCGTTTCTTCATACGTGCGTTTTTATCTTTTGCTCTAACAAATTTAATGGCTGTGTGATTACTGGTCAATCCACGAAAACATGGATTTTTAAAATTTTGTTTATTCTTTCATACCGCTTATTTAAATAACTTCTCTCAATAATGTTGGTTCAAGAAACGCGATCATAGTAGATTCGAAAATTTACTCAATATTTGAATTTACTTGCGTATCTATTTATTCAGTAGTGTGTTATATCTGGAAAAATCACTAAATTTAAGTTAGTAAATAACCAAGTTTCCAGTAGATGTTGATCTGATTGAATTATTGAGAACATCTTAATTTGCAAAGGTTTTAATTAATAAAGACGTATGGCAAAAAAGATTTATTGAAGGACCGGCATAATTATAAAATAAAAAAGAATTTAAAATGAGTTTAAAAACATTAATTACCAACAGTGTTGATTACAACATCTGGGTTACAGAACAATTGATAAATTGGTTGGGAAACTACCCTGTGGAATTGTTGCAAAAGGAATGTCCGTCGAGTTTTAACAGTATCGCAAAGACCGTAAAACATATCAGTGATACGCAGTTGTACTGGTCATCGATGATCCGTGAAACAGAGACACCAAGTTTTGAGTACATGGCCACAAAGGTAGATATTGAGCATGAAATGGAAAACTTAGTTAATGAAGCTAAACTCTTAGCCGCTTATGTAAAGGGAAATTACGAAGCGATGAACGATCCCCTGTTAATAGAGTCAGAATGGTTTTCGTCAAACTTTCCAAAGTACGAATATCTCCAGCATCTCATCATCCATACGACCTACCATCGTGGACAGATTGTAACCATCGGACATCATGTAGGTGTTTCAAAAGCACCCATGATGGACTATAATTTCTGGAACGTGATGCGGCAACAAGCTGGATAGCATGTTGTTCATGATGTCACTTTGAGATGAATAAAAGAGAATTAGATATAAGCGATCAATATATTGGACATTGGAAAGGCACTCATTGTATGATTCGAAGTTGGCTGCCCGGACCTGATTTTTACTATGTGTCAACCATCTGTGTTGAAACAATGAAAAAGTTCGATAATTTAAAGCCTCAATCCGTAGACTGAGGCTTTAAGATCTTAAACTTGATTTTATTGTTGATTTAACTCATTAAGCATTAATCATGGTGTATAACTTCCGCTATGGCTCGTCATCCCATCTTTACGCATCGCTTCAATAAGCAGACAGTTGTATACATAATCCCAACTTGAACTGACTTCTGAATTTTGATTCAGACCATATGGCCACCAATGCTGGCTATCGCCACTTATCACCGCATTTTGATCTAAATTGATCAATTTTAACATGTTGTTTCCATTAGCAAATTGATATTTTCCAGCACTTATTGCTTGCTGTGACCACCAGCTTGTTGTGCCTGTTCCAAATGTATGGTTCATTTCATGTAGCATCGTTCGGATATTTTGGTAAGAAGTATTTGTTCCAAATCTCATCCATCCTTCATTATTCGCATCAGCGGTAGCAACCCCGGGAACATAATTGAGGTATACATGCTTAGTCGCTGATGTATATTGATTCGCATACCAAACAGCACTGTCAATCGCTACTTGTAGGCGTGAGTATGCAGCAAGCTCTTCCGCTGTAGGGCTACTTGCTTTGTTGAATGTATACGTGACGTTACCTTTCTTAATTGTTCGAAAGGCAATATTGGTTCCGTAGCTCACTCCGGTTTCATTGATAGCATATGCGCGAAGATGATAGTTGGTCTGTGGAGTTAAATTTGCTAATCCGATTCGAAATTTGCCAATACCGTTTGCTCCGTGTGCCGATTTGTTTTGCGTGATCGTCGGATTTTCTTCTGTGCCCCAACAAACACCACGCTCCGTGACCGCTCCTCCGCCACTGCTCAAAATTTCTACGTCGTAATACGCTTGCGATGACCCGATAATAAACATGGGTGTCTGGGCGAAATTGACAGATTGTATATCTGCTGTTTTTAAAATAATCTGATCTCCGTATGCAACACCACCTTTGTTTTTGGCATATGGTCTGATGTAGTAGGTGGTAGACTGTACGAGGGAATTGAGCTGAACACTAAATTCTCCGGATCCTTTACTGACCGTAGCTTCGTGCGGATTGTTTTCAATCGTAGGATTAGGATTTGTGCTCCAGCAAACACCTCGATTGGTGACTAGTGCCCCGCCTTTATTGGTTACCATTCCCTTAACCATTGCTCCCGAAGTGGTAATATTTGAAAATGCTAATTGTCCTAAGCTAGGGAGCGCAATTCCTTCCGGATTTTCGATTTGCTTCACGGGTAGCAGATCAGATGTTGATTTGGCGCATGCCTGCACGGTTAAACCGAGCATCAGCAGATAGAAATATCTTTTTTTCATATTTTCTTTTTTATGGTAAAACATCAAAAGTCATATTGCCAGTTATCTTGATGTATGATCCATCACTTGCTGTTCCAGGCATGTTGCCCAACAGTCCGATGGTGACGGCGCTTGCTTCGGATAAATTAAATTCCAATACAGCATCGGTTCCAGAAATAACCTTATAAGCTAAACTTGCAGCTGCTAAATTAGCCTGGTCAGGTAATTGGGTTCCCTTAGCAGCAACTAAATGGACGGTTCCGGCAGCTCCTTTGTCCAGTTTAGTAATGGTAAACCGATATTTTCCAGGTTGAAGGTTGGTCGTTTGATACATTTTTCCATTGACAATCGGAGCTAGGTTTGGCGATGGTGTAGCCCACTGCCACCATCCCGCTTCCAGCGATAAACAAGCTTGGTTGGAGCGGATCTCTATTCCGCCATAGAACTTATTGTCGGTATGTTTAAAATTTTTTGCGGCATCATTCAATTGCCAATCTGCTGGAGTACCCCATCTGCTACCCGCCATGGCAGCAGTTTGAAAAGGGAAATTCATATTTTTTAGATAAATTTCTTTGGGCAATATCTGTGTGACATAGTTGGTGTAAAATGTATCGACACTTAAGGTATCGGGGATAAACAGGGTACGATACCGGTACGGTTTTCCAGGAAGGTAGTTTTTTAATATACTTTCACCGATATGGATAGAATCACGCTGTATGACCAGCTTTCCTGCAGTATTGGTGTACTCGACTTCTGTAAATGCTGCTCCGCTGGTCAGATCAATGCCACCCCAAGCAATGGTGGTGTTCTGATCGCCGGCAAAATATCCGGTCGTGTAGTAAGGACGGTTGAGTAAACCAGATCCATACCGTTCACCATAGGAAATACCGGTTTTAAAAACGCTGAGTGATTTGTTTCCCTGTCCATCAAAAGTGATAAATTCAAAATTATGTACCCCTTCTCTGATGGGTAAAGATAATTTTAAAGTATCTACTCCCGATGTTCTATTGATCGTAAGCTCGGTAGAATCCTGTCGATTGTCCCAATAGACTTTCAATCGTTCGATTTTTGGATCAGCCATAAATAGACCGGTGATATATACCCTTTCTTTTCCAGAATAAACTTGTATTGAATCTATTTTTCCAGTGTAGCTTATTTCTCCGTCCTTTATATATTTTTTATAATCATCACTTTTTGAGCAGCTGAAAAGATGAAGTAGCGCGACGCCAAGCAACATGCTCTTACCTATTATTTTAATGAGTTGTGTTTTCATAATTTTTGTCTTAAAAATAAATGGTGATCCCCGTTAGCGAGGGTCTCCATATACCTGAACTTCTGCGATTGCCATAAATGAAGAACCTTGCCAGTTTTTTGAAGTTTTTATGCGGAGATAGCGCACCTTTGGAGCACTGACATCAAAATCGAAACTAAGTCCAGAATTGGCGAGCTGGTAATCTTCATCGGTCTGCTGGCCCATCGGTAATCCTGAAGGCTTTTTGCTTTCAAAGTTTCCGAGCAGTTTCCAATTATTCCAACTGCCATCTGAAGGAGGATTGTCTGAACCCCAGATTTCGAAAGTTTTCACATTCCCACCGTAGTAATACATCCGGCCATTATTGGTGTATTCCGGATAATTCCAGATAACGATCCGACTCATTTTGGCTAAAGTTCCTGTATCAAAAGTGATCCATTGCGGACCATTGATTGTGACATCGGTAAGTGATATATTGGGCCAATTGATGATATCGCCATCCCACATTTTTGATAATCCTGTCGAGGTATACTGTTGTTTAGCATCAGTAGGTAAACTAATGGCATTATAACGGGATTTTGGCAATGCAGTTTCGAATAGGGGTGTAATGGTGGTCACCATGGTATCCGTAAAATTCATGTACTTATCGCGTATGGTGATCGCAAATTGTTTCGGATTAGGGGCAAATCCGCGAATGGTTCTATTGATCTGTTTTGTCGATGTATAAATATTGTCTACAGATGGAACCCACTCTCCTAAGGAATCCACCATGACCATAATGGTCAGATTTTTTTCCTTTTCATTATCAGCAGTTATCCGTATTCCGCCGAAAGCTCCAATTGCTTCTAAACTTCTAAAAGTATCCCAGATCGGATTTTCCAATGGAGTGACCGGGACGGTTACCGGTGTTGAACTAATTTCGCTTCGGTTTACGGTAGAGAGCTTAATATCATGCGGTTTCATATCCGCGAATCCTTCTACAAGCAACGAGTTGTTGTAATAAGATGATTTTACCTCCATTTCTTGACCAGATGCTAACGTGTAGGTCGCGCGTACATAAAGCAGATCCTGATCTTTGGGAAGTGTGTAATGGATACGGGCTGCTCCCGGTAAATTTTCGACCTGGACATTGCTTACCGGTTGTGGAGCAGCAGCATTAGTTACCTGAGCTGTCTTAAACTCCTCTTTACAACTACTCAATGCTGCTGTCAGCAGGAGTAATGTGAAAATATACAGTTTTGTTTGATTCATGTTCATAATTATCTTGTATCAGCTATAATGAAATAAGGGCTACCAACCCAAATTTTGCATCAGTGAAGGGTTTACGGTTAATTCTCCTTGTGCGATCGGCCAAAAGTAATCACGTGGGGCGACGAATGTTTGTGCATAGAGCGTGCGTAAGCGGTAGTAATCACTGGTCACCTCTTGGTTAACACTCCATCCCGTGATATTTTGGTTGAAATAATTTACCGCCAATTTCCAACGGCGGAGATCCCAATAGCGCTTTCCTTCAAATACCAATTCGATCATGCGTTCACGCTGAATGATTTCGCGTAGACCATCTTTCGTATTTGGTTTGCTGGGATTGGTTGAAAATGAACTCCAGGATTCGACGATACCGGCCAATCCTGCACGTTCACGGATGCGGTCCAAATAGGTGTAAACTTCTGTAGATGGTCCATTGGCTTCATTTAAGGCCTCGGCATACATCAGGTAGATATCACTCAAACGGATCGTTGGCCAAGGGTATGATTTGTAACTCACGCCACTGCTGGCAAAAGCTTGTTCCCAGTTGACCAGTTTTTTTAAGAAATACCCTGTTTCATTGATCCATCCGTGATTATTTGCCCCTGCAGGTTGATTGAGTTTTGCCTGTACATAATAAGTATCTTCATCGGATAAGCTCTTCGTGTCAAATTTAAACCAGATACCGCCATCAAAACCTAATGATGCATAAAATCGCGATTCACGGTCATAATTTAGCCGAGCTGTCGTATAGCCTTCTTTAATATGAAAGCGTTCTTCATTCTTAGCTGTTCTTAATGTAAATCGATTGGTAAAGTCCAAGGTTTTATCTTCATTGATGGGTACGCCATTTTTGGTGTAAAACATTTCCGCAATTTTGATCGGTGCGCTTAAATGCTGTCTTGCAGTACCTACTACAGCATCAATGGTGAGTAATGGCATGGCATCACGCTGGATATTCCAAGCTTGATAATTAGGATTTGCCCAGATGTGCTCGGAAGACCAGCGCTCATTGAAACCTAAGTTTATACCCAGTACTTGTGCAGTTTCATCACTCATCTTAAACTGTCCATATTCCGTTTTCCGAAAGGGGAAAAATGTGATACCGGCTGATTCTGCTGCTGTAATTGCGGCTTTGGCCGCTTCGGCGGCACGCGCCCATTTAGAAGCATCATATACGGGATTAAAAAGAGGTTCCCCATCCTTGTTACGGACTGTCTGAAAATCTGAATTACCATTGAATAAGGGACTGGCAGCGGTCAACAAAACTTCTGCTTTTACCGCTTGAATAATGGGCTTGGTGACGCGGCCTAATTCAGATGCCTGATCCGGAATGATCAAGGGAACAGCACTGTTTGAAGCCGAGTCTAATAATGATACGATGTAGTTCACGACTTCGTCGACAGGTCGTTGTGTTACCCGTACTTCTTGCTGGTTTGCATCCAAAGGAATATTGGTACGTGCCAAGGGTATTGGGCCATATTGGCGCATCAAGATATAGTGGTAGTAGGCTTTTAAAAACATGACTTCTCCAATCCATCTCGAACGATCTTCACTGGATAAATCGGGTACTTTCGATGTGTTAGAAACATTTTCTAAAAAGATATTGCAATCACGGATAGCGGTCCACATGCCGCTGCGCCAGGTATCTACTAAGGGAGCATTCACATTTTGCCCTCCACGTGCAATCCGCCAATTATTAGCTGGATAGATCTCGCGTTGCGCTACAGGAATCCATACTTCATCGCCTGCTAAAAAACCGGTATTGCTCTGCGCATCGGCATTGTTGGGTAGCCATGCATAGCAGGTAAATAAGAATTTTTCAGCTTCGTTGCGCAATGAAAACGCATTGTCTATAGTTGCGACATTGTCGGGAACGACATCAATATAATCTGCACATGCGGAAAAACCGATGGTACTAACAGATAGATATATGAGGTAGCGTTTTATCTTTTTTATCTTTAAATTTTTCATTTGGATAATTTTTTATAAATAATCATGAGTTGCTTGTCTGCAATCGAAATGATTGCGCACGGTTCAATTGATGGGATCCCGTACTGCAGTTCATGAGCGTTTTATCATTTTGTAATGTTTAAAAACCAAGCTGTAAGCCAATATTATAGGTGGCTTGAATTGGATAACCGATACCTCGTCCACCCATTTCTACGTCCCACATTTTAAAGGAACTGATCGCGAATAGATTCATTCCATTGGCATAAATCCGCAGATTTTTTGCTTTTAGTCTATTCATTAAACTTTCTTTGAACGTGTAGCCGATTTCAACAGTTTTTAATCTTAAGAATGATCCATTACGCATCCACCATGTGGATCTTTGGTTGTTGTTGGCAACAATATTTTCACTTAATCTTGGCCAGAAAGCATATAGATCTCGGTTTTCTTCACTCCAGTAGCTATCAGCGATCACGCTTAGAAGTCCATTTTGAGAACCTCCGTTGAGGTAGAAGGGAGAGATGTTTTCAGGATTGATAAAGAATGAAGACCTTGCTGAACCTTGAAAATAGAAGCTGAAATCTAGACCTTTACCGCCCACTGTACCTCCAAATCCATAAATCAGTTCGGGTGTGGTTGGGTAGCCAATGGCTACACGATCTAAATCGGTAATTTGGCCATCGCCATTGATATCTCTGTATTTGATATCACCCCCTAAATAATCAATACCAGGTTTGCCAAATTGAACGGGAGAATTTAATACTTCCTGATCGTCTACAAAGAGTCTTTCAGCTATATATCCGAATTCTTGTGAGGCGGAGGTTCCGACAGTATAGCGTCCAGGCTCTTGATAAGCCGGTTCATCAACGATCAAGCGTTTACTGACAGCATAGGTTAATGTGCTTCTTCCCTGAAGATACCAACCGTTCATAAAGTTTTTATTATAGCTCAATGTCAGATCCATACCTTTGCTTTCTGCTTTATTAGTATTTGCCACGATAGGGGCTCTTAGGCCCATTGTGCTAGGGATATAAGACCGATTTGTGAGTATATTGCTGCGGATTTGTTTATAAATGTCAATATTTAATTCAATAGCATTAAATAGACTCAGATCCATACCGAAGTTGGTCTGGCGAGATCGCTCCCATGTGATGGCTTCATTGGCATATCGGTTGATCGCAATAGTAGGTCTCTTATAGCCTCCCAGTTCTCCGAAAGAAATTTCACCGGCATTCATGTTAACTTCTGAAAGATAGAAGAAACGGTCTTGTGCTCTACCGATCTGATCATTTCCGGAGTATCCATGCGTAGCACGTAGTTTGAATTTATTGACCACGTCACGGAGTGGCTCAAAGAACGACTCGTTTGAGATATTATAAGACAGACCAAAGGAAGGGAAGAAACCCATGCGTCTTGCTTTTGCAAATCGCTCGGATCCATTATAACCGAAATTAAATTCGGCAATATAACGATCATCAAAATTGTAGGTAAATCTACCCGAAAGACCGATATTACGGGCTGGTAAAGACAATTGTAAAGATCCGGCATTGCCACTTAATGAATTTTGAAGCAATCCAATTAGGGTGGCTCCGACATTATGCTTGCCAAATCCGCGGTTGTAATTGGCAATAGCATGCGCATAAAACATTGAATTGACCTCTTTGTCAGACTCTGAATAATCGAGATATTCTGTTCCAACAGGGCCTATTGAACCTTGAGATCCGTCGTTCATGACACGCAGTGTCAGGTCGCCATCAGCATTTGATGATGCGGAGTAATAAAATGGATTGTACCTTCTGCTCACTTCAAAATAAGCATAGCGTTTTAAGTAGGTCATCGCAGTTAAATTCAGACCTGGTACGATAGCACTTAAGTCTTGACGTAATTCAATCTGTGGCATAATGGTCGAAGTGTTGAATTCCTGATAGCCACGTACCATTTCGGCATAAGGATTCACAAACAGACCCCCGTTTCGATTTAGTGCATTTCCAAATAGCGGATGGTTCATGTAAGGCATATACGAAGACGGATATAGCGCCGGAAACATCACTGGGTTTGACCATATTGCGCGTCTAAAGGTGACGGCACCACCATTGATACGGTTGTTATTCTCGTCCAAACCACCTATAGGGCCGTTATAATCATCAAATTGGGCGTAGACCCGTACAATTCCTGTAGTACTCGGAGTAAAGTTGATGTCGACATTGGATCGGACCGAATAATTTTTCAATTTAATGTTGTTATTGAAATTGTTGATGCCATCAACCTTCAGAATTCCATTGTCGATATTGTAAGTCCCTGCTAAGTAGTACCTTGCTTTGGCACCGCCTCCTGAAATATTTAAATTGTTTCGCTGATTGAGGGTATAATCTTTGATCAGCTGATCAATCCAATTATTATTAGGATAAAATAGCGGGTTATCTCCAGCGCGGGTATGATCGATTTTACTTTGCCAATAGGGCAATCCCTGGCCGCTCGAAGCATCTGCAGGTCTTGTCAGATAAGCTTCATTGGCCATTTCCATATACCGAATGTTATCGGCAAACTGAAAATTTCTGGTATTGGTGGAAATGTTGTTTTCTGAGCGAAATTCAAATTTTGTTTTTCCTTCAGAGCCTAGTTTTGTGGTGATCAGAACGACACCATTCGCACCGCGCGCGCCATACATCGCGGCGGCATTGGCATCACGTAGGACTGAAAAGCTGGCAATGTCGTCCGGTTGTAAACGTGCCATATCGGTTGGGGATGATTCGACATTATCTATCAAGATCAGCGGATCTTGTTTACCGGTACCAAATGTACCCAGCCCTCTGATAAAAAAATTGGCGTTATCAGATCCGGGTTCTCCACTGCGCTGAAATGCAATCATACCAGCTACACGTCCTGCTAGCATGGTCGTCAGGTTACTCGTTGGCCCTTTTAATTCTTTTGGATTGATCGTCGTTACTGAACCCACAACAGATGTTCTTTTTTCGCGTTGCCCAAAACCGGTGACAACTACATCTTCTATCACATTCTCATTCATCTGAAGTATGACATCCAGTAAGATGGTATTATTGGATTCAACTTTTTTTTCTGCTAATGCTATTTCTTGACGTGTATAGCCTACACTTGTAAAAACCAAGGTTGCGGTTTTACTGGCACTAATAGCATACATCCCCTGTGCATCTGTCAGTATTTTTGATTCGCTACCTAGAACTCCTACAGTAACCCCTTGTATTGGGGTGCCACTACCCGAGACCTTTCCCGTCACACGGACTTGTTGAGCGGTGGCAACATAGCAGCTTAACGTCATTAGAAATATCCAAATTCCAAGACGCTTTTTAAGCACTTTACCTCTTTTCATTAATAATTAGTTTGGTTATAAATTGGTGAGTATTTTTACTCGATGTACAATTATCGCAACTATCTTTTGATTAAATTGGGGGGGATTTGGTCAAAAATAAGGGGGGAAATCAGCATCATCGGTATGTTTAGATTTTCATATGAAGATTTTCTCTATCTCACTTTTACGTGCTAAATGGTTTTTTTAGCTGTTTAGAAGACTGGGGAGACCTATTTCTCTAAAAGACAGCTAAAATTGGTTTTATAATTATTAAATGTTAATTTAACACTTGTAAAAAGTCTGCTTTTTACACAGATTTATACCTATACAAACCAATCATTTACGCCAATAATTATGAGGTACAACTTATTATGCCTTCTTATTTTTTTATTGCTATGTTTTGATATGCGAGCGCAGTCATCCATCGAATATCTGGGGATTGATCATGGCTTGTCCAATGATTTTGTGACCGATATTTATCAAGATAGGGATGGATTTCTGTGGTTTGGAACTTTTAATGGCCTCAATCGTTTTGATGGCTATGAATTTAAGATTTTTAAAAATAATCCATTGGCGAATAAATCCCTTCCCGACAATCGAATCACCGATATTCTTGAGGATCAAACTGGTAATCTCTATGTTGCAACCAAGGGCGGATTGGGTTTTTTTGACATGGATCGCAACCATTTTACTCGGATAGATCTTGTTAGAGGCGGGGCGGAAGTGCAACCCATTGATTTTTCCATCCATCAGCTGGAGAAAGATCAGGATGGTCAACTCTTTGCGACTTCAGGAAAAGCGGGTTTATTAGTGATCAAGAAGACCGGAAAAGGTCTCAGGGCGCATACTGTCCCATTATATATTTCAGGAAAAGAAAGTGATCAAGCATACAGTGTCAGTTCAATCTGTAAAACTTTCGATGGAAGATTAATGCTTATGATACATGGGGTGGGCTTAGCGATGTATGATCGTAAAAACAACGGTATTCAAGTTCTTGTACAGGGAGATTTTAATGCAACATTGATGACTGCTTCTAGTGATGGAGGTATTTGGTTTTCAAATGGCTGGTCGGTCACTCACTATGATTGCCATGCTAATGCCTTTCAGTATTACGGTTTGGAAAATGGCCTCAGTAATAAGCGGATTGTTAATCTTTATTTTGGCCAGGATCGTAAAATTTGGGTATGCACGGATGGTGATGGCATTCAGAAGATTAATATGGATACCAAAAAAATCGAGAAGAATACGGGATTTGATGAAAAAAAACTTGCCGGCAATGCTGTTGTTGCTATATACGAAGATACTCAGGGACGCAAATGGTTAGGTACGATTCGCGGGGGAGTGAATGTGATCGATCCGCAGAAGGGTAAATTTCAATTGGTTAAACATCATTATCAGGATAACCAGACGAGTGCACGAGATTTTATTTCTGTGCTGGAGCAAGCAGATCATGATCATATTTGGGTCGGTACGGACGGTTCTGGTTTATTAAAGTGGAATATAAAACAGAAAGTGTTTGTTCCGTACCCCAATTCTTCACGTCTTTTATCAGAGCGTGCATTTGTCACGGGACTTATTCAGGATGATCATCATCAATTATGGATCGGGACATATGATTCCGGTATTTTTAAATTAGATATGACTAGCGGTCAAATCAAATCTTATACCTGTTATTATCCCCAAACCGAATATGTCAATGCAGCCGCTTGGCGATTGTTTAAAGATCGCCGAAAACGCATCTGGGCATCGACTTTAGGCGGAGGAGAGGTTTATCTTTTTGATGTAAGGGAAGATCAGTTTAAACCTTTGAACTTACCGATATATGATGTGCTTACTTTTTTCGAAGAAAGGGAAGATATCCTCTGGATGGGTTCCTGGTCTGAACTGATCCGCTTGGATCTGCAAACAAGACAATTTAAAACATATGCAGTGGGTACACCTGTCCGGTTTATCAAGCAGGCTGATCGTCATCATTTATGGATAGGCACCGAGGGGGGCGGGCTACGTTACTTTAATATAGCGACGGGTCAATCTAAAATTTACACAGAAAAAGAAGGATTGCCAAGTAATACCTTATTAAATGCATTAAAAGATGATTTTGGCAATTTGTGGATATCGACTTACCATGGTCTATCGAAATTTGATACCAAAACGCGCTTATTCCAAAATTTCTATAAATCCGATGGATTGCAAAGCAATCAATTTAATTACAATGCCGCGCTGAAATTGTCCGATGGACAATTGGTGTTTGGAGGTATTCGAGGATTCAATTTGTTTCATTCCCGTGATCTTTTGGTCCATGCAGTCTTTCCTCCACTCAAATTGACGCAACTCCAGATTAATAATAAACCATATGGTGCTGATAAGCATTATGGTACAGATCCGCTGAATGAGGTCAGTAAATTGACCATCCCTTATAGCCAGGCGGTATTATCCTTTTCATTTGCCGCATTAGATTATAGTTTTTCGGATCGGATTAAATATGCTTACTTTCTTGAAGGTTGGGATAAGGACTGGAACTATGTAGGTAAACAGCGAGCAGCATATTATTCGCACCTTAAAGAAGGAATTTATACTTTAAGGATTAAATCGACAGATGCAAATGGTAATTGGAATTCAAGTGAGCGCACTATTTTGATCCAAATCTTACCGCCATGGTGGCGTACAGGCTGGGCGTATGCAGGCTATGGAATGGCTGTTGTTGCCGCATTATATCTTTATTTTCTGTATGTACGGCATCGTGCATTGTTGTTAACCAAATTGAAGACTGCTGAATTTGAACGCGATAAGGAAAATGAACTGACAGAGAAAAAGGTTACATTTTTCACGCATATCGTGCATGAAATACGTACACCACTTACCCTTATTATAAATCCAATCAAAGAATTGCTGAAAGATAACAAAGATCATATAACAGATTATGAAGAACTTCAGGATGTATATCGTCATTCCAAGAGATTGCTGAATCTGGTCGATAAATTATTGCTCTTCAGAAAATCCGAAGGAAACTTTGATAAATTATCTCTTGTTCATTTGGATATCATACGTTTGGTTAGAGAAGTTTTTCTATGTTTTCGGCAGATTGCACATGCGCAAAATATAAGCTATACGTTGGAGACGGATATCGAATCTTATCCATGTTATGGGGATCTTGAAAAATTGGAAATCTGTTTTTTTAATCTCTTGCAGAATGCCTTAAAATATACACAAGATGGTGGTATGGTGACCGTACATATAAACAGGACGGTTACAGGTATTCGCATTGAAATATCGGATTCGGGCAAGGGTACTCCGACTTTGCTGAAGGAAGATATCTTTAAGCCGTTTCAGCGTGATTTCTCTTCTTCCAATACGGTAAAGGAAGGTTTTGGAATTGGCCTATTTTTAGTCAAAAAATTTGTGGAAATACACCAAGGTGAAATCAGTTATCACCCCAATGCTGATCGAGGTATGACTTTTTGTGTTGATTTGCCCCAGCATGCTATTCTGAATGATGAGGATCATATTTTAGAAGTTTCCAACAGTGCTTTTTCTTCCCGGGAAACGATGGGGCTAAATGATCCGGTTATGGCAGAAAAGGCCGACCGTAAAAATAGTCATTATGTCGAGGTTTCAGATCGATTGATCCCGATAGAACGAGAAATCATCCTATTGGTAGATGATCATGCAGATATTCGAAATTATATCTATAAACTGTTTCAAGATAGGTTTCATGTCGTACAGGCTGAAAACGGTGAGCAGGCAATAGCAATTTTACAAAAAATAGAACCGCATATCATCATCAGTGATATTATGATGGAAGGAGGTACGGGGATTGATCTTTGTCATAAAATTAAGAAGAGCAATCAATGGAGTCATATCCCTTTAATTCTTTTGACGGCAAGTTCTTCATCCGAAATAAAGCTGAAGGGGATTGAAGGGGGGGCTGATGATTATATTACTAAACCTTTCGATAAAGATATGCTGGTGGCACGTGTGGACAATCTGATTCAGAATAGGAATCGTCTGCATGAATACTTCCATAGCCATATAACGTTGCAATCGAATGACCACAAAATTCCGGTTGAATATAAAGAGTTTTTGGAGAAAGTGATCCAAGCGGTTGAAGCACACTTGCTGGAAGAAGATTTTACGGTAAAAGTGCTCGCCGAGACCATGGGGATGAGCCATTCGAATCTCTATAGACAAATTAAAGCGATATCAGGAAAATCTGCTAACGAATTTATTCGGTACATCCGACTTCGTAGGGCGGCACAAATTTTAATTACGACTAAAGCGAATGTCAATGAATCTGCTTATCAAGTTGGTTTTCGAGATGTTAAGCATTTTAGGCAACAGTTTACGAAGCTTTTTGGCTGTACCCCATCAGAATATCGAAAACGCTATCCTCATTTAAAGAAATCCTATGCGCTAGATGGACTACTGACTCATTAAGATCTGTGTCGATGAGAATGGATGACTGTGGAAATATATGGACCATCAAAAGTTCAGATGGTTTATCATGAGAAAGTGAAGTAAGTCTGTTAAATAACCATTTAAAGATAAATCACGTTTCTTTTTCTGAGATCGATTTTTTGTATAAAAAAAGTACCATACTGCTGGTGTGCAGTATGGTACTTCAGTATGTTTAATTCGTTGCTCCTTGATTGGCCATTAATGGCCAGCCTGGATTTTGGTATATACTTGACGATTCCGGCGAGCCGTCTGGTGAAGTTATGGTAAAGTGGCTCATCGCAATTGGGTTTAAATAATGTGCACTGATCCATTTATACCCGTCGAGGACTAAATTGGTTGCCGCTAAGTTGATGCGGTAAGGTCTAAGATAATTACTTTCAGACTGTAGGGAAACATTAGCTGTTTTTCCTGAAGTATTTGGCTGTATCAACGATGAAACTCCTTTTTCATCTTTATACCATTCTTGCATAGGTCCCCATATTTTCATGCCTTCAACAATATAAGGTTTTGCCGCAAGTTGGTCTAATGCTCTCCAGCGTTTTAGATCTGCAAAGCGCATGCCCTCAGCAACTAATTCCAAGCGTCTTTCTCTCCGGATATTATATAAAACTTTATCCGATAATAATTGTCCGGCAGAATAGGCCCCGAAATCACCTTTTGCTTCCATATTCATATCGGTATTATTGACCGTATTCATATAGTCGGTGTTGACTCCAGCACGCTCCCTGATTTGCGTCCAGTATGCCTGCGCCTTAGCATTGACCGAACCATTTTTAAGGTAACTGGCTTCGATATAATTTAAGTAAGCTTCAACGGCTCTGAATACTATAGAACCGGTGGTGCTTGTTGAACCTTCGGATTGTGCAATCAGGTAATTGAACCCTTTCTTAAGGGCATAACCTGTTACATATCGAGTTTCAGCAATACCCAAAATATCCGGTTTTCCCTCTACGATATCTTGCCCATTGGTATTCTTTCGATCGTTATAGCTTAACTCTCCCGGAGCTTTCATAAAGATCTGTAAACGGTTATCGCGGTCAATCTTTACATCGCTGATTAAATTATCGCCCTTATATCCTGAAGTTGCGGCATAAATCGGTAATCCATTGGCCATGGTAAAATTTTCGACTAATCCTTTTGCATATCCCGAATTCCCTGCATTTCTGTTCATGTAATGGTTTACAGTATGCGTAACATTTAAAGGTAGGCTATATTGCCTCCAAAGAAGCACTTCACTGTAAGCATTTAGGTCAAAATCACCAAACATTTTGAAATAAGGATTATTGGATGAATTAAAGCCATTATCTTTTGTATTGTTAACTAATGCTACTCCATCTGCTACCAACTGCGCAGACTCCATGGCCTGTGTCAAGAAGTAATCAATTTCCTGATCGATGTTCATGGCGAAATTAGGATTTGATTTTGCTCCTGGCCATCCCGGTCCGCCGGGTACTAAAGCAGTTCCTTTATGGTATTTCAACCAAGTAGCTTCATGCAGTGCCACACGGGATTTTAACAATAGTGCTGCATTTTTGGTGATCCGAGTTTTTCCGGAAGCAGTTGTTGTACTGAGTAAAGTAGCCGCTGAATCCAGATCTGCGATGATAAAACGGGCAACTTCGTTTCGCGGTTTACGAGTAGAAATCACGGTTAATTCCTCCAGATTATCTTTTACGGTATTTTTTAAGATGGGGAAATCTCCCAATGCCTGTACTTTGTTGAAGTATTCATAAGCCCGTAAGAAATAGGCTTCACCGATGTAATGCTCAATATTGAGCTTATTGCCGGTTATGCTGTTACTTTTCCATTTGGGAAGTACCGATTCGAGGAAATAATTGACCTGACGGATATTCGTAAAATCCCAGTCTCCACCTGTAGCGCCTACCCGCCATTCGCCAGGTACCCAACGTGTCGCATAGCCCGAAGTCACTTGATTGTCTGTCCCGTTATCATTAGCAAATGTACCCAATCCCCAACCTCCATGTGTTGGGAAATTGTAACGGGTAATGGTATATGCCGCGAGATCAGCTTCTGTATTTAAGTACTCTGAGGGTGTTACATCGGACAAAGGTGCTCTATCCAAATATTTATTACAGGATAATAATGTACTAAAGGCAAGTACCGCTGCGCAGAGTTGTTGTATCTTATTTATATAGCTCTTTTTCATTATTCAAATCATTAAAAATTCACACTTAATCCAAAAGAATAGATGGTTGAGAACGGGTATGATTTACCATCGTTCCATCCTCCTAAACCTACCGTCTCCGGGTCAAATACTTTCGCCATTTTTGTAAATGTCAATAGATTCTCTCCGGAAGCATATACACGGATTTTTGATAGTCCGATCTTTGATAATAAAGCAGGGTTGAAGGTATAGCCGAGCTGCGCATTTTTTAACCGTAGATAAGCGGCATTCTGTATATATCGTGTCTGGGTCTGCTGGTTCTTTTGGGTGTTGAAATAAGGTCTTGGTAGGTAAGCATCAGTGTTGATCCCCAGCACATCGTTCTGTACCATCACTGAATTCTCGTCCCTAAAGAAATCCATGTTTTCCTGGAAACCTGCCGATTGCCACATACCGCCATTGGCACCCCAGAAATAAGGTCCGTTGGGCACGTGATCCCGTTTTCCAATTCCCTGAAGAAATACCCTAACGTCAAATCCTTTATAATTGGCAGTAAGATCTAAACTGTATCTAAAGCGGGGTAGGCTATTGCCGATAATGCTCATATCACCTGGATTGGCCAAGGTACTTGCTCCATTATTTACCTGTCCATCTCCATTTTTATCCAAATACATAACATCTCCTGCTTGCCATTTGGTAGCGAAAGATTGTTTGGTATTGGTAATATGTGCATCCATCTGCTCCTGAGTCTGTGCGATACCTAGCGTTGTATAACCCCAGATCTCTCCGTTCTTTTTACCGTTATACCATTGGGTAAAATTTCCGGTTGAATTAGGGTATTTGGTGATGGTCTGTTGATCGTCTGATAATACAGCACGTACGCCATAGTTGAAATCTCCGATATCGTCTTTCCATGAAAGTTCAACTTCAAACCCTTTAGAGTACATTTCTGAATTATTGATGCGAGGTACCGCTGTTCCTAAAATCGCAGGTAGATCGGGTGCTGGACCAATCATGTCATAGGTATTTCTTTTATAGAGATCAAATGCGAGTCCTAAGCGATTGTTGAGAGCCGCGACATCCAATCCCAGATTCCAGCTGGAAACACGTTCCCAGGTTAAAGAAGAGGAGATTAAATTTGGAGCACTTGCCGAATTTGGTTTCACACCATTGAGTAACCAGCTACCCTGTCCAGCTGTAACCGGCATGATGGAATAGAAAGGATACCAGTTGTCTGTTCCTTGATTCCCTAGTTCTCCATATGATCCTCTAAGTTTGAATAAGGATATTTCAGATTTTAGAGGCCAGAAGGCTTCGTTGGAGATATTCCAGCCTGCAGAAAATGAAGGGAAGAGATTCCATCTTAGGTCTTTCGGAAATCGGGATGAACCATCATAACGGGCATTTAATTCCAATAGGTAACGGTCTTTATAGCTATAATTGACCCGGCTAAAAAATCCTGCAATAGCCCAGTGCTGATAACCACCATTGGTTTTAGGATCTAATGTTGCGGTATTTAACGTAGGGATATCGTCTGTGATCAAACCGCTCATATTACCGCTTAGCGTTCTGTACTTATTCAATTCTGAATTGAATCCTGCCAGAACTGTAAACTGGTGGTCTTCGGCAATATTGAAACTATAGTCTGAAAATAAATTGGTACTGAAGTATTCATCTTTTCGAGCAGTTTCCCCGACACTGGTTCCGCCAGCACTGTTGTATCCGACCGGAACAAGGAAAGGTTCTTTGTTTACTGCATAAGCATAAGCTTTTAAGATTTCCCCGTGATCATTCCTATTGGTGATTCTGTAATTGACATTACCGGTGATATTCCAACCTTTGACCGGTTGATATTTTAACTGGATCTGCTGATATAAAAAATCTTTTTGGTAGTTGGTACGTCCTCCGTCCAGTAATTGATTTATTTCTGAAGGTTCTGAAAAGAATCCATTATCATCGCGTACAGGAACTGTTGGCCAGCGTCGGGCTATATTATGATAATAAAGGTCATTCATATGCGTTGCTTTATCAAAATCTTCTCTTACAAACCGGGTATTTGTTAATAGATCTAGCTTATCGGAAATTTTGATATCTAATTTTGTAGCAAATGAAAAACGTTTGAAATTATCGTTTGCATATTTATTTAAACCATCCTGATCCATATAATTCAGTGAAGAATAATATTTAACACGGTCTGATCCACCGTTCACACTCATGGTATGTTCATGTGAAGTGGAGAAGTTTTTATAAAATTCTTCAAACCAGTTGGTATTGGCGTTCGATCCGGTATAGTACTGCCATTTTCCATCTGCACCCGCTGTGGAGACGGTACTGATTTCTCCATTTTGATAGGCAATGATTTTATCAAGGACAGTTTGTGAAAATTTGGCCGCTTCGCCATCATTCGCTGCGACTTCATTGTAATAGTAAGCAAATGTTTTAGAATCCAGCATGGTTGGTAAACCTCGTGGTGCACTTAACCTGATATTGTTGTTGTAATTAACCACCGGTTTTCCGATTTTCCCTGCTTTGGTTGTAATTAAAATAACACCGAAAGGAGCTCTAGAGCCATATATAGCGGCTGAAGCAGCATCTTTTAAAACGGATATATTTTCGATATCCTGCGGATTTAGCGCATTCATATCGCCCTCCATTCCATCGATCAATACCAATACAGATGAAGAGGAACCAACACCAATTGTACCTGCTCCGCGTATATTGACACTCATGGTTTGGTTAAGTTCGCCACCTAGACCAGCAGTTTGCAGATTTAGTCCCGGTACCATTCCTTGTAGGGCCTGTCCTAAGTTTTGCACAGGTCTGGACTCAAGTTGCTTTGCGCTGACCGTAGAGACGGAACCCGTCAAATTTATTTTTTTCTGTGTGCCATAGCCAACGACGACAACTTCGTCCATGGCAGAAGCGTCCTCCTCCAAGGTGATACTCATCTGCGCTGAAGCGATATTTTCGATTGTTTTAAAGCCTACATAACTAAAAATTAAGGTTGATCTGGAATCTTTTACGGTTAATGTGAATGTGCCATTTTCATTTGTAGTTGTACCATTATTTGTCCCTTTTTCTCTGATGCTTACTCCCGATAAAGGACTGTTGCCAGATTTATAGACTTTACCGGAAACAACCAATTGTGTTTGTACAGGTTCTACGATCACGGTTTTGACGGTTTCCAATTTAGGTTTTATCAAAATTGTATTGCCGTTCCATTCGTAATCAAAGGGCTGTTCTGCTAATACCAGTTCCAGGGTACGTTGTAACGGCAGTCTTTTTATATCTACAGAAACAGGTTTTGCTTTGCCGATTAATTCAGTATTATAGACCATCCTGATTCCTGTCTGTTTTCGAATACTGACGAGTACTTCTTTTAAGCGGGCTTCTTTTACGCTTAAGCTTATTTCTTGCGACAGTACATTGGCGGAAACCTGTAAGCTCACAATAATAAGGAAAGTTGTTATTTTCATTTTTAGGAAAAAACCATTACATAAGATTGCAGGGATTTCCTTCAAAAAAATGAAAAATAATTCCCTACAATGCATCATTTTATTTATACATTTGTTCATTAGGTGATTGATTAGTAGTACTTTAAGTTTATTTGGTTACCTTTTAATTGGTTCAGTTGCATGGCGGTGCAACTGGATTTTTTTGTTTTTAGGTATTTGTTTAGTTGTTTTTTATCATAGGCATATTTTTAAGTAGGTTTTGAATGGATAATTATTTTTCAACTTTTATCGTATTTTGCTCGAATTGGAATTTGACCGGTCCTGTCTTTTCCAGCATTTTCAATACATCTGAAAGTCGTACCTGCTTGGATAATTGTAGTGTATAGCGTGTTCTTGGAAGTGAATTATAATCCACTTTTACATCATACCATCTTGCAATGACACGTAATATGGACGCCAGTTCTTGATCTTCAAATAGAAAATCACCATTTTTCCAAGCCATAACAGATTCTATGTCGGCTATGCTCTGTTTTGATAGGCCAGAATGATGATCGGTCGTCACTTTAAAATTGGGCTTCATGAGAATGGTTTTTTCATCTTTTCCCTGTAATGATCGAAGTGCAATTTGCCCCTCTAGCAGGGTAGTTTCTGAGTAGCTTTCATCTTGATAAGCATTTACATTAAAATGGGTCCCTAAAACCTGGATTTCCTGCATACCGTGCTGCACAGTAAATGGAACTTTTTTCTTTGCCACTTCAAAGTATGCCTCGCCCTGCAGCTTTACTTTTCGTTGGTGGCTAAAATCTAAATTGTATGTGAGAGCAGATGCTGCATTTAACCAGACATGTGTTCCGTCTGGAAGTAAAACTTCATATTTGCCCCCACGAGGTGTTTCTATGCTATTGGTACCTTTCAATCCTTTTGATTTTGTATCCGCAATGATATAGAGGAGCTGGCCATCATTATTGCTTTTCACCGTCAATCCTTTTTGTTTTAACAATGTCCGATTACTGCTATTGCGATCATCAAGTGAAATAATGGTTCCATCCGCAAGTCTTAAGATGGCTTTATTTGTTCCTGGCATGATCTGTTCAGCTTGTTGAGAAAATTCTACTTGGGAAATATTTTCAAACTTTTGATTGAAATAAAGTATTCCAGTGATGCTCAGCATGATTATTACTGCCGCAGCTACCGGCAACCATCGTTTCCAATTTATAAACCTGCTCTTTTTTAAATGGATTTGATCTTCAATCTTGGATAAAATCGCCAACCGGCGCTCATCTGTAAAGAATGCTTCGTCCAATTCTTTTCCCTTACCATAGGTCTCATGAAATCTGGACAATAGCTGTTCTTCTTCGAAAGATGTTTCACCTGCGAGATACCTATCCAGTAATGCTAGAATTTCTTTTTGTGTCAAAATTTATGGTTATATGTATATATGAGTAAAAGGGATGATCTATCCCTAGGCAAAAATTGATTTTTTTTAAGGATGGAGTAAAAGAACCATAAATAACTCCACGCTGAGGGTTTTTCCCAGATTACTCCTTAAGAATAGTAGCGCATTTGATATATGATATTCAACTGTTTTCGTGCTAATGGCCAATTTTTCAGCAATTTCTTTATGTGAAAGATGCTCCAGACGGCTTAACTTAAAAACTTCTTGGCAACGGGAGGGAAGTGCATCGATGATCTGATTGATCTGTTGATCGAGTTCCTTATATTCCAATAGCTCTTGATTGCTATCGGTGCTCAGCGTATCCATAAAATTTACAATATCTTCTGTAATAGTCTTACGTCTCAATTGTCTCAGTACCTCATAACGTACAGATGCGTATAAATATGATTTTAAAGATATTTTAATGAACAGTTTTGACCGGATTTCCCAGAGGTTAACAAATACTTCCTGAATGGCATCTTCGCATTTGTCATGGTCCTGCAATAGACGGTAACTGGATTGGTATAAGTTTTTCCAGTACTTATTGTATATAGCGGTAAGTGCTGAATGGTCATTATCCCTCAACTTTATCAATAGCTCGTCATCCCCAAATTGAGTGTTTTTCATAAAGCGGTTTTCTAGACACCCAATATATGTAGTATTTTTATAAATCACAAATTATGTAATACATAATATTGAGTTGGCAATCTTGTTATTGCTTTCAAAACTAGCTTTTTAGCGAACTGATATGAAAGATGATTCAATGTTCATATCTTGATTAATTTTTAGAGATACCGTCTGATATGGATTGTAATAATCAATTTAATAATTATCCATCGTCTCCAGGTTCGTTTTGCCTTTATGGTCAAACATAATGTTATGTTAACACAGTCTTAACCCGCAATTGATCTTGCATGCGTAGTATTGCAACAGTTTTAAACAACCCTGCAATTGCTTGCTGTGTTTTGAAGACTTATGAAGAATGAAAAATAAAAAAACTAGATTTTATCGGTATCCTGTATCTAAAGCGACCTCTTTGCTCTTGATCGCAGGATTAGGAATGACTACGGCTGAAGCGAACAACAATTTCTTTGCTAAACAGGAAATTTTAGCGATCAAGCAACAAAGTATAATCGTTTCCGGACGTATTGTGGATGCAAAAACCAATGTTCCTGTTATAGGCGCTACGGTATTGGCGGATGCTAAGGCGGTAGGTACGACAGATGCACAAGGAAAATTTGAAATTAAAGCCCTGCCGAATCAACAGGTAACTTTTAAAAGTGTGGGCTACCAGCAGGTACAGCGCATTTTTACCTCTAATTCACAGCAAGTTGTCATTGCTTTAGAATCTTCAGATGTTGCAATTTCTGAAGTAGTCGTGACGGCTTTGGGAATTAAAAGAGAAGCAAAATCACTAGGTTATGCAGTGAGTACCATCAGTAGTAAGCAGATGACCGATGCCGCATCTAGCAACTGGGTGGATGCGATGAAGGGCAAAGTTGCGGGGCTTAATATTACGCAAGCGAGTTCGGGACCTTTAAATACGGCAAGAATTACACTACGAGGTGATCAATCTTTAGATCCGACGAAAAATGAGGCTTTGATTGTTGTTGATGGTGTGCCAATGGTAGATGGTCGATTTAGTTCTGGCGTAACGGATGCTTATGGCGCCGGATCTAGCGGACAGGATAAGGATGTACCGGTCGATTTTGGGAATGGTCTGGGTGATATCAACCCAGATGATATTGAGTCGATCTCCGTGCTAAAGGGTGCGGCTGCGACTGCATTATATGGAAGCAGAGCTGGTAATGGTGCTTTGATCATTACGACAAAATCTGGTAAGCGCAATGGGAAGGGGATGGGCGTTACGGTCAACTCCAATACGAGTTTTCAAGATATCTTAAAGATGCCCGACTTGCAGTATGAATATGGTCAGGGAAACTTGAATCGGAATGCAGCGGGTGAATTGTATTACTCTTATGGTCTTAGCGAAGATGGTGCGAGCACGGGGGGTACTTCCAGTGCCTGGGGACCGAAATTTGATGGACAACTGTTTTATCAGTACGATCCTACAGTGGAGGGACAGGGCGCTACGCGCACACCATGGGTACCTTACAAAGATGGGGTGAAAGGTTTTTTTAAAACTGGTGCAACCTACATCAATAGTGTCGCATTGGATGGTGGAAATGACAAGTATAGCGCCCGTGGATCTATTACCCATACTAATAATAAATGGATCATGCCTAATACGGGCTTCGAGCGTTTTGTAGCTTCTTTCAATACAAATGCTCAGCTCAGTGATAAGTTAAAGCTTAATCTAAAGGTAAATTATACCAATAAAACAAGTGGTAACCTACCGGCAACCGGATATAATAATCAGTCGATTTCATATTTTATGATCTTTCAGAATCCAAGTATAGACTTGGATTGGTACCGCCCGATGTGGCAAAAAGGTCAAGAAAATATTAAACAGATTCACCCTTTCAGTTCTTATATTGAGAACCCCTTTGTCATTGCCAATGTCATGACCAATAGCCTAAATAGCAATGGTTTTGACGGGATGGCGCAGGTACTTTATACTTTCAGTCCTAAATGGGATTTGATGGTACGTTCTGGTATGAATATGAACTCTAACATGCGCGAGCAACGTCGTCCATGGGATACTGCTAATTTTCCTAAGGGTTATTACAAACAACAGGATATCTTCTATTTCGAATCCAATACAGATGCCCTATTGACTTATAACGATCAACTTACTCCGGACTTTAATATCCGCGCCTCTGCTGGGGCCAATCTCATGAAACGTGATATGAAAGAGGCTGTAAGTGTGGCAAGAGGGCTCAATCTGCCTGGGATTTATAAATTGAGCAATGCCCTGACGAACTCTTTGGCAGATGGTAACAATCTGACCCGTAGAGAAACCCAGAGTGTGTTCGGTTTGGTTAACTTATCTTGGCAGGATAAGGTTTACTTGGATCTTACCGCACGTAACGATTGGTCTTCGACGTTACCATCGGATAATCGTTCTTATTTTTATTCGTCGGCAAGTAGTAGTTTTATTTTAAGTGAATTGATGACTTTGCCAAAGGCGATTTCATTTGCAAAATTACGTCTTTCAGTGGCGCAGGTCGGAACAGATGGAGACCCTTATACAACGCTTAAATATTATAAAACTTCGATTTTTCCAGGATCAGCAGAAGCTCCTTCAAAATTACATAATGCGGAACTGAAACCGGAGATTTCGACTTCTACAGAGACAGGTTTAAATGTTTCTTTTCTGAATAACCGATTGACGGCAGATATCAATTTCTATTATAACCGTTCTCGAAATCAAATCTTGACAGTACCCTTGGATGTGACGACCGGTTATAGCGCGGCAGTTATCAATGGTGGTTTGATCAGAAATCAAGGTTTAGAGATCAGTTTAACCGGTACACCGATTAAAAATCAAAACTTCCAATGGAATACGACCTTGACCTGGTCAAAGAATGATAACAAAATCTTAGAATTAAGTGAAGGTGTAGACACACCGCAGCAGATTATTGCTTCTAGTGGGTCTGGCGCCGCAGAAATCATTGCGACTGTAGGTGGTTCGACTGGTGATCTGTGGGGTTACGGTCTGGTACGTAATGATGCCGGTCAGGTTCTGATTGATGGAAAGACTGGTCTTCCTGTTCGACCTTCGGACAAAGTCAAAATCGGAAGTGCTTATGCGGATTGGAGAGGTGGATTCAGTAACGAATTTCGTTACAAAAACTTGAGTTTAAATGTGTTGATCGATGGTCAGTTTGGGGGTATCGTTTATTCGCAAACGCATCATAAAATGTCGGAACAGGGCAAGCTTACCAATACATTGAAGGGCCGTGAGACAGGAATGATAACTGGTGAAGGGGTGGTCGCCAATGGTGACGGAACTTTCAGCCCAAATACGAAAGAAGTACCTATTAATACCTGGTATGGTGATTACTATCGACGTGCAAATGTAGAAACGAATAGTTTTGATGCTTCTTATTTAAAGCTTCGTGAACTCCGTTTCGAAGTTGCTTTGCCGCAACATCTTTTATCTCGGTGGAAAGTGAATGCGGCGTCTATTGCTTTTTTTGGACGTGATTTATTTATGATCAGCAATTTCCCGATGTTCGATCCCGAAACAGCTGCGCTAAACGGTGCTACGATTATGCCTGGTGTAGAAATGGGGCAGATGCCAAGTACGAAAACATATGGTGTGAATTTAAGAGTAAACTTTTAAGTAGAAAATTGAAATGAATAAGAAATATATTGGTATCGCATTATTAGTAACAGCAGGGCTAAGCTTTGGAAGTTGTACGAAAAATTTTGATGCTTTAAATACAGATCCTAATCAAATTGAGCTGATTACTCCGGGTTCTTTAATTACGCCAACTGTTTACGGTATGACAACCTATTTCACAGTGCGGAGCAATGACTTTACTTGGGAAATCATGCAGACAGGTCTTGCGAATCCGAGTGCTGCAAACGGAATACACCGTTACTATTTTACGGAACAATCTGGAGATGGTACTTGGAATAAATGCTATGCTTATCTGCGTAATATACGCGAAATGGAGACTTCGGCAGTAGCGAGAAATAATGAAGCTTATCAGGCTGTTGCTAAGACTTTGAAAGCCTATATCGTAGGTATTTTAACCGATAGCTTTGGAGATGTTCCGTTATCTGAAGCATTAGGAGCTGAAAGTGGCATAACAAAACCGAAGTTTGATACCCAGGAACAGATTTATGCGGATATGGTAAAGGGATTGGAAGAAGCGAATAAGCTTTATCAGGGTGAGTCTGTCATGAACGGGGAAGATATCCTGTATAAGAATGATAAAAAGCTATGGCGTAAATTTAATAATTCGTTACTACTACGTTATTATTTACGTCAGTCGAAGCGTATGGATGCTTATGCAAAAATTAAAGTGATGCTGGACAATCCCGCCGATTATCCGATCTTTCAATCAAATGCGGAAGCAGCGGTGGTGCAGGTGACGGGCTTAGCTCCTTATGATTATGCTTGGGGAAGAAGACAGGATTATGTGAATTTTACGGCAATGGCTGAATTTTTTGTCGACAATCTGAATGCTTTGAATGATCCTCGCCGTCCCTTTATCATGAAAGAAGCGACACGTTTAGTAGATGGTAAAGTGGAGAGCATAGGCTATCGTGGAATCCCAGCAGGGCATTCCGGCGATCTTTCTGCCTATAACTTCAATCCGAGCACACCGAATGGAGATTTAGTTTATCCAGAAGCGGTGGGTACTCCTGTTAAAGAACTGATCATGCCTTATGCTGAGGTTGAATTTATCAAAGCAGAAACTTACTTAGCATTAGGATTGACAAATGAAGCTAAAACGGCGTACGAGAAAGGTGTAAAAGCTTCGATAGAACAATATGGTGGTGTTGTGCCGGTAACTTATTTTGAGAATGAATCCGCAAAATTTGATGGTACTCAGGAGCGCATCATGATGCAGAAATACCTAAGTTTATTTATGGTGGATTATCAGCAATGGTTTGAATATCGTCGCACGGGTTTTCCAAAACTGCCTAAAACACCTTATATGTTTCATGATGGGGTAATGCCATCGCGGTTTATGTATAAAAATGAGGTCAGAAGGTTTAACCCAGATAATTATGCAAAGGCTGTTGCGCAAATGGGGGGAGATACTTACCACACGAAAGTATGGTGGGAAAAATAGTTTTTTAGAGCGATATCATATCGTTTTATTTTATGAGCCGATTACATCATGTAATCGGCTCATTTTTTGTGATGAATGGAAGGTTAGCGTGTGAGAAGATTAGAAGTTCAGGGCTTTAGACTTTTAGATTACTCATTCACTATATGACTATTCGGAGGGGAGAAAGTGATTGATACACCTGTTCCGATGTGAGCGATAAGCTGAAATTTTGTGTATAGTGTTTGCAATTGGTTTAGGAGTTGCTACTTTTGCAAACAAATTAATCTTTATTTAAATTAACATCCCTTTCATGATCATACGAATTCTGATTTTTATCATGCTCACCTTTAGTTCCTTTGCCTTAACGGCGCAGGTCAGTCCCCGCATTTCCAGCTCCTTGGATTCCAGCAAATCAGTTGGTTCTGGAAGACCTCGATTGATCTTTCAGCTTGAACATGAAAGTGGCGGTGAATTGAAGATGAATGAACGTACAAAGGAAACGCTTGCAGATTCGTATTACAGTGGTATTAATTTCCGCGTTGGCTTTCAGAGTCAGTACCGTGACTCTGTCATGAGTGTGTACAATGAACTATACAATTACCCGATCTATGGTATTGGAGTGTATAGCAGTACTTTTGGACAGGAGCATCTTGGTAAACCTTTTGCAGTCTATGGCTTTGTTGCTATTCCTATTAAACCAAAAGTAGATAGCAAATGGAATTTTAATTACCGAATTGGTCTGGGACTTTCTGGGCGGTTCAATCCTTATAACGAAGAGGATAATCCTTTAAATCTGATTATTGGCAGTAAGAACAATGTTTACATCGATCTTGGGGTACAGGCAAATTACCGGTTGAGTCAAAAATTCCAACTTGGAGCAGGAATTGCTTTTCATCATTTCAGCAATGGTGCCCTGGCATTGCCCAATACAGGAATAAACTTACTGCCGCTCAGTCTTTCTGTGGCATATAGCCCTTCAAGCAAACCTTTTGACTTTAGAAAATCGGCAATTCCCCCAATGGAAGATAAGCAGGAACTCCATTTTAATTATGCTTTTGGATTTAAGCAGATTGATCGTGAAAATGATAAGCAATACTTTAAATCAACACTTGGCGCTTACTATAGTAAACATTTGGGTTATAAATGGCGTATCGGTGCCGGAATGGATGCTTTCTATTCCGCTAGCGGTAACGATAAACAAGTTGCAGGCGATAAAGCGGGGTCATTTTCAGCGTTATTTTCTTACGGACCGGCATTTTACATTGATCACGTTCTGAATTCAAGATTATATCTTAATGGTAATGTTGGAGCCTATTTACACCGTAATAAATTTAATGGTGAGAGTAGCCCGATCTATCTGAGAGCCGGGGTTCGGTACAAAGTTTATCGCGATATTTTTACAGGTGTTTCTATTAAAGCCCATGCCGGAAAAGCGGACTTTATCGAATGGACTATGGGGTATGGATTGCAGTTAAAAAAGAAAAAGTAGCATTATTATAAAAATACATCATAAAAAAGAGCATCTGAATAGCATTCAGATGCTCTTTTTTGTGGAGACTACTGGGTTCGAACCAGTGACCCCTACCTTGTCGAGGTAGTGCTCTAAACCAGCTGAGCTAAGCCTCCATTGTTGATCCTATAGGTCACGGAAACGGGTTTGCTTCCCTATGCCTGAATGAACTGGTGCAAATAAAGCAAATTTATTTGTAAAATAAAAGTTAGTTATTTAAAAGCAGTTCGTTTTTAGTATTTAGATGGTAGTAATTAGTATTTAGATGGTAGTATTTAGTATTTAGATACTAGTAATTAGTAGTTAGATGGTATAAGGTTAGTCGATTAGAACTTTTGTTGACGGGTTATTTAATAGTATTTAGACGATATAAGATTACTCGGTCACTATTTAAAAGTTTTTTAATTATTTTTGAGAGAATTGACATTTGAGAAACTATGAAACAAACGGCTTTACCTCAGAATGTGAAAGGACTTAATGCGGTAGTATTAATCATAATGGCTATCGTTACCTTGGATTCTATTGAACCTTGGACCGCCTGGAATGTGGATCCGACATCTCCTGGTTATGGCTGGAACAGATTCAGTTATTTTACAATCCAGAGTAATTTAATTGCGATGGTTACTTACCTGATTGCGGCTGTGGCAATTTTTAGAAATAAGCAACTTGGTGAATGGTTCAGGTATCTTCGCGCGGGAGCAGTTCTTTATATGATGGTAACCGGGATTGTATTTGCCGTTCTGCTTCGTAACACGCAACTTGACCCAGACCATTTTAGCTGGAGCAATTTTATTCTGCATGAATTTGGTCCATTTTTTATTACTGTCTGGTGGTTGTTATGGCCTTCACGAAAACCGATTACATCTGGCAAAGCCTTTTATTTATTGATATTCCCGTTTTTGTGGGTCATCTACACGTTTATCCGAGCTTCGATAACGGGTTGGTACCCTTATCCGTTTTTAGATCCCGCAACTGCCGGAGGTACAGCGGGGGTTATGACCTACGTATGCGGTTTAACAATATTCTTTGTCGTGCTCTGTCAACTGCTCGCATGGATTAGCCGTGCAAGGGAAAATAATAATACCCTTTATTAAATATTGAGATAATAGTAGATCGTAACTAGACTAGAGCTGATTGCTTCGAAGAAATTGCCTATTTTTGTAAGTTGTGAGATCCTTCTTATTGCGATGTTTAATAGAAGGTGAGATGGTTAAAAAGTTAATGGGTTAAGAAAGTATATCACTTGTGACTGTTTTACATTAAAATAAAAAAGAATTGGAAATACTACTAGTTGAAGATGAGCCATCTGTAATTTCGTTGATTGAAAGGGGATTGAAAGGAGAAAACCATTCAATCAGTATCGCTATGGACGGATTTACGGGGTTAAAAATGGCGGGTCTTAACCAATATGACTTGATTATTTTGGATGTGATGCTTCCGGGGATGAACGGATTGGAGATCTGTCGAAATATCCGGAAGACGAATAAAGACGTGCCCATTTTGATATTAAGTGCATTAAATCAGACGGAAGATATTGTTGAAGCATTTAATCGTGATGCTGATGATTATCTGACCAAACCTTTTAAACTGGACGAACTTCGTGCGCGAATCAATCGGCAGTCCCGAAAGGCCAGACAGCAGACCACGACCAGTAACACCATTACTATTGATAATCTCGTTATGGATAGAGACAGTAAGAATGTGCAACGTGGAGGTAAATCCGTAATTCTGACGGCTACTGAATACCGATTACTGGAATATCTAATGGTCAATAAAAATAAGATTTTATCCCGGGTTGATATTTTGGAAGAGGTATGGGGTATGGATTTTAATATGAGTACCAATGTAGTGGATGTTTATGTCAACTACCTGCGTAAAAAAATAGATCATCCTACAGAAAAGAAACTTATCCATACTGTTATCGGTATGGGCTATATACTGAGAAATGAAAATTAGAACGAAGGTCATTGTACTTTTTTCAGCGATTTCGATTGCCTATATTGTATCTTTCGCCCTATACGTTTCTTATTTTACGAAGGACAGTCTGCAGACCAAATTCTATCACCGGCTGGAAGAAAATGCCACTATTGTCGGTAATCATATCATACAGAATGATGCGTATAATAATAAGGTGTACTACGAAGTAACCCGAAAATATCTACGCCAGCTTTCTGAGGGTAAAGATTATCTGTTGCGGATTGTTAAAGGACATACCGATCTCCGCTATAAACCCGATCTGCCTTTACCTGATGCTTTCTATGAAGAAGCAATCGTAAAAGGGAAAGCGCAGTTTCTGCATCATAAAACCTCCTATGTAGCCCTATTTTTTGTCGATTCTCTACACAAAGAAAACCTATTGGTTATTTCTGCGGGCGTTGATGAGTATGGACATGATGAACAACAGATACTGGATCATACTTTGATTTCAGGTGGATCCTTAGCGATTATCTTGGTTGTTCTGCTGTCTTTTTATTTCGCCAATAGACTGCTTGCACCTATCAAAGCCATCAATAAGGAACTAACTCAGGTAGATATATCAAATCTGAACAAACGGGTTAAAAATAACTATTCTAATGATGATGATGAAATCGGAATATTGATTTCCAATTTCAACGCCATGATGAAACGACTGGATATTTCGGTCAAATCACAGCAGAGCTTTATCGGCAATGCATCCCACTCGTTACGTACACCTTTAACGATTATTGGTGGGGAAGCTGAGCTGGCTTTGCATCATCTGGATAAAAATCATGAAGCGTATTATTCGGTCGAGGCAATTGCTAAACATGCTTCAAAGATGAATCTCATCATCAATAATCTTTTGCTCTTGTCACGCACCGGATTTGAGGGTAAGATCGAAAGCAAACAGTGGATCCGGATCGATGAACTCTTATATGATGTACAGAAGAGTGAAAAAAGCATGAACCCGGACTGTGAGATTTTTCTGGATTTCTCGCATATTCCTGAGGATAGCAGTGAGATGAATATCTTTGTGAATCCAGATCTCTTTTATATTGCCTTCAGTAATATTGTTTCTAATGCCTGTAAGTACGGGGATAAAAAAATGGTCACGATTTCACTGGTCTGTCATGAAAATCTTGTCGTAGTCAAAATTTCAGATCATGGTATCGGTATCCCGTTACACGATCAGCCTCATATTTTTGATTCTTTTTATAGGGCCTCCAATGTGGGCGCGATCTATGGAAACGGATTAGGATTAGTGCTGGCCAAGCATATTTTTGAATTGCATCATGCCATACTTTCGGTTTCCTCGATTGAAAATAAGGGGACATCTGTAAGCGTCTATATCCCTAAGTAAAATTTTCCATTTAGTTCTCCGAAGAGGAAATTATTTAAAAAATTTTGTTTTCATGCGCGTTTTATCGGCATAAAAATAGATCGGATGAAGTAATTTTTCGTTATTATTCACCTTCTTTAAACTCATTGATTTATAGATGTTTATAATTGTTATATTTGATTGAACTAATTACACCCTCAAAAATTACGAATTAGCCCCTCTCTTTCATTAGCCCCCTTTCATAATATTGGACTGTTTAAAACGAACCAATTATAAATTATGAAAGAAAATGTACTTTTTTGGAAAGGGAAAGGTTTTTTTATCTTTTTTTTTCTGTTGCTAGGCTTTAATTATGCCTCTGGACAAATCACCAAGATCCAGGGAATAGTTAGAAATGCCACAGGTATTTTACCTGGAGTGACGGTTGCAGCCGAAGGATCTTCATTAAAAACGCAAACGGATGGAAATGGTCAATACAGCTTAAATATTAATGGTGCCACCGCTGTTATATTTACCTTTATTGGTTATGAAAAACAACGTATTGTTCTACAGGATGTCACCGATTCAAAGAATGGTATTTATACTTTAAATGTGACATTAAAGGAGTCTGAAGGAGACCTTTTGGATGAAGTTGTTGTTGTTGGATTTGGAACACAGAAAAAAACAAATCTCACAGGGTCGGTTGCTGTTGTTGATGCGAAGCAATTAGAAAATAGGCCGGTGAGAAATGCGATTCAAGCGTTACAAGGTCTTGCTCCCGGATTAAATATTTCGCAAAATGGTGGAAGTCTGGAAGCTAACCCAACGATAAATATTCGTGGTGTAGGGACGATCGGAACTTCTTCTTCTTCACCCTTAGTCTTGATCGATGGATCAGAAGGCTCATTAGCTGCCCTCAACCCTCAGGATATTGAAAGTGTATCTGTCCTCAAAGATGCAGGCGCTGCTTCTATTTATGGCTCTAGAGCCGCATTTGGTGTTATTCTGGTTACAACAAAATCGGGAAAGGTTGGAAAGACTACTGTTAATTATAACAATAGCTTGAGAATGAATAAACCGACCTTGATGCCGAAGATGATGGATTCCTACACGTTTGCCCAATATTTTAATCAGGCGGAAGTCAATGGAAATGGTACACCTCATTTTTCTGAGGAATACCTGAAGCGCATTTTAGATTATCAAAACGGATCAAATAAAAATTCAATTATTGTATCACCGGACAATCCGCAATATTGGGCAGATGGGTATGCATACGGAAATGATAATGTAGATTGGTTTAAGGCGATGTATCGGGATCAAGCCTTTTCACATGAGCATAACTTAAGCCTGAACGGAGGATCGGATAAAACAACGTATTATCTGTCAGGAAATTTTATGAAACAACAGGGTTTGATGGCCTTCAATACAGATCATTATGATCGGTATGCGATTTCGGCAAAGATAAACTCAAAAGTATCCGACATTTTTCAAATTGGCTATAATGCGCGATTGGTAAGAGAGGATTATGAACGGCCAGCCGCACTGACCAATAGTTTTTATGATGATTTAGGTCGTCAAGGATGGCCCACGCTCCCGTTATACGACCCGAATGGATTTCTATATAGTTCGCCTTCCCCTGCTTTGGTTATGAAAGAGGGCGGGGTGGATAATTCAACCAAAGATTACATTTATCAGCAATTGCAATTAACATTGGAGCCTTTAAAAGGTTGGAAAACGATTGCTAATCTCAATTATCGTACGACAACACAATTTCGTCATTGGGATTCTCAAAAACTGTATAATCATGATGTCAATGGTAATCCTTATTTATATAAAAATACGTCGAATGTCTACGAATTTGGATTGAAGGAGAATTACTACAATATTAATATTTACTCAGAGTATGATAAGCGCATGGGCGATCATCATTTTAAAGGGATGGTCGGATTTCAAGCGGAACAAACTGCCTTCCGTAATTTAGGCGTGCAACGGGATGGAATTATCCTGCCGGATCAACCGGTTATTAATATTGCTTCAGGAACAGATATCAATGGTAATCCTGTAGTACCATCGGTTTCTGGGGAATATCAAAAATGGGCTTCGGCAGGTTTTTTTGGTCGATTAAATTATGATTTTAGGGATAAATATCTTTTCGAAGCAAATTTGCGCTATGATGGATCTTCTCGATTCAGAAGTGATAGTAGATGGGGATGGTTTCCTTCTGTTTCTGCTGGTTGGAATGTGGCTAAAGAGACCTTTTTTGAAGAGGCTTTACCCTATATCAATATGTTTAAGTTCAGAGCTTCGTATGGAGAATTGGGTAATCAGAATACAGAAATATGGTATCCAACTTATGTGGTGCAACCTACGGGAACAAACAATGGCGGCTGGTTAATCAATAATGCACGTCCTAATACAGCTTCGGCTCCGGGATTAGTCAGTGCGCTATTGACATGGGAGTCTATAAACACCACCAATATTGGTGTTGACTTTGCCGCTCTAAATAACAAACTTTCAGGTTCATTTGAAGTATTTGATCGTAGAACTTACGATATGGTAGGTCCAGCTCCGCAGTTGCCTGTTACATTGGGTACTCAAGTACCAGAGACCAATAATACGGACTTGAAAACACAGGGCTTTGAAGCGACTATTGGCTGGAATGACCGGACAAAAGGTGGATTAAGTTATGGTGCGAAGTTTTTGATTTCGGATAACGTAACAACAATAACACGATATCCAAATGAGATTGGTGTATTAAATAAATACCGTAAAAGCCAAAGGTGGGGTGATATCTGGGGTTTGCAGACGCTTGGAATAGCAAAATCACAAGAGGAAATGGATAGTCATCTGGCATCGCTTCCTAATGGAGGTCAGTCCGCTATCGGTACACAATGGGCGGCAGGTGATGTGATGTATAAAGATATAAATGGTGATGGTAAAATTGATAAAGGAGCTAGTACGGAAGGAAATCCTGGAGATTTGAGTGTCATCGGAAATAACACACCAAGGTATACTTTTGGTTTAAATCTAAATGCGGAGTATAAGAATTTTGATTTCAGTATTTTCTTTCAAGGTGTCATGAAACGTGATGTATGGCAAGGAGGCTATTATTTCTGGGGAGCGACAGGTAATAAATGGTGGTCTACGGGTTTGGTCGATCATTTAGATTATTTCCGTACTGCAGATAATGTACTTGGTGAAAACCTGGATGGATACTATGCTCGTCCGACTTTTGGTACTTCTAAAAATCAAGAAATACAAAGCCGCTACCTGCAAAATGCTTCTTATATCCGAATAAAAAATGTGCAATTGGGATATACGATTCCTAAAGCGACGACCAATCGTATCGGTGTCGAACGTTTACGGGTGTATATCGCAGGAGAAAACGTATGGACGGGATCGAAGGTGGCGGGGATGTTTGATCCTGAAACCATTGACGGAGGCAGTAACGGTACTGTGTACCCTTTAACAAAAGTATGGTCAGCGGGCTTAAGTGTAACCTTTTAAAATAATTCATCATGAAATTCAAGCATAAAATTTTTAATATATTTCAATTGGGATTGATAACTGCGGTCGGTCTTTCTTCTTGTAATAAATATTTGGATATTAATCCACCTTCCCAAATCATCCCGGAAGTTTACCTGACAGAAGAATCTCAATTAGCGGCTTATACCATTGCACGTTATACGGATGTATTTCCTTCACACGGTTCCTGGTCATTTGGAACATTTGGCATTGATGGTAATACGGATAACATGGCCATGCCAAATCTAGATAACCGTTTTATTCCAGGTCAATGGCGGGTTGGAGCGGAAGGTGGAGATTGGGATTTTTCAAATATTTACCAGATGAATTATTTCATAAACACCGTGGTGCCAAAATGGAAGGAAAAAAAATTACTGGGTAATGCATCTAATGTGGAGCATTATATAGGAGAAGCTTATTTTCTGAGAGCTTATGTTTACTTTACAAAACTGCAGGCATTGGGTGATTTTCCGATCATTAAAAATGTCATGTCCGATAAGGATAAAAATATATTAATCGAAGCGAGTAAACGAGCGCCTCGAAATGAAGTAGCACGTTTTATCCTGTCTGATCTGGATTCCGCAATAACTTTATTGAAGACAAATTCTCCCGATGGAAAGAAACAGCGAATATCACAACATGTTGCACAGCTTTTAAAATCGCGCGTTGGTTTATATGAAGGTACCTGGTTGAAATATTTTAAAGGAACTGCTTTTGTACCTAAGGGTGCGGGTTGGCCAGGGGAATCGAAAGATTATTTGAAAAGTTATACGTTTCCTTCTGGAAGTATTGATGGGGAAATTGACTTTTTCTTGTCAGCATCCATGACTGCTGCCGCCGCGGTTGCGGATGCGGTTGCTCTAGTCAATAATACTGGAATCATTGAATCGGCCAATAATGAAAATCCCTATTTCAGCATGTTTGGTGCGGTGGATATGTCCAACTATAGTGAAGTATTGTTATGGCGCCAGTACAATCAAAATCTGGTTACCCATAATGTTCCGGTGTATCAGCAACGAAGTAATTATGCGGTCGGTTTAACGCGTAGTATGGTCGAGAGTTTCTTAATGAAAAATGGACTTCCGGTATATGCTTCCGGTAGCGGATATCATGGGGATGATTACATTGCAAATGTGCGAAAAGACCGTGATGGTCGATTGCAGTTATTTTTGAAAGAACCGGGACAGAAAAATGTGCTGATCAATGTTGGCGCAGGTACACATTATACTTTGGTGGAACCGTATCCCAGCATATGGGAAACAGATTGGGAACGTCGTTATACAACAGGATACACCATCCGTAAAGGTATTTCCTATGATGGTCTACAGACAAATAATAATGGCGGATATACCGGAAGTATTACGTTTAGAGCTTCGGAAGCTTATTTAAATTATATTGAGGCTTCTTATGAAAAAAATGGTAATCTGGATGGAAAAGCGGAGGCTTATTGGCGAGCAATCAGAACCCGGGCAAAGGTGGATCCTGATTTTAATGCAACTATTGCGGCAACAAATATGAGTTTGGAAAAGAGAGACTGGGGCGTTTATTCTGCTGGAAATTTTGTTTCACCGACCTTATATAATATCCGCAGGGAGCGCAGAAACGAATTGATGGCCGAGGGTTTACGATTAATGGATCTAAAACGCTGGAGAGCAATGGATCAGTTAATTACGACTCCAGATCATTATGAAGGGTTTAAACTCTGGGGGCCTATGAAGGAATGGTATACGGCGGCACAGTTGAAATATGGTGCTTCGAGTGATCAATCTGTTGTCTCCGATCCGGCTTTAAGTATTTATCTGCGTCCTTTGGAAGTCCGCAGTAATGCGTTGTCATATGCAGGAATTAAATTTGCAATGGCGCATTACCTATCTCCTGTAGCCATTGAGCATTTTCAACTTACTTCGGTAGACGGTAGTATTGAAAATGCGGTTATTTACCAGAATCCGGGATGGCCTTTGGTTGCCGGAAATGGGGCAACAGGCTATTGATAGGTGAACCTACTTGTAGACATCAATTAAAGAATTGTTTTTTTTGCCTAGTATCCCCCTCCATGACACGATGAGATGGGGGATCTTTTATGCAAAGCGCGATCTAAGGAGAAAGAGGCTTAAAAGGATTTTACTAAATAACGTATTTTATTCATGAAAAAACTATACTACTTGATTTTTCTATTGCATCTTACTATACAGGTAAATGCACAACATGTTTCTAAGACAGGGTATACATTGGTCTGGTCTGATGATTTTGATGAAAACGGATCTGTGAATGATCAAAATTGGAAATTTGAGGAGGGGTTCATGCGTAACCAGGAAGACCAATGGTATCAGAAAGAAAATGTATCCTGTAAAGACGGAATATTGACTATCGAAGCTAGACGAGAGATTAAACCTAATCCTACTTATAAACAGGACAGTCCACATTGGGCGCTTTCGCGACCAGGTATCAGCTATACGTCTGCATCGATTAATACATCTGACAAGCATAGCTGGAAGTATGGCATCTTTGAAATGCGGGCCCGTATTCCCGTGGGTAACGGGTTATGGCCTGCATTTTGGACGCTAGGAATCGAAAAAGAATGGCCTTCTAACGGGGAAATAGATATTATGGAATATTATAAAGGTAATATTTTAGCAAATATTGCTTCTGGCACGGAGAAGAGATGGCAGGCAAACTGGCATAGTCAGAAAAAAGCGGTTTCTACTTTAGGGGGAAAAGAATGGGCCGAAAAATTTCACGTTTGGACTATGTACTGGGATGAACATGAGATCGCTTTGTATGTGGATGATATACTGATGAATAAAGTGAAGCTGGCTAAATTGACAAACCGTGACGGTACAGGATTTAATCCTTTTAAACAGCCACATTATATCTTACTTAATTTAGCTTTAGGCGGTATCAACGGAGGAGAAGTTGATGAAAATCTCTTACCGGCCAAATATGAGATTGATTATGTCAGGGTATATCAAAAGATTGATAAGCAGCAAAAGAAAGCAAAATTTGTACCTGGGGAACTTTGGCAGGATAATCAAGGCAACCACATAAATGCACATGGTGGTGGAATTGTACATCATAATGGTATTTATTATTGGTATGGTGAGAAAAGAGGGGGAACTGAATCACAGGGCGTCAATGTTTATTCTTCTAAAGATCTCTATAACTGGACTTTTGAGAAATTGGCATTTTCTCCGTCAGATGATAAGGAGAGTGATATTGCTTGGGGTTGTATCATAGAACGACCAAAGGTTATATATAATAAAAGGACTAAAAAATTTGTGATGTGGTTTCATCTCGAGTTAAAGGGTCAAGGTTATGCCGCGGCGCGGGCTGCGGTTGCAATTAGTGATTCTCCCACAGGTCCCTTTAAATTGGTAGACAGCTTTAGACCTAATGGTCATATGTCTAGGGATATGGGACTTTTTGTGGATGAAGATGATACTGCATATCATATCTATTCTTCAGATGAGAATTACGAATTGAGATTATCAAAGTTGACTCCTGATTATTTGGCTCCTACAACATCGGATAAATTATTGTTCAGAAATCATCGCGAAGCTCCTGCATTGTTTAAATACAATAAAAAATATTATTTGTTTACAAGCGGTTGTACAGGTTGGGCACCCAATAAAGCGGAATTGCATGTTGCAGATGATCTTTTTGGACCCTGGACTTCTTTAGGAGATCCGATGCGTGGCCACGACGCGCAAATTACCTTTGACGCGCAATCTACTTTTGTTTTACCTGTTGCGGGAAAGAAGGACGCCTTTATTTTTATGGCGGACCGCTGGAAGCCTAAAAATTTGTTGGATAGCCGCTACATCTGGCTCCCGGTTGATCTTAAGGATGGTCAGATAACCGTTTCGTGGAAAGATCAATGGAAGCTTGATGTATTTAAATAAAAATTTGACGTTCATCAACCGCATTGCTTTGAGGTTTAGAAAATTGATATCAACCAATCAGCCTGTCTGGAACATTAAAAGTCTGTTTTAAATGTGTTATAAACAATTTGAAACAGATTTTTTCACCTTAAAAGTCTGCTTTAAATTGAATTGTCTAATCGGGTAGCCGATTTCTATTTTGAAATGCTTTTCGGTATTTTTTTACATAATCGGAAGGATTTGATCCAAATAGCTTTTTGAACTGTTCTCGAAAATACTTGATGTCGTAAAACCCAGTCATATCAGCAGCTTCATTAATTTTTGCGTCCGTATTGATTAGTATTTCTGCCGCTTTTTTGAGTCTGACCGATCGGATAAATTCATTTATTGTTTGTCCGGATATGGCTTTTATCTTTTTGTAAAAATTGGAATGGCTCATACCAATTTTTGCAGATAATGATGTTACATTCAAATCTTCTAATAAATTCTCTTCGATGATGCGAATACACTTTTCAATGAAATCTTTGTCTTTGTCGGTTATTTTTAATGCATTGGACTGAAGGGTAATTGCATTGAAGAAAAACTCTTGTAGATGCTGACGATTTTTGACTAGCGTATTGACTCTGGCCCGCAGTACAGCCGCATCAAATGGTTTGCTCATATAATCATCTGCCCCAAACCGGATCCCCTCTAGTTTAGTGCTTGAAGAAGCACTGTTGGTGAGTAAGATAACTTGAATATGACTGGATAATGAATTCGATTTTATAGCTTGACAGAGCTCTATACCGTTCATACCATCCATCATTACATCGCTGATCACAACCTCGGGCTGCTTACTTTTAATGGTAGATAATGCATCGATGCCGTTTGCTTCATGATAGACCATATAATCATTTTCAAAAAGCTTAACCAAGTAATCTCGTAGCTGATCATCGTCATCAACAACTAATAAACCTACTTTAGGACCAACAGAATGAAGCTTATTAGACGAGTTTGTTGTTTCTGTTGGTGAAGAGATCCATGTTTCCATTAGCGTTGCGGTATAATTACTAGCTGGATTGGATGAATGGTCCTGTTGATAGTTTTCGTTTAGTAAGGGAAGCTTTAGCTCGAAAACAGTTCCTTGTTCCTGTGAACTTTGATAGGAAATTTCTCCTTTGTGCATCGCTATAAAAGTTCGGGTCAAATACATGCCAATTCCAAATCCAGTCTGTTTTTTTGTTCCATTGCGGTTGTCGGAATAAAATTTTTCAAAAATCTTATCGCCGATATGATCCGGAATTCCGATGCCGGAGTCTTTGATCAATATTTGTATATGCTGTGGATGACATTTTATAGTAAAAGTGATTTGACCATGTTCTGGTGTAAACTTAAAGGCATTGGAGATTAAATTACAAAGTACAATTTCTATTTTTTCTTTATCTGCTTGGATGATAATGTCGTTATGATCGGCAGAAAATTGATAATCAATATGCTGTAGTTTTGCTTGTGCAGAGAAATAGAAATAGATCTCTTCTGCAAAGTGGTGTAAGTTAAATTGACTAATGTGAAGTTTCTCACCTTGTTCCTCCGCTTTTCTAAAAATTAATAATTGATCGACAAGACTTAGAAGGCGTTTGGCATTCCGGTGCACCACCTGTAATGTGGTTGAATTCCGGTTATCTTCATCGCTTTGCAACAGGTCTGTTATAGGATTAATAATTAAAGTAAGTGGCGTCCTGAATTCATGTGATATGTTCGTGAAAAAGGCTTGCCTTTTTTCATAAATTTCCCGTTCCTTGATGACATGCAATTGCGAAACTTCAACCTGATATTGGAGGGCCGTTTGTTTGTTTCGATAGCGATTGTAGTAATAAAAGGCACATGCTATCCCTGATAAATAAATGAGATAAGACCACCAGCTGCGGTACCAAGGGGGTAATATACGGATCGTTAGTGTTACAATGTTTTTTGTCCACTTGCCTTCAGTATCTGTTGAATTGATCAGTAATGTATACTTTCCTTCGTATAGATTATTATAATTAATGGAACGGGAGACTCCTGCATCATTCCAATTTTTATCCCAACCTTCCAGCATATACCTGTACTTGATCTTGTGGGGTGAGGCGAACTCTAAGGCTACATAGTCAATGGATATTGATGATCCATAGGATAATGTTATTTGGGAAATCTGATGTTTATCATTGAGTTGAACCTGATGAGTGGAGTCATTCAGTTTAATATTATTAATTTTGATGGCAGTCAATGCCAGTGATGGTATGTGTTTTCTGGCTTGGATCTTGTCTGGATCAAATAAGTCAAATCCATTGATACCGCCAAAGATGAGTTGTCCGTCGCTTAGTTTATGAGCGGCACTATACGAAAATTCATTGTTCAGCAGGCCATCTGTTTGATCGTAATTTGTGAATGTTTTTGTCGCTGTATTAAATCTAGACAGACCATTAAAAGTACTTAACCATAAATTTCCTTTCCGATCTTCTAAGATATTTAAAACAGAATTGTTCGAGAGTCCATTGCTCTGGGAATAATTAACTTTTATTTTTTTGATGTTTGGATCAAATTCAATCAGTCCATGACCTTCGGTGCCGATCCACATACGACCTTTGCTGTCGATATAGATTGAACGGACGGGTTTTCCAATGTCATAAGATTCAAAAGCTTGCGATTGTTTATTAATCTTTATTAATGTGTTATAATTTCCAGCCCAAAGACTTCCTGATTTATCTTCGATTAAGCAGTTCAGATCGATTAAGAAATCATTGAATTGCTCGAATCGATCTGTGATTGGGTTATATTTGTAGAGGTATCCATTTGAAAAAGTAGTTGCCCAAATATTTCCTGCAGCATCTTCTAATAGAATCTGTACGCTACTATTGATCAATCCGCTCTTAGCAATACAGCTGTAGGTTTTAGATTTACCATGTTGCTCATATCGGACAATCCCATTGTCGGTTGCTGACCAGATGTTACCCTTACGATCTGCTAAAATATTATTAATAACATTGTCCGTTAAGTTCTGATCCCCTTTTTTTATAGTTCGAAATAGGTTTGTGGAACGGTTCCATATATACAGTCCATTTCCTTCTGTGCCTATCCAAAGTGTGGATGGATCAACTTGAGCAAAGGAGCGTACAAATTTTGGATAGTTAGTACTGTTTTGTAATGATATATCCTGCTGTGATTGGAAATTCAGTTGCTGATCATCAATCAAATGGATACCTCCCTTAGCAGTTCCAATCCATTTTTTGTTGTCTTGTCCTACATAGGTCGTATAGATCGCATTGCTCGTTAAGGCATGCGGAGCTAAGGAAGACTGATTCAGATAGCGCACATTATCGGTTTTTAAATCGATGATGGATATGCCATTGTCTTGGGTAGAAACCCATAACTGATTGTCATTGACTAGGGTTATTTGATTGACCTGATCTGAACTTATTTTTTTTTGAAATACTTTTGATAATTTTCGAGATGCGTTATGAAAAGTGTATACACCGTGGTAGTTTGCTATAAAAATATCGCCTGTTTGATTACTGGCCATACTTGTTGCTTCTAGAATATCATGATTGATAAGTTGTAATTCTTGACTTTGAATATCGAATCGATATAAACCTCTGTCACTAATAAATACCCAGATTTGATTTTTTTTATCAATATGGATTACAGGAACGGAGTAATCCACTACCGATTTTTCTTTGTCAAATTTTAATGGAATACGGATGGCATTATCCCGGTTATTTTCTTTTAGTAATAGTCCTAATCCGTTTGTCCCAATATAAACATTGTTTTTTTTGTCAACTTGAATCGTCTTTGTGTCAACATTCATGATATATTTCGTTTCAGGATTGTCATAGTCTAAGAAAGACAAAAGGGAAAAGGTATCAAAATTTCGGTCATAAATAGCAACGCCTTGTCCTGTGCCGATCCATAATTTTTTTAATTGATCTTCTACAATGCAATAAATATAATTGTGGGGAAGACTATTGGTCTGATTCAGCTGATTGCGGTATGCTTTGATTTCGTAACCATCGTAACGGTTTAATCCATCAAATGTGCCAAACCACATGTAGCCTTGGCTATCTTGAAAGATTGATTTAACCGAACTGTTCGATATTTGCTGATTGATATTCGAATTCGTGATTTGGCTCACTGCACTCCACGGTTGTGTACAATACAATAGAAGCAGTATTGAAATTAATAGCTGATGAAATTTATGACTGTTCATTGTTGTGATTTTTCCATTCAACAGCATTTATCTTGGTTAAAAAATGGCTTTTTATTTACCAAAACAAATGCTGCTATTTCCCTTGTCATCAGATTTTTAAATATCAAATATTTTTAAATATCATTTATTTATAGATAGACATAATACGCTAAACGAAACCTCGTTTGGAGACATATTTTATATTTAAAACCGGTGATTTTTTAAAGATATAGAATGTTTAATAAATAATAAGTGTTTGCTTTACATTTATCAAGCTAACAGATCTTTTAAAATGAAGATACAGGTGGGTAATAGATAGGTTTTTGTAAAACTCATCTTCGTAGGAAGAATGCTTTATTCGATGTGAAATAATAAATATGAGTATGACTCAAAATTGAGGCAGAAATTTGAAACACTAAAAAGCCCTGTTTAATTCTAAACAGGGCTCTTCTGCAAGAAGATAAATGACCTTGCTATTACTTTATTTTTACAAGTTTCACGGTATTCGTATTTGCGGGTATATGGTAACGGTTGTATTTATCCTTGTTAAATCCTTCAATTTCATAGCCACTTTCCGGATTGATATTCAGCAAAATATTTGGTACTATCGCGGATTGACTTGTATTAAAGTTTAAGAAGACAGTTTTATCTTTTAGATTGTAGGTGAGTGTTTCAATTTCTCCGGCATCGGACGTTAACCATAAATTTTCTTTGGCAAGAAAAACACGGCCTTTTGAAGCTGTTTTTATTGCGACTTCGATGTTATTTTTATCGGCTTTCAGGTTACCACTAAATGCCAACCAGCCAAATTCTGGATGTTCTATGATGTAAGTGCCTGAGTTTACGGCATAGCCATAAAACCCAGTCCCGTAATCGCCAGATATACCATCATTAGCTAAGGTAGAGGGGTAAGAATGGAATGCTGCGGGACCAAAACCATCTGCAGTTACATTGGCTAATGCTCCCATCATACCTGCATGACCTACGCGGAGCAGGTAGAAATCTTCAGGGTGATCTCGGTATTCTGTTAATACAGGGATAGCATTTAATGCGGAACCATAATGATGAAGTTGACGCTCGATGCGGGATAGTTTTCCCCCATATACAAAATCCCAATACCGGCGCGCACTACCGTTGTATCCCCAATGTGGTACTGTAGGCATATAAGCAAGAATGGCATTTAAGGTAACTTGAGTTTTGTCGTCAAAACCAAAGTATCGAGACCATAAATATACTTCTTCTTGGCCTGTAGAATCCCAGGGCATCTCACTTCCAAATGGATAATCAAGACTTTTCCAATGTTCGGCACGTTTACGCATCGCCGCTTCCAATTTATTGGCCGGATCTGTTAATCCCTCCCGACGCAAATCATGGAGGATAAGCAAAAATATACTGCCTTCCATCTGACCGAATTGTGCATAGTAGGGGGCTTTTTCAATCATCGCCATGCTGGTTTGAAAAGCTCGGTCTAAATAGACATCCCAGTTTTCTTCTTGCACCAGATTGCGATAATCGCGAGCGAGCCGATACATGACCCAATGTGCCGCCGCAACATGGGGATAGTTATAGGAGCGTCCAATGTTATCCGCTTCTTTTTTAGGCCATGCCGACCAAGTCTTCCAATTGATATCTGTTTGGTAAGTACCTGCTGGCAGGGAATCTGGTTCGTAGTAAAATAGACTTTTGACCACACCATATTTTTGATCACCTTCCTTATGTTGGATACGACCGTACATGGTTTCATTGACAAAGCGTTTTAACTTGGCGATCTCTTTGGCATTAGGCTGTAAGACCTGCTTCATGATTGCAGCTAGCCAACTGGCTGCTCCGGCCTCATCACTCAAGCCCGCATACCAAGCTCGCTGTTCTTGCGTGACTAGTTTCTTCTCTTCATAATCGTAACTGATAACTGCGGGAGACCTTCCAAAAAGATCATTATCATTTTCGTACCACTGTGCCGTCGTTAAGAAGTTGCCAAGATCATCGACCACATCTTTTTCTGACTTGATGACTTTATATTGGATGGTTTGTTCGATGCCATCCTGGTAGGTAATGGTCAATCGTGCACGACCCCATTGTTGACCTTTAACCTCATATTGATGCCATTTCTGAGGTGTATCTTTTTGCTTAGTAACAAGTAAAGAGCCCTCAGGATAGACCGAAATGTTTTTAATGTCTTTGTTATGTTTGATAAATAACTTGACCGGGTTATCTAATGGAACGACATACCCGGGAGCTCCAACTGCCACAGGTCTGTTATTTTTTAAAAGCGTATTTTCGATTTCTTTTATACTTGGCGCGAGTACAAACTTGAGTGCAAATGTTTTGGATTCATTCGGTTTTAATAGGGTCGAAGTTGGTGTATTCCATTGTTCTACTCCTTTCCACTCTGTTTCTGCAAGTGCTTTACTATGGATCATCCATTCATGGAAACCTTCGAAAGTAATACTTTTTGGTGTAGGATCAGTGTTTAAGGGGTTGTATGCCTCAAATCCTGCATTGGCATATGGTAGAACCAATAGGCTTGGGCCATTTCCATGTAAATGGTTCACTTGCATATAACCTGCATCTTTTCCAATGTAGGGGTCGAAAAACACATTTTGTGCATGCGCCTGATTCAGGTTTTTCCAATCCATATTGTTATTGAAGGGTAGCGGTATTCCTAAAGCACCGATTTCAATAGGTTGATCGGTAGAATTGGTGATTTGAAACTTTAAGATCAGATCGCCGTTTACATTTTCCCAACTTCGCACAACTTTTAAAGGAATATCTCCTAATGTCGGAGTGATATCGGCAGCAGCCAGAACTGTTTTTGAGGGCGTTATTTCAATGACTTTTTTACGGTCTTTAGCCGAAGAATAACTTGACCAATGGGTCTCTCCTTGTCGTTTAAGACTGATGTTGATATCGCCAAGATGGAAAAAGTTATTACGGTCACGTTTATGAAGCATTTCAACAGGAGTATAATCGAAAGCATCATCACCATTTACTTGTTGGAAGGCTGATAAAGTTTGTGATGTACGGAGCACTTTAATTTTTAGCCCATCTAAGCCAAAGCTAATGGCTCCCTGGTCTATGCCTAAAGTCGCAGGCTGACTTTTTGTTGCCTTCCATACCGGATGTTCATCCTGCTGACTGAATGCAGGAATACTATATTGGAGGTAAAATAAAGTAAATAGGAGATAACAACTTTTCTTTAAATTCATTTTGCAAAGTTTAGAGATTCATTATTCTTTAATAGGGTATCAGGTGAACTGTTACAAATTTGACTTATTAAGTCCTTTATTTATTACCAGATTTTAACAATGTGTAGCATGTTATTGATATAAAGCAACAAAATATTTGTTTTGTCAACAAGTAAACCATAAATTTAATGTACAAATGACATTTATTACAAACCAATCTATTTATGAAACCAATTCAATATCGGGTTCCTGTTCCCAAAGATAGGAGCGTTTTTATTCAGGAAGATTTTTTGGATAAGTTTTACCCTCATTTGCATTGTCATGAGGAGTATCAGTTAATTTGGATTAAGGCGGGAGCTGGACAATTGCTAGTAGATGATAATGTACATTATTTTGAAAAGGATGATATCTTCCTTTTAGGGTCTAACCAAGCACATGTGTTTAAAAATGATTTATTACACGGGTATGTTCAATCTATTTCTATTTTCTTTAGTTTAAAAGGAACATTGTCAAAGATTTTGAATGTCCCCGAATTAAGCACATTACTTGATTTTATTGACAATAACTGCCGGGGTTTTAAAGTTCCTAAAATATACTTGCCACAAGTGAGCCGAAGAATAGAAGCACTCAAGAATTCGGATAGTTTGGGACAGCTGGTCAGTTTTTTTTATTTGTTGAAATCTTTGAATAAACTTTCATTCAATCTTAAACCACTTTCGGGAATAGCATCTAATGGCTTGGGGGAAGTTGGATCTTTTAGGATCACAACCCTGTGCAATTTTCTTGAAAATAATTATAAGAATAACATTTGCTTGAGTGAAATAGCCGAAAAGGCTAATCTGACACCGCAGGCCTTTTGTCGTTATTTTAAGAAAAGTACAGGCAAAACGTTTATTTCTTATTTGAATGAATTGCGTGTAAGGGAAGCCTGCCGTTTACTTGGAGGAAAAGATTATGACTGCATTTCGATCGTTGCTTACGACTCGGGATTCAATAGCATTACAAATTTTAACCGCGTTTTTCGAAATATACTAGGAATCTCGCCCAAGATGTATGTTGCTAATTATAGGAATTTACTTTACGGGTAGTTCAAAATGTTAATATCCAATAAGTAATTATTAAAACCCGGTTAGTTTACTTCTTTAATAGTTGGTTTCTTTGATAAAAGAAAATATTAAACTAATTAAGTAAAAACCAACTATGGCTGAATTAAATTGGAAGGGTGTTTACCCAGCAGTATTGACCCCCTTTAAAGAGAATGGTGAGATTGACTTTGATATGTTTGCTAAGAATACCGAAGCACAGATTAAAGCAGGGGTGCACGGAATTATAATTGCAGGATCATTGGGTGATGCGGCAGTTCTGGATACGGATGAAAAATTTGAATTATTGACTTATGCAATCCAGGTTATTGCAGGCCGAGTACCTATTATATTGAACATCGCAGAAAATACAACTGAACATGCTGTTAATTTTGCTGTTAAAGCAAAGGAATTAGGTGCAGACGGTTTAATGTTATTGCCTCCGATGCGCTATAGAGCTGATGACCGTGAGGTAGTTACTTATTTTAAAGCAGTAGCCAATGCGACAGATTTACCTATTTTGATCTATAACAATCCTGTTGATTATGCTGTGTTTGTGTCAACAGTAATGTTTGATGAATTGAAAGACTGTCCAACGATTGTTGCGGTTAAGGAATCTACTCGAGATTTGACTAATATAACCCGGATGAAAAATAAATTTGGAGACCGGTTTAAGATATTAGGTGGTGTGGATACCATCTCGTTGGAGTCAATTTTAGTGGGTGCTGATGGATGGGTCTTTGGATTAGTGGATGCTTTTCCAAATGAAACTGTTGCGATGTACAATTATGCCGTAAATGGCGAATACGATAAGGCATTAGAAATTTATCGTTGGTTTATGCCTTTGCTGGAACTGGATATTCACCCTAAGCTTATTCAATATATTAAGCTTGCGGCAACAGCTGAAGGAATAAGTACGCCACATCTTCGTGCACCTAGACTTCCGTTGATAGGTGAGGAAGCGGAGAGAATCAATAAAGTTATTGCTGATGGTATTGCTAATCGTCCTCAGTTAAATTAGGATCTGCTCATTGAATAGCGTTAAAGTACTGTGGGCGATTGGTGAATACTATTCGCCTACAGTTCGTTTTTACATAAAAAAATTGGATTAAAAAAAATGAATCAATCACAAGTTTATTTGGATGAGCGTATTCGCATAGCGGCAGAAGCATTTCAATTTTTGAAATCTACGACGATTGCACAACGGGCAGCATTTATGCATGCTGTTGCAACTGAAATTGAAGGGTTAGGCCCGGAACTTTTGGAGACTGCTCATGCGGAGACGGCATTGCCGTTGCCTCGCCTTACAGGAGAAAAGGCTCGGACAGTAGGGCAATGGCGCAGTTATGCCAATGCGGTTGCGTTGGGTATTTATACGGAAGCCCGTATCGATTTAGCAAATACTGAAACGGGTAAAAGTGATATCCGGAAATTCAATTTGGGTATAGGACCTGTTGTTGTATTCGGGGCCAGTAATTTTCCATTTGCCTTTTCTACGGCTGGAGGTGATACGGCCAGTGCCATTGGTGCAGGTTGTCCGGTGATTGTGAAAGGTCATTCGGGACATTCCCAAACATCGACCATTATGGCCGATACCATAGCTACTGTTATTAAGAGATTCGGCTGGCCTGAAGGGGTATTTAGCCATATTCTCGGAGCCAATATGGAGGGTACGGATACTAAGATAGGCGCTTATCTGACTGCCCATCCTCTTGTGAAAGCCGTCGGCTTTACGGGCTCGTATTGGGGTGGAAAAGCCCTGTTTGATATCGCTAACCAACGGGAAGAACCGATACCGGTATTTGCCGAGATGGGAAGTATCAATCCGGTATTTGCCTTTACCCATCTTTTAACTGACCGTGCGGAAGCGCTTGCAAAAGAATACGCCGCTTCACTGACTTTGGGTGTGGGCCAGTTCTGTACCAACCCTGGGGTATTTATAGCTGTAAAAGGTGATGCTCTAGAACGGTTTAAAAAAGCATTGGCATCGGAAATAGCTGTTATAGCACCGGGTACCATGCTCAATAAGGGGATCTATGAACATTTTGAAAAAAATAAAATAACGTTAAGCAGCCAAAATGCGGTAGCGGTAATTGCCGAATCGCGTATTGAAGCTACTCTAGGTCAGGGACGTCCAAGAATTATTAGGACTACGGCAAGCAATTTTTTGAAAAACCAGGTATTGAGTGAGGAAGTATTTGGTCCTTTTGCGGTATTGGTAGAAGCGGAAAATAATGCAGAGGTATTGGCTATTGCGCAACAACTTAAAGGGCAACTGACCATTACAATTGCAGGAACTACGGAAGATGTGAAGGAGCATCAAGATGTTTTCAATGTGGTAAAAGATAAAGCGGGACGTCTGCTCTTTAATGGTATGCCAACTGGAGTAGAGGTTGTTTATGCTATGCAACATGGCGGTCCTTTTCCTTCTTGTACTGATCCCCGGTTCACCTCTGTTGGACCAGATGCAGTGAAGCGTTTTGTACGCCCATTATCTTTTCAGAATTGGCCCGATGAATTTTTGCCAGAGGAGTTGAAAAATGAAAACCCATTAGGCATTGCACGTATCGTAGATGGTGCTGTGGTAACAAAAACAAGTATTTAGGACAATTTTGTATAGCAATTGATGAAGAAAACATTTTTTTGTATTGATTCCCACACCTGTGGTTGCCCTGTGAGGCTGGTAGCAGGAGGAGGACCGGTGTTGCGTGGAAACTCAATGATGGAGCGTCGGCTGCATTTTATGGAAGAATATGACTGGATTCGTAAAGGACTGATGTTTGAACCGCGAGGTCATGATATGATGAGCGGTAGTATTCTGTATCCGCCTACAGACCCCAATAATGATACCGGTGTACTATATATTGAAACCAGTGGTTGTCTTCCGATGTGTGGTCACGGAACCATTGGGACTGTGACGCTTGCGATCGAGGAGGGCTTGGTCATTCCAAAAGTCCCGGGTAAGCTGCGATTAGAAACTCCGGCCGGTTTAATCCTGATCGATTATGTACAAGAAGGTCCGAAGGTTAAAACGGTTAAACTGACGAATGTAAAGTCTTTTCTTTATAAAGAGGCGCTGACCGTACTGTGTCCAGACTTGGGAGAGATCGTGGCCGATGTCGCCTATGGTGGAAACTTTTATGCCATCATAGATCCTCAAAAGAATTTTAAAGATATCAGCGATTTTTCGGCTAGTCAGCTCATTCATTATGGAAAGATTATTCGTCGTCTCCTTAATGAGAAGACGGATTTTATTCATCCTGAAGATCAAAATATATATGGTCTTAGCCATATACAATGGACGGGAAAACCCACTAAAGAAAATTCTACAGGAAGAAATGCGGTGTTGGTCGGTGAAAATGCACTGGATAGGTCTCCTTGCGGTACCGGAACCTCTGCCCGTATGGCACAATGGTATGCTAAAGGGAAGTTGAGCAGGGGGGAGGAATTTGTTCATGAGAGTTATATCGGTTCGCAATTTGTCGGTCGTATTGAAGAAGAAACGAAGACAATATCGGGCCAGCCAGCAATCATTCCTTCGGTAGAGGGATGGGCAAGAATTACGGGCTATAGTCAGATCATTATTGATGACGAAGATCCGTACAAAGAAGGATTTCAGGTTATGTAATTATTATTAAAATATCAAAAACGTGTCAACACATAATAAAGGAAAAGTTGCTATCATAGGAGCGGGGATTGCAGGCTTATCCACCGCTTATTACCTCTTACAGGATGGTTGGGAAGTTCAGATTTTGGAGAAGGGTGACGGGCAAGATAATTGCTCCTATGGCAATGCAGGAATGATCGTTCCCAGCCATTTCACCCCATTGGCAGCACCGGGTATCGTAGCACAGGGTGTAAAATGGATGCTAAACAGTAAAAGCCCGTTTTACGTTCGACCCTCATTGAATTTTTCATTGATAGACTGGGGTTTGAAGTTTTTGAAACATGCCAATGAAAAACATGTAAACCGAAATGCAGCAGCTATACGTGATTTGAATCTTGCAAGTAGCCGCTCATATGATGAATTGGCGCAACAGGAAGGTTTTGATTTTGAGCTAAGACAGAACGGTATTATGATGCTTTATAAATCAAGCCATGTCGCACATGAAGAAATTGAATTGGCAGAAAAGGCTCAAAACTTGGGATTGGATGTGGAAGTTTTTGATCAAGCAGGGATTCAGGCTTTAGAACCTAATCTGCGAATGGATACGGTCGGTGGTATTTTATACAAATGCGATGGTATCTTGTACCCCCCAAAATTGATGAAAATATTGACCGATTACCTGCTCGCTCATGGGGTGAAATTCAACTATCAAACAGCGGTGTCAGGATTCAAGTTTTCAGGTAAAAAGGTGTCTGAAATCATTACTTCAAAAGGGACATTTCATGCGGATGAAATTGTCGTAACAGGTGGAGCTTCTCTTCCTGCATTAGCCTCTAAATTACAGTTAAAGTTGCCTTTGATGCCTGGAAAGGGATACTCCTTCATGCATAATACAACGGGGAATAACCAGATGGTGCATGCTGCGCTGTTGCTGGAAGCACGTGTGGCGGTGACGCCTATGAATAATCAAATCCGCTTCAGTGGAACCATGGAATTAGGTCCGGCTAATGATAAAATATACAGCAACCGGGTAAAGGGCATCGTCGAGTCAATACCAAAATATTTTCCTGATCTGCAAGTTGATTATCCGAAAGATATTTGGTTTGGCTACAGACCATGTTCACCAGATGGGCTTCCATATTTGGGCAGGACTTCCAGATACAGTAATGTCAGCATTGCTGGTGCGGGTGGTATGATGGGGTTGAGTCTAGGACCTGCTTACGGAAAAGCGATCACGGCCTTACTGTCCAACAAAGCCACCGAAACAGATATCACGGGCTTTAATCCGGATCGGTTTCAATAGACAAAAATAAGCCTAAATGATGAAGAAAAACAACAATTACCCTAACGTAAAGAAATTTATAGTCCTTGGAGTGCTTTGTATGGCTTCTTCGCTCACAGATGCCCAAAATATGGATTTGTATCAGCACACAACACCTATTGAGCCTTATATCATACAATATCGACATGATCTGCAGGCTGTCAATTATTTTTATGGGCCAATGCCTAAAAATTGGGGATTTCAGCAGTCGGTAGCCTCTCCCGAGCAGATCAATAGACTGGTCAAAATCGATGAAGACTATTTAGCTAAATTAAAACAATTTGATTATAATAGACTGAATACAAACGGTCAGGTTGATTATATTCTGCTGAGCCAGAAAGTGCAGCGGCATCAAGAAGAGCTTAAAGAAACATTCGCTTCTTACAACCGACTGAAAGCCTATTTACCCTTTGCCGAAAATATTCTTCAATTTGAACAGAAACGTCGTCGCGGTGCCGCTGTGGTCGGAAAGGATGTTGCCATAGTGTTAGAAAAAACGACAGATCAGGTTTCTGAATCGATTCAAAAGCTAGAAAATGTGGCCGCGATTGAATCTGCTGATGTCAATTTTTTGGTCAATATGGTGGAGTCATTGCGAGTCCGTTTGGAGAGTGCGTTCGATTTCTATAATGGATATGACCCGATGTTTACCTGGTGGGTCCCTAAATCTTATGAAAGTTTAAATGAAAAACTGATTCAATATAAAACTGCTTTGCAGGGAAAGAGCAACTGGAAAGTCTTTAATGATGGCAGTAATATTGGTGGGCAACCGATCGGAAAATCTGCACTCAACAAAAAGTTACGTGAAGAAATGATTGCATATAATGCGGATGAGTTGTTACGTATCGCTGATCAGGAATGGGAATGGTGCGTGGCAGAGTTATTAAAAGCTTCTCGTGAGATGGGATTTGGAGACGATTGGAAGGCCGCGCAGGAAAAGGTTAAAAATACCTATGTGCCAGAAGGGCAACAACCTGGTCTGATCAATGAATTGTATGATCGGGCCCAAGCATTTATCAAGGAGCACGAGCTAATTGCAATTCCTGAATTGGCGGATGAGACCTGGGGAATGATTATGATGACTCCTGAACGGCAATTGGTGAATCCATTTTTTACCGGAGGACGTGAGATCAGTATTTCGTATCCAACCAATACCATGACTTATGATCAAAAAATGATGAGCATGCGCGGTAACAATCCACATTTTTCTTTGGGTACGGTGCAACATGAACTCAATCCAGGTCATCATCTACAGTATTTTATGAATAAAAGGTATAAGCCTTATCGGGAGGAGAATTTCAATACACCATTCTGGACCGAAGGCTGGACCTTATATTGGGAATTACTGCTCTATAGAATGGGATTTGCCAAGACACCGGAAGAACGTATCGGGATGTTATTTTGGCGAATGCATCGTTGTGCCCGGATCACCTTCAGTATTAAATTTCACTTAGGTGAATGGACACCACAGCAATGTGTGGATTATTTAGTCAATCAGGTCGGTCATGAACCTGCAAACGCACATGGAGAGGTGAAGCGATCATTTGAAGGTTCTTACGATCCTTTATACCAATTGGCTTATTTAATCGGTGGTTTACAGCTATTGAGTATCAGTGATGAATTGGTGGGATCGGGGAAAATGTCCTACACTGAATTTCATGATCGGGTCATCAAGGAAAATTACTTGCCGATGGAGATGCTGAGGGCGATATTGACAAACCAAAAGCTTGAACCTAACCATCAAGCAAAATGGAAATTTTATAATTTTAAATAAGTGCAATCCAACCCTAAATTATGAGCAATCAAGAAAATAGTCAAGATTTCAAAAAGTCACTAGGTTTGTTGGATGCAACAATGCTCGTTGCGGGAAGTATGATCGGTTCGGGGATCTTTATTGTGTCGTCGGATATCGCCCGAAATACGGGGTCTGCTGGCTGGCTGATGGTGGTCTGGTTGATCTGCGGATTTATGACTTTAGCCGCCGCTTTGAGTTATGGCGAACTGAGTGCTATGTTTCCGAAAGCTGGTGGTCAGTATATTTATCTCCAAGAAGCCTATGGACCGGTTGTCAGTTTTACGTTTGGATGGACTTTTTTTGCCGTGATCCAAACGGCTACGATTGCAGCTGTGGGAGTTGCTTTTGCTAAGTTTACCGCTTATTTATTTCCGGTACTGGATGAAGATGTGTATTTGCTGGTACTGGGTGACTATCATATATCATCTGCTCAAGTGTTAGCTATCGCTGTCATTGTGCTGCTTACCTTTATTAATACAGGCGGTGTAAAGAATGGTAAAACAGTACAGACAGTGCTGACATTGATCAAAATATTAAGTTTGGTGTTGTTGGTTATTTTTGGTTTTGCAGCTTTCGATCTGGAGGTGTGGAATCAAAACTGGTCTTCAGAGCATATGTGGAATCTACAACGATTAAATACGGATGGATCGACGGCAGATTATGCCACTTTTGGTGCATTTGGAGCTATATCTGCGGCATTGGTAGGAGCATTGTTCAGCAGCGATTCCTGGCACTCATCTTCTGCTGTAGCAGGTGAGATCAAGAATCCGCAACGCAACATTGGTTTGAGTTTAGCACTGGGAACGCTAATGGTAACAGTGATCTATATTTTGACCAATCTGATGTATACAGGTGTGTTGACAATAGAGGAGATGGCCAGCGCTCCTAAGGATCGTGTTGCCATGCTCGTAGCGCAAGAAATTTTCGGTCCTGTTGGTATTGCCATCTTGGCGATTATGATTATGGTCAGCACTTTTGGCTGTAATAATGGGCTGATTTTGGCTGGGGCAAGAATCTATTATTCTATGGCTAAGGATGGTTTGTTTTTTAAGAAAACGGGCACCTTAAATAAGAATGCCGTACCGGCTTACGCGTTATGGTTACAGGCGGTGATAGCTTCAATATGGTGTTTAACAGGTAAGTATGGCGATTTATTGGATATGATAACCTGTGTGGTTGTCATGTTTTATGTTTTGTGCATCATCGGAATTTTTTGGTTGCGATATAAGCGCCCCGATGTACCGAGACCTTATAAGGCCTTTGGCTATCCTTTTATACCAGCTATTTATATTTTGATGGGGATCTCGTTTATTATTCTGTTGGTGATCTATAAACCGCAATTTACCTGGCCAGGTATTATCATCACACTTTTGGGGATCCCATTATACTATTTTGTGAAACAGAAAGATGTAAAGACCTAGTCTTACTTAATTTTTTATCCTGTCTGTACAAATTAAAGGTAGATCAACACATACGATATAAAAAAATAAAATACATATGAAGATAACATTAACAGCTGTTTTATTACTGATATTTCAGCTTACGACATTGGCGCAAGGGACATTGGAGGATTATAAACGTGCCAAAGAGATCAGAAGCTCATTCGGCAAGGTGTATCAAGTGCCGCAACAGATTATTTGGTCTGAAAAAGGAGATAGTTTTTCTTATCGGCTGCATAAAAAAGACGGCAAGAGGAGCTTGTATCTGATAGATGCGGTTACGCATAAAAAGATAGATACCGATGTTGATGCAATAGAAAAACAGCTATCCGCTCAATTGGGTAAAGAAGTAAAATTGGGTGTTTTGTGGGGGAGAGATCTGAAAGTATTGACGGCAAATGAAGTTGAATTTACGGAAGAGAAAGTGATTTGGAAGTGGAATGCACAGGAAAATAAGCTGAGCAAAACGCGCGATATCGCAACGACAGGTATGGATCGTAGATCGGATGGCTACTGGGGAGCACGTTGGGATGATAGTAAGGGGGAATCTGTAGAGTCGCCCGATAAGACCTATACTGCTTATATTAAAAATAGTAATGTATACATTAGCAAAAAAGGGGATCCAAAGAGTGAGCGACAGTTGACCTTTGATGGAAGTCCCGGGGAGTATTATAGCGCTCGTATCCAATGGTCCAATGATTCAAAGAAATTGGCAGCTTCAAAAGTGAGAAAGGCTGAAATCAGACAGTTGACTTTATTGGAGTCCTCTCCAGTGGATCAATTACAACCTAAGTTACAGACCAGAGACTATAACAAACCTGGGGATGCTTTATCACAATATTATCCAACGATTATTGATGTCATGGGGGAGCGGGTGATAACGGTAGATCCTGCTCAGATACCCAATCAATTTTCACTTTCTGCACTGGTATGGAAGGCGGATAATAGTGGAATCACATTTGAATATAACCAACGTGGCCATCAACGGTACGATGTGATGGAATTGAGTGCTGTGGACGGGAAAACGAAAACCATTATTTCAGAACGCAGCGCGACATTTATTGATTATAGCGGAAAGAAATATCGCAATGATCTCAAAAAAACAGCGGACATCATATGGGCTTCGGAACGTGACGGATGGAATCATCTGTATCTGTTTGATGCAAAAACAGGCGCATTGAAACAGCAGATTACCAAAGGAAATTGGGTAGTACGAAAAGTTGTTCATGTCGATGAGGATAACAAAAAGATTATTTTTGAGGCGAGTGGCATGAATAAAGAGTTGGATCCTTATTTAATCCGTTATTACACTATTGGTTTTGACGGTAAGGGCTTGAAAGAACTCACTCCAGAAATAGCCAATCATCAAGCAACATTTAATCCTGACCATTCTTTATTTGTAGATCTTTACTCGCGGGTTGACCAAGCTCCACAGGCAGTATTGCGACGTGTAGCAGATGGGCAGATCGTGATGGATTTGGAAAAAGCGGATATTTCGGATCTGGAGGCTACGGGATGGCGCAAACCTGAAGTGTTTAAGTCGCTTGCTAGAGATGGTAAAACAGAGATCTGGGGTATTATTGTCCGTCCACGAAATTTTGATCCGAATAAAAAATATCCTGTAATTGAGTATATCTATGCAGGACCACATAGCGCTTTTGTCCCTAAATCATTTTCGGCTAATCCGTCAGGACTAGCTGAGCTCGCTGAACTGGGCTTTATAGTCGTGCAAATCGACGGAATGGGAACATCCAATCGTTCGAAGGCATTTCAAGATGTGGCATGGAAAAATCTAAAAGATGCCGGTTTTCCCGATCGCATTGCCTGGATGAAGGCAGCTGCGCTTAAATATCCTTATATGGACATCGAAAAAGTCGGTATTTATGGTACTTCTGCCGGAGGACAGTCTTCTGCTGGCGCTCTTTTGTTTCATCCTGAATTTTATAAGGTAGGGGTTTCGTCTTGTGGTTGTCACGATAACCGTATGGATAAAATTTGGTGGAATGAGCAATGGATGGGCTGGCCGATCGGCCCTGAATATGCCGCTTGTTCTAATATCGAAAATGCGTATAGATTAGAAGGGAAGTTGCTATTGATCGTTGGTGAATTGGATGACAATGTGGATCCTGCTTCCACTTACCAGTTCGTCAATCAGTTGATTAAACATGGTAAAGATCATGATTTCATTATGGTTCCAGGAATGGGACATGCTTCTGGTGGTGATTTTGGAGAAAAGAAGCGTCGCGATTATTTCGTGAAACACTTGTTAGGGGTAGAGCCTCCTGCTTGGAATGCTTATTAACGAAGGTATAATGATGAGCAAGAGTTCTCAAACTGAAGCAAGAAAATCGTACAGTCATGCCGATCGTTTAGGAAGATATAAACTGTTCAAATCTTCTTGCTTGCCGTTTAAACTAAAATAGAATTTAAACCGAGCTCGCGAGCTCACAGTAATGATATATCAATGAAAAGTTATAGAGTTTTTTTACGTTTTATCCTCATTGCCACGCTACTATCTAAAGGGGGCAGTACCGTGCAGGCGCAAAGTGGTGATCAGATATTGGATGGAATCGGAGAAACGGGAATGATCGCACGATATGTATTTGATGGAAATCTGAAAGATTGGTCTCGGAATAATTTGCATGCTACTGCTGGTCGGGATGTTACTTTTATCAATGACAAGCGGTTTGGAAAAGTGCTGTCATTATCGGGTGAAAAAAATGATTTTATCCAAATCCCTGCTGATGCATTGACCGATATGGAGTCATTGAGTATTTCGGGCTGGGTGTATCTTCGTTCGGAAAAAAAAGATCAGGTTTTTTTTGACTTTGGAAAGGATGTGCAAAAACATTTCTTTGCTGCTCCTTTTGGAACAAACCTTCAAGATGGTTTTCAAAGTTTAATTACTGCAGGTAAAAATAATCAAAAAGGTGCTGTTTCTCCAGCATTACTGTTGAATAAGTGGATTTACTTGACCATTGTGGTGGATATTCCGGCTAAGAAGATGATGACTTATGTGGATGCTGCACTCGTTGGTGAATCGCAGCAGATACCGCGTGAGTTGACCGAAGTGTTTGGATCTTCTGGAGATAAGAACAAATTATATATTGGAAAATCACTGCTGGCAGGATCGCCGACATTGGATGGCTTGTTGTATGATTTTCGAATCTATCGTGTTCCGTTAAGTAAAAATCAGCTTACTGGAATTTATACCAATTCGCAACGTGGAGTAAGTAATCGCTCCGTAAATGTGACCAAAGTGGAGGATAATCTTCCTGAGTTTCCATTGACCCAAACCCAGCTCTATAATGCTTACTTAGTTGCTGTGCCAGATGTGCAGGTGGAAACCACATTGGGAGATTTACCACGTTTACCAAGTTATATAAAGGGAATATATAAAGAGGAGATGGTTGGCCCTAAAGTCAGGGTATTGTGGCCTTCACCAAACGACAACAGTACGGTCTTGGAAGCTGGCCGATATACGATTACAGGAAGAGTTCCCGGAACAAATTTACAGCCTAAAGCGATCGTAACTGTTAAGGGAGGCAATAAGGCTACAGCACCAAGTTTGAAATTAGCAGCTTTTGATCTTAGTCAGGTTTCATTGCAAGCTGATGCGCAGCACCAAGAAACAAAATTTATTGAAAATCGGGATAAATTTATCAACACATTGGCGTCGACTGATCCCAACTCTTTTCTCTATATGTTTCGTGATGCATTTGGTAAACCACAGCCTGAAGGGGCAAAACCTTTAGGGGTATGGGATAGTCAGGATACCAAACTTAGAGGACATGCTACAGGTCATTATTTGACGGCTATCGCACAGGCTTATGCAAGTACCGGATATGATAAAACTTTGCAAGCTAATTTCGCAGAGAAAATGACCTATATGGTCAATACGCTTTACGAACTGGCACAATTATCGGGTAAACCGCAGCAAGCAGGAGCTGTGGCAGTAGCGGATCCGACAGCTGTACCTTATGGTCCGGGCAAATCAACCTATGATTCAGATCTGAGCCACGAAGGTATCCGTACGGATTATTGGAATTGGGGTTTAGGCTATATCAGCGCTTATCCGCCCGATCAATTTATAATGTTGGAAAAGGGTGCGAAGTATGGAGGCCAGAAAACGCAAGTATGGGCTCCTTACTATACCTTGCATAAAATTTTGGCCGGATTAATTGATATCTATGAAGTAAGTGGCAATGAAAAGGCACTGCAAGTGGCAACAGGAATGGCAGACTGGGTGCATGCGCGTCTTAGTCAATTGCCTAAAGAAACCCTGATACAAGTTTGGAATACGTACATAGCCGGTGAATTTGGAGGGATGAATGAGACGATGGCACATCTCTATCGCATCACCAATAAGGACCACTATTTGAAGACAGCGCAATTGTTTGATAATATTGATATGTTCTTTGGCAATGCGCAGCATACACATGGATTGGCGAAAAATGTCGATACTTTTCGTGGATTGCATGCCAATCAGCATATTCCACAAATTGTGGGTAGTATCGAGCTATACCAGGTTTCTAATCTTCCGGAATACTACCGTGTAGCAGACAATTTCTGGTACAAAGCTGTTAATGACTATATGTACAGTATAGGAGGAGTTGCGGGCGCTCGAAATCCGGCTAATGCGGAGGTGTTTACAGCAGAACCAGCAACCTTATATGAAAATGGTTTTTCTGAAGGGGGACAGAATGAAACCTGTGCGACTTACAATATGCTTAAATTAACGAGCAACCTGTTTCTTTTTGATCAACGGGCTGAATATATGGATTACTACGAACGTGGATTGTATAATCATATTTTAGCGTCTGTTGCTGAAAATACTCCGGCTAATACGTACCATGTGCCACTAAGACCAGGATCAATAAAGCAATTTGGGAATCCCAATATGACTGGCTTTACCTGCTGTAATGGTACCGCAATTGAAAGTAGTACCAAATTGCAAAATAGTATTTATTTTAAAAGCAAGGATGATCAGGCTTTATATGTCAATCTATTTATTCCTTCTACTTTGGAATGGACAGAGCGCGGGGTAACTGTGGAACAGAAGACGAGTTTTCCAAAACAGGACGACACGGAGCTGACCATAAAAGGGAACGGCAAATTTGACCTTCATGTCCGTGTACCGAGTTGGGCAACCAAAGGATTTTATGTGACGATTAACGGTAAAGATCAAAAAGTACAGGCAGCGCCCGGTTCTTATTTGAAATTGAGCCGTAACTGGAAGAATGGCGATCGCATTACGCTGAAAATGCCTTTCCAATTTCATTTAGATCCGGTCATGGATCAACAGAATATTGCCAGCTTATTTTATGGACCTATTTTGTTGGCAGCTCAAGAACCGGAAGCAAGAAAAGATTGGCGTAAAGTGACGTTGGATGCGAAGGATATCAGCAAATCTATATCAGGTGATCCGCAAAGTTTAGCGTTCAAGATTGATGGGATTGATTTTAAACCATTCTATGATACTTATGGACGGCACTCAGTATATCTGGATGTTACATTAAAATAATTACAAAAGGTGCTAAAAATTTTGAGGGGTACTTTGCTTGGCGAAGTACCCCTTTATTATTTCTTTCCAATTCTAATTTTTGGTCACAATCGAAGTGCGATTGGTTAAATTCGGACTGAATTTGGACCTCATTCTACTTTATCTTCGGTTATCTATTAACAACTAATATTAACTAACCAAATTAATTTATGAAAAACGCAGGTCTTTTATTAGTCCTCGTGGTTCTCCTTTCGTTTGACTCATTTGCTCAACAGGTAACAGGCGTAGTTCGGGATGTTTCAGGAAGTGCAATGGTCGGAGCTACGCTGAGAAATTTGTCTACGCAGATCAGTGCACAAACCAATAGCAAAGGAGAATTTACGATGGTAGCAAAGCCGGGAGACGTTATCGAGGCAAGCTTGCTTGGATATGAATCAAAGAGATTAAAATTCAGTTCGGAGTCTCCGCTCAATTTCGAATTGAATACGACATTTTCCACCTTAGATGAAACCGTTGTCATCGGTTATCAGAAAATCTCCCGAAAGAAATCTACCGCCGCAATTTCGAGTATCTCCGGAAAAGAATTGGCAAATCTGCCAGCGGCCAGTTTTGACCAACTCCTGCAGGGACGTTTATCGGGGGTAAATGTGCAGAATTTTACTGGAGAGCCGGGCGCATCTCCCACGGTTCAAGTACGGGGCAATACCAGTTTGAATAGAGAGTACGATGAGTTTAGTGTCGGAAATGCACCGCTATATGTTGTGGATGGAGTTCCTCAACCACCACAACAGTATACTTCTCCTGTAACAGGCACGGGTACAAATTTTATAGCTGGAATAAATCCGCAGGACATTGAAAGTATTGATGTACTGAAAGATGCTTCTGCCGCTGCTATTTATGGATCAAGAGCTTCCAGTGGTGTGATCCTGATCACAACAAAAAAAGGCATCAGCCGAGAGCCACAAGTAATGGTTTCGGCGTATACCGGATTGACACAACGACCTGAGTTGCGGGATGTGGCCTTAGGAGCAGAAGAGAGAAGGCAAAAAATGCGCATCTTAGAAGAATTACAGCAATATCGGCCTGATATCGAGAATAGAAACATTTCTTTTCTGCTTACGGATAGTTTAAATCCGGCTTTTAACGGATCTACCGATTGGCAGGATATGTACTATCGGAAAGGAATAGTTAATAATGCAGATCTGAGTTTAAGTGGAGGAGGAGCAGGAGGTTCTAATTATCGTTTCAGTGCCGGATTATATGATGAGAAAGGGATTGTCAAGGCTACAGGATTTAAGCGCTATTCAACCCGCTTGAACTTAATGTCAAAAGCACTGCATGAACGTTTGATGATCAACCCGATTGTTGCTTATTCGCGTACAGAACGTACTCGAGCGGGTGGCGGCGGAGTTGGTGTGACGGCTCGATACACGCCGGCATCTTATTTCAACCTAAGTGAGACACGGAAAAATTATCTTCTTGGGATGTATAATGATGATTCGGATGTGAATACGGGTAATCAATTTACATTTAACCTAAATCTAGGGTATGATTTTTCAAAAGCGTTGAAATTTACGTCCCAAACGTCATATATCTATTCAAACAGTAGACGTGATGTAAGTACCCCATCTTCAGTAGCAAATTTTACAGGTAACAGACAGGATGTGTTTTCCGATAACCAAGTCAATGTGTTGGCTTCTAATTACTTTAGTTATAATAAAGAATTTAATAAACATAGCCTGAGTATGATCTTGGGAAGTGATCTGGAATATAATCAATACCGGTCAGTAGGGGCTGGAGCTTCGAATGGTGCTTCAGACCAAATCAAAGTGATACAAGGTTTTCAGCAACGCTATTTGACTGCTACTTCCGATTATCAAGCTTACAGTATGGCTTCTTTTTACTCACGGTTGGCCTATGACTATGACTCCCGGTACTTACTGTCAGCCAGTATACGTGGCGATGGATCATCTCGTTTTGGAATGGGTAATAAGTGGGGTTATTTTCCTTCGGCATCGGTAGCATGGCTCGTTTCGGAAGAATCTTTTATGAAAGAAGAGGAGTCTCCGTTTTCAATGTTAAAACTCCGTGCTAGTATAGGCACAACAGGTGGATTGCCAGGAAATAATTATCTACAGTACAATCTTTACAGGGTCAATGCTGGAAATTTCTGGGGAAATGACAATGGGACTTCTTATAATGGTGTTACGGCGATAACACCCAATCTGGTAGATGGTGTGGCGCAACCTAATATTAGCTGGGAACGCTCTATGCAATGGAACATAGGTTTGGACGGTGAGATTGCTAACGGTCGTTTTTCTTTTGCACTGGACGTTTTTAATAAGGAAAATAAACAATCTTTATTTGACGTGGCACTGCCTGTGACAACCGGATACGACCGGGCATTGACCAATTCAGTCGGCGTACGTAATTATGGGGCTGAAGTGGTTTTGATGGCCAATCCGCTTCCAAGGACCAGTCCTGTTCAGTGGTTTAGCCGGTTGAATGTTTCGTATGTGAGGAATAAAATTATGAACCTTCCTAATTCGGGACGGGACTTAGTGGTCGCGGGTTCGCGATTTGATAAAACACATATTCTATCGGTGGGTAGCCCGATTAATACCTTCTACTTGTACCAAACTTTAGGAATTTACTCAACACTTAATGATATTCCGATAAATCCCTTAACAGGAGACCGTTTTAATGCTGGAGGCAGTCCCTATGCTCCGGGTGATATGTGGATCAGAGATGTGGATGGAGATTACATGATCGATCCTTTTAATGATGGTATAAACCCGGACAAACTTCCGCTCGGTGATCCAAATCCCAAATTCACGGGTGGTTGGACAAATAATGTGACCTGGAAGAATTTTAATGTTGGGGTTCTCTTCACCTTTTTGTTCGATAGGGATGTGCTCAATCTGTATCAATCGGATCTATTTGAGAATGGTGCGGCAACCAATTCAACCAGTGGTTTTGCGCAGTATGCGACACCAGATTTTAGTAAGATCAATATCTGGCGCCAACCGGGCGATCGAGCAGATTATCCGGCTTATCCTTTAGGGTCTTGGCGTTATTATACCGTTGCTGGTCAAACATTTTTCATGGATAAAGGTGATTATTTCAGAGTGAAAAGTGTGAGTCTTTCGTACAGTCTGCCTAATCGTTTAGTGTCGGGATGGGGAATGAAAAGTATTCGGATGTATGGTATCGTCGATAATTTAATGATGTTCCAGCGTTCGAAAAGATTACCGGATGCCGAGGCTGTAAATTATTATGGTGAATATGAAGGTAATGGTTATCCTATCCCGCGGAAGTTCACGTTTGGTGTAGAGTTACAATTTTAATTAGAGCATCATGAAAACATTATTTATAATCAATTATTGGAAATGGGTCCTGCTTGCAGCTATCGGCTTGAGCACGATATCATGCAACAAATTTTTGGAAGAGGAGCCTCGAAATTCGACCTATAAGGAGGTGTATTGGAAAGATCCAAAGGCAGGAGAAACTGCGATAGCGGGAAATTATGCGCTGTTAAGAAATGCCTTGATGGATGGTTTCTATGGAGTTGGAAACCGCTATTATATCTATGGGGATATGACTCCGGATATTTATATCGGCATCAATCGGGATAGCTACAGCCATCCAGAAATTGGAAAAGGAAATTGGACCAGCAATTATTTTGCACAGTCTTATGGCAATTGGACCGTGTTTTATAAAACAATAGCGATGTCCAATATCATTCTCAAAGAAATGCCTTTGGTCTCGAATGATATTTTGATTTTAGAACAGGCAGATCCGGAGGCTTTCCGAAAGAAAATCATGGGACAAGCTTATTTTATTCGTGCTTTTTCTTATTTCATGTTGACCAAAATTTGGGGAGATGTGCCTCTTGTTACAGAGGCATATGATGATCCGATCAGTGCACCTCATCTGGGAAGAACCGCTCGCATAGACGTGATGAAGCAGATCGAGGAAGATTGTCGCCATGCTATAAATTTTTTGAGCTGGGGCTATAAAACAGCGGCAGAACGCGCTGTTACAGCAAACAGAGGTTCGGCTTATGCTCTAATGGCACACCTGTATCTGTGGCGGGCGACGACAACTGATTTAACATCTAACAATCCCATTTTGAGCGATGTCCATAGTGCGGATACGACCATCAATACCTTGCTTGCGCAAGGTGGCTACGGGCTTACTGATACCGCAAAATATGGTGATATTTTTAAGGGCAGATCGAGCGAGGGTATTTTTGAATTAAATGTCAGTGAGAATACGTTAGAAGGATCGAGCGCACACATCGGGATGAAATTTTTGAATAATAACTATATCCCAATGTACGGTGCAGCAGCCGATTTTTTCACCAAACCAGCTTATTTGAGTAGTCATTTTTATAAGATCGAAGAAAAAGAGGATTGGGTCTGGCATGAAGATATCAGACAATGGGTCTGGGAGGCTGTACAATCTCGGGGGCTAGATACATTGGATGTGCGCTTCAAAAATAATTTTGTCAATTATACGACGGATAAACCCGTATGTATTAAGTATAGCAATATAGTCTTTAGGAACCCGGGACAGCAACTTGAACCCTATAATAGTAATAATTTGATTTTGTTTCGGTTGAGCGATATCAAATTGTTGCAGGCGGAAATAGCGCTCTACCAAAATAATCCTAGTCGAGCGATTACCATCATCAATGCATCAAGAACACGTTACGGAGGTGATCCCTCAAGTTTATTAAAGCCGGGGCTGGCAAAAACGGAAGTGATGAAAGAATATATGATCGAACGGGGAAAAGAGCTGTATCTGGAAGGTCATCTATTTTTTGATATGATCCGTACACGAACTTACTCGGACCATATCACTTGGCTGACAGAAGCTCGCTTTAAACAAGGTGGTTTTTTCTGGCCGGTAGATCCTCGTTTATTTAGTGAAAATAGACTTTTGGTTCAGACAGAATACTGGCGAGGAAAGATTTAATGACATATTTAGAAACATAAATTCTTTAGAAATGATGACTAAAATAATAAATAAAACTTGTGCACACCTATTATTTGCTCTGATGTTTTTTCATCTATTGACCGCCTGCACGAAAGATGATTACATCAACGATGGGGGGATACATCAGGCGAAAGTGAATATGACAACTTATGATTTTCTGGCATCGCATCCAAAATTTGATTCTTTGGTACGGATCATTGACCGAGCAAATTTAAAAGAGCTGGTGAACAGTGATATTACCTTTTATGCGACAACAAATTGGGGCGTAGCGGAATATGTAAGTGCTAAAAAACAGCAGCGTATCGCAGAGGTTGGCGATGAGAATATTTCTTTTACGATTGATGATATTGACCCAAAACGATTGGATTCGTTGAAGATATATATGTTTAATGGAAAAATAGAGCGTGCTCAGCTGGATGTGAATGGAGCCTATTTTACCAATTTGTATGGTCCTATTCCTGGTGTGCGATTTCAGTTGGGGTTGAGACGAACAAGAGATTACAGTTCCTATGTCGATTATGTTGATTATTTATATTATACGAGAGTACGTGGAACGCTGGATTCGGAAGAACCAAACCAAAATGCGATCCCGGAAGCAGAGCGTGATGAGCGCATTGATGTACAGACTTCAGGAATCATTACGACAACGGGTGTCATACATGTATTGCACGGTGATCATCGGTTATTTTTTAATAAAGAAAGAATGGCTTCCAATTAATTCGGAGGGATTTTAAAAAATATAGGCTAATGAAAATGAATAATTTGACAAGGTACGCGATCTTATTAGGAATAATGATCGGTATAATTATATCTTCCTGTTCCAAAATAGAGGAAGGTTTCTTGAGTGATACCATTCGATATCGGGACAGTGTGATCTACTGTAAGCGAGGGATGACGCTCACACTTTCGGATCGGATCAATGCAGATGGATCGACTCCACCATTTGAATTTAAAATGTTAAATCTGCGGAATAAGTTGACGGGAGAGCCTGCACCTGAGGAATTTACTAAAATGTACGAAATTGAAGTTTTTAAGGAAGGCATGACTTTCAATGCGGCAACGGATACCACTGTTGCACTTCTGAAAGCTAAGCGGGAAACGAAGAAGGTGACGCCAATGGAATTTAGTCCGATCAGTGGACAGATCAGTTTTAATCGCGCATCTGCAAATCTACCTTTAGGTATCTATACGTTTGATTTGCAGGCAACGAATCGCAAGGGTACTAAAATTTATAAATCATTTGCCGAGATCCATGTCATCGAACCTTTTTTAGAGGATGTTTTCGAGTTGACTTATGCTTCATTGACAGGGTCTAATGCATCTGAAACATTTACTCCGGCTTATAATAGTAATATCAAATTAACCTGTACAAAAGTCTCTGACGAGGGGGCACGTGTAATCTTAAAAGTTGTTGATAAAAATGGTCGTGCATGGGATCCAAGTGCTGGGCAAGTGATCAAACGGGGAGATCGTCCGACGTTTGAATCGCATGTTCGTTTCAATCCGGTTGTTGCCACCAATACAGCATTAGTATGTGATTATGAAGTGGCTCCGTTTCCGTTAACCAAATTCAATGACGGTAAGACAAATTGGGATTATAATATTTATTACCGTATTCCGATGCGCTTTGCCGCGATGGATGGGCATCCCAATCATAATATCAATCCTGTTTTTGGCTTTCGTGTCCTGATGGAGGGAACATTTGAGGTGGAAGTAAAGCTCACAAACGTTGCTGCAATAAACTCATCTGGACCACCTACAACAGGACTTTAGATCGGGGTATTGTAGGTTTTATCGTGATAAATACAGTTGCTGATTACCCAAAGCGTTAAATGCTAATTAGGCACTTATGGCGCTTTGGGTAAAAAACGGTGATGAATGGTTAGTTTATAAGGATCTGACGCGCTAATTATTCGCTATGTTTATGGTTTTACCAAATGCTGTTGAAAATATGAAAATCATTGATAAAGAAACGATTGAATCTATACTTAAATATGATAAATTGATTGAAGCGCTGCGCGAGATTTTTCAATCGTCATTTACGATGCCTGTTCGGCACCATCACTTTTATCAAAATGCTGAAAGAATTGAAAATACGCTTATTTTGATGCCTTCGTGGACGGACAATTATATCGGAATCAAGCAGGTTGTTGTCGCTCCCGAGAATCACAGAAAAAACCTCCCGGCTATTCATGCCTTGTATACGTTGTTGGATGCGGTCACTGGAAAACCTTTGGCACAGATGGATGCGGCAGGGTTGACTTCCCGAAGAACAGCCTGTACTTCTGCTTTAGCGGCTTCTTATTTAGCTCGAGATGATTCAAAAATCTTACTGATTGTCGGAGGAGGAAAAGTTGCGCAACATCTTGTGCAGGCGCATTCGGCTGTGCGTGCGTATGACCAAATTTTGATCTGGACAAGAAACGAATCGAAAGGTGGAGATCTGGTATTGAACTTACAGCAGGCGGGATTTCGTAATGTTGTGTATGCCGATAAGCTGGAAGAGGCTGTGCGTAGGGCAGATGTAATCTCCTGTGCGACGCTTAGTCATGAACCTTTGATAAACGGGGAATGGATTAAGGCTGGAACACACTTGGATCTCATTGGATCACATACGCCTAAAACGCGTGAAGTAGATGATAGCGCCATTCTTAAAAGTAGCATTTTTGTGGATTCGCGCGCGGGAGCGCTCCACGAGACGGGAGAACTTGCGATTCCCATTGCAACCGGTGTACTGGATCCTGCAAGTATAAAAGGTGATATCAAAGAACTTTGTTGTGGTGAAATTATGGGAAGATCATCATCAGATGAAATCACTTTATTTAAATCGGCGGGATTGGCAATTGAAGATTTGGCGGCAGCTTTGCTCGTGTATAGGAATGTGGGAGAGGAGATGACATCGGTTTGATCATTTCAGAAAATGAAAAAGAGTAGGGCTTTGTCAGTCATCATACCGCAAAGAATATTTTTTGATTCTTTGGGAAGCATAGTAGGTTGATTTGGATTTCTGTCGAAATAATACTCGTTCTTTAGATAGATTTTGTATGACCATAAATTGGAATATTAAGTTATATTTCCTACTTTCAAGGCTACTAAAACCTTTTAATGATGAAAATATTTTTTTATTTCCTTGCAGGCTTCGTCCTCTACATTTCACAACCTGTCTATGCGCAACAAAATCCTGTATTTCCAGGTTGGTATGCCGATCCTGAAGGTATTATATATAACAATGAGTATTGGGTTTTTCCGACCTATTCTGCGCGATATGAAGATCAGATATTCTTTGATGCGTTTTCATCAAAAGATTTTGTCACCTGGAAAAAGCATCACCGTATCATTGATACGGCTGAAGTAAAATGGGCTAAAAAAGCGATGTGGGCACCAAGTGTTTTTCAGAAAGACAAGAAATACTATTTATTTTTTGGTGCGAATGATGTACACAAAGGCGAAATTGGCGGTATCGGCGTAGCTGTTGCTGACAAGCCGCAAGGTCCTTATAAAGATCTGCTTGGGAAACCGTTAATTAATGATATTGTGAATGGGGCACAACCTATTGATCAATTTGTTTTTAAAGATAAAGATGGACAATATTATATGTACTATGGTGGCTGGCAACATTGTAATGTGGTCAAATTAAGCCCTGATTTTAAGAGTTTAGTTCCTTTTGATGATGGAACGATCTATAAGGAGGTAACTCCTGAAAACTATGTAGAAGGTCCGTTTATGTTTATTCGCAATAATAAATACTACTTTATGTGGTCTGAGGGAGGTTGGGGTCTTCCGAATTATAAGGTAGCCTACGCTATTGCGGATTCTCCTTTTGGTCCCTTTAAACGAATAGGTAACATTTTGGAACAGGATCCTGCAATCGCAACTGGGGCGGGACATCATTCGGTGATCAAGGTACCAAATAAAGATCAATATTATATCGTGTATCACCGCAGGCCATTAGGAAAAACGGGTGCGAATGAACGAGAAACTTGTATCGATGTGATGACATTTGATGCGAATGGTTATATTAATCCCGTAAAAATGACTTTCGAAGGTGTGAAGCATAAATTGAAGTAAGTTCAAGCAACCTCATTAAGAAATTTCTAATATAGAATCCCGGTAGTGCCTAACAACGCTATCGGGATTCTGCATTTATAGACATTTTTGTCTCTTTTTTGTAACAATTTGTGCTCTTAATCAAATAAATAGTCGAAAAATGAGGGTATAGACAGCGAATGGAAAGATTGATTAAGTTTTCTAATCTCGTTCTAATTTCGCTCTTATCACATTTTTATCTCTTTGTGATATACTTGTGCGAATGTACAGATAATGAACATGTCATGAGTACGCTGTTATCCTGCAGCATTTCATATGCTCATACATCTTCATTGTCATTGAAAAACAAGTTATTCTCATGAACATAAAAGCATTAATCGCGACGACGTTATTTTTTTCCCCTGCTATCTCGTTACTGGTCACAGCACAGGAGAGGCCTGCGGCATTGCTTATAAAACAAGAGGCTGACTCCTTGAAAAGCAAGGAACCTGCCCGTGCAGATCTTTTTAAACTGGATGTGCTTTTACGCGCAGGATTAAATGTTGAGTCCATGGGCGACAATGAGCGCAGTAATAAAGTTAATTTGGATGAAGCCCGTATTTTGCTTCACGGTGATTATAATGACCAACTCGCTTATCGTGTTCGTTTTCGTTTAAACCGTCCGTTTACACCTACAAGTCAGGACAATGCTTCGCGGGCATTGGATATGGCTTACATCAAATATAAATTTGGAAAGGATTATAAATGGTCTGTTACTGCCGGAAAGCAAAGTGCTTTGGTCGGAAGTTACGAGTTTGAAAATAATCCGATCTATGAATTTATGTTCACGGATTATGTGGACCGTATTCTTAATCTTTTTGTGGTAGGGGGAACGCTTTCTTATGAGCTTAATGCTGACCACTCGCTAAACCTACAGGTTTATAATACAATCAACGACAGTTTTGTGGATCTGCATACCAAAAACGGTTATGCAATGGGTGACTTGAAAGCATCTAAGACACCAATTGGAGCTTATGCTACCTGGATCGGATCGTTCTGGAATAAAAAGATCAGTACAAAGTGGTCTTATAATATTTCGCAGTTTGCTCAAAATAAAACCAATCACGGGATCTCTTTGGCTAATAAATTTAAAACAGATAAAGACATGCTGTATGTGGATCTGCAGTATAGTTATCTGGCGGTAGATCATGCTTTGATCGCATCTGCTGCGATGAATGACTTTTATGCGCGTACGAATTCCGATCGTGTGCTGGCTCAGGATGTGACTTACAAGTCTATTGTGGTCCGTTACGATCGAATGCTTACGGATAAATGGGAGCTTGCTCTGAAAGGAGCATATGAAACAGCTGGAATGGATAAGGATGCAGACATTGATGCTAATTTCCGTCAAAACTGGACCTATTTTGCGGCTTTACAGCATAAACCGTTTAAAAAACAGGATTTACGGTTTTATCTGGGTTACGTCGGCAATACGGTGTCTTTTGATCGTCAGTTTGATCGCGCTCAACAACAGTTTAACCGCCTTACATTAGGAACTTATTTTACGATACCGGCACTATAAATTTTTTACACATCGATAGGGTGGGTTCAGGTGATAGGTAATGCTATGCTTACTGTAATTGAACATATCCAAGATGTTTTTATTAATAAAAAGCTTTGAATTTAAATCAATCAATATGCATTTAACACCGAGAGAAACAGAGAAGCTCTTGCTCCACTTGGCAGGGGAACTTGCTGCCAAGCGATTAAAAAGAGGGGTAAAATTAAACTATCCGGAATGTATCGCTTACATCAGCGGACAGATTATGGAAGAAGCACGTGACGGTAAGTCTGTGGCATCACTGATGCAGTATGGTACGACATTATTGAAGCGTTCCCAGGTGATGGAAGGTGTTCCGGAAATGATTCACGATGTACAAATTGAAGTAACCTTTCCGGACGGAACGAAATTGGTTACGGTTCACAACCCAATCCGTTAATTTAATAGCGTATACGATATGATACCAGGAGAATATATCCTTAAAAAAGGAGAAATAAAAGCGAATGTCGGCTATAAAACGACAAGTGTTACCGTGAAAAATGTAGGTGACCGCCCGATTCAGGTTGGCTCTCATTATCATTTTTTTGAAGTGAATAAAATGTTGTCTTTTGACCGTGAGGAAAGTTTTGGAATGCGTTTAAATATCCCTGCGAGTACAGCGGTACGTTTTGAGCCCGGAGAACAAAAGAAAGTGATCTTGGTCGAAATGGGAGGTAATAAAGAGATCCACGGGTTTAATGGCTTGACCAACGGTAAATATACCGATCCAAAGGTTAAGAAAGCCGCACTGGAGAAAGCGAAAAAATTGGAATTTAAAGATTCGAAATAGTTATGGCAGGTTGGAATAGAAGAGAGTGGATTAAAGTAGTCGGAATGGGTACTTTAGGTTCGATTGTAGGACTTGACGCTCTTGGTTTAGATAAACTGGGTTTAGATAAATCGTCGGTTAAGTATATAGATGGGGAGCTTTATATCCCTCGTGATAAATATGCTGCATTATTTGGCCCAACGACGGGCGATAAGGTGCGTTTGGCAGATACAGAACTTTTCATTGAAATCGAGAAAGATTTTGGTGTATATGGTGAAGAAAATAAATTTGGTGGCGGTAAAACAATCCGTGATGGTATGGGCCAATCTGCCCGTGCGATGCGCGATGAAGATGTACTGGATTTCTGTATCACCAATGTAATTATCATCGATCACTGGGGTATTGTGAAAGGTGATATCGGTATTAAAGACGGTAAGATCGTGGGTATAGGTAAAGCGGGTAACCCGGATGTTCAAGATGGTATTACCAAAGGCATGGTGATCGGCGGGTCTACAGAGGTGCATGGAGGTGCGGGACATATCTTAACTGCAGGTGGTATTGATACACACATCCATTTTATTTCGCCACAACAGGTAGAAACAGCACTTTATAGTGGTGTCACCACTTTTATTGGTGGTGGAACCGGTCCTGCTGATGGTACCAATGCAACCACGGTGACTTCTGGTAAATGGTATATGGAGCGTATGTTTGAAGCTTTTGAAAACTTGCCGATCAACGTAGGTTTTTTTGGTAAAGGTAATATATCGACTACTGGACCTATTATTGAGCAAATTGAAGCGGGTGCACTGGGGGTGAAAATCCACGAAGATTGGGGTGCTACTCCAGCGACAATTGATGCCGCGCTTACTGTTGCGGATAAATACGATGTACAAGTTGCCATCCATACGGATACGCTGAACGAGGCGGGATTCTTAGAAGATACAGTTGCGGCTATTGATGGCCGTGTGATCCATACGTTCCACACGGAAGGAGCGGGCGGTGGTCACGCGCCGGATATCATCAAAATTGCGATGTATCCTAATATTTTACCAGCATCGACCAATCCAACAAAACCTTTTACAGTAAATACGGTAGAAGAACATTTGGATATGTTGATGGTTTGTCATCACTTGGATAAAAACGTGAAGGAAGATGTGGCGTTTGCCGATTCACGTATCCGTCCACAGAGTATTGCGGCAGAAGATATTTTGCAGGATATGGGTGTGTTCTCGATTATGAGTTCAGATAGCCAGGCGATGGGACGTGTAGGTGAGGTAATTTCACGTACTTTCCAGACGGCACACAAGATGAAAATTCAGCGTGGTGCATTAGCGGAAGATAAAGGAAAAGACAATGATAACTTCCGTGTGAAGCGTTACGTTTCTAAATATACGATCAATCCTGCTAAAGCGCATGGTATCGATCAATACATCGGTTCTGTAGAACCGGGTAAGCTTGCCGATTTGATATTATGGAAACCTGCAATGTTTGGTGTGAAGCCAGAAATGATCATTAAAGGGGGTATGATTGTGGGTGCTAAAATGGGTGATATCAATGCGTCTATCCCTACACCGCAACCCGTTTTATACCGCCCGATGTTTGGAGTGCACGGTAAAGCATTACAGAAGTTGTGTTTCAACTTTGTTTCCAAAGTTTCTTTGGAAAATGGCAACATCGCGAAATTAAACTTGTCACGTGTGAGTCTACCGGTAGAAGGTTGCCGTACAGTACGTAAAAAAGATATGGTGCATAATGATGCAACACCAAATATCGAGGTGAATCCAGAAACTTACGAAGTGTCGGTAGATGGTGTTTTGGCCATCTGCGAACCTCTACATGAAGTGCCAATGGCACAACGTTTCTTCTTATTTTAAAGAAAATCGGGTTTATGCTACTGGCAAGAACAATCTTGGGCAATATCGCTAGCGGATCCTTCCAACTGGAGGTGGACTTCCTTCAGTTGGAATGGTTCGACACCACAAAAAAAATCATTCGGGCAATTACAGTAGGGGGACGTGAAATCGGTTTCAAAAATTTATCCTCCCGGCAACTGTCGGATGGTGATGTACTCTACCGTGATGAAAAGGCTGGTTTTTGTATTGCGGTCAAGATATTGCCCTGTTCTTGTCTTGTATTTCGAGCAAATGGCCCAAAGCAGATGGCCTACGCTTGTTTTGAAATCGGAAATCGACATGTTCCCGTTTTTATCAACGATCGGCAAGAAGTCATAACAGCATTTGAAAAACCTTTGTTTGATCTGCTCTGCCGTAGGGGGCTAGAGCCGACGATCGAAACGCGGGTGATAGAAAAAACGAGTACTCTGGTGATCCACCAGTATACTTCAGGAAAAATGAAAATAAAACTAGGACTATAACAAGCATATGAATCCATTATTAACGCTGTTGCAGATCAATGACTCGGTATTTCCTATTGGAGGATTTACGCATTCATATGGATTGGAAACCTACATTACAAAAGATATTGTAAAGGATAGCAAATCTGCCGAAGAATATGCAAGAACCATGTTGGAGCATAATTTTTATTATAATGACGCCGCTTTTTTTTCAAAGGCCTGGACACTCTGCGTGAAGCGTGCTTCTAAGCAGAAAATCGCAGCGCTTGATGAACTGGTTACGGTGCTAAAAGCGCCTTATGAAATAAGGGAAGCCAGTAAGAAACTTGGAATTCGCTTTTTGAAATTGACGGAAAAACTACATCCTGTAAAACGCTGTTCTAATTACCTGCAGTCGATCAGCAGTAATGAGCTGCATGGTCATTATGCGTTAGCATTCGCCATGTATGCGCATGCGTTAAAAATAAGCTATCAGGATGCGCTCAGTGCATTTTACTATAATGCACTTAACGGCATGATGACCAACTGTGCGAAACTTGTTCCGATCAGTCAGATGGATGCACAACAGATTCTTTTTAAACTTCAGCCTTTAATTAACCGTTTGGTTGCTGAGCAACCGAATATGGATGAGGGGCTTATCGGTAATTGCTGCGTGGCGCAAGATATACGCTGTATGCAGCACGAAAAATTATATACACGAATTTATATTTCATAATCATATGGAAACAAGAAACTACGTCAAGGTAGGCGTAGGCGGACCTGTAGGGTCTGGTAAAACTGCCTTGATTGAACGACTGGTAAGATCGATGTCTACTGATTACAGCATATGTGTTGTGACAAATGACATCTATACGCGTGAAGATGCGCAATTTCTTCAAAAAAATTCGGCTCTTCCGGCAGAACGTATTATCGGAGTGGAAACAGGCGGTTGTCCGCATACCGCGATCCGTGAAGATGCATCGATGAATATTGAAGCAGTGGAGGAACTGGCCACCCGTTTTCCGGATACGGAACTGATCTTTGTGGAGAGTGGAGGTGATAATCTGACTTCTACTTTTAGCCCAGATCTTGCTGATGTCAGTATTTTCGTCATCGATGTAGGTGAAGGAGAAAAGATGCCCCGTAAAGGCGGTCCGGGTATTACACGTTCCGACTTATTGATCATTAATAAAATCGATCTGGCTCCTTATGTACATGCCGATCTGGAAGTGATGCGTCAGGATACCTTACGCATGCGTGGCGAAAGACCTTTTATTTTTACAAATCTCATGACCTTGGATGGATTGGAAGATGTAAAAGGATGGTTGAAAAAATATGCATTGTTAGAGCAATAAGAATAAGATGGAAAGTGTAATTCAGCTAAACGTAGCTAAAGAGGGAACCTATAGTGTATTGAAAGAAAGCTGTCACAATGCTCCTTATAAGCTCACACATTATGGTGCCCCAAAGCTACAGGAGCATCTGGAAATGATTATCATGAGTGCTTCTCCCGGTATTATGGATGATGATACTTTGGATATTGAGATCAATATGAAAGCTGACACGCAATTGAAGCTTTTTACACAGTCTTTCAATAAACTTCATCCGATGAAACGCGGAGCCCGACAGACAACTGTTGCACGTATCGCACACGACGCGGTCTTTCATTATATTCCACATCCAGTTACTCCTTTTAAGGATTCGATATTTAAAAATGAAAACAGTGTCTATCTTGAAGGTAATGCAGTTTTGATCTGGGCGGATGTTGTCGGTGCTGGGCGTATACACATGAATGAGGCTTTTTTGTTCAACAGCCTACACAGTACGACGAAGATATACCGCAACAACAAGCTGATCCTGATGGACAACCAGTTCCTGTCACCTGCAAAACAACCGATAACAGGCCTGTTATTCTTTGAAGGATATACGCATCAGGCAACTTTTATTTTTTCGGCCCTATTTGCGAAAGAACTGAAGGAAGAGCTGGATGAAATTATGACTTTGGATTACAGTGATATTACGTACGGTTTCACAAAAGCTGCGGATGATATTGTCATGTTGCGGGCTTTAGGAAATGATGGCGAGCTGCTTTACGATTTTATGGGTATGCTCGGACAATTGTGCTGGGATTTTACACAACATATCAAGGAAGAGTCTATACTTGCAGGTATTGCTGAAGATCAACTTGAGGAAAGTACTAGGGAAGTTGCTCCAGTACCGGTTGTTAAAGAGGTGAAAAAACGACCTGCTCTTAAAAAAACGAATGCGGTTAAGGCTCGTCCTAAGACGAAAAAAAAGGAGGTTGTGGATGCATGAGCTATCGATCGTAAGGGATATCTTTAGCACCTTGGAGGAAGCTTATCCGGGTCGGATGCAAGATATTATCAAAGTGGAGATAGAGGCTGGATTGTTATGTAATATTCAGCCTATCCTGATTCAGAATGCTTTTGAAGCCTACGTGCTTGATGAAGCGTTGTTTCAGGATCTGGAGCTCGAGGTGAAATTATTACCCATCATTGCTTACTGCAAAGTATGTGCAATGAATTTTGAAGTACATTATCACCGGTTTGTATGTACTTGTGGACAGCCCTCTGACCAGATTATACAGGGGGAGGAACTGCGCATCAGTAAGGTGCTGTTTAATAATAAAACTGGTCATTAAAAATCAATGATATAAAAAACAGATGGCTGTCTTGATTAAGGGAAAAATCTTAAAAATTGCGATCTGTTAATCCGATATGATATGCTTGTTATAGAAAGAAATTTAATCACTCCATCTGAAATTGATCCTTCGGTCATAGACCTACTGGCGATTGACTGGTATGAAGTCAACAAGACTGTTTTGAGTCGTGAGACAAGGGATGGCCGATTTGTGCGCCTCCATCGGACAGGCGGTACTGCTCTTGATGATGGAGAGTTTGTGTATTCTTCTCCAGAGGTCGCCATACAGATATATATCAAACCATGTGCTTGTATCGTTCTTAAATCTACAGATCTTAATGCTATCGGTCATTTTTGTTTTGATGTTGGCAATCGGCATTTACCTCTATTTTGGTTTGATGATGGGCTAGCACTTGCGTATGATGGACAGCTCTATCCAGCATTAAAAGGGCAATATGGCAACAATGTTGTTATAGAAACGCGCACACTTTCACCAGCCTCTGCTTTACAGGCGTTTGGCGCATCATGGTTATTAAGTTAGAAGGTCAAATGGCCTGACTGCTATCTACATGATGTTAAGCTGTCCCTCCGCTTACCAGCCCCAGCCGTTACTTTCGTATCAGGTCACTTTATGTGAGGCTGGAAAATAGAAAGTTAATAGTTAAGATTCTTTCCGTTTAAAGTTTTCATTTGTTGCTCAGGCAAATGATTGATATTTGCTGAATATAAGTTAAGTAATTCTTTACTTCTGAAGAATTAGTTTGCGGAAATACTGATATGATAGCAGTATTTATACTTAATATTGAAAAAAATGAACTATTTTATCCTTATAAAAAGTTATCTTTAATCAATAGTATAGATGTTCAATAACAAGTTTAAGTTTTGAATATTTTTATAAACCGATCACCTAAATTTTAAGTACAACTGTATTATGATTAAAGTGGGAATTATTGATAACAACGCACATACTCGAGAGGCTATTAAGCGGATTCTTGTGACACACACGTTGGGGGGCACCGCTATTCCTATAACAATTCTTTTTGATTTGGAATACTGCAATTTAACCCGGGAGGAGAAATCTCCAGTTCCTGATGTGTTGCTGCTCGATATTGAACACCAAGATACCTTGATCATGGAAAAAGTAAAAAAGCTTTTTCCAATGTCTGAGGTGATCATATTGACTAATCTAACGGATGTAAAAATTGTTCGTAAATGTTTTCGAAACGGAGCCGTCAGTTATCTGCTGAAGGATACGTGTATGCAGGATCTTGTGCATGCCATACTTATCACGCTTAATCAAGGTTCTTTTATCAGTCCTATAATCAATAGGGCACTGATCAACCAGGCTTTTAGTTCAAAAAAATACGAAGATCTGCTCACGGCGCGTGAGCTTCAGGTAGCCAATGGTATCGTTGAAGGATTGAGTTATAAGCTGATTGCTGAAGAATATAAAATATCATTAGATACGGTACGTATTTATATCAAACGTGTATATCGAAAATTAAATATCAACAGTAAAGGCGAACTGATTGCGCAATTGTCGATGTAGAGATTATTTCGTAACATGAAGATGTGACTTTATATATTTCTCACTGACCGAATTAAGACTGATTTTTGTTATAATTTGAATTTCCTGATATGCGCATAAAATGTCTGTGGAGTTTCTTGTTTCTGATGTGTTGCTCATGTGTTTTCTTATCCGAAGCGAAAAGTCAACAGGTTGCTGATGTGGCCATAAACTTTGATCAGGATACAGTAAGCGTAACAGGAGGTCAGACATTTTCTAATAAAATCAGTATCCGTAATTTAACGGATAAAACCATCGAACTGATCCCTTCAGCTGTTGAGACGATGTCTTTATCGGGATTAATAAAGCTGCCGCAGCGAATTATATTACAAGCTCGGGAGCAAAAAAGCTACCCATTAAAGTATATGGGTGATCGGAATACCTTAAAAAACAATCATCAATCTTTTTCAATCGGTTTTTCTAGTGATGATCAATCCATCCGTTTACCCAAACCGGTATCTTTTTTCATCAAATTGAATGATGAAAAAACACTTGTGTTACAAACGGAACAGCCAGCGTATTATTTGGATCTTTCCACCAATCAGGTACAGTTGCTCGTGCAGGCATCAAATTTTGGACTTGTACCGATTACATTTAAGCTTCTTTTTTCAGGCTATCCTCAAGGCTTTACCATTACCGGAGACGTTATGCAGGTTACCTTACAGCCCGGGGGGCAGACACTACTTCCTTTAACGGCTACTATGCGGTATAAAAGTAGTTTTCAGGATTTTGACTTTGTCATGCAAGGGATTGATGAAGAGGGCCGAATCTTAGCGGCTAGTCGTGTTCGAATTATGCGGGTTGGAAGTGTTAAGCGGTTTGGAGCTATTAACAATCTTGAAAGTGATTTTAATAACAATACGGTCGCCTTGCAGTACCTCAGTTTGGGACAAGGAAATTCTATTTATCAGTTTCAGGCTTATGGAGATCTGGAGCTCGAAGAAAACAAAAACCTGAACTACAGACTGAATATCGATTATTATCAGGAACAAAAGGCGTTAAATGCTTATGACACCTATATCGATTATCAAGATAAAGACTGGGGCGTTAAAGTCGGGAATATTTATGAAAATCTGGATCAGACGATTAGTGGAAGAGGAGTTAAAGCGAGTTATAAATTTAGTAAAAATCGCTCGATCAGTCTCTACGGAGTCGAAAATAATTACATGCTTTTCAGTCAGCTGCATAATTTGATTCCTGGCGCGAAAATTATCGGAGCTAATTATGCTGTTCGATCGGAGGATAATCAGGAAAGTTACCTCACCTATTTACATCGTGAACACAGTTATCGTGAGATCAAGAGCGATCAGGTAAGCGGAAAGACTACAGTCCGGTTCAATGCACAGCAACAATTGGGGCTGGAAGGGGGGTACAGTATGGAGCGTACAGATTATAATGGAAGCAAGCATGCTTTTGCCATGGGCATTAATTATAACTATAGCACAGAACAGTATCAGATAACGAGTATGAATTATTACAGCTCTCCCTATTATACAGGTTTGCGGAGGGGTTTAATACAGAGTGACACCCGGATCAGTAAGGTGTTAGAAAATAATCAAAGTATCGCTGCCCGGATCAGTTATCTGGATAATAATCCCAAATTTCAGGAAAGGTATAAAGATTATTACATTAATAATCCTAGTCGGATCCAGATTTATGAGCTTGGTTATCATACTGGTCTGGGCAAATTTCAACTGGATTTTAGGCCTTATTTTATTTTTCAGGAAGTGGATTATCAAGGCTTTGGAATTCCAGGTATCGGTCCTGCAAATTGGAAATCAAATGCCATTAGAGGAATCGGTGATATCAATTTTTTTAGTACGGGACATCGGTTTTCCCTGCGCACAGATTATGGCTATACGTATAAGAATACTTCCAATAAGCCGCTTTCTCCCTTTCATTCGTTACGTGTGACGGGTACCTATGGATATCGGTTTATCGGTTTTAATACCTATATCCAAATAAATCCTTACTACTTAAACGATTTGCTTGCTACGGCATCGGATGCAAATTTTAGAATTTATTCTTTTGGACCCAATATGCAGATCAATAGTTTTAAGGGAACGCTGCAGGCACAGGTAGCGGGTATGTACAGCTATTATGGATTTTCCCGAAGTAATAATTTATCGGTTAACGGAAATGCCAAATGGCATTTAAAAGGGAACTGGAGTCTCACTGCTGACATCTTTTATAATTTTATGCGCAACCGCCTTCCTCTCAATTATCTATCTGAGGCAAATGCTGTAGAAACCATATCGTTTAATAATCGACAGTTTCGAGTAGGTATTGAAAAGAAATTTTCCAAATTTAATAGTGCGAAAGGACATATGTTGCAGTTGTCTTTTTTTGACGACAAGAATAAAAATGGCGTTAAAGATCCTGATGAAGCAACTCCCGAAGCAGTTGTGGTTAAAATTGCCGAAGATGTAGCGAGTACCGATGGAAAAGGACGGGTGAAATTTTTAAATATGGCTAAGGGTTCATATGCTGTCCTTGTTGAAAATAATCAAGGCTGGGTAGCTCAGGGACCCATCAGTATTGTTCTAACAAAAAATCAACGGCTAGCTATTCCTTTGGTGAAAACACGAATTTTAAAAGGTAGGATTAAGCCTATAGCAGGTAAATACCTGCAAACAAATCCGGAGCTATCCGGTATTCGGATTAATGCAGTCGATAAGGAAAGTAATACGTTCACGACATTGAGTGATGCTGATGGCAACTTTACCTTTTTCCTGCCATTAGGGAATTACAATGTAACAATACCGACGGCAGGTATGCCTTTTTCGATTGAAAATCCGAATCAGGAAATTGATCTAAGTGAAAAAGCAACCGTTTATCTCCAAGATTTTAATTATAAAGATGAGCGTAGAAAAGTGGGTATTAAACGTTTTTAAGGAGCCACAAAACTAAAGATGATATTCGTTGTATATGTTCCTGCCGGTTTGTTGAGCAATTTTGAAGTTTCTGATGCAGGAATGCTATATCTGATATTTAAGGATCTGTCGATTACAGGGGCAGCTCCATTAATAAGTTGCTGTGCGGTGGCAGACAAGGTTACGGTCTGCATACCGGTTTGACCTGGCATCGGCCCTATCCGCATGACATTTAGTGGAACGCTATTAACTCCAGAGGCAAAGTTTGCCGAAGTGGCTCTTACATACACGTTATAAGGCGTGGTTTTACTCAATTTTAAGTGCGCTGGCATATCTTGGTTAACACCGTTCTGGTAATGACTAGCTGTTGAAAAGGTTAAGTTAACTGTTGATTGGTTTGCTATTATTTCACTTAGATCGCTGACCACAACCTCCAGACTGCCAACACCCTGCGCTTGTAAAGTTCCTGTAGGATAGGTAGCGGTTGGCTTGTTCCAGGTGTAAGTGATCGGTACTGAATAGGTTCCTGCCTGTAAAAATCCTGTTTTAAGTTTTGTTGCATCTATTGAGAATGCGTAATTCAGTGTCTGCGAATTATTTGTGGGTACAGCAAGTCCAGCAACTGGGGTTAATCCCTGAGCTGTGGTTGATAGTGTTATAGGCGTTGCTGTAGGGATTGCCGTTAGAGTGGTTGCCACTGAAGAAACAGTAGTGACTGGCAGGCTATTGTACGGTAATGTGGTGCTAAAACTGAAATTTGAATTACCTGTCTGTAAACTTGGTCTATAATTTACGGTGTTTGTAAGATTAATGGCTTTACTTGCACTAATACCTGCGGGTGTACGATAAAAACTCAAATTGTTAACTAAAATGCTGGTCGTTCCTGCGGTGGTTAATGGCGTTATAAAAGAAGGAACAATAATATTCATCGTATGGGTTGCTGGAGTGATCACATTCCCTCCTAAAAGACCGGGAGCTAAAAAAAATAGCTCAGCAGTATATGTTCCTGCCACCCAAGTGAAGCCAGCTGTAGCCAAGCGTAAATTATTGAGGACAGTGCCAGAAGCAACACTGGCAACTGCTGCAAATATATTTTGATTGGTTGTGGAAAGTGCAATTTCTGTAAAAGTACCCAAAACCGTGAGATTATTAATAGAGACCAGCTTGATATGTGCCAAATTGAGTGGAGCAGGACCATTACCTCCAAGCGTATTACTGAAATTAGCGGTATTGGACTTGACACCGATTGTAGGTAATAGGCCGAGTGCAGATGTATAGGTACCGGATGTGAAATTTTGTTGATAATCTGTTCTTGCGGTGATATTTGCTGCTGGTAGATTCACATTGATTTGAGCCTGTACATGTATGGTGTACAGGCTTGCTGCTAGTGTGAGGGCGCTCTTAATATGTAATTTCTTTTTCTGCAATTTTCAAGTCATATTGAGTTCCGGCATCTAGGATAGCTACAGCGAGGTAGCGTCCTTTGAGTGTTGCTGGTAAATCCAGTTGAATCCATTGTTCTGCCTCGGGTAACATTGCTATTGCAATTGATTTGACCGGGACCTCTTCTCCAGTCTCGATATTGGTCAGTTCGAAACGAACGTAAGCATCTTTATTGATCTGACCCGTGTTTTTCACTTTAACAAGCATTTTCCGGACGCTATTGCCGCCTTCCGGCGTGATGATACCTTTATCTTCAAAAGCTAAAAATTCCAGATCTCCAGTTGACAGGCCAGTAGGGACATGATAAATCTGGATGCCCATTTCAAGGAGGACGTTCATGTTCACGCCCTTTTGAAGTTCACCTTTCTGTTCTTTTACCTGTGTGAAAAATAGCATGCTATTGGTTAATACAAGCGAGGTGGCTTCAGGCGGAATGGTCATGTTGAGATTGATATTTTTAGTCTCGCCCGGTGCTAACCTGACAGAGTTTTCCGATAGCAATAACCATGTGGCATTGGATTGCTTGCGCTGGCCTACAGGGTAATATTTTTTGACACCTAAGGAATCACGATCCCAGTCTTTCATATTTGCTACAAAATAGAATTCGGATGTTGAGGTGTTGCTAAAGGAAATGGTTTGACTGACTGTCTGCCCAGGCTCTCCCTTAAAAAAAATACGGGAAGGCGAAACAGAAATACCCTGAGCATAGGTCAGGGTATTTAGGTATAGAAAAACTAGCGTTAAATAAAATTTCACAGATTAAGATAAAGTGTGCTACTGATTTGTTTACAATTGTGTTGCGGTATACGTTACCGTTGTGGTATAAACCTCTAAAGGTAAAGAAATTAATGAACTTGGATCTGCTATAGTATAGCTGATATTATAAACTGCATTTATTTCTGCATTGGCCGCCGATATAAATTCTTGATCAACCTGTGTTAGTGCCGTTATGGGGGTCAGAGTTCCTCCATGTAGGGTTGCGGCATCAACGGTTATGCCCACTATGCCCAGCGCAGGAAGATTTGTGGTATTAGTTGAGTTTGAAGAGGTAAATAGCCCGTCGGCACTTACTGCTAAATCATAAGGTTTATTACTGATCACCGTGAGATGTCCCGGTTTTGTAACTGTTTTGGAAGCCGTATATTCTGCTGCTGTTCCATAAACAAAATTGACCGTTGGTGCTGCATCTAAAGCAATGGACAGGACGGCTGCCTGCAAATCAATGTTGACCGTTACAGGGGCAGTACTAACTGATACTTGAGCTTTGGCTTGTTGTCCTAGACATAGCGCGACCAGGGCAAATAAAGATAATATTAGGTTCTTTTTCATAATTCTCATAATTATTATATGCTTAACACTGATTAAAATTAGTGATTATGAGAGGTATATCCAATGTAATGAAGTCACATAATGATGTTATAAAGAACGTGATACTGTTAGGTCGTTGGAGCGTGAGTAGGTTGGAAAGTTCGGGTTCTGCTCCGTCACTTCGTGACTTGGCCACGCTAAACTATGCTATAGGTATCTTCTAATATTTTTTTAATTGTTGTTTTAATTCTTCCCATTCCTTGGTCTGTTGTGAGGTCTATTTCGCAAAATGTGCTATTAGTTGTTTTGGTATGCAGGACAAGATAATAAATACCGGCAACCAAGATACTTGAAATCGCTCTTAGATCTACTTGTTGATCTTTTAGTTCCTGATCGGCTTTGGGAAAAAGTAAGGGGTAAATTTCCTCTCTGTTTGCTATCACGTGAGCCATGAGCTCTGTATTTTCACTAATCTGCCAGAGCACAACTTTTTGCATTTCTTCGTCGTTCGTGAAATGTTCAAGTTGCGTCAATAATAGATTTTCAAGAATGAGGCGTGTACTTGTTTCGGGAGCAGTAGTTAAGAGATTTATCGCACTTTCGTTAATGGTATCCCAATAGTTTTTACCTTTAATATAGGTTTCAATGAGATTGTTTACGGAACCAAAATAAACAGAGACGAGTTTTCTATCTACACCAGCTTCGGCTGTAATATTACTGACCGTTAATCCGGTATATCCTTTATTTTTTAGAACAATTCCAACAGCCTGAATCAGCTTATTCATCGTTCTACTTTTGTTGTTTTTTTCTCCTTGGTAAGTTTTTCTAGCCATTGAAATATCTTAGGTCCTCATCATATAGCTATGCAATATAAGTATTTTATCTGTACAAAAGTTAACCAATGGCTAATATTTTTTGGCTTAAAGCGTTTAAATTCTCGTAAAAGCGTCTGTTGGCATAAATAAGGCGGTTTATATGTGGCAACATGAATCTTGATATTTTTAAAAATTATTGTAATTCAATCAGAATTATCCTTTATTTGAGATAATTTCGATTGTCGACCCCGATCCATAAGCACAATAAATTCTTTTTACCGACCTGTTTTTTTAGTGATTGCTTATTTTATCCCGATCATCATGCTTTAAAAAAAATGCATTCGATTTTATTTTTGGATTATACTAACCTTATATCGGGTATACGTTGCTATTAGTTGAAAATTTCTTTTTTAAATTTTATACATCTTAAAGCTGGGGAGAATAAACTATTTAGTAATGTTAATTACTTTTTCCACATGCTGTTCACAAAATGGTTAATTGACCCCTAATTTTCATTTTTTTGAATACCGTTATTTTTGTTTTATAAAGGATGTTTATAAAATGTGGATAACATGTTAATATAAGTGGAAAAATTGTACGATACAGGTGATAAATAATTTTGAGAACCTTTAATTGTAAATGATAAATGCCAAGATATCCACATATTGTGAGTAATAGTTGTTTTTGTGTGAATGAAATTGGATGTTGAATAGGTGTGGATTACTTTTTCCACATAATATGCACAATGTTTGATTTTAGTGTTATTTGCGCATATTTTTGACGAATTCAAATTTTTCAGTAATTAGATATCGCTAATGTGTGGATAACATGTTGATAACTCAATAAATTGAAGTTTGGTGTTCGGTGTAAATAGTTTGAATCTCGTCTTTTATCTGCGTTTTATCTTCATAAGTGCATATCTTGTTGATAGAAATTGAATTTTTGTTAATTAACATTATTGAGCTAACAATGTTAATTACTTTCTCCACATATTGTCAGTAAAACTGTGTAAAGCGGTTTTTTGAGGTTTTTTTAGTGCAAATTTCCATTTTGTCTTTCTGTGTTGTTAACAAAATGTGGAAAACGTGTTGAAATGTGTGAATAAGTGTTTCGAAGGAGACTGTATACTTGTTTAAATGTTAGAAACTTATGTGGTGAGAAGGTTTTAACAATTTACTACGTCGCTGGATTATTGTGTCACTTACTAAGAGGTTAGCAAGTTAAGATGTTAGTAGTTGAGAAGGTAAGTGAGTTGGAAAGAAACCGTAGATAAGAAAATATACGGTTTCTTTTAAAGAGCTTTATCCGTGGGCTTCTTCGATTTTTAGATGGCCACTGATTGCAATTCTGTTCCAGGCATTAATCACTACAACTGCCATGATGATTTGAGCGATTTGATTATCGGAAAAGAACTTTAAAGCTTTGTCGTAGGTTTCGTCAGTTAATCCGTTTTTATGGATTAGTGTTACTTCTTCTGTAATTTTTAGCACTACCTTTTCCTCTTTGGTAAAAATATCATGTGTTTCATGCCATGCACTTAGCAGAAAAATACGTTGGTTTGTTTCTCCGTTTTTCAACGCATCCTTGGTGTGCATATCGATGCAATAAGCACATCCATTAATTTGAGAAGCACGAATTTTAATAAGCTCTTTTAGCGATTTTGAAATCGGAGCCTGAGCGATATACGTTTCAAGGCCCATCATTGCTTTTAATGCATTGGGTTCTACGGAACCGATATTAATACGATTTTGCATAGTTTTATTTTTTAATAATTATTGTTAACAGTACAAAAATGGGTATTGTAAAATTTTAAAAAGTTAAACTGGTTTAAGAAACACTTTTCTTCCGGATTTCACTTAAATATTCTGGCGTAAAACCAAGAAAAGAGGCAATAAGATATTGAGGTACTCTTTGTACAAATTCAGGGTGTTTATGCGCCAAACTTAAATAAAACTCCTCTTTAGATAATGAAAAAAGATAGTGTACGCGCAACTGTGCGGCGGCATATGCTCTTTGATAGATAAATCGAAAATAGCGTTCCATAACCGGAAATGCAGCTAAAAGTTTTTCTTGACATTCCTGATCTATATATAGCACTTGCGTTTTTTCTACTGCTTGAATGTAACAGGACGTCGGTTGTTTATGCTCATATGCAATATTATCGGTGAGCCACCAGGTTTCGATAGCAAATTCTGTTGTTTGTTCGGTACCTTTTTCATTGATAAAGAATTTACGGAGTAAACCATGAACAACAAAATAATGATGCTTGCAAACTTGTCCTTCCTGCAGTAAATTTTCTTTTTTGGCGACCTGTTTTGTGTTAAAATACTTCAATATTTCATGAAATGTCTCATCATCAATCGTGACGAATTTTTCTAAATGTTTTCTGAATAACTCCGACATGGTATGCTTATAGATTTTATACTAAAGTTAGGAATTTAAATATGTACTCTTGCTCCCCGATAGAAATGAATATATTATGATGTTATACGCTAGTGGTTCTTTTAACAATCATGAAAATGTTAAACTCATTTGCGTTTTTATTGAGGAAGTTACAGCGATTCTATGGTAGGTATGTTTCTGGACAAGATGAAGATTGATTGACCGTACCATACTCTGAAAGTTAGCGAATTTAATAATTGGTTACGATGAATAGCTATGGATAAGCTGGAATATATAAGGACGGCAGTTTAAAAAAGTAAAACAAACGGGACTGATCACAGTTTCAAAATAATACTGCTATAAATAGACCCTATATTGTTAAAATAAATTATCTTTAAGATCTTAAATGTTATTTTTCCTTAAACCGTTGATTCCTTAATTGTTTACCATGTTAAAAAAGATTATTAAACATAAATCGAATACATTATTACGCACAATATATTGCTGTTCTTTTCTTTCGATTTTTATGCTAAAAGGTTTTTCTCAGACCCAGGGCCCCAAAGAGTATGTGGATTATGTCAATCCTTATATGGGAAACATCAGTCATTTATTGGTGCCGACTTACCCGACCGTTCATCTACCAAATAGTATGTTGCGGGTTTATCCTGAGCTAGCGGACTTCACTTCAGATCGCTTATTTGGTCTTCCGCTTATTGTTACGAGTCACCGTGGAAAATCGGCTTTTAACTTGAGTCCGATGATAAAATTACCATCCGATCTGAAACCTGTGCAACTGTACAGTTATGATCAAGAAGAAATAAATCCCTATTCTTATTCGGTACAGCTGGATCAGGAGGATATCAAAGTAGATTATGCGGTATCACATCAGTCGGGTATGTACACCTTTACTTTTCCTACCAAATCAAACAAGTATCTGCAGTTCAATTCACATGAAGGAAAATTGCAGTGGGATGGTCAGGGGCTTTCCGGTTCCCAGGATATCGGTAACGGTACCCGTGTCTATATCTATGCTGTGCCTGAATCAAAACCAGTAGCGGTTAGTGGTTTGAAAGGCTCGAAATTGGAAAAAAGTACTGAAGTGGCAGGTAAAAATGCCTGTATCGTATTGCAATTTGACCAATCTGGATCAGCCTTACGGATGAAGTACGGTATTTCTTTTATCGACGTTGCACAGGCAAAGGCTAATCTGAAACGTGAGATTACGGATTTTAACCAAGAAAAATTAGCAGCCAATGGACGAAAGATCTGGAATGAGGCTTTAGGGAAAATTGCTGTAGAAGGTGAAAATGAATCGGATAAAAAGGTGTTTTATACCTCTTTATATAGAACTTATGAGCGTCCTGTTAATATTTCTGAGGATAATCGCTACTACAGTGCATTTGACGGAAAAATACATGATGATCAAGGGAAAGCATTTTTTACAGATGATTGGATATGGGACTCGTACAGGGCGCATCATCCGCTTCGGGTATTGCTCGATTCGGATAATGAAGCCTTGATTTTGAATTCCTTTGTTCGGATGTCTGAACAGATGAAGGAACCATGGTTACCGACTTTCCCTGAAATAACCGGTGATAGCAGACGCATGAATTCCAACCATGGCGTGGCCACATTGCTAGATGCTTACCGAAAAGGAATACGTAATTTCGATATTAAGAAAGCTTATCTGGCGGCGAAAGGTGCTATAACTGAAAAGACTTTAGCACCATGGTCAGGTAAACCTGCCGGAAAATTGGATGCTTTTTTTAAGGAAAATGGCTATATACCGGCACTGTATCCTAATGAGAAAGAGACAATACCTGAGGTGAACAGTTTTGAAAAAAGACAACCTGTGGCAGTTACTTTGGGTACTTCCTATGATCTTTGGTGTTTGGCTCAATTAGCCAACGAGCTTGGTATGAAAGCGGATTATGAACTGTTTATGAAACAGTCATTTAACTATAGGAATCTATTCAATGAGCAAACTAAATTTTTCCATCCAAAGGACGATAAAGGTAAATTTATTATGCCTTTTGATTATGTGTTTTCAGGAGGACAGGGGGCGCGTGAATACTATGGCGAAAATAATGCCTGGATATACCGCTGGGATGTACAGCATAATATTCCGGATCTTATTAAATTGATGGGTGGTAATGAATTGTTTATTCAATATTTAGACGATATGTTCCAGCAACCTTTGGGCAGATCTAAATTTGATTTTTATGCGCAACTTCCTGACCATACCGGAAATGTAGGACAATTTTCTATGGCCAATGAACCTTCGCTCCATATTCCATATCTATACAACTATGCGGGACAGCCTTGGATGACACAAAAACGGATTCACAAATTGGTAGGAGAATGGTTTAGAAACGACTTGATGGGAATACCTGGAGATGAGGACGGAGGGGGTATGTCAGCGTTTGTTGTTTTTTCACAGATGGGATTCTATCCGGTAACTCCTGGACTTACTTCTTATAGCATAGGTTCTCCATTCTTCTCAAAAGTGAGTATACAACTTCCCAATGGCAAGTCTTTTGTTATTATCGGAAAAAATGCTTCGGAAAAAAATAAATATATTCAGTCGGCCAAATTGAATGGCCAACCTTTGAATACACCACAATTAGATCATGCGGATATTCTTAAAGGGGGGATACTTGAATTTGTTATGGGTGATAAAGCCAATAAAAACTGGGGTAACTAAATCATCACATTTAAATATTTTCTGCATACAATTAGTACAAGAAAGCGTGGTCATTTATGCAGTGCTTTTCTGGTACTAATTGTATCTAACAAAAACTGCTTCCATCTTATTTCAGGCTGATATCTGATATTGGGGTGCTTGTCAAATTATATTTATACTCAGTATTAAATCTAATACTCTTAAAGCTAGCTGGAGCAGGTACTGGAGTATATTGCGGTTATTCTGCTGATATGACTATTTTCGTATAATAATCTAACCTTTTGGTATAAAATTCAAATCTGGTAAGTCCATATCGAGTAGATTTGTTTAACAATGCTCTATTCCGGTTTGATAGAGTCAGAATAATTTGGTTAAAACTAATTCAAAGAACATGGTTAAGCAGGTATTAATTTTTAAGAGTTCAATAAAAACAGTAGAGAGCAAAATTTTTTTGATGCAATTATTGCAATTGAATATGCCTGAAGTGTTTTCTCCTACAGTAGATCTTGACGATGAAGATTCGATTTTTCGAGTAGAAACAGCTGGCTGTTCTATTGACCGGTTAACCAATTTGTTGGACAGCCATAATATTCGAGTTGATTTATTGGAACGCTTTGATGTTGCATAATCGGATGAACTCTTATAAAAGACCGCTTGTATATTTTTGGAAAAAATCGTTGCGATAGATTTCTCCTATCGGTATCTCTGCGTCGTCTATGTAAATGGTATGACTATCAAAAGAATCGATAAATGACATATTGATCAGGTAAGATTTACTTACCCGGATAAAGAGTTCGGAGTTCAGTTTTTGATGGATTGTTTTTAAGTTCATGGCTGTGATCAGTTTGTTGTTGCGAGTATAGATCACGACATAATCTTTTAGGGCTTCAATGAATTTGATTTCATCAAAGGTGATTTTATAATATTTTCGATCTGATTTTATCAGTATAGAATTGTCATTGCTGGCTTCAAATGTGTTTTTCTGTTCATGAAATGTCAACAGTTTTTGGTAAGCGATTGCTTTCGTTATCGCTTTTGCTAGTCGCTCCTTTTTGATCGGTTTTAAGAGATAGTCAATTGCGTCAAGTTCATACCCCTGCAATGCATAATGACTATATGCTGTCGTTAAAATCACTAATTTATCTGTAGGCAATGATTGTGCAAAATCAAGACCATTGATGGTCGGCATTTCAATATCCAGAAATAGCAGATCAACAGCATTATTTTTTAAAAATTCCATTGCCCCAATAGCGCTGGAAAATTCCCCTACAATCTCAAGGGCTGAAATTTCTTGTACCAGATTGCTCATTTCTTCACGAGCGAGAGGTTCATCATCAACTATAATACACTTCATATTGGGATCGTTAATTTTACGCTATATTCCGTTTCTTGAACAGTAATATTTAACTGATAATCGTCTTGATATAACAATTCTAACCTACGTTTAGTATTGGTGAGGCCCAGCCCGCTATATTTTTTGTTAGGATTGAGGGCTAGTTTTGGATCTTTGGAATTGCGGCATTCAAAGTGAAGCTGCCCATCACTTGCCATAAAGGAAATATGAATAAAGGACGTTCCTTCTGTCGCACTTAAACTGTATTTTATAGCATTTTCGATAAAGGCCGTAAAAATATGCGGAGGTAAGAAAATATTTTTTTTAACGAGTTCAGGTTCGCATTGTATGGTCGTTTTTAAGTGATCTCTTCTTATTTCTTCCAATTTTAGAAAATTGGTTATAAAGTTTATTTCTCCAGTTAAAAGTGTTTTATCGTTATCATTTTCGTAAAGCTGGTATCTTAAAAAATCCGATAGTTTGATAATGACTTCCGTTGCCATTTCAGGATCTTTACGTATCAGTGCTTTGACATTATTCAACATATTAAACAAAAAGTGTGGCTGTATCTGGTTTCTTAGGGAAGTTAACTCAGTTGTTAGGGCCAGATTTTTGAGTTCAGATATTCTCTTATTGTCTTTGATCCAACGATTAAAAAGTTTCAGTGTTGTGGTTGTCAAAATAATGGGAATACTGACTAAGATCCCGTTGAAAAAATTCATGTTTTGCCGCTTATCAACTTTTAAATTTGCAGCCGTTATAACATGCATATAATTGGAAACATACATGACGATCAGTAAACTTCCAATAACCAATAAGATTAATAATATTATATAGATCTCATACCTTCCCTTGAAAAAAAAACGTGGTATCAGCAGATACATATTGATGTAGAACATACATACAAAAACGATCCATACTGATAAATGTAGATAGGTTTTATATGGATCAGATAGCTCTGTCTTCATGTCTGAATTGAAAAAAAGCAAAAGGAGCCCCACTACAAATACGCTGTGGCGGAGGACCCTATATTTTTTTTCGGTCAAGTAACGTATGATTATTCCATTTTTAAAATCTTGCATCTGTTCTTAGTAATAATGTTACTGTATATGAACAAAAGTAATTTTTTTTGAGCCTACTCTAATTTCTTTTATACCAAGAGTGCTTTTTTTTATACCAAAGTAATTGAAGTAGTATGGTGTGCGTTCTATATTATTCTAAGAAAGGATCTTTTGTATAAAATAAAGGGTGTTTCGTCTAAAATGTATTTTTCATATCCACATTTAGGATATTCTTGTACCGTTTTATCAACCATTTATCCATTGTTATATGTTAAAAAAGATTTTGCTCATATTTGGAATAGGCATTTACACTTTTGTTACCAAAGCTCAGACAAAAGACAGTATCCCAGACAAAGTCCGTGCTATTATTGCGGATAAATTTCCGGCGATCCGCGTATTGAATCTGGAGTACGAAATTGTTGGTGGGTTTAAATATGCTTCAAAGTATTTAAAGAATCCACTTCCTAAGGGAGAGGTTCAAAATATGCATCAAGCGAATGCCAGTATGAATGTCAACTTGATGAAGAGAAAAAATTGGACTTTAGGAACGCTTGTGGGTTATCGGCATCTTTCTGTAGAGCTGCTGCAACCTGATTTGAGTACACAGCAAATACATCAGGAGAAGCAAGATTATCACTATCACCATGAATCATTAAATTTTACTTACTACTCAAGATTATTTGGAAAAATGGCTATTTATAGTGCGAGTTTGATGACTGATGGAAGTGAGAAAGGCTTTGAACGTGTTCGTGGTATGCTGATGGGAAACTTGGTTCTAAAAGCTACCCGTGAGGTGCAGATGACTTTAGGTGTGGTCGGTTTATTGGATCCAAGTGCCCTTGTACCTGTGATGCCTACTTTTACATATAATAGACAGTATCAACAGGGCTGGGTGGTCGATGTCGTGTTGCCGAAAGCCGTTTATCTTCGTAAAACTATTTTGGGTAATGGACGTGCATCTTTTGGATCGGAGCTTGATAATAACCCCTTCTATATCTATGATTTTGCTGGATTATCGAGCGTCCAGATCTTCAATCAGATGAATTTGAATTCAGGGCTGCTTTATGAACACAATCTGGGACGTTCTTTTATAGCTATGGTCAAAACCGGGATGAGAAATTCGTTAAGATCTCGAATATCAGAGAAAAACAAATCTCAGAACGATTTTATTTATGAAGCATCTACGGATCCATCTTTTTATTTTAATGCTGGTTTATCGTTTAATCCTTTTGCAAAAAAACGCGTTAATTAACGCGGATAATCCGTGAATGATATAAATGGAGCATCATATGCTGCCTTTTTAAATCAAAGAGCGCTATCGTTTATAATCTGAGGTAAGCTGCGACCTGTATGATATTATTTACAGTCTTATTATTTCTTCCTAGGCTATATTGATTCATGTAACCTGCTTCTATATCAAATTTTGGATTTACTCGCCATCCTAATGCTAGGTAAGCTCTGTTTTGGTCAAATAACTTACCATTGGTGGAATTTTGAATATGTGCAAAAATTTCATTTTGCAGTGCAATGAAAGCACCATCAGTAAAACTAGTGGTTTCGGAAACAGGGACAATGGCACGGGTGAAATAGCGCAGTCTTTGGGCAAAATCGTAACGGTCCGTAACCAGCTCGTTTTGCTCAACAGTAGGTTGGCCCATAAAGCGCTGTTCTAATCTAAAACGGTGCTGCAGTGTGGAAGGACGATTTAGAACGGTAAATTTTTGGTTTATAATAAATTGCTCCCATATGCGGTGTTCTGGTACCCAGCCATGGGTAGCGCTAATATTTCTTTGGTTTCCGATGTAGGCATACCCTAAAGTGGCAATCATATTGTTCTTGATATGATAATTCAATCCCGGTCGGATAATAAAGGATTGTATGTCTTTGAGTTGATCTGTACTTCGAGCTTGTCCATCAAAATGTATGCTGAACCGGGGATCTATTTTGTAAGTGAAAAATGCGGCACTCCAACCTGTAAATGTCTGCTGTGTCTGTGCTTTTAAAGGACCACTAAATATGAACAGGAAGATCATGCAACTCTGAAGAAGAAATAATTTAGATAGCATTATTATAAAAGTTTGAATTGGTTTATTAAGTTTAATATTTAAATCTGTTAAGTATCCTTATCCTGAATGGAAAAATAAACAAATTTATTTTACATCCGATTGAAAACAATCACATTTAGATGAACTTTAACCGAGAATTTAGACACCTCTTTTTATAAGGCTTCTAGAAAAGGTTCCATTTAACGCCTATTTGATATTGCGAAATACTCGTATTCCAGTTGTGGTATACACCGGTTTTTCTTTCTACATTTCGATATCGGAAATACAATTTTCCCAATTCTAATCCAAAAGTGTAACCCATTCGGGAGCCTCTATTAAATGCCTCTTCTCCATTATTCAGTAGATATTTATCTTCATTCAACAGTTTATTGAATTCGAGGCCACCTAATAATGCAAAATTTGATGTTAGGTCTAACTTAAATAATACAGGGAAATCAAAGAACTGGAGGGCCTTGTTTCCTTTTGAAATACCATTAACCTGATCCACAGTTTCAGCATTTGTTCTGACACGTGTTACATTATAGGTGGGCTCTACTTGGATAGCCATGTTAGGTCTAAAATGATAACTTAGTATACCTCCGACTTGAAAACCTATCCGATTTGCTGAACGAAATGATAGTCCATCTGCATGAGATAAATTTCCACCTAATTTTATTCCTGCTCCAATTTGGGAAAAAACCTTCGCAGTAGGTACTAAAAGTATTAATAGGAGCACTAGTAAAGTTAATCGTATATTTTTACACATATACAAAAGTACCTTTTCTAGATAGCTCAGCTTACTGACTTTTGTAAAGATTTGGTCAATAAGTTGGGTTTTTAATAGGTTATTTTCATTTTTTACAGTTAATAAAACTACAGTAAGACCAGTTTAGTCACATGGAAAAACAACTGGATGACTTTGGATAACTGTTGGCGCTTTAGGTATTAATTTACTTCCCTTATAATCAATATAGTCTTACTGATAGGTATCACTTTTGTCGATAGGAGACCAGATCATGTTTAAACTTTCCAATTATGTGCTCATCTTCATTTAATTTCAACAATTTGTATTGTTTATTTCTTTCGTATTAAATACATGCTCTGACTATTGGAAGAATAGAATGCGAACCCATGGGGTGAAATATAAAATGTTGGTCTAAAATGGAGTGCTGAATAATTTGCTTCTAACACCGTATAGAATCGATTTTTGTAATCGTCAAATCTTTCTTTCTCTACAGCGATATGGGGCTCAAAAAAATTAAAATCACGATCTCCGATCTTTGTTTTAAAGAAAGCTTTCCCGCGCCAGTTTTTAACACTATATCCCGGACTTCCACCACCAATATTGTGGCTGTATTTTAATTTTTCCTCAGGGTGAAAATGTAAAAAAGTAACGTTTTCGGGTAAATAAGGATCTTGTTCGCCAGTCCAAAAAACATCGTCACGGTAACGACCGGCATCTTCACTGCTATCAATGCTTCTATATGCTGGTATTTCTTGCCATAGCATCTGCCATTGTTCATCCTGGTAAAAGAAAAACTGCATGTAGTAATGATCATTTCTAGTTACATTTTTTAAAAACCAATATTTGCCATCTTTTTTCGCGCTTGCAATTTTTTGATTTATTTTTTCTCCAGTCCAACTCAAATCTTCATTTAAAACTTTAAAAGCATGTGTGGTGGTATCGCCATCTTGTGGCCAAGTGGTGTAATAGGCTTTTTCGTCATTGGTGAAAATGATGAAATCATCAATAAATTCTGGCCAATATTTATTTTGGGACAAGTGTAATGTATCTTCTGTAATTCCTTTACTATTTATTTTATAATAAAGCATATCACCTTGGGTCTCATCATTTTTTTCTGCATCGCAGGATACGATCAGTTGGTCATTCACAGATGGAAAGATGCGAATGGGATTAGGTGAACTGGAACGAGTGACTTCAGTTTCACAGAACAGTTTCACTTCGAAAATATCGGAATGATACTTTTCGTTAATTTCTTCAAAATTAGCATATGCCGCATCTAAGGGTTCGTTGTTCCGCTCTATAATTCCATCGCAGGAAGTTAAACTGGATATGAAAAGGATCGTCGTGCTTAAAATTGAAGTGAAAAGGGTTGTTTTATTCATGTGATTTAATTTAATCATTATACCTGTCATTTAAAATGAAGCCAATGGTAGAAAAGAATTTTTTGGTTTTGTAAATTCGTTGTTTCCGCTGTCGCAATTCACCCCTTATAATGTCGTTTTTGTAATCTGTTAATTTAAGCAAACCCTTGCATCTTTGTCATATCAATATAAACAATTTTGCAATATAAATAATTCATAAATCTTCAAAAACATGAAAAAGAATAAATTAATCTTTTGGATAGCTACAGCGATCCTTATTATCTGGGAGGGTATCATGCCTCTTGGTACGCTTTTATTTGCGCCACAGTATGTTAATGCTGGAACTAAACCGTTAGGATATCCAGACTACTTCGCTTATGCACTTATTATCTGCAAAGTGCTCGGAGTAATAGCCATTTCTTATCCTAAAACTCCAAGTAAATTGAAAGAGTGGGCCTATGCCGGATTAACATTTAACCTAATTTTTGCTTTTATTAGCCATGCAATGGTCGATAAAAATATTGGATTTATGCTGTTGCCACTTGTTATACTTGCTATACTTATTATTTCTTATGTATATGGCAACAAGACGTATGGTCTTGTAGTAAGGTGATAAATCTTATTACACGATGTCAATAATAAGTGAGAACTGTATTTTCTTCAATAGTAGATAAGCCGATTCAAGTAATCGGCTTATTTATTATTGTCGGTTAATGCTTTTCGGTGAATTGAATATATTCGTTGCGGTCTCTAAATCAGTTGGTTTTGTTCCTTTTTTAAAATAAAACAAACGTTAGGCCAAGCATACCGTTATACTTATAGTACATAATAATGGTAGCATAAAAAAAGAAAAATAATGATGAACGAAGAATTAATTCAACTTTCACAAAAATTTCCGGCTTGGATATGGAATACTGCATTTATACTGTTTTCCTTTGCACTCGGGATCCTCATTAAAATTTTATTTATCCCGATTTTGCGTTATCAGGCGATTGCACAGTCATCTTATTCCCTCTTTCGGTCTTTTATACGGCGATTTAATAAGATTTTGAGTCTTTTTATTCCCTTGGTTGTTTTTAACAGTTTGTTACCTTTTACGCGTTTCAATACCGCCACATTGCATATTGTTGCTAAAATAAATGAAATCTTACTGATCAGCTTTTTTGCTGTTGTTCTGATTCAGGCCATAAAAGTTTTTGAAGATTATTTATATCATCGTTTTGATATCAATAAAGAGAATAACCTGCGTGAAAGAAAAATTAGGACACAGATTGTTTTTATTCGAAAGGTCTTCATTACTATTATCATCGTTGTGTCTTTTGCCATTATTTTGCTAAGCTTTGAAAGTATGCAGAAGATAGGTGCTGGACTGCTGACGGGTGTCGGAGTTGGTGGTATAATCATTGGTTTTGCCGCTCAGAAATCTCTTGGAAATTTATTAGCAGGTTTTCAGATTGCTTTTACACAGCCCATTCGGATGGATGATGTGCTGGTCGTTGAGGGCGAGTGGGGTAAGGTCGAAGAAATCAATCTGACTTATGTCGTGGTTAATATCTGGGATAAACGCCGTCTGGTGCTGCCGATTACCTATTTCATCGAAAAACCTTTTCAGAATTGGACGAGAACTACGGCAGAGATTTTAGGAACTGTTTTTATTTATGTTGATTTCGCGATTCCTGTCCAACAATTACGAGAAAAATTAGGCTCATTGCTTATGCATCATCCTTTGTGGGATGGTAAGGTCAATGTCCTGCAGGTCACTGATCTGAAAGAGCGAACGATGGAGATTCGTTGCTTAATGAGTTGCCGAAACTCGGGACAGGCTTTTGATCTTCGCTGCTATGTAAGAGAAGAGATGATGAGTTATATAAGGACAAATTTCCCAGATTGTCTTTCTAAATCGAGAATTGATTATGGCGCTGAAGTTAATAGAAGTGAAATAAGAGGAATGTAGCAGTTTCATTTTCTAATCTATTCTCTTTCGTGTGAGTTGACTATGGATAATTCTGAAAAATGAAGTTATCAAGGGGCAATAAACGATCGTTTATTGCTCTTATTTATTTTAAATTTAATGGACTCATAAAAATCCAACTAGGATTTTTCATTCTTAAATGAAAGAAATGTGTTTTGCATTTTCTTGCATTATTATGGTATAAGTAGATGTGTTTATTATTGAAATACAACTTTTTTTGAAATTATATGCATTTTATTGCGTATTTTGATTTAAATTGTTACTCTTGCTGTATGTTATAATCACTGAATAAACCAATGGTATCACCTCAAGTTTTAAGAATTGTATTAATAGGAATACTTATTTTAACTGGTATAACGCTCTACTCACAGGTTAATGATAAATACATTACTGGAAAAGTGGTCGATCGTAATATGTCACCTATAACTTTAGCGACGGTAAGCTTACATGATCGGAACGATAAGCTCATTTTAAGTACCTCGACTGATAGTCTCGGACAATTTAATTTAAGATTTGGAGTAAAGGGTAAATATTTTGTTAAAGTGAGCCATGTTGGCGACAAAGATTATCAATCTGCAATTTTTGAATTAATTGATGTTAATCTGGGAACTTTAAAACTTCTGCCACTGGAGAATATCTTGGAAGAAGCCACTGTTGAAGGTAGGAAAAAAACGGTTCAGGTTGATGGTGGAACATTTATTTATAATGTCGAAAATACACTGGGTGGACAGGATGTTTCTGTTTTGGAAGCACTGAAAAGAGCTCCCGGGGTATTTGTGGAAAATGAAAGCGATATTACACTCAATGGAAAAAGTGGTGTACAGATTTTATTGGATGGTCGACAGACGTTTCTTTCAGGAAAAGAGCTGACAGATCTTTTAAAATCTCTATCTTCCAACAACCTCAAATCTATTGAAATTATCAATAGTCCAACGGCAAAATATGAGGCAACTGGGGCTGCGGGAATCATCAATATCAATACAAAGAAAAATCAGGTAAGAGGTTTAAATGGTAATGTCAGCACTGCTGTTGCCTATGGTATCAGTGCAAAACAACTTCAGAACGCGACGCTTAATTATCGGGTGGATAAATTAAATATATTCGCGAACTATAGTCATACATTGGGTAATTATCATTACCTGTATGGTACAAACAGGCAACAAAATGGTAAAGCTTACAATAGCCATACCAAGGATGTTGACAAACGTCAGAAGATGTCCAGTCAGGTTGGAATCGATTATTATCTGAATGATAAAAATACAATCGGTTTTCTGGCTAATGGTAATTTTATTTTTGGTGGAGGTATCACTGATACCAGAACGGAGATTAGCACGTTGCCATCCTTATTAATGGAAGAGTCGCTGGATGCGATTAACGATTATTATGGACAGCGCACTGCCAGATACAATTTTAATTTCAACTACAAATATGAAGATACGTTAGGACGAAGTTTAAATCTTGATGCTGACTATGGTTTTTTTGATAAATGGAATAAAAACCTACAATCCAATATTTACCGTGATCATCAGCAAAATATCCTTCAGGAAAATCTGTACCGTACGCTCAATGGGATAGATATTGATTTAAAAGGAATAAAGATAGATTATGGGATGAACTTATGGCAGGGGAAATTGGAAACGGGATTTAAGTATTCAAATGTGGGTTCCAAGAATAATGCTAGGTTTTTCCATGTTGATAAAGGACCAGATAGCCTCGATAACCGACGTACCAATGATTTTCATTTTGATGAGCACACGACAAGTGCCTATCTCGATTATAAAAGAACGTTAGGAAAATGGTCACTACAGGGGGGAGTACGTATAGAGAATTCGAACTCTAAAGGAACGCTTTTTTATAACGAGAATGGGGCAGAACTGGATGATGATATAAAAAGAAATTTCACCAATTTATTCCCTTTTTTTTCTGCTACGAGACCGTTAGGGGAAAACCAAACTGTTTCTTTATCTTATGCCAAGCGTATTGAGAGACCAGCCTATCAGGATCTGAATCCCTTTATTTATATGCTTGACGAATTATCTTTTTGGCAAGGAAACCCCTTTTTAAGTCCCTCTTTAACCCACCGCTTAACTGTTCTGTATTCATTAAGAAGCGCAACTGTAGTTTCGTTTAATTTTGCTTATACTGACCAGCTTAACGCGAAGGTGACCGATACGCTGGACAATGATAAAATAGTTATGATCAGTAGAAATGTAGGAATACAAAAGCACTGGTCTTTATCCCTGACACAGAATTTTACACCTAAATTCTGGTGGGATCTTACTTTTAATGGTCTTCTATATTTTATTCAAAATGATGTTTCTTTTGATCAGTATAGAAATCTGAACTTACAACAAGCGGCAGGACGTGTCAGTTTGGTGCAGTCCTTTCGTTTACCTCTTAAAATGAGAGCAGAAGTAACGGCGGTTTATAATTCAAATCGCCTGAGTGGAGCAAATACGATAAGCAGGGAGATCAGTCAGGTGGACGTTGCTTTTCAAAAAATCCTTTTAAACGATAAAGCAACAATTCGATTTGCTATTAATGATATCTATAAAGGCAACCAGAGTAAGTACACGCAAAATTTTCCTGGCTTTGTGTCTAACAGTTATGGGTATTACGAGTCGAGGCAGGTACGGTTAAGTTTTAGCTACCGTTTTAGTAGTGGAACAACGAAAGCGCAACGTACGCGAAAATCAGCACTTGAGAACGAAAGTGGAAGAATACAATAGAATTTACTTTGAAGAGATCGCTATTTAGATTGAACAATCTTTATGCCATCAAAGTAATTTCCATTTTGCAATCCAATCTGTAAAATCCTTTCACTATTTGAATTATTTCTTGTGAGACTAATAGTGATTTTATTACCCTCTTTTCTTTCTATTTGGAAATCTAGATTATTTACAACAAAATTTTTTGCTCCTACTTCGATATTCGTGATGTCCATACTCTTACCGTTGATGGAGATGTCATTTAGCCACCAATTTGTGGATTTAGTGGTAATGATGATGGAGCTTGCTTCAGAATCAAAATTTACTATTTTTTGAGAGAGTTTAATATTATCGTCCCAATCACCATCTATCCTATTTTTTTTACATGATATGGTACAAAATCCTACTAATAGGATTACTAAATAGAAGATAAAGTTTTTCATGTTAATTTTAAAATTCTTTTAATGTATCTAGTTTGCTGATTAATATTCTTTTATTGCTGGTGTTCTTATTAGAAATCTTCTTTCTAATCACTCGGTAAAACTGGATCAGGTTTATCACGATCACAATCCCATAAATTAAATGCAATATTATCATGTAGCTAAATTTAATGGAAATTTTCCTCATTTCTATTTGAAAATATTTTTATAGAGAAATATATAGATAGTTTACTTGAAATTATTCTCTTCTAATGTATATTATTTGTTATCCTGGTAATTTATAAGAGTATACTGCCTATAAACCAGTTCTTCTATAGGGATGTGGTGTTGTATTATTTAAAGGCATATATGTTCTGTTTAGAGATAGTTCCCTGGTGTCTTGTAATATGCTTTAACACATTTTACACGATGTGATAATCGATCTTTTTTGTTCTATGATGTTAAGTGGCCGTGCATGTAATGTGATTTAATATTCTGTTAACATGCTTCGTGTACATTTGCACATCAACATCAATTAGTTACTTGAATATGAGGATTTCTGATAAAATTATATTTTTAATACTATTTATAGCACAGGCATTTATCGTTGACACCGTACATGCACAGGTAGAATCGTTTAAAGATATTCGGGTGTTAAGTCAAAACTATCCTGATTCTGCGATTACGCTAGTCAAAAAGCGGTATGCTGAGGCGGTTGGTGATAAAGACTTGTTATTACAAGCCAATTGTTTACAGGCAATAGGGTGGTTATGTGTTAATCAAGGGCATTATGGACAGGCGCAAGATTATTATTTCCAAGCGGACCGTATCTACACCCAATTAAATGCGAAACAATTACTCGCATCTAATTGGAGTGATATAGGTGAACTCAATATTTTTAATAAACAGCATGATCTAGCTAAAAATTACTTTAATAAAGCGCTCCATTCTTTCAGAGCCGAGAAAGATAAAAATGGTGAAGCTAGTGTATTGGGTAATATTGGTCATCTATTTGAAAAGGTCGCTGATTATGATTCGGCATTCGTATACCAAATGCGGGCCTTAGCGATTTATAACGAAGAAGGAAATAAAAATGGCGAAGCTAAGATTCATGAGAATCTGGGTAGTATTTATGAAGATTTGGAACAGTATGATCGGGCATTTGATCATTTTGAAAAAGCACGTGACTTATATGATGAAACGCAAGACAACTACGGAAAGATTGTAGTGGTGAATAATATGGGTGATATTTTCAGGAAGACCGGCAAGTTTTCGGAAAGTATACAATTTACAAAGTGGGCTTTTGATATGGCAGAGAAATTGGGAGATGTGTATCAGATGTCGGCAACGACTAAAGATCTAAGCAAAACATATGCATTAAGCGGACAAATGGATAGTGCTTATGTTTATGCAGAGCGAAGTCGGAAGCTTGTGCTGGAGTTATATAGTGTAGATGGGGCTAGGCATACTGCTTTTTTTCAGGCACTTTATGATATGAATCAAAAAACAGAAGAAATTGAACAATTGCAGGTCACTAAAAAGATCAACTCCATTTTGTTGCTGGGAACTATTGTTTTTTTGATCTTGTTAATTATTTTATCGTATGTGCTGTATAGTCGTCAAAAAATAAAAATCAATAATCAGATGACCGAGTCGCGAAAGCAAGAAGCGGAAAGGGAATTAGCAGAAATTGCACTTAAAAATCAGTTGCTCGAAGATAAACAGCTTAAGCAGGAGCTGACGCTCAAAGAGAAGGAGTTGACGTCGCATACTTTGAATTTAATCCGTAATAACCAATTTTTGGAACAGCTCCGAGATGAGTTAAAAGTAATGGTTAAGGATGAACGACGGGATCAAAAAAAGCAAATGCACGATCTGGTTTTGCAGATCAATGAAAATATTACACAGGGTATTCATTGGAAAGAATTTATGGTGACTTTTGAAAGAGTACATCATAGTTTTTTTGAAAAACTAATACAACGGTTTTCAGATTTAACTGCTGCCGATATGCGCTTGATCGCATTGCTTAAAATAAATTTGAACAACACGGATATTGCTGTGCTTTTGGGGATATCACAAGATAGCCTTCGTGTGACTAGACATCGCCTGAGAAAAAAGTTAAAATTGGAACAAGGTGAAGATCTTACAGGTTACCTACTCAGTATTTCATAATTTCTTAACATAACGATAACGGAATGGTAATGGCGTTTATTTTCCTATTAAACGTTTGATTAATAGCTTGTTGATTGGTTTTGTTTCCTTGTTGTATAGTCCGTAAATCTACTTGTTTCCTTGTTGTAACGCTTGCTATTTTGTGAAACTGAAATTGGATGTCATATTTGCTCAACGATCAAAGATTCATATATAATCTAAGCAAAATGAAAAATTTTTTAATGGTATTACTTGCCTCCAGCATTTCGGTCAGTGCAGCATATGCAACCAAGATCAAAGGTAAAGTATTGGATGGTCAAACCGGTGAAGCCATAACTGGAGCCACTGTTTTTTTGGAACAAAGCGGACTATCTACCAAAACACAATTGGATGGTTCATTTGAATTAAAGGGATTGTCCGCAGGAAAGGTCAAAGTACATATTAGACATATGGCCTATGCCGAATTTACCCAGGAAATCGAAATTAAAAAAGAAGATACTCCCCATTTTATTTTTCAACTTACTTCTACAGATCAAAAATTGATGGAGGTAACGATCAAAGGACAACGAAACGGCGGTGATGATGATCCCAGTGCGAGACGGCTGGAAAAGAACGCATCGCAGATCATGAATGTTGTTTCGGCTAGAGCTATTGAGATTTCTCCAGATATCACGGTCGCAAACGTTGTGCAACGCGTATCGGGGGTTTCTATAGAACGGAATTCTAATGGAGAAGGGCAGTATGCCATTTTAAGAGGTATGGATAAGCGTTATAACACAACCTTGGTCAATGGTGTAAAAGTACCAAGTCCAGATAATAAGTATCGCTACGTACCATTGGATTTGTTTCCTTCAGATATGTTAGAACGTCTGGAAGTATACAAATCACTTACACCAAATATGGAGGCAGATGCTGTTGGCGGTGTTGTGAATATGGTTATGAAAGCTGCGCCAAGCAAATTATTACTACAGGCTAATTTGGCGACGGGATATAGTCAACGTTATTTTAATCAGGACTTCGGAAGTTTCGCGGCCGGTGGAACTTCATCCAAATCACCTTATGAACTTCATGGTAAAAATTACAATGCGACAGCAGCAGATTTTAATAAAGGGGTATTAGACTATACCTATAAAAAACCTTCGCCAGATGTCGTTGGTAATTTAACTTTCGGGAACCGCTATCTGGATGATAAGCTGGGTATAATCTTGGGGGCAAGTTATCAAAATCTGCACCGCGGAAGCCGCTCTATTTTTTATAAATCTGCTGTGGTCGGCGTAAATCCGAATGCAGTTATTACTGAGCAACAAGATCGTCAGTATGATGAACAGCAGCAACGCTTAGGTCTACATAATAAAATCGACTATCGTTTTAATCCAAACCATCGTTTGAGCTTCTATCAAATGTATGTGAATCTGAATAATACGCAACTTCGTGATGCGGTCAATACCATCTATAATGGTCAATATGATCCTAATATTGGAAAGGCAGAATTGACCTATGTAACGCGAAGTCGAAAGACACAGCAACAGATCTATAACGGAACTTTGCAGGGTGATCATCGTTTTATGGACAATAGACTGAATGTAAGGTGGTCGGGTGCGCTGTCCTCTGCTAGTAATCAATTGCCTCAAAATACCACGATAAGTTTAGACGGTATTCAAGAGAATTTTGAGCGTAAGCGCACTTCTCTTGTTAATAAATCGCCTGTTACCTACCGTTGGGAAAGGAATACCGACAATGATTATGCGGGTTACTGGGATGTGGCTTATAAAGTGCCTATGGCAGATCGCAAATTGGAGTTATCTACAGGTGGGCTATATCGTGATAAACAACGAAGTAGTTTCTATAACAATTATAACCTTTCTCCTGCATCTGCGGAAGAGGCAAAGTATAGATATGGTGTAGATTTTCAAAATTATACGGACCTGAATTTGACCGTGACCAATCCGACAGGTGCCGTTGCTAATCCGTTGACTTATGATGCCAATGAGAAAACTACAGCAGTGTACGGGATGTTCAATTATGAAAGTGACAAACTCCAAATGATTGGAGGGATCCGTATGGAACATACCAATCAAGATTATAAATTACTGTTTCCTGCAGGGGAAAAGAGACCAGAAGGATCTCAAGTCTATACGGAATGGTTGCCAAGTTTGACCGTCAAGTATCATTTGAATGAGAAACAGCAACTTCATGCCGCTTATTATCGCGCATTGAATCGTCCCGGTTTTTATGAAATCGTTCCTTCCTCTGTCGTGAATGAAGAGTTCTTAGAAACAGGAAATCCAGATCTAAAACATGCGCTTGCGGATAATTTTGATTTACGTTATGAATTGTTTCCGGAGGCTTCGTCACAATTTTTTGTTGGCATGTTCTACAAAAAGATTAAAAACCCGATCGAGTATACGTTTCAGCCAGATGAAGTCCGCAAGCAGGATGTGTATTACACACCGGGTAACTTTGGTAATGCAAATAATTTTGGAATCGAAGTGGATTACATCAAGTACATCCAAAAGTTCGGGATAAAAGCGAATTATACCTATACACACTCGCGTATTACTACTGCGAAAATGTCACGTAGAATAAACGAAACGACACAAGATCCAGAACCTATTATTGTTGACCAAACGCGTCCATTATACGGGCAGGCGGCACACATAGCCAATCTATCTTTACTGTATAAGGATGCGAATAAAGGCTGGGAGGGACAATTGGCGGGTTCTTACACTGGTGATCGCATCAATACTGTATCGCAGTTTTTGAATGATGATCTATGGCAAAAAGGATTTGTGCAGCTGGATGCTTCTATTGAAAAGAAATTTAAGGCGGGTTGGGCTATTTTTGCCAAAGCCAACAATATTTTGAATACTCCGATGGAACTGTATGTAAAGGGAGTGAATCCTGAAAATGAAAAGATTGCGGAGAAGCTAACGGAAGGTGGTAATACGCTTATCAGAAAAGATCTTTACGGTCAAAATTATATTCTTGGTTTGCGTTACTCATTTAATAAGTAATCGGACAGCATCAATATTTTATTTAACAATCTTGACCTAATCGTGGTTAGAAAACAAATCAATTATGACAATTAAACAATTTGTTACAATGAAAAATAACATGATTTTATCGTGTCTAGCGTGTTTTTTTCTAATGCTAACGGCATGTGAAAAAGCGAATATTGACGTCGATACGAGCGAGGCTGATGGCAGTGCGATCGGCGAAGTATCCGGAGTATGGAGTAAAGGCAGTGTCCAACATATAAAAGGAGATATTATTATCCCCGAAGGCAAAACATTGACCATCGAAGAGGGGGTTACAGTTTTGATGGATACAGAGAATAAACCCGAAATTGTGGTCTTGGGCAATTTGTATGCACTCGGAACAGATGATAATCCAATCAAGTTTACCGTAGAAGAACAGTATAAAACTAAAACAAATGAATTTGGAAAACTTTGGGGTGGAATTTTAGCGTCTCCGAGTTGTCAAGAGCTGGTTTTAGATCATACCGTTCTGGAATATGGCGGTGCGATTACATCAGATGCTTCAACTTCTGTGAAGATGGGTTTGTATAAGAAAGTATCGGGAGAGGCACTACCTGCGCTTTGGTTTTCCAATGCTGACGGGAAATTAGTGGTCCAGAATAGTACGATCAGTCATTTTCATGAAGACTGTACATATATTGAAGGTGGGAAAATTATCTTTGCTAATAATCGTTTTTTCTCAAATGGTGTGACAGGTGGTGAAGCGATGAACTTTAAATCTGGTTCTATTGCCGATGTCGCCTACAATCTGGTTTACAGTGTGAATACGAATGCTTTAAAGCTGTCCAATTCGGGCGACAAGACTCCCCAAGCATACATTATGGTGTATAATAATACAATGCTTAATACGGGATGGCGCAGACCTACTGCCAAAGGTGGTTCAATATGGATAGAGGCATCTGTAAGAGTGGAGATCTACAATAACCTTTTTGCCAATACCCGATTTGGCGTCAAGCGGGATCCTAAAAAACCGGAAGATAATCGTTCAATATTTAGCAATAACTGGTACTTTGGTCAAGATCAATTAACTGTAGATCAGTTTCAGGTTGGAAAGAATGATATTGTAGCAGGATCAAATGATGTTAGAGGTAAACTAGCAGGAGAGAACAATCCGAAATTTGTAACTTATCCTTTGGAGACTTCGGTTAATAACTATGTGTTTGATTCGGCTTGGGACTTTCACCTTCAAGGGAATTCTCCAGCCCTAAAATCGGGAACTTTATCTTTTAAACCACATTTCATTACCGGACTGGTCATGTCAAATGGATTAACCTATAACTCACCTGCACCCGCAGTTTATGCAGGTGCTTTTGGAACAAAATTTTAATTACTCAACATGATAACTTTAAAAACAACACTATCTATTTCTTTGATCGTATCAGCGATATTTCAGGTGGCTTGCAATAATCCACAAACTAATGCTGTTGCTACAGATACCATTAAGCCCATTTTCGTGACCGATGCGGTGCGTTATGATTCCGATGATCCTGCGATCTGGATCAATAAATCTGATCCAAGTAAGAGTTTAGTGATCGCAACGGATAAAGATGCTGACGGAGCGCTTTTTGTCTACGACCTAGCAGGTAAAATTGTAAAGGATAAGGTCGTGTCCAATTTGAAGCGCCCGAATAATGTGGATGTAGCTTATGGGTTGATCTTGAATGGGAAGCCTGTTGATATTGCTGTAACAACAGAACGTATGACGCATAAATTGCGGATATTTTCGCTCCCTGATATGAAGCCTATTGATCAGGGTGGATTGGATATGTTTGCAGGTGAAACAGCACCTGATTTTAGGGATCTCATGGGCATTGCGCTTTATACTTCACCCAAAGGACAGATTTATGCTATTGTGGGGCGGAAAAATGGTCCTAAAGATGGCTATCTGTGGCAATATTTATTAGAGGATAATGGCTTGGGTGCTATAAAGGCAACTTTTGTGCGCAAATTTGGTTCTTTTAGCGGAAAAAAGGAGATCGAAGCAATAGCGGTAGACAATGAACTTGGATATATCTACTATTCGGATGAACAGGTGGGAGTAAAGCAATATTATGCAGATCCTGCAAAAGGAAATGAGCAACTGGCTTTATTTGCAACTGAAGGTTTTAAAGAAGATCATGAAGGTATTTCTATTTATAAATTGACCGATAGTACGGGATATATATTGGTCTCGGATCAGGGGGCAAATCGTTTTCAGATTTTTAGCCGTGAAGGAACTAAGACAAATCCATTTGAACATAAGCACTTGAAAACGGTGCCGGTCATGGCTACACAAAGTGATGGCTCGGAAGTTGTATCGGTTAAATTAAATGATACATTTAAACATGGTCTTTTTGTTGCGATGAGTGATGATAAAACTTTCCATTATTATCGCTGGGAAGATATTGCAGGTACAGATTTGAAAATGAAGTAGCTGGTTGGTCTTGGGGTAATGAGGCAGGTTTTTTGAACCGGTGGGAAATGCTCTTACGATACATCATAGAAAAGCTTATGTACAACGATTGGAATGAAAGGGTGAGTTGATATGACCTTAAAACATCCTTTTTCATCTGGTTTTTACATGGAAACCATTATTATTAATTTAGAAATCAGGGGTATTTCACTTTGTAAAAACTGTTGATTCGCAGTGGTATATAACTTGCTATGATACCGATAAAAACGAGTTTAAAAGAGGAATTCAAATTAAAGGTAGAATTACTTCTGCCTATAATGTGGTTAAATATTAAAATCGCTAAAATTTTCTTTGTTAAATTTATTACTCTTAGTGCTATGAAATATAATCTAGGTTTTTAGATTAAATAATGGAAAAATGAGAAGCGTGAATAATAGTTATGGTTTTTAGTAACAAATTAAAGTTCATTTAAACAATAAGAGCCGTTTCAAATTGAAGCGGCTCTTATTGTCTATGGAATTCTTAAAGCTTAGTCTGCTTTTATATATTCTTATAATGCCGGCTCAGGATTATAGCCTGGAAGTACACTTGCAATATTCCAGCTTTCATCACGTACGCAACGTACATTCATCAGTTCGGAACTGATGACATCTAATCCTAAAAGATTGATGTTTAATAAACCTGCTCCAGTAGAAGCTATAGTTGCAGAACCTAGTAAACCAGATGCTTTGTAACCAATGAAACTTTGAGCGCCAACGCCTGTTCCTAGAAGAGATAAATCGATCAATTCACTACTTGACCAGAAAGCGGCATGTTTACCTTGAGTGTTGCCTAAATTTAAGGAAACTAAATCTGATAGTACAGAAATTTTTGTTTGAGAACCGTTATAGTTGAACCGAAGTACGTTTTGCGAATCATTATACGCAGGATTAGCTCCAGTTGCACCTGCATATTCAAGAGCTTTGTTGTTTTCTGATGTTCCTTTTGTTTTCGAAGGCAATACGAGATCCAATACACCGCCTAGTAAGTCTCCTAAAAGTCCCGCTCTTGATGTAACGGCTCCAACTTGTGTCGCGGTTGGAGTTTTCCAAAGTCCAGCAGGATAAACAAGTGCGCAAGGATCTTTTTGCTTTTTAGGATCGTTAGACGCTAATGTCATTGGAAGATGTCCTTTAAAACTAAAATATGCTCTTGGATCTGCTATTGCATTGAAATCGTTTGTTGGATTGAAACGGTATGGTGTCGCATCGCCCGCTTTATAATATAGGTTCGATCTTGACCATTGTACACCATCGCGTGTCAATGCAGACTCTGTAAGTCCTAATAATAGACGATGGTTTTTACCGCGCTCAGGGGAAATAGCTTGCGTTTGACTTAACGTTGATGTTGAAAATACACGATTTGTACCATTGTCAAGCTTGATGTTCAAATCTTTAACAACAACTTTAATAGCCTGAGGAGTCTCGTCTGCAGTATAATAATAAGCTATCTTTTGACTCGCGTCCCCTTCACTTGTATTGATAAATGAAGCAAATGATATTTCTGGAGTATGAGCGGCTTGTGCCAAAACTAAAGCTCCTGTTGTTAAATCAACTGTCGCCGTTTTTGTGCTGTGACCAGTCACTGTCACTGTCGCAGAGTTCATTGGTCCGAACATACCTTTTGTGTTCAACTCGATGCCAATACGTGAAAATAAACGATTGAAAGTAATGTTAATTGGACTTGTGTTATCACCGATTGTTAAATCTGCTGCTGAAGAAGCAAAAAGAACATCTTTATTCTCTGGTAATAAAAGTTGATCGTCTGCTCCACGGTCTGCTACTGCTTCTTTGTTGTTATAAGATAAAGCTACCCATTTATAGGAAACACCTTTTTTTACCTGAATTGGCGTTTCTTGCCCTACTGTAAATTCGTAAGAATTATCGTAAGTATATGTTGCCCCTTCTTTCTTATATAAGAATAATCGGTATTTGGTACCTGCGGCCATGTTTGATGAGACTGGTGTTCCGTTGGCAGCTCTTAAAGATGGAGTTTTGCTTGCTGAAGGAACTTGGTTATCAACGGCAACTACGGCGTCAAAACCATTTCCTGAAACCAATTCAATTGATTTTTCTGAAGAAGTTTTGTGATTTGAAGTGCTTGATTTTGATCCTTTTGAATTATTGTTTTCGCCATCGCTAATGCCTGCAATGCGAACGATAATTTGACTGCTGCCGGCTGGAAGTTCTTGTCCAGATTCATTGTTGTCTTTGTTACAGCTGGTAATGGCTAAGCTACCTAATGCAAAAAATGCTGCTAAGGCAAACTTACTTGCTAAGTTGTTCGTTTTTTTCATGATCTTTTTAATGTGGCTGATGTTGAGCTTAAAAATTATTTGTATCCCAGCCTGAGCCACCTTGACCTTCCTCATAATCACTGACGCCTGGAGCGCCGGGCTGTGCATTTCCTACTGAGGCAGCTGCGATACCTTGTTCTAATTCAATTACATGTTCCATAATGCTGGGAGCCACATACATTTTTTTTTGTTCGTTATTCATTAATTTTAATTTAAATTATCATTAGTACTGACAATAATATATTTCAGAAAAATGATTTTGTATATAAAAGCATGCTAACCATAATTAATGCCTTACGGTAGCAGATTGTTCTTTATTAAAGTGTTATTCCAGTTTTCTAGTTGCAACAGCTGTAAGAGAGCTTTTTCTGTATTCAATGAATAAGAGAAATAAACTATGATTTAGCTGTGTAAAATTAGTTTTTTGTCATTTATAAGTTAAATACTTTCATTTATTTATGCAATTTCAATGATTTGTATTTCAATAGGAAATTTTTAAAATCCCCTTATTGTAAATTTGTAACTTTTAGTTTAGTTATGCAAATGTATATCTTTAAATATTGTTTTACAACATTTTAAATATATTTTTTATTTTTATTTACAATAACGCAAAAATTAACAAACAATATTTTCAATCACAACAACTTCTTGTTTGTGTATTTCGCTTATTTTTAGATGTGTATGTATTATTTATTGTGAAATGATAATTTTACTTCAAAATAATTACTACTCAATTGATAGCAATTTTATTTATTATAAAATAAGTCTAATTTGATTATGTTATCAATGATGGTGTTTGCTTTTTGGTTGGTGAAAAACAGTGCTGTCTAATTATTTTGTGCCAAAATAATTTTGTAAGAATTTGCTTCTTTAAGGAAGAGGGGGTACTATTTTTTATCATTTACATGAATCAGTTTGTTTCTGGCTATTTTACACTGTTTATTGATTTTTATTGCATAAATGTATTTCTGGGTATTATGTTCTATAGTATTTAATTGTTCTATAGTATTTAATTGTTTTAAGTATTGTAATGTGTGTTAAAAAGTAAGAACGCCTCCGAAAGGGGGTGTTCTTACTTTTTTGCTTGATCTGATTGTTTACTTAAGGGGTGGTAATACCGGCTTTTATTTTATAATATGGGGTAGGGGTTGTAGTTTGGCAATGTGCTGACTGTGGTCCAGGAGTCGTCGCGTACGCAACGGACATTCATAAACCCTGAAGCAACTAGGCCTAACCCTAAAAGGTCAATATTTAAAAGGCCCGCACTCTTAGTTGCAATTCCTCTTTGAGGTTGGAAAAGAGACATTGATTTTGTCGAGCCTAAATATCCCCATGCTCCGACACCAGTACTCAATTGATCTAACAATCCGCCATCTAGTACGCGGTCGCTGGTCCATATTCCTGCGGTGGCTCCTGCTTCTATAATGTTCATATTGATTAGGCCATTTGCTAAGATGACATTATTTTGCACGCCGTTGTAATAGAATCGTACTCTATTTGTTCGGGAAGTTGTGCCTCCGTAGGCTGGGTTAAAACCTGCTGTAATGGGGTATTCAATATAAATCGTACCATAGTTTGATCCTGGTGTTGCTGGTAGGGTGCCTAGCAGGTCAAGTACGCTGCCAAGCGCGCCGTCAAGTAATCCGCGGTTGGATGTTAGTGGGGTTATTTGAGCTTCACTCGGTGTTTTCCAGAGGCCAGCTGGATACACCAGTGCGCAGGGATCTTTTTGGTTGGCAGGGTTTGCTGATGCTAATCTGCCAGGAAGGTGGCCTTTGAATGAAAAGAAACTTTCTTGTTGATTGGGTAGATAGGGATTGTTGGCATAAAAGCGGTATGGTGTTGTTGCTCCCAATGCATCAGAAGTTCTATAGAAGAGGTTGGACCGTGCCCATTTAGTTGTGCCCAGTGTTAATGCGGATTCTGCAATGCCGACTAAAAATCGGTGGTTTTTCCCGCGCTCTGGAGTGATGGTTTTGGTCTGTGTTAGTGTGCTGAGAAAGAAATTTCTCGTAGTGCCGTCATCGAGTTTGGTGATCAGGTCTGATAAAGTTATGGTTAGGCTTTTCGCGGGCTGACCAGCTGTGTAGAAATAAGCGACTTTCTGATAGGCTTGACCTGATACTGGATTGATATCGGTAAAATCGTTTTTGGTGAGTGCCAGGTCGGTTCCGGTGGTTAGGTTTCCTATTAATTCACCTGTTGTTAGGTCGATTGTTCCTGATTTAAGTAGTTGATCTCCAGTTACAGTGATGGTTGGAGTGCTTGTCATTGGGCTGAAAAGTCCAAGTGTGTTGATCTCAACAGCAATACGGGCGAATACACGGTTGAAATTGATTACAATGGGGGTGGTGGCTCCTGTAATAGCTAAATCTGTGCTAGAAGTGGCGTAAAGCACATCTTTATTTTCTGGTAAGCTAAAGTTATTGTCAGGGCCACGTTCTTGTACTTGATCTGTTTTTGAGTTATAGGATACTGCTACCCATTTGTAGGTGCCATTGCTGAGTTGGATTGGACTTTCAGTACCTGTGGTAAGTTCTACTGATTTTGAATAATTGTAGGTGCCGTTATTTTTTTTGTATAAAAATAGACGGTATAGTGTGCCAGTTTCCATGGGTGATGCTGCTGCTCGGGTGTTATTTGCAGCTTTTATTCCTGTTTGTGTTGTTGTTGGGCTGTTGTTGTCTATGGCGATGACAGCATCAAAACCGTCTCCCTCTACTATATTAATGGTGTGTTTCTGGAGTATTGTAGGTTTTGGGGAGGTGGATTTAGTTCCGTTAATAATCCTTAGGTTCCCTTCGTTGATGCTTGCGACACGAACGGTAATCTGACTTTGGTCATTAGGAGTTTCCTGTTCTGCTTGACTATTGTCTTTGTTGCAACTACTGGTTGTGGTTAGTGTGCAACAGGCTAGCAACGATAGGAGTATGCAATTGCTGATGCAGTTATTCTTGAATATCTTCATAAGAATGTAGTTCGGGTAAAACAAGAGCCGCTCCAGTTGAGGCGGCTCTTATTGTTTTAATTGTGTTTTAACTAAACTAATTGTTGTTAAGCTGATGTGCTAGCTTCTTTATTAGTTAGGGTAAACTGGCATCGGGTTGTAACTTGCTTGAGCGCTTTTTGCCGCCCAAGTTGCATCACGTACACAACGTATGTTCATTAGTGGAGAGTTGATGACACTCACTGCACCAAGAAGACCTGCGCTTAAAACACTTGTTGTTCTGTAGGCTTTGTAATTGCCTCCAGTGGTATGTCCTAAGTGATATTTTACTCCAAGATTGATTAGTGGTGATCCGATTAAGTTTTCGCTTGTCCAGAATGCGTTGTAGCTACCGTAGGTGTTTCCTAAATCAAGGGTAATTAAATTGTTTAATGCCCCTAATGTGTTCATGTAGCCATTATAGTTGAAGCGTAGTCTGTTTACAGATGAAGTCGCCGCGCCATATGCGCTGTTATTGCCTGTAGTAGGAGTAAATTCAGAATACGTAGCAGTTGCTGTTGAGTTTGCTACTCGGGCGGCTAATAAATCTTGTACAACTACTAATGCATCTATTCCGGCAACGTTTGTTAAGCCAAGATCGCCTAATAAACCGCCTAATAGGCCTACAGAGGTTACGTTACCTAGTTGTGCGGCTGTAGGTATTTTCCATAAGCCTGCAGGGTAAACCAATGCACAAGCATCTACGGCTGCATTTGCGCTTGCTAACACGCGTGGGCGATGTGCTCCAAACGAGAAGAAGCTGTTAGGATCATTTGTTTGGGGGTTGGTGTGGTAAAAACGGTATGGTGTCGCATCGTTTGGTTTGTAATATAAATTTGATCTAGACCATTGTGCGGCGCCGGTACCGGAACCAAAAGATAATGCGGACTCTGTAATACCTACTAAGAAACGGTGATTTTTACCACGCTCAGGCGTGATTACTTTGCTTTGCGTAAGTGCTGTTGCGCCAAAATTACGTTCAGTACCGTTGTCTAGTTGGATTTTTAAATTTGATACAGAAACAGTTAAGCTCTGAGCTGTTTGGTCTGCAGTATAGTAATATGCTACCTTTCTGCTGGCATTGCCATCAAGATCGGTGAAATTCACCTCTGTTAGGGCTGGTGTGCCTCCAGATCCTGCTAGCGTAATTGCGCCGGATGTAAGATTGAAAGTAGCTGCTTTTGCATTTTGTCCTGTAACTGCTATAGTCGCTGAGTTTATTGGGGCAAACATACCTAGGGTGTTAATTTCAATGGCAATTCGAGCGTAAAGACGGTTAAAAGTGATGCTCAGTGGAGCTGTATTGCTATTAATAACAATGTCAGTAGCGCCTGAAGTTGCGTAAAGCACATCTTTATTCTCAGGTAATACAAGGTTGTTTGATGCATCAGCCTCTGGAATGGCGTCCGTGTTATTGTAAGACAGTGCTACCCATTTATACGATCCGTTTGGTATTTGGATTGGCGCTTCTGTTCCAGGTGTGAATTGCATTGATTTTGTGAAAGTATATGCACCGCCCTCATTTTTATATAAATATAAACGATAGGTCGTCGTTGATGTTAGCGGTGTAGATGCTGCCTTTAATCCGCTGGATGCTCTTAGGCCTGCCTGAGAAAGTGGCGAAGCGTCTGCTGAAGGTGCGTTATTGTCTACTGCAACAACAGCATCGAAACCGTTAGATTGGACTAGTTCTATTGAATTATTGCTGGATTTACTGGAGGATGTGCTGCTTTTGCTCGATTTTATAGCATTGCCTTCTCCGTCGCTGATGCCTGCGACACGAACTACGAGCTGGCTTTGGTCAGCGGGGGTTTCTTGGCCGCTCTGGCTTTTGTCTTTGTTGCAGCTCGTGACGGCTAAAGTGCCCAGTGCTAAGAATGCAGCAAGAGCAAACTTACTTGCTAAATTGTTATTGATTGTTTTCATAATGTTTTAATTGTTAGTTAGGATAAGTGATTAAAAGCCATCAACGTTCCAGCCGCTACCACCAGCACCTTCTTCTTCGTTAATGGCAGGTGCACCTGGTGATGCATTTCCTGATCCGGCAGCAATCCCTTGCTCTAGTTCAATTACGAGCTCCTCAATAGTTGGAGCAATGTACATTTTTTTGTTGTTCTTGTTCATAATGTTATTTATTTTATAATACCATACTGTCGCCAGTGTAGTTGTTAAATTATTTGTACGATTAAGTAATTTTTTTTATTTAACATGTTGTAACATGGATTTGAATCCAAGGGGATGATTAGTATTGACACATCTCCTTGTTAGTTAGCATTTTAAATGATTATGATAAATTTTAGTTAATTAATATATTTAAATCTGCATTGTTGGTAACAAATTTTCTTTTCAAGACGTAATAATAGGAATTAATATCAACTTTGGCAAAATAAATCTTCAAAAAATTACTTTTACAGATGTTCTAAATCCAGAAAATCAATTACCTTATTGTTTGTTATAACATTAGTTTTTGCTTTTTATTATAAAATAGTTGTTTATCTAATTTTCTTTTTAAGCTTTTTAATAACTATATTTTATTGTTAATCAATAATGCTATTGTTTTCATTTTTGTTTCAGGAAAAACCAATGTGTTTGTAATCTAATTCCTATATAAAAATTTCAAATTAATGTATATTTAACAATTAGTTTTTATGTTTTAGTTTTATTGTTTTTTGATGGTTATTTAGTTAGCTTATTCCTATTAACAAAAATATTAGGAAAATTGTTTTTATAGGTTTAAACGAATTTGATTTAAATTTTCTTGATAACTTAAATGTAATAGTTGTAAAGGTACTTGAAAGTTTATTCTGTATAAACCATATAATCATCAATTGTAGTCTAATGTATTTCTAGCACTTCTACATGTATAGAATATATTTATTTATGTAGCAGCTGAGTTTAGTATTAATACAAAATAAACTGCTGTAAAAATAGATGCTCTCTTGAGGTTATTATCTTCTTTATCAGTATAAAATGTTTTATTTTTTTTGGAGATACTGCTATAGAAAGAAAAGTTATGTCCCAAAATTCTTTTCCGAAAACGCTGCTAAAAAAACTTTTTAAATTAAAATCGACATTTAAATTCATACTGATTTTGGTCGAATGGGTCAACATTATTACAAATCAAGAAGGACGCTGTTAGCTGATGTAATGATCTGTCTACAAAAAAAAATATTGCGACTCAATTAATTCATTATTGCTTTGGTTAGCTATATCTTCGTTGCCATTATGTTGTGTAGCAAACTATTGTCATGTTTTGGGAAAAGACATGAAATACTGCGCTAAAAGAAAAATTTATAGCATATCGTTTTTTTAACAATTTTAATGTAATGATTTCAAAAATGTATCAAAAATCAAGAAGTAAGGTTCTTCTAGCGATTATCGCTTTCGTATGTATGACCGCTTATTCCTGTAAAGAAACTCAAGATAGTGTCGCGAATGGCGAAACTGTTGTAAAAGTAAATCTTCTTGGCGTAGCTAATCCTACTGTAAGTAATGATAATGCAGTTTCCAAAAAAGGAAAGGTTGGGCAAGAGGCGGCGCAAAGTAAACAAGTGGGTACTGTGCCTTTTTCTAGTAGTGGTTCCTTTGAGGTGACATTAACTACTGCTCCTCAGGTACCGGTGTCTGATGAGTTGCAGTTGTCAGCTTCAAACCGAGCAACAACAACTACTGATCGTTCTCCGCTGGATGAAAATATTAAATATAAAGTACTGGTATATGATGCGGATGGTAATTATATAACAGAAAAGTTGTATACCAATGGAGTCGGTAATCAAGATGGTATCGTGTTAGATGCGGGAAAGACCTATTCGTTTATTGCCTATTCGGTTAATAGTACAACGTCAGTACCTGCTGTAGTTGATGGAAGTAAACTGACTGAGGCTAGTTTAAAAGGGATTGATAGTGATCTGATGTATTTTTCAGGGAAAATGACTCTTACAGCCGGTGAGAATAACTTGGATGTGATTTTAAAACATCAATATAGCCAGATTGTCACCCGTATTAAAATGAGTCCGAATACAACTGGATCGATTACAAGTATTGTTACTCCAATAATAAATCCAACTCATGTAAGTGCAAACCTGAAACTTGCAGATGGTAGTTTGACCTATAATGGCTTAAACAAATCGGGTGTCAATGTTGTGTTTCCTGCTCTAGGGAAAGGTTTGCGTGAAGTGACAAGTCTTCCAACAACGCTGATTCATCCTAATGAATCTGCTGGGACATTAAAATTTGGAAGTATCACGATTGATGGTGAAACAAAATCAAATATTGTAGTACCGGATCTGAAAGTTATCCCGGGACAGCGTTACTATTTAGATCTTGAATTTAAAACTTGTACACAGAATGTGGAAGGTGGCTCCGGTATGAATTGGTCGTTTGCGGAAAGAAAGCAAGGCGGAGTAGTGGGTATTGTTGCTGATGGTGTTTTTATCCCCAACGGAAAAGCGCTTGAGAAAACTTTTACAGCTCCAGGTGCTGATTACGGTTTTGTCTTCGATATTTTACAGTTAGACAATTCCTTTAATATGGAAGTGAATGGTGTGAAACTTGCTAAACAGGAAATTCAATTTCAAGTGGATGCAATTTCATCTCGTCAAAATATCAAGTTTGCTGATGGTAGTAGTTTTAGCGGAAAAAATACGGAAAATGGAGCGACTTTGTCTAGTATTTATGGTTTGAAAGGTACAGCGTTAGCTCCGCTCATTAAGGTGGTTATTAGTCGTACAGGTGAGGTGACGATGTTTGCAAGTAAAAAATCTGGCGGTGCTTTATATCCATTGGTATTAAGCAATGGCAATTCATTTAATACTTTCCTTTGGGATGGTGCAAAAACAAATGTGGTTAAAGTTACGCAGTTAGTAGATGGTGAAACCATCATAAAAGGTGCGGGAAGCGGTGTGAAAAAAGTTTCTTGTAACCTAGTGAAATAGATAGTCTTTAATATATATAAAGTTGATAAAATGAGAACGGAATTGAAAAAAACATATTTAAGTCCACGAGTTGAAGCAACTCAAGTGGAATTAGAACAAGGTATCGCAGCGGGATCTGCTTGTGCTAATCCTGGAGATAATACTAATACGGTACAACAGGAATGGACCGATGGTCCTAATGATTCCCGCACCCTAGATTGGTAATGTTATTTTAGAAGTAAAGCAAGCTCCCGACCATAAATCGGGAGTTTTTTTTATTTTTCAATTATTCTTTTGTTTTATTAAAAATTAAATTATAAATCTATAATTATTAAAAAAAACCAAATATATATTTATGTAGATGTTCATCTACAAAATTATTGATTGTGATATTTTTAGTCTATTAGCCGTTTTAAAGTCCCTACTTTCGCAATTGAATTTTATCATAATAGGGAAAATTTATTATGACAAGGGAAGAGTTCACAAAATATGAATACTTCTTTTATCAACTTTTATAATAATAAATAACGCAAGGGAACTCTATTAACAAAGCTTTAATACTATATTTTTAATAATTAAATAAAATGATTTCACAATTTTATCAAAATTCTAGAACTAAAGTTCTAGTGGCGATTGTTGCGCTTTTCTGTTTAGTGTCTTATTCTTGTAAGGAGACTAAAGACAGTGTTGAAAGTAATAAGACTGTTGTAAAAGTAAACCTTTTGGGTGTTGCTAACCCTATTGCAGATGCGCCAGCGAAAAAAGGTAAAGCTTCTGCTGGCTCTGATCAATCCGTTCAGGTGAGTACAGTACCTTTTTCAAGCAGTGGTTCTTTCAAAGTAACTTTGACAGCTGCAGGCAATCCGTCAAATGGATTACGTGCTTCGGGATCTAATCGTGCGGCAACAGGTGCAGTACATACTCCACTGGATGCGAATGTGCAGTATAAAGTATTGGTTTATGATGCCAATGGCGATTATGTAACTGAAAAAGTTTATGCTAATGGCGCAGATAACAGTATGGGTATTGAGCTGGATGCGGGAAAAACCTATTCATTTATTGCTTACTCGGTAAACAGTACAACAGCAGTGCCTGCGGTATCGGGAGCTAGTAAATTGTCGACAGCTACTTTAGCGAGTATTGATAGCGACTTGATGTACTTTTTTGGTACATTGAAACTTGCAGCAGGTGATAATAATCTAAATGTAATCTTAAAACATCAATATAGCCAGATCATAACGCGTATTAAAATGAATCCGACAACTACGGGTTCTATTACCAGCATTACTACACCTGTTATTAAACCGTCACATGTAAGTGCGAATCTGAAACTTTCAGATGGTACACTGACATACAATGGTTTGAATCAAGCTGGTGTAAATGTTTTATTCCCTGCATTGGGAGCTGGACTTCGTGAAGTAACAAGTACGCCAACAATGCTGATTCATGAGAAAGCGACATCTGGTGAACTTACTATAGGAAGTATAACCATTGATGGTGTTACTAAAAGTAATCTTAAAATTCCGCAATTGAATATTATACCGGGTCAACGTTATGTGCTGGATCTTGACTTTAATACTTGTACGCAAGATGTAGTCGGTGGTGCAGATATGAACTGGAGCTATCCAAATGTTTCTCCGGGCGGTATTAACGTAAATGGTGTATTCAAACCGAATGGAAGTATTCTTGAGACGAGTTTTACGGCTCCTGGAGCAGATTACGGTTTCGTTTTTGATATTCTAAAATTAGATAACTCTTTCAATATGGAAGTTAACGGCGTTAAGCTTGCTCAGAAGGAAATCCAATTTCAATCTGGTAACGCAACATTGCCTCAAAATATCAAATTTGAAGATGGCAGTCAATTCAGCGGTAATAATACGCAAGGGGGAACAGTAACGCATATCTACAGTATGACTGGTACGGCTGCTGCACCATTAGTTAAAGTGGTGATAAGCCGTTTGGGTGAAGTGACGATGTACGCGAGTAAAGTTTCTGGCGGTCCTTTATTTCCATTGGTATTAAGTAACGGTAATGCATTTAATAAATTTACATGGAATGGTGGAGCACAAGACAATGCAGTTAAATTGACACAGATGGTAATCGGAGAAACTGCTTTAAAAGGATCAGGAGCTGGTGTAAAAAAGGTGTCTTGTAACCTAGTGAAATAATTAATTCAAAATAATCTATTAATAAGATGATAACTGATATAAGAAAAACATATATAAGCCCAAGAGTTGAAGCAACTCAAGTGGAATTGGAACAAGGTATCGCGGCGGGATCTGCTAGCGCTCTTCCTGGAGATAATAGCAATTCGGTACAACAAGAATGGACGAACGGTCCAGATGATTCACGTACCATAGACTGGTAATATTATCTTACTAGTTTAACAACTCCCGACTTCAAATCGGGAGTTTTTTTTTGCTTAAAATCTTCCTGTTTAGGTGAAAATTATATGTTGAATATCTTTTGTAGGTGGTCAACTACAAAAGTCATTGTGCTTGTAATTGATCATCTACAAGATTAACTATTTAGGTCAAAATCTGAGTTGTCTAATTGATTATTATCTAGTTTTGCTCAAATTAAAATCTGAATATGCGTTTGTAATTACCTTATAAACAGTGTTGTATTGTTCGTATTGTCATTTCAGATTATGGATTTGTACTTAAAAATAAAGATAATAAAAATGAAAACTAACAATGTATTTTTGGCTAACTCTAAAGGCCAATTGAATTATGAATCTCCTCGTGTTGACATGCTGAAAGTTGAACTTGAGCATAGTATTGCAGCCGCTTCGGTAAATGGTGAAACCAATAATTCCATCAAAGAATCTTGGGGTACTGAAACGCAAGAACACGAAGTGGAGTGGTAATAACAAACCCTATTTTTTTAACATATTTAACATTTATAAATGAAAAATTTTAAAATTAAATTGGGCTTGGCTACTACATTGGCTCTTGCGCTATTTATATCTTCTTGTAGTAAAGAAGCAAATGAAGCGGTAACTGACGGTTCAACAATCCGTTTAAATATTGGTCAAACTTATGCTAAAGCAGCTACGGCGAAAGTAGGTTCTGTAGGGCGAGCTTTCACTGCCTCGGCACAAACTGTTGAAGTTGCCTATAATAATGAGTATACGTTAGTCGCAACATTAACACCTGTAGCATCAGGTTCAAGCAATGATGTTTTGAAAGCTTCTAATCGTGCGGCAGTTACTAGTACGGGTAATTCTGAACAAGTTTTGAAGCAAGGAACGGTTTACTATGTCGCTATTTTTGATGCTACAGGCAAATATAAGGAAACAAAATCTTTCACTCAAGGGGCTGGTGCGCAGGACTTCGCAATTGATAAGGGTAAATATACCTTTGTGGTTTATGCTTCTGGTACGAATAAGTCTTTACCTACAATTGCCCCAAACGCAACTTTGAGTACTGTAAATTTTACAGGTCTTACAGCTGACAAAGATTTTATGTTAGATCAAGTTGAGTTTGAGGTAAAAGCGGGTCAAAACATTCTTAATGCAGATCTAGATCATTTATTTACACAAGTTACATTAAAATTTGATTCTTCTAAGATTGGTGCTGTTACTTCAATAGCGGGTGCAAATATCTCCCCTTCGAATACAAATGCAGATGTGATATTGTCTACAGGTGCTGTAACATATACAGGTAGTGCAACTGCTCCAGTGGCATTTCATTTGAAAAATACAACGGGCACAGTAATCATGTCTGACTCTACATTCATTACGACCGCGCCAACTACAACCGGTATCGTAGAGTTAGCGGGGCTTTCCATAAATAATAGTGTTGCAAAAGCATTATCATTTAAAAACCTAACCTTGAATCCAGGGATTAAATATAACTTGGAACTTAAGGTGAAAGCTCCAACAACTGTGGAACTTGGTGGTAAAGTTTGGGCTTTAGGGAACTTGACGTATAGTAATGGTGTATACGGTTTTGCACAAACGAATGATTCATACGGTAATTATTGGTTTGCTGGATTCCAACTTCCTAAAGTATTAGATGGCAGTGTTAACAATCAAAAACCTTCAACAGCTATTAATGGTGGCGCTACAGATCCTTGTTCTTTGGTATTACCATTAAATACATGGAGATTACCTACCGCGCAGGAGTTCAATACATTGATTACCAATACAAATGCAGGTGGTGTTGATAACCCTCAAAACATCAATAACTGGGATCCGGCACGTTGGGTGGATACTTATGATGGTACTGCCGGTACAAACTTAGGTATGTTCTTTGGTTCACAAGTGAATCCTGGTGCAGACCGCTATAAAGAATTTTATTTACCATACGGAGGTTCATATAATGATAATAATACGGGAGATTCATTTGGATCGCAAGGTTTATATTTATTAGCAAATAACCAACGTTTGCAAATGACAGGTTCTAAAAATACGCAGGGCTGGTCAATTAATACGGCTGCGGCGGATCCAAACTTTGCAATGCAGATCCGTTGTATTAAGAAAGGATTATAATAAATAAAAATTTTTAATCTACCTCTTTTTAAGAGCGCTTTCTATAGAAAGCGCTCTTTTTTTTAATCAGCTTATTTTTATAAATTTAGTGCATCCATCAAATTGGATGTTAACCTAAATGACGTTTCGTTATGATATTGGCCTTTTGCGGGCAATTGCAGTTTGTTTTGTTTTACTCTATCATTATAATTTTCCATTTTTTGAGGGAGGATATATAGGGGTTGACATATTTTTCGTGATATCAGGATTTTTGATGACTAAAATTATCTTAACAGAGATTAAAGGAGATCGTTTTTCTTATTTTTCATTTATTGAAAGAAGAATGAGGCGGATTGTGCCTGCACTGTTAGGTGTTTCGGTGATAATGTTGCTATTATTGCCTCTTTTGTATTTTGATGTCGATCTGAAACTTAATGCGAAGTATATCGCATTGAGTCTCGCATTTATGTCTAATATTTATTATGGAAGTTTATCTGGCGATTATTTTTCACCCGATGTCCAGGATAATTTGTTTTTACATAGCTGGTCCTTAGCTGTTGAATGGCAATTTTATATGATCTATCCACTGGCTTTATGGACACTTAAGGATCGGTACTTACATCATTTAAAACAATTTCGCTTCATTTTAATTGTTTTAACGGTACTTTCCCTTTCTCTTTGGCTTGGTATGGGAAGTCGTAACAGTTGGGCTTTTTATTTGATGCCGACGCGGATTTGGGAATTTTTAATTGGGGGTTTGGCTTTTTTGTACAGTCAAGAATTAAAAGAGAGGTTGAAACCATTCTTAACAGCACTAACCATTATGAGCTTAGTACTGATGCTTGTTTCCGCTCTATTTATTCGCGCAAATCATACCTGGTCATCGACATTAGTTGTAATTCCTGTTTTGGCAACCGCTATTTTATTAGCTATAGATCATCAATTGGTATGGTTTCAAAATAGCGGAATTCAATTTTTAGGAAAAATTTCTTACTCATTGTACTTGTGGCATTGGCCATTTTATGTGCTCTATCGAAAATTTGATTTTTTGATGCAGTGGCGTTATAGCATTCTTATTCCTTTTTTCCTTTCTTTTATTTTTGCTATCCTATCTTTTTATCTGTTTGAGCGAAAGAAAAATATATTTGGCGCTAAGATTTTAACAATTTCTGGATGTGTAGTTGCTTTACTTGCAACAATGCTCTTTGTATTTCCTAAGCATACATTATGGGATAAAATTCGCCTCGTTGATAATCAATATGTCAATTATTTTCAACAGGATGAACATCGGCATTTGAATCCATGTAATTGCTATATCACAAGGAGCCCGAATTATAACACCTATAATAAAGAAGAATGTTTGAAAATCGATCTTGGAAAAGAAAATATCTTATTGATCGGGGACAGCCATGCGGCGCAGCTTTCTACGGCTTTTAGAAATGCTTTGAAAGAAGATCAGCATCTGCTTGAGATGAGTTTAAGCCTAACTTTTCCTTTTCCAGATTCAAAAGGTTACGATAAGTCAGTTCAGTTATGGAAATATTTTTATACCGAGTTCCTGCCTAAAAATGAGAATAAAATCAATAAAGTGTTTATTTCTGTTCATTGGTTAATGAATACATATGAGGAAATGAACTATACACCTAAAGAAATAAAGCAGGGTTTAAGTCAGATGACTACGCTCTTTGATAGTTATGGGCTACAGTATTATTTCATCGGACAAACCGAACTTTATCGGGTTCCTTACCGGCAGGTTGCATTAAAAAAAATGTTTAACCCTACTCTAGATGAACAGCAATTTAGTCTAAGCGAAGGGCAACAAGTTAATGAATTTCTGAAACGAATTATTCCGGAGCAACATTATATTGATATTTATAAACATCGAGAAATAAAGCACAATTCTCAGGAGATGGGGATGTCTTACATGTTTGATAAACATCATCTTAGTGCATTTGGGGCTAGTCAGGTTGTGGATTATCTGCGGCGGAAGGAATATCTTTGATCGCATAAACCCTGTTAAGTAAAAGGAGCTTTATGCACGTTAGTATAAAGCTCCTTTTTTATATGTTATTCAGATTATTTATCCGGCGATGATATGTTGCCCTTTGCCTGCATTGATATGATCAAGTAAGGTCGGATTTAAAATTGTACAGGTTTTCAACATTTCTCGTACAGGATATTTTTCAACAATATCTTTTAATGAACGGAGATGCTTATCATGGTGAAGGTCTGTTCCGACAAAATCGTACATACCTGATTTAACAAGTGTCATGGCAATGGCTTTTACATCGACACCATAATATCTGCTCAGAGATAAGAGGTTTAATTGCAAAAAACATCCAGCATCTTTTATCTGTTTGTAAATGTTGAAATTGCTGTGATAATAATTATAGCGTTCGGGATGTGCCAATATAGGTTTGTAACCTAATTTTTGAATATTCAATATGGTCTGAAATAAAGCCTTCGATTCGGAAAGGTATGACATTTCAATCAAAACATATCCACCAGGCATTAAGCACAAATCATTGTTCTCAACCAGTGCATGAAGACCGTCGTCGATCATGTGTTCTGCGGCTGCAAAAATTTCCACATCGCTTCCTGAATTTTTTAACCCTTCGCTTAGCGCATGGTGAGCTTGTCCAATACTAAATTTAGTATTAGGATGTACACCCTCCATGATATGGGGAGTACAAATAAATTTTTTGAAACCAAGGCTGCTTAATTCCTTAATATAGCCTAATGATTGCTGTACTGATGTGCTGCCATCATCAATGCCCGGTAGTAAATGATTATGCATGTCAACTTCAAGAAAATCCAATTGTGATATGGATCGGACCGAAGCGGCATTTTTATTTTTTGTGAATAGATTGCTAAAAAAAGACATCTGTGATTTTAGTAATAATTGTTTTTCGATAGTATAGATTAAAGTACGTTGCGATCTGACAAATATTCGCATATTAAGCAAAATTGAAATATGAGCTCAAAGCCTGTTTTCACAACGTTATTTTCCCCAATTTATTGTAAATAAATGTTCTCAATTAGTGTGCCAACATTACTTGTGAGGAAATGTGTTTGAAAGGATGATAATATAACTGTTTAAACAGTTAAAGCCTTGATAAAGAAATTTTTTAGAATTTTATTTAGTAAAGTTTTTAAATCAAAAACCTTTTTGTAAGATTTTTGTTATTAACCCTGCCACTTCGCTAGAAAGCATATTAAAAGTGAACCGGTTTTTATTAATAATTAATAAATATGTGAAAATGTATATACGAGGATTGTCAATTTTTAAGTAAATTGGTGGTGTGAATTATAATATTGAATAGGAGCCATTTAAGGGTCATCTAAATACCCTTTACTAACCATATCCTATTAATAAAAGTGAACTGTTAGCAATAAGATTATGATAAGTTTTTTTGGAGATTTAAAAAGACATTTATATCGAGACCATCCGCGTTGGATTATTTTGATAATCGATATGTTTATTGTATTTGTCAGTTATGTACTGTCTATTTATGTACTCTATGACTTGAAAGGGTTTGCTGATGTTTCGATGATGTTGAAAAAGCTAATCATTATTCTTTTCGTATATTTTACTTTTTTTGTTAGCAACAGTACTTTTAAAGGGATTGTACGCCAGACGGGTATTCAAGATGCAATTAAAATATTTAAAACTACAGCAACTGCTTATATTGTGCTGATGCTATTCATGATTATCGTCAGGTCAGTTGTAGAGCGTGGAAGTGTGGTGTCAGATTACCTAAGATTGCCTTATGGACTGTTGACTATGCAGTTCTGTATGTTACTGGTATTCATGATCGGCTCTCGTGTGGTTTACCGTACGGTATTTGAATATCTCTCATTATCTGCCAGAAAGTTGGAAAACGTCTTGATTTTTGGTGCTTCTCGTCCCGGACTCTCAACTTACTCTCTTTTGAAAGAAGACCCTCAAGTGAAGTATCATGTAATTGCATTCGTAGAAGATCAGTTAAATCGTGTCAGTAAACGGCTTGCAGGCTTGAAAATCCTGGATATAACTGAAATTACATTAGATTTTATTAAAAGAAACCGTATTACGGATGTGATCATTGCAGTAGAAAATAATGATCCCGAACGTTTACAATATGTTTCGGACTGGTTCCATCAGCTTGGTCTTGAACTTAAAATAATGTCTCCTGCGCGTATTCTACCTAATTCAAGATTGAATCGTGAGATCAGACCTTTAGAAATTGATGATTTATTGGGACGTAAGCCTATCAAACTGGATCATCAGGAGATAGAAGCCGAGATGGAAGGTAAAGTAATTTTGGTGACAGGTGCAGCAGGATCAATTGGCTCAGAGCTTGCTCGGCAAATTGCCCGACGTTCTTATAAAAAATTGATTTTATTAGATCAAGCAGAATCTCCTTTGTATGATATACAACAATCAATAAAATGCAGCTATCCTGAACATTTACATTGTGTTGTTGGAGATGTGCGTAATTATTTTTTCATGCAAAAGATATTTGCAGAGTATCATCCGGATTTGGTATTTCATGCGGCGGCCTATAAACATGTGCCCTTAATGGAGGCTAATCCATACGAATCAATACAGACAAATGTGCTAGGAAGTAAAAATGTTGTAGACCTCTCGATGAAATATGGGGTTAAAAAAATGGTCATGGTATCCACGGATAAAGCGGTTAACCCGACTAATATTATGGGAGCAACAAAGCGCATGGCTGAAATATATGTGAGCAGTTGCAGTGGAAAATCCGATACTCAATTTATCATTACCAGATTTGGTAATGTGCTAGGTTCTAATGGATCGGTGATCCCACTTTTTGAGAAACAGATGGAGCAAGGTGGTCCATTGACATTGACTCATCCAGATATCACCCGATTTTTTATGACAATTCCAGAAGCTTGTCAATTGGTTCAAGAAGCTGGTGTGATGGGAAAAGGCGGAGAGATTTTTGTGTTTGATATGGGTAAGTCAATTCGTATCATCGATCTGGCAAAACGTATGATTAATTTGAAAGGTTATCGTTATCCAGAAGATATTGATATCAAAATCGTTGGGTTACGTCCTGGAGAGAAGATCTATGAAGAGCTTCTTGCCAATAATGAGAATACGATAAAGACTCACCATCCCAAAATTATGATAGCGAAGGTAAATCACGACGATTTGTCGCAAAAAGTAGAACGAATTAATTATTTGTGTCAACATATAGTACGTCCGCATGCTATTTTACCCGATTTTATGAATCTCGTGAGACATATGAAAAAAATAGTTCCTGAATTTAAGTCGCAGAATTCAGAATTCGAAATACTGGATAATGAAGTTTTAGACATGGAAATTATGGATAAAATAGTTTCTGAAGTACCGATCTATCCTATCGCTAGAAATGCTTAACAGGATATTTCCTTAATAAATAATTTCCTTGTTTAGGAGTGTTATATTCTTTAATTAGAAAATTATCATACGAAATATAGATTGATGTAGCGGGGTAGCTACAAATTTATAAACAATCTATTTTTTATCCAACGATCTTCATAGGTGTACAGTTATAATAGTTATTATTGTTACTATTTTAATGCTCACATAATTTGATGTCAGCAAAATATGCTGCATGGACTATCGATGCCTGCACTTGCCATACATCTGAAGAAAATATACTGAACTCTTGTCAACACTAAAAAAGAAAAAAACATTTCTCCTTCGAGCTTTATTGATCGGAGCACTTATTGCTTCTTTTATATACTTAGGTGTTATATTTATTTACCAGTATTATGAACAGCAAAAGGTAAAAGAACGTCTTGATGCTGCATATGCATCTTCATATAAACAATCTTCTGGACTTGATCGATTATTCTCCGTATATAGTGAAGCCGAAAACCTTTTCAGGTTGTATACCGTGAATTTTGACAAGCCTACTTTTTCAGCTTACAAAAATAAATTGGATACGATTAGGTATTCTGTAGACTCATTGTCAAAATTGCCTTTGAAGGAAAATTTAATGCAGGTGAGTGCAGAAGATATGGAGCAAAAAAAGGTGCTTTCACAAGAATTTGCGACATTAAAGCAGACAGTAGATCAACTCATATTCTTTACAAAGGACTCCTTGTCTGTTTTATCTTCCTCCAATAAAACATTATTAAGGGATCCTAAGTTTGAGCAGGTCGATTCGATTGTGAAGAGGATAATGAGTGACACCTCCTTTAATACATTAACGAAAGATACGACAATCCGAAAAAAAGAAAATCTCTTTAAACGTATTTTTAAAGCTAAAAATGATACGCTTGTCGCTAAGACGATTATACAAGATTTTAATACGTTGCAAAAAGATGTAATTTCCCGTAATATAGCCTATCTGATACAGCAAAATAAAAAAGTTTACCGTCAAAATTTAAAGAACCTCCAAGAAAAGTTTGTTGCTCTTCAAGATAAGGAAAAACAACTGGTGCTGGCAAATAGAAGCTTACTGGATAATCTGAGGAAGGGAATTGATGTGATTAAAAGTCACGAGTTAGCGCTACTGCGAAAGGCAGAAAAAAAAGACTTGGCATTATACAAAGAAAGTACACATAATTTTAGAAATCAGCTTATTGGATCTTTTATCATAATTGGACTGTCAATTATTCTGATTTTCTTCTATCAGTCGAATGCCGTTTCTTATGAACGTAAATTGCAGGAGGAGAAGGATTATGCATCACAGGTAGCGGCAGAGAAAACGACTATTTTAGCGAGTGTAAGTCATGAGGTAAGATCTCCTATCAATGCATTGCAGGGTATTATTAGCATATTGCGAAAAAATAATGATAGTAAGCTGATTCATCCAGAGTATCTTAACTCGGCCTCGCACGAAATTGATGTTATCAACAGTACTGTCAATGATATATTAAACCTGAGTAAGTTGGAAGCTGGGGCAATGGATGTACAATATGATTATTTTGCACCGCACCAATTATTACTAAATATTCTCAATTTACACAACCATCAAGCCCAAAATAAAAATATTTCTATTGTTAAAAAAATAGAAATAGACCCTACATTATTAATTTATAGCAGTGAGTTTAGAATGAAGCAGATCGTTTCTAATCTGATCAGTAATGCCATTAAATATACTTCTCAGGGGGAAGTTAGTATCACCGCTTCTCTGAAGCTGAAAAATGGAAAAACAACGCTGTTTGTGGCTGTTCAGGATAGTGGTATTGGTATTGTAGAAGAAGAGCAGGCGCTGGTATTTCGTCAGTACTATATGGCCGGAGCGAAGAAGCAAACAAGTAGTTTTGGGCTGGGGTTATATATATCGAAATTATTTGCACAACAAATGGAGGGCAACATTGATTTGATCAGCACATTAGGAAAGGGATCCACATTTACTTTGGTACTTCCTGTCGAAAAAACGAAAATATTAGAAACCACCGCTATACAGTATACATTGGAAGATCTTCCTCAAGAAATGAAGATTGTGATCATTGATGATAATAGGATTAATGTTCTTTACTTGAATCACTATTTTAAAGATTTTCCCAATGTACATATCTTTGAGCAAGGTCATGTTGCGCTTGCATATATGGATGAAAATGACGTTGATGTCGTAATCACAGATTTAAGGATGGCTGATCTTGACGGTTGGGGAATTTTAAATAAAATACGTGCAAAAAAAGCATGGGAACTAGTTAAGGTATTTGTCTTTACGGCAGACAGTATGTATCTGGAAGCCGCAGAGCAAAAGCAGGTAAATCTTTTTGATGCAAAATTGAAAAAACCGTTGGATGCTCACGACCTAATTTCCTCTATTAAGAGGTCTATGGGATAATTAATGAGACTGCAAATAGTGTGACAGGTAACTTCTGTATTAAAATATAACGAAAGTTTATGTATTTCCCATCACATAAAGTTGTGATAAATTTGGTGTGGGATTTCCTCCCTTTGTCTCTAAGGTTATAGCAAAAGCTTGTGCTTTAGGTATCTGATTCATACTGGTGATCTGGTCAGTATGATCCAAAGGAAATACACCAGCATTTACTGGTTTCCCATCAACGATTGCCCAAAGTTGGTACTGCATACCTTCTGGCGCAGGAGGTAAATTTTCTAAACTCAGATAAACATCTCTTGTACTCGTGTTCCAGAAAACATGTGCTTTGAGTTTTGGATGTTGCTCTACTCCGGCTAAAGTGATCGTTTTGATTGCAGGATCTTGCAACATAGCCCATTTTTCCTCTAAACTCATCAATGCTTTTTGAGTAGATTCTTGTTTTGAAACTGATTGTTCCAGCAGATTTTGATTAATAGTAATTTTATTTTGGAAATAGATATTAGCACCTATACTTAACGCTAATAAGATAGACGCTGCAATACTCCAGTTTAGCGCACTAAATTTGCGCACGGAGGACGGTAGAGGAGATTGTGGGATCAACTCTTCTGCCTTTTTAATAGGTGCTACAGGATGATTAGTCTGATCGGATATTTCATCCCAGATTATCGATTTAAGCTCGGCGGGAGGAGACATAGCTTGGACAGTAGCAAAATCTTCTAAAGTTTCTTGTGCCTCTAGAATCGCTTGCTGTACTTCAGAGTTATGCTTACTTATGCACATCAAAACACTCACCTCTTCTTCGCTGGCGAGATTTAGCACATAAGCTTCGATAATTCCTGACGATATGTATTCTTTAATATCCACTAGTATTGGTATTCTTTAAGTATTTTTTTTAATTCTAAAAGTGCTCCCCGTGTACGCGTTTTTACTGTTCCAAGTGGGATGTTTAGTTTTTCTGCAATCTCTTGTTGTGTGTACCCTTCATAATAGGCCATTTCAATAAGTTCCTTCCATTCTGCACGAAGTTCATTCAATACGTTTTTAAAACCAATATGATCCACCTGTGTAGAAACACTAAAGTTATGCTTTTCTTTAGCATCTACGATATCTGGAAGAGATTGGTTTTTTTGTTCATTTTGAACGCCTTTGGATTTGATATAGTCAAAAGCAGCATTACGAGCTATATTAATGATCCAAGTGTAAAGTTTGCCTCGAGAAGCATCGAAAGAATCAATATGTTTCCATATTTTGACGAAAACATTTTGAAGTACTTCGTCAGCATATTCCTTGAGTGTAACGATACGTAGCACTAGACCATACAGTGCTCCCGCATAATGATCATAAAGATAATTAAAGGCGCGCTGATCCTTTTTCTGTAATAAGGAAATTAAAGTATCTTCTTCTAAGTGGTGTATCGGGCTCAATTAATTAGTCTTTGAATTCAAAGATATATAATAAGATTAATAAGTTTTGTATTTATTTGAATTTTAATGTATTGATTGAGATACTTGCGCCAGAAATCATTATTCATGTCTCAAAATAAACGCACGTGGAATTAAGTTGAGCATACCCGAATTTTGGAAATATTGTGATGGATCAAACTGGCGCTCTATGATTTTATTTAAAATAATAGTTCACCTTTTTTAATTTCAAAATGCAATCCAAGTGAAGCATTATTTCGTAAATGATAGAAACAAAAAAAATTGAATGATCACTATTAAAAAATAAAAAAATGAAAACTAAATTCACTTTTATGGCACTCAATATGTTGTTAATGGGTGTTTTCTTTTGCGGAAATGTTGTTGCACAGCAATCAAATAAAACAAAAACAGTAATGGTAGGTGGTGCTGCAATGTATGCAACTAAAAATATTGTTGAGAATGCGGTTAATTCCAAAGATCATACAACTTTGGTGGCAGCTTTGAAAGCCGGAGGTTTAATTGAGACATTGTCTTCTAAAGGACCTTTTACTGTATTAGCTCCAACAAATGAAGCGTTTAATTTATTGCCGAAGGGTACGGTTGAGAAATTATTAAAGCCTGAAAATAAAGGTATGTTAACTAAGGTTCTGACCTATCATGTGTTAGCTGGGAAATTTGATGTTGCATCAATTTGGAAATCTGTTAAGGAAATGGGAGGTAAGACTGAAATGACTACAGTGGAAGGAGGGAAGATTACTTTTTGGACTAAAGGTAAGGATCTTTATGTGCGTGATGCTAAAGGAAAAGATGCTAAGGTGACGATTTCGGATGTTGTACAGTCAAATGGTGTCATTCATGTTATTGACCATGTGTTGATGCCTTGATCATGAATCAGATCGCTAACTGGTTGTATAATTTTAATCTGGTTCTCTACAGGTAAAGCTTATATTTTATCTGTGGTCCTTTAAATTTGGATCATCATGGCCGATAAATAATTGGACGTTTATAAATGAAATAAAAGCTGTAAATCTATTGCAAAGGTATGTTTACAGCTTTTCTTTTATTATGGGTATTACAATCGAAATTAATTGTTGAATTATTCCTTAAAAGCCACATGCTAGGGATATATCTAGAATCTATTGTCTGATATTTTCAACATTTTTATAAAAATATTTAGAATAATTGTAAACTATATTTTAGATTTATATTTTAAAAATGTACATTTATAAAATGTAAATAGAGTAGTTTTGGCCTATTTATTTATTGAATTGACAAATCATGAATTACAATTTATTAAGAGATACAATTGACCTAATCGAAAAGTTTGAAAAAAATAAGCAAGAAAGTGGAAAGTATAGTGAAGACAGTGCAGGCTTTCAACAATTTATAGTTGATCATTACAAAGGTGTAGTTCATGCAGAGCCAGACTGGGAGGGAAAGGAAAACGGACGAAATCCTGAGAGTGTCATCAATACGTTAATTGTACAGATGAACAGGTTTGCAAAGAATTACTCTAAAGCGGCTATACATGAATCAGATTTTTCTACGCAGGAAGATTTTATTTATTTAATCAACCTGAAAGTTTTTGGGCCAATGATAAAAATGGAACTTATAAAACGTAATATCCATGATAAACCTTTTGGTATGCAGATCATCAATAGGTTGATTCACAATAAATGGGTAGGTCAGGTCGATTCGGAGGATGATAAAAGGAGTAAAGTCATTTCTATAACAGATGAGGGACTACGTGTTCTCGAGAATCAAATGGATAAAATTCGGCAAGCAAGTCAAATTGTTACGGGGGATTTGACACGTCCGGAAAAAATGGAATTGATACGTTTATTGCAAAAATTGGAAAAATTTCATCAACCAATCTATGATCAAAATATTGACGTTGCAGATTTACTTACTTCTGTTGCTGAAAACTATCCTTTGTTGAATAATTAAGTAGGTACCTATAATTTTACTTAGGGGGCAAAATTTTAAGATCGCTTTGGAAGAAGGTATTTAACTAAACCCGATCATGCAGTCATTTCAAGAAACTTTACGCCTATATGGGATCGATCGCTGTTTGGTAAATCAGTTCCTGAGGAGTATGGAAATGGATCTAAATCAAGTTGAATATGACGAAGATGTGTATAAAGAGTATATCTTAGGCTTTGCTGAAGTTGTAGGATTGATGTGTCTCCATCTTTTTGTAGATGGTAACAAGGGAGCATATGAAAAATTGAGACCATATGCGATGAAATTAGGATCGGCATTTAAAAAAATAAATTTTCTACGTGATATAAAAGATGATTACCACCTTTTGGTCCGAACATATTTTCCAGATGTTGATATGAGCGTATTTAACAATACGATTAGAGCGGCAATTGAATTGGATATCGAAAATGAATTTAAGGAAGCATTGTTAGGTATAAAAAAATTACCTAGTTCATCCAAATTTGGTGTTTTTTTAGCATATAAGTATTACTGGTCATTATTGAGAAGAATTAAACAAATCCCTGCTCAACGGATATTGAATGAACGTATACGTATCCCGAATACTCAAAAATTATCTTTGATGATGAGTAGTTATGTACAATATAAGATAGATCTAAGTCGACCGTTTCGGATATTTGGGATGTAATTTGAATTTAAGATACTATAAACTTGGCTTTATAAATAAAATATAAGGCAAATAAAGATTTACGAATATGATATATCTATTGCAAAGTGAACAGCAATTGAATTGCGATATAGAAACAGCCTGGAACTTTTTTTCTTCCCCTCATAATTTGACTAAAATTACACCGCAAGACATGAATTTTGTAATTGTCAATAAGGTTCCTGATAAACCTATTTATGATGGTATGATCATTGACTATAAAATAACTCCGTTATTAGGGATAACCACAAAGTGGAGAACTAAAATAACAAGAGTTAAACACCATATAAGTTTTACTGATCAGCAAGTAAAAGGACCTTATAGACGATGGAATCATTTTCACGAATTTATCGTAAATGAAAAGGGAGTATTGATGAAAGATATTGTTCATTATGAATTACCTTATGGATTTATTGGTCGACTTGCGCATACATTAGTCATACGAAAGAAGCTGTACGCTATTTTTAACTATCGCTATCAAGTCTTAGAAAAAATATTTAACTCTGAAAAGCAGTCATGAGGAATCTAATAATTGTGTTTTCTACTTTTTTTCTGATGGAAGGAGCAACCTGGTTGATTCACAAATATGTGATGCATGGCTTTTTATGGATTTTACATAAAGACCACCATGATCACAGTACAGAGGGACATCTTGAAAAGAATGATTATTTCTTCATCATATTTGCGATACCTGCTATCATATTGATGTATTTAGGGCGTCAGGAAGGTTTTAATTACCTTTTTTATATCGGTCTGGGGGTTACACTCTACGGAATGGCTTATTTTTTTGTGCATGATATTTTTATTCATCAGCGTATCAGTTTTTTAAGTAATACCAAAAACCCATATCTATTAGCCATCAGGCGAGCACATAAGCAGCATCATAAACATTTAGGAAGAGAGAGGGGCGAATGTTTTGGATTTCTTTGGGTTCCAGTTAAATATTTTAAAATGTATTTCAAAAAGAATTAAGAATGCAAACATATACCTATATACTGATCAATTTTCTGACCATTGTCATTTGTTTTATTTATTCTTTTGATCGTCGAATACAGTTTAATAAATATTTTCGAGCATTTTTAAAAGCAAGTATTATTGTTTCAATTCCTTTCATTGTATGGGATATACAGTTTACTAAAATGGGTGTATGGTGGTTTAATACAGCTTATACCATGCCTTTACGATTATTGGGTTTGCCAATTGAAGAATGGTTGTTTTTTATTTGTATACCATTTTCCTGTGTTTTTACCTACTTCTGTCTCGACAAATTTTTTAATCTTAATTGGGCAAATCGATTCAACAATTTACTGGTATGGATTACTGTAGTGGTATGCATATTGACCGGTATTCTATTTTACAAGAAAATATATCCACTTGTTACGGCATCGATAACTGCTGGAACTATAATTTATTTGCACTATATAGCTAAAGTGAACTGGATTGGAAAAGGTTCATTTGTTTATCTGTGCTTAATGCCTGGTTTTTTTATGGTGAATGGTGTGCTCACCGGAACTGGATTGGATTCTCCTATAGTCAATTATAATTCGGATCAAATACTCAATATTCGTATGCTGACCATTCCGATAGAAGACGCAGTATATGGGTATGCGCAGTTTATGCTTAACATCTATTTTTTTAAACGGTTTCAAAAAAATGATTAAACGCAATAATTAACGTGTTAAGGATTAAAAATAGTAAAGATGAATGATCAGATTGTTGTATTTTGGTTTAGACGTGACCTGCGCTTAGAAGATAATGTGGGGTTACAGCAGGCTGTTGCATCGGGTTACCCTGTGCTCCCTATATTTATTTTTGATACGACTATACTTCAAAAGTTGGAAACTGACAAAGATCGACGAGTGGATTATATTCACCAAGCTTTGAATTCACTAAATAGTACTTTGCATAATTATGGATCAACGTTGCAGACTTATCACGGTAAACCACTTGAGATTTTTGAGATTATTACTAAAATTTATGATGTACAAGGTGTATACTGTAATAGAGATTATGAACCACAGGCAATAAAAAGAGATAAGCTGATAAAATCGTACCTGAAAGAGCGAGACATTCAATTTAATACTTACAAAGACCAGGTTATATTTGAAAAGTCGGATATTGTTAAAGATGACGGCAACCCCTACAGTGTATACACTCCCTATTCGAGAAAATGGAAAAGCCTATTGGTTCCTCAGAATTATGCCTCTGTAGTAGTTTCTGCAGAACATTTTTATAAAACTAATCCATTGAAAATTACAGAGCTAGAGGTATTGGGCTTTCAGAAAACGGATATAATATTTGAAAAGCCTAATTTAGAACTGGAGATTATAAGCGATTATGATAAAAAGCGTGATTTTCCTGCATTAGATCATACAACACGCTTAGGTATTGCCCTGAGATTTGGCACAATCTCAATCAGATCGTGTGTAGCGTTTGCTTTGAAATATAATGAGACATGGCTTTCTGAATTGATCTGGAGGGAATTTTTTATGCAAATACTGTATCACTATCCGCGCGTAGTCACACATAGTTTTAAACCAAAATATGATTCGATCATATGGCGAAATAATGAAGCTGAATTTCAGCTTTGGTGTTCCGGGAAAACGGGTTATCCGATTGTCGATGCAGGCATGAGGCAACTCAATGAAACGGGATTTATGCATAATAGGGTACGAATGATTACGGCTAGTTTTCTTTGTAAACATCTTCTTATTGACTGGCGTTGGGGTGAAGCATATTTCGCTCAAAAATTATTAGATTATGATCTGGCGGCCAATAATGGTAACTGGCAATGGGTGGCTGGATGTGGTTGTGATGCAGCGCCATATTTCCGTATTTTTAATCCCACAGCGCAAACTTTAAAATTTGATGCTGATCTGTCTTATATTAAAACTTGGAATCCTGATTATGAAAAATATATTCAGATACCGATAGTGTCGCACGAGGAAGCACGTAAAAGAGCACTGAGAGTATATAAGCAAGCATTGTAAATTTATTGTCTGTAAAAAATATGAAAAGAAATAAAGTAATATTGGTAGATGAACAGGATCACGTAGTAGGTGAAATGGACAAAATGGAGGCGCATGAAAAAGGAATTTTGCATCGCGCATTTTCTATTTTCATTTTTAACACCAAAGGACAGATGCTCATTCATCAACGAGCGAATGAAAAATATCATGGTGGCGGATTGTGGACGAATGCATGTTGCTCGCATCCACAATTAGATGAAGATATTGAGGAGAGCGCAAAAGAGCGCTTACAGTTTGAAATGGGATTACAATGTGAACTGAAAAGAGTGTTTTCATTTATTTATCATACCCCTGTGGAAAATAATCTCATCGAACACGAATATGATCACGTACTTGTGGGATATACGGATAGGGAACCTGTACCTAATGTCAATGAAGTCATGAATTATAAGTGGATCGATCGGTTAGATCTGCTTCAACAGATTGCTGCTGAGCCCGATGCCTTTACCTATTGGTTTAGAATAGCCTTGCCCCAAATCATAAAACATATATAGTGCGGTTTAGTTACTTGAATTTTAAAATTTAAGTTATTACTAAATCTCGTTTCTTCGGGGGTGATTAACTCTAAAATCTTAGCAGCACCTGAATATATGGTCCTTTTTAGATGTTGTGATTACTAAATAACTTTCTACTGGGATTATCTGAGATATGATATACCATATGTGTATAGTGCTTTTACCATTTTAATTTTCCTATATCGCAGTATGATGCAAAATTATACTGTGTTTATTTTTGCATGTTCTTGCAAAATATTTTAACACATCTTTTTTCTACATCGTTTTCGTATGCCGTGCAATCGATTGCTTAGTCTGAGCGATAGTATACGTGGTTTTTTTTTGTTTAGACTTGTTTCACTATAACCAAATGTTACACGAATAAAAACCTAATACATAGAATATGGTTAAAAACAATTACTCAAATAAGAAGGAGTGGTCAAGATTATATTTTCATCTTGCACTTTTAACACCACTTTCGCTGACCATGCTACCTAATCTGGCAAGTGCAAATATGCTTTCGCCGAAGGTATTGGTGTACACTCAATCTATAGTGCAACATAACATTTCTGGTAAAGTGGTTGATGCAACTGGTAGGGGTGTCAGCGGTGTTACAGTGAGAGAAAAAGGAGGCAAAAGCTCCACTTCAACAGATAACAATGGAAGCTACACTCTTGCAGTAAGTTCCCTCAACCCCATTTTGGTATTTAGTTCGATCGGTTATATCAGTCAGGAAATTGCTGCAACAAGTGCCGCAATGGTAACTTTGAAACCAAATGAAGATATTCTTGAAGAGGTCGTGGTAGTTGGGTATGGTAATCAAAAGAAAACCAATCTAACGAGTGCAGTTTCACAGATCGATTCAAAAGTATTAAAGGATCGACCTGCACCTACAGTAGTCAATATGCTCCAAGGCGCCGCTCCGGGACTTGTAATCTCTAGACAATCAGGTCGACCCGGAGCACAAGGATTAGATATTCAGGTGCGCGGAGCTACTTCTGCAAATGGCAGTGTTTCCCCCTTAATTGTAATTGATGGAGTAATCAGTTCGGAAGCAACTTTTACGGCATTGAATCCGAATGATATCGAGAATATTAGTGTGCTTAAAGATGGGGGCGCGACTGCTATTTATGGTGCTCAATCTGCAGGAGGAGTATTATTAGTTACAACAAAGAAAGGACAGAAAGGTAGAAACCGTATTTCTTTAATGAGTAATATGGCTTGGCAACAACCGGCCAATATGCCTAAAAGATTATCGTTGATCGATGAAATGAACTATGTTAACCTTGGTAAAATTAATGCGGGTGATGCACCTGAATATAATGCCGAAGATCTGGATTATGCTGTTAATGGCCCTACTTTTGTTTTAGGGGCCAACAACCTTTGGAGAACATATAATCGGGAAAGCATAATTGACCAGACCGTGCGTAAATCTTATAACCTGTATAATCATAACCTGCAGTTTTCCGGTGGTAGCGATAATATTACCTACATGGCTTCTTTAGGTAATATGACGCAACAGGGAATGTTCAAAGTTGGAGAAGATCATTTTGAACGGTGGAATGCACGTCTTAACCTTTCTGCGCGTGTCAATTCGTATCTTAAGCTGGATCTGGGAAGTTCCTTTATCGATCAAGCAACAGATAACCCGCAGGACGGGGGCTATGGCATTGATGGAGGTGGAAATGGTTTATTAAGACAGTTGTATTCTTCACGAATGCGTTTTCCACTTTACAACGAAGATGGTACTTATTATCGCAGTGGTACATCATCGGCATTTGGCTATGCTTTATTGAAAGATGGTGGTTTTAACAGGGATCGCAGCAGTACATATTTCAATAATGTGACAGCAACGGTTAATAATTTTGTGAAGGGACTCGAAGTGAAAGCGATGTATAGCCGTGAAGATATTAATAGACAAAATAGAAATTTTAGAAGAACGGTTACATATTTTTCTGGTCCTTTACCAACTTCAGCGACTCAATTAAATAATCCAAATAATTATTCAATAACGGATTATAAAACCATTAGACAGAATTATCAAGCTATCATAGACTATGACTTTAAGCTATCTTCGGATCATAATTTTCATGTGATGGGCGGCTACCAGTTGTATACTTATGATTATCAAACGGTAAATGCAACAACTAAAAATCTGTACGTGAATGATAATCCAAGTCTAAATTTTACGACAGATGCGTTAAATAAATCAAATTTACAACTGGGTGAGCGGGAAAAGATGCAATCCTACTTTGGACGCTTCAATTACAATTACAAAGAAAAATATCTTTTTGAAGCTACTGTACGGAGTGACGAGAGTTCCCGCCTATCTGTCGGTGATCGTGTGAAAGTTTTTCCTTCGTTTTCTGCTGGTTGGAATATGTCTAAGGAATCTTGGTTTGATGGTATTTCAGGAGTTTTTGATGAATTGAAACCACGCGCCTCTTGGGGTAAAGTAGGTTCAAAACAGGGAATAGGCTATTATGACTTTATCTCTCAGTTGTTAAGTAAATCAGATGTTGTGCTAGGAGATGTTAGACAGACCTATTTGTATCAGGATTTATTACCTGCTGTTGGTTTATCCTGGGAAACTGTAGAAACTCAAAACTTTGGTTTGGATTTCAGTTTAATGAACAGAAAATTGAAAGGATCGTTTGATTATTATAATAAATTTAACAATAACATGTTGGTGGAGGTCAGTTTACCTGAAACCTTAGGTATTAGAGTGCCAAAATCCAATGACGGAAAGTTGAAAACCTGGGGATGGGAAGCCGCAATAAGTTATAATGATAAAGTAGGTCAAGACTTTACATACGGTGTGGCTTTTAATTTAGCAGACAATCAGAATAAATTAGTTAAATATGGTGGTGCAAATGATATCATAAACGGTGGGGTAAATGAAAGAGTAGAAGGGTATGCGTTGAATTCAATATGGGGATACCTAACGGACGGTTATTTTCAAAATGAGGCAGAAGTTGCACTGGCTCCAAGTTATAAAGATTTTATCAATAAAACAGGAGTTCCTGGAATTGGCGATGTACGATACAAAGATATTGATGATGATAAGAAGATTGGTATAGGTGATGGTAAACTTAGCAATACCGGTGATCTGGTATATCTAGGAGATATCAACCCACGTTACCAGTTTGGTTTTAATGTTAATATGGGCTACAAGAATTTTGATTTTAGCTTCTTTATTCAAGGAATTGCAAAACGTAAGTTTAAGCCAAGCAATGAATTGATCCAACCTTTATTGTATTCGTATTATTTACCGGTGAGTTTCCAAACCGATTATTGGACTCCTGATAATAGGGATGCTGCTTTTCCAAGACCATATTTAAGTGGGGATCATAATTTTCAGAGTTCTGATAAATGGTTTTTGAATGGTGCTTATGCTCGACTAAAAAATATTCAGCTAGGCTATACCTTAACCAAAGAAAAGTTACCTAGATTACCCTTTTCTAGAGTTCGCATATATGCATCAGGTGAAGATTTATTGACATTCTCTAAGATGGGTGTTTTTAAGGGAAGTATTGATCCTGAAATGAAAACGACAGATAAGAATGAACCAACACGTACGATCTCTAATCCTTATCCCTTTACGACTTCGTTCTCATTTGGTTTAAACATTGATTTTTAATTGATTATCATCATGAATAAAAGATTTATATATTTACTATTAACTTCTCTATCATTCGGTTCTGTTGTTTCCTGTGATATACATGAAGTTCCCGAAACAACTGTAAGTGATGTTAACTTCTGGAATACAGTGAGCGATCTGCGTATGGCAGCGAACTATTTTTATAGTACGCTCCCTGGTTTAACATTAAAGGACGTATCGATGGATAACTGGTCTACAGATGCTTATCCCAACAATAATGGGGATAAAATCAGTGATGGTTCCCGCGTAAAACCAGCGGAAAGTGATGATTATGATTATTACAAAATATTTCAGGCTAATCAACTTATCGAAAAATCCCAGCAGGTACTGGACAAAGGAGGGAATGCAACACAGGTAGGCTGGTATGTTGGAGAGGCTCGTTTCTTTAGAGCACTTTATTATTTCGAAATGTTTAAACGTTTTGGTGGTGTACCGTTAATCACTAAGACAATGGGGGTTGATGACCCTGATGTATATTTACCAAGAGCAAGTCGTGATGAAGTACTCAAATTAATTTTTGATGATCTGGATTATGCAACTTCTGTTTTACGGACTGCAGATGAAATAAATGCGGCGAAAGAATATGGACGAATATCTAAAACAGGAGCCTTGGCGTTGAAATCTCGTATTGCACTATTTGAAGGTACTCGTGAGAAATATCATCATTACGGAGATGCAACCAAACACCTTACGATGGCTAAAGATGCAGCAGAAGCAGTGATCAGCTCAAATGTTCATAGTTTGTTTACGCAAAAAAGTACTGGTAAAAAAGGCGAAGTGCTGAATAATGCTTACTTTAATCTTTTTCAGGAAGCCGGTGATGGCCGTGCTAATAAAGAAAATATCGTTGCAAAAGTATATGGGGTAAGCCGTGAAAATGCCATTGTATCAACTGCTGTGCAGCGTTACTACGAAGGAGGGACAATCGTACCCACACAAAACTTTGTAGATAACTATTTAATGGCAGATGGACTGCCTATTGATAAATCACCGTTATACCAAGCACCGAATAAAACGATGACACATGCTCAGTACTTTAATAAGAAAGATCCGCGCATGAGCTTTACCTTATTCAAACGTGGAGATGAGTTTATATCGAGCAGTGATTACACAATTCCACATCCCACACAACAAAGAAGTGGTTATGGTATACGTAAATACGCGAATAAGAATTTCTGGAATTTGCAGGCATCTTATATAGATAGACCTTTTATACGCTATGCTGAGGTTTTGTTAAATTATGCTGAAGCGGTGTATGAATTGAATGGAGCTATATCTGACATTGTTTTAGACCAGACGATCAATGCGCTAAGAGATAGATTGCCACAGATTAATATAGGGACGGATACTAATCCTAATTTTGTAAGTATGGCTAAGTTGACGAATGCTTTTGTCAATGCCAACGGCTTAAATATGCTAACGGAAATACGGCGTGAGCGTAAAGTGGAACTGTCTTTTGAAGGTTTAGCTTATTGGGATTTGATACGTTGGAAGACTGCTGAGTTCGAATTGCCAAAAACACTTTATGGAAGTTATCTATTTAGTGAGTACTTAACCGACTCTGGTCAGAAATGGGATGCATCGACAACGAAGGTTAACGATAAAAATTATATCATACTTCAAGATGCATCGTTGAGAAGGTTTGATGAAAAAAAGGATTATTTATGGCCATTGCCAACTTCTGAAATCGCTAGAAATGAAAAGTTAGAACAGAACCCTAACTGGTAATATTGAAAAAGCACGGGATTTAATTCCGTGCTTTTTTGTTTTAGTGATACCTATTTAAATTCTTAAAAGAGTAAAACCTTTCACCTTTCATGGAAATAATAGGATGACGATATCATATGTCATACAGTTTCTCATGTAGTGTTTTTTTATTAGTGCTATTTTATTTTAAACGTTATAAGAGGTCGTATCTATTTAACCTGTGAAGGATTGGCCAGTAAGAAATCTCTTTTGACTAAAGCAACATCACATTCCATCATTTCTTTTACTAAACCTGCAAGATCGTATTTCGGTTTCCATCCTAATTGTGTGTTTGATTTAGTCGGATCACCTACCAATAAATCGACTTCAGTAGGTCTGTAATATTGAGGATCTACTTTTACAACAACTTTACCGATTTCTAATTGATAATCGGGGTGATTACAGGCTTTTACTTTTGCAACTTCTGAAGCTTCACTACCTTCAAATTCGAGTTCTATACCTATTTCAGCAAATGCCATACGTACAAACTCACGAACAGAAGTGGTTACCCCTGTTGCGATGACAAAATCTTCGGCTACATCTTGTTGCAAGATAAGCCACATGGCTTCCACATAGTCTTTTGCATGCCCCCAATCGCGCTGTGCATTGAGATTACCTAAATATAAGCATTCTTGTTTGCCGTGTGCAATGGCAGCTGTAGCCATCGTAATCTTACGAGTGACAAAAGTTTCACCTCTTCGTGGCGATTCATGGTTGAAAAGAATACCATTGCAAGCATACATCTTATATGCTTCACGATAGTTTTTCGTAATCCAAAAACCATAGATCTTTGCTACTCCATAAGGTGATCTCGGATAAAATGGAGTAGTTTCTTTCTGAGGAACTTCTTGAACCAAACCGTATAATTCGGAAGTAGATGCTTGATAAATCCGTGTTTTTTTCTCTAGACCTAAGATGCGTACAGCCTCAAGAATACGTAATGTTCCAATACCGTCGACATTCGCTACATATTCTGGTGAATCAAAAGATACCTTAACATGTGACATGGCTCCCAGATTGTAGATTTCATCAGGTTGTACTTCTTGAATGATACGGATGATATTAGTTGAATCGGTCAAATCTCCATAATGCAACTTAAAATTGACATGGTTTTCATGTTGGTCCATATAAATATGGTCAATACGCTGTGTGTTGAAAGAGGATGCTCTACGTTTGATACCATGTACCATATAGCCTTTTTCTAATAATAGTTCTGCTAAATATGAGCCATCCTGTCCGGTTACACCAGTGATTAATGCAATTTTCATCTTAATTATATGCTTAATTTAAGTAGTATTGAATACTTATAATTTTACTTCTTTGTAGTTATCCTGATTTTCTAGAAACCATTGATAGGTAGTCTGGATACCATCCTTTAATTCAATTTGATGTTTCCATCCCAATTCATGCATCTTACTTACATCCATAAGTTTGCGTGGAGTTCCATCGGGTTTACTGCTGTCCCAGTTAATTTCTCCTTGGTGACCGACAACAGATTGAATGAGAGTCGCTAAATCTTTGATACTAAGATCTACTCCTGTACCGACATTATATAGGTATTCGGGAAGCTTATTTTCTAACGCAAATGCAACAGCTCGCGCCAAATCATCCACAAATAAAAATTCGCGCATCGGACTTCCAGATCCCCATAAGTTGACTGTGGTATGTCCTTCTAATTTCGCTTCGTGAAATTTTCGAATCATCGCAGGCAGGACATGTGAACTTGTGAGATCAAAATTGTCATGTGTGCCATATAAATTTGTAGGCATAAGGCTAACATAGTCTTTTCCAAATTGATTACGTATCGCTTGACATGCTTTTACCCCCGCAATCTTTGCCAAGGCATACCATTCGTTTGTTGGCTCTAGACTATCCGTCAATAAACTGGATTCTTGTAAAGGCTGAGGTGCAAATTTGGGATAAATACAAGAAGAACCTAGGAAAATAAACTTTTCAACATCGTTTTGTAATGACTCGTTTATAAGGTTGTTTTGAATTTGCATATTATCCATCAAAAACTGATAAGGATAATTGTTATTGGCTAATATACCACCTACCTTTGCCGCAGCATCAATTACAATGGCTGGCTTTTCATTTCTGAAAAATTCCTGTACTTCGGACTGGTTTCTTAAATCCAATTCAGCAGAACTTCGTAAAATGAAATTATGATAACCTAAGTTCTCTAAATTTCTTTGGACTGCTGAACCAACCATACCACGATGACCTGCTATATATATTTTTTTGTCTTTCATCTTTATTCTTATTCTATTTGCAGACTGGATTATATGAAAAAGGAAATCAGTATTGCTAAATTATGCCTCATTATATTTAACTCTTCGAATACATATAAATTTGACTACCGGATTCTCATCCGAAATACTTGAATCGAATGAATTTATTTTTTATAAATAGCAACTCGATGAAGAATTCGATGGCAAATTACGAAAGAATAATTGGAATTGTATGAGAAATAATTGTATTAAAATATTTGAAGAGAGCCTTTAGAGATGGGTAATTTCATTGTGAAACAAACAGGAGGTTAAGACAACGACTGTTCATCTTTTATTCACAGATATAAAACTCAAAAAAAATAACCCGCTTATATTTAGTAAAGCGGGTTATTTATTGTTTTGTAACGATATTTAATTTACCGCATATTAAGTGTTTAAAATAACTTTTTCTTCAAGATGTTCGTCCAAATCTTTAAATATCGAATTCTGTGACTTAAATTCTGGAACAATTTTCTTGAGCTGTAGCACCAGTTGCATGTCATTGATATCACTTTTGTCAAACGAAGTAATGTCACGGCTCAACTGCTCAATTAGATGACATTTTTCAGCTATGTCTTCTCGATTTACTTGAGCGATCATAATTTTAGGATGATGCGTTTTTTGTGTATTCTCATCATTCGCTAATAATTCCTCAAATATTTTCTCGCCTGGTCTTAGCCCTACGATCTTGATATCAATATCTTCAGGATAACGGTAACCTTTCAGCTTGATCATGCGCTTGGCCAAATCTATAATTTTGACAGATTTACCCATATCAAAAACAAAGATTTCTCCACCATTGCCCATAACACCAGCTTCTTGAACTAGTAGGCAAGCTTCTGGTATCGTCATAAAATATCGTGTGATGTCTTCATGTGTCAGTGTTAATGGGCCTCCCTGTTCCATTTGTTTTTCAAACAATGGGATAACGGAGCCATTTGATCCTAATACATTCCCAAATCGTGTAACAATGAAATTGGTTTTTCCTAATGCGCTACAGCTGTTGACATATATCTCAGCCGCCCGCTTTGTTGCTCCCATGACATTAGTTGGATTGACAGCTTTATCTGTAGATACCATAACAAACTTATGGATACCATATGCAACAGCCAAATCTGCCATATTTTTACTGCCAATTAAATTAGTCCAGATAGCTTCATATGGGTTTTGTTCCATTAAAGGAACATGTTTATACGCCGCCGCGTGAAAAATCATCTGTGGGCGGTAACGTTTAAAGATACGTTCCAAAAATAACTTATCACGAACGTCACCAACAATACATTTAACGCGATCGGGATGAGAAGCTTTTAGCGATTGTTGAAGATCGTAAAGTGGTGATTCGGCTTGATCTAGTAAAATAAGGTGACGGTAATTGCGTTGTGAAATCTGACGGGATAATTCTCCTCCGATCGAACCAGCAGCACCAGTTATCAAAATTACTTTATTGTCCAATTCTGCATCAATTCCCGGATTTTCAATCTTAATCGCTTTTCTTCCTAATAAATCCTCAATCTTTAGTGGACGAATCTCACGTTTAGCACCAGAATTTAACATAACCCGTGAATTGGGCATGATCTTTAGTTCAAGGTTCAGTTGTTGAAAATGGTCTGTTACTTGTACTAATCTTTCGGGATCATTATTTTCCACTGCAATAATAACCTCTGAGATATTGAATTGGTCAATGAAAGCTTGATCTATTTTTTCTAGATAGAGTATACGTAATCCCGTAATACGTTTACCTACACGTGAAACTTTATCTTCGACAAACGCAACAACATGATTTTTGATACGGCGGTCTTCACGTAAAAGTGAGTAAGCTACTAATCCTGGTCTGGAAGCTCCAAAAATTAATACATTTCGATTTTTCCGATTAGGAAGAAAAAGCATGTCATAAATACTTCGGTAAGTCACACGAGCCGCAACCAGCATCACCATGGTGAAAAAGCTGTGCATAAAAAGTATGATGTAAGAGAGGCGTAAGAAATCGCCAGCAATTGTTCCTTTTGGAATATAGTAACGAATAGCAATTGTTGGTATTGCTAACAACATAAATGCTAACCAGACAGTTTTAAAAATCTTTATCGCATCTTGAATACCAGTTTGACGAATAATACCTTTATAGGTTCCCATTATCGAGAAAGCAAAGCTGTACACCAGTAAAATAAGAAGACTTTTCTTCAGCATCATAGCCGTCGAATATTGTTCATGCATACTATTAAAAATGAAATTAGAAATAGCATAACAGACAAATACGATAAACAAATCAATTAAAAGAATAACCCATCTTGGATTGTCTTTTCGAAATTTTCTCTTTAGCAACGTAAGGTTAATCATGAAACATGTTTCAAATAGTAGGTGATTTTATTACAATAACTTTGATATAAGATAGATGTTGAAACAACTACCTAATTTTAAAAATTGTTGGTTTTAGTTGTCAGTAATACCCTATTCAAATTTCCCATCATGAAGTAAAAATCGTGCCAAGATATTCATGATAATAAAATATGATTTATAAAGGAATACTGCTTACAGCTAATTCCGCCGTTGGTCTAATAAATAAGTAAAAGGAATAAAAAATGTTAAAAACTGATTTGTTCCTATTTATTCGAGTTCTTTTCTGTTATCATTTATTGTAAAAATGATATATTCATTGTCCAATGGCTTGTAGCTACAAATCTACATAAATTTAATTGTTACAGTGATTTTTTTTTCTCTTTCAAGGGATAATTTTTGTTAAATATTCGAGGAATAACTGAAAAATAATTCATTATACTGATTTAAATAGTTCAGTATTTGAGTTAACATTTTATATGTTACTGAGGTGCTGTTTGATTTTCTGTTTGTATGTACAGTTTTATATTCATGGATTAACAATGGTAGCAGCTTAGATATTGCACAGTTTTTCTTGCAAATACTTGAATTACTGCATTTTTTTATGGTAGCTTTGCGCCAGAATAGGAAATCGATCATGAAAGATAAAATAAAACTGTACAGTTATTTTAAGCTCATGATAGGCAGTATTATTGTCGCTGTGCTATCTGGACTTTTGGCGTATACACTTAAACACCTCACTACCCATTGGCAAGATTATCTGTTTGAGCATGTGTCGCAAATAAATCATTATCTCTATATTATTTTTCCATCCATAGGTATTACCATCATCTATTTTTTACGGAAATACGTATTTCAAAATAAAAAAAATAAGGGCATTCGTGAAATTTACCGTTCACTGGATACACGTCAGGATCATCTTCCATTATATAAAATTCCATCACATTATATAAACGGTTTTCTTACGGTTATTTTTGGAGGATCTACAGGTATAGAGGTTTCTACGGTAGTGGCTACTGCTACATTGGGCAACCAGATGAGTAAAGGAGGCTGGGCACCGATGAAATATAAGCGCGAGCTCATCTGTGCAGGCGTGACAGCGGGTGTCGCCGTGTTGTTTGGAACTGTTTTAGGAGGTTGGTTTTTTGCCATTGAAGTGATCGCTCGAGGATTGAAGAAAACTGTTTTGTTCAGTTGTACTATAGCTGGAATTGTTTCTTCTATAGGAATTTATTATTTTGAGAAAGAACCATTATTATCCTTTCCTGTTGAGCAGTGGCATTGGTATGGACTGCCATTTATGATGTTGGTTGCTGTATTAGGAGCTGTATTGGCTAATTATTTTATGAAGCTGGTCTTGACTTCTAAAAAACTTTTTGCTCGAATAGATAGTAATTTTTTGAGAGTTAATATTGGTGCAATTACTGTTGGAAGCTTTATTTTTTTCTTTCCAGCCTTGTACGGAGATAGTTATCACGGTCTTCAGCAAATGATCAAATTGTCTACAGTATCACAGGGAGCTGTGATGATTCCGATATCACTACTGATTCTGGTCATATTGAAACCCTTGGTCGCATCCCTTACTTTGGGCGCCGGTGGTGATGGTGGAGTATTTGCGCCAAGTATTGTTGCTGGGGCTTTTTTGGGTATGGCAGTGGCATTGTTTTGCAATATGATTTTTGGTTTAGATTTATTGATTTTAAATTTTGCCTTGGTAGGTGCCGCTTCGACATTAGCAGCTGCTATTCATGGTCGTTTCACTGCCTTGTTCTTGATCTGCAGTATGGCTCCGGGTGCATATATACTACTATTTCCAGTGGCAATTGCAGTATTGATCGCTTATGCCGTAGCAAAAAAGATAAACCCTTACAATGTCTATACATATCCTGAAATAGCAAAGTAGTGGCTATATTTCGTGCTTGTGTCATATTTTTTTAATAAAAGATGATAAAGTCTTTTATTGTTTTTATCTTTGTGAGACTTAGAGATGAGTTTATTTATTTTAAGTTAATCATATAAAAATGATCAAATATAGCAATTAGCCGCGTTTCTAGGACTTTGTTTCATAAAGCATTTTTTTACAACAATAAAAGATGTAATTATCTTTTATTTTCATTGATATAACATGACAGCAGATCAAAAACAATTAGTAAAGGCTACTGTGCCAATTTTAAAAGAGCATGGTGTGTTATTGACAACACATTTTTATAAACGTATGTTCGAGCATAACCCTGAATTGAAACATGTGTTCAACATGGGCAACCAGCAGAATAATAAACAACAGACAGCGCTAGCAATGGCCGTACTGGCGTACGCAGAACATATCGAAAACCCAGGTGTATTGATGCCTGTTGTCAATGGTATCGGTCATAAGCATACCAGTTTATCTATCCGTCCGGAACATTACGTGATTGTGGGCAATCACTTAATTGCATCCATTGCTGAGATTCTAGGCGATGCTGCTTCAGTGGAACTGTTAGAGGCTTGGACTCTGGCTTATGGGCAACTTGCTTCTCTGATGTCTGGTCACGAGCAGTCACTCTATAGCAAGCAAACAGCCAAAATCGGAGGCTGGTCTGGCTGGAGACCTTTTGTTGTAAAGCAAAAAATTAAAGAATCGGAAGAGATTACCTCATTTTATCTTTATCCCAGTGATCGCGGACCAGTGGCTGATTTTCTGCCAGGCCAGTATATCAGCCTACGTTTATTCTTGCCAGAATTGGATCTTTTACAACCGCGACAATATAGTATTTCATGTGCCCCAAATGGAAAATATTACCGTATTTCTGTGAAACGAGAAATCGGAACTAAACATCCTGACGGGATGATCAGTAACCATCTGCACAATCATGTGGAAATAGGTGACTTGGTCGATTTATCTGCACCGGCGGGAACATTTGTGCTCCAACCAGAAAATCAAAACCCAAAAGTATTTATAAGTGGCGGAGTCGGACAAACTCCTTTGATGGCGATGCTTGAAGAATTGGTAAAAGATAAAGTAGAATCACTTATTCCAATTACCTGGATACACGGTTGTAGAAATGAGTCTGTGCATGCATTCAAGGATAGGCTTGCAGAAATCGCTAGGGATAATAAGATCGATCGCCATATCTTTTATGATCATATTGAGGAAACAGCAGCATTTGAGTATAAAGGCTGGGTAGAGCTTGCACAAATAAAAAATGTGGTATTGCAACCGGAAGCAGAATATTTTATTTGTGGTCCGGCTCCCTTCATTTCAAAACATTATCATTTTTTATTGGAACATGGAGTCGAGAAGTCAGCCATTTATTTTGAAGAATTTGGACCAGCATCATTACAGTTGAATTAATCAAAAAATATTTATTACATCAGTGATTCTTTTCAAATCAAAAAGATAATAATCGATATTAAAAAAGACCAAGTTTCATTATGAAGCTTGGTCTTTTCTATTCAACATAATTTAACCTATTTATATTAAAGGCGATATTTCCCACCAGCTTATTGCTTATTATCTTTCCTTTTATGTTTTATCGAAATCGATTGCGATAATTTCAACTTTTTTAATGTTGAAATACCTTATCTTAGAAATTATAAAAGTAGGTAAATCCCACTCAAGGATATCTTTAATATTGTTTCAAATTATGGTTAATGTAGAATATTCCGTTTAAATCTTCTTGTTATGATGGTACACTTTTTAATTTCAAATTTGGCATCAACAGCTATGATGACTCTTTTTTATCAAGAAAAGTGAATACAGTATTTTAATGTTGGTGACCAACCACTAGAGGAGTTAAATAGAGTAAATACATGAATACGGTTATTTCCAAATTTATATCAACATAGATCTTATGAAAAAATTATTGATGTGCTTATTGCTTTTACAAATTTGTTTTTTTGCAATGGTAAAGGCAGATGAACTAAATTTATTAAGCGGAAAATTTAATCCAGCAGATCTCCAGCGTGATCTGCTTCCGCCTAAGCAATGGGTTCCATTCCCAGAGTATCAGGATCGAGCAGCTTGGTCTGAGTTGACGAAAACAGTAGCTGGTACTTTATTAAATAAAGGAAATAGTGATCTAGATTATCAATGGCAGGTTGTGAAAGCCTCAGATTATCTGGCCTATGAGCGGACAGGCTCACGTGTGATCATGGAGAAGCCGATGAATGAAAATGCGATCGCATTGAGCAACTTGTTTTTAGCCGAATTGGCTGAAGGAAAAGGACGTTACTTAGATCAGATTATCAATGGCATCTGGTATTTTACCGAGATGAGTACTTGGTCATTATCTGCACATCTGCCCGCTTTTCAATCTTCAAAACGTACGCTACCACAAGAAGGTACGCATGTCGTAGATCTAGTAGCAGGCGATATGGGATCGATGCTTTCTTGGATCTACTATTACCTGCATCCTGAAATGGATAAGATTAATCTAGAGATTAGTAAGCGTCTGAAAAAATCAATTCAAGATCGGGTTATTACACCCTACCTAGAACGTAATGATATGTGGTGGCAGGCACTTGCGGGCAAACCGAATCAGATGGTCAATAATTGGAATCCTTGGTGTAATTTTAATGTACTGACCTGTTTATTACTCATCGAAGATGATGTCGAGAAACAGCGCGCCGGTATATATAAAACGATGCAATCTGTCGATAAATTTATGAACTATGTCAAAGCAGATGGTGCTTGTGAGGAAGGACCCTCATATTGGGGGCACGCAGCTGGTAAGCTCTACGATTACCTAAAAATCTTGGCGGATGCCACAGGCAATAAAATTAGTATTTTCGATCAACCTGTAGTACGCAATATGGGTGAGTATATTGCGCAGTCTTATATCGGCGGAGATAATTGGGTTGTAAATTTTGCCGATGCTTCAGCAAAAGGTGGTGGTGATCCCAATTTGATATTCCGTTATGGAAAGGCTGTGAACAGTCCGGAAATGATTGATTTTGCACGATACCTGGATGGTAAAATAAAACCTTCTTTTAAGGCAGATCGTGATATCTTCCGAAGTCTGGAAGATCTATCGAGTTTGAACGAAATTAAAAATGGGTCGGGAAAACTTCCAACAAATAGCTACAAGTGGTATCCGCAAACAGAATTCTTATACATGAAAGATGAGGATTTATTTTTTGCTGCAAAAGGCGGTTATAATAATGAAAGTCATAATCATAATGACATCGGAACATTTATTCTATATCGTGCTGAAAAACCTATTTTTATCGATGCCGGTGTTGGTACATATAATAAAAAGACCTTTAGCATTGAACGTTACGACATCTGGTCCATGCAAAGTGGTTATCACAACCTGCCACAGATTAATGGTCATGATCAAGTATTCGGAGCTTCATATAAGGCGCAAGATGTATCATTTGATCCGAAGAAAAAGTTGTTTAAACTGAATATTGCAGGAGCTTATTCAAGTCAGGCCGCGATCAATTCATGGAATCGTAGTTATCAATTAAAAAAAGGTGTGCTGGAAATAATAGATAAATTTGATCTTAAAACACCTACAGTATCTAATGTAATTCATTTTTTATTGGCAGGAAAACCTGTTATTTCTGGCGGAAAGATTGCGTTGAACGGAGGGAAATATCATCTAGAATATAATGTTGCTGAATTTGATGCTGAAGTTGAAGCTATTCCTCAGTCTGATATCAGACTAAGTCAGGTCTGGGGTGATGCTATCTTTAGATTATCATTGAAAGCGAAAAAAATAAAAGAGAAAGGTACTTATATATTTACCGTCAAATAATTTTGAATGACTAGTATCCTTTGTGTTATTCTCAAAAATAGATAGCACAGATTATATTGAGATGCTATTTAATTAAGAGATTTTATGTGTTTACTATTTATATTATGAAGATTCTTATGAAAAGAAAAATGTTGATTCCTTTATTGGGGCTTACAGTGGCAGGTTTAACACTAAGTTTTATACCTATTAAATTGCCATTTATCAAGAAAAGTTTTGAAGCTTCGGAAAAGCAATATACATATTTAGCAAAGCAAGCTGATAAATTGAAAAATTTTCCAAGAACAATAAATAAGAAAGGTGAGTTGGTCGTGACGAGTGAGTGGGATTGGACAGGAGGTTTCTTTCCTGGATCGCTTTGGTACATATACAACAAAACAGGTGACGAAGGAATAAAGAACGAGGCGATAAAGTGGACCGAGGCTTTAGAGAAAGCGAAAAACCTTGACCAGCACCATGATATTGGTTTTGTGATGTACTGTTCTTATGGTAATGCGATCAAATATCTCAAAGATCCAAAAAAGGTAGAAGCTTATAAAGATATTATTATTCACTCAGCTAATACTGCTTTAAAACGATATAACCCAAAAGTAGGATTGATTAAATCATGGAATCAAAAGAAGTCATGGGACGGCAAAACAACTTGGCAGTATCCTGTTATTATTGATAATATGCTGAATTTGGAGATGTTGTGTTATGTTTCGGATATTACAGGAGATCCTAAATTTAGAAATGTTGCGATCAGCCATGCAACCAAAACAATGCAGAATCATTTCCGTCCGGATCACAGTACCTACCATGTTGTGGATTATGATGAAAATGGTAAGGCCATCCATAGGCAAACAAATCAAGGTTATGCTGATAATTCGACTTGGGCGAGAGGTCAGGCCTGGGCAATCTATGGTTTTACGATGATGTATAAAGAAACCAAAAAGAAAGAGTTTCTGGAGACAGCCAAAGCTGCAGCAAGTTTTTATATGAATCATAAGAACTTACCCAAGGATAAGATTCCTTACTGGGATTTTAATGCACAGCTGGAAGGGTATAAGTCAGATCTTGACTTTGCCTACTTGAAGCTTGATTATATACCGAGAGATGCTTCGGCGGCGGCGGTTGTTGCATCAGCATTGGTCGACCTATCTACTTTTACTACAGGGAAAGAGAGTAGATCTTATTTAGAATTTGCTAAGTCAACTCTAAAAACATTATCTGGACCAGCTTATTTTGCTGACTATGGGACAAATGGAGGCTTTTTATTAAAACATAGTGTTGGAAGTATACCTCACAACTCGGAGATTGATGTGCCACTGGCTTATGCAGATTATTATTATTTGGAAGGTTTGACAAGATTGTCCGAATTGAAATAAGAAAATCTGTAAAGGAAAATATATTTTATATCGTATAGTTATGCTCAAGGATTTAAGTGTTCTTGAGCATATTTATGTTAGCATTTTTTACGGTAGAAAAGAACCGTTAAAGAATCTTTTATGCTGGAGTTAAAAGATCGTATATCTGGATTTGAGTTTTTGCTGTTTGTAACAAAAAAAAGCAGCTTCCTGTGAGGAAGCTGCTTTTGCAAGAAAATATAATAGTAATTAGTTTATTCTTACATTAACAGCATTTAAGCCTTTTTTTCCGTTTTCAATTTCGTAGCTAACGCTATCGCCTTCTCTAACTTGGTCTTTTAAGCCTGAAATGTGTACAAATACATCGTCTCCACCATTTTCAGGGGTAATAAAACCAAATCCTTTAGTTTCATTGAAAAACTTTACAGTTCCTTTATTCATTTTATTTAAAAATTATATTGATACAAGGATAGGCTAAATATGTGATAATTTCCCAAAGGTGAGTAAAAAAGACTTTCAGATGACATTTCTGTTTTTTGTTATACCTCCTTTGTAATAAAGAAGATAGGATTTGCGAATTGCTGTAAATTTTATTTTTATTTATTGCTAAAAGGTTTTATCTTTAATCTCGTTAAATCAATTATTTCTTCGCTATGATGTTGAAATACCCAATTTATGTCAATTTAACTTACCACATATGATTTTTAAAACCCTAAAATGGGGGATAGCATGGAGTTTAAGCCTATCCTTATTTTGTACGAATACTGTTTCTGCCCAGAAATTAAATGGCAAAGCTGTTGATCCTGTTGATTTGGTCAACCCGCTTATGGGAACAGATTCAAAACCTTCGCTGTCAAACGGAAATACATATCCTGCAATCGGATTACCTTGGGGTATGAACATGTGGACTCCTCAGACCGGGAAAAATGGCGATGGCTGGCAATATACCTATGCCGCAGATAAAATAAGAGGATTGAAGCAGACGCATCAGCCGTCTCCATGGATGAATGACTACGGACAGTTTTCTTTAATGCCAGTAACCGGTAAAGCCGCTTTTGATCAAGAAGAAAGAGCCAGTTGGTTTTCACATAAAGCTGAAAAAGCAACTCCTTACTATTATTCCGTGTATTTAGCGGATCATGATGTAACAGCAGAATTAACACCGACAGAGCGTGCCGCTTATTTTAAATTTTCTTTTAATAAGACAGATTCAGCATTTGTTGTCCTTGATGCCTTCGATAAGGGATCTGAAGTACAGATTATTCCTGAAAAGAATATGGTTATCGGTTATTCTACACGATACTCTCGTGGAAAATTGACAAATTTTAAGAATTATTTTGTCTTAATATTTGATCAACCTTTTGATAATTACTCAACATGGGAAGGTAAGGAACGTTTTAAAGGTAAATTAAAATCCACGGCAGATCAGACCGGAGCAATTTTAGGTTTTAAAGTAAAAGATAAATCTAAACCTGTTCAAGTTCGTGTAGCTTCTTCATTTATCAGTGCAGAGCAAGCACTGCTCAATCTCAATGAATTAGGTAACCGTACTTTTGATCAAGTAAAGGCTGATGGAAGAGCAATCTGGAATGAAAAGCTAGGTCGATTAGCTGTAGAAGGTGATAATATCGATCAGATGCGTACTTTCTATTCGACCTTATACCGTACGTTATTCTTTCCAAATAAATTATATGAAATCAATGCCTCTGGAGAAAAGGTACATTACAGTCCTTATAATGGAAAAATATTACCAGGATATTTATACGGTGGTACAGGTTTTTGGGACACGTTTAGAGCGCTATATCCATTCTTGAATCTCATGTATCCATCCATCAATGTTGAAATGCAAGAAGGATTGAAAAATGCGTATTTAGAAGGTGGATTTCTTCCAGAGTGGAGTAGTCCGGGTTTTGCAGATATCATGGTGGGTAATAACTCTGCTTCAGTAGTGGCTGATGCCTATATTAAAGGACTGAGAGGATACGATATCAATACACTTTATGAGGCTTTGAAGCATGGGGCTAACAATGAGGGACCAATGACTGCAGTAGGCCGTAAAGGAGTTGAGTACTATAACAAATTAGGTTATGTGCCCTATGATGTAGGAATCAATGAAAACGCAGCACGTACACTGGAGTATGCGTATGATGATTTTACAATTTATCAATTAGCCAAAGCATTAAAAAAACCGAAAGCAGATATTGAACTGTACGCAAAAAGAGCACAAAATTATCGTCATCTATTTGATTCTTCAACAAACTTAATGCGCGGAAAAAATAAAGATGGCAAATTTCAGAGCCCATTCAATCCATTGAAATGGGGTGATGCATTTACCGAAGGCAATAGCTGGCATTACTCGTGGAGTGTTTTTCACGATATAGAAGGATTAATCGGTTTGATGGGGGGTAATAAACAATTTAATACGATGTTAGATAGTGTATTTACACAGCCACCAGCTTTCGATGATAGTTATTATGGGGGTACCATCCATGAAATTCGTGAAATGCAGATCGCGAATATGGGACAGTATGCGCATGGTAATCAACCCATCCAGCACATGATCTACTTGTATAATTATAGTGCTCAACCTTGGAAAACACAATATTGGGTTCGTCAGGTCTTAGATCGTATGTATCAAGCTACTCCCGATGGTTATTGTGGAGACGAAGATAATGGTCAAACTTCCGCTTGGTATGTTTTCTCTTCACTTGGATTTTATCCGGTTTGTCCTGCTACCGATGAATACGTATTGGGAGCACCACTTTTCGCAAAAACAACATTAAAACTGGAAAATGGTAAAACAGTAGAGATCCTCGGAAATCAAGCTAGTGCACAGAATTTCTATGTCAATGACTTAAAAGTTAATGGAAAATCCTACACTAAGAATTGGTTGAGCCACCAAGAATTAGTGAAAGGGGGAACACTATCCTTTGATATGACGTCTAAACCAAACTACAACCGCGGAGCTACATTAGACGCAGCCCCTTATTCGATGAGTACAGAATTAAAGACAGTTTTTAAAAAATAATGACAAATGAAATTTAGTCAGATAGTTGGTTGTGTAATAGGGTTGATTGCTGGTCAATCAGTCCTTGCTCAAGATAACTGGAACCATACAGAACATGATCGTAAGGTAGCAGTTGATACGGATAGTATTACAAAGAATGGTTACACATTGATTTGGATAAATAAGGATAAAGATTTCAGCCCTGTTTTGAAAGAAAAATTGATCCATACTTTTTTTGTCAATTACCCGAAGTTGGCAAAAACGTATAACAAAAAAACAATGAAAAAAGTATCTTTTGTGATCGATCCCGATTATAAAGGAGTAGCCGCAACAGCCGGTGGAATAGTAAGGTATAGTCCTGAATGGTTTGCGAAGAATCCAGGGGATATAGATGTCGTAACCCATGAAGTGATGCATATCGTGCAAGGCTACCCCAATGGCTCTGGACCTTGGTGGATTACAGAAGGAATCGCTGATTATGTCCGTTTTGCCGATGGTATAGACAATGCTGGAGCAAATTGGAAATTACCAGAATGGAATGCAAGCCAAAAGTATACAGACTCTTATCGTGTAACCGCCCGTTTTTTCTTTTGGATAGAGAAAAAGGTAAAAAAAGGATTTGTTAAAAATCTAGATGTGGCAATGCGGAATAAAGCCTTTACAGATGGATTTTGGGAAAAGCAAACCGGAAAGACACTAGATGAGTTATGGAAAAACTATAGCCAGGCTCCAAGTCTTTAAAAATCTAAACTTATGAAAAGTAAACAACTCCTATATTTAGGATTGTTCCTGTTTCCTAACCTGCTACAGGCGCAGTCCAATTTAATACAATACGTAAAACCTTTAATTGGTACAGCCCGCATGGGGCATACATTTCCAGGAGCAACAGTACCATTTGGGGCCGTACAGCTAAGTCCTGATACAGACACCATTCCATATGCTATGAATGGTAAATATAATGGTGATGTCTACAAGTATTGTGCAGGATACCAATATGATGACCCGACCATCGTTGGGTTCAGCCATACTCACTTTAGTGGCACAGGACATTCAGATCTGGGTGACATCTTAGTTATGCCCACACAGGGTAAAGTTCAGTTGAATCCAGGTACTGCCGATAGACCACAGGATGGATATCGTTCACCATATTCACACAGTAATGAGGTTGCAGAAGCAAATTATTATAAGGTACTCTTAGACAAACATCAGATTAAAGCAGAGATGACGACCACAAGTCGTGTGGGCATACATCGGTATACATTTCCAAAATCTGATGCTTCACACTTGATCTTAGATTTAACCGCCGGTATTTATAATTACGAAGCTAAAAATGTTTGGACTGTAGTCCGTGTTTTGAATGACTCGACGATCGTAGGTTACCGTCAAACTAATGGGTGGGCTCGAACAAGGACAGTTTATTTTGCGATTAAAACTTCGAAAGCATTTAAAAATTATGGAGCTAAGTATGAAGATGCAAAACAGGTTTATGCGGGTTTTTGGCGAAAATTTGATCAAAAAAATAATTTTCCAGATTTAGCCGCACATCAGATCAAAATGAATCTGGATTTTGACACGAAGGATGGTGAGGAGGTTTTGATGAAGGTAGCACTAAGTCCCGTAAGTATGAAGAATGCGCTTGCGAATATGGAACACGAAGCACCAGATTGGAACTTTGAAAATTATGTGAAAGCGGGTCAAAAATCGTGGGAGCAGGAACTGAACAAAGTACAGGTGGATATGCTGAACAAAGAAGATCTGATTAATTTCTACACCGCCATGTACCATGCCAGTCTGATGCCGACAGTGTATATGGATGTGAATGGAGAATACAAAGGTTTGGATCAAGAAGTGCATCAGGCAAAAGGATTTACCAATTACACCTCTTTTTCGTTATGGGATACTTTTAGGGCATTCCATCCATTAATGAATTTAATCAATCCTACGCGCAATGCCGATATGGTATCATCCATGATGGCACACTATGATCAAAGTGTCTTGAAAATGTTGCCTATTTGGTCGCATTATGCCAATGATAATTGGTGCATGAGCGGGTATCATTCAGTCTCGGTGGTGGTAGATGCAATTTTGAAAGGAGTTTACAAAGGAGATGCCGAAGCCGCGTTGGCAGCATGCGTTCAAACAGCAAATGCACGTAAATATGAAGGAATAGGATCCTATATCGATTTAGGATATGTACCAGATGAAATTTCTGGGACTTCAGTTTCCAATACACTGGAGTATGCTTATGATGATTGGTGTATCGCGCAACTTGCTAAAAAATTAGGTAAAGACGACATTTACAAAGATTTTATTAAAAGAGCATCAAATTGGAAAAATGTTTATGATCATTCTATCGGCTTTATGAGACCTAAAGATGCAAAAGGAATATTTAGATCTAAATTCGATGCTTTGGAGACCCATGGTCAAGGATTCATAGAGGGTAATACTTGGAATTACAGTTTATATGTACCACATCAGCCAGTGGCTATGATGGAAATGATGCGGGGATCCAAGAAATTAGAAAACTATCTGGATTCCTTGTTTACAATGGAATTACCAGATAAATATTTCGAACATACAGAAGATATCACTCGCGATGGAATTATTGGTAACTATGTACATGGTAATGAACCATCGCACCATGTCGCATATTTATACAATCAAACCGCTAGCCCTTGGAAAACACAAGCTCGTGTACGTCAGATCATCCGGAATCAATATCATAATGGACATGCAGGCTTAGGTGGAAATGATGACTGTGGCCAGATGTCTGCATGGTATTTATTTACTGCTTTGGGCTTTTATCCAGTTGCACCTGGAGATGATGCTTACTGGATAGGGAGTCCATTGGTCAAATCGGCAAAGATTAACCTAGAAAATGGCAAAACGATTACAATAGATGTGAAAAATCAATCCGAAAAAAATGTCTATGTAAAAAAAGTAAGCTTAAATGGCCAACCTTTAGCTGATTTGAAACTTTCTTATGCTGCCATTATGAATGGAGGGGCACTGCAATTTGAGATGACTGATAAGCCAGGGAAATAGATTTTTATATTGACCTATCATATAAATAAATCAAGTTTCATAAAAGCATAGATCAGATCGTTTATTGTGGACCTGTCAATGATAAAGTTTATGAATAAGAAGATGAGTAAAATTAAGATCATTCAAGCAGTAGCCATTACCAGCTTTGTGGTCTTAATTTTACTTCAATTGAGACTGATATCGAGCGTTTATAAAATTGAACAGCTTGAGTTCCTGAAAAATGAAAAGGCAGAGATCAAATTAGCATATGAGGAATCTATCATCAATGACAAGTTGTATCCAGGGGGGCAGGCAATTATTGATTCGATCTTGGTACCACAGTATGAAACATTACAAAAGCTGTATCATGAAGACCCAAAGCTTTTTCGCCGTAAATTAAAAGATCTGGGAAATGAAATTTTGGTAGAATTAAAAAAGAAAGCAGATTTTGAGATTCAGTTTCACAATATCATTCGAAACCTAAAACTGGACTTGACCGAGTATGATTATGCTTTGTATTTGGATAAGCTTGCGCTAACGTTTGACGGTAAAATCTATTACTCATTGTTTGAAGTTAATTCGACAGATCAAGATGGATTAATCGATGGAAAGTTTGAGGTCGTTCGTCCGCAAAATATTGTCTCTGCCATTACGGTTACAGTTCCTTCCAAAAATTCTAACTTAATTGCCTTTAAGTTATATGCTAGTAAGCACAATCAGGTAAAAAATATAGTTATGGCTATTGCCCCATTGTTGCTTTTATCGAGCAGTAGTATTTTAGTCATCGTTTTCTTATTTTTCATTACCATGAGAAATTGGATAAGACAAAAAAAATTGAATGAGATTTCAGCCGATTTTTTTAATCATGTGACGCATGAATTTAAGACACCCTTAACAACCATACAGGTCTCTGTCAAAAATTTAAAAGCTGACCTGGAAGATAAAAAATGGGAAGGTGGTTACAGAAGTGTGGATGTCATCACTAGGCAGACCCAAAGATTAGATAAACTGATCAATCAAGCATTGGAGGTGTCAGCTTTTGATCCACAGGCTGCACAATTTCAAAAACATCTTTTAGTAAAAGATCTCAATGATATTATTCTTGATAGTCAAATTAAATGGAAAAAAGAAGCAACTGTAGTATTGAATTTTGAACCTCATACAGTTGATTTATATGTTTATTACGATCATTTTATGTTAACCACTTTAATCACCAATTTAGTTGAAAATGGATTGAAATACAACGTAAGTGAACACAAGAGAGTGCAAGTAAATGTTTTATATATTTCCCCAAAATCGTTAATGATTGAAATTGGCGACAATGGGTTTGGAATTGATAAACAGGATCGAAGTCGCATATTTAATAAGTTCCAAAGAGGTCGGCAGATCAGATCCTCAACAGGATTAGGGTTGGGTTTATATTTTGTTTATAATATTGTTGCTGTACATAAATGGAAACTAGACCTGGAGACTTTTCAAGATCAGGGGACTATTTTTAGAATAATAATTCCAATTAGTAAATAGGATATGGAAGGAAAAATATTACTTATAGAAGATGATGCAGATCTTGGAGTAGAGGTACAATGGTATCTGGAAAGAAGTGGGTTTCATGTACAGCTAGTCGATGATGGGGATAAAGCTTTAATGTTGAGTAAAAAACAAAATTTCGATTTATTGCTAGTCGATGTTCAACTGCCATCATTTGATGGTTTTGAATTGGTGAAGCGGATAAAGGTTTTGAAACCTGAATTTCGTTTCTTGTTTTTAACAGCACGCAATGCAAAGGAAAGCTGTATTGCAGGACTCAAGCTAGGAGCAGAAGATTACGTCACCAAACCATTTGATACGGAAGAGCTCTTATGGCGCATGAACAATATTTTAGCGCGTGGCAAAGAGAAAAAGATAGAAGAACTACAAATTGCAGATGTTGTTTTGTATTGCAGTGCTATGGAAGTACGTGTTAATGGAGGGAAAACATTACGTTTGACTGCACGTGAATTTGAAGTGTGGAAATATCTATTGCAAAATTTAGATCGCGTACTGACCAGAGAAGAAATACTCAATAAACTATGGGGGGAAAGTGACTATTTTATGGGACGCAGTCTAGATGTCTTTATTTCTAAAATACGGAAAGTGCTCTTAAATTCTAATCAATTAAAAATTGAAACAATCTATAAAGTTGGCTTTATCACCCGTTTGATTAGGAATTAATAGAAAAAGAATGATGTTAACAATTGGTTAACAAGTTTCTAATTTCTTAAGTTTTATCTTTAGTAAATCGAATTAGTTTTGTTTTTTTTGCCAATTTGTTTTATGCAAATTTTCTTAAATAAGACACAGTAAAAAAATGTTGATTTTCTTTTTCTAACCAATTTTTAGAAATCAATATGTCGTAACAAACCTTTTCGTTTAGTCAACTGATTATAAAATTTAATTTATGAAAAGAAAAGTAATTCCATTATTTCTAATGCTATCCTGCTGTAGTTTGTATCAAGTTAAAGCTTCATTGCTTCGTGGTATTTCTATATCTCCCGTTTTGCAGGAAGAGGGCTATGTTTCAGGGACTGTTCTTAATAATTCTACTGGACGACCAATAGAGGGAGTAACAGTCGTTGTTAAAGCTACGGGAAAGTCAACAAAAACAGATGTTTCGGGTAAATATCGGATACAAGTGCCCTATGGGGAGGCGGTCATCACTTTTTCATCTATAGGTTTTCAACCTCAACAAATTGCTCTGAATGGCAGAACTTTAGTACAGGTTAGCCTTGTGGAGGACGTTAAAGCTTTAGAGGATGTTGTTGTAGTTGGGTATACAACGCAAAAGAAGCGTAATGTCGTTGGCGCAGTTTCAACGATCACAACAAAAGATTTGATTCAGAGCCCTGCAGCAAATATTAACAACATGCTTGCAGGGCGCTTGCCTGGTTTGATTGTGAATCAATATGCTGGTGGTGAACCGGGCGTTGATCGATCTGAACTTCTTATTAGAGGTAAATCAACTTATGGAAATCAATCGCCAATCATTATTGTAGATGGTATAGAACGCGATATGAGCTACTTGGCTCCTGATGAAATTGAAACCGTTTCTATTTTAAAAGATGCTTCAGCAACAGCACCTTATGGTATTCGTGGAGCCAATGGAGTAATCGTGGTGACAACCAAAAGAGGGCAGTCATCAGATAAAGCATCTGTTAATTTCAGAGCTTCTTATGGAATAAATTCAGCTGCACAATTACCAGAATTATTGGGATCAGCGGATTATGCGACACTTTATAATGAAGCTATGACCAATGATGCTAAACTGAATGGAAGTGATCCTTCGACATTAAAATTATTTAGTGCAGAAGCAATAAATAATTTTAGAAAAGCGAAGGGTGATAATAGTGATGGATTAGGTTATAATTGGGATTATTTTGATTATATATTCCGAGCAGCTCCGCAACATGAATATAATCTTTCTATTCGCGGAGGAAATGATGTTGCCAAATATTTTGTTATGGGCGGATTTATGGGACAAGATAATAATTATGATCACGTGGATCTTTCCAAATACAATGTTTCACCTAAATTTCAACGTTATAACTTCAGGTCGAATATAGATGTTAATATTACGAAAAATTTATGGGTGAAATTGAATTTAGGCGCCCGCATAACCGATCGTACTTCTCCGGGGACATCAGCGTCAAGATTAACAACTTTGGCTATGACGCAACCTCCTTACTTGCCTATTGTTAATGAACCTAATGCACAACCCTCTACAGAAAACTATTTATTGAACAACCCGTCAGGTCTGTTATTTGGAAATCAAATATACCGTTATAATGTTTTAGGTGAGTTGACTAGGTCAGGTTATCACACCGAAAAGAATACAGTATTGGAAGGAAGTTTTGCAGCTGGTTGGAATTTAGACTTTTTAACAAAAGGATTATCTGTTGATGGTGTATTTTCTTACGATGCTAAAGAACAACAATGGCTTTATCGACAGTTAGGGACATATAGTGAGGGGTATCGTGAATATCCGAGTTATGCGACCTTTCAACCTGTAGGTGGTATTGATGTATTCATGAATGGTGGTCATTATGAAGGATTATATACAAATGGTAATAAATTTACGATCGATCAGACCTTAGGTAATACTTTTACACAAAGTAGTCCCTTTAACCGTACTTTTTTACAGGCAAAGATAAATTATAATAGATCTTTTAATGATAAACATACTGTAGCCAGTATGCTATTGTTTAATAGGTCAAGTCAATCTATCTATGATGCAGCTAATTCAAAAGCGGGTGTTGATATTCGTTATCAAGGCCTTACTGGACAGTTTACCTATAATTATTCTGAAAAATATTTAGGCGAATTTAACTTTGGTTACAATGGCTCCGAAAATTTTATAAAAGGTAAGCGGTTTGGTTTTTTTCCTGCGGGGGCTGTTGGCTGGGTTGTCAGCAAAGAAAAGTTTATGGATGGTATGAAGGACTGGTTGAGTTTCTTGAAAGTGAGAGCTTCTATGGGGTTAGTTGGGAATGATAAGATGCCTGGAGATAGTAGATTTGGCTATTTAGCTTTTTATGGTGGTGGTGATGGTTATAGTTTTGGCGATCAGAACTTCAATAATTCGTTGGGAGGAGCACGTGAAGGACGTTTGGCAAACGAAAATATTAGTTGGGAAAAATCAAGAAAAACAAATATAGGTTTAGATATGGCATTTATGAGCAATAAAGTCAACCTAAATATTGATGTATTTGAAGATTATCGTTATGATATTATAACTGAATTGCAGTCTACTGATATTAGTTTTCCTGGTGTTGTTGGCAAATCATCTCCATTGATCAACATTGGAAAAGTAAGAAACAGAGGTATTGATATCGAATTGAGTTATTCAGATATGATTGGCGATGATTTTAGATTTTTTGTTAAACCTAATTTTACATTTGCTCGCAATAAGTTGATTTACAGACAGGAAATTCCACGTGAATATTCATATAGACAGGCCACAGGAAAACGTCTTTATGAAAACTTTTTATACCAATTTGATCATTTTGTAAAGGATCAAGCAGAAGCTGATCAATTGAATTCAAGCCAGTATCAACCTTGGGGTAAAGTAGGGCCAGGTGATGTTGTCTATAAGGATTTAAATGGCGATGGGAAAATTACAGATCTAGGTGATAGAACAGTTATGGGTAACCCAAGAAGTCCAGAGATTCAATTTGGTGTCCCAATTACATTACAGTATAAAGGCATTGATTTCAGTCTATTATTTCAGGGCGCATTAAATTCTTCTATTGTATTAAAAGATGCAGCAGCATGGGATTTCCCTAATTTTGATCAAGATAAGTTTGGATCTGTAAGACCAATACACCTAGGGCGCTGGACACCAGAAACTGCAGAAACGGCAACCTATCCGGCTTTACATATGGGAAATTCAGCTAATAATAAAAATAGTGAAAGTAGTCTCTTTTTATATGATGCGAAATATTTAAGGCTCAAGAATATTGAAATAGGATACAATTTTCCGAAGCAAATGTTGAAAAGAATTGGTTTGAACCAATTAAGAATTTATGCTCAAGGGATGAACCTATTAACATGGTCTGGTCTAAAGGATCTAAGTATCGATCCTGAAATGGGTAATGCCAGTGGATATTGGTACCCGATTTCAAAGATCTATAATTTTGGATTGAATCTTAATTTTTAATAGTGAGATTATGAAAATGAATAAATTTATTTTAAGTATATCAGTAATTACAGTTATTTTCTTTTGTCTTGGTTGTAATAAATACCTCGATAAATTGCCTGATGATCAACTTCGTGAAGATGAGATTTTCACAAGATATGATAAAGTCAATCAACTGGTAACTGATATATATGCAAAAGCTAAAGGTGCTAATCAACCTATATCTTGGTTTTATCACTTTTCAAGTGCTGCCATTACTGATGAGGCTGAGGGCTCTTCTGTAGAAGGCAATATTACAAATCGATATAATACAGGCGACTGGAGTGTGAATGAATTGCCCGGTGATAATGGACAATTTTGGAATAGTTTATACGATGGTATCCGTCGTACAAACGTTGTATTGCAAGGCGTAACCAAATACAATACACCCGATGATATCCTTGAGCCTGGCTCTTTACCAATGCGAATAGGCGAAATATATTTTATGCGTGCTTATTTTCATTTGTTGTTGATTCGAATATATGGAGAAATTCCTTATGTGGACCACGTAATTACAGCAACTGAGAATATGAATTTTGAAAAACAATCTTTTCATACTGTGGTTGAAAAAATTGTTAAAGATGCCGAGGAAGCTTATAAAAGAGTGCCAGAAAAATGGGAAGGTCAAAATTTTGGACGCATTGACAAAGGAGCATGTTTGGGTTTAATCGCGCAGGCTAGATGGATGGCAGCTACTCCATTGTGGAATGGGGCCGCTGCTAAAGGATATACCGGAACTAGAAAATTTGAAAGTGAATATGCAGCTGTAAGCCCTGATCGATGGGTAAAAGCAAAGGAGGCCGCAAAAGCTGTTCTAGATTTTACAATAGGTGGAGGAAAAAGATATAGCTTGTTTCAGAAGTATAGCAAAACTGATTTTGGAGATAGCGGTGGCCAAAATACAAATAAATCGACGGTGCCAACTCGGCTTTGGCAGATGTATTACGATATGGAAGCATTTAAAAATGAGTATGTATTGTTTTTTACAAAGTATAAAGGTGAAGGCTGGTTTGGAGATGTTTATCCACCGAGTCGGGGCGGCGGGTCTCGTCAAATGCCGGTTCAAGAACAGGTTGATGAGTATGAATATATTTCGCCAGATGGTTATGGATATCCGATCTATAGTGAAAAAGCAAAATCTGACGGATATGATGACGCTAATCCATACGTTTCAGTAGCGAGAGATCCAAGATTTTATCGTGATATTATCTTCCATGGTGCTGCTTTTAGGGGGGGAGATAATAATCCCTCGCAAATGAATACTGCAGAAGGAGCGAATAGAATCGGATCTAATAATGCGACAAAAACTGGTTATTACTTGAGAAAATATTTGCAGGAAGCTTGGAATAGAAATGGTAGTGTCTCGATCAGTGCACCCCCAGTTTGGAGATTACCAGATTTTATCTATATCTATGCTGAAGCTGTAAACCAAATTGATGGTCCCACACAAGAAATTTATGATTTGATTAATCAGGTTCGCTCACGATCGTTTATGGTGCCAATGCCTTTAGCAACCCTTAGTGACAAAAATTTAATGGATGAATACATTAAAAGAGAGCGAAGAGTAGAGTTTTTTTATGAAAATAAACGCGCTTTTGATTTTCGTTTATATTTAGAACCTAGCAGTTCTGTTGAAAAAGCTAAAAAGGCTTTGTTTGAGAGTGCAGGAGCTACTGATACGGAACGCAGTATTAATTACTGGAAAAATAACAGAGCCGCATATCCTAAGTTACAAAATATGATCAATGGCATGCGCCCTATAGAAGATCCAAATGGAAAGATTGAAATTGGAACAAAGCATTATAGAATGGAAAGGTTTTTTGTTGAAAATCGTGTTTTTGATGCACCTAAGCATTACTTGTTTCCAATATTAGATCCAGAATTACAGAAATCTCCAACATTAGGACAAAATCCTGGATGGTAATAAAACAAGAATTTTTAAAAAGCGGGATTATCTATTTCCAATTCCGAATAATGAAGTACTGAAAAATGAGAAACTAATTCAAAATGTAGGTTGGTAGTGTTTGTTTGTAATCAAATCGAGGTCTTTTTAAGACCTTGATTTGTTTTATGCTCTTTAACCTAAAATTTTTGTAATTATAACAGTATCATATATTAAGTTAATGCAGGGATACGTAAATTTAACAAAATTTAAATATTAAGATTGAAACCTTGCTTCCTGCGGTTTCAATCAAAATGAAAAATACAATAATGAATTTTAAAAAAATTTTAGGAGCATTAGTTTTATTGCTCTCTGTTCAGTTGAGCAAAGCACAGTCATCTAGTCCTGTCGATTATGTCAACCCATTGATCGGGACACAGTCTAAGTACGAATTGTCAAATGGGAATACCTATCCAGCTATTGCAATGCCATGGGGCATGAATTTCTGGACACCACAAACAGGCAATATGGGTGATGGCTGGGTCTATACCTATACGGCCGATAAAATCAAAGGTTTTAAACAAACCCATCAGCCAAGTCCTTGGAATAATGATTATGGACAGTTTTCTATTATGCCAACAATTGGAGAACCAGTCTTTGACCAAGAAAAGCGTGCGAGCTGGTTTTCCCATAAAGCAGAAGTCGTAAAACCGTATTACTATAGTGTATATCTTGCAGATCATGATGTGACTACAGAATTAACACCATCGGAGCGAGGGGCAATATTTCGTTTTACCTTTCCAAAAACTGAAGCAGCTCAGGTGGTTATTGATGCTTTCGATAAAGGATCATACATTAAAGTAATTCCAGAAGAAAATAAGATAATCGGGTATAACACCCGGAATAGTGGTGGCGTGCCTGATAACTTTAAAAACTATTTTGTCATCGTTTTTGATCGTTCATTTGATTTTAAAGCAGCTGTAAAGAGTGGCGATATCAAAAATAATGTACTAGAAATGAAGGATAACCATGCAGGTGCTATCGTAGGATTTAAAAATTTGAAACGAGGTGAGCAGGTTATCGCTCGTGTTGCATCATCATTTATCAGTTTTGAACAAGCGGAGCTAAACCTTAAAGAAGTTAAAGGCAACACGTTTGATGAGATAGTTACGGTAGGAAAAGTGAAATGGAATGAAGTATTGGGACGTGTTGAGGTGAAAGATCCAGATATTGATCGTTTAAAAACTTTTTATTCCTGTTTGTATCGTTCGACTTTATTTCCGCGAGATTTCTCAGAAATAGATGCACAAGGAAAAAGGGTGCATTATAGTCCTTATAACGGACAGGTTCTACCCGGGGAAATGTTTACAGATACCGGATTTTGGGATACATTTAGAAGCTTATTTCCCTTATTGAATCTCATCTACCCTGAAATGAATGATCGTATGCAGGCTGGACTGGTAAATGCATATAAGGAAAGTGGATTTTTACCAGAATGGGCTTCCCCGGGGCATCGTGAGTCAATGATCGGTAATAATTCGGCCTCAGTGGTGGCAGATGCTTTTGCAACAGGAAGAAAAGGATATGATGCTGATCTATTATGGGACGCTGTCGTGCATGGGGCAAATAACGCTCATCCTAAAATTTCAGCAACAGGAAGGTTCGGTCATGAGTTGTATAATACATTAGGGTTTATACCAATTGATAAGAATATCAATCAAAATGTCGCCAGAACTTTGGAATATGCCTATAATGATTGGAGTATCTATCAATTTGGAAAAGCCTTAGGAAAACCAAATTCAGAAATTTCAATTTATGCAAAGCGTGCCATGAATTATAAAAATATTTATGATGCTGAGACAAAATTGATGCGGGGAAAAAAATCTGATGGTACTTTTACACCTTTTGATCCAAGTGCCTGGTCTAAAGAGTATACTGAAGGAAATGCGTGGCACTGGAGTTTTTGTGTCTTCCATGATCCGCAAGGTTTGATTGATTTAATGGGTAGTAAAAAGGCTTTCAATGCAATGCTTGATACCGTATTTGTGATACCAAGCTACGAGGGCATGAAGAGCAGAAGTATGATCCACGAAATGAGAGAAATGCAAATCATGAATATGGGCCAATATGCACATGGTAATCAGCCAATTCAGCACATGCCATATCTCTATAATTATGCTGCTGAGCCTTGGAAAGCACAATATTGGGTGCGCCAAATTATGGATAAGCTTTATCTGCCAACTCCCGATGGTTATTGTGGTGATGAAGATAATGGACAAACATCTGCTTGGTATGTTTTCTCAGCTTTAGGTTTCTATCCCGTAGCTCCAGCTTCGGGCGAATATGTATTGGGATCACCACAATTTCAATCCGTTAAATTAAATCTACAAAATGGGAAAACACTGAAGATCGACGCGACTAATCAAAATAAAGATAACGTATACGTCAATGAAGTAAAGGTTAATGGGAAAATGTATACCAAGAATTTCTTTCAATATAAGGAGCTAATGAAAGGGGGGGAGTTGCAATTTGATATGGCTGATAAACCGAACAAAAAAAGAGGAATTAAAGATACTGATGCACCCTACTCATTCAGTAAAATGAAATTGTAGCAATAAATCAATTTTGAATGTACTAACGAAAATTTTTAAAAGAGATCTTTAATGCCAACAATGGTTGTTATTAGGCTGTTAAACAGGGGGCGACAATTTTTTGTCTGCCCCCTGTTTGTTTTTTATAGCTAAAATATGATATATTTATCTTCAACCATTGGGGAATTTAAATAATGACGAAACGTTTTATTACTCTTTTTTTATTCTATTTTTTCATTTTAACAGTCTTTGCGCAAGATTTGAGCGATAGTATAAGTCTATATCGCAAGCTTGATTATGTTATGGAAAATCAAGAACTCTATGTGAAAAAAAGAGAAGATCATATTGCTAAACTTAAACAGGAAGCCTCTTTGGTAAAAAAAGATGAACATGACTATCTAAAGAAAAATTACGAAATATTTAAAAACTATAAAAAGTTTCAATCCGACTCAGCATTGCATTATATTATGCTATGTCGACAATTAGCTTTAAAAAATTCAGATTCGTCATCAATAGCCGTAAGTCTAGATCTGGCTTGGATCTATTCTTCAATAGGTAGGTACATTGAGGCAGAACATGTATTGCAACAGTTAAATCCCACTACACTATCAAGTACATTATTACCGCAATATTATGAAACTTATAGCGCTTTTTACAGTCATTATGGCCAAAGCAATAATCATGAAAAATACTACCAGGCAAGTGAGCGTTACCGAGACTCCTTGTTAATGGTTCTTGATCCACAGTCTTCTCAGTTTAAAAGTGCAACAGCGATTAAAATCCTATTTCAAGGACAGCGAGAAGAGGCTAAGACCTTATTTAAAGCCATGTGGAAGGAAAACAAAGAAGATTTAGAACAAAGAGCACTTATTGCCTATTTCATAGGACTAATCTATAAGCAGGAAAAAAATATAATCGCACAGCGTTATTATTTTGCGCAGTCAGCAATTGCTGATATTGAAATTGCTAATCGTGACAATGCCTCTTTGCAAGATCTGGCATTGACTTATTATGAGCTCCGCGACTTTGATCATGCATTTAAATTTATTGAAAAAGCGATCGATGACGCAATGGGTTGTAATGTACGTTATCGAATAGTAGAAGGCACATCTTTTTATCCGATTATTAACGCAGCTTATCAGAAGAAAATCAATACCCAGAATAGACAGTTACAAGTGATGTTAATTGTCATTAGCTTTTTATCATTGATCTTGATTATCGGTTTGGTATTTATCTTTAGGCAGGTACAACGATTAAGGTTAACACGTGAAGAGCTTTCGATGACCAACAGCAATTTACGTAAACTGAATGAAGAGGTCAATGATAAAAACATGCAGCTCTTTGAATCAAATCACATCAAAGAAGAATATATCGCCCAATTTTTTGATCTCTGTTCCAATTATATTGATAAGATGGAAGACATCCGGAAAGCACTTCTTAAGAAAGCCAGTGCCCAACAATGGGATGCGATCAAAGATCAACTGAAATCCACACAGATGGTCGAACGGGAAGTGCAGCAGTTATATATTAATTTTGACCGCATTTTCTTAAATCTATATCCTTCATTTGTTACAGATTTCAATAAACTGCTTGCTCCAGATGAGCAAATCCTACCCAAGAAAGGTGAGTTTCTAAATACTGAGCTCCGTATTTTTGCCTTGATTCGTCTGGGCATTTCAGACAGTGTTAAGATTGCGAGTTTCTTACGTTACTCCCTTCGCACAGTATATAACTATCGGACAAAAGTCCGCAATAAAGCCGTTGGAAATCGAGATGATTTTGAAGATCAAGTCCGACAAATTGCAGTAATTGATCGCTCTTAAAGGTCAATTTAGTACTTTTTAACTCCCTGAATTTTATTTAACCGTCTTGTTTTAAGGTGTTTAAAAAATATGATCAGTACTTTTTAGATTTAGACCCTTTTATCCCGCTCAGCGTTCTAGTAGCTTTGTTTTTGTCATAGAGCTGGGGAATTCTATGGCTATTTGAGTAGTTCTCAAACTAAATTATTGAAACCATTTTATAAATGCTTATGATTTTCTTTACTAAGAAAGCAACTCTTTTTATGTGGGTAATTTATTTCTTTGCGATAGTCGGTACATCCGTCGCTCAGGATAAAATACAGATCAGTGGACGTGTACTTGATGTCCAAGATCAAAAGCCGCTAGGAGGAGTTACAATTGTTCAAAAAGGAACAGTCAATGGCGTATCTTCTCAAGAAGATGGACGCTTTCAAATCTCGGTTCCATCCGGAACAACTTTGTTATTTACCTACGTTGGTTATGATAGAAAGGAAGTGGTGGTCAATTCCAGTAATCTGACAGTACAGTTAAGCTCTTCTGCCAATGTACTGGAAGATGTGGTTGTGATTGGGTACGGTAGCGTAAAACGAAAAGATGTAACCACAGCAATCTCATCGGTATCAACAAAAGATCTTGAAAAAAGACCAATTGTCAATGTCGGTCAAGCAATTCAAGGAAAAGCTGCAGGAGTTGCGGTAATACAGCCGAATGGTGCACCAGGAGGTCAGATGAACATTCGTGTACGAGGAACAACTTCTTTCAATGGGAGTAATGATCCGCTTTATGTTGTCGATGGTGTACCGGTAGATAATATCAAATTTCTGTCGCCCAATGATGTGACCGATATTCAGATTCTGAAAGATGCATCTTCTGCAGCTATTTATGGTTCAAGAGCCGCTAATGGTGTAGTTTTAATAACGACTAAAACCGGGAAAGTTGGCGAAGGAAAAATTACATTTGGTGCGCAACTTACATCCAATATTGTGAATAACACCGTCAATGTGCTAAACACCGCTCAATATCGAGATCTTCAGAATGAAATTGGAATGGTTAATTTACCTGCTGGATTGACAGATCAAACAGATTGGTTTAAGGAAACCTATAAAACAGGGGTTCAACAGAACTATCAACTAACAATTTCAGACGGTACAGAAAAATTAAGATATTATCTTTCTGGAGGATTTACAGATGATAAAGGAACATTAAAAGGTTCGTTTTTCAAACGCTATAATTTTAAAGCAAATATCGATAATCAAGTCCGTAAATGGTTAAAAGTTAATGCAAATGTCACCTATTCCGATTATAATGATAATGGTATTACTTCAGGTTTAGGTTCCAATAGAGGCGGAGTAGTTACAGCTGTGATTACAACCCCAACATATGCTCCAGTATGGGATCCAACAGCTCCAGATCGTTATTACAATAATTTCTATGGGATTAACAACATTACCAGTCCTATTGAAAACCTCGCAAGAACAAAATATAACAACAACCGCGAAAATCGGATCTTAGCATCAGGTAGTGCCTTGATCACATTTAATCCTGATCTAAATTTTAAATCTTCATTTACTTTAGATAGAAGGAATGGCGTATTGACAACCTTTCTAGATCCTTTAACAACCACATGGGGTAGAAATCAATATGGTGAAGCATCAGATATCCGTAATATGAATACGGTATTGACATGGGATAATGTTTTGACCTATAATAAACGATTTGGAAAGCACAATCTCGAAGCAATGGCCGGTTCATCATGGACCGATTCAAAGTATACAAATAGCTATATCAATGGATCACATTATGCAAATGGCCTTATACAAACTTTGAATGCAGCAAATATGATTTCTTGGAATGGTACAGGATCTGGAGCCTCTAACTGGGGCATCATGTCTTATTTCGCAAGAGCTATGTATAACTATGATGGTAAATACCTGTTAACGGCTAATATGCGTGCTGACGGATCTTCCAAATTAAATCCAGACGATCGTTGGGGTTATTTTCCTTCTTTATCAGCAGCATGGAGACTTTCATCAGAAGATTTCTTGAAAGATGTCGAATGGATCAATGACTTAAAGGTTAGAGGAGGCTGGGGACAAACGGGAAACCAGTCAGGCCTTGGCGATTATTCTTATCTCGCATTCAACGGAATAGAGCGGATCGAATGGTTTAAGGTCGGACAAGAACATGCTGTACCTAATATTACCCAATCGAATACATTAAGAGCAACGGATTTAACTTGGGAAACGACTACACAATCCAACGTAGGCGTGGATGTTGCGGCCTTTCAGAATAGGATAAGCTTGACTTTAGATTATTATCATAAGAAAACAACAAATATGTTGATGGAAGTTTCCCTTCCGACAGGTTCGGCAGCCGCAAACGTGATCAAGCGTAATGAAGGCGAAATGACCAATAAAGGGTTTGAACTAACTGTAGGTTCGAAAAATTTAATTGGAACTTTTACATGGGGAACTGATTTTAATATCTCATTTAATAAAAATCGTCTGGATAAACTCGTGTTAAATAAGCTTTATAACGATGCAATGACCAACGACAATGTGCATGATTATGCAGTTCGAAACCAACCCGGACGTGCTTTGGGAGGTTTCTTCGGTTATATCAGCGATGGAGTTAATCCAGAGACTGGTCAATTGATGTATCGTGATTTGAATGGTGATCAAAAAATATCATCTTCAGATAGAACCTATATTGGTGATCCGAACCCCAAATTTACATATGGTATGACTAATAGTTTCTCTTGGAAAAACTTTGATCTAAGCATATTTATTCAAGGAACATATGGCAATGATATCTTTAATGCAAGCCGTATGGAAACAGAGGGAATGTATGATGGTCGCAATCAATCCACAGTGGTGTTAGACCGTTGGCGTGTGCCAGGACAGATAACCCATGTACCTAAAGCAGGATTTGATATGAAAAACTCGACTTATTTTGTAGAAGATGGAAGTTATTTGAGATTGAAAAATATTTCATTTGGTTATTCAATTGCTCCAGAACGATTGAAAAGAATCGGTATTCAAAAAATACAACCATATTTATCTGCTAGTAATTTGTTGACTTGGACCAAATATTCTGGTATGGATCCTGAAGTAAACCAATATGGAAACTCTGGACGTGTACAGGGGATAGATTGGGGAACTTATCCGCAAAGTAGATCATTTGTAGTTGGGGTAAATGTCGAATTTTAATGGAATAATCATGAAAACAATAGCTATAAAATTATTTTTCAACTTGTTTATAATATCTATTTTAGCCTCTTCTTGTTCTTTGAACAGGGATCCATTGGACGGTTATTCAGATGATAGTCAAGGAAAAACCGAATCGGGAACTCAGATTGTTTTTAAGAACAAGAGTGAAGTGGACAATTTTTTAACGGGTATTTATCAACAGATGCGCGACAGACAAGAACATTGGTATGTTGATTTATTACTCATCTCCGAATCGCATGCCGACAATGCATATGCAGGTACAACCGGAGCAGAAGTATTGCCCTTTGAGAACAATTCCATTGAAGGATCCAACTCTGTTGTTGACCGGGATTGGGGTCGTTATTTAGAAGATATAGCGCGTGCTAACCGTTTAATTATTAATATCGATAGTGTAGCAGATAAATCTGTAAATGATACAGATATTAAATCATATAAAGCACAAGCTAAAATCTTTCGTGCATTAGCAATGTTTGATATGGTAAGAATTTTCGGATCTATTCCGGTTATCACGACGCAAGCTGCAGATATTACAGCTGAAAATATTGAAGAAGTATATCCGCAATATTTCCCATTTCAAAGCACAGAAGAAGAAGCATATCGTCAAATTGAAAAAGATTTAGTGGAAGCATTAGCTGATGCACCTAATGGATCAGCAACGGATAAAACAAGGTTTACAAAATCTGTCGCAAAAGCTATGTTAGCTAAAATTTATGCTGAAAAACCGATTCGAGACTATGCAAAAGTAATCCAATATGTAGATGCACTTACAGCAGATGGCTTCGAATTGAATACTAATTATGCCGATATCTATGCCATGAATGCTGGTAATACAGATTTAATACAGCGTAATACGCGTGAGTCAATTTTAGAAGCACAATTTATACCTGGAGCGGGTAATTGGGCAACTTGGATGTTTGGTCGTGATCTTTCTAATTATGAAAATAGCTTTACATGGGCCAAATGGATCACACCATCTCGAGATTTAATTCAGACCTATCAAAATGAAGGTGATAAAATAAGGATGGATCAGTCAATCGTGTATTATGTAGCCAAATGGAGTAATTACTATCCGGCATCCCATTATCCCTTTATGTTCAAATTGAGATCGTCGATGAGTAGTATGGTGAAACTAAGATACGCCGATTTATTATTACTAAAAGCCGAAGCGTTGATTATGCAAGCAAGTCCCAACTTAACTGCTGCTGCAGATATAATAGATCGTGTTAGAGAAAGAGTAAAACTTCCGAAATTAGATAATTCCATACGTGTTGCTAAAGATCGTATGTTGGATGCATTATTGAAAGAGCGACGTTTAGAATTAGCTTTTGAAGGACAGCGTTGGTTTGATTTAGTAAGGTTAGATCGAGTCGAGTCTGTAATGAATGCGGTATATGCGAAGGATTCAGGACGCAAATCTCAGGTCTATCCGTTTAATCAGTATTCATATCGCCTGCCGATTCCACAAGCAAAGATCGATCAGAATCCAAATTTAGTGCAAAATCTAGGGTACTAATTAATTAAAAATTTTATGAAACGCAAAAATAATAACACTATGATATATACACTCCTGTTGTCCTGTTTAATTACGGCAACATCATGTAACCGAGATAGCTATAAACCTTCAGCTTCAGATAACATAAAAGACAAAGGCGATGTAACGATTTATACAACAACCAATACACGTTCCCAAGATTTTACAAAAGGATTTATAGATTTCAGCACGAAATTTAATATGTCACCAAACACGATCACATTAGATCCGAACCAAAAGTTTCAAACGATGGACGGTTTTGGTGCCGCTATTACAGGATCTACTTGTTATAACTTAATGAAGATGAGTAAAGAAGATCGTACCAAGTTTTTAACAGAAACTTTTTCAGATGAAAAAGGTATGGGAATGAATTATATAAGAATTGCTATTGGATGTTCTGATTTCTCTTTAAGTGAGTACACCTGTTGGGATAAAGAAGGGAAAGAAAATTTTGCCTTGCAGTTCGAAGAGAAGCAATATATCCTACCTGTGCTAAAAGAAATACTGGCAATCAATCCATCAATCAAAATCATGGGTTCTCCATGGACACCGCCCAAATGGATGAAAGTAAATAATTTGACAGATTTGAAACCTTTCGATTCTTGGACGAGTGGTCAGTTGAACCCTAAGCATTACCAAGACTATGGATGGTATTTTGTGCAGTGGTTGCAGGCAATGAAAAAAGAAGGCATCACGGTATCTTCGATTACAGTTCAAAACGAACCTTTAAACCGTGGTAATTCGGCTTCGTTGTACATGACCTGGCAAGAACAACAGGCTTTTATTAAACAAGCATTAGGTCCGCAATTGAAAGCAGCTGCGTTAGAAACTAAAATCTATGCCTTCGATCATAATTACAACTATGATAATATTGCTGATCAAAATGACTATCCTGTGAAAATTTATAACGATGCAGGCGCTGCTTCTTATATAGCTGGAGCCGCATTTCACAATTATGGCGGTGACAAAGCTGAATTATTGGATATTCATAACCAACGTCCAGATAAAGAACTGGTCTTTACAGAAACATCTATTGGAGAGTGGAATGAAGGTCGAAATCTTGAAAAGAGATTAATGGAAGATATGCGTGAAGTAGCGTTAGGAACGGTCAATAATTGGAGCCGGGCAGTTATAGTTTGGAATCTGATGTTAGACACCGATAAAGGACCAAATCGTGAAGGGGGATGCCAGACCTGTTATGGTGCTGTTGATATCAGTAAATCTAATTTTAAGAATATCACACGCAATTCGCACTACTACATTGTAGGACACCTTTCTTCAGTCGTAAAATCTGGTGCAGTGCGTATTGGAGCGAAAGGATATACAGCAGAGGGGCTAGTGTACACTGCATTTCAAAATAAAGATGGGTCTTATGCAATTGTATTGCTGAATGATGCCGAAGAAAATAGAAAGATTACAATAAGTGATTCAAAAAATCATTTCAGCTATGAGGTGCCGGCTAAATCAGTAGTTTCTTATCGTTGGGCCAATTAAAATCTAAAAAATATGAAAAGACCTATTTTAAATTTCCTATTTGGAACTGTCGCAGTTGCGGCGCTGTATTCCTGTAAAAAGGATGAAAAATATGTGTATCAAATAGGTGAGCCCAAATTGGAAGTGAAATCAGATATTTCAGCAGCTCACTTTGGAGACAGTTTAGTATTTCAAGTACATGCTTCGGATCAAGAGATTGCTTTATCGACTGTAAAAGTACAGTTGTTTTTTACAGATGACCAAGTGTCGGAAACCACTATACGAACAAAGGAAAATGGAGACTATTCTGGAAAGATCTTTATACCCTTCTATAAGAATGTGCCAAATGGTAAGGCAACGTTAAAATTTATTCTACAGAATATTAGTCAGAAAATGACTGAACAGTCTTATGAAATTGATTTGACTAGACCAGATTTTCCTTATTTGAATTTAGTAACAGAGTCTAAATCCTATAAGATGGAGAAAATAGGGACTAATGAATATGCGGTTACAGAAAGTTTTCCATCTTCAGTAAAGGGTTATATCCAGGCTCCAAAAGTAGGTGAGCAAGGAAATCCAATGAATTTTGGTTGGGTCAACAATACTGTTGAAATTGGATCTATGACCGAAATTCCTTTTACCAATTTAACTTCCGGTGTATATAGCATAAAGTTTAATACCCTGACTTATGAAGCATCGCCATTCATAAATATTTATTTGAATGGTAATTTATTAAGTCGCATGGATGATGATCATTTTAAAGGAGAGTTGGAGCTGAAAAATGGTGAACAGGTTACATTTGATGGTATCGACGATGTGAAAAACTGGTGGATTGATCCGGATTATTTCACACAAAAGTCAGATGGATCCATCAATTTTAACGGTATTAATGGAAAGTATCGTATAACGGTAGATTTTAAATTGAAGTATTTTCTTGTAGAAAGCATGGATGGAGCAAATCTGGCATCACTGAAAGCCGATGGTACAGGAGCTATCTGGATCATTGGAGAAGGTATTGGTAAGCCCGGCATTGCAACTAACCAAGTCGGTTGGAGCCCAGAGAAGGCTTTGTGCATGATGCCGATCGGAAACAAAAAATATCAGATTACCTTGAAGGCCGGAGAATCCATTCATGCAAGTAATATCAACTTCAAATTTTTCCATCAAAAGGATTGGGGGGGCGAGTTTGGAGCAACAAGTATCAGTACAGATAATGATATGATTTTTATTGGTGACGGCAATAATGGCAGGGATTCGGGTAATTTAGGCATAGTTTCTGGTAAATCTCTTGCTTTAGGAACTAGCTATATTTTGACGGTAGATTTGAGTCAGGGTAATAGCAAAGCTATTCTGACAGTCGTGAAAAAATAAACATATTAAAGAAGTAGATGTAAGCCTTTACTCATAATTGAGTAAAGGCTTTTTTATTGAATAGGTAAGTTAAAAATCACGATAGGGTAAAAAAAACCTATCATTTTGATAGTAGCCTATCATTTTGATATTGATATACAGTCTTTTGATTTTTTTATAATTCACTTAAACTGTTGTTTTATTGTATGTTCGGTCTGTTACGATTATTTGGCACAAATTTCGTGTATCAATAGCAAAAAGAGAAAGTGCTTTTAGTGAATAAGAAGTTTTTGGTTAGATAATGATTGCTTTGAAAGTGATTGTTGGAATCATATAACAAAACAGTGACAAAAATATGTAGAAACTGATCAATATTCTAAGGGTTTTGATCGTTTTTTATATGTTGACAAGATGATTTTTTAAGAAATTTAACAAGAAGATATAAATAAAAAAGGAATGGATACAATTAATGAAAATATAGCTACAGATTATATAACTGCTCATTATAAAGAAATAAATAATGAAATACGTCAGTTGTCCAATCATAAAAATTTCGCAGGGATTCTTCAGGCAGTCGTAAATTTTTTAAAGTCACAACTAACAAATGGACAAATACAAAAAATAGGTGAACGTATAAAAGTGATGGGCTGGCTTCATAAACGTGGAAATGATTATGTGCGGTTTATTATTGAAAACTTATTTGTGCGTTCTTTTGACAGTATGAAAAAAAGCTGTACACCGCCACAATGGGAGGATTTATATAGGAAATTTCCTCTGGATCTAAAAAAAGTTTATGCGGCACAAAAAGCAATGGCATACAGATAAAATCTACTCTTTAATAATAGAGAGGAATAATCAGATGCTTTACGGGTTGCATTGACTAAATAATTTGGATTGATTTAAAGATATACTAAAAATTGGGAATGTGATAGAATGCATTCCCAATCTTATTTCCTAAGTTGTTCTCATATTTACAGATGTAAATTCCGATTTCTATTTATTCGAGTTCATATTTTGTGAGAAGAAGAACATTTTTAAACCGTGATATAGGTCTTTAGGTCTCTCAATTGTTTGCGGTATGACCAACTAACAGCAGATTCTGTCAGAATAAATAAAATTAATACAAAAACAAGACAAACGATAAATAAGTTTACTTGACCAGGGAATAATAATTCCATTTTATTTAGGGCTGGAATAATGCTTACCTTATTAAAATAACAATATAAAATGCCAAACCCCGATGCGATAAATGTAGTGATGTAATGAAAGCTTTTATAATTTGCTAGTTCTAATCGTAGCTCATGATAGAACGATCTTACATCTTGAATATTTTGAACATTGATGGTATTACATATTTTATAAAAAAAATAAAACCGGCTGAAGTAATAGCTGGTAAAAATGAACAAAATACTATAAAAGAAATAGTATATCAATGCTAGTTCTTTAGTAAATCCAAAATAAGTCGGCAAAAAAGCAAGTAACAACATAGCCAGAACTTGTGCCGAAAATTCCATTTTCATTTTTGATTTGATAGATTGAATGATGCTTAACGTTTCCATATTTTTGGTTTTAAATTGTTATTGTTTAATTATTATACAGTAAGTAAGAGAAAATTCTAAACGTTACACTTTTTTTTATTTCTTTTAAAACCTTGATATATAGGAGGCCCATTTTCGTCTTAAATTGTAAACTGCCATTGCTATTATGAATTTATTCAGACAGTTCTATCGTATCATTATTCTTGTATCTTCTTGCTAATTCATACCTTTGTCCTTGAAAATGGAGAAAAGTAGATTTTTTATAGAAGTAGCTTATTTTGGGAAAAATTACCATGGCTGGCAGGTTCAAAATAATGCAATTTCTGTTCAAGAGCGATTGAATGACGCTTTAGCAATTCTATTGCGTGTGCCAACAGAAACGATTGGAGCAGGTAGAACTGATACCGGTGTTCATGCCAAACAATTATTTGTTCATTTTGATGCAGATTCCACTGGAATATTAGCAAATCCAGATCGTTTTCTACATGCTTTGAATGGTTTATTACCTCATGATATTGCAGTTAAATCTGTTTTACCTGTTCATCAAGATGCCCATGCCCGTTTTGATGCGGTGCGTCGCTCTTATGAATATCATCTTCATTTCGAAAAAGATCCTTTTATATATGCATACTCTTCATTTTTAAGAGATATTCCCGATGTAGAAAAGATGAATAAAGCGGCTGAATTTTTGTTAGGAAAACAAGATTTTAGTTGCTTTAGCAAATCTAATACACAAGTTTTTACCAATATCTGCACGGTATCGAGAGCCGAATGGATATGGGAAAGTGAAGCGAAACTTGTTTTTCACATTACAGCAGATCGATTCTTACGTAATATGGTACGAGCTGTTGTTGGGACCCTGTTAGAGATCGGAATAAAAGGTAAACCAATTTCATTTATGGAAGAAGTCATTGCTAGTCAAAATCGTTCAATGGCTGGTACATCTGTACCGGCTCAAGGTTTGTATTTGACTGAAGTGGCCTACCCTTACCCTGTAAAATAGAAAAAGTGAGTCAAGAGAAAATAGTAGGAAAAACATATGACGTCAATCTGTTACGTCGGATGGTTAAGTATATGAAACCTTACGGAAACATATTCTGGATCTCCGTGGTATTGACCATCTTATTAGCAGCAGTTGCGCCAGCACTGCCTATATTAATCCAATATACTCTGGATAAATATATATTACAGTTTAATACATCGGGACTCAGTTTGATGTTTATTCTTATGATTGTATTGCTTATTGTACAAACATTGGTCCGCTACTATCATACCCTTATGACCAATACGCTTGGACAATCGGTAATTCGTGACATTCGTATTGAAGTTTTTAATCATATCACCAAGCTTAGATTAAAATATTTCGATCAGACGCCATTAGGAAAGTTGATAACACGAACCATCTCAGATCTGGAAACCATCTCCAATATTTTTTCTGAAGGGTTGATCCAAATTATTGGTGATCTATTGCAGCTCGTAGTTATACTCGGGGTCATGTTTTATACCGACTGGAAATTGACCTTGATTGTTCTCGTGCCGATGCCACTGATGATAGCTGCGACCTATATATTTAAAGAGGCTATGAAATCCGCTTTTCAGGATGTTAGGAAGTGGGTTTCCAATTTAAATACCTTTCTACAGGAGCATATCTCTGGAATGGGCATTATCAAGTATTTTGCCCGTGAAGAACAGGAGATGAATAAATTTAAAGATATCAATGGTCACCATCGGAATGCTCATATTCGTGCCAACTGGTACTTTTCAATATTTTTTCCAGTTTTGGAGATTATCATGGCTATTTCTTTGGGTTTATTGGTGTGGTTTGGAGCCAAGCAGATTTTAGGTGATGTCATCTCAGCAGGGGTAGTGGTCGCTTTTATCATGTATATCAATATGATCTTTCGCCCTATTCGCGAGCTAATCGATAAATTCAATACCCTACAGATGGGTATGGTGAGTGCAGAGCGTATTTTTGAAGTCTTAGATACCGACGAACATACTCCTAATGACGGCAAATTAACACCAAACCATATCCGTGGAGAAATCGAATTTAAAAATGTATGGTTCGCTTATAACGATGAAAATTGGGTTTTACGTGATGTTAGTTTTAAAGTAGCACCTGGAGAAACTTTGGCATTAGTTGGAGCTACAGGAGCAGGAAAATCATCTACTATCAATATTCTGAGCCGGTTCTATGAAATTAATAAAGGTCAGATTTTACTTGATGGTATTGATATTAGGGAGTATGAATTGAATTTTCTACGGAAAACAATTGCAACAGTACTTCAGGATGTTTTCTTATTTTCAGATTCTATCTTACATAATATAGATTTGCACGACGAACATATTACACGCGAATCCATCATTTCTGCAGCGAAACAAGTCGGGGCACATGATTTTATTATGAGATTACCAGGTGGGTACGACTATCAAGTGCAGGAAAGAGGGGCTACACTATCGTCAGGACAAGCACAACTGATTTCTTTTATAAGAGCTTTAGTACATGATCCACGAATTTTGGTATTGGATGAAGCAACTTCATCAGTCGATACGGAAACAGAAGAACTTATTCAACATGCGATTGATAATTTGATGGTGGGAAGAACAGCAATTGTGATTGCGCATCGATTATCGACAATTCAAAAAGCAAATAAGATCATCGTCTTAGAAAAAGGTGAGATCATGGAAGTGGGTACACACCATGAATTACTAAATATCGATGGCTATTATAAAAAATTGTATGATCTGCAATTCCATTCTGCAGGAATTTAAAAAAGTAAGACCAAAGTCAGGGAAGCTTTCCTTACTTTGGTCTTATTGTGTAATAGATGCTTTGCGTCCTCGTGTAAAAATCACCAAAAGAAGACACTTATTGTACAGACATTGTATAACTGTTTTTTTCGATTGTCTCTTCCGCACTGATATGTATATTAGCACTTATTTCAGAACCACTTCCAATTAAAACATTACTTCCAATACTGCTATTAGGGCCAATTGTAACAAAATCTTCAACAATAGTATTGCTGGCAATCACTGCATTGCTACCAATAACACAATGGTTACCAATTTGAACATCAGGAGCAATGGATGCTCCAGGTAAAATAAGAGTACCTTTACCGATATCCGCTCTTTTAGAGACATGCGCTTTAGGATGTATCAGTGAACAGTATTTCCAAAAACAGTTTTCGGAAACTATTCTTTGTCGTAATCCCGAATCGAGAACAGCTACAAATACCATGTCTTCTTCCTGATTTATCTCTTGGTGAAGTTCAACCGGATAATCAAAGACATCAGTAATAAGTAATGATTTATCAATAAGACCTGCAATATCCAATTTAAGCTCTTCCGCAGTCTCGACAGCAACTTTAGCGTGTGCTGTAGCGCCATAAATATATAACATCTCGCAAAAGTAAAAAATACCAAATCAAAAGCTGGAATTAATTGTTATTGTTATGTAATGTGTTATTTTAAAATTAGCAGTTCGCGAATATAATAAGACAAGTGACCGTTAAGTCTAGTATAATCACATTGCAACACATTTGATTGTAACCCAAACAAAGACAATTTTCAATCTTATCTCCAGCTACGAAAGGGTGTTTGTATCGGAAATATATTGTGTTTGCAATCAAATTTATCTAAGTTTGTCATCAATCAATTTATATAAAAAATGATTCAACGTATTCAAACCATTTATTTGCTGGTAGCCGGACTGGTTTTGTTTGGCTTATTTCTGTTTCCATATGTTCATTATAATGATCTTGTAGGCCTTGGAAAAGATGTAAAAGTAACAGGTATTTATGGAACGTCGGCTGGTTTGCCAACACATGAAACTGGTTTTTATTATATCTTACAGATCATTGCAACGGTAATAGTGGGCCTGTTACCCCTATATACCATCTTCAAATTTAAGAATCGCAAAACTCAGATAAAATTGATTCTTCTGAATATTGTATTGATCATTTTATTAGGCATATGGTTATATGCAAGTGCAAGTGGTCATTTAGTAACGGTAAACCAGTTTTTAGGAGCAGGGACAATTGGTGTTGGCTTCTTTTTATTGCCGATATCCATTATTTTTCTATCCTTAGCATTAGGAGCAATTCGTAAAGATGAAAAATTGATCAAGTCTGCAGATCGATTACGTTAATAAGAAAAACAAGATTTAATATAGAAAGCTATGTATTCAGTACATAGCTTTTTTTAATATTTAAAATGAAACCAGCATCTGCATATCCTTCACAAATAGTAGTGAATATGCTCATGTTAGTTTGATTACAGTTAAAAACAGATTGTATTCAATGAAAATAATAATAAAAGACTTCGTTATCATATGCATGCTTCTGTTATTCGGGCAATTTGTGTATGCACAGTCCGATAAGATAGAAAAGGAGCCATTAGTAGTAGATGAGATTCAAATTGACGTTAAAAGTGCCCAAATTGACGCTAAATTAAAGACTGCAACCGTTGAACTTTTTCTTACCTCTTATAACAGAAATGAACGCGAACTTAAATTAAACACTTATGGTACGCAATTGGTTGATGTAAAAGGGAGAAAATATCTATTTGGAACGTTAAGTCTAGGGAAAATTCTGGTAAAATTAGAGGACAAGCAAAACTACATTAACTATTTAATGAAAATGGATGAACCTGTATTGTTGACCCTAAAAGTTGCAAACTGGGGAAAAGAAAAACCAAAAGAATTGATCCTTGTCTTTGAAGACAGTGAAGAAGAAGGTCACTATATAGAAACGGCTGTTCAATTATAATTGAACAGCCGTTTCTATATAAATTTAATAATTTATCTGCTGTATCGAATTTGTTGGCGATCCATCATACCCATTTGATCTTTCATCATTTTGATTTGATCGGCCAATAATTTACTCTTATCTGCTTTTTTAGCTTCCTGTAAATATTTCTCTGCCTCACGCTTATTACGTTTTGCCATTGCGATACCTGCTAAACTAAGTTTTGCTAGTGCAATATTGTGATCCATATGAAGACCTAATGTCAATGCCTTTTTGAAATATTTCTCAGCTTGCATAGGAGCACGTTGCGATTCGATCAGGCCGATTAACATATTGTAATAGCCATATTGAGCCGGAATTAACTGCTTTTCATAGTTTGTGATTTTATTTAACCATTTTTCAGCTTTTGGCATATCTTGCTTGCGAAGAAACCATTGCGCCAATAACATATATTCATGGAAGAAAACTGTTACAAATCCGATTATTGTTAAGAATATTCCTAAAATACCCCATCCCCATTGGCCAATCCAAAATAAAGCAACTGTTCCGATTAATAGCACACTGCTAATAATAATTCTTACAAGATTTGACATAAGTCTATATTTAATGTAAATGTATATCGAGTTTAATTTTGCAAATATCCGTTAAATTGTGCGCTAAAGCAACTTGTTTTAGTTGTTATTTTGTAAAATTGTATATTTAGAATATGGGAAAACGTTTTGATAAATCTTGGGAACCGATTTTAGGCCCACTTTTAGGTCAGTCTTATATGGTTGATCTATCTTTTTTTGTGCAACAAGCAAGAGATAATGGACAAGTATTTCCTCCGCAAGATCTAGTATTCAATGCATTTCGATTAACCACTTTTGATTCGCTTAAAGTAGTGATTTTGGGACAGGATCCCTATCACAACGATGGTCAAGCTCACGGTCTGGCATTTTCGGTTCCAGAGGGCATTGCATTACCGCCATCCTTAAAGAATATTTTTAAAGAATTGGAAACAGATATTTTAGACTTTAAAATTCCGAAATCAGGAGATTTATCGTATTGGGCCAAGCAGGGAGTTTTATTATTGAATGCTACACTTACAGTCAATGCACATCAAGCAGGGTCACATCAGAAAAAAGGTTGGGAAAAGTTCACAGATCAGGTTATTCAGGCAATTTCAGAAAATAAAGAAGCTGTAGTCTTTTTATTGTGGGGTGCATATGCACAGAAAAAGGCGAGCCTAATAAACGCTCAGAAACATTTGGTTTTGACAGCAGTACATCCATCACCTTTATCTGTTTATCGTGGGTTTTTCGGATGCAGGCATTTTTCTCAGACAAATGTCTTCTTACAGCAACATGGAGAAAAACCGATTGACTGGAAATTGATCTAGTTATCCATCTCAAGCAGTCATAACTTCCGCGAGTAACGATTGCAGTTCTTGAGTAGAAATATGATGGAGATGATTTATTTTGATTTTTCGTTGCTTATAAAGCACATGTGTCATTTGAAGATGGCTGTCATAAGTTATTTTTAGATCTTGTAAACACGTTATTCTTTCTTCAATCTCACCGATAATCGCATATTCAAAAGTGCCGATTATGGTAAACCGCTGTATCAGCAACTGATTGTTTCTAAGCAACGATAGATCAAACCAGGCTCCTTCACCAACGCCACCGAGATATTGAGAACTCTCAGGGATATGAAGCGGTTTATGTTTAGATAACATGCTTCCGATACTGATGTCTTCAGGGAGTAAAGCAGCCTGTTTGCTGTATACGTTTTCACTTAGCTTTTTAATTAAGAATAAGAGTGATTGAACGCGAGACATTCTGAAATTCTGCAATCCATATTCTGGAGAATAACGATAAATCATTTTGTTCTCAGCAGAATTCACAATATTGCTGATCGGACTAGCTTTAATAGTTTCCGGAAAATTAATCGGATGGGACCAGCAAAATTGGCGTGAAGAAGCAAACAGTAGCCGTGTAATGAAACGAGAGCAGTTATTGTTTCCTTTTGCCACTGCTCCGTATGGATAGGAACCTTTCTGTACCCATTTATCTGCAAATGCTTTTGCATGGTCAAAGTTAAGTCCTTTGACGATAGAGAAGAAAAGTTCACCACTTCCCTGCATAGCAGGTTTCATATTTTCAAAATGAGCAACGATAGCCTCTAAGTTTGAAATCTCCCCATTTTTGAACGTCGCTTTGATACTGATTGATAAAAGAGGGTCTGACTCTTTTGATCTTGTTCGTCCATAACCTCGTGGAGAGATATATCTGCCAAAATCATAATAAAACAAATCGCCTGTTTTTGAGGAAATGATAACAACACCAGTATGTCCAACCTTAAAATTTAAATTCTTAACGATCCCTATTTTTTTGAAAAACATCATCCATTTTTCATCACCTCTTATTGTGGCATCTGGCCAAGAAAGAATAAGTGCAAAATCAGGATATGGTGTAATACTATCTGTCATAACTGTATTGTAAAGATAATAAATATAATTTATTGCCTTCTCTAATGCTACCACATGCGAAAAATAGTAATTATGAATAACTATTTTTTCACACTTTTATTTATGATAAATTCATTATCAACACGTAACCTTAATCTACTTTTATCAGTCAAGTATATTAGAAAGAATATGGTATGTCAATTATAGTAGTTGTCAAGTAATGAATGGAAAGCAAAATAACTGGTGCTAAAATCGAGCCGATTTTTAAGTGGGACAGCAGATTTTTCGCTAAAGTGAAAATCCCTAAGGCAGATCATAAAGGAAGTAATCCAAAATAGGGATGTATATATACGATGAAGAACATTGCCCATCAGCAGGAAGCAAAATGGACAATGTGTTTATTCATTAATATTCCAAAGGAATAATAGGTTCTTTTTTACTTGTGGACATTATCATCATGGTCTGGAAAGTTTTTACAAACGGAATCTTAGCTATTTTTTCCATAATTACAGCTTCATATGCTTTAATATCCTTAACATATACTTTAAGCATGAAATCACAGCTTCCTGTTACGTGATGACATTCAGTTACTTCGGGAATCATTTTAACTGCTGCTACAAATTCTGGGATAGCATTGTGGGTATGAAAATCCAACGATATTTGTATGAAAGATTTAATTCCTAATCCTAATTTTTCTTCATCAACAAATGCGTGGTAGCTCTTTATAAATCCTGAATTTTCAAGTTTTCGTACTCGTTCCAATGTTGGAGCGGGCGAAAGTCCGATGCTTGAAGCTAGTTGCAGGTTGGTGATACGACCGTTCTCCTGTAATAATTTTAGGATTTTTAAATCTGTTTTATCTGGCAAAAATGGCATATTCAACTATTTTTATTGGTGATATTCTGTAAATATACACAATTGTTCCAAATTTAATTTGGTGTTGTAGTGTGTTTTTGATTTTTAATTTTTTGTATAATCAGAAACAATATTTTCAACAACATGATATAGATTTTTGTTATGGTAAATCATTTGTTTGTAAAAAAAGAGGTACCTGTTAAGCTTAGAGTGCGTAAAAAGTGACATTCGTCACTTTTTTTATCAAAATGGGCGCTTAAACTACTAAAAGTAACGTTTTATTGGCATGTAAATCGTAACTTTGTCGTTCAGAAGATTGTGGGTTTTACCTGAATGCAATTTTTTAAACCGTGAGAGCGAACTATGAGTACTAAAGACGACGATTTACTAAAAGAGCTGGAGCTCGAAGAATATAAATACGGGTTCACAACAGACATCGAAATGGAATTTGCGCCGATTGGTCTTACAGAAGACACCGTGCGTTTTATTTCAGCTAAGAAAAACGAGCCTGAATGGTTATTGGAATGGAGATTAAAAGCATTCCGTCATTTTCAGACCTTAAAAATGCCGAAATGGCAAAATTTCGAAACACCAGAGGTTGATTTTCAAGGCATTTCCTATTATGCGGCGCCAAAGGCAAAACCGCAATTAAACAGTTTAGATGAAGTAGACCCTGAGTTATTGTCTACATTCGCTAAGCTTGGAATTCCTTTGGACGAGCAGAAAATTTTGGCAGGTGTAGTTGCCGTAGATGCTGTATTTGATTCAGTATCTGTGAAAACAACTTTCCGTGAAAAATTAAAAGAACAAGGTGTTATCTTTTGTTCTTTTGGAGAAGCTGTTCAAGAGCACCCTGAATTGGTTAAAAAATATTTAGGATCAGTTGTTCCTCAAACAGATAATATTTACGCCGCATTAAATTCAGCAGTATTCTCTGATGGATCTTTCGTGTATATTCCGAAAGGCGTTCGTTGCCCAATGGAATTGTCTACTTATTTCCGTATCAATGCACAAAATACAGGTCAATTTGAACGTACATTAATTGTTGCTGAAGAAGGCGCGTATGTCTCCTATTTAGAAGGTTGTACAGCTCCTATGCGCGATGAAAATCAATTGCACGCAGCAGTAGTCGAATTAATTGCAGAAAAAGACGCTGAAATAAAATATTCTACCGTTCAAAACTGGTATCCTGGTGATAAAGACGGTAAAGGTGGTATCTTCAACTTCGTTACAAAACGTGGTATTTGTAAAGGTGATAATAGCAAAATTTCCTGGACACAAGTAGAAACTGGGTCAGCAATTACATGGAAATATCCCGGTGTCATCTTAAAAGGCGATAATTCAGTTGGTGAATTTTATTCGGTAGCAATGACACGTAATATGCAAGTCGCAGATACAGGTACCAAGATGATTCATATCGGAAAAAACACCAAATCAAAGATTATTTCTAAAGGTATTTCTGCAGGAAAAAGCCACAACAGTTACAGAGGTTTGGTGAAAATCGGACCAAATGCAGATAACGCAAGAAACTTTACGCAATGTGACTCCTTACTAATCGGAGACCGTTGTGGTGCACATACGTTTCCTTATATCGAAAATCGTAATAATACAGCAACTTTAGAACATGAGGCTACCACTTCGAAAATAGGAGAAGATCAAGTCTTTTACCTAAATCAACGTGGTATCGATTCGGAGAAGGCAGTGGGCTTAATTGTCAATGGTTACGCAAAGGAAGTATTAAACCAGTTACCGATGGAATTTGCTGTTGAAGCACAGAAGTTGTTGGCGATTTCGTTAGAAGGTTCAGTAGGATAGATAAAAAAAATAGTTGCAACCAGAGTACTTGTTGAAAGTACCATGCGCAATACACAATACTAATAAAGAAATGTTAAGTATAAAAAATTTACACGCGTCTGTAGACGGCAAACAAATTTTAAAAGGTTTAAATCTTGAAGTAAAAGCAGGTGAGATTCATGCAATCATGGGTCCCAATGGTGCTGGTAAAAGTACTTTAGGAAATGTTTTAGCTGGTCGTGATGCGTACGAAGTGACAGAAGGTGAAGCTTTATTGGACAACGTTGATCTATTGGATTTATCTCCAGAAGATCGTGCTCGTGAAGGGCTGTTCTTAGCTTTCCAATATCCAATTGAAATACCAGGAGTATCGAACATTAACTTCTTGAAAACAGCAGTTAACGATATTCGTGCATATAAAGGTCTGCCTCCAATGGAAGCAAAAGAATTCTTAAAAACAGTGAAAGAAAAGCAACAGTTGGTAGAATTCTCTGCGAACTTGGCTAACCGTTCATTGAATGAAGGATTCTCAGGTGGTGAGAAAAAAAGAAATGAGATCTTCCAGCTGGCCATGTTAAATCCTAAATTATCTATTTTGGATGAAACAGATTCAGGTTTGGATATCGATGCTTTACGTATCGTAGCAAATGGTGTTAATCAATTGCGTTCTAAAGATAATGCTTTTGTAGTTATCACGCATTACCAACGTCTTTTAGATTATATCGTGCCAGATGTTGTTCACGTATTATACAACGGACGTATTGTAAAATCTGGTCCTAAAGAATTAGCTTTAGAATTAGAAGAAAAAGGTTACGATTGGTTAAAAGAATTAGACGCACAAAACGCATAATTACACAAATCTTGTGAAAGAATAGAGGTGTTAATTAGCGATTTGATTAAAATATAAAATGAATACATTAGTTTCAGAATCATTACTTCAACAAGTGTTGAGCAATTTTCAAGAGCAAGTAGCAGAGCCTGCTTTTTTGTCGGCAATACGTCAGCAAGCTTTTGATCGCTTCTCAGCAGTTGGCTTTCCAACGGTGAAAGACGAAGAATGGAAATATACCAATATTCATAAGCTTATCGATCAATCATATGTATTGAACTCGGATGTGGATATTGAAGGATTAGATTTTAGTGCCGGTGAAATTCCAAATCTGGATGCACACCGCATCGTGTTGGTTAATGGTCAATATATGCTGTCATTCTCCTCTTTAGAAGAAGAAAAAGGCCTCATCGTGAAAACGATGGAGGATGCTGTAGAAGAACCTGCTTTTCAAGCACATTTTGCACAACATGCAGACAAAACTAGTAATCCTTTCGTAGCATTAAATACAGCTGGTTATACCAATGGTGTTTTTATTGCACTTGCAAAAAATACCATATTAGCTAAGCCGATCCATATTATCCATGTTGCGACAGGTACAGAAGATTTCTTTTCACAGACACGTAATTTAATCGTGCTGGAAGCAAATGCTGAAGCAGAGATTATCGAGTCTTATATGACTGTTGCTGGTGCCGCTAAAAACATTCAAAATAAAGTGTCAGAGATCATTGTCAAAGAAAACGCTAAAATGCAACATTATTATTTGCAAGTAGCGGAATCTGCGAGTAATTATTTCAATCATACTGAAGTATATCAAGAGAAATATAGCTTATACAATAACTATAACTGTAATTTTCCTGGAGCAGCTTTTATAAGAAATAATATCAACGTACGTCTTGACGCTGAAAATGTAGAAAGCCACTTATACGGTATCAACTTGACAGATGATAAACAGTTGGTTGATAACCACACAGAAGTGGATCATATGAAACCACATTGTGAATCTTACGAATGGTATAAAAATATTACGCAGGGAGAATCTGCAGCTGTTTTTAATGGTAAGATTTTCGTACGTGAGGATGCTCAAAAAACAAATGCATTTCAACAAAATAATAATTTGTTGATTTCAGATAAATCTGCAGTATATACCAAGCCGCAACTTGAAATTTTTGCTGATGATGTGAAATGTTCACATGGATGTACGATTGGACAATTTGATAACGATGCCTTATTCTATCTAAGAGCTAGAGGTATTGGTGAAGAAGCCGCTCGTATCTTATTAGTACATGCATTTGCATTTGATGTAACAACTCGTTTCTCGAATGAGGTTGTTCGTCAATATGTCGAAGAATTAGTTGAAGAGAGTTTATCCAGTTAATAGATAATACGATCTATTGTAATACAATAAAAGCGTTTGAGCCCTAATTCAAACGCTTTTATTTCTAAATAATTTCAAGATCTGGATTTATTTCTAATAAGTCTCGAATAAATGAATCCGTTGAACGTGGATTTATAAAAACATCATCATATTTATTGAAATGTATAACTAAACCCTTTTGGTAAGGATTTAAAATGGGGTAAATTCCTCTGATTTGGTTTCGCTCAATTTTTCTAATGTCATCAATAGAGATTGTTTTTTTTTCTAGAAAATTACTGAGTAGTAGAGAATGATCTGCAATCTGGTACTTCGGAAATATAAAAATAATGTACCAGATTAATCCGAGAAATAGAGTTGAAATTAGTGCACCTAGAAAAAATCCTTTATTGATATTTTCATAGTAATTGAAAGTAAGTAAGGTGATGATGCTAAGTAACCAAACGTAGGCTCCTTTACCAATTTTCGCGCTGTAACTCTTCATAATTAAGTATTTTCTGGTTCAGTTACTTGTAATATAGTGAATTTTTCATTTTAATACAAGTAGGTGCTTTTTTCTAAATGCTACATATATAATTTTTAAGCTTCTTAAGCAATAATTTCTTTTTGTTGATGAATAAATTTATAACTTCATTTTATTTTAAACGTAACCGTTTTATAATCTTAGGGTTATCGCTATTTGTAATAGTTTCGATCTACGTCTTGATGTTTCGAGTCATTGACCACAGGTTACACACTTTAAACAAGAGGATTTTAAAAGAGATGTCATTTGAGAAATCACAATTAGTCCAAAAAGAATTCGATGATTTTGATCGTGTTTTCCATTTGATTGGGCTTGCCGCTGATGAAGGACAGCAAAAATTTATGAATAAACTGATTGATCAAGACAGTGTGCGACAGTTTCTCATTGCCTACACGTATTGGAGATCTGATGGTCTTAATTTTTCAAAAAGTCTAGAATGGTATGTCGATCCGAAGGCCATAGATCCCGTGATTAAGAGTACAGCATTACCAGAAGATTTCAGAAAAACAAAATTTATTAAAAGTGAAAAAGGGATTTATTTACATGTTTATGTCCCAACCGATGAGGGAGTTCTTCAGCTGACACTAGATCTGCATAAACTGAACGCTTATTTTTGGGCTGGAAATCCAGGGACCCGGGCATATTTTGAAGTATATGATGCCAATGGAATATGTTTGATTTATCCTGATGAAAAACAAATAGGAAAAAAAAGAATAAAGAGCTGGAAGCAATATCCAGTAAAAAATAATCTGGTCATGTCAGACTATATTCTGATGGAAGTTCTGTTGGATGAATATAAATTCAAAGGAACATTTGAAAATAATCGATTATTTGTGAATGTGCTATTGATGCTGACAGAAGATGATGTACGTGATATTAGTAACAAGACATTCCTTCTAGGTGCTATAGGTATTGCTACCATGTTATTTTTTATGTTTTTGCTTGACATTCAAAATAGAAAGGCGAAGCGATTGCGGCTAAAAAATCTGGAATATCAAAAAGAAGATGCGTTGCTTCGCTTTGAAAATTTGAAACGGAAAGTAGATCCACATTTTCTGTTTAATGCTTTGGGATCCCTACAGCAATTAATTGGCAAAGACCCGGCTCAAGCAAAAGTTTTTGTTGGGAAGATGGCAAAAGTATACCGGAAGTTTTTAAGTGGTGATGAGTCCGGTCTAGCAACGATAAGAGAAGAATTAGCACTTGCAGAGGAATATTTTTTCATGCAAAAAATACGTTTTGTAGATACCTTAAGTCCATTGAAAATCAACGTCACTCCAGAGGTCATATCTTTATTTATTCCGAAATTCAGTTTGCAGATTTTAATTGAAAATGCCATCAAACACAATGAACTTTGTAAGGAGCAACCATTATCAATTACGATTGAAGAGCAGGAAGGAAGATTGGTCGTTCGTAATACTGTATTGTTCAAAAATCCGGATATGGACGCCGCAGGTTATGGAACCAAAATGATAGCACATGTTTACGATTTTTACCAGGTACAAGGGTTTGAAATCCAGTATCATGATGCTGATTTTACTGTATATCTACCATTCATCCATATTGACAGTCGATAAAGATAAAATAATAATTTTAGAGCACTGGACTATTTCTTCCAGTAAAACTGCGGATTCACTCCTGAAATTCACGCCTTCACTCGGATTCGCTTTTTGGAACCATAATATATTGGCATCTTCACCACCCTATATCTATGAGTCCTATTTTAATTTAAACAAATGAATAATCTGCCTTTCAAAAGAAATTCAGCATTAGCAAGCTTTGGTTTCTTTTCTATTTTCATTCTCAATTCTTGTCAGCTGCTCAGTCCTCTAGGCTTAGGTAAAAAGAAAGATGTTGTCGCTGATTCCACAAAAAAGGATTCTGCTTTAGTTTACGACAAGTTTCTAAAAAATGCCAAAATTGATAGCGGAATTTTTAATGTGATTAATAAAGAGAAAGATTTCTTTTTCGAAATACCGGTTGAGAAACTGGACAAAGACTTTTTGTTGATCAATAAAATCTCTTCTGTGCCTTTAGCTTTGAATGAAGCTGGCTTAAATAAAGGCATGAATTATGAAAATAAAGTAATACGTTTCTCCCTAAAAAAAGCACGTAAAGAGATTTGGGCAAGTGAAATTAAACCTCAGGTAGAAGTACCTAAAGAAGATGCGATAGCACGCTCAGTCGCCGATAATTTTACAGCATCGTTTATTGAATCATTCAAAATTGAAGGCTATAATAAAGATTCATCGTCAGTAATTATCAAGATAAATAAAGTATTTGATGGAACTGAAAAAAGTTTCAACGATGTATTTACCAATATTGGATTAGGTACTGCTCCTAAAACAGCATTATCATTGATCGATCAGATGAAATCATTTGATAACAACATTGTGATTCGCTCCATATTATCTACACGTGTCACCGAAGGAAATGAATCCATTCCAATCAGTTTAACCATCACTAGTAATATATTAGAATTGCCTAAAGAGGCAATGAAGCCCCGTTTCTCAGATCCTAGGGTAGGTTATTTTACTACTCCTCGCTGGTATTTTTCAGATAAGCAGCAAGAAATGGAGAAAAGAGAACTGGTAACACGTTGGCGTTTAGAGCCACGCGAAGAAGATGTGGAACGTTATTTAGCGGGCGAACTGGTTGTTCCAAAGAAACCAATAGTTTTCTACATTGATCCAGCTACTCCACAGCAATGGCGTAAACAAATTATTGAAGGAGTACACGATTGGCAAAAAGCCTTTGAAGAGGCCGGCTTTAAAGATGCCATCATTGCAAAAGAAGTTCCAAAAGGAATGGACTTTGATATCGATGATGCAAATACATCAGCCATCACTTATGCAGCTTCTCCACAAGCCAATGCGATGGGACCATCAGTTGTAGATCCACGTACCGGTGAAATTTTAGAAGCAGATGTAATCTGGTGGCATAATGTAATGACTGCCCTAAATACATGGATGCGTGTACAGACAGGTACGATCGATCCATCTGTTCGCGGTAACATATTCTCTGATGAGAAAATGGCACATGCCATCCGCTTTGTATCATCACACGAGATCGGTCATACATTAGGATTGAAGCATAATATGGGATCATCTTTTAGTTTCCCTGTAGATTCATTGCGTTCAGCTTCCTTTACACAAAAGATGGGGGGGACAGCAACATCCATCATGGATTATGCCCGTTTTAATTATGTGGCACAACCAGAAGATCAGGTACAGGCTATTACACCAGTGATTGGTCTATATGATAAATATGCAATTGCATGGGCTTACCGTTGGTACCCGAGCAAGACAGCATGGGAAGAACTTCCATTGCTAAAAAAAGAGATTGAGTCGAAGCAGGACAATCCTTATTATTGGTACGGAGAGCAACAGGACCCTAAAAATACAGTTGATCCAAGATCGCAGTCAGAAGATTTAGGAGACAACGCCATGCTTGCTGGTACATATGGTTTGAAAAATTTGAAACGTATCATGCCTCAGATCATTAACTGGACAACTACTTCAGGTCAGGATTACTATAAAGCAGGTAAATTATATATGGCAGTTATTGGTCAATGGTATGCTTATGCAGATCATGTTTCCAATAATATTGGTGGTATCTATCTCAATAACCCTGTTTTAGGTGACGGTAAAGACGCATATGCACCAGTGCCGCGCCAGAAACAAGTAGAAGCATTAGCTTACTTAAAAGAAAATGTTTTTACTTTGCCAGAATGGTTGTTCCGAAAAGAATTGATGACAAAAACATTTCCATTAAAAGATAGTCCAGTAGGTTCTTTCGAATATGCTCCTTATACATTAAAAAGAGAATTTCAATACAGCTTATTATATAATTTACTTCAAGATCAGCGCTTATTGCGCATGACCGAGATGGAACTACTTTTCGGACGTGCTCAAGCGTGGAGCGTAGAAGAATTTCTGAAAACATTACGTCAAGAGATCTTTGCAAAAACTTTAAAAAAGCAAAATTTAGATATTGATGCCCGTATGTTGCAACAGAACTATATCGATATATTATTGGTAACCAATAATAAAAGTATGGATAAGTTGAATACGAAAAAATTGTCTTTTGTAGATCAATTTATGAAAGCGGCTAAACCAACGTTCTGTCCGGTACATGCAACAGCACATACTAATTCTGATGAACATGATTTACGCAATGTCCATGTTTCAGGTATGAGCAGAACATCTGAAATGCTGACCGTGAAGCGAGCGGAATTAATCCAGATTCAGAAGTTGTTAAAAACAGCGCAGTCTTCAGGAGATTTCACCACTCAGGCACATTATCAGGACCTGTTAATGCGGATCAATAGTTCGTTAAATGTGAATAATTAACAAAAATCTATATATAAAAAACAAATGAACAAATTCTTACTCTTTGTCGTCTTTTCTTGCGTGCAACTGACTTCGTTTGCACAGGAAACGATAACCCTAAAGGGAAAAGTGTTGGATAGCAAAACGCAAACACCGATATTAGGTGCTACCGTTTTTATTGAAAGCACAGCAGTGGGGGAATCTACGGGCGTAGTTGGTCAAATACAACAATCTGCATTGGGAGCAGTGACTGACAACGCGGGTAATTTTACGCTAACTGTACCGACGGACGTTAAATATTTTACAGTGTCCTTTGTGGGATACCAGAATAAGCAAGTCCAGGTAGCAAAGGTATACAATACGATCTTTTTGGAAGCTACAGATAAGGCTTTGGAAGAAGTGATCGTAACAGGGTATACCAATATCAGTAAGGTCAAGAACACGACAGCTTATAACAAGGTGAAATTAGACGATATCAAGCAAACAGGTGTGTCTAGTATTGATCAATTATTGGAAGGACAGGTAGCGGGTTTACAATTAAGTAACCTGAACGGGGGGCCAAACAGTGCTCCAAAGATTCGTATCCGTGGTACTGTATCTTTAAACGGAACACAGGATCCTTTATGGGTAATAGATGGTTTACCGATTGAAGGAACAGCATTGCCAAATACTTTTGATAAAGATAATTTGAATAATCTGTCGAATTTACCGATTGCAGGGATCAATCCAGATGATATTGCGGATATCACCGTATTAAAAGATGCCGCAGCAACCTCAATTTATGGGGCTAGAGCAGCGAATGGTGTTATCGTCATTACAACCAAAAAAGGTAAGAAAGGACCTACGCAGGTTTCCGTATCCGCAAATAGTTTCGTTACGCAGAAACCTGATTTTACAAAACTCAACCTGATGAACGCATCAGAAAAGGTTGATTTTGAATTAGGAATGGCCAATCGTTCGGATTTGACATATCGTACTAATCAAGGTGCGATTGCGCGTTTATTGAGTGCGAATAATGAATTGGATACCTATCGTCAGTTTGGTTTGAGTGGTTTGTCGACAACAACCCAAGCTGCTATTAGTCAATTACGCAGTCAGAATCATAATTGGGGTGATGAACTGTACCGTACAGCTTTGAATCAACAATATACAGCTGCAATATCCGGTGGATCTGATGGACATGATTTTTATTTGTCAGGAGGATTTTATGATGAACAAGCAACTACAAAAGGTGTTGGTATGCGTCGTTATTCATTGACTTTAAATAATAACTTCAGAATCAGTAATAAATTGAAGGCGGGTATTAATCTACTGGGATCATCTACAGATCGTAATAATTTCATTCAAGATCGTGACGCATTTACGAATCCCAATACATACGCGCGTACAGTTAACCCATATTTGACACCAAGAGACGCACATGGTAATTATGTGTATGATCCAGATATCGTAGGGTACGAAAGAGATACGTATATTCCTTTCAATGCGCTTGAGGAACGAACAAATACAAACTATAATTTGAACAATAAGAGTTTAAAAGCAATTGCGAATTTGACATATCAGTTATTACCGTCTTTATCTTTACGTACGGAATTGGGCTTGCAGTTTGAAGAGTCTGGTACGGAAAGGTTTGCCGATAAAGAAAGTTATAACACAAGAAAGTTTAGAGCACAAACACGTTATTATGATAGTGCCTCAAAAACAACAAAATATTTTCTTCCAGACGGTGGTACGATTCAAAATGATAAAAACAGTATTTTTCAATACAACTGGAAATCTTTTGCACAGTTCACTCGCAAATTTAATGATCACCACGATATCGAAATTATGGCTGGTACAGAACTAAGGAGATCAAAAAGTACAGGTACAATGGCACGTGGCTTTGGCTTCAATCCAAAAACTTTAACGTCTCAAACAATTTTGTTCCCAAATAGTAATTTTGCTAATAATAAAATGTATCAGCAATATGCTAAAACGATAGGTGAATCTTCTTATGCATCTTTTTACGCCAATGCTTCATATAGTTATGATCGTAAATACAATGTATATGGTAGTATCCGTTACGACGGTTCCAATATGTTTGGGGTCGATCCGAAGTACAGATTCTTGCCGATCTGGTCACTATCGGGATCATGGAATGCAAAAGAAGAAGATTTCTTGAAAGATCAGGAATGGATCTCAAATCTGAAATTCCGAGGATCTTATGGTATACAAGGAAATATTGATCGTAATTCTTATCCATTTATTATTGGGGATTATAGTACTGGGTCTATGTTGCCTGGAAATAGCGAAGAAAGCATTGTAGTTGGTATGCCCGCTAATGATAAATTACGTTGGGAACGTACGCAGTCTTGGAACGCAGGATTTGATTTAGGTATTCTAAGAAATAGAGTACAATTTACGGTAGATTACTATAATCGTACTTCAACAGATTTGGTTGGAACAAGTCAATTACCATTAGAAAATGGATTCCCGAATGTATCACGTAACTGGGCTTCTGTTAACAATGATGGTATAGAATTATCGATCAGTAGTCAAAATATTGTAACAGATCGTTTTACTTGGTCGACGGATTTTAATATTGCTCAAAACCGAAATAAATTAAAACGCGTGATGGCTAATCCGACAGCATACAATGTAGATGCGCGCGCAGGTTACCCAATCAATGCCATGTATGAAATTGAAACAGCCGGTTTGGATGCCGATGGATTACCTCAATTTTACAATGATCAAGGCGCTGTTGTATCTTATGAAGATTACTTTCAACTTTTCGATCCCTACGCAGACATAGCGCCAGGTATTTTTGTGAATTCTACGATGAAAAATAATGATTATCAGGAAAAATTCAAATACAGAGGTAGTATGGACCCTAAATTTGTAGGGGGTATGACCAACCGGTTCCGATATGCTAATTTTGATTTAGCAGTTTCAGTTGTATTTAATATCGATCAATGGATGCGTCGCAGTCCAAGCTATAATCCAGCTATAATAGATCGCGGATCCAATTATACGAGAGATGTATTGCAAGCATTGACTCCAGGTTCGCAAGACTTTATCGCAATAGGCTCGACAAGTGCTGAAGCGAATGATCGCTGGATGGCGTATAGTTGGATGGATGGAAATGATCCCTCAAACTCTTTCAAGTATTTAGATATCTGGTCTAAAAAGATGAGTTATTTACGTGTCAACAGCATAAGGTTAGGATATACGTTGCCTAAATCGCTTTCCAGCAAAGTTCAAGCATCAAAGATTCGTTTTAACATTGAAGGACGTAATTTGTTCGTTTTTGGTTCAGACTATAAAGGTTACTTCGATCCAGAGACATATGGTAATAATTATGCACAACCCATTTCCAAATCATTTGCTTTTGGTTTAACGGCATCATTTTAATTAAAAATCCATGAAAAAAAATTTAATATATATCGCATTGCTAGCTGTAAGTTTAACAACTGCTTCTTGCAATAAATACTTAGATATACAACCAGTAGGAACAGTAGTTCCTACTACGGAAGCTGATTTTAGAGCTTTGATGTTTAGTGGTTATAAAGTTTATCCAGAGCATAAATCATTCTTAGCCTTACGTACCGAAGAGTTGTTATTGGATGAATTTTCTACTGACTTAGCGACTCTGAAAGATCTTTATTTATGGAATGATCAAAATCCTGATCGAAATACACAACCAATGGCTTGGGAAACATTCTATAAAAGTATCTTCTATGCCAATCACATCATTGCCGAGGCTAAAGAAAAAGCAGGTGATACAGATGCTGTAAAGCAAATACGTGCGGAAGCGTATTTATTACGAGCTTATGCTCACTTCGAATTGCTAAATACCTATGCCGATAATTATAATGTCGCAACTGCATTAAAAGATCGTGGTGTGCCCATTTCTATTAAAGTAGACTTAGAGCAATTGTTTGCTCCTGCCACTGTAGAAAAAGTGTACCAGCAAATTTTAGCCGATATGGAAGAAGCATCTGTTTTACTTCAAGTGACTGATCAAGTAACTAATGTAAAGTATAGATTCAGTCGTCGCGCTTATGATGCGTTTGAAGCTCGTTTAAGATTATATCGTGGCGAATGGGAATTAGCAGCGCAAGCGGCAGATCGGGGTTTAGCTATCAATGCAAACCTAGAAAACCTAAATGATGCAAATTCTAAATTGCCAAATGATTTTGAATCCAAAGAAATGATTCAGGCCTGGGAAGAAGTGGGAAAATCCAGTGTATCAAGTTCCACTTTGATCAGTCCAGTATTGTTGACGAAATACGACAAGGGCGACTTACGCCTTGCACGTTATTTTGAAAAAAGATGGGATGATAATATTGTATCTAAAAAAGGTGGAAATAATCGTTTTAATGTGACCTTTAGAAATGCAGAGTTGTATTTGATCAAAGCTGAAACAGCTGCTCGATTAGGTCAAAAAGAACAAGCAATGGCTTCTTTAACAACCTTATTAAAAAATAGATTGACCGTAACGGCTTTTGCAACTGCTCAAGCTAAATTGGCTACGCTTTCAAATGCAGAGCTGATTACTTTTATCTTAGATGAGCGTGCGCGCGAACTTGCTTTGGAAGGATTGCGTTGGTACGATTTAAAACGTACGACAAGACCCGAGATTGTACATATCTATCAGTCTAGGAACTATACGTTAAATGAAAATGACCCACGTTATGTCATTCGTTATCCGAAAGAAGCAATATCTAATAATCCAGATTTATAAAATTAGAGCAATTTCATAAATTCCGATCCCCATTCTCAAAAGAATGGGGATTTTTTTTTAAATTCAGCACATGTTTAAAAAGATATTAATCGTAGAAGATGAAAATTGGGCCTCAGAAAGTCTATTGGAGAAATTAGACCAATTGATTGCTACGAAATTTCAATCTACGATTATAACAACAGTGCGTGAAGCTGCCGATTGGTTGCTTAAAAATGAAGTCGATCTCATTTTTATGGATGTGCAGCTTGGTGATGGATTGAGTTTCGAAATATTTGACCAAGTCAAAGTACAGGCACCTGTTATTTTTACAACAGCGTTTGAAGATTACGCCTTAAAAGCTTTTCAAAATCAAGGTTATGCCTATTTGTTGAAGCCGTATGACGACGACGAGTTTCAACAAGCACTTGATAAAGTCGCTCCGTTTATCGTCCAGGAGACCAAGGAGATTCAATACAAAACTCGTTTTCTAGTACGGTATGGTATGCGGTTAAAATCGATACCGACAACAGAAATTGCCTATTTTATGGCTGAAGATAAAATATTGTACGGCTACACAAAAGATGGAGATCAGTTTATTGTCGACGATACCATAACAGGGCTAGTGTCGCGCCTGGATCCAACATTCTTTTTTCAGGTCAATCGCAAATTCATTATCCAAATAGATGCCATTGTCGATATGCTCAAAGTAGCACGTAATCGCATAAGGATCCAGTTACAACCAGCATTGCCAGCTGGTATCGAGGTTATCGTGAGTGAAGATAAATCATCCGATTTTCAGATTTGGTTGGACCGCTGATTAAGCAGGTCGCACGATTTTAATAGCAGGATTGTATTGCATTAATTCATACAAAAAATCATCATTACCATCTGGACTGATGTATATTTCTTCATATTTATTATAATGTACGATCAGCCGTTTACGGGCTGCCGCGGGCTTGAAGCCCACCCATAAAGTCTTTCCAACCTCTATTTTGTAAATTTTCATTATGGCGATCTTTCCTCTAAAGATACCCGATCGATAAGTAAGATATTGACTGTCTATTGGATACCTCGGTCGTGGTAGTAATAATATGGCCATGAAGAATGTCGGGAGACCTATTATAGTCACAAATTCTATAAAAGTAGCTTGTTCAGTACGAAGTGTAACGATCATCATGATTATCATGGATAAAATAAGGCCAATGATCATGGCATCCATCAAAGTGTCTTGCCTTCTTCTGAAAACTTTCATAATTTATAGGATGTTGCTAATCTTAAAGTTAGCAAATTTTTGTAAATTTGCATCGTTATGAAAGTCGCTTTATATACAACGTTTTATTTTATTCCTTGATGATTTTAGCTCAGTCAAGTAAATAGTTTTTTAGTAAATGATATTTCGCATCATTTAAGGTTGTATTTTACTTTATTATTTTATGGAAAAGAAAAATTGGTTTCAAACCTATATGTATATTTGGATTGGACAATTTGTGTCACTGTTGACGAGCTCTGCTGTCAATTTTGCTGTGATTGTCTGGTTGAGTTTAACGCATAAGTCGGCCGAGGTATTGGCTTTAGCAGGTATTGCAGGCCTATTGCCACAGGCACTTATTGGACCCTTTGTAGGTGTTTTAATAGATCGCTGGGACCGGAAAAAGGTAATGATTTTCGCAGATGCATTTATTGCTTTATGTACCTTAATGATGACTTTTGTACTGCAGGAGGCTGCAGTAGGACTATCGTTGATCTATCTGTTGCTAACTTGTCGTTCCATTGGAGCCGCTTTTCATGCACCAGCTATGCAGGCAATAGCACCACTGATGGTTCCGGAAGATAAATTGCTACGTGTATCTGGAATAAATCAGATGCTTCAGTCCGTCAGTAGTATTGCTGGGCCTGCATTAGGAACATTGGCGATTACTTATTTTTCAATAGCTCAAGTGCTTTATCTCGATGTTATAGGTGCTGCAGTTGCAATAGTATCGTTATTCTTTGTTACCATTCCTCATTTAAAGGTTGAATCTAAATTAACCTTTGGACAGGCATGGAGTGATCTGAAACAAGGTATGCAGGCCATCTACCATAATCGTGGTTTGAGCCTATTGTTTTTATACGCCATGATCGCTACTTTTTGTGTTATGCCGATCGCTATTATGTTTCCACTTTTGACAATCGATCATTTTAATGGCGGAAAATGGGAGATGAGTGTGATTGAAATTATATGGGGAGTAGGCATGTTAATGGGAGGAGGATTATTGGGAGCATTTAAAGTGAACTTCTCGAAAATAATAATGATCAATACCATGCATATTGTACTGGGATTGACATTTGCTTTTTCAGGTTGGTTCCCATCCACCTGGTTCATTCCATTTGTAATTGTGACTGGAATAGGCGGTGTATCCATGTCGCTGTTCTCAGCATCTTTTATGACGACCATACAAGAAGAAGTCGCACCCCAAATGTTAGGTCGCGTATTTTCGCTCTATTTTAGCCTTGCTATTCTGCCAAGTGTCATCGGATTGCTTTTTACGGGTATGATAGCAGATGTAATTGGAGTAGCCAACGCTTTTGTGATCGCAGGATTATTGATGATGATTGTAGGCGTATTGTCCTTTTTTACACCAGCTGTCATGCGACTGGAAAAAAAAGTGCCCCATAACGAAACAGTATAAAATAAAAAAGCTTCCAAATTTTGGAAGCTTTTTTATTTTGAGCGAAAGACGAGATTCGAACTCGCGACCCCAACCTTGGCAAGGTTGTGCTCTACCAACTGAGCTACTTTCGCGTTGGTCTTACAAAAATACGGCTTTATTTGAATTTTTGCAAGACCAATTTAATATTTTATCAATTTAATTGATCGCATTGGCACAGTTCATACCATCAATAGCAGCGGAAATAATACCCCCAGCATAACCTGCCCCTTCAGCACAAGGGTAAAGACCTTTAATTTCAGGATGTTGTAAAGATAACTTATCACGGGGAATACGGACGGGTGAAGAAGTTCGGGATTCTACAGCAACAAGGATAGCCTCATTGGTATAGTAACCTTTCATCTTTTTACCGAAGATAGGCAATGCACCGCGTAATGCTTCGTACACAAATTTTGGTAACACCTGACTTAAATCAGCAGAAACCGTACCTGGTTTATAAGAATTTTCCGGAAGATCTTTGGATATCCGCCCCTCAACAAAATCAATCATCCGTTGCGCAGGAGCCACCATTTTTCCACCACCAGCTTCAAAAGCACGTTTTTCTATTTCACGTTGGAAATCCAACAAAGCAAATGGATCGCTTTCCGATCCCGGAACATCCTCCAGGTTGATTTGGATAACAGTACCCGAATTGGCGTGCGGATTATTCCGTTTCGATGGCGACCAGCCATTCACAACGATTTCATTGTCTGCAGTAGAACAAGGAGCAATGACCCCACCTGGGCACATACAGAACGAAAAGACCCCACGGCCATTTACCTGTTCCACAAGACTATAATAAGCCGGTGGAAGATGCTCGCTCCGGACTTCACAATGATACTGTGCTTGATCAATAATCTCCTGCGGATGCTCAATTCGAACACCCAGAGCAAAAGCTTTAGCCTCAAGTAACCAGTTTTTAGTACGGAAGAGTTCGAAAATATCACGTGCCGAGTGTCCTGTAGCAACAATGACATGATTTGATTTCAATTGTCTTCCGCCTGCAAGCGTAACACCTGTAACCTGATTATTTTCAGTATTGATATCAACCACACGTTGTTCAAAAATAACCTCGCCACCATGGGCGATAATCGTTTCTCGGATGTCCTGAATAATATGAGGTAACTTGTTCGTTCCAATATGAGGGCGCGCATTGACCAAAATATCTTCATTAGCACCATGGGCAACAAAAAGTTGAAGTACTTTCTCAACGTCACCACGTTTATCCGAGCGGGTATATAGCTTTCCATCAGAATATGTACCGGCACCACCTTCACCAAAACAATAATTGGAGTCTTCATCAACAATACCTTCGCGGTTTAACTTCGCAAGGTCACGACGGCGATCCTGCACAGCTTTACCACGTTCAACAATAATAGGTTTAAGCCCTTTTTCCAAACATTGTAGCGCGGCAAATAAACCTGCAGGACCAGCACCAATAATTAACACAGGTTGTGCGTTATGGACCGATTTAAAGTGGGTTTCAAAAACTTCATTTATAGGCTCTTCGTCGATAAAAAATATAATACGCGCTCTAAAAACGACATGTCGGCTACGGGCATCAATAGAACGCTTACGAATTTTAAATCCTTTAATGCGCTCACCATTTATTTTCAAGGCTTTAGAACCTTGAATTAGAATATAATTATCGTCCTCGATTCTTTCAGGAGCGATAGCCAGTTCAATTTCTTTCTGCATAAATTTCTTGCTGGGTTTTTATCCCAAAAACAGCCCAAAGTTAAGGATAACTGCTGTATTTTTTTAGTTATAAATACTTAACGCCTAAAATTATTCTTATATTCGTAGGAGTGGTATGAGCTTTGTAGTAAGCTTTCCATCAAAATTTAATTTGAAATATATTAATTCAACAAAAAATGAAAAGATTATTAGTCGCATTCTTTGGTTTAATGGTCGCATTATCTTTCAGTTCATGCGGATACAATACAATGGTATCGCAAGATGAAAATGTAAAAGGAAAATGGGCTCAAGTTGAAAATGCATATCAGAGACGTGCAGATTTAGTTCCGAATTTGGTAAATACCGTAAAAGGAGCAGCAAAGCACGAAGAAAGTACATTAACAGCTGTTGTTGAAGCACGTGCCAAGGCGACTTCTATCACGGTAGATCCTACCAATTTGAATGAAGAAACAATTGCACAATATCAAAAAGTACAGGACCAGTTTTCAGGTTCTTTAAGTAAGTTGATGGCTACAGTAGAAGCTTACCCAGATTTGAAAGCAAATCAAAACTTTTTAGAATTGCAAGCGCAATTAGAAGGTACTGAAAATAGAATTTCAACCGAACGTAGAGCTTACAATGAAGCGGTACAGCAGTTCAATACAACTGTGAGAAGTTTTCCTAACAATTTGATGGCTGGCATGTTTGGCTTTAAAGCAAAAGGAACTTTCACAGCACAAGAAGGTGCGGATAAAGCGCCAGCAGTATCTTTCTAAATACAGCGTATTAGTTTACTAGAAAAGATGAATGATGGCCGAAATTTGTGCACGCATTCATCTTTTTTTATTTAAAAAAGACTTTAGTAATGGGAACATTTTCATCAGAAGAGCAGGAAAAAGTAGTACATGCGATCAGTATCGCGGAAAATAAAACTTCCGGTGAGATCCGTGTGGTTGTTGAGAAACACTGTCCTGGAGAAGTTTTCGAACGTGCAACCCACTATTTTGAAAAGTTGGATATGCATAAGACCGCTTTAAGAAATGGAGTTTTAATCTACTTAGCACACGAAGACCATAAATTTTCCGTTATAGGAGATGCAGGAATTCACAAGAAAGTAGGGGACGATTTCTGGGAGAAAACGAAAGAAATTATGGTTCAGGAATTTCGGAATGCACAATATGTGAATGGTTTGATCCAAGGCATTGAGCATGCAGGCGAACAACTGGCGAAATTTTATCCACGAGAAGACGATGATATTAATGAATTACCGAATGATATTGTTTTTGGCGATAAATAAAAAATGGATAAACGAAAAGAATATAGGTCATTGACCAAAATTAGATTGTCAGCCATACGTATTTTTGTCATGACGGCAGTCGCAATACTATTTAGTATTGCAGGTGTATTTGCACAGGATGATTTTCCGGCGACATCCAACAGATTGGTCAACGATTATACAAACACATTATCGCCCACTCAGGTACAGCAGTTAGAGCAAAAACTACTGGCTTTTGAAGACTCTACTTCCATACAGATTGCGGTAGTCTTGATGAATTCAACAGGATCTTATGATATCAGTGATTATGCCGTAAGACTAGCTCAAAAGTGGGGCGTAGGAAATAAAAAGTACAACACAGGAATACTGTTGCTTGCAGCAATTGGAGATCGTGCTGTCACTATTCAGACAGGGTATGGTATAGAAGGTGCTGTTCCTGATGCGATCGCACATCGCATCATTGAAAACGAAATAAAGCCAGCTTTCCGTGCGCAGGATTATTTTTCAGGAGTTAATAAGGCAACAGATGCTCTGATTTCCTATACCAAAGGAGAGTATAAAGCAGATCCTAAGCAACCCCAAGGAAAGGGAGGCACTTCAAAGATGTTGATCGTCATTGTTATTGTTATCATTGTCATCGCAGTGATTTCTAGAAAAGGAGGAAACGGTGGAAATGGTGGTGGTAAAGTCATGAATGGTACAGGAACTTCCGATCTGTTTTGGTGGACACTCTTAAATACACTTGGACGAGGTGGTTCCGGAGGTGGCGGCTTTGGTGGCGGTGGAGATAGTGGTGGTTTCGGCGGTTTTGGTGGCGGTGGCTTCGGTGGTGGCGGTGCCAGCGGCAGATGGTAATCCAAACCGTATAAATGAAGTAATAAATATCAAATTTATATACAGATGAAAAAAGGAATATTATTGGGATTAGGACTTATCCCGACTTTAATTTTTGCACAAGAGAATTTTACCGTAACAGGTAAAATACAAGGAGCGACAGATAAAGCAAAAGTCTTTATGCAATATGCTGAAAACAATGCGCGCAAAATAGATTCAACAACAGTAACAGGTGGACAGTTTAAATTTAACGGTACAGTTGCTGGACCTGTTAAAGCGTACTTAATTCTTTCAGCAGACGGAACTAGCATCAAAGAAATACAAAATCCTGATTTGACACAAGTATACCTGTCAACTGGAGTGATCAAAGTAGAATCTACTGGTGAGATGAAAAATGCAGTTATTTCGGGTAATGCGATCAATAATGATTTTGCAAAATACCAAACTGCTGTTAAGCCTTTCTCAGAGGGGTTTCAGGCATTAAATAAGCGTTATTCAGAAGCTACTGAAGAACAGCGTAATGACCAGACTTTTATTGCAGGTCTGCAAAAAGAAGCCGGAGAAATCAATGAGAAACAAGAATTGGTGGACGAGCAGTTTATTAAAAATAATAAATCAAGTTTCATTACATTGGATTTATTAGGAGATAAATTAGATGCTGAAAATGTCAATTCATTGATTATTCCAAGTTATCAAGCGTTATCAGCAGAGCTAAAAAACAGTAAAAAAGGTAAAGAATTAGCAACAAGAATTGAAAAGTTAAAAGCTGTAGCTATCGGAGCAGTAGCGCCGGACTTTACATTGCCTGATACTGCAGGCAATCAGGTTTCTCTTTCTTCTTTAAGAGGTAAATATGTATTATTAGACTTCTGGGCAAGCTGGTGCGCACCATGTCGCCAAGAGAACCCTAATGTTGTAGCAGCATTTAATAAATTTAAAGACAAGAACTTTACTGTATTTGGAGTCTCTTTAGATAATCCAGGTAAAAAAGACGCCTGGTTGAAAGCAATTGCAGACGATCAATTAGGACAGTGGCCGCAAGTATCAGATCTGCAAGGCTGGAAATCTGCTCCAGTAGGATTATATGAAGTGCGTGGTATTCCACAAAACTTTTTAATCGATCCGACAGGAAAGATTGTTGCCTCTAATTTACGAGGTGAAGCTTTAGAAGCTAAATTAGCAGAATTGCTAAAGTAATAGCAGTGTAAGGATATCTTAAAAAGGGCTTTTCAATTCGTTGAAAAGCCCTTTTTATGTTTACTATTGTACATGCGTACTTTTTTAACCCTTATTGTAGCGACCGTGTTAATGGTCAGTTGCCAAAACAAACAAGAAGCGGGAGTACCCGTTCTGAACCTTGCCTCATTAGCGGCAATCCCATTAGACAAGCCCATTGATACTTTAGCGAAAGGCAAAGCCTTTATAGATGTTAAATTGCCTCCTGGAGCTCGAATTGAAGAATTGTCGAAAGAAGATTTAGGACTATTAAAAGCCGCTGCTTATCGTTTTTTTGGACAAGTTAAATTAGTCGACAATCAATATATCGCAAATATCAAAGAAGGAAAAGAAATTGCGGTTTCGGATGCTGTGGTTGCAGCTTATTTGAAAGCAATAGCCAATACCAATGCATTTGCAGACTCCTTAAAAAAAGAAGGACAAGAAATCCAATTGCCGGCTATAACAGATGAATACCGTAATGCTTTATTAAAATAATAAAAAAGCCGATTATATACTAATCGGCTTTCTTTTTGTCATATTTTGAAACCTGTACTGTATAACTTTTTATTGTTGCCTCGTTACTTCTTGATTTGTACTATATAGATGAGTTTTTTGGGTACTTCTTATGTTAGATGGTTCACTCTCATTTTTCATTCGGTCCAGTGCCGTCACCATATAATAGTACTGTTGATGTATATCCAGGTCACTATCATCAAATTGAAGGTCATCCTCATTATAAGAAATATGGATGATATTCTTACTATTATTCAAATCAGGTTGATCCCCTTCTTTAAATCGGTAAACAATATAGCCATAAGCAGATTGACCATCAGACGCACGATCGGGTTTTTGCCAGACTAGGTGATTTAATTTTGTGTTTTCTGAAGACCTCAACTGTAATCCAAAAGGTGCATTGGGCGGGATACTGTCGATCCACGGCATCGTCGGAGGCAAAGCCGATGTTTTATACAGATTACGTTGCAAAGAATCCTGAAGACCGGCAAGATTGTCCGTTAAAGATTTTGAACTAAAGAAGATACTTCCCTGTACATTCTGTTGTTCTCGTAAAAAACGGATCTGACGCGGAATTTGGCTTCGGTCAGTCCATCCAGGTTTTTGCTCATTCACGCGATAAGCACCATGACCGATATAAAAGTGTCGGCCATAAGTATGATGTTGCCACCATTCAACCAGAATTTCATAAGCGGCAGCACGGTTTTGGAAAGGAAAATAAATCTGGGGATTGATGTAGTCTATCCAACCCTCTTTGATCCATTTCACGCCATCCGCAAATAAAGTCCGGTAACCACTTAAACCATGTGTATTAGAACCGTCACGGTTTGCATCCTTATTATCCCAGATACCAAAAGGACTGACACCGTATTTTACATAAGGTTTTTTAGCTTTGATCGCAACGCCCAGATCGTGAATAAGCACATCGACATTATTTCTGCGCCAATCCTCTATATTTGAAAAGTTGTTGCTGTATTGGCCAAACGTTAGGCGGTCCGGAATAGCAGTGTTGCGGCTGTCGGGGTAAGGATAAAAATAATCATCAAAATGAACACCATCAATATCATAATTACTGACGACATCCATGATGACATCGATGATATATTGACGCACCTCCGGTATTCCCGGATTAAATAACTTTTTTCCAGCGTATGTAAAAAACCATTCGGGTTTCTTTTTCGTGATATGATCTTCTGAAAAATGGTTCGGGTTTAGAGTTGTTGAAGCACGGTAAGGGTTGATCCAGGCATGCAGTTCCATTCCTCTTTTATGGCATTCAGCGATAATGAAATCCAAAGGGTCATAAAAAGGTTCAGGAGCCTTTCCTTGTTTCCCCGTTAAATAACGGCTCCAGCCTTCTCTACCACGACCATAGAAAGCATCTGCCGCAGGTCGAATCTGGAAAAGAATAGTATTCATACCCGACTTTTTGTGCTGGTCAAGTATTTGTATCAGCTCTTGTTTCTGTTTTTCAACATTAGTGCCAGTGGCGACTGTTGGCCAGTCAATATTACCTATAGTGGCAATCCAAACACCGCGAACTTCTCTTTTGGGGCTAGGTTGAGCGAATAAAAGTTGTGCTGTTGATGCTATTAAAAAAAATACTCCAAGTAAGTGCAGAACGTGTTTAATTCTCATTTGTTTAATGATAAGTTAACAAAGATAATTAAGCTTTATTGATAAAGTATTAAATCTTTGTAAGAACTTTGTGGTTGTTTTATATTCTGTAAATTGCAATGTTTTTGGACTGTCCTAAAAACATTATTTTTATAGCGCTTTTATTAGTATAGCATGAGCAAAGAGCAAATTTCCGTTTTTGATATGTTTAAAATAGGTATTGGACCCTCCAGTTCACATACCTTAGGTCCCTGGCGTGCGGCACAGCAGTTCACAAAAGTACTGCAGGATAAGGATGTACTTAATAACGTCGAATCTGTTAAGATATTATTATACGGATCTTTAGCCAAAACAGGTACAGGACACGGAACTGATATTGCTGTTATGTTGGGCTTAAGCGGAGATGATCCTGTAACTTTTGATGTAAATCAAGTAACACCAAAAGTAGAACATATCAAATCTGTAAATCAGTTGCGCCTGGCTGGTACACATACCATTCCATTTACATACAAAGAAGATTTACTTTTTTTATATAGTGAAAGCTTACCTTTTCACCCCAATGCGGTTACTTTTCAGGCATTTTTGAATAATGGAAAGGCTCTTAGTGAAACCTATTATTCAATTGGTGGTGGATTTGTTGTTCAGGAAAATGATGAGAGCAGTTCTTCAGCAGAGGTCGATCTACCTTTTCCGGTAGATACCGCGCAGGATTTATTGCATTGGTGCCGTAAGACTGGTTTGAAAATCTCAGAACTCGTATTAGAAAATGAACATGCTTGGCGTGAAGAAGAAGAGACGCGCGCCGGCGTATTAAATATCTATAAAACCATATACGAATGTATATACCGCGGGTGCCATACAGCGGGAACACTTCCAGGAGGACTTAATGTAGAAAGAAGAGCTGCAAAACTGAATCAGCGATTGCTTAAAAACCGAAGCTATCACGATTATGAAAGCTGGATCGCAGCAATAAAAGCAGGAGGGGAGAATTTTCAATATATCCTGGATTGGGTAAGTTGTTTTGCTTTGGCCGTTAATGAAGAAAATGCTTCATTTGGAAGAGTCGTTACCGCGCCAACAAATGGAGCGTCTGGTGTTATTCCTGCCGTATTGCAATATTTTATTACCTTCCATAATGGAGATTCAGAAGATAAAATTATTCAGTTTATTCTAACCGCTTCCGAAATCGGTTCCATATTTAAAAAAGGAGCAACTATTTCTGCCGCTATGGGCGGATGTCAGGCTGAGATTGGAGTATCATCAGCAATGGCAGCTGGAGCATTGACCGAATGTCTCGGCGGATCGCAAAGACAGGTTCTCATGGCCGCAGAAATTGCGATGGAACATCATTTGGGCCTAACATGTGATCCTATTGGAGGTTTAGTACAGATACCATGTATTGAGCGAAATACGATGGGAGCTATAAAGGCTATCACAGCTGCGCAGTTGGCCCTGCAATCCAATCCGGATAAAGCCAAAGTCAGTCTCGATACAGTCGTGAAGACCATGTGGCAGACCGCGTTAGATATGAACGTTAAATATAAAGAAACGGCAGATGGCGGTTTGGCTGTACAGATTCCGTTAAGTTTACCGGAATGTTAATGTTAAGGAACCCGTTGTCATAAAAATATTTATGTTGCATGAATTAGGTCTGATCATGCAATATAAATGTCAATAACGAATAAATGAAATACATATGAAGTATTGTGCTATTGCCTCAGGCAGTAATGGAAATTGTTATTATATCGCGAAAGGCGATACAGCTATTCTAGTAGATGCAGGTATTAATAATAAGCACATTCATCTCCGTATGTATAATCTAGGTATAATTCCAACTCTGATCAAGGCCGTTTTTATTACCCATGAACATACGGATCATATTCGGGGTTTATCTGTTTTTGTCAAAAAATATAATATACCGGTGTATATCACTCAGGGGAGTTACGATGGAACAAGATTGCATCTTCCTGGTCATTTGGTGCATATCATTACCCCAGATGCCGTCACCGAGATCGGAGAGATGAAGATTTATGGTATACCTAAATATCACGATGCAAAAGAACCATGCAGTTTTTTGATTTCCGATGGAACGCATAATATTGGTGTGTTGACCGATATAGGCCGTCCGTGTTCAAATGTGCAGCATGTCATCAAACATGCAGATGTACTATTGCTAGAATCCAATTTCGATGAAGAGATGCTTAGAAATGGGCGATATTCCTATTTTTTAAAAAATAGAATCAGTAGTGGCTGGGGGCATCTTTCCAATACAGTTGCATTGGAATTATTCAACAAATACCGAACATCCCGTCTCAAACACTTAATGCTAACACACCTTTCAGGCGAGAATAACACCGTAGAACTGGTGCATGAAACATTTAGAGCCCATTGTGAAGATATTCTTCTTTCGGTTGCCACACGCTATGAAGAAACAGAAATTTTTGATGTTTTAGACCTCCAGATACAACAAGATAGAAACGTTATTAGTCAGTGTGGATAAAAAAAGTATTCTTTCTTAAAGTACCCAATAGAAACGCTAAAGTTTACAACTTTGGCATTTTTGTTTTAGTGCTAAAATTATTAATAATCTTAAAATCAGAGATGTTGTATTTGATTAAATAATTTCATAAAGCTTTAATGTTTAGCATTTGTTAAAAGTAGAGCTTTTTTAAACACTTAAGTTTAATTGCGTAGCACATTAATCTGTTTTTTTATAAAAACCGAATTAATTAGTCCGAAACAATAAACTGTAAAATAGTCCTAAAAAGGGGAAAATTTTCATCAAATAAATTTGTTAAAAATTGTAAAAATTTCCTGTAATTAGGAAAAAAAATCGTATAGATTGCGCAATCGATTGTTTAAAAATAGAACAAACGTTTGCTGTGTTTTTCAATTAATTATTATTCCTAATAAGTAAGTTAAGCCAATGTAAAATTTGAGTTACCATTTCAATTGCTGTAAATTAACCTAAAATTTACTAACCAAATCAATTGTTATGAAGAAAATTTTACCAATTTTTCTCTTCTTTTTGATGTCGTGTAATTTATTGTTTGCACAAGTAACTAATATTACTGGAACAATAAAAGACGACAAAGGAGGGGTACTACCTGGGATAACAGTATCCGAGAAAGGAACCACCAACCAGGCCGCCACCGGGAGTGATGGCGTATTTACACTAAAAGTCCAAAAATTACCAACAACCATCGTTGTTCGAGGTATTGGTTTTAAGTCCAAAGAACAGCAAGTTCAATCTGAAAAAGGGATCAGTATTGTATTAGCTACTGATAATTCAGCATTGGATGAGGTTGTAGTAGTAGGATACCAAAGACAGTCGGCAAAAAAATCAACCGGTGCAGTTCAGGTTATTTCCGGAAAAACAATCGAGGATCTACCTGCACCAAGTTTTGAGAGTTTATTACAAGGCCGTGTGGCAGGGGTAAACATTCAGAACTTTACAGGTGAGCCTGGTGCACGTAATACATTTACGGTCAGAGGTAACTCAACAATTTCACCAGATTTAAATGCAGAAATTGATCTCGCTAATACCATGAGTTCACCTTTGTATATCATTGATGGTATGCCACTTTCAGTTACCGATTTAGCAAACTCTGGTGCCACGGGAACGAATTATGTGGCTGGCATCAATGTCAATGATATTGAAAGCATCGTCATTCAAAAGGATGCAGCAGGAACTGCGGTTTGGGGATCGCGTGGAGCCAACGGTGTTATTGTGATCAGGACAAAAAGAGGTCTTTCAGGTAAGCCACAGGCTCGTGTTTCGTATTACAAAGGAATTACGGAACGCCCGCAATTGCAACGTACTTTAGGTGGAGCAACAGAACGTCGTGCGAAAATGGATATTTTGTCGCAATACGCCAACTGGTCTCAAATGAGAGGATTCAATCAACCTTTGACAGATAGTTTAAATCCGAGCTATAATAATGCGACCGATTGGCAAGATTTATTTTACACAACAGGAAATATCGATAATGCAGATGCAAGTATTTCAGGTGGAAACGAGGTCGTAAATTACCGTTTATCAGCAGGTTACTATAACGAAGACGGTGTTGTTCGCAATACGGGTTTTAAACGCTATTCATTACGTGGTAACTTTGGTTTTACAATATCACCAATCATAAAATCTGATTTTATGGTTTCGGCAGCCCGTATCAATAGAAAACGCGGTTTAGGAAGAGGAATTGATGAGGTCGTTCCTGTAAATCAAGGCGCTATGCCTTCTTCATTTGTTGGATTAGGTCAGTCAGATTATGATTTCTATTATGGTCAATTCGATAAATTGAAAGATGATAACCAGACGGATAACCTGAATATTTTTTCAAAGACCTATGTCGATATTATTAAAGGTTTGCAATATTCACTTGAAGCCTCTGCTCAGGTCAACTTAGATAAGCGTACACAATTTCAGCCTAGAGAGTTAAATAATGGTGTGAACTATGCAGCGTCTAATGGTCGTAATGCATACACTTACAATTTAGCGAATATCTTAAACTACAATAAAACGTTTAATGAAACGCATAGTATTATCTTAACAGCGATGCAGTCTTTTCAATACGACAAGCAGATGACAGATAATATCACAGCGTACAATTTGCCAACAGATGATATCAAAGTCATCCAAGGGGTGGCACAAAAGGATCTGTATGCTAATTCTAACATTCTTGAGTCCGGTCTTTTGTCTTACATGGGGCAAGTTTCTTACGATTATAAATCTAAATATATTGTCAATGCCTCATGGAGAGCAGATGCTTCATCTCGTTTTGGTAAAGATACCAAGTGGGGATACTTTCCTGCAATTTCAGGCGCTTGGATAGTGTCAGATGAGAACTTCTTGAAAAATACCTCTTGGATTAATTTATTAAAATTAAGAGGCAGTTGGGGCTTATCAGGTACTTTACCGACAGATTTCTATGCACCATTTAATATGTGGGCAACATCTTCCAATACGTATAATGGGGAAACATTTTCTTATCCATCATTTACAAAGCCTTTGACTTTAAATACATTAACATGGAATAAATCGGAGCAAACGAATATCGGTTTTGATTTATTTACTTTCGATAACCGCTTGAATATTACATTCGATGCATATCGTAAGATTACAAAGGATCCAATTATGGCATTCCCATTTCCTTACTACACCGGTTATACATCGTTATCATTTAATGTTCCGCTAACCGTGTATAATGAAGGAATTGATTTGACAATTGCCACACATAACCTTTCGAAAGAAAGTAAGTTACAATGGAATACAAACTTCAATTTAACCTACAACAGAAATCGTATTGGTACCTTACCTTTTAATGACCGTAGTTTCTATGCAGATTCAAGAGGCTACAATCAGCAGTTGATGTACACTGTAGGTAGTCCAATTTATCAATGGGCACAGATGAAGTATCAGGGAGTGTATGAAAACCAGGATCAGATCCCTGTTAACCCCGTTACAGGAAAACCTCTTACTTACTTTAAAGGAAACTATGTAGTAAAACCAGGTTATCCAGTATGGAATGATGTCAACCAAGATTGGGATGTTTGGAGCGATGAAGACAAAGGAGCAGCAGATGGTGATTTAGTACTTACTGGTAATCCAAATCCGAAATTTACAGGAGGATTGTACAATGAGTTTATTTACAAAAACTTCTCATTCAGCATGTTGAATACCTTTACTATCGGTAGAGATATCATCAACAATCTAAAAAGTAATCAGTTTAACACAATCGGCGGTAGTCTAACGAACTTTACAAACAATCGTTTACCTGATCTGGAAGGAGTGAACTATTGGACACCGGAGAAAGCGAAAGATCCAAATTATGTAGCAGACTTTCCTTCTATAGCACCATTTGGAGGATATTTCTACCAGTTCTTACCATTTAGTACCATGTTCAATGAAAATGGATCATACTTTAAGATTAAGACACTTTCAATGGGATATATAGTTCCAAAGAAAATTGTTGATCGGATGAAAATTGGAGCACGTGTGATTCGCTTTTATGCGATGTTGGATAATGTGCATACTTTCCAGAAAGCTTCTGTGCCTGATGCTGAATTGGTATCACCACAAGGTGAATACAGTGGTGGTGCATATCCACTTCCTAAGAAGTACACTATCGGTCTAGAAGTTAACTTTTAAAATCTTGAAACATGAAATTTAAACATATATTATCAGTTATTGGAATTTCTAGCGCATTAATGCTAGGATCTTCCTGTGGAAAATACCTCAACCTGTCTCCACAAGGGAGTACTTACGATGAGGTGTTTTGGATAGATGGCGCAAATGTGCAAAAGGCAACTTTAGGTGCGTATGCATTGTTACGTGATGGGATTCGTAATGAAAGATCATATTTTATTTTTGGAGATATTGCTTCAGGAGTATTGAAAACTGGAGGAGATTATTGGAATTATACTGATCTTTCAAAAGGGGGAGGGTATAAGTTTAGTTATGCCCCATATTTAGAAGGAAGCTTATGGAATTGGACACGTTTTTACAAAATCATCAATCAATGTAATTTGATTATTGAACATACGTCCGAGATGGACGTCAGTTTATTTGAAAATGGTGAAGATGAAAAAAAACAATATATAAGCGCAGCGAGATTTTTGCGCGCCTATACCTACTTCTACATGCAACGTGTTTGGGGTGATGTACTTTTGGTCAAAGAGACTTTTAAAGATCCGCAAAATATTCCGGATATGCCAAGGAGTCCACAAAGTGAAACCTTAGCATTATGTAAAGAAGATTTAATTTATGCATCGACAAACTTAGAGCAAGGAGCTATTAAGAGCTTTGCATCTAAAGGTGCAGCCAATGCACTTTTAGCACAAGTCTACGCTTGGGAACATGATTACGTAAATACAGAGAAATATATTGCGGAGTCCTTAAAGGGAGGTTATGCATTAGAAGATATAAAAGATTATAAAAAAATCTGGAAAGGAGATTCCAAAGAATCAATTTTTGAAATCAATATGGCGTACAGTCAAAGTGGTGGAGAATGGCTGAATGATTTCTTCAATGTGTATTTAACAAGTGCAAATGTACCGGGTAAAGGAAGTGCATCTGTATGGGAAATTGATCCAGAATTCCTAGCAGATCAGGAAGAGGGATTCAAGGATGGATCGGTACGTTATGATACGATAACAGCTCCATTCCCGGACAATGCGGCTAAAAGAGTGATAACGAAGTATAGCAACCTTGAACATTATAGTGCCAATGATCCGAAGTTGTATGCTGTAAGTAACAATTTGGTATTGATCAGATTGGCTGATATGATTTTATTACGTGCAGAAGCTTATTATAAAAATGGTAAACAAAATCTGGCATTAGAGGATTTGAATACAATTAGAAGAAGAGCCGGTTTACAAAATATAACATTATCAGGCAATGATCTTTTTAAAGAAATTTTTCTAGAAAGAAGAAGGGAATTAATTGGTGAGGGTACTATTCAGTTCGATTTAATTCGAATGAATCTATTTACAGCATTTGATGATTATTCGGCTTACTATACTGAAGAAAGAATCGCTAAACAAGGTTATTACTGGCCATTAAATATGCGTGCTCTTTTACCTCAAAACGAAAAATTAACACAAAATCCGTATTGGATGAACCATTAATTTGACAAGTCATGAAAAAAATAATTTTAAATATAGGTATCCTTCTTGGGATTATAATAGGAATAAGTTCTTGTAAAAAAGATGATTATTTTGTGGGTGGCGATTTGCATAATCCCAAAATCAATATGACCACTTACGATTGGATGAAAAGTAATAAATATGGTGTCTTTGACACTGTGTTAATGTTAATCGATAAAGCAGGTGTTAAAGATAAAATCAATGCACCCGGTATTACTTTTTTCGCACCCACTGATTATGATGTTTACAATTACGTACAGGCTAGAAGTATTGCAATACAAAAAGTAGACCCAAAGAAGATGTGGACGGTAGATTCCATTATCAAATATGAACTGAATAGATTTAAAGATTCAATAGATATTTATATAGCTAAAGAAAGCCTGTTGAATGGATCGCTAACAGAAAAAGGTAAAAAATATAAAAATGCTAAAGGTGGTGAGTTCATTATCTCTTATGAAGAAACAAGAGATCCTGCATTAGGTTATAACCCCAATTCAACTGTAATTCCGAGAGTGGTTATGTTTACGCATTTGTTTAAGCCAGTTGCTGACGACGTTAATGTTACGAGTATCGTTCCTCCGGTAGGTAGTCGAGTACTGGTACAGACTTCAAATGCGCAAACAACAACAGGAGTTGTGCATGTTTTAAATAACTCCCATACTTTATTCTTTTATAGATAATCAATATGAAAAAGAATTTAATATATTCACTAGCTATCGCATTATTAGCAGTGACGGCATGTAAAAAATTGCCGGATGGAAACCTTAGTGATATTATTCGTTATGAAGTGTTACCGATGCAGATTAAAAAAGGTAGATCAGAGGTTTCTACAGCGATTAATCCAGCAGGTTCTTCAAAACCGACAGAGTATAAGCTATCAAAAATTTATGAGAAAGAATCTGGTAAGGATGTAACCGATATTTTTCTGAAAACGTATCCGATTAAAATCTGGACGAGATTGTACGATTCAAAAGTAGACAACACAATCGAAAAAATTGATGCAAAAAGGAAAGATACTGTAATGACGGCCTTATCAATCAATAAATTTTCAGGAGCAATAGAATCAAATGAAAATACATTACTATTACCTTCTGGAAACTATTTGTTTGATCTGGAGATTAAAAATAGTACAGGAACCCGTAATTATCCTAAAATAGGAGAATTCACATTAGTAGATGCACCGTTGTACGAAGTTCCTGCTGTTCGATCTACTGTTGCAATGAAAGTTGGTGCTGAAACAACAACAAAATCAATTTCAAGCAATGCAAGCCACATCAAAGTGGAAAAATTGGCGGCAAAAGAGAATAAGATCATTGTACGAATTGTAGATAAAAACGGTGAACCTTTTAATCCAAAAGCGGGTGAAGTTGATCGTCGACCACTGGGTGGTACATCAGTAGGGTTTTTGCAGACGATGCAGGATTATGCTTTAACAACCACCTTATTTGACGACCGTATGGAATTTACTTATGGGGTAGTGCCTTTTCCTTTGGTTTCCTTAGGAAATGGATTTAATTACTATTACAGAATTCCGTCAAAATATGTGAAATTTGATGATAGTTTAGAATTACCTTACAATACGTATTCCTGTAATGCTCGTTTCTCTTTTCAAGCATTTGTTGGCGGAACATATCAAATCGATGTAATCGTACCTCAAGTAACGAGGGTAAAATAATTGCTTACTCTTGAATAAATACAAGACGCTTAACTAATTTTGGTTAAGCGTCTTTTTTATACCCCAATTATTTCTTACCTCCAAACAAATGAAATCACTATCTTTATATAGATTACACTTATAACCCTATTATGATGAATGCTAAACAATTAATCAGTTTTACAATAACAATTTGTATGGTGCTAACCATTGGTAAGGCACAGACCAAATGAAAGTACTGCAATGAACAGATACGAACAGGCGCAGAGCAGACAGAGAAATATCTACCCTATTTAAAAGGTAAAGGAGTTGCTATATTAGACAATCCATCAACAGTAATAAAAGCGCCATCTTGTCTACAGTCTTTTGTGTAGAAAGATGATTGTTATCCATCTGAAAATCATCGTATTATCGCAGTATTAAATAGCCAAAGGAGCGTAGCGATGAGCTCATTTGTGCCATTAAAAGACAAATTATTAATACAAATAATAAGTATCTTTATAATGGCAAAGAGACCCAGAGCGAACTTGGGGGGCAGTATGATTACGGGGCTAGGTTCTACGACGCTGAGATTGGTAGATGGAATTCGATAGATCCGCTTGCGGAAGCATTTGAGAATCTATCACCTTATAATTATGGCACCAATAATCCTATTTTAATGGTAGATCCTACAGGAATGGCAGCAGATACAACTGTTAATATTAGTGTTAGTGCTAAAATGGGAGAAAATCAAGTATTATCAGTTACTCAAACTACTACTACGACAATAGTTGATAAAGATGATGAAGGTATGACTACTACAAAAATAGTTTCAACCGCTTCAGATCGTGTTTCTATCGATCCTGAAAAAGATACTAAAAGTAGTGATATCATGACCAATACTGTAAAAAGTTTTCGTGCTAATTCGGGTAAAGAGAAAGTACTTGATAGAAGCAGTATTCAAGAGTCTAGAAGTAAAACCAAGGTAGATATAGGGCCACTAAAAGAGGTTACTAAGAGTCTTGAAAGATATAGAAATACGAACGGAGAACAATTTGTAACTGCTATAAACAGGTATGGTTCTAATGCTACAGCTGTTGCTGGTGGTGGTGCTGCACCGTTTGGGACCGCGTCTTTAGCTACGCAATTGGTGAATAAAATTTTTGGAAAGGGATCACAGTTGGCAACAGGAATTTTGGCAATATTGCCAAGTGTAGGGGTATCAACAAGTAACCATGGTGTTAGTAAGTATATCAGTGCTTTTGGTGTAGGAAATGAGAAAATTATGTTGATTAAACAGAATAATGTTGAACGATTTAGATTTTTAAAAAAATAAACATAATGAATAAGACTATTGTTACTGTTTTTTTTATCTTATCTTTCTTTTTTGGAGTATCTTTAATTATTTACCAAACGGTAACAGAATTTTATAATAAAAGATGCATAGAAGATAAATACGGCGTTAATTATAACGATCAAAGAATCAGATTAGGATTGTCCACCATACCCTCCAATTGGTCAATTAAGTGGTATGATTCAAGTGTCGAATGGAAAGATCCAGTCTTTCGCCTTGGACATCGATGGAAAAATATATCCTTTAAAGGTTGTCGTATTTTAAATGAACTTGATCTTTTTGTTTTAGAATATGATAAACACATTAAGCAATATAATAAAATCATTAAGATTGAAGCGGAATATGATGAAAATGAAAAGTTGAAAACTGTTATATATAGTTTGCAGGTAGATGATTATAGTAGAGAAATCTCTAAGGCTAAAGCTGATTCGTTATTGAGTACTATAATAATGGATTTATAATATAATCAAGATATATCTGTACAAATAATAACTTATATTACACTAACAGATAATTTTCTAACAAAAGCGAGCGATTAAATATATTTGATCGCTCGCTTTATTTTAATACATATACTTAAAAGTACTACCAAAATATTATAATAATAAGCCTTCTTTCTATCCAATTTTTTCCTCCTCTCTAAACAAATGAAATCACTATCTTTATATAGATTACACTTGTAACCCTATTATGATGAATGCTAAACAATTAATCAGTTTTACAATCGCCATTTGTATAATGCTAACCATTGGTAAAGCACAGACAAAATTAAACTATTGCAACGATCAGATACGAACAGGCGCAGAGCAGACAGAAAAATACCTACCCTATTTAAAAGATAAACGAGTTGCCATCTTAGGCAATCCATCAACAGTAATAAAAGAGCGCCATCTTGTCGATAGCCTTTTGCTTAGAGGAATCAATATTGTCAAGATCTTTGGACCAGAGCATGGCTTTAGAGGAAATGCAAGTAATGGAACCGAAGTATCGGATGAACGAGATCCAGCGACACAGATCCCTATAATTTCCCTGTACGGAAATAAGAAAAAACCAACAGCAAAGGATTTAGCAGATGTCGATATCTTTATTTTTGATGTGCAGGACATGGGCGTCCGTTTTTATACCAATATCAATACCTTACGAGATATAATGGAAGCGTGTGCCGAAAATGGTAAAGAGTTGCTTATCCTTGATAGACCAAATCCCAATGCATACCTCATTGATGGACCCATACTCGATATGAAACATAAATCAGGAATCGGTCAGTTCCCGGTACCCATTGCCCACGGTATGACTACGGCCGAATTTGCTCAGATGATCAACGGAGAGAAGTGGATGGCAACAGACCGTAAATGCAAATTGAAGATCATTCCAATAGAAGGGTATAACCACAGTATGCTATATAAATTACCTGTCAGCCCATCACCGAATCTCAATACTGAACAGAGTATAATTCTATACCCCAGCACCTGCCTCTTTGAAGGAACCAAATTGAATCACGGTCGTGGAACAGATTTTCCATTCACCATTGTTGGCAGTCCGATATATAAAGGAATCTTCACATTTTCCTTCACACCCGTTAGTAAAAAAGGAATGAGTGAAACACCACTGTTCATGAATGAAGTCTGTTACGGATTAGATTTACGAGATTATGATTTGCAAAGTCTCGTTGACAGCAAAGAGATCAATGTTTCATGGATAAAAGAAATGTACAATAAATCCCCGGAAAAAGATAAATTCTTTGACCAGAGCTATTCCAAGCAAATCGGTAGTATCGAAAAGCTGGCCGGAGTAGACCAATTTCGAAAGCAGATAGAGAACAATGTGAGCGATCAGGAAATCAGAGCAAGTTGGAAAGCAGGTTTAGAAAGCTATAAAAAGATGCGTCAGAAATATGTCCTTTATAAAGATTGATGTAATACAGGAAAAAATCACTTATTCTACAGGTGGCACATCATTTTCATTAAAACCAATTAAAACACGCCATTAATCGGCAGTGGTTTGAAGTTCCTTTGAGAATCATTCGAGACAAGTAGGAGACAAGTTCGGCGATGGTATGCCTTCTGTTCGGCGTTTGTTTGCCTCCTTGCCGAACCCCTCCCGAACAATAGGCGAAAGAGAGTCGAACCATTCCCGAAGGTGTTCCCTATGAATGTCAAGGCACTACCGACTCAATCCCGAGTAAAGTATGGACTTTCACGGACTTCTACGGACTTACATGGACTTTTACGCACTTAAATTTACTGAATGTAGAGATATGAGCTAGTTGATTCATAAAGCTAATAATTGTATTTATCCAATAAATAAACTATTTTTAGTAAAACCAGTATATCATAAATCATGTTCGATTTCGAAAAACCTAAGAATCCATATCGAAAAAAAGGAAAAGATTATAATTTGTCAGAGAACAGCAAATTAGCAGGAGCAGATTTCGCATACTCCAATACATTAGCCAGCAGGATTTATAAGCAGATGAAAATCATACAAGATGATTCCGCTAAGTACGAATCCTTCTTACGTCTCAAAAAGAAGCTTTACATGGTCATTCGAAATGATCGTCAACATGATCTAGGACAATTGAAATTAGGATACGGGAACATAAATCCGCTAAAGAATTTCCGTTTTTCACCAAAGACCAGTTGGCAAACTTTCTTTATGAATTATCCCACAACAAATTTTGACGAGGAGAAAGAAGAATTATGTATAAGTACTCCACCGATTTTAGCCCGTGAACTAGATACACTTCCTGAAAGAGTAAGAAAAGTTATTCTGAAGATGCATATCATTAAAGTGTCCATAGATGATGAAAATACAGTTGATATAAGTTCAAGTAAAGAGTTGGTTATAGTTAAGGGTGATGATGTCGAATCACGATCGGTCATTTTTTCCATTAAAGATAAACCCAATGTGCTATTATTATGTGTGGCCACCGTACGGATGTGGCTATTATCTACAGATCGTAAAGAGGAATTTCTGACCCTAAACACAAAATATATGACTGCAGAAATATTTGATGCCATATTGATTCGTAACGGTCAGATCTGCAAGTTTGAAGAGGAAACAAATAAAGAAAGCCGTCCTTCGGAATTTCCAGATTCAGATGAAGAACTAGATTGGGTGTAATAAGTTTTGAAATTTTAATAAAAGTAATATTTTGTGAGCTTGTGCTTCCGTAGAATCATTTTAATTTATCGTTCTTAGAGTTTGAGCAGCCTCCGACTTGGAGAGGAAAGGCCGTAAATGAAGCTTTTGCTAAATAATGATTTTTTAAAAGATATATCCATTACTAGGGGAAATTAATAGTAACAGGAAGCCCTCTGATCTGCTCAGGGGCTTTTGCATTTAAGAACCAAATTTGATTAAAGAATAATACTTTGTAAATTAGGACATATAAATCTAAACATGCTATTTAAAAAATCAACCTTCTTCCTGTTATTATTTTCTTGTGCAATCGGAAGTGGCCAAGTTCATGCCCAAACAAAAGAACGACCGAATATTATCGTATTCATCGTAGATGATATGGGATGGGAAGATACTTCGGTTCCTTTTTGGAAAGAAAAAACTTCGTTAAACAATTTTTATCAGACACCGAATATGGAACGTCTGGCGAGCCAAGGTATGAAATTTACACAGGCTTATGCCAGTAGTGTTTGTTCTCCAAGCCGGGTAAGTTTAATGAGTGGCATGAATGCCGCACGACATCGGGTGACCAATTGGACATTAAACAGAAATGCTTCCGTAGATGCTAAAGATGATGAGTTGGATTTTCCTTTGTGGAACGTAAATGGTATGCAACCCGTTGATACCATAGAGCGATCTGTATTTGTCAATTCCTTGCCTCAACTATTAAAGGAAAACGGATATTTAACCGTTCATGCAGGAAAGGCTCACTTTGGAGCTGTGGGAACACCTGGAGCTGATCCTATAAATTTGGGGTTTGATGTGAATATTGCCGGTCATGCAGCGGGTGGTCCTGGTAGCTTTCTGGGAACAGAAAATTTTGGAAATAATAAAGATGGAACGCCTAAAAGTCCTTGGGGAGTACCGGGTTTGGAAGAATATTACGGTCAGGATATATTCTTGACAGAAGCATTGACGCAGAAGACACTAAAAGTTTTGAATGACTCATTGTCAAATCAAAAACCCTTCTTTTTGTATATGTCACATTATGCAGTGCATGTACCTTTTAATGCAGATAAGCGGTTTTATCAGAAATATATTGATAAAGGAGCCACGCACGTAGAAGCACAATATGCTTCAATGGTAGAAGGTATGGATAAGAGCCTCGGCGATATGATGGATTTTTTGGAGCGTAAACATTTGACTGAGAATACGATCATCCTCTTTATTTCTGACAATGGTGGTTATGCAATACAGGATCGTGGTAAAACAGGTAAAAAACACAGATGGAATGAACCGTTAAAAAGTGGTAAAGGATCGGCCTATGAAGGTGGGATAAGAGTACCCATGCTGGTTAAGTGGCCAGCTGTTGTTAAAGAAAATTCGAAAACGGAATATCCTGTTATAATAGAGGATATATTTCCGACTGTATTGAGCATGGCAGGTGTTAAAAAAACAAAAGCTGTGCAACACATAGACGGAGAAAATTTTGTTTCGGTATTGAAGACAAATAAGCAGGCAAACCGTAAATCGGCAATGTATTGGCATTATCCAAATAGTTGGGGCGAGACTGGACCTGGAATAGGTGCAACAAGTACAGTGAGAGACGGTGGCTGGAAATTGATCTATTGGCATAAAACGCAGAAAAAAGAACTGTTTAATATCAAGAACGATATCGGAGAAGAGCAAGATCTTGCGATGAATAATCCTAAAATCGTAAAAAGGTTATCAGATAAATTGGGTGCTTATCTTCGAAATGTAGATGCACAGATGCCAATTATTAAAAATACTAAAGCTACTGTTCCTTATCCAGACGCAGTTTCAGATCGGTAGTGGTTTGTAATAAATTTTGGTAAATGATATCTGAAAATAAAAAAGCCCTCTAGCATATTTTAGAGGGCTTTTACTTTTTTTTAGCTACCTAATTTATTCCTGAGTTTAATTTATGCTCCATACATTTTTCTATTCCTCCCACAGCATGTATCGTCTGCAGAGCAATGGGGAAGATTAGTAAGTAATGGAGAAATTTCGAACGATCCTTCACTGCATACTTCGGTAAATAGCTAAACTCTTTCTATGTTAGTTTTTTCCTTTTCATGATTATAATATTGGATTATTATGCTATTGGGTAGCATTAAATAGGCTGTCTGAAAGGCTATATCAAGGGGTGTGTGTTTGTGTTCATTTGCTACATTTTAGTTTGTGTTATTTCTTGTCATATCTTTTTGGTGAGATATGGAGATGAAATGTAACATTGTATTCAGACGCCTTATTATTTATCGATTTTATAACATAATTTTTTCGTTAACTGCTCTGTTTTTTAAGTTTATGGCGACTGTAAGGTTTGCTGAATACAGGTCATGTTCTCTTCTAAAGTGGTTACCGTGTCAAGATGATCTGCTGCTTCCACATTGAGTAGTGTTATTTTATGTGTAGCGTCTTCTTTTAAATTTGCGCCTTTATTTTTTGTTTCCAGTTCTGCTGAATTCATTTCCGACATTTTTTCTTCATCTCGTATATCATGAGGACCGCCTAATGATTCATTTGTTTCATTATTGGATTCCGCTTCTTCATGTTGTTTTCTAGATTGAATATGAACATAGGGAGGAAGAGGAATAGTGATGCCTCCATTCTCATAGATGTAATAAAGTGCGTACGCCAGACGAATGAGAAACTCGCGAATAACGACAATTTTATCACCGAAATGTTCATCGCCGATAGATCTCTTTAAAGTTAGCTGTTCCATCAGGTCATCCATGGTTTTATACCATTTTTGTAAGGACTGATAAGAGAAAAACTTACGAATCAAATCGTAGGGACTTTTTTTATTATTACAAGTGAATTCAGGTCCATACGAATAATTGAAGTAATCTTTTCTTGTGTCAAATAATGTTAAGGGATTCTTATGTTTGGGTAGTCCACATTGTTTAAAAATAACATAAGCTATTTCCATCTGCTTAATCATTTGATGGCAATTGTAGCCATTTTCGGGATAACCACCGGTCGACATCGCTGGATAAGCTCCAGTTGTTACAAAGAGATTGATATCGTTTTGCCAGTTAATAATATCAGTTTGCTGTTGGAAAAAATCACGGATGTAAATCATGGGATTTTTGATATTCTTTTTACTTAAATAGCGAAAATGTTTCGCTTTTAGTTTCTTTTGCGTATTTTTCATAATAGAAATTTTGGTTTAAAATGGTTTTAATTATCTTCATAAAACTAATATAGGAACTATTTTAAATCAAAACAAATTATTTTAAGATTAAATTTGCATATATGAGTGATTATTTGAAGAGAATTAAGCTTGTTGCTGATCGGGAAGGTATGAGTGTTTCTGCTTTAGAAGCTGCTATTGGGGCCAGTAAAGGCGTTTTCACAAGAGCCCTGAACAATGGTACAGATATTCAATCCAAATGGCTAATCAGCTTGTTAGAAAATTATCCCGATTATTCAGCAGAATGGTTACTAAGAGGTGAAGGATCGATGTTATGTGCTAAATCAATCGTTAAAGAATTTAATGAAACCTACTTAACTGCCGAACAAGAAGGCATTAATAATGCTGTGATTAATGCCTTACATCAAGTAATAGCATCTCAAAATGCAACAATTAAATCTCAGGAAAAGATAATTTCCTTCATGGAGCGACAATTATCAGTTTACGAACAGGAAAATACATCGTCAAAAAAGGAGTAACCCATACGGTGTGATATTTAAGTAGGAATAAAGTAATATTGAAATGGCGTAAAAATAACACGCACAAATAGCGAGTTAAAAGGTTATAATGATGAGAGCGCTGTATTTCATCATAAAATATAGGTTAAAAAAAAGAAATCATGTCGGGAGTTAAGGAACGTGTACTATTAATTGCGGAAAGTAAGGGGATCAGCAAAGCTATTTTTTTTGAAGGCTTGGGATTTTCTTATGCTAACTTTAAAGGCGTTCAAAAATTTTCAGCACTTAGTTCGGACGCAATGATAGCTATCTTAACTAAATATAATGATATATGTCCAACCTGGTTACTGATGGGTACAGGCGAAATGTATAGGAACAGTAACGGTGATGAAAGGGGGCCCCTTGAGCATTCCAAGCAGCGCCCAGATGATAATGCAATTAAGATGGACGAGGCAATGAATAAAGTCATCAATGCTTTGGAACAGACGATAAGAACACAAGAGAAGACAATTCTTGCCCTTGAAAAGCAAATTGGTTTCTTGGAAAAGGAATAATTTAGGATATTATTTTGTCCTTAGCTTTAATGTTTTTATAATCAGCTTTATTCTAATTCTTAAATATATAAATGTTGTGAAAATCTATTCTTTAATTTTAGTACTACTGTTTTTGACCATTAGTACAAAAGCACAGACGGTCTCTGATGATCAAATTCAGATCAAGAAGTTTATCTCAGAAATAGTAAAAGGAGACCTCTCAGATAAAGAATTGGTAGGTAAGTATTTTGTAATTGAAAAAAAGAACGTGAAACGTGCTTTAGAGATCCTCTCACTACAGTTTCAATATTTACGTAAAACTTTGGCTGATGAAAATTTTGAGAATATTACGGTGGTGCCTTACGCTTCATTACCTGAAGAGCAACAAGATCATTTGACAAAGCAAGAAACTGATAAGAATTGTTATCAGGTATTTTATAACCGAGATAAGCTTATAAATATCATGTTAATCGATAATAAGGTTCGAGGTTTTGGATCTTTAAATAAAGGTGGGGTAAGGATGATAATTAAATATTAATATAAGCTCTTTTCTTATGTTAATGATAAAAATTTCAATTATTTAAAGAACAGCCTATTCCTAGTTCTATAAATTAGGCCAATATTGACTCAAGAAAATTTGTATAGTACAATATTTCGTTATTATAATTTTAAAAAAAATAACGGATTCAAGTGATTTTATTGCCGTGGTTTTCGTTTATTTTTGTCTCATGGAGGTAAACTGTCGAATAGAAGAATTATCATTGCTAAGATCTTTTAATAATTAATAATACCATATTTATGTTGGGAAGACTATATCGTTTGTTTGCTGTGTTACTTTGTTTTACAACACTTGATACTGTTGCTCAATCGGCCGGTGATCGTCCTGTTTACACTTCAGAATGGGGGCATCTCTATCGAACCGAAAATAACAAAATGGATCTGCTGGGGATATTTCCGACGGAAGCTCCTGTATATGTTTTGGACTCTACAAAAACACAATATAAGGTGCAGGTGAGTAATGGGGATATTGGGTTTATAATGAAGCAACCTCTCCAACGGGCAATGTTTGGTAAGCGATCAGCGGGTGAACCTGCGCAATATTTCTATCGGGGTACACAAGGAAGCCAGTGCCCTCATTTTTTTGTTCAGGTATCGGAATTACGGGTGCGTAAAGCTCCAGATGTTTCAAGCACTGCAGTAAGAAGAGCAAGACTCAATGAGCTGGTCTGTATCGATTACTTTCCGCTCTATACGGACGGTTGGGTATATGTGGGTGATCACTTTCATGAGAGACCAGAATTTATTCAGGCAAAATTTTTAGGTGCGGAATTGACCTATGATAAAGTATTAAAAGAATATCTCAAAGTAAAAGGTAAGGATCAAAAACAGGAAATTTTATGGGTAGGAAGACTCCGGGAAATTGCCTGGAACGATGATAAAAAATTAAAACAGGCATTGACATTTTGGAAAGAATCATTTGAAAATGCTGGATTACAGGACCCGAAAGTTGATATTGATTTTGAATTGTATCTGGCAGATCGGTTTCAAGTTCGTCCGGCATTCGATGTGGTGGAGAAGCAGGTGACATCTTTACGGATGCATTTCGATTGGAAGGGGTTGCTTCTTTATGATGGGAAGATAACAGAAAGTCAGATGAAGCAACTTCAGATGCAAAAAGTATCGGTTATTCCGGATATGCCCGAATGCGGTTGGGAACCTGTATATTATTATCGATCTGATAATAATATCGTGGCATTTGAAGAAAATGTCAAGGGAAAAGTTTTTGGGTCCGTATATCAGGTTACCCTCAGCAATGAGCTAGCCTTGTGGATGGGAGAGGAGCGAATCGATATGAATTATGATGAAAAGGAATTTGTGAAACATTTTGGACATCTGGTTTCGACCGACTGGATCGGTGCCCCGCATGTTTATCGAATCCCCGATGGTGACGCAGGCCTATTTATGATCACTTTTGAAAATGGAAAAGCTGTCCGTTATGAGTGTATGTTTTATTGTTAGAAAAGTCAATTAAGTATAAAATAAAAAAGGACCTGCAGCTTTTGTAAGTCCTTTTTTATTTTAATCTAGTTCCATAGCGAAGAGATTGGCGATATGCCCTTTTAGCTTATCTTTTACCTCGTTAATATTGGGTTTATAGCCCAGTTCTCGCTCCATAGAGGTAACATCTTTGTCGTCAATACCACAGGGTACAATATTTCCAAAATAGCTTAGATCGGCATTTACATTGAATGCAAATCCATGCATGGTTACCCATCGGCTTGCTCGGACACCCATCGCGCAGATTTTCCGTGCCTTTTCGTTGTCCCCATCGATCCAGACACCCGTAAAACTTGGGTATCTTCCTGCCTGAATTCCATAATCATTTAGGGTTAGGATAATCGCCTCTTCTAACGTGCGTAGATAAAGATGAATATCGGTAAAGAAATTATCTAAATCCAGAATTGGGTATCCAACGATCTGACCAGGACCATGGTAGGTAATATCACCGCCACGGTTGATCTTATAGTAGGTTGCTTCTTTCTCTTTGAGCGCCTTTTCATCCAATAAAAGATGTTCAGGTTTCCCAGATTTCCCTAAGGTATACACATGAGGGTGCTCGTTGAAAATTAAAAAGTTTTCCGTTGGAAGTTCTGTACTGTTAACACGGTTTTCATGTTTTACAGCTAAGGTTTTATTAAAAATCTCTTCTTGTCTATCCCAGGCTTCTTGATAGTCAACCAAGCCCCAATCGATAAAGGTTACTTTTTTATTTTGCATAGTGATGTGGCTATATGCGTTTTAGCCCAGTTTGAAATGATTAAAGCACGCTTGATTTTACATCGGGTATATCCTGTCTTTCAAGCGTACTTTAAGTACTTATAAATTCGGATTAGTAAAGCAAATTATTATAAGGATATCTTTCACGGTGAATTTCCACAATGATATCGTATAATTTTTGTTTAAATTCCTCTAAGTTTGTTTTATTTGTAGCTGAAATGAAGATTGCTGGATCAGCATTCTTGGCCATCCAGCTGTTTTCAAAATCTTCCAATGTTACCGTTTTTTTACCTTCTTCACCCTCTTCAACTGTCGGTACATAAGCATCAATTTTATTGAATACCGTAATGATCGGTTTATCTAAAGCTCCGATATCTTTCAATGTCTCATTAACAGCGATAATATGATCTTCAAAATTTGGGTGTGAAATATCGACCGCATGAATCAATACATCCGCTTCTCGGACCTCGTCTAATGTTGATTTAAAACATTCAACTAAATGATGGGGAAGTTTACGGATAAAACCTACAGTATCGGATAATAAGAAGGGTAAATTATCAATCACCACTTTACGAACGGTTGTATCTAAAGTTGCAAATAATTTGTTTTCAATCAAAACATCCGATTTTGAAATCATGTTCATGATGGTTGATTTCCCGACATTGGTATAGCCGACTAAAGCAACACGTATCATTTCACCCCGATTTTTACGTTGTGTTTCATTCTGTTTGTCAATCAGGTCAAGACGTTCTTTTAAAACAGTTATTTTATTTAAAATAATACGTCTATCAGTTTCAATCTGACTTTCACCAGGACCACGCATACCGATACCACCACGTTGGCGTTCCAAGTGGGTCCATAATCTCGTCAACCTGGGTAATAAATACTGTAATTGTGCTAATTCAACTTGTGTTTTTGCTTGCGCACTTTTAGCGTGGCTTGCAAAAATATCTAAAATTAAATTTGATCTGTCTAATATCTTAACTTGAAGCTCACGTTCGATATTACGTAATTGAGAAGGAGATAATTCATCATCAAAAACGACCATATCAATTTCTTCTGCGATTACAAAAGCTTTAATATCTTCCAATTTTCCTGCCCCTACATAGGTAGAGCGATCTGGATAAGTTAATTTTTGTGTAATAATACCTTTTGTTATCCCGCCTGCAGTTTGAACTAAAAATTCTAATTCTTCAAGATACTCGTGTGCTTTTTCCTCGCTTAATCCCTGAGGAATTACACTCACGAGTAAAGCTGTTTCGGGTCTTACTGCGGTGTCGTATATTTTGATTTTTGCCATTGTTTTCTATTCTAATTTTGTATTGCTTATTAAGATTTTGCATGAGTAGGCCAAGGGGCACTGCAAAAAGACGTGAAAATGATGTGACGTCATAGTACGATGACTCAATAATAATACAAAGATAATCGTTTTTAGTTTAATTGTTTTATGCCAAAAGCGGATCCTATAATTTTATTAAAGAAGCTTACAGACTAATGCATAATGGAATAGGAGTGAGATAAGTATTTTATGAGATCTTATCCCATGCAATACCGTCCGTTTTTCTAGCGAGGTATTGTCTGAGTGATGCATGACGTTCTTCTGTCATTTCTGGATCTTCCTTGAAGATATCAATAACAGAATTACGGGCTTCTGACAGAAGCTGTTGGTCTGTTGTAAGGTTGGCCAGTTTTAATTCCAGTACACCAGATTGCTGCGTACCTGAAATATCGCCCGGACCACGAAGTTCTAAATCAACTTCTGCGATTTCGAATCCATCATTTGTTCGTACCATAGTATTCAATCGCAACTTTCCTTCCTTGCTTAACTTATTACTTGACATTAAGATACAGAATGATTGCTCTGCACCACGACCAACCCGTCCTCTCAATTGATGGAGCTGTGATAAACCAAATCGTTCCGAGTTTTCAATAATCATGACAGAAGCATTGGGAACATTAACACCGACTTCAATTACGGTTGTTGCAACCATAATCTGGGTTTCATGTTTCACAAAACGTTGCATCTCAAAATCCTTATCTTTGACAGGCATCTTGCCATGGACAATACTGATCTTAAATTCAGGAAGCGGAAATTCACTTTGGATATTTTCTAGACCTGCTTCTAAGTATAATAAGTCTAGTTTCTCACTTTCCTTGATCAGTGGAAATACAACATACACCTGTCTCCCCTTTGCTATTTCTTCACGGATAAGACCAAACATGCGCAATCTGGAGCTCTCGAAAAAATGAACTGTCTTAATCGGTTTTCTTCCCGCAGGGAGTTCGTCGATAACCGAAATGTCCAAATCGCCATACATAGTCATTGCCAAAGTACGCGGAATAGGGGTAGCGGTCATCACGAGCATATGTGGAGGAATGCTATTTTTACGCCAAAGCTTAGCGCGCTGTTCAACTCCAAATCGGTGTTGTTCGTCAATAACAACAAAACCTAAATTTTTAAATTTGACTTTGTCTTCAATTAAGGCATGGGTTCCTATCAGGATATCCAAAGAGCCATTTTCCAATTCTTCATGAATGATACGGCGTTGCTTAGTACTCGTAGAGCCTGTTAACAATTTAATATTGCAGATACCCTCTCCCAGTAACTCTTTTAGCCCCGTATAGTGTTGGGTTGCTAATATTTCTGTTGGAGCCATCATGCAAGCTTGAAAACCGTTGTCTATGGCCAAAAGCATCGTTAAAAGTGCAACCACTGTTTTCCCAGATCCCACATCGCCCTGCACCAAACGATTCATTTGTGCGCCGGTAACAGTATCCTGTCTGATCTCTTTGACGACACGTTTCTGTGCGTTGGTCAACGGAAAAGGAATCCGTTCTTTGAAAAAGGTATTGAATTTGTCCCCGACTTTAGAGAAAATCTGTCCCCTGAATTTTTTAGTATTGAGCTGTTTATTTTTTAGTAATTTGAGCTGAATATAGAATAATTCTTCAAATTTGATACGTTTTATGGCCTGCGTCAGTTCCTCTTGACTCTGTGGAAAATGAATAGCAACAGTGGCTCTGGCTTGGTCCATCAACTGATGCTTGGCCAATAAATAAGCAGGTAGCTGTTCAGTGAGTTGGCGAAATACGGTTTCTAAAGCAGTCTGCTGTAATTTTTGAATCCCTTTACTGTCTAAGTTGAACTTCTTCAGTTTCTCAGTGGAAGAATATACAGGTTGCAAGGTCATGTTACCCAAGTTTTTTACCTGAGCTTGATAAGGTTCCATTTCGGGATGTGTGATCGATATCTGTCCATTAAATACAGATGGTTTGCCATAGAGCACGTAGGCGGAACCTACTTTTAATGATTTCTGTAACCAGGTGATCGATTGGAACCATACCAGTTCGATGCTCCCTGTCTCATCTTTGAATTGTCCAACCAAACGTTTTGCTCTTTTTTCACCAACTTCTTTAAGCCCAATAAGTCTCCCTAATACTTGGGCCGAATACATATCGGCATCCAGTTGTCTTATTTTATGAAATACGGTACGATCAATATAGCGAAAAGGGTAATAACTGAGCAGGTCACCAATGGTGAAAATCTGCAATTCTTTTTTAATTACATCAGCTTTCTGAGGGCCTACGCCTTTCAGATATTCTATTGGGGTTATTAAAGATAAATCAGCCATTCTTCTACTTTGCTAATTTAAGGATTTTACTTAAAAATTTAGTAAAATACTATAGAGGATTGCTAAAGTTGTTGTATCGGTTAATTAAAAAGGAGTATTTAGTCCGGTGATGTGGTATCAAATATTTTTTCCGCATATTAATAAAAAAGGCTGCCCCTTTATTGAAGAGGCAGCCTTTAAATAGGATAAGATGTTGATTAAAAATTTCCTTTATTCACATCCCACCATAGACGTGTACCACCGTTATCAGCACCGCCAAGTAATGAAATGGCATTTTGTACCTCAGCTGCATTCGTGTTGTACTCATTTTGTGGAAATGGTAAACGGCGGATCTGAATCTTAGTGTCAATAAGACCAGCGCTATTATTCACCGCAACAGGGAATAATTTTGGATATCCGGTTCTACGGAACTCACTCCAGGCTTCTTGTCCTTCTGGGAAGATCGCTAACCATTTTTGTGTAATAATACGTTCCAACTTTTCTTCATTAGAGGCTGCATCATTCCATTGAATAGTTAAGTTAGTTGGTGCAGCTGCATTATTGCTTGCATTGAATGGATCAACGTAAGCAGCAGCTTTACTCGTATTGTCTTGTAAATAGGCCGATAAACCGCTTACGCCCCATTGTGCAAAAGAGGTTTCAACACCTTTTTCGTAAAGTGATTTTGCTGTTCCACCAACATTTGCCCAACCTCTCAATGCGCCTTCAGCACGTAAAAAATAGACTTCAGCAGCAGTCATTAAAATTGGGGCAGTGGTTGCTGTGAATGACGGCGTACTTCCTCCCGTATTAAGCGCTGATAACATCTGGTATTTGTCTTTTTCAATACCTGCTGCACCTGTACGGATACCAATGTATTTGCCCGCGAAGCCGGTTGTCTGTTTGTCAACTGGTACTGGCTCCATATATTTAGAAATACGCGGATCGCCGTAACCTGTCATGTATGACTGTAAAGAAGCATTCATACGGGTATCTGCCCAATTCTTTGAAATAAACCAAAGGGGATTGCTGAATGTACCGTCTGTAGGAACTTTTACTTTGAAGTTTTCACTATTCGCTTCAATAACGCCACCATTTGCTGGATCTAACGCTTTCTCTGCTTGTGCTTTTGCTAGTTGAGGGTCAACTTTTACAATACGCACAGCAAGACGCAAGCGAAGTGAGTTCGCTAATTTTAACCAGTTCTTAAAACGTGTCTGATTATCCAAATTCGGATAAACTAAATCGATCTCTTCAATTTTGTCGGTCATTGGACTTTGAGCATTAAACGACTTTAAAGCCTCCGTCGCTTCATCCAATTCTTTGAAAAAAGCAGTGTAAAGATCAGCTTGCTTATCATAAGGAATATCTCCAGATGTGCCAACTTTGCTATATGGAATAGGTCCGTAAATATCAGTTACACGATTAGCAGCAGCTACCTTAATTACTTTTGCAGCTCCGCCAAGTGCTGGATAGTTTTTATCCAATCCATTTTTTTGTAGTTTATCAATAGATTTGATCACATCAAGGTAAAGTACTTTAAAGGGTTCACCATTCCAGCCATTTACCATAGCGTAATTCAGGTTATTTTGACCGCTATTGAAAGGTGTAGGGGACATGAAATAACCAGAGAATACGTCTGCATTCAGATTTTGTTGAAGTTGATATGAATTTGGATCACCACCTCCAGAAAAATTGTAGATGGCCATCTGTGCTGTTTTGAAGAATAGTACTAAATCTTTTCCATCGGCAGCCAGGTCTTCATCTGTCAGGCCGTTGTTATTTTTGTTATATTCTTCGAAGTTTTTTGTACAGCTGCTCATGGCACTTCCAAGTACCACAAAAGCTAACATCAACTTACTTATATTTTTGAAATTGTATTTCATCGTTGTTTTATTAAAAAGTTGCATTCAAAGTAAGACCATAATTACGTGTTGGAGGCATCATGAAGATATCGACTCCACTTAATGTATTGCCGGTAGACATGGTCACTTCCGGATCAAAAGGTGCTTTCTTAGTAAAGTAGAATAGATTTCTGCCGACTGCCGAAACGCGGAGCTTTTTAAAGAAACTATCATTGAGATTAAAGTCATAGCCTAACACTAATTCGCGTAGTCGAACAACTGTTCCGTCATAGATATATTGACTGCTTACAGGTCCCATACCACCAACAGTTGTATACCATTTCTCTGCTGCAACATTTGTAACTTCAGCACCAGCAGCTGTAACGCCATTGATTGTTACACCCCCATTAGCACGGGCATCTCCACTTGCTTTTGAAACACCATAACCGTCAAGAAGCGCCTGTGTTATGGACATCACTTCGTAATCAAACTTACCGTCGATCAAGAAACTTAAGTTGAAGTTTTTATAACTAAAGCTATTGTTCAATCCCATTTGCCAAACTGGATTTGAATTTCCTAATTTGGTATAATTGGAATTCTTTTGAGGAGTACCGTCTGCCGAGACTAGAATACGGCCTTGATCATCACGAGCAAAATCTTGACCATAAATGTCACCAAAAGAACCGCCTACTTCAAATTTGGAAGCGTAATTGTTACGTCCATCTCCGGTTAATGCAAATTCTTTAATGCGATCATCTAATTTGATAATCTTATTTTTGTTATAAGTGAAGTTTAAACTTGTTGTCCAGGTAAAATTGTCATTCTTAATGGCATCTAATGACACTAATGCTTCAACCCCTTGATTTTGGATATCTCCAGCATTGATGGCATATTGATCATACAATGATGCTTGACTGGCAGCAATTTTGAAGAACTGATTCTTCGTATTTGTCTTATAGTAGGTTACATCTACGTTTAAACGGTTGTTCCACATACGCCATTCAGTACCAATCTCTAATGAATGTGTTTTCTCTGGTTTAAGACCTTTAAGAAAAGCAATATCATTGAGGTTGATAACACCATAAGCATTCAGATTATTGGTTAATAAGGTGGTGTAAGGAGGTAAATCATTACCAACGATAGCATATGAACCCCTAATTTTGGCCATGTTGACAAAATCAGGCATGTTCAATTTGTCGTTTAAGACAACACCTAAACCTACTGATGGATAAAAGAATGAATTTGATTCTGTGAAAGCAAGTGTACTTGACCAATCATTACGAGCAGTTAAATCAAGATATAACCATTGATCGTATGATAGATTAGCACTGGCAAAAACAGATTGCAGTTGTCTTCTGTTATTTGATAAACCTGTCGGAGTAGGTGTAGTCGAATTCTGAATGATAAACTGATTTGGATATTGCAGACCTGCTGTTCCACTGGTGTAATCTACTCCTTCAGTCTTCCAGTCTGTAATACTTGTTCCCACGACACCGGTAATCTGAAGCTTATCGTTCACATTGAAGTTCATATTGGCGATTAGATCACCATATTGTTGTGTGATGGTTGTATTCGTGTAATTATAGCCGCCATTTGGTCTAGCTAAAATATTTTGAGTACCTGCATATATTTTTCGATCCCAAACTTCACTTGTACGATCTACACTTCCACGTGCTTGAACATTAATCCATGGTGCAATTTGATATTTGGCACTTCCATTTAATAATAAACGGTTTCTTTTAGAACTGTTCTGGTTTCTGTTTACGATCCACCATGGGTTTTGTTGGGTTGTAGGATCATCGGATAAAGTAAACCAGTTCTGATCATAAAGATTACGGCTTGGATTAAATTTCTCAAAATCTTTGTAAGGTGAAATATCAATACTACGAGGCAATAAATAAAGTCCTACTAGAGGATTATAATAAAAACCAGATGTTGGTGCATTATCCAATTTTTGGGTAATATAATTGGCACTTCCTTCAACCGTTAATTTGTCATCAAAGAATTTAGCGCTTTCTTTCAGATTGAAATTGTGACGGGTCATGTCATTATTTGGCGTAATTCCTTTTGCTAAGGTATTCGCGTAAGAAAAATAAGTCTGATTTTTCTCGTTTCCGCCCGATAATGTCAATGAATTTGTAAAATTACTACCTGTTCTTAAGAACTTGTCAACATTATTAAAATTAGCTTGATCGCTTTTCTCTCCCCAACTGGATACACTTGTTGCACTATTTTTTCCACCCGATCCCTGTCCATATTGATTTTGAAATTCGGGTAAAGATGTTGCTTGTTCGATTTGTGCACTGGAAGAGAAATTGACGGTTGTACGTCCTCCTTTTCCAGACTTTGTTGTGATCAAGATAACGCCGTTGGCCGCTTGACTACCATATAAAGCCGCAGCAGATGCTCCTTTTAGTACAGAGATATTTTCCACATCTTCTGGATTGATCATAGCAATTGGATCTCCGGGATCGCGTTGCCCACCAAATACGTTATCAGGTTGTGTTCCTAATGTCTGATTATTGATAGGTACACCATCAACAACATACAATACCTGATTGTTGCCTGATGCAGATTTATTACCTCTAAGCACAACTTTAGCAGAACCGCCGGGGCCCGATGAACTGGAAGCAATATTGACACCTGCAACTTTACCATTTAGATTATTGGCTAAGTTGGTGCTTTTTACGCGATTCAGTTCATCACCTTTGAGTTGTTGGGTCGAATAAGTTAAGGATTTTTGAGAACGGCTAATTCCTAGTGCTGTAACGACTACACTTTCTAATTGCTGTGTCTGCGGTACAAGACTCACGTTGATAGTAGTCTCATTTGGTCCTAATGTAACAGTTTTGGTTTCGTAACCAATCACACTAATGCTCAAAATACGATTCTTATCGTCAACGTTAATTTGAAAAACACCATTAGCATCTGTAGAACTAGCTTTAGATGTCCCTAGAACTTTAATGGTTGCTCCAGCTATTGCGGCTTTAGACTGGCTGTCCACAATAGTACCCTTTACTTGATTGTTTTGGGCATGGAGTAAAGAAGCTGAAAAAAGCATTGTCGGAACAATACCCAGTATCTTTAATGTAGTTTGTAATTTACTATTCATTCAGTAATATGTGTTATGATCTAATTATGTCTTTACACATTTCATAAGAATAGATTTATTGTAAATGGCTAATTCAATTTAGCACATTGGTCAGTAGATGTCTCATATTGAAGATAGGTAGGATACGCAATTTCGCAAATGTGAATAAATATCAATACAAGGTAAAAATAAGAAGGATTCTTATTCTAGGAATCTAATGTACTACTGTTCTATAAAATTTAAAAGAGTTTTATAACATATGTGATACATTTTAACGTTTGTTTCCTGTAAATAGCTATTTATCAGGTTGTTTTATTTCAATGTTTTTTACAGGGAAATTAAGTTTTGTATCATAATTTGTTTTAATCTCAAAAAATATATGTTCAGACGTAGAGGGGGAGATCAAAAAAAATCGGCCAATACTTTAAGAGCTTAGCCGATTTTAAAAATACTGCTGTTTGTTTTATTATTCTGAGAGCTCAACAACGGGTTTGTTATTGACGCATTTTACTCCTTTGGGATATGTATATTTTCCTGTCGAACAATTCGGCTTTTCACGTTCTATGATATTCTTTTTTAAGGAATTGTAAAGTGCAATATCTTTCATGATTTCCGGACGTTCTGCTGTTCTAATATAAGCTATATGTTCAACTCCACAGTCTTTTAAGAGTATTGTCGTACCCCAGTTTTCGGTTCCGCTACAAGTAAGATTATTCAGGTATTTGTCGATCTTTATTTTTAAAGGGGCAATACGTATTTTACTTTCTGATAAGCTTAAATCTTTTATGTACAGCAATTTGGCTTTTCCATTTACGCAGGAAAGTTGAGTGGGTTCACTATTAAACAAAATATACTTCTCACAGGGTTCGTAAATAATTCCTTCTTTGATACCGGCATTGACTTCGTTGGATCTAAGTGCTAAATATTCCTCCCATAGTTTATTGAATTGTGATTTGAAACGTTTATGCACAGGGAAATAAACATGCCCACACCAAAAGTTGCTGACTTTTTCAATGTTCCATTCGTTCAAATTTTCACATTTTTCTGAAGCAATGAGTTTATCAATTTCGGCTTTCTTTTCTTCAGCTTTAGCAGACCATTGTTCAGAAGTAAAATCGTCTTTTTCGCAAGCACTAAAAAGTAACATAAATAGAAACAAATAGCTGACTAGTTTTATAAATTTCATATCGAGTAAGTATAAAGTCTAAAAGACTACAATCGGTTTATTATTTTCACATCGCACGGATTTGGGGGCGGGGGCACTATTCGGAGTACAATTTTGTAGTTCTTTATCTAATTGTGTTAGATGGAAATATAATGTATTATATTCTGTAAGAATTGCATAAAATCCATTACGATATGTTTGATTAGCAATGGTTGGAATCCATATTTGGGAACAATCTTTTTTTATGCCAGTAACTATCCAATCACTCGCCGCGGTACATGGTTTATCTTTAAAGTAATGCTGCAGTGTTTCACTTCTTTCGGTTAGAGCTGTTCGTGTCTGTTCGGTATTGAAATCTTCGGCAGTTTTTACCTTTGCAAATCCATTCTGACATATGATTCCGAAATGTACAGGCATATGTAGAGATACAAAGTTTGGATATGGCCGATCATCAGCGTCCATGGCTTTTGTTAATAAATTAGTATGTTCTTTTTTTAGCAGATCATATTTGTTTTTTATTGTGGGAGAAACGGGTAAGTAACCTCGAGTAGTTGGATCTAACAATAAGGTATCGACGTACCACTTGCTGATGTCTCCGCATGAAATACTTTGTGTAAGCAAGTGCATTTCTTGATATTTCTCTGATGCTTTTTTATAAAGCTCATCATAAGAAAGGTGATCTTTTTTGCACGATAGTATCGTGAGCACTAAAAAAGAAAGTGTAAAAAATCGATAGATTTTCATCGTATTAAGGTTACATGGTTAATATTAGTTTATTAACCATGTAAACGTAACTAAAACAGGTTGTGCTACATGAGTTTTTTCCTTTTAAAGAGAAATTTTATTTTATCAGAATTGAAGATCAGAATAGCAATGAAAATAAGGCCATATGCCCAAAATTTGTAAGGATCTACCTGCTCCTGAAAGTAAGTAATAGCGAGTGCGAATGCAATGATGGGATTAATGTACAACATGATCCCCAATGTGGAAGAAGATATTTTCTTTAATGCATACATGCTCGAGAAGAGCGGTATGATTGTGAACAATAGTGCTATGGTTAAAGTAACGGTCCAAAATGTGCTGTCTTGAGGTATTGGACTTTGATCAACGAGCATTTGGGGTATAATGAATAATGTACAGATGGCAAGTTGGAGTGCCAGCATATTGAGTTTGTCAAACCCTTGTATAATACGCTGTAATACCAAATAAAAGGCATATAGTGAGCCAATGGTTAAAGACCATAATACTTCTGTAAGTGATCCGGTTGCTAACATGCATACACCAGTAATAGCAATAAGTAAAGATACCTTTTGGGCTATATTTAAGTTTTCTTTTAAAATTAAATAGCCTGCTGCAGTCGTGATTAATGGACATAAGATGTAAGCAAAGGCACCGGCCTGTACACTGATGCTATTAATGCAGTAGATATACGTATACCAGTTTGCAAATAAAAGTATAGCCGAAATAAGGGTAAGATAGGTAATCTTAGTTCTGTTATTCTTGGGCAGTTGCTTAAAATAATTATAATCAGCTCTAATGTCGGCCTTTCTGAAAACGATATTGAAGAGCCAAAGAAGTGAAACGGCTAATATGATGCGGTAATGGAGGATATCTTCAGCTGACCAATTTTTTAATAAGCGTATAGGGACAGCCATAAACCCCCAGATTAAAGGACCTAAAAAAGCCGCTAAGAAATACTTTCCGCGGCCTTCAGTATCTTGTTCTATGTTTGCCATTAATCTTTCCAAGCAATCACGGAGATTTCTACATTTACATTTTTTGGAAGAGTCTTTACAGCAACACATTCACGTGCAGGCTGTACTGTAGTGAAGTATTGTGCGTAGACTTCATTTACTGTAGCAAAGTCATCCATACTACTTAAGAAAATAGATGCTTTAACAACATCTTCAAATCCATAGCCTGCGTTTTTTAAGATGGCATCAACATTCTTTAATACTTGATGTGCTTCATCTGCAACTCCTGTTGTGATTAATTCCATAGTTTCAGGAATTAAAGGAATTTGTCCGGAAACGTATAATGTTTTGTCAGCTTTTATAGCTTGGTTGTAAGGACCAATTGCCGCTGGTGCTTTTTCGGTATTTAAAATAATTTTTTGAGACATATGCTGGTATTTAGGATGCAAAGAAAAACTTGTAAATCAGCGCCAGAATGAAAACGATGATGGCTATAGCATTAATAATATGCATAGCTTTTAGATTGCCGTTCGTTGGGCGATTGGGGTCTTTTTTTCTAAAAAAGTACATGGAACTAAGTTACGCTAGTAAATTGATAATCGCAATGATTATCTTTAAACAATCAAAAATAAAAGATAATGAATAAACTCGCATTAGTTGGTGGAAGAATTTTTTCAGATTATAATCTTATTGAAGATAAAACATTGCTTATTGAAAATGGAGAGATTACTGGAATAGTAGAGCCTAATCAAGTTCCAGCTGATTTTGAACAGATTGTTGTTAATGGAGCTAATATTTGTGCGGGTCTCATTGATTTGCAGTTATATGGCGACGGTGATGATTTATTTTCAGCGCATTTGACTTCAGCATCTTTACAGCGCATTTCTGATCGTTTGGTTCGAAAAGGAACGACTTCATATATGATGACTTTAGCGACAAATACGTTTGAAGTTTTTCAAGAAGCGATTCAGGTTGCTGACAATTTTAAACATGATGCATTATTGGGCTTGCACCTTGAAGGGCCATTTTTGAATGCAAAGAAGAGAGGGGCTCACCCGGCTGATCTCATTGTAAAAGCAACAAAAGAAAATATTAAGGAATTGCTTGGCGAGCACAATACTGTTGTGAAAATGATGACCATTGCTCCGGAATGTATGGACGATAATGTTCTTGAGTACCTAAAATCGTATGAACTTTTATTAAGTGCAGGGCATAGTGATGCAACATTTAAGGAAGGCACTAAAGGTTTTGATCTGGGGATTCCCACAAGTACCCACCTATTTAATGCGATGTCTTCTTTACATCATCGGGAGGTTGGTATGGTAGGAGCTATTTTCAATCATCCAACAGCATGTTCGAGTATAATTACAGATGGACATCACGTCAGTTTCGAGGCAGTTAAAGTGGCTAAAAAACAAATGGGCGAACGATTGTTTTTGATATCAGATGCAGTTGCTGCTTGTGCACAAGGAATCTATCAACATGTGTTGAATGACGGTTATTATTCACTGCCCGACGGGACGATTTCGGGAGGAGCGATTTCTTTATTTGAATCGGTTAGAAATATAGTGCAACAGGTTGGTGTTCCATTGGACGAGGCGATACGGATGGGAACTACTTATCCAGCAAGACTGCTAAAGCGTACAGATATTGGAAACCTGAATATAGGAAGTATAGCTAATGTGATCATATTTACTTCTAATTTTGAACTTCAGGATGTTCTGGTTAAAGGAAAGTTAATATCGCGCTAGTGCTCTTGATACAAATTCATAATCCGTACATTTGTAACTTATTTTGAAATAATTCCTTAACATTTTTTAATGAAACATCACTTATTAATACTTTCAGTTGCTTTATTCTTATTTTCATGCTCTTCCAAAAAGAATAGAAAAACAGAAGAGATAAAAGCCACACCTGCTGTAATTGTACAGCATCCGGATAAAAAGGATAAACCGCAACGTGAAAAGGTTAACATTAATATACAAGAGAAAAAGGTTGAAGCACCAAAAGAAATCGCTGTGGAGCTTCCTGAAGTGCAACGTGAATTTCGTGCTGCATGGATCGCATCTGTCGCAAATATAAATTGGCCAAGTAAAAACTTTTTATCTACGGATGAACAAAAACAGGAAGCGATCCAGATTTTAGAATTTTTGAAAGCAAATAATTTCAATGCAGCTATTTTTCAGGTTCGCCCCTCGTCGGATGCGATGTATAAGAGTGATCTCGAGCCTTGGTCATATTTTTTAACAGGAGAACAAGGGAAAGCTCCTTTTCCATATTATGATCCTTTGGAATTTTGGGTTGAAGAGGCACATAAGCGAGGGATTGAATTACATGTTTGGTTAAATCCTTATCGTGCTCACCATACTTCTGGCGGTAAGTTGACAGAGGCATCTATGGCTAAAAAGATGCCCAATTCCGTTGTCCGTTTGAAGCAGGGATGGTATTGGTTTGATCCATCAAAACAATCTACTCAAGACCATGCTGCCCGTGTAGTAATGGATATTGTAAAACGTTATAACATTGACGGGGTACATTTTGATGATTATTTTTATCCTTATGCGGAATATAATGGAGGGCAGGATTTTCCGGATAATGACAGTTGGAATGATTACAAAAAGAATGGTGGTACATTGGCTCGTGCAGATTGGCGTAGAAATAGTGTAAACACATTCATTGAACGGATCTATAAAGAAATTAAAGCTGAAAAGAATTTTGTGAAATTTGGTATTAGTCCTTTTGGGATCTGGAAACCAGGTTATCCGGCAGGTATTCAAGGGTCTAGTCAATATGATCAATTGTATGCAGATGCAAAGCTATGGCTTAATAAAGGCTGGGTCGATTATTATACGCCACAATTGTATTGGCCTATACAGCCTGCTAAACAAAGTTTCACAACTTTATTGAAATGGTGGGAGAGCGAAAATACAATGCACAGACATCTTTGGCCAGGTATCAATACTGTAGGGAAACGTACAGCAGAATATTCAACTGAAATTGTAAATCAAATTGCTGCGATGCGTAATATCGTGCCAGATAGCAAAGGTATTGTTCATTGGAGCTTAGCCGGTTTAATTAAAAACCCTACGATGACAAGAGCAATTTTTGAAGGTCCTTACCAAAATAAAGTATTGATACCTAGAACGCCTTGGTTGAATGCAAATCCAATGCTGAAGCCAACTTTGTTGTTGACAGCAGAAAAAGATTTTGTTTTTGCAAAGTGGCAACATAAACAAGTAGATCAAGTTTATCACTGGATACTTTACTGCAACTATGGTGGTGAGTGGTCATATGAGATTTTTGATCCTTCGGTTACTGCCAAGCAACTTGCAAAAAGTAAGAATGGTAAAAAGTTACTATATGTGGCAGTAAAAGCAGTGGACCGTCTGAGTAATGAGAGTCCATATATGGCGGAAAAGATTAAGTAATTTAAAATAAATCTATAAAAAGGGATATCTAAAAAGGTATCCCTTTTTTTGTTCTGGGAATTTGTGTTTTGATGTGGTAGCGTACATTATAGTCTTGGTGTATTAATTACATTGCTTGATAACAAGCGATTTGGAGTTCGTATTTATCTGAAGTATATTTAGATATGGAAGATACTTATAAAAAAGCTGGTGAATCTGTTATACGGATATCTCAGTTGATGTTACCCTCTAACGCCAACTTTGGCGGAAAGATTCATGGTGGCTATATTTTGTCATTGATGGATCAAATTGCTTTTGCAGTTGCCTCCAAGTTTTCCGGAAATTATTGTGTGACAGCGTCCGTTGGAAAAGTGGACTTTCTAAAGCCTATTGAAGTAGGGGAGTTGGTAACACTTATCGCTTCGGTCAATTATGTAGGAAATAGTTCGATGGAAGTTGGAATTCGTGTTGAATCGATGAATATTCAATCTGGTGAGACAAAACACTGCAACTCATCATATTTTACAATGATTGCAAAAAATGCTGAAGGCAAATCTGTTCGTGTTCCGCGACTTATATTGGAAAGTGAAAAGGAGATCTTTCGGTTTTATAAAAGTGTGATTAAAATAGAAATTGAAAAGGAGAGAGAGCGGGCTACCCTCGATCTGGAATTTGACTCTCAAGAACAACAGGAATATATCAAACAACATTACGATGTGAAAATAAATTTGTGATGATGGTGATAATAATTTAGTGGTGCGGTCTTTTGCATATTGTTTTTTTTGTTTTTAAGGTTTATCAATCGATTGTATGGTAACTTAATGATTTTCAAGTGTGTTTTATGGCATTTTTTGAAAATAATTACGCATAATCTTGCAAAGCTTAGAACCTTTTTATACTATTGTAAAGTAATTAGTATAAACCTGTCGGGATCGAAACATCCGATATAAACAATTGCTACTAACTAAATTATTATCATGAATAAAAAATTACTCTTATTCTGTTCGGGAGTGATGTTATCTACCAGTTTGTGGGCACAAACGAAAACTATTTCGGGGAAAGTGACCAATGCATCTGATGGGACATCCATGTCGAATGTGACTGTAAGCATCAAAGGCAAAGCAGTAAGTACGCAGACCAATCCAGATGGAAGTTTTACCATTAAAGCAGATCCTGGAGATGTGCTTATTTTTAGCACTATTGGTTCCAAACCATTGCAACAGACTGTTGGCTCAAGCTCTAACGTCAATATTGCCCTTTCCAACAGTGAAGAAGCATTGACCGAGGTAGTTGTAACTGCTATGGGGATAAAGAAGGAGAAAAAAGCTTTAGGTTATGCTGTTCAGGATATTAAAGCCGACGAGCTGATGAAGAATAAAAATCCGAATGTGATCAATTCTCTAAATGGTAAGATTGCAGGTGTGAATGTAACTAACTCTGGAGGTTCCCCTGGAGGGTCGGCATCTATTGTTATTCGTGGTGGCACATCTTTAGAAAGAGATAATCAACCTTTATTTGTTATTGATGGTATGCCCATGGATAATTCTACAGGTCAAGGTGATAATTCAGCATTTGACGGAAATACAAATATTTCAACGACAAATGGTAATCGAGCATTAGATATTAATCCTGAAGATATTGAGTCTATTTCAGTATTAAAAGGCCCTGCCGCTGCAGCGCTTTATGGTTTGAGAGCAGCGGCCGGAGCTGTGGTTATTACCACAAAGAAGGGTAAAGAAGGTGCAACTTCTATTGGTATTAATTCGCGTATCGGTACTAATTGGGTTAATCGTCTGCCAAAGCAACAGGATAAGTTTAAACAAGGATCATATTACAATGGTTTATTTATTCCTGAAACTAGCTTATCCTGGGGTGATGCTTTTAAAGATGGGGAGAAAATCTATAATAATATGGAAGATTTCTATCAAACCGCAACTACATATGATAATTCATTTAATGTTTCTGGCGGATCTGCAAAAGGGAACTTCTATCTATCGGGTTCAAATATTAAACAGAGCGGTGTTGTGCCAACAACAGATTTCGACCGGACTACATTTCGATTTAATGCAGAGCAGAAAACAGACATCTTTACCTTTGGTGCTAATGCTTCATTTGCACGTTCCTCAACTCGTAAAACTTTAACTGGATCTGGTTTATGGGGTGGTTCTGGTTCGGGCTATATGGAATCTATAATCGCTTGGCCGAGAAATTCAAATATGCGAGATTGGATAAATCCTGATGGTTCACAGCATTTATTATTGCCAAATATTCCATTGTTAGATAATGCTGATAATCCATATTGGACGATCAATAAGAATCCACAAAATGATAAAACAGATCGTTTTTTAGGTACTGCTTATGCCTCTGCTAAAATTACGAGTTGGTTAGATGCTACATATCGTCTAGGTATCGATAATTATACTACGGATTTTAGTACATTAATTTCTCCTGGATCTGCAGTCAAATTGGCCTGGCAGAATGGTATGCTTTCTGAAGGAAAAAGACAATACTCCTATTTGAATTCAAATTTCATGTTGAATTTCCATAAAGTAATTGCTGATAACTGGGATTTAAATTTGTTATTAGGTACTTCTGCTGAAGATACTCACATACAGGCAAATTCTTTACGTGCAGAAAATTTTTCTATTCCAAACTTTCAAAGTATCAATAATGCCGAAAATGGAGATAAATATTTAAATCAAGTAATCACGGATAAGCGCTTATTAGGTGTTTATGGTGAATTTAGAGCGGGATATAAAAATTTTGCGTTCTTTAGTATTACTGGAAGAAATGATTGGTCTTCAACTTTGCCAATTCAAAACCGTTCATTTTTCTACCCATCTGTTTCAGGAAGTTTAATTTTTACTGAGCTAATGGATAAGAATGATATGTTATCATTTGGAAAATTACGAGCATCGTATGCCCAAGTGGGAAAAGATGCTCCGGCATATCAAACCAATACTTATTTGTTTGGTCCTGAATTAACGATAGGTGGAGGTTATAGAAATGCGTGGACACGAGGAAATGATCAATTAAAACCTGAGACAACAGCCTCTATGGAATTTGGTACGGAATTGAAATTCTTAAAAAATAGATTGGGGTTGGATTTTACATACTATCAAAATAATTCGAAAGATCAAATCTTACAACCTCGTGTTTCAAACGCTACAGGTTATATCTTAAGTTATGTAAATACGGGTGAAATTGAAAATAAAGGTTTTGAGATTTCGTTAAATGCAACTCCAATAAAACGAGATCATTTCACTTGGGATATGATGTTGAATTTTTCTCATAATAAAGGTGTTGTTAAATCGCTTCCGGCAGCACTCCCAATATTATATGTTACGGATGTGCAGGTGGGGAATGGTAAAGCGGCTTCCTTTGGTAATGGAAATTTTATGGGCCTTTCGGGATCAACATGGCAGAAGGATGCTGACGGAAATCTTTTATTAGATTGGGAAACAGGAAATCCTTTAACATCCACATTGACTACTACACCAATTGGTAATCGTGAACCAGATTTTATTGGGGGATTAACTAATAATTTCACTTATAAAAATTGGGATTTTTCATTCTTATTTGATTTTCGTAAAGGTGGAGATATCTTGAATGGGACAGAATATCTGATGACAACTTATGGGCTTAGTAAAGAAACAGAAAATAGAGGTCAGACACTCACCTTTACAGGGAAATCTTTAAATCCAGCAACAAAAGAATACGAGACAGTAACGCGTGAAGTTATTGCTACAGAAAAATATTATCGAGATATTTATGCAAATAACACTCCTTTTTTTGTTGAAAAAGTTAATTGGTTGCGTTTACGCTCGGTTTCATTGACTTATAGTTTACCATCATCTATCTTAAAAAGATCCAAAGTTTTCAAAGGTGCCTCTTTTAATGTAACCGGAACAAACTTATGGCTGCTTACAAATTATTCAGGGATGGATCCGGAGACAAGTGCAGCAGGAGCGGGTGTTATAGGATCAGGTTCGGTAGGTATTGATTATGCAGGTGTTCCTGCTACTGCTGGATTTACATTTGGTGTTAATTTAAAATTCTAACGTAATGAAAAAAATATTTTATATAGCCACAACTTCTATACTATTGCTACTCAATTCTTGCAGTAAATGGTTAGATGTTAATGATAATCCTAATGCTGCGAATTCAACAGTACCGACACCTCAACAACGGCTGCCATCCATGTTGGCTCAGTTTATAGATGGATATGAGTCTGCAGGTACGCGTACTTCATTTTTAGGTCAGCAGTTGGCAGTTGTAAATGCTAACAATAATAATTGGAATTTAACCAGATGGAATTCAACAGCTTCTTCAACAGGCTGGCCTTGGCAATCATGGTATGTGAATACTGCTGTAAATATTGATCCGTTAATTGAGAGTGCAACCAAAGTTGGAGCTTACCACTATATTGGAGTAGCAAAACTGATTAAAGCTTGGGGCTTTGGTTATATGGCTGATCTATATGGAATGTTGCCATATGATGAGTTTGATAAAGTTAATAATCTTACACCGAAGTTTGATGATGGAGAATATGTGTATACCAAAATTTTAGCTTTAATTGATGAGGCTATCTTAGATTTGTCTAAAGAACAAGCTTCTGGAGCAGCTCCATTATCTGCCGGAGACATTTTCAATAAGGGAAACGTACAGAATTGGTTGAAATTGGCTTATGGATTAAAAGCTAGATTTTTAAATCATTATAGTAAATTACCTACATATAACGCACAGGCTGTATTAGACGCTTTGGAGAAAGCTCCAATTTTAAATGATGAGAGTACAATTATACAATATATTGATGAGACAGCTACGACAAGTGATCAGAGTAAAGCATCTTTGCAGTGGGGGAATACTGGAACTTCAGCCCGTATTACGCAATTATATTATAATTATATTACCAATAATTATCATGGCGCCCCCTCTGGTAATGCTAATGTTATTGATCCGCGATTAAACTTATTAATTCCAAGTTCTCAGAATCCAGATGGCAGTTATCGTCAAACCTTATTTGTAGATATGAGTTCTGATTTGCCAAAAACAGGCCCTGCTTCTTATGTTTATGCCAGTGCGACAAATAAATTTTCAAATAAAGATTCCGTTTATATTTCAATGCGTAAGGAGGTTGCCGCAAATGGTCGAGTACTTTCAACAGGAACTTGGTATACTGAAAAAGGAGGTAAAGGATTATTATTAACTAATTCTGAAATGAAGTTTATTGAAGCAGAAGTACGCTTTAAAAAAGGAGAATTGGGAGCAGCATTAACCGCTTATCAAGCCGGGATCAAGGCGCATATGGAAATAATGGGTGTTAAGGCTTCGGATGTAGCATCATATATGGCAAGTTCTTCCATCGTGCAGGAGGCTGGTAAATTAACTTTAAGTCATATCATGATTCAAAAATATATTGCTCTTTCGTATTCCCCTGAGCAATGGTCTGATTTGAGAAGAATGAATTATTGTACGGATGCATCAGGGAATTACAATGAATCAACAGGTATTTATAAAGGATTTAAAAGGCCGTCCCATGTATTTGCCACTGCTTATCCGTCGCAAACTGAATGGCCTAGGCGGTTTGCAATTCCATCTTATGAAATTAATTATAACCTAACTCAGGTAAAAGCGGCTAATGCGGATGCGGATTTACCCACTTATCAAAATCAACGTATTTGGTGGGATAAATAAAAAATAATTAGGGTTTACATTTATTTTGTAAACCCTTTTATATATTAGTGAAATGAGATACTTTTATTTTCTATTTTTATTTTTTGCCATTCGTTCATTTGCGCAAACATCTGAAATAATTCAAAAACCAATTATTTGGAATGCAGAACGTGAGCAATTGTCTTTGGATTATTTGAAAAACAGGCATGGTATTGTACAGCAGACGGCTATTATTAAGCCAATAATGGTAGTGGTGCACTGGACTGCTAATAATAGTATTCAGGCAACATTTAATACATTCAATCCAGTGCTATTGCCAGGTAGGCCTGAACTTAGAAAAGCAAGTGCTTTAAACGTCTCTTCCCAGTATGTTATTGATAGAGATGGATCCATTTATCAGTTTTTACCCGATACAGTGTTTGCGAGACACACTATTGGTTTAAACTATTGTGCTATCGGTATTGAAAATATTGGAGGAGATAAGTATCCACTTACCGAAAAGCAGTTAAAAGCAAATGAGAAGCTGATCAGATACTTGAAAAGTAAGTACCCGATTGATTTTGTAATTGGCCATCATGAATATAGAGCTTTTCGAAAGACTAAATATTGGAAAGAGACTGATTCTGATTATTTTACGTCTAAATCAGATCCAGGGGATGCCTTTATGTTAAAGCTGAGGGAAAATCTGAGTGATTTGAAGCTTTTATCTTTATAATAGACCGAATCGATCAATGAAATAAAAGGAGTTCGTAAGGACTCCTTTTTTTTGTTATTTATATTTTTTTGAGGATTTCATTGCATTTGAGGAGTTTTTTCGTCGCTTTTGATGCCCGAAAGATATTTCTCTTATCTTTTCCTTAAGAAAGTCTTATTTGCTGTTTTATGCTACATTTTGCACATGTATCAGTAATGTTACATTTTAGTGTATCTGTTACACTATTTGAACCAGCTTGACACCTTTAAATTTTATTTAGTAAGCTGTTATTTAGTCAGTTATGTTGTTTTGGTGATTTTTTCTGTTAAAAAATGTTAAATAAATAGCAATTGAATTTGAATAAAATAAAAGTGATCACTTACTTTGTTTTGCATGTTTATGAGTTATTTAATTTAGAAAACGAAAACATCTACTTACATTTATTGACGAATTATCAACTATTTGGCAGTATGGTAGGTACGCTATCATCAATTTTAATTTAACTATGAAAAGACTATTTACATTCCTTGCATTGACAAGTTTTCTTGCTTTCAATTCCTGTACTAGTAAATCAGCAATTGTAAGCAAGACTCCTTCTTCTACTGTCGCTAATAATACAGATATTTTACCTGGAGCAGATCAACTTGCAATTTACTTACCCATGGTAAAAGGTAAGAAGGTTGGGATAATGGGGAATCAAACTTCTGTTGTTGGACGATCAAAGGAACATCTGGTTGATCTATTATTTCGGGAGAAAGTGGATTTAAAATTTGCTTTTGCGCCTGAGCATGGATTTAGAGGTGATGTAGAAAGGGGAGAGAAATTTGGAAATGATGTTGATTCTAAAACAGGATTGCCTTTATATACTTTATATGGCGGTAATCAGAAACAGGATTCAATCATAAATACAATCGATGTGATGATTTTCGATCTTCAGGATGTTGGAGCTCGATTTTATACTTATATCACTTCTTTACATCGTGTTATGGAATTATGTGCAAAACATAATAAGAAATTAATTGTCTTGGATCGACCTAATCCAAATGGAGATCAAGTAGATGGTCCCGTAAGGCACGATGATAAGTTTAAATCTGATGTTTCTTGGCACAAAATAGCGATGATTCACGGTTTGACAATTGGTGAATTGGCTAAGATGGTTAATGGTGAAAAATGGTTAGAAAATGGAAAGCAATGTGATGTTACGGTTGTCCCTGTAAAAGGATATGATCATAAGATGATGTACGAACTGCCGGTTATTCCCTCACCAAGTCTTCCAAATGCGTTATCGGTTCGGCTGTATTTATCATTATGTCTTTTTGAGGGGACTGATATTTCCGTAGGACGTGGAACGGACTGGCCTTTTCAAATTATTGGTTATACCAATCCAGTTTATGGTTCATTTACTTTTACTCCAGGTGATCGCCATGGTATGACAAAACATGTGGAAGGTAAAGGTGCTGTTAATTATGGTCTTGATCTTCGAAATATAATTCCTTCGGAGCACAAGTTTACCCTGAAATATCTCTTGGATTTTTACAATAAAACTCCTGATAAATCAACTTTCTTTGCCCGACCTGCCTTTTTTGACAAGCTAGCGGGAACAGATCAATTAAGACTGCAGATTCTTGCAGGTAAATCGGAAGATGAAATTAGAGCATCATGGGCTAAGGATTTAGACGCATATAAATTGATGCGTAAAAAATATTTGATCTACCCAGATTTTGAATAAAACAAACAAACTAGATATCAATATAAGCAATCATTTATTTTAAAACGCTACAATACAATGAGAAAATTTATACTATTTTCTGTTGCGGTGGGATTAAGTGTGCCTTCGAAGTCTTTCAGTAATGTGAGCAAAGAGAGTATTCTAAATAATCCTAAAGTAACACAGTCACTTTTAGCTTCATCCAAATCTGTACTTCAAAATGCAGTTCAGGGGGTAGTGACTGGACCAGATGGGCCCATGTCTGAGGTAAGCGTAGTAGTTGTTGGAGGAACGGCATCTACAAAAACTGATAGCCAAGGTCATTTCAAAATTGCTGCTCCAATTGGAAGTAAATTAAGATTTACTTCTGTGGGTTATGCAACAAAAGAGGTGACAGTAACTTCTAATACAGTCAATGTAACCATAGAATCAAGCAATGAAGCTTTGGAAGAAGTCGTTGTGGTTGGTTATGGTACGCAGAAAAAAGGAAATGTAACAGGTGCTGTATCGACTATTAATGTCAAAGAAAATTTGCAGAGTAGACCAATTGCAGATGTTGGTCGTGCAATTCAGGGAACAACACCAGGATTAAGTGTTACAGTACCTAGTGGAGAGGTGGGAGCTGATCCGAAAATTAGAATTCGTGGTGCAATTTCTTCAATCCAAGGGACATCTAATCCACTTATTTTATTAGATAATGTTGAAATACCAAGTATTCAATATGTCAATCCTGAAGATGTAGAGTCGATTACCGTTTTAAAAGATGCCGCAGCTTCTTCTATTTATGGAGCTAAAGCCGCTTTTGGTGTTATATTGATTACAAGTAAGACGGGAAACACAACCGAAAAAATCAATGTGAATTATTCTAATAATTTCTCTTTTCAAAATCCCTTTAAAAGATATGAGATGGGACGTTTGAACGCATTGAAATATACGGTAGACGCTATGGATCGAGTAGGGGAAACGGAGACTGGAGCTTTTTATAAAATCAATAGAGAAAGCTACGAGAAAGCTGTCGATTGGGATAAAAAATATGGCTCTACTATCGGAGCAGATGATCCGACAGTATACGGAAGGGATTGGTATGTGAATCCTACAGCTCCAACTAAGAAGTTTGGTATACGTACTTATGATCCATATGATTATATGATTAAAGAGTGGGCACCTACACAAACTCACAATCTATCCTTAAATGGTAGTGTTAATAAAACAAAATATACTGCTTCATTCGGTTCGTTAAACCAAAGCGGAATGTTAAAACCTGGAAATTCAGATAAATTCACAAGGTATAATGCTGCTTTACGTCTTAGTACTGAACTTAATAAATATATAACTGTTCGGGGTGGTGCTATGTTTGCTCAACGAAATAAGACATATCCATATGCCACAAACTCCACTACAGCAGATCCGTGGTTATACATGTATCGATGGAGTTCCTTGTATCCGATGGGCAATGATGAAAATGGAAACCCAATTAGAAGTCCTTGGAGTGAAAATAATGCAGCTAATGATGCATCGATGTTGCGCAACTACATTAACTTAAATGCAGGTGCGACAGTTAATATTAAGAAAAATTGGCGGGTAGATATTGATTATAGTTTTACGAATGAAGATTTTTCGTGGAGAAGAAATGGTACACGATATACAGCAGCAAATTCATGGGTAGCCGCGAAGAAAAGAGTTGATGCTAGTGGTAATCCGGTGTATGTTAATAGTGATGGTGCTGTTGTGTCTGCTACTGATGAAGGAGCTATACAGGCATATGATTTATCAAATGATATGTATACCGCGAATGGTTCTGCGCAAGATCATATTTATATGCGGTCTGAAAATGAGCAAAAACATACCTTTAATGCCTATAGTACATATGATTTAAATCTAAATGACGATCATGTATTTAAATTTATGTTAGGTATGAATCGTGTTGCTTCAGCCGGTCAATATCATTGGACACAAAGAGCCGATTTAATTGATATTACAAATCCGCAGTTTGATCTTGCTGTGGGCACAATTACGGGTAGCGGAGGAGAGTACTGGGAGTCGCAATTAGGGTATTTTGGACGTGTTAACTATGCTTATAAGAACAAATATTTATTAGAAGCAAATCTTCGTTATGATGGCTCTTCTAAATTTCCAAAAGATTTGAAATGGAGATGGTTCCCATCGTTCTCTGCAGGATGGGTGGCTTCGGAAGAAAGATTTATGGAATGGGCAAAACCCACGTTGAATCAATTGAAGTTTAGAGGTTCTTGGGGTATTATTGGTAACCAGACTGTACCTTCTGATTTATATATTTCCAATATGCCTGCTGGTCAAACGAATTGGGTGATTGATGGTACTCTAACTAATTCGGTGGGTACGCCAAAATTAATTGTACCTGATGTTACTTGGGAAGATTTGGAAACGTTGGATATTGGTTTAGATGCACGTTTTTTTAAAAATAAATTAGGACTGACTGTTGATTGGTATCAAAAGAAAACGAATAATATGTTTGCTCCGTTAGAGGGTACTACGTTGACTTTGGGCGCACCTGCTCCTATAGGTAATTATGGTACATTGACAACTAAAGGAGTGGAAATTGCTTTAGATTTTAATCATCGGTTTGAAAATGGTCTTGGTATTAATTTAAGGGCTAATATTGACGATTCTAAATCGGTTTTCAATGGTTATACAGAATCAAGAACTACAGGTGTAAATTATAATGGACGTGTTTATGGTGATATATGGGGCTTCGAAACAGATCGACTGTACCAATATGATGATTTTGTATTGGATGGAAATGGAAATGCACAATTAATTAAACTAACACCAGAAATGTCTAAATATTATGAGAATGGTGGTGGTCAAGCTTATTTATTGAAAGAAGGGCCTAATGGGGAGAAAGCTGTCTATCAGCCTAGGTATCAAAATTCATCTAAGTTTTACTACGGACCTGGGGATGTCAAATATAAGGATTTGAATGGTGATGGAGAAATAGATAATGGAGAAGGTACAATTGATAATCCTGGAGATACGAAGATTATTGGTAATTCAACACCAAGATATCAGTATGGATTCAGAATCGGTGCAGATTTTAAAGGTTTTGATGTCTCAGCTTTCTTTCAGGGTGTCGGTCAGCGTAAAGTCTGGGGAACAGGATTTTTAGCTATTCCGGGCTTTAATGTTTCTGATGGGGCGATGCCAGCAAGTTTTGTTAATGATTATTGGACACCAGATAATCAGGATGCATTTTATCCTGCAGCGTTTAATAATGCTGGAGGTACTAATGTGAACAATATGCAGATTCAATCGCGATACTTATTGGATATGTCTTATCTGAGAGTTAAAAATCTAACAATGGGATATACAATATCTAAACATGTTTTGGATCGTGTGAAAATTAATAATTTACGGGTATACGTTTCATTGGAAAATTTCTTTACGTGGGACAAGTTAAATGGATTGCCAGTTGACCCCGAAGAGGTGGAAGGAGAGTCTATTTTTAATGCTACCAACTATAATGGCGGTCGCACAGGTGTAGGTACTCCAACATTCAAAAGCGCTTCATTTGGTGTTCAGTTAAATTTTTAATATTAGGAAAATGAAATTAAATAAACATATTATAGCAATTTTGCTGTCTACGGCAAGTTTAGTTTCTTGTAATAAGGACTTGCTCGATCGCTCAGAAACAACTAAAGTGAACGATGCTGAGTTTTGGAGAAATCAGACTGATGTTAGGTTGTATGCAAATGATTTTTACACAAACTTTTTTGTAGGATATAATTCTGGATTCGGTGTTGCATTTGCTCCGCTGAGAGGGTATAACTGGGCGGATGATTTTACATCTGAGGGAGCACAGGCGAGCTTTGAATCGACAGTTCCTACTACACGTGGTCCTTCTGCAACAGCCATAGCTTTGCCTATTACCGATATGCTAACACAATATTCAGGACCTTCCTGGAATTTTTATTGGGTGCGGAAAGCTAATGTAATGTTAAACAGGTTGGAAAATAAAGCAAAGCCTAATTTATCACAAGAGGAGTATAATCATTGGACAGCTGTTGCGAAATTTTTCAGAGCTTTTGAATACTCACGTTTAGTAGGTGTGTTTGGAGATGTTCCTTATTTTGATACCGAGGTTGATCCAAAAGATTTTGATACGATGTACAAAGCACGAACACCAAGAACAGAGGTGATGGATAAAGTATACGATGACTGTAAGTTTGTTCTTGAAAATATGCGCATTGACGATGGTAAAGGCTATGTGGGGCGCTACACAGCCGCTGCTCTGATTTCAAATTGGATGCTATTTGAAGGTACCTGGGAGCATTATCATAATGTCGATAAAACAAGAGCAAAAAAGTTTTTGGAATTAGCGGTTGAAGCTTCTCAATATGTAATGAATTCAGGTAAATATACCTTTGGAAGTGATTTTAAAAGTTTATTTGCATCCGAAGATCTAACCGGAAATCCTGAGGTTATTTTCTTTAGAGCTTATAATGATGCTGTAAAAGTTACACATGCAATAGGTTCGTACAGTAATGGATATGAGGGGCAGGATAAAGCATCAAATCTGAGCTTACTGAAATCTTTTATCTGTAATGATGGTAAGGTGTGGCAAAACTCAACAGTGGCTAAAGCTAGTGATTTTTCATTAAAGGCATTGGCAGCATCTAGAGATCCAAGATTTGAAGCGACTTTCATGGATACGGTCAATACTGCTGCTGTAACTCTTGCTTATGTTCATAAATTTTCGAGTAGGGATGCGTTGACTTATATCGGTAAAACTTATCCTGCGAAATGGACTAGTAATACCAATACGAATGATGCTCCTGTAGCGCGCTTGGCAGAAGTGGTGCTGAATTGGATTGAAGCTAAGCAAGTGTTGGCTGAGAATTATGGTGGTGCTGCTGTGAGTCAGAATGACTTGGATAAATCAATCAATGCAATAAGAAATCGACCATTAGATTCAGATGCGGTGAGAAAAGGTGTTAAGAAAACAGCGCCATTATTATTGTCTGCGATTCCAAATGATCCTTCTAAAGATGGTGCTGTGTCTCCTTTGATGTGGGAGATTCGCCGTGAACGCCGTATGGAGTTTGTGTACGAGGGAGCACGTCTAAATGATATTAGACGTTGGAAAAAATTGGATTATATGAATTTTAACAAACCAGATTATGCAGCTGGTCCTTGGATCAATGCTTTGAAAGATTTACCTAAAAATACCTCGGGCACTAATTTGGCCGATTCATATAAAAATAAGCTGAAAGTTATGAAGGCAGATGGTACTATTATAATGTTTACAGGTGCAAATGCTGCTGATATGGTCGGTTATTATGTAGTTGCAAACTTTGAAAATCGCGTAGCTTTCAAAGAGAGATCATATATGTCACCTGTTGGACTTAATCAAGTGCAACAATACGTAGACAGAGGATATACATTAACACAAACAGCAGGCTGGTAGTCTTTGACTACTGGGTTATTAGAGCCACTTAATTTAGGTGGCTCTTTTTATTTGGTCCCATTGACCATTTTATAAAAGTGTTTGTTTGCGTTATTATTTTATATTATTGCACAAACATGCATGTTTGTGCATTTTTTTAAGTATATTTACGTTAATAACTGATTCCTATCATGATAAAAAGAACCTATACGATTATTTGCATAATGATTTTTGCCTTCAATTTCTTGCATGGGCAAACTTTCAAATTTGCCCATGTAACAGATACGCATGTTGGCGGTGCAACTGGAGAAGAAGATTTACGTCGAACCGTAAAAGATCTCAATACATTAAAAGATATTGATTTTGTTATTTTATCGGGTGATATTACAGAATTTGGTGCAGATCATGAATTGAAATTGGCCAAGCAGATACTGGATAGTTTGTCATTGCCATGGTATGTAATACCTGGAAATCATGATGGTAACTGGTCTGAAAATGGGGCCAATACTTTTCGTAGTGTGTTTGGAGGTGAAACCTTCTTCTTTAAACATAAAGGATTTATGTTTTTGGGTACAAACTCTGGTCCTAACATGCGGATGAGTCCTGGTCAGATTCCGAGGGAAAACCTAGTGTGGATGGATTCTGTGTTTAGTGCTCATCCTGATCGTAATACTCCTCTCATATATATCAATCACTATCCGCAGGATTCTTCTTTAAATAATTGGTTTGAAGCGTTGGATCGTGTGAAATCTAGAAATGTACAATTGGCTTTTTGCGGACATGGTCATATAAATAAAGTGTACGACTGGGAGGGTATACCTGGTATCATGGGGAGGTCAAATTTGCGCGCGAAGAATGAATATGGCGGTTATAATATTGTGACGATTGACCAGGGTAAGGCTACTTATCAAGAACGTACAGTTGATGGAACTTCCTTGGATCCTTGGGCAGTGATCGCGCTAGAAAATCATCATTTTGAACTAGATAAAAAGAAATATCCGAGACCAAATTACGCTGTTAATGAAAAATTCGCCTCTAAAGTTGCTGTGAATTGGGTTTTTCAAGATGAGAGTGATATCGGTTCTGGAATGGCACTTTATAAGGATTTGATCATTACAGCAAATACTTCAGGAGATGTTTTTGCTTTGGATAATAATACGGGGCAGAAAAAATGGTCATTTAAAACTGGTGGCAAAGTTTATTCAACACCAGCTGCATGGAAGGGTGTTGTCGTTGTCGGTTCTTCAGATCATTATATCTATGGGTTGGATGCAGAAAGTGGACTGTTAAAATGGAAAATTAAAACAGGAAAAGCTGTTTTGGGATCACCTTTGATTCAGAGTGGCACGGCATACATCGGCGGTTCGGATGGAGTTTTTAGAGCATTGGATGTACTGACTGGAAAGGAAAAGTGGAATTTTAAGGATGTAAAGGGGTATGTTTCTACGCTCCCAACTTATTATCAAAATCTAATTATTTTTGGTTCTTGGGGTAATGGTTTTTATGCCTTAAATGCGCAGTCAGGTAAATTAGAGTGGGAGTGGAATAATGGTCATGCTAATCGGATGTTTTCAGCTGCTGCTTGTTATCCCGTTGCGGTGAATAATGCCATTTATGTGGTAGCTCCAGATCGATTTATGACAGCTTTAAATGCGAAAAATGGAAAGGTTATCTGGAGAGAGAAGAAGGATACGATACGAGTTAGAGAGTCAATGGGTTTATCAACTGATCATAAATATGTATATGTGAAAACAATGGATGGTGATTTACTTGGTATTTCCACCAAAGCTGATAAAATGGAAGTCTCATGGAAATCAGATTTGAAACTTCCTTATGAACTAACCCCGTCAGCGATCAGCGCTAACAATAAAATTGTTTTTGTACCAAGTCATTCAGGTTTGCTGTCAGCTGTTAATGCCTCATCAGGAGCTGTATTGTGGCAATATAAAATATCAAATGGTATGGTCAATCCGCCGTTGATTATGGGTAATAAAGGGTTAGTTTGCAGTACAATGGACGGTAAAATTGTTAAACTAAAATTTTAACTTTATAAAAGTTCTAAATTATGAAATTAACTACGCAAAACTTATTACATTTACAGCGAGTTTTTATGCTTGTTTTTGCATGTTTTGTTTTTAACTTTGCGAAAGCGCAAGAACAGGCATGGATAAGAGTGAACCAATTAGGGTATACACCTGCAGGAATTAAAGTTGCGGTATTTGGAGCAAAGGAAAAGGCTGATTATACTCGGTTTGAACTGATTGATGCGAAAACACAGAAAAGTGTATTTTCGAAGATAATCGGTAAAGATTTTGGAACTTATGGACCATTTGTGCAAAGCTTTAGGTTTGATTTTTCAGCATATCGCGATACGGGTTCTTATTATTTAAGAGTTGGAAAAGTGAAATCACCAGTTTTTAAAATTGGAAAGGATGTCTATAAAGGAGCTGCCGATTTTGCACTTCGTTATATGCGGCAACAAAGAACACTTTTTAACCCGTATCTAAAAGATAGCTGTCATACACACGACGGTTTTGTATTGCATGCTAATAAGGTAGGTATTGCAGATAGCTCACGTATTGATGCAGGAGGAGGCTGGCATGATGCTTCCGATTATTTGCAATATTCAACGACTTCGGCAAATGCTACTTATCATTTGTTAGCTGCTTATAGAGATTTTCCAAAAGTATTTGGTGATCAAAAGCAGGCAAATGGATTGGATGGTCAGAATGGTCGCGCTGATGTGCTGGACGAAGCAAAATGGGGATTGGATTGGTTGCTAAAGATGCATCCTGCTCCAAACTTAATGTTTAACCAGATTGCAGATGACCGTGATCATACAAATATGAGAATGCCTGGTGAAGATCCTTTTTATGGAAGAGGTTTTGAAAGACCGGTGTATTTTATAAATGGCGAACCGCAGCAACGTGGTAAGTTTATGAATAATACAACAGGTACAAGTTCAACGGCAGCCAAGTTTTCGAGCGCTTTCCATCTGGGTAGTTCTTTGTTTCGAAATGATGATATTAAATATGCTAAAACTTTGGCTAAAAAAGCCAAAACAGCATATAACTTTGCATTAATAAAACCTGGGGTAACACAAACAGTATCAGTGAAGTCTCCTTATATTTATGCCGAGGATAATTGGGTTGATGATATGGAGCTGGCCGGAGCAATGTTTTATGGGGCAACAAATAAGAAGCGGTTTTTAAATGAATCGATAGCTTATGCGCGACAGGAAAAAATTACGCCATGGATGGAAACAGATACCGCAGCACATTACCAATGGTATCCATTTATTAATTTAGGGCATTATGAACTGGGAAAACAGTTAAAAGGCAATGATCGCGAGGAGATTGTCTCATATTATAAGTCTGGAATAGCGTCGGTCTTTGAACGAGCAAAAACAAATGCCTTTTATAGGGGTGTTCCTTTTATTTGGTGCAGTAATAATTTAACTGTATCGTTCGCTATTCAATGTTTATGGTATAAAGAATTGACACAGGATACACAATACGATGAATTGGCACAAGCAAATATAGATTGGATCTTTGGTACAAATCCTTGGGGCACAAGCATGGTTTATGGTTTGCCTTCTTGGGGAGATACACCTGTTAATCCGCATTCTGCTTTTACTCATTTAAAGAATTTTCCAATTGATGGTGGGTTGGTTGATGGTCCCATAATGACTTCGACATATCGTAATCTGATCGGAATTAAATTGCTGAATGAGGATCCGTATGCTGCATTTCAAAGTGATCTTGTTGTTTATCATGACGATTATGGTGACTACAGTACAAATGAACCTACAATGGATGGTACTGCTTCATTGATCTATTTGTTAGCTTCTCAAGAACAAAAGGCATTAGAGGAGCCTCCAATAAAAAAGTAGTTAAAGATTCTTTTGGAGCTATCGTGAGAGGAGATAGCTTGCAAAAGCAACTAGCGCTGGTTTTTACAGGACATGATTTAGCTGATGGTGGATTGACGGTGCTAAAAATATTGAAAGAAAAGGATGTAAAGGGTTCTTTCTTTCTAACAGGAGACTTTTTGAGAACATCGAAATTTCGTTCTGTTGTAAAGGAGATTAAAAGGAATAAACATTATCTTTCTGCTCACTCTGATAAACATTTATTGTTTAGTGATTGGGACAATAGACAAGGTTTATTAGTAACAAAGGATTCATTTATCCAAGATTTGGAGATGAATTTCAGGGAATTAGAAAAATTAGGTTTTCGAACCGATAACAAATATTTTATTCCTTCGTATGAATGGTACAATCAGGAGATTGTCGCGTGGAGTGAGGAAATGGGATATGTGCCCATTAATTATACTCCTGGATTACGAACTGCCGCCGATTATAGTTATCCTGAAATGGGTAAACGATATTTATCTTCTGATGATATTGAAAAGGGGCTATGGGAACAAAATAAAAAGCTAAACGGATTAAATGGATTTATCATACTCATACATATGGGCACAGACTCACGTCGAAAAGATAAATTTTATCACCGCTTAGGTAAAATGATAGATAAGTTAAAGAAAGAGGAATATCAATTTGTCGATATTCGTGTGTTATTACAATAGAATAAAGGATAATATAGAAGATAGGATGATAAATACAACCGAAAAAGAATCGCATTACCAGGATTTAGAAAAAATGACTGTTTTGGAGTTGTTGACGAATATTAATAACGAAGATAAGACCGTTCCGATGGCTGTTGAAAAAGCTATTCCGCAGATAGAGGCGTTGGTTAATGAGTGTGTAGCTAAGATGAAAAATGGAGGACGTGTTTTTTATATCGGTGCTGGTACAAGTGGACGATTAGGTGTTTTGGATGCATCAGAATGTCCTCCAACTTATGGTGTTCCATTTGATTGGATTATCGGAATGATTGCAGGAGGAGATACGGCTATCCGAAAAGCAGTTGAATTTGCTGAAGATGATACAGAACAGGCCTGGAAGGACTTGACTGAATATAGTATTAATAAAACGGATGTTGTTATCGGTATTGCCGCATCAGGAACGACTCCTTATGTAGTTGGAGGTTTACAGGCCGCCAATGCCGCGGGATTAGCAACAGGCTGTATCGTTTGCAATAGTGGTTCACCTATAGCAAAAGAGGCGCAATTGCCTGTGGAAGTAGTGGTTGGGCCTGAGTTCGTGACAGGTTCTACACGTATGAAAGCAGGGACTGCTCAAAAATTAGTACTGAATATGCTAAGTACCTCCATTATGATCCAATTGGGACGTGTGCAGGGAAATAAAATGGTTGATATGCAATTATCTAATCATAAATTAATGGCTCGCGGGGTTCGTATTATTATGGATGAAACGAATGCAACGGAAGCTGAAGCAACAGAATTATTGGAAAAATTTGGTCATGTGCGCCAGGCAATAGAGGCATATCAAGAAACACACTAAACACTAAATCACCTATTATAAAACAAACTTATGTCACCAATAATTTTATTATCATTTTTGGTGGTCTACTTTGCTGTTTTACTTGCCGTAGCGCATTTTACTTCAAAGGGATCATCAGACAACTCCACTTTTTTTGTGGCTAATCGCAATTCGAAATGGTATATGGTTGCCTTTGGAATGATTGGTACTGCATTGTCAGGAGTGACTTTTATTTCAGTACCGGGAGCAGTTGGTGCTTCAGAATTTAGCTACTTTCAGTTTGTGCTCGGAAATGCCGTTGGTTTTATTATCATCGCGTATGTCTTGTTACCGCTCTATTATAGGATGAACCTAACGTCTATTTACACCTATTTAGAAGAACGCTTTGGTCATACAACTTATAAAACAGGAGCAGCTATCTTTTTAATTTCAAGAACGATCGGTTCTGCCTTTCGTCTTTATTTGGTTGCTATTGTATTGCAACATTTTATTTTTGACGCTTGGAATATTCCTTTTGTAGTTACAGTTGTAATCTGTCTGTTGTTAATTTGGCTTTATACAAATAAAGGCGGGTTGAAGACAATAATTGTAACGGATACGCTGCAAACAACATTTTTGATAACAGCGGTTATTCTTTCCATCTACTTTATGGCTAAAGGACTAAATTTTGGAATTGTTGATACTTTCGAAGCAGTTAAAGAAAGTAGCTATTCTAAAATATTCTTTTGGGATGATTTTGTTGGTAGCAAAGCTAATTTTTGGAAACAATTTCTAGGGGGGATTTTTGTAACCATTGCCATGACAGGATTAGACCAGGATCTGATGCAGAAGAACCTCTCCATGGGAACAATCAAAGAGGCTCAAAAGAATATGATTACTTTTACCAGTGTATTTGTGGTGATCAATATTTTCTTTTTAGCAGTTGGAGCACTGCTCTATATTTATGCAGAGAAAAATGGAATTGATATCAGTCAGCTCGCTACTCGTGATTATTTATATCCTGAAATTGCTTTAAATCATTTGGCTATTCTTCCGGCAATAATTTTTATGATGGGATTGACGGCAGCTACATTTGCAACTACTGACTCAGCATTAACTGCTTTGACCACTTCGTATTGTATTGATTTCCTAAATTTTAATAAAAAAGAGAATCCAAATGATCCAGTATTGGTTAAGCAACGTAATTATGTACATTTTGGCTTTTCTATTGTTATGTTATTGGTGATTTTAGTATTCAAATTAATTAATGATGATTCGGTCGTAAACGCAATCTTTACAGCTGCAAGTTACACATATGGCCCATTGTTGGGACTGTTTGTTGTAGGTATTGCTACAAAATACGCAGTTAAAGACAAACTAGTGCCTTTCATTTGTGTGCTATCACCAGCTATTTTGTATATTTTGAAAACTTATGTAATAGAAGTTTATACGCCGTATGTAATCGGTTTAGACTTGATCATTATCAATGGTTTTATAACATTCGTACTGTTGATTTTAACTTCTCCGGGTAAAGCCTCCGATAGAGCGCTTTCACATAATTAAAAAAAGTTAAGTGATTTGTACGTGCAAAAAAATTAAGTTAAGTTTGATTAAATTAGTTTTTTTGCACGTATGTATCAATTGATAGAAGAAACCGCTGGATTTATCCGCAAGAAAATAGGCGATTTTCAGCCTGAATTTGGAATAATACTAGGTACTGGATTAGGTAAGTTGGTCGATGAGATCGACGTCCAGTATTCATTGATGTATTCCAATATCCCCAACTTTCCCATTTCTACAGTTGAATTTCATTCCGGTAAATTGATATTCGGTATGCTGAATGGTCGTAGGGTTGTAGCAATGCAGGGTAGACTTCATTATTATGAAGGCTACAATATGAAAGAAATTACATTTCCAATCCGTATCATGAAAGTCTTGGGCATTCAGAAGCTCTTTGTTTCAAATGCCTCAGGATCTTTAAACCCTAATATTCTTAAAGGTGATTTGGGTATTATTTCCGATCACATTAATTTGTTGCCAGATAATCCGCTACGTGGTTCAAACTTAGCCGCATTCGGTCCACGTTTTCCTGATATGAGTCAACCTTATAACCGTGAAATGGTAAAGCAAGGTTTAGACATTGCTGTCCACAAAGAAATTAGGGCACATGAGGTTGTATATGTAGCTGCCCCAGGACCAAATTTGGAAACTAAAGCCGAGTATCGTTACATGAGATTGATTGGCGGTGATATTGTGGGGATGAGTACTGTGCCTGAAGTTATTGTCGCTAATCATATGGATATACCTGTTTTTGCGATCTCTGTGATTACTGATGAGGGTTTTCATGATAATCTGCAACCTGTTTCTTTGCAGGACATCATAGATATAGCTGCAAAAGCTGAACCAAAGATGACGTTAATTTTGAAAGAATTAATAGCTTTGCAATAGTTTTTAAACAATACTAGTTCAAATATTAATGAAGGTGACCCTGCGCTTATTAGCGATTTTTTGTTGTATTCTTGGTTTTGTAAATCAAGTTCAAGCACAAAGTAATGATGAATGGAGTAGTGCTTTAGATTCTGCTCGGGCAAAAGAAGATGCGAAACAGGATTCTGTTATTTTGTCTGCTAAATATATTCGATATACAACATTGGATATGATGAAAAAAGGAACCTACACCGTTCAAATAGATACATCACATCGTAATTTTCAGTATTACAATAAACAGAATTTACCATGGAATCCCAGTATCAATTTAGGTTCCTATGGTTTAGCAACGCGTGACCTATTATTTCAACCTAGTAAAACGATAGGTTTTCAAAGTGGATTTCACAGTTTGGAGCGTACCTTGTACAGACCGGATTCTATTCAATATTTTAGGGCACGTGCCAGATTTTCGGAACTTTATGCTGTAGGATTTTTCTTTGATGATCAAGTATTTCGTGCAAGACTTGCACAAAATATAAATCCAAGACTTAATATAGGTGGAGAATTTCATGCAACAAGAGCAGATGGATATTATACCAATCAGAAGTATTCCGATATCAAATCGGCTTTATTTGCTTGGTACGAGTCCGAAAATCACCGCTATAATTTGTTGACAAATTTAGTGTTTAATAAACTTGATGCTTCAGAGAATGGTTCGATTTTGTCAGATAATATATTCAAAGATAAGGAAAAACAATCATCCGATCGTTACCCCGTAAGATTACAGGGGCAAGGAGACAATAGACCTCGAAATGAATGGCGTGATAATTCATTTTTCATTCGTCAATCGATGTTTCTTGGTCATCTTGATACCGTTGATGCAGGTAAGCCTACAATGCAGATTTACCCTACAAATAGCGTTGCACATAACAGTTCTGTACGGATTCAGAAATATAATTTTTTTAAAAATGAAACCGATGCTAATGGTGCTTTCCCATATGGTTCTTCCAGATTAACGCAGGATACAACGGAAATTACTTCTATTTCAAATGAATTTGAATATAGCTTTTACTTGAGGGGGAAATCTATTTTTAAAAATGAAGCGAAATTAAATGTTGCTTTTCAACATGATATGTATTGGTATTCAGATAGTGGTATCAATAACAGATTTTATCAAAATGGTATGCTAAAAGGGGAGCTGGGGTATAAGTTCTCAGATCGAGTAAATCTGACAGGTAAAGTCAATCAGATAGTGATGGGTCATAATTTTGGTGATTATCTTTATGAAGCAAAAGCCGACTTTTTATTAAGTTCGAATGTCGGTAAAATTACGCTTTCGGCTTATTCGCAGAATAAATCACCTGAAATGGTCTTTAATCGAATGAATTATACCTACCATCAATGGGAGCGAGATCTTAATAAAACAAAAACACAAAATCTAGCTTTTCAGTATAGCAATCCAAAAATTGGGTTCAATGGAAAGGTTGAATACTTTTTAATGGATAACTATCTTTACTTTAAAGAGATTGATAATCCGAAAAATGATCCACGCCTGGCTAAATTAATTGAACCGGCGCAATTGGGATCTGTTAATCTATTAAAGGTTTCAGTAGGACAAAAGTTCAAGTTTAGTAAATTTACCTTGGATAACTTAATTGTATATCAAAAAACAGATCAGCAGGAAACACTTGCAACTCCTGAAATATATACCTGGCATAGTTTGTATTACAGCAATGTGCTTTATAAAGTGGTTGATTTCAACATTGGAGTTGATGCACGTTTCAACACTCCGTTTACAACACCATCTTATTCAATTAATGCAAGTCAGTTTTATAATGATAATGCAGGGATTAAATTTTCGACTTATCCTATATTTGATGCGTGGGCTACAGCAAACATACAACGCGTGACACTTTTTATCAGTTGTAATTTTGTAAACCAATATTTGGGCATGCCAAAAGGCTATTATACTGTTCGTCGTTATCCGATGAATGATGCGAATATAAGATTTGGTGTTTCTTGGAAATTCTATGACTAAAAATATTGAAAATTATATGCGTGGCTTCTAGTGGATTGCGTTTTTAAGCGTAAAAAACTTTTGAAATAATTTTGAGAGTCGAAATTTTGCAGTACATTTGCATACGCAATTAGGGAAAGGTATTATATAGCGAGAACTAAAGCGAAAAATTAGCTCAGCTAATTTATTGAAAGTCTGAAAAAAAATGGAGAATTAGCTCAGCTGGTTCAGAGCATCTGCCTTACAAGCAGAGGGTCACTGGTTCGAACCCAGTATTCTCCACGCAAACAGAAGTGTTTCAAAAAACTTAACGGAGAATTAGCTCAGCTGGTTCAGAGCATCTGCCTTACAAGCAGAGGGTCACTGGTTCGAACCCAGTATTCTCCACGCAAACAGAAGTGTTTCAAAATACTTAACGGAGAATTAGCTCAGCTGGTTCAGAGCATCTGCCTTACAAGCAGAGGGTCACTGGTTCGAACCCAGTATTCTCCACATCAAAGCATCGATTTATCGATGCTTTTTTTATTTACTCCTATTTTTATGTATTTCCTATATATTTTATCGAAGCTAAATTGATCTAGCTGATTGCTTTCGCAATTGAAATTTACCTCATAGTAGTGTTGTCATTTTAAAGATGTTCAAACACGATGAGTTTTCATATAAACATTTATATATTTGATTGTATTATATAAACTTATTAGAAATGAATTTAAAATCTATTTCGGTAATAGCTTTTGTGTTCTTATCACACGTAACAATTTTTGCACAGGTGAAAAAGTATGATTGGAAAGAAGCAAACGAGGGTGGGTATACGTATCGTTACGTAACCAATGATCCTACAAATTCGCGTTTTTATACATTAAAAAACGGTCTTACAGTTATTTTGAGCCCTTCTAAAAAGGTACCTCGTATTCAGGCCTATATTGCAACGAAAGCAGGGAGTAAAACTGATCCTTCAGATCACACAGGCTTAGCGCATTATTTAGAGCACATGCTTTTTAAAGGGACTGATAAGTTTGGATCAAAAGATTGGGCAAAGGAAAAACCATTACTGGATCAGATCGATGGTTTATATGAACAGTATAACTCCACTAAGGATGAAGCCAAGCGTAAAGAAATTTATAAGCAGATCGATCAGGTTTCTGGCGAGGCAGCAAAATATGCTATTGCCAATGAATACGATAAATTGATGAGTGAGATGGGGGCTGAGGGAACAAATGCCTTCACTTCTTTTGAACAGACTGTCTATACTGAGGATATTCCCAATAATGTAATCGATAAGTTCCTGGCTGTACAAGCAGAACGTTTTCGTAATCCTATATTAAGATTGTTTCATACAGAATTAGAGGCTGTTTATGAAGAGAAGAATAGAGGTTTGGATAATGATGGACGTAAATCAGTAGAGGCCATGTTTGAAGCTATGTTTCCAAATAATAATTATGGAAAACAGACAACTATCGGTACCGTTGAACATTTGAAGAACCCTTCTTTGAAAGCGATTCGTGAATATTTTAATACGTATTATGTCCCTAATAATATGGGGGTAATTATGTCTGGTGACTTTGACCCAAATGAAGTAGTAAAGAAAATCGATCAGGCATTCAGTTATATGAAACCGAAAGAAATTCCAGCATATACTTTTGATGCTGAAAAAGACATCAAACAACCAATTGTAAGAGAGGTTAAAGGGCCAGAATCGGAATTTCTATTTTTAGGTTTCCGTTTCCCCGGTGCATCTACAAAAGATGCTCAAATGTTGAATTTGCTTGGAAACATGCTTACAAATGGTTCAGCAGGATTAATTGATTTAGATTTAGTGAAATCTCAAAAGTTATTGGGAGCAGGGGCTTTTCCATATGTATTGAAAGATTATTCGATGTTGATCATGCAGGCTAATCCAAGTCAAGGTCAATCTTTAGATGATGTGAAATCTTTGATTTTAGGAGAATTGGATAAGTTGCGTAAAGGTGATTTTTCTGATGACCTAATTACTTCCATTGTTAATAATGAAAAGAAATCAGAAATTTCACGAAATGAAAGCTATAGTAATCGTGCTGAGGAGTTAATGGATGCCTTTACTTCTGGGGTTGATTGGTCGACAGAATTGAGTTATTCAGATAACTTAACTAAAATCACGAAGAAAGATATAATGGATTTTGCTACAAAATATCTGAATGATAATAATTATGTAGTGGTCTATAAACGTAAGGGCATTGATGATAGCATTGTAAAAGTAGAGAAACCTCCTATTACGCCTGTAGTTGTAAATCGTGAAGATCAATCATTATTTCTAAAGACTATTGCTGCAATGCCTGAAAGCAAAATTGCACCTGTCTGGTTAGATTACACTAAAGATGTACAAAAGGCTACCTTAAAAGGTCTTGATGTGATCGCGGTGCAAAATAAAGATAACGCATTATTTAGTTTAACTTATCGTTACGAGATGGGAAAATGGAATAATAAGTTATTAAGTATTGCCGCAGATTATTTAGAATTCTTAGGTACTAAAGAAAAAACCAGTGAAGATTTCAGCAAAGCATTTTATAAGTTGGCCTCAGACTTTTCAGTGTCATCAGGTAATGAAGAAACACGTATTAATATTTCAGGATTAAATGAAAATTTTGAACAAACAGTTGCGCTGATTCAAGATTTATTAAAAAATAGTGTTGGTGATCAAGAAGCATTGGAAGCTTATATCGGTCGTTTGAAAAAATCAAGAACAAATGCTAAAGAAAATAAGAACTTGATCATGGAAGGATTGAGATCATATGCAAAATATGGAGCTAAAAATCCTTTTAATAATGTTTTGACAGATCAAGAGCTGGATGCGATCAAAGCATCGGACTTAGTTACTATTTTACACGAGCTGGCAAATACAAAACATCAAATTTTATATTACGGGCCTAAGACTACTAGTCAATTGGTTGCTACTCTTAAACCTTTAAATTCGAATACCAATTTTGCTACAGTTCAGAAAGCAAATACTTTTGAAGAATTGCCTACCCCTAAAAATCAAGTGTTGTTTACTAATTTTGATATGAAGCAGGCGGAAGTATTCTGGTTTAGAAATTCTGAAGTGTATAATTCAAAATATAGTCCTACTGTCGCATTATTTAATATGTATTTTGGTGGAGGTATGGGAAGTATCGTATTTCAAACGATTCGAGAATCTAAAGCTTTAGCTTATTCTACTTATGCTAATTTTGCTTCTCCTGTTAAAAAGGAAAATCATTATTCGGTAGGCGCATATGTCGGTACACAGGCCGATAAATTTAATGAAGCTGTTGTCGGTATGAATGAACTATTAAATGATTTACCTGATGCTCCAAAAGCTTTGGATATCGCTAAAGTTAGTTTAGTAAAATCATTGGCTAGTGACCGCATTACGAACGCAAATATTTTATCAAATTATCTAAGTGCACAGCGTTTGGGACTTACGGCAGATATTCGTAAAGATATCTATGAGCAAGCGCCAAAATTAAGTTTTACAGATCTGAAAACTTTTCATAATAAAGAAATGAGTCGTAAACCTTATGTTTATTGTATTGTTGCAAAAGATGAAAATATAAAAATGGAGGATCTGCAAAAACTTGGAGAAGTTAAGAAATTAACATTGCAAGAGTTATTCGGGTATTAAACTATTGTAAAAAAGAAGAGCAGGATTTCCTGCTCTTCTTTTTTACAATAGTTTAATTTTGATGTTACGAAAAGAAACTTCATCAGTATGGTTTTGTAAGGCAATTTTTCCTTTTTGGAATTTACCGAAATCTGGATAGTTCTTCATATTGGTACCAGCGACAAGATCTTTCCATTCCTGGGTGTTGGTTTCGTTTTCGAATGTTAACTTCCCATTTAACCAAAAGCTTACTTTTCCCTTGTTCTGTACAATTCTAGATTGATTCCATTCGTTGTAGGGATTAGGTTTTGAATTGGATCCTATGCCCTTTATTGCGTATAACGATCCAGCCCAATGTGTTGAATCTGTTTGATGCCGCGGTTCCGCATTGGCATTATCTAAAAGTTGCATTTCAAGTCCTGTAACAAATGTAGCGTCATATTTTGGATCCTCTTGAACATCTATAAATACGCCGCTATTGCCACCTTTGGCAACTTTCCAATCAAATTTTAAGTCAAAGTCTTGAAAAGTTTCATTCGAAACTAAATCTCCAAATACACCAGTTTTAACAGTGGGGTCGCAAAGTATAGCATCATCTTTTACCACCCATTTAGAGGGTTGATTCCCTTGGTTGTAAATATGCCAATTGTTAATATCTTTTCCGTTAAAGAGAAGTTGCCAACCCTCTTCTTTTTCGATTGCACTTAGCGTATTATGTTCTGTAGTTTGTTTGCAAGACCATAGAAAGCCAATGGATAATAGGAGGTATGTAATTTTTAATTTCATATGATTTAGTTTTGGGCAAAATACAAATATTTGCGCTTTTATTGAATTAAAGCACAAGAGCCAATGCTTGTAAGCATTGGCTCTTGTGTTTTGTAAATTTTAAAAATGAATAAGTTCATCTATTTGTTCATGAATGGCATTCCTTGTTTCAATATGCACAAATGTATTTTCTTCGCTTATTTCATTTTGAATATGAGGTAAAAAAATTTTTAATGGTAAAACATGCATACGTAAGTAATTACATATTCCGGTTAGATGATCTATCCCTCTTAAATTACCATAGCGTCCCGATGAAATACCAACAAGAGCCGCTTTTTTATGGCAGAAGCTAATTGGGAAAGTACAGGCGTCAATGAAGACCTTGAGTACGCCAGGTATACTGCCATTATACTCTGGTGTGATAAAAATAAATTTATCGGCTTCAGATACCAGCTGTTGTATTTTTTTAAACTGGTCACTTCGTTGACCATATAAATCTGAGACGATAATATCTGCAGGAAGTTCTGTTAAAGGTAGTATTTGACAGCTTTCACCGCTTTTTTGTATGTAATCTTGATAGTATTGTGCAACTTTTAGCGTCTTACTTTTGGGGCGATTCGTTCCCGAAATTATTAAAATCATTGTCTAGTTGTAACTTATAAAAACCCAAGGAACAAAGTGGATGTATATCCTGATTTTTTGTATCTTAGCATCTTGAGGATCTATTCCTTTAGATACTTTCAAAAGTAAGAAATATGCATGATTTAAGTGTTTTTTTGCAGGGAAGAATTTATGAATGAACAGAATAATCCTTTTTTGTGACTTTAGGGGAACAAAATGACATTTTATAAAGAAAGAATTTCATTCGAAATGGGTAAAATTATATCAATTGCAAATCAAAAGGGTGGTGTTGGTAAGACAACAACATCAATCAATCTGGCAGCTAGTTTAGCTGTTTTAGAATATAAAACCTTATTGGTTGACGCTGATCCACAAGCAAACTCTACTTCTGGAATTGGATTTGATCCAAGAACCATTAAAGAAAGTATATATGAGTGTCTGGTAAATGATCTAGATCCACGTGATGCTATTCAAGCTACTGAAACTCCTAACTTGGACTTACTACCAGCTCATATTGATCTGGTAGGTGCTGAGATCGAAATGATTAATATGCACGAGCGCGAATATAAGATGAAAAAAATCTTAGATCAAGTAAAGGATGATTACGACTTTATCATTATTGACTGCTCTCCATCATTAGGTTTGATTACGATCAATGCTTTATCAGCTTCAAACTCAGTCGTAATTCCCGTTCAATGTGAATATTTTGCATTAGAAGGGTTAGGCAAGTTGCTGAATACAATTAAAATTGTTCAGACACGTTTAAATACTAGTTTGGAAATAGAAGGTATTTTATTGACCATGTACGATGTGCGATTACGTTTGTCTAATCAAGTTGTAGAGGAAGTTAAGACACATTTTACTGATTTGGTATTTGAAACGATTATCCAGCGAAATACACGATTAAGTGAGGCGCCAAGTTTTGGTATTTCTGTGATTATGCACGATGCATCCTGTAAAGGTGCAATTAACTATTTAAATTTGGCCAGAGAAATTTTACATAAGAACGGACATCTAAAAGAATTAGATTCAACAGTTACAATATAATATGGCAGCACAACAGCGAAAAACAGGTCTAGGAAGAGGATTAGGTGCCTTATTAAACGATAGTGCCGATATCCCTGAAAGAAATTCGGAGGTAGAAACATCCCGGGTAGAATCTGCTACAAAATCAAAAGAATCTGGCAATATTAGTACAGTTAATGTGGATACGATAGAAATGAATCCATTTCAACCCCGTACTGATTTTGATCCACAAGCGCTACAGGAACTGTCTGAATCGATCTTATTGCAAGGTTTAATTCAACCTATTACTGTTAGAAAAATTGGTGAGAATGCCTACCAGTTGATTTCTGGAGAACGCAGATACCGTGCATCAAAATTAGCTGGTATTACCGAAATTCCGGCATATATTCGGACAGCGAATGACCAACAGATGTTGGAAATGGCACTGATTGAAAACATTCAACGTGAAAATCTAAATGCGATTGAAGTAGCATTAAGTTTTCAACGGATGATTGAAGAGTGTAATTTGAAGCAAGAAGAATTGGGAGAACGTGTAAGTAAAAACCGTTCTACCGTAACCAATTATTTACGCTTATTGAAATTGCCTCCTGTTATTCAAGCAGCGATCCGTGATGGAGAGTTAACGATGGGACATGCACGTGCGCTAATTAATGTAGGAGAGGTAGATAAACAATTATATATCTTTAAATTGATCGTTGACTTGGGATTGTCTGTTCGCAAGGCAGAAGAATTGGTGCGGGAGATTCAAAATGGCAATAAAAAGAAAGCACAAAAAGATAAGAATGTACCTAAATCATTTCAGTTTCAAAAGATTGAAGATGATCTGGCATCTAAATTTTCATCTCAGGTTAAGTTAAATTTAAAAAGTGCAAAAGGAAAAGGTGCGATCGAAATTCCTTTTGAGTCTGAAGATGATCTGAGCCGTATTCTGGAATTATTAGACTGGTAAGATGTATAAAATAATCAGTTTATTCTGTTCTATATTTATCTTTTTTGCTGCGCAGGCACAGAAAGTTGATACAAAAGATAAAGTTGCTTTAAAAACAGTTACTGCAACAGATTCAACGAAAAAAGTATCGGCAGTGCAGGATACAACAAAAAAAGAGAGCCGTAGGGAACGAAAAAAAAGAGAGAAGGCTGAAGAAGAAGCAAAAACACCCAAAATCTTTAAAGATTCAACACGTCTTGCTATTGAAGCCAAAACCGTTACCGCATGGAAGCGATCTTTAGTTTTGCCAGGATGGGGTCAATATACCAATAAGGGATTATGGTGGATCAAGGTTCCTGTAATTTATGGGGGATTTGCAACCACGGTACTTGTGTTTGACTTTAATAACCGTTACTACAAAGAACTTCTTAAAGAGCTAGATTTTCGCTATGATAACAATGGTAAAATAGATAATCCAGCGTATGCTAATGCTTCAGAGCAAGGGCTTATCAGTGCAAAGGACTATGCACGTCGTAATCGTGATCTTATGGTGCTTTTAACTGTGGGGTTATACGGGTTGAATGTGGTCGAAGCTTATGTGGACTCAATGCTCAAGAATCGATGGAGTGTAAGTTCTGAAAAGGTCGCATTTACCATTAGACCAACTGTACTTCAGGGCCCATCAAACAATCTTGCATTTAATGCCGTTCCAACTATGGGACTGAAATTATCCATGAAAATAAAATAAAAATTATATAACTTAAAGCTGTATTTGTGCGTTGTCGCATAGATTTATTTGGTCTTCTTTATTTAAATATGATCTAAAATAGATATGAAAATAGTATTATTCGGCTACGGAAAAATGGGCCAAATCATAGAAAAATTTGCTCAAAAGAGGGGGCATGAAATTCATTTGATCGTCAACAGCGAAAATCGTAATCTTATTACAGTGGATGAATTGGTTGATGCAGATGTTGCAATTGACTTTGGTGTTCCACAGGCAGCGATAGCTAATATGGAACTTTGCTTAGAAGCAAATCTTCCGATTGTAATGGGTACAACAGGCTGGTACGAGCATCTTGATACAATCAAGGAGAAATGTCTCTCTGTGGATGGATCTATCTTATATGGTTCTAATTTTTCGATCGGTGTAAATATCTTTTTTCATATCAATAAGATGTTGGCGAAAGCAATTCAGCCTTATAAAGCTTACGATGTACAGGTTGAGGAAATTCATCATATCCACAAATTGGACGCACCAAGTGGAACTGCTATTACAATAGCGGAGGGTATCCTGAACAATAGCGACACTAAAACTTCCTGGGTTAATTCTGTCGTTGGCGATGGAGAAGAGGAGGTTATTCCGAAAGCAGATCAATTGCTAATAGAGAGTCATCGTATTGAAGAAGTTCCAGGAACTCATACTGTTGTATATAGTTCTGAAGTGGATCAAATTGAATTTAAGCATACAGCACACAGTCGTGATGGTTTTGCTTTAGGTTCAGTAATTGCTGCTGAATGGTTATTTGGAAAGCAAGGATTCTATCAGGTGACAGAAATGTTTGATTTTAATCGGTAACTGAGTTGCCGATTTTGCGTTAAAAAATAAGGATTCTGTAACGAATCCATAGTCTATTATACTAATTGAAATATTAGATTATTAAACAATAAAATTTTAAGAAGCTTATGTGGTATATTATTTTTGCGGTCTTAACAGTAGTTGCTCATTATGGGCTTTGGAAATTATTTGTTAAGGCAGGAAGACCGGGATGGGAAGCATTAGTTCCTTTTTATCGGGAATATGTGATGGCTCAATTGACAGGTCGTGCAAAATGGATTGTTGTTCTTTTGCTAGTCCCAATCGTAAATATTTTTATTTTCTATGGATTGTATTTGGACCTTATAAAGGCATTTGGGAAAAGAAGGTTCTGGGAAAATACGGCAGCAGTTTTAGCTCCTTTTATTGTATTGCCTCTTTGGGGAAACGATCCTCTAGTAAAGTATTTAGGAAGCCCTAATTCAGAGGAATTTAAAAAGAAATATTTTTATAAAAAATCAATGGCCCGCGAATGGGCAGATGCGATTGTTTTTGCAACAGTTGCAGCATCTTTAATTCGTGGTTTTTTGATTGAAGCGTATATGATTCCAACTGGATCCATGGAGCGAACATTGTTAGTCGGTGATTTCTTGTTCGTGAGTAAGTTGAATTATGGGCCTCGTATTCCAATGACACCTTTGGCATTTCCTTTTGCGCATCATACGATGCCGCTAACAGGCGGAAAAGCTTATTCCGAACTGATCGAACTTCCTTATAAACGTTTACCTGGTTTTCAGGATATCAAAAGAAATGATGTCGTAGTATTCAATTATCCTATGGAAGCCGATGCTCCTTACAACAGACCGGTTGATAAACGTGAGAACTACATCAAGCGTTGTGTAGGGATGCCTGGAGATGAAGTTTCAATGGCAAATGCAGTATTTTTTGTAAATGGTAAGCCTGGTTTTAATCCGCCAGAAGGACAATTAGATTATATTGTAGTAACGGATCAATCTGGTTTGGATCTGCGTGTGATGAAAGAAAAACGATTAGAAATGTCTGATACCGGACAACCTAACATTTATCAAGTTTTTATGACAGCAGATGAGGCTGCAATGGTCAAAGGTTGGATAAATGTAAAGGAAGTTGTTCCCAATATTCGTAAAGCAGGAGAAAATGAAGATGGAACTTTTCCTCATGTTGCATCTCTGAACTGGAATTTTGACAATTTTGGTCCTATTAAAGTTCCGAGTAAAGGATGGACAGTTCAATTAGATAGTGCAACAATGCCACTATATGAACGTGCAATCACTGTTTATGAAGGTAATAAATTAGAAAATAAGTCTGATGGTATTTATATTAATGGTGTAAAAGCTAATTCTTATACTTTCAAAATGAATTATTACTGGATGATGGGTGATAATAGACACAATTCATTAGATTCTAGAGGATGGGGTTTCGTGCCGGAAGATCATATAGTGGGTAAAGCATTATTTACCTGGTTAAGTCTTGATGAATTGGGATCGGGACTATCGAAAATAAGATGGAATAGAATATTCAAAGGAATAGAATAAACATAACAGCAAAAGAGGCTTTACATTTGTAAAGCCTCTTTTGTTTTATTTAAGTGCGTTTAAGTATCTTTTTATCGTTTCTTCTAAGCCTAAGTACAGGGCATCAGCAATTAGAGCATGTCCTATGCTTACTTCTAACAATCCCGGAATATGTTCGTTAAAGTAAGTTAGGTTATTTAAATCTAAATCATGACCAGCATTAATGCCTAATCCTACCTCTCTCGCTTTTAATGCGGCATGAAAATAAGGTTTGATCGCTTCATCTCTTTCATCTAAGAATGCTTGTGCATATGACTCTGTATAAAGCTCAATTCGGTCAGTACCCGTTTCTGCTGCTGCCTCAACCATATCTTCATCTGGATCCACAAAAATAGAAACTCGAATACCTTGATCTTTAAATAGTTTGCACATATCAGTCAGATATGCCTTATTTTTAATAGTATCCCAACCATGATTCGAAGTAATCTGTCCCTCTGCATCAGGAACTAATGTTACCTGAGCAGGTTTGTTCGCCAAAACAAGATCTATAAATTTTTGTTCTTGACAATTACCTTCAATATTTAATTCTGTTTGAATATTGGCTTTTAAGTCAAAAACATCTGCATAACGGATGTGGCGTTCGTCAGGTCTTGGATGTACAGTAATTCCATTTGCACCAAAACGTTCACAGGCTAGAGCAGCTGCTAGTACATTTGGATTATTTCCGCCACGAGAATTACGTAGGGTAGCAATTTTATTGATGTTTACAGATAATGCAGTCATGTTGATTTCAATCTTTTAAGTAAAAATACAAAACAATTTGCATGCTTACTCATATTAGCAACAATTTGCTTGATAAAGAACAGATTCTTAAATTGATTTTTTTTAACTTGCATCTATATGGAAGGATTTGATTACAGCCTTTTTAGAGGTTTCCGGTTGCTCGATGTTATCGATATTATTTTAGTAGCGATTATTATTTACTATGTGTATAGTTTGATACGCGGGACCATTGCTGTTAATATATTAATTGGTGTCGCATTATTTTACGGAATATATATAATTGTTAAGCAGATGCATATGCGCTTGCTGACGGAAATATTTGGGGGCTTTATCTCTGTTGGTTCTATTGCCTTGATTGTTGTATTTCAACAGGAGATCCGGCGTTTCCTGTTACATATAGGGAAAAACATTTCGATGAAGCGAAAGAAGATCTTATGGTCTTTCCTAGTTAGTAAACGAACCGTTGCAAAAGATAATTCTGAACACATGAGACCCATTATAGAAGCATGTCGCAGCATGTCAAAATCCCGTACGGGTGCGCTATTGGTTTTTTCTAAATATTTTGATGAAGAATATTATCAAAGCAGCGGCGAGTACATTGATGCACATATTTCAAAGCGCCTCATTGAAAGTATTTTTAATAAAAATAGCCCCCTACATGATGGAGCTGTAGTTGTTGTTGATTTTAAAATTATGTCAGCTTCTTGTATTTTACCTTTATCAGATAGCGAAGATCTGCCTTTGCAATTTGGCTTACGACATCGTGCCGCGATTGGGGTGACAGAGGTATCTGATGCTGTCGCTGTTATTGTATCAGAGGAAACGGGTGAAATATCTTTTGCAAAAGATGGCAATGTCAATATGAATATTACACATGAGGAACTCGCAGAATTGCTGAAAGAAGAATTATAAAAAAACGCCACTTTTTTCGAAGTGGCGTTTTTTATAGCATAATATTATTATTTACCAGCTTCTTGGATCACCTGGTTATTTAATTTAACGTACTCAGCATTATTCCCTTTTTGTGCAATTTCTACTCCTTTTTGAGCTGTTGCAATTGCACCTTTTTTATCGCCAGATTTTAATTGAATTTTAGCTTTCCAATAACGAACATATGGTGCATCAGGATTTTCTTTTTCAGCCTCATTTGCCCATGTTAATGCTTTATTAAGATCTAAATTATTACTTAGATAAAATTGTGCAGCCTGTAGATAAGGTTTTTTATCACCTTTCATTGCTTGATCAATATTAGCTAAAATCTCCTTCGTTTGATCGGTTTTAATTGTAAATTTCGTGTATGTGTTTTCCCAAGCTAATGATAGTGTAGCCGAATTAGTTGTTACATTTTCAAATTGCATGGTAAAAGTTTCTACCTTATTAGAAAGTTTTGTGGATTTTACATTAAAACGAACTAAATCATCTTTCTTATCGTAGGTATAGGCTCCCCACTGATTACTGTTTTTTGTTAATATGATTGTCCAGTCACCTTTAGTTGGGATAGTTAAAATACCATATGTTCCTGCAGGAACCCTATTTCCTTCTATTGTAACTTCTTCTTCAAATTTAATAATAGGAAGGTTATTAGCACCTGTTCTCCAAACTTCATTGTAAGGAACTAAATTACCAAAGATAACACGACCGTTTATGTTCGGTCTTTGGTATGTAAGCGCTATGTTTTTAATCCCTAAACCTTGAGTAATCGAAGTCGTACTACTTGCTTGCGGCAATTTTACTTGAGCAAAAGAAGTTGTAGAGATACTAAATGTGAGTACCGTCGCGGCGCACAGTGTTAAAATAGATTTTTTCATTTTGGAAACGTTTAATTTTTCCTAATTTACTCGTAAAAAATCAGAATAAAGAATTTTGATTATTAATAATAAGAGCCGGTAAATCATATTTATCGGCTCTTATATTCTATATTTTTATAAACTGTTTAATAATTTTTGTGCTTCTTTCACTTGGTTTGGTATTGCTTTTTGATTGATGTTTTTATTTGTGAATCCAGCAATGGCATTATTTAATTTCTGTAATTGAGATGCTTTTAACTCTTTTTTCAAGATTCTTATTTTTTCAGCATCCTGAATCCCTTCAATTAATTTTTCGAAACGAATAGAAGTCATATTATCAGGATAAACAAAATAGGTATCGCCACCTAACCACGTTCCATAACGTGTATCTTGATTAGGATTTGAATTCCAGCAGTCAAATGCCCATCTTAAATAACCATCAAAACCTCTTTGAACACTGTGCCACGCTAACCAGGTTGCTTCTTGATATCCAGAATTAGTAAAAGTGTTCGGGAATATTTCTGAACAGCAAGTGTAAACAGTGGTTTTGTAACCTTTTTCCTGACGGGCTTTTAATACATCTGGAGCCATATCTTCTCCTAGAGTAATACTATAATCTGCAAATTCATTCGAAATTTGTGGATGATATCCACCGGCAAGAGATGATTTGAATTGGGGATCAGCTTCTTTGATAATAGCAATAGCACGTTTCATATCTTCCTGGGGTCTTTCATCCATGGCAATGGTTGTCCATTCGAAGTATCCTTTTTGTTTAAGGTGTTTTGCGAAATCTTTTAAAAGAGGTAACCAATGTGCTCTATATTTTGGATCATCAGTTTTTATTTTTAAAATTTCATATTTTCCGGTGTTTTCATCAAAATATTGGAAATTCATATTCCATGGAATCATGCTATAACAATTGATATATTCTGAAATTCCAATTTCACGCATGAAACTTACCCATTTATCAAAAATACTGTAATCATATGACCAAGAACCGTCCTTCTTTTTAGTCCATTTGATCATAGCTTGGTATTTATCATACGTTTGACCATTCCAAGGATCGTTGATGATACTTGCAGTGATATTTTTCTGACCAGCATCGCGTAACCTTTCATAATATGGTTTCATGACACTGAAGTGTGCAGGAGACCATAGCTCGACGTTATGATGCCGAGCAATAGAGTAAGGGTTTTGCCATAGATCTAAATGATAAGCCCAATCTTTTGCTTTAGGAAGTATATGTGATAATACCTCTACTGTATAAGGAATAGTGGTGTTATAATTTGTACCTTTTAGTGTAAGTGATCCTTTATAGATTCCAGGAGCTGCATCACGAGGAACTTGAATACTTAACCAGAGGGGTCTCGTGGTATTTTTATCATATTCAAAACTTGATTGATTGGTGATACGGTCTGCAACTAAAGCGGAATCTAGTATTTTACTGATACCGCAACCATTTTTTAAATCTCCAGGAAGGTCTGTCATTACATAAGAAATATACCCAGTAGTAATATCTTTTGTTCCGATTTCCTGCCCTTTGCTATTTTTTAACGGTGAAGAACTCACTTCAATTTTATCGTGATTTTGGTTACTCCAAAAGACTAATTGTGTATGTACTTTCTCACCTCTCCAAGCTTTTGTAATCCATGATTTACTTAGTGTTTCTAGGGTGGGTGGGTTTGTTTTGGAATAACTATAATCAGCTGTGCTAAAAGACAAGTTATTATTCTCTTTTAGACTGTTCCATTTTTCAGTTGTTTGAGGGGCTTTTGGATCTTTCAGTTCATTTATTCTCTGGGAATAGCCCTGTTGTGCATAAACGAATAGACCAAATAGTAAACAATAAAACGATTTTTTCATATTTAGGTGGATAAGAAAATAGCGATTATTTCTTAAAAATAATCGCTATTTGATTGTAATTAGTATTTTTTATTTCTGTCCGACTCTGTGGCCCTTTGTTGCGAAGTATAAGATATACAGATAAGCAGGAACCATAGCATAAAGAAATGCATGTTGAAAGTCAACATGTAAATTATCTTTTAAGTAACCATAAATTAGAGGCCAAATAGCTCCTCCGGCAATACCCATAATCATGATGGCTGATCCTGTTTTAGTAAAACGGCCTAGACCTTTAATACCTAGTGGGAAAATAGCAGGCCACATTAAAGAATTGGCAATACCTAAAAGGGCAACGAAAATGAATGAAGTGATTCCAGTTGTAAATACAGAAATAACAGTGAATAAAATACCAACAATAGTACAAACTCGTAATGCTAATTGTTGAGAAACAAATTTTGGTATTGCAATAATACCAACAATGTAACCTAAAAGCATACATCCTAATGTGAATGTTGTCGCATAGGTAACTAATGCACCATGGATATTTAATTCTCTTGCATAAACACCAATAATATCTCCAGCCATTACTTCTACAGCAACACAGAAAAAGATAGCTAAAGAGCCTAAGAATAGGTGTGGGAATTGGAATACACTTGTTTTTTTCTCTTTAAGAATAACTGCCCCATTCTTATCAGTATGTTCTTCTTCTGCATTTACATCCACCTCAGGTAAATGTGTTATTTTAATAACGATCGCAAATAAAACAAAGATAACAGCTAATGTAATGTATGGTGTATGTACACGTTGTAATAAAGAATCTAGAATGGCATTTTTAGCTTCCATATCTACTGCGGCATCCAATTTGGCTGTTATAGCAGAAGAATCTTTTAAGAATAATGTACCAAATATTAATGGAACAATAATACCTGCAGATTTATTGAAAAAGCCAGCAATAGATATTCTTTGTGCAGCACTGTCAATAGGGCCTATGATACTTAAATATGGGTTAACAGCAGTTTGTAGTAATGCCATTGCAGAACCTTGAACAAAAATTCCTGTTAAGAAAAGAATATAGCTTCTACCATCTGCAGCAGGAATGAAAATTAAAGAACCAACTCCAAGTAAAATTAAGCTGAGAACTAATCCATTTTTAAAACCAATTTTTTTCAAAATCCAAGAACTTGGGATTGCTAAAAAGAAGTAAGCGATGTAAGAAGCAAATGTTACAAAAAAGGCTTGTAAATCTGTTTCTAAATTACAGGCAATCTTTAAGAATGGGATAAGTGTTCCATTTGCCCAAGTGACAAATCCTAAAATGAAGAATAAGGCACAACACATAGCCATGGGGCGAAATGCTGTTTTTCCTGAATTTGGTTGAGAATTCATTTTTTTAGTATCAATTAATTGTTTTTTAGATTATAAAATTAGAAAATAATGATTTTTATAGTGTCTCTATTCAAGATGTGCTTACACAATCGATTGATATTGGTTTATAATAAAAAATCATGCTTTCCATTACAAGACTAATTAAATAAATTCAATATAGGAAATAAAAAGAAGTGGTTTTTGAGATTATTTAGTAATATTTTCATTAGAAAAAAGGAGCATTATACCTAGTATAATACTCCTTTCTTGTAAAAACCGTATTTGTAAACCAATCCAGTTGGCTTCATTTATATTTAAGACAAGTAATAAGAACAAATGTTTTAAAATAATTTTATTTTGGTATAATAGCGACTGTCAATCTGGAAATACAGTTTAAGTTACCCGATTCATCTGCAATTCGTACATCCCAAATATGAGTTTGTTTGCCAATGTGTACAGCTGTACAAACTGCGGTTACTAATCCTGTAGCAACCGGTCTCAAATGATTAGCATTAATCTCCAATCCCACGCCTTTATAAATATCTGGATCAATAATCAGATTGGATGCGATGCTTCCTATTGATTCGGCTAGTACAACAGATGCTCCGCCATGCAGGATTCCAAATGGCTGTCTTGTTTTGTCATTCACGGGCATCGTTGCAGTAATGGAATGACTATCGATTGCCGTCGCTTTAATTTCGAGCAGACCGGTCATATATTGAGAGAGGATACCGTTTATCTGCTCAATGCTGTAATTCTGAAACCAAATCATGGACATTGTTTGAGTTGAAATAACGCTCTTGAATAATTATGCGGTGATGATTTAGGTGTCCGGCAATCACATATAATAAAGCTTTTACACTTGTGAGTCTTTCTGACGCCATTCCTTTTCTCTCTAATTCTGCCTCATTGAAGTTTTCGAAAAGAAACATATTTGCTTTTCTAAGATGTACAAACTCTTTACTTAGAGAGGCTAATGTACGTTCGCTATATCTTGAGTTTTGGATAAAGTATTCTTGATCATACCCCAAAAGTTCTTTCATATCATTTCGAGAGAAGCGTAGGGCACGGTAAGCCATAATACGTTCATTATCCAAAATATGCCCTATTACCTCTTTAATAGACCATTTATCTTCTGCATAACGGTAATCGCCTTTTTCTTCAGGTATGGTATCTAGGAACGCTGGAAAGGATAAAATTTGTTCTTCCAGTACTTCCATGACATCGCCGACAACGGTCTCAATGTACGTGGAATACACCGCTGGGTATTCATCAGATTTCAGTGGGTTCATATGTTAGATTACTTTTTAATATTATTCTAAATGTTGTTCCTTTTCCTATTTCCGAGTCTTTGACAAAAATGTGGCCTTGATGATAATGTACCATTCTTTTGGTTAAACTCAGTCCCAATCCCCACCCTCGTTTGCGCGTGGTGAAACCTGGTTGAAATACCGTTTCAAAATTTGATCTGGGAATTCCTTTACCTGTATCACTAATGTCTATAAAAATTTCCTCTTTCGCAATATTTTCAGATATTTTAACAGTTATCTTTCCTTCTGATGCAATTGCGTTAACGGCATTTTTCAGAAGATTCTCAATAATCCAATCAAATAAGGGAATGTTTAGTTTCGCTTCAACATGTTTGTCACCCGTGAGCTCGAAGAGAATCTTGTCACTTGTTCTTACTTTGAAGTAACGAATGTAAGCGGCTATCACCTCATAAACATTCGCATTGTGAAGAACAGGTGTTGAACCAATTTTGGAAAAGCGATCGGCGACGATTTCTAAACGTTTAATGTCATTTTCCATCTCATTTAAAGTTTCGTCATCTTCTGCATCGAACTTTAATTTAATAAGCTCAACCCAGCCCATTAATGAAGAAATCGGTGTGCCGAGCTGATGAGCAGCTTCCTTAGTCAAACCTACCCAGACTAAATTCTGTTCTGATTTTCGAATAGAATTAAAGACGGTATATCCAATAATTAGAAAGATAGCGATTAATGATAACTGAATATAAGGAAACACACGAAGTTGTTGTAGAAACCAGGAGTCTTTGTAATATACCATCCATTTTGCTCCATTGTCTAAATTTAAAATAATAGGAGCATGGCTTTTCTTCATGAAATTGAGTTGCTTCTCAAAGTAATGTGGATCGTAATCCAAATGATGGTTCGAGCTATCTTTTGCTGTTGTTTTAATGTTTGTTTTGGTCGAATCTAAATCCCTCCAGAATACAATATTATCCTTTTCATCAGTAATGATTGCAGGAACTGCTAGACTATCTCTTACCGAGTAGACGAACGTTATAAATTCATCGTCAACATCTGGCATGGTCATAATACTTTTTGTACTCATTGCCCATACTTCTGCTTTTGTTCGCTCTACCTTTGATAAATTTCGAACAAGGTAATTTGTGTACAAAAGCGAAGCTGCCGCGATGATGGCCGCGAAAATAAGCAAGAAAAATTTCCAACGTTGTTGGTTGTATTGATACGGATTCATATAAGTGATCAGGAATCTTGTTGCCGCAAATTAAGTAATTAAATGAAATTTACCTTTATCGGCAACATTTATCTATTCATAAACTCCCTGTTTTATTATTTTATTGTGGTTATCAGTGCTATAGTTTCATTGAAATGAAAATTTTGTGGTAATTTTGTGTCATGAGTTCTGAAAGAAAAGTAAGAGTGCGTTTTGCACCAAGTCCTACAGGTGGATTGCACCTTGGAGGAGTTCGTACAGCTTTATTTAATTATTTGTACGCGCGTAAACATCAAGGAGATTTTATTTTGCGTGTTGAAGATACGGATCAGACACGATTTGTTGCTGGTGCAGAAGAATATATTAATGAATGTTTAGCTTGGTGTGGCTTAACACCAGATGAAAGCCCTCTTAAAGGTGGCGATTTTGGCCCCTATCGTCAAAGTGAAAGAAAACCTTCTTATCGCAAATTTGCGGAACAATTGATAGAAAAGGGATATGCTTATTATGCATTTGATACTTCGGCTGAATTGGATGAACAACGAAAAGAACAACCGAATTTCCGTTACAGCCATGAAAATAGATTGAAACTTAGAAATTCATTAAGTTTATCACAAGAAGAAACAGCAGAACTATTAGCCGCAGGTACACCCCATACGGTTCGTATCAAAGTACCAACAGATGAAACCGTTTCTTTTAATGATATGATTCGTGGACAAGTAAGTTTTGATACTAATCTTATTGATGATAAGGTTTTGTTAAAAGCTGATGGAATGCCTACTTATCACTTAGCTGTTGTCGTCGATGACAAAGCAATGGAGATTTCTCACGTTTTCCGAGGGGAAGAATGGTTACCTTCTGCTCCTGTACATGTTTTATTATGGGAATATTTAGGATGGAATGATGAAATGCCAAAATGGGCACATTTACCATTAATATTGAAGCCCGATGGTAATGGTAAATTGAGTAAGCGTGATGGTGACCGATTAGGTTTTCCTGTGTATGCTATGAATTGGAAAGATGCGCAATCAGAGACTGTAACGCAGGGATTCCGTGAAATGGGATTTTTGCCGGAAGCATTTGTCAATATGTTAGGTGTACTGGGATGGAATGATGGCACAGAACAAGAATTGTTTTCTTTAGATGAATTGATCGCAAAATTCTCGGTAGAGCGTATTAGTAAAGCTGGAGCAAAATTTGATTTTGAAAAGGCGAAATGGTTCAACCATGAGTGGATCAAAAAATCGTCTAACGAGGATTTATTGCCACAGATTAAAGCCCTGTTAACATTGCATAACGTGCAAAAGGTAGACGATCATTTTGTTACTGAAGTTTTAAGTGCAGTGAAAGAGCGTTTGACTTTTGTTTCGGATTTTTGGGAACAAGCATCATTCTTCTTTGTACAACCAGAAAATTATGACCTAGCTGCTGTTAAACCTAAATGGTCTGCTGAGAAAACGGATTTCTTTCAGAAAGTTAATAGCGAATTTGGTGAATTTGAGTCTTGGGATGCTTCAGCATTGGAAGCGTACTTTAAAGGTGCTATTCAGGAGTCAGGCATGAAAATGGGTGAATTGATGATGCCTTTCCGTATTATGTTAGTGGGAGGTAAATTTGGTCCAGATGTGTTCCAAATCGTTTCATTATTAGGACAAGAAGAAGTAATAGCTCGTGTTAATAAAGCTTTAGTAGCTTTTACAGCTGAATAAGAGCACTGATATATATGATAAGCCCCCCATGCGTTGTATGGGGGGCTTTTTTTGAGCAACTAACCCAGTAGCTCATGAATATCTTCTGAAGAGAGTGATTTGATAAAACTTTCTTCAGTGGTAATTAAACTTTGAGCAATGGAACGCTTCCTGTTTTGCATTGCAAGTATTTTCTCTTCGACAGTATCTTTTGAGATGAATTTGTATATAAAGACATTTTTTGTTTGTCCAATACGGTGAGATCTATCAACAGCTTGTTGCTCCACAGCAGGATTCCACCATGGATCTAAAATAAATACATAGTCCGCTTCAATAAGGTTTAGGCCTACACCGCCGGCTTTGATGGATATTAAAAACAGCTTGGTGTCTTTATCTTCTCTAAATTGACTAACAGCTTCGTCCCTATTTTTTGTGCTTCCATCCAAGTAGGCATAATTAATACTTTTTTTGTCAAAATAGCTTCTGAAAATATTCAACTGCTTGACGAATTGAGAGAAAATCAATACTTTATTACCATTTTGAAGTACTTTTTCAAGTGTTTCAATGACAGTATCGAATTTACCCGAATTGCCTGTGTATTCCTGATCAACCATTTTCGGGTGGTTGGCAAGTTGTCTCAATTTAATCAATCCTTGTAATAATGCGATCTGATTTGATTTTGCTTTTCCTGCGAGCTGATTGTCTAAAATGGCATTACGATATTCCGATTTAACCTTTTCATACAGTTCATGCTGTTTCTCTGACATTTCGCAGTAAAGGACCTGTTCCGTTTTTGGAGGTAATTCCGTTGCTACTTGATCTTTAGTTCTGCGTAAAATGAACGGTTTAACTATAGTTTGAAGTCTTTTTGCTTTTTCTTCATCCTTTTTCTTTTCGATTGGTTGAACAAATTCTTTTTGAAAATAAGTATAACTACCCAAGAGGCCTGGATTTGTAAAATGCATCTGTGTCCATAAATCAGAAACTGAATTTTCTACGGGTGTTCCGCTTAATGCTAATTTATGTTGACTTTTTAGACTTTTGATCGCTTTAAATGATTTTGATGTTGGATTTTTAATGTTTTGACTTTCATCAAGAATGATATAGTTGAAGTAAAACTGATTTAAAAATTCCTCATCAATACGAGTGATACCATATGTAGTAATGACCAGATCATACGGAGAAAGCAACTGTGGGTCTTTTAATCTATTATTTCCCGTATGCAGATAAATCTTAAGATCAGGAGCAAATTTAGTAGCCTCATTTTGCCAATTGTAAATTAATGAGGTTGGCAATATTAGTAAAGATGTTTTGACAGCATGGTCTGCTATTAATATTTCTTTTTGATGTTGCAGTAGGGCTAATGTTTGAATAGTTTTACCAAGACCCATATCATCTGCCAAGCATCCTCCAAATTTATATTGCTGTAAGAAATTGAACCAATTGTAGCCAGCCCTTTGATAAGGTCGGAGTTGACCATGAAAATTTTTAGGTAATGGTGCATCAGCGATTTCTTCGAAATCAGCTAATTTTTTTAATTTTCGACTAAAGGTAAGTTCTGTATGTTCACTGATTTCATACAGCAAGCCTAGATGAATTTTATTTAATTTTAATTCATTCTTATCCCTAGAGAATTGAAATAAGTGATTGTATTGTGCAAACCACTCTTCAGGTATCATCGCGATCTCTCCATTGGGTAAAGTAAATTCTTTAATGTTATGAAGGATATGATGACGCAATTGAATAAAAGGAATTTCAAAAGGACCAAATTTTGCGATCGCTTTGATATCAAACCAGTCGTTATCCTCATTGATGGATATATCAATGGAAGTTTGGCCGATGAAGAATTTCTTTTCGGCTACATCCTGAATGATTTCAAACCCTTTTTCCCGCAATACCAAATCATTTTGACTTATCCAATCAAAAATAGAAGGCCGTTTTCCAAGTATTTCTTTTGGCAGTAAATCATTAGAGTGGGGATATAGTTTTTCTAAACCAAGCTCAGTAATGATCTTTGCCTGATTTTCTTCCCAAATAATCGATCTTTTTATACGATGGAAAGTATACAGATCATTTTCCTCATCATATTCCATACGAACATTGACCTTATTGTCTTTTCCAGACGAAAAGATATAAGGCCCATATTGAAACTGCAATTCAACATGCGAATCACCTTCCTCATGATAGATTAATTTTAATATTGGGTTGGCATTATGTTGATGGGTTTTGATCTCAAAGCCTTCAGCATATACATTATATTTCTCTATTAAGCTACAAACAAAAGTTTCAAAATATTTTTTCTCGGTACTTCTGGATACAGATATGAATCTTTTATTTAAAAAAGGGCTGAGTTTTTTCCCCTCTAATTGTTGGTCGAAGTGGAATAGGGTATTGTTTAAAAGTAGCCAAGCTTGTTCATTGACAATGACTTGTGCGTTCTTAAACATGAATTCCATACGATGGTCTTCATATTTAATCGTTGGAAAATAGCGGGTTTCCTCTTCATTTCTTCTAAAATGGAAAAGTACGGAAGCGGGTTGAGGAGCAATCAATAGTTTTTGATCTGCAGGATAACCATCTTTGCTCATGAGGAATATAGGCTTCTCTCCAACAAGGGCAAAGAATTGTAACAATACCTGATCAATTTTTGTTCTTAATAATTCATACAGATTTTTATCAAATACTTTTGAAAAAAAGTCTACGGGTCTTATTGCTTTTTTATGGAACTTTTTAATAAGGCTTGTTTGCTCAATTTCATCTAATAATCGGATTAATTTATAATCCAATTCATCGACCGCTTGCGCATATTCATTGACTGTATTGCTAAATACGCGTTGATATCGAAGTGAATATGTCCCATTTGGATTTAACTTAACCACATGTGGTTCTATTAAATAGCCCAAGTAAGGATGTTCGCAGATTGAATAAACAATTCGGTGTGATGAAGATAACTTTGTTTGTTGCATTAATATATTCGTACCTCTAAAAAGGTTTCTAATATACAGATTAATCTATATGATGTTGCTAAAATTTGTTAATAAATTTATGCTCAATGAACATAAACGTGGATTTTGTTTATGTTCATCAAGTAATATTTGACTTTTTAATAAATTTTTTGGTCAGTCAAAGATGGGGAATTAAATCATTCCTTCGAAAACAAATGTGGCAGGGCCCTTCAGGTAAACTTCTGTAAAGGAAGTTCCGTCTTTAAGAAAGGAAATATACAATTGACCTCCTAATACACGGATAGGTATTGTTATTTGTCCATTTAGATTTTCGTGGAGAGCTATAGTCATCGCTGCTGCAGTTGCTCCGGTGCCACAAGCAAATGTTTCATCTTCAACACCTCGTTCAAATGTACGTAAGAAATATCCGGAGTCGACTTCTTTTTCGATAAAATTGACGTTGATACCCACTGTTTTGTAGATCTCATTGTTTCGAATCTCATAACCTGCCTTGAAAACATCTAAATCAACCAGATTATGCATAAACTTAATATAGTGAGGGGAGCCTGTATTGATCACGTATGCCTCTTCATCACGGCTTATTTCTTGAACATCAATCATCTGCAGGTCAATCAAATTATTTTCTAAATTGGCATGATGACTTCCATCTACTGCCAAAAAGTCAGTTTTGTCAGATATTAATTTGAGATCTCTAGCAAATGCAACAATACACCGGCCCCCATTGCCACACATAGTTCCTTCTCGTCCATCCGAATTGTAATAAATCATCTCAAAATCAAAGTTTTCTTTTTCTTGCAATAACATCAGGCCATCTGCACCGATACCAAATCTTCGGTCACAAAGCTTTTGTATCAAACCCTCATTCTTACTGTCGAAATGAAGCTTTCTATTATCAATTAGAATAAAGTCATTGCCGGCGCCTTGGTATTTTGAAAATTTAATTTTTGATTCCATTTGAGTGATTGTATCTAGCAAAATTAACTTTTCTGTTACAGATAACATAGGGAAAGTTAAGTTTTGTTAAAATAGTCTTTCATAGGCTTTAATTAACATTTTTTAACGTGTCTAATTTGCAGAGAATATTGAAATGGTACTAGATTTGAAAAGTATCTGTTATATTTATGTAGAATAAATTTTCGGGATAAATATCAATTTGAAGTATATCATATTTAATAAAAAATTTAGAAGCTATAGTTTATGAACAAAGTAAGTTTAACTTTATTAACAGCAGTCTTCGGTGGAGCCGTAGCCCTTGGGGGTTATAAGCTTTTTGAAAATAAAAAGTTTGAAGGAATGTCTATCGAAGACAAACAGAAAGTATATTTTGCGAACAATCCAACTGGAGTGATGTCCTCAACAGGAAATCCTGATTTTACACAAGCTGCTGCTATTGTGTCTCCGGGGGTAGTTCATATTAAAACAACATATACGAGACAAGCGCCTCAAGGTGGTGGATCGGGTTCTCCTTTCGACATGTTTGAAGAGTTTTTTGGAACACCGCAGGGCCGTGGTCGTCAACAGAGACAGGCACAACCTGTCCAAGCGTCAGGTTCGGGAGTAATAATAACAGAGGATGGTTATATTGTAACAAATAATCACGTTGTGGAGGACGCCGATAAGATTGAGGTTGTCTTGACAGATAAACGTTCCTTTGAAGCAAAAGTAATAGGTCGAGATCCAAATACGGATTTGGCCCTTCTTAAAGTGACAGGTAAAGGTTTGCCTGTCGTGAAGCTAGGGAACTCGGATAATGTCAATATCGGAGAATGGGTTTTAGCGGTAGGATATCCACTGGGATTACAGTCTACAGTAACTGCAGGTATAGTGAGTGCTAAAGGTCGTCAGATTGGGATCTTAGGTGAAAGTCAACAACAACCAAGAGGATATGGCAATCAGGACCAACCTCCTGTGAATTCTTCAATTGAGTCTTTTATCCAGACAGATGCCGTTATTAATAGAGGTAATAGCGGGGGAGCATTGGTTAATGCACAGGGTGAGTTAATCGGTATTAATTCAGCAATAGCATCACCAACAGGGGTTTATGCTGGATATGGTTTTGCAATACCAGTTAATTTAGTTAAAAAAATTGTTGACGATTTTATTGAGTTTGGAAATGTTAAGCGTGGATACATTGGTATTACCTTTACTGAAATTACACCAGAGTTAGCGAAAGAAAAAGGATTTACAGATGTGAATGGTCTGTATGTTCAAGATATCGTTAAAGGTGGAGCTGCTGAAGCTGCAGGAATTCAGAAAGCAGATTTGATTACGAAAATTAATGGTAAAGTGATTACTTCTTCGCCAGTTCTACAAGAAACAATCGGTAGATTACGTCCTGGAGATAAAGTTAAATTAACGTTTAAGCGCGATGGAAAAGAGAAAGAGGTGACGGTAACTTTAAAAGGCGAAGAAATTAATAAAGCTGCAGCTGGTGATAAATCAAGTAAAAGTGCTACCGAAATTTATAATAAGTTAGGTGCTAGCTTCATGCCTGCTTCTAGTGAGAAGAAAAAAGAATTAGGAATTAACTCAGGTGTTGTAGTGACGCAAATAAATAAAGGTGGTGTATTTGAATACTTTGGAGTAGAAAGAGGATTAGTGATAACAGAGGTGAATGGGGTTCCAGTTAATAATGTTGACGAAATTGAAGCGGCATTAGGTAAAACAAAACGTAATATTGTAAGTTTAAAAGGAGTTCCTGAGCGTGGAAGTACTGTTATTATTAATGTTCCTATTGAATATTAATTAGATTTTAGGTTGGTTATGGAAAGGTGGTTTCGGAATCGGAATCACCTTTTTTTAGTTTATATATACCACTTATAATAGCAATATTATCATTATTTTTAAGGCATGAAAATTTTAATGGTTTGTTTAGGAAATATTTGTCGCTCACCATTGGCACATGGTATTCTGAGCCATATGGCAAAGGAAGAAGGTTTAGATTGGACAATTGAATCTGCTGGAACAGGAGACTGGCATATTGGTCAAAGCCCAGACCGTAGATCTATCGCTGTGGCTAAAAAATATGCAGTAGATATTTCACAACAAAAGGCAATGCATTTTAATCCTCGTTTATTTGAAATCTATGATCATATTTTGGTAATGGATCACCAAAATTATAAGGATGTCGTTGCACAGGCATCAACAAAAGAAGAAAAAGATAAAGTTGCTTTATTTTTAGTTAATGATATTGTTCCAGATCCCTATTTTGATGAAAGCTTATTTGAACCTGTTTATAAGATGATCGAAGCTCGTTGTAAAGAATTAATCAAAGCGTGGAAGTAATAACATGAAATGTCTAGAACCCCATATTTTCAGGAGATAGGTACATCTTGCTAATCTCGCGCTGAGATCTACTTGAGGTAAAATTGATAATCTGAATGTACTATGTTTCATATTCACATTTATATATTAGTATATAAATTACAATTTATCTAAGTTTGTCTTTATATCTAAGATTGTCTTTATATGAATGCATCAGAAGTAAATAAGAAATGGGTGATTTTGCAACATGAGATTGCACAGTCATTTGATATGGATCTACCAGATTTAAAAGTGTTTTTATTTCTGATAGGTGTCCAGGAATTAGGGAAAGGACCGCAGACTTTTTCAAAAAGAGAAAAAGAAGAGTTGATGCATATAGCTAATTGCCGACTTTTTAGTGCAATGGGCTTTTATGAGCTTAAGGGGTTGGACGAACAAGGATGGCCACATTGGGAATTGATTAAGCCTATTCCTAATTATACATTGCTTGAACAAGAGTTGATCATAAAATCATTGATCATTGATTATTTTCAAGAGCTAAATGTAATTTAATAAAACGTAATGAAAAGAATTGTTTTAAGTTTATTTTTTTGTGCTTTATCGATCGTAGTATTTGCCGCAAAGCCTGCGTTTAAATATGTACGTATTCAAACAGATAAAGGAGTAGTTGTTTTAAAATTGTATAATGAAACACCTAAGCATCGGGATAATTTTATAAAATTGGTGAAAGAAAACTATTTCGACAGTTTATTGTTTCATCGTGTTATACAGAATTTTATGATTCAAGGTGGAGATCCTGATTCAAAAAATGCCAAATTAGGACAACTGTTAGGTGATGGTGGCCCAAGTTATACAATTCCTTCAGAAATACAATCGGGATTATTTCATAAAAAAGGTGCTCTTGGTGCCGCACGTGACGATAATCCGGCAAAAGCGTCCTCTGCGTCACAGTTTTACATCGTACAGGGCAAGAAATTTACGAATGCAGGTCTGGATAGTTTAGAAACTTTACGAATGAAAGGCGTAAAATTTACTGAAGCACAACGCACAACTTATACAACCGTGGGTGGTACTCCGCATTTGGATGGAAATTATACGGTATTCGGAGAGCTGGTCACTGGAACGGATGTTATCGACGCGATTGCCGCTGTAAAAACGGATAAAAATGATCGTCCTTTAACTGATGAGCGTATGTATGTTAAATTATTAACGAAAAGAGAAGCAATTAATTTGGAACGTGAATTAAAGGGTTTAAAACCTCAGAACGGTTTCTTTACAAAGATTGCAGATTTATTTTCTTCTCAAAATTATTAAGCTTCAAAAAAGATTACTGTGAAAATAGTTACTTATAACGTCAATGGTTTACGAGCGGCCATAAAAAAAGATTGGTTAGGTTGGGTAAAGGAAGTAAATGCAGATGTTATATGTTTGCAGGAGATAAAAGCGACTCCAGATCAAATTCCTGAAATAGCATTGCTGGAACAGCTCGGTTATGAACATTATTGGTACCCTGCTCAGAAAAAAGGATATAGCGGTACCGCTATATTTACTAGAATAACACCAAAACATGTTGAGTATGGATGTGGACATGAGGATTATGACTTTGAGGGACGAATTATTCGTGCAGATTTTGATGATTTGTCCATCATGAGTACTTATTTTCCTTCAGGCACCACGGGAGATATCCGACAAGATTTTAAGTATCGGTTTCTTGCAGATTTTCAGGATTATTCGAATCAGTTACTACAGGAAAAGCCTAATTTAATTGTATGTGGTGATTATAATATCTGTCACCGTCCGATTGATATTCACAATCCGAAATCAAATGCTAACTCTTCAGGTTTTTTACCAGAGGAAAGGGAATGGATGGAAAATTTTATAAACTCAGGGTATATTGACTCTTTCCGTCACTTAAATCCAGATCCGCATCACTACAGCTGGTGGAGTTATCGCGCAGGAGCACGTGCTAGAAATTTAGGTTGGCGTATTGACTATAATATGGTATCAACTGCTTTAGCAGATCGAATCGAATCGGCTGCAATATTAAATCAGGCGGTACATTCTGATCACTGTCCGGTTGTCCTTAACTTAAAATAATACTATGTCGAAGCAGTAGCTTCCATATTTAATGATGGAATAAATTTATCGTCATTTACAACACAAAAGAAAAGGCCCTAATTTTTTATTAGGGCCTCTTCTTTTTATACAATATACGTTGCTATCTAACAGCTTGTATAATAGACAACTGTTGTGCTACTTTTTCAGCGATTGCTATAAATGCTTTGGTTGTTGGATCTTCTTCATCAATAGCGATTGGAAAACCGTTATCTCCGGCATCAGAAATCCCCTTTAATAAAGGAATCTCCCCTAAGAAAGGTATTTTGTATTCTTCTGCTAGCCTTGTTCCTCCACCTTTACCAAATATGTAATATTTGTTTTCAGGTAATTCTGCTGGTGTGAAGTACGCCATGTTCTCCACGATACCCAGCAATGGGATATTGATAGAGTCCATTAGAAACATTCCCATACCTTTAATAGCATCAGCTAGTGCTACATGCTGTGGTGTCGTTACAATGACTGCACCTGCAATAGGATAGTTTTGGGCAACAGTGATATGGATATCTCCGGTTCCTGGTGGCATATCGATCACTAAATAATCTAAATCACCCCAATCAGTGTCATTCAATAATTGTTTGATAGCCGATGTTGCCATTGGACCTCTCCATGGAATAGGCTGATTTGGATCGGTGAAAAATCCGATCGATAACAATTTGATACCAAACTTTTCTATAGGCTGTATTTTAACAGTACCATCTTCATGTTGTACAGATTGAGGTTTTTCACCTTCTAAGCCAAACATAATTGGAAGGGAAGGGCCATAGATATCGGCATCTAAAAGTCCTGTTTTTGCACCTTTAGCATGTAATGATAAGGCTAGGTTTGCAGCAACAGTCGATTTACCCACACCACCTTTTCCCGAAGAAACAAGGATGATGTTTTTAATTCCTAAAAGTTGATTTCCTTCTTTACCTAATACACGTGAGGTCATGTGAACATCTACTGCAATATTCTTGTCAATAAAATGCGCAATAGCATTGCGACAAGCATGTTCTATATGATCCTTAAGTGGGCATGCTGGAGTTGTTAAAACAACTTCGAAAGATACTTTTTGATCTTCAATCACAATATTCTGAATCATATTGAGCGTAACCAAATCTTTTTTCAAATCTGGCTCTTCGACATATGATAATGCTTCTAGTACTTGTTCTTTGGTTATCATCTGATATATGGATGCATGTATATTAAACTACAAATTTACTGAATGATAAATTAAAACTTGTCATAAAGATGTTTTTAATGATATTAAGATTTAATTTTTACATTTGAGTATTCAAAATCGAGTGTGATACGTTGTTATAATATGTCCAATAATCTTAAGACCCTTCTTCGCTCCAAGAAAATGCGAATCTTGTACATTGTATTAGGAATTATTTCTATATTTATAGTAGCAGGAGGTGTATTCGCATATCAAAAAAGAGACGGTATCTTGTTGTCTGCAATTAACAAGGCAAAAGAAAAACTTGCGACCAAGTATGACTTGGACCTTAAAATCCAATATTATTCTTTTAAAGGCCTATCAGCTGTTCAGTTTCAGAATATTATTTTGCAACCTAAAGGTAAAGAGCAATTGGCCCATATTCAGGATCTGACTGTATCTATTCGAATATTTCCATTACTATTCGGTGATGTCAAATTAGGTCAGATCTTAATGAACAATAGTGCGGTCACTTTGATTAAGAAAGATTCGACAAGTAATTACGATTTCCTATTCAAGAAAAAAAATAGAGATAGCACAGCTAATGATAAAGCTGAAACTAATTTTGCAGAACTGGCCGATCGTATGCTAAAGAGCGTATTCTTTAAAATTCCAAAGGATATGGATTTACAGAATTTCGAAATATCCTATCAGGATGATAGCACTTCACAGCGTATCTCAATTCCTGAGGCAGAAATCTCAGGAGGAGATCTTAAAACAAAATTTCTGTTGAATGATCATGAAGCCGTCTGGAATCTAGAGGGCACTGTCAATCCTGATGGGAAGGAAATGTATCTCCGGTTGTTTTCTGATGCAAAAGATGTAGAGCTACCATTGTTACGACGAAAATTTGGTTTAAGAGCAAGTTTTGATGCGTTGACATTTCGTTTAAATAAGGTCGATCGTAAAAATAAAGAGTTATTGTCGCTATCTGGTGAATGGGGTTTTGAGAATTTGAAATTGAATCATTGGCGTATTTCAGATAAAGATGTTCTTTTTCCTGAAGGTTTAATGAGTGGTATTCTTAATATTGGAAAAACATCTGTTGAAATTGATAAGGAAAGTAAGGTTAAGGTTAAAGAGTTTGAATTTAATCCTTATGTAAAATATGTACATAAGCCTGATAAACAATTAGAACTGGCCATTCATACTGATCGAATTGAGGCTCAAAAGTTTTTTGATGCCATACCTCAAGGGTTATTTCATTCTTTAGAAGGTATACGTGTTTCCGGACATATGCAATATGATTTAAATTTTGCATTGAACTTTAAGAAACCGAATGAAGTGATCTTTACATCTAAAATGGATGATAAAGATTTAAAAATAGAAAAATGGGGTAATGCTAATATTCAAGAATTAAATACAGCATTTACCTACATTGCCTATGAGAAAGGAGAGCCTATGAGAACAATAGTACTTGGCCCTCAGAATAAAGATTTTACACCTTTAGATCAGATTTCAAGGTATATGCAGATATCCTTAATCAACACGGAAGATCCATTCTTTTTTTCTCATAACGGTTTTCAAGAAGAGGCTTTTCGTTTATCAATTGCTACAAATTTAAAGGAGAAAAAATTTAAACGTGGAGCAAGCACAATTTCGATGCAACTTGTGAAAAACGTGTTTTTGAACCGTAATAAAACGGTAGTAAGAAAGGTAGAAGAGATTATTTTAGTCTGGTTGATGGAGTCTTCTAAACAAGTCAGTAAGAAACGACTTTATGAAGTGTATTTGAATGTCATAGAGTGGGGGAATAATGTTTATGGTATTACAGAAGCATCTCGTTATTACTTTGGTAAAAAACCTGCAGATTTAAATTTAGGTGAAAGTATCTTTTTGTCTAGTATTGTACCTCGACCTAAGACGGGTTTATATTCTTTTGACTGGACAGGCCATCTGAAGTCAAATATGATCCGCTATTTTAATACCTATGGCAACATCATGGTTAAGACAAAGCAGATTGGAGTAGACTCTACGGTGTCTAATTATGGTTTTTATCAAGTCGAGTTGGTGCCACATCTTCGATCGGCAAGACCTGCATTTGTTGATTCAGTACAAACAGATACATTGGATCTAGAAGAGGGAGAAGATAATTTTCTAAACTTAGATGAGACAACGGAAGCCCACAAGCGATCTCTTTTTGATAAATTATTAGGGCGAAATAAAGAAGAAAAATAAATGAAACAGATACAGATAGATGAATTGCACTTTGAATTGATGATTGATGAAAATCAGATTCAAAAACGGATACGTTTGATTGGCGTTGATATTAATCATCGTTATGAATATAAAAATCCTGTATTTATTGGTGTCTTAAATGGCTGTTTCATGTTTATGAGCGACCTTTTGAAGCAGGTTGTAATTCCTTGTGAAATGTCTTTTGTAAAACTATCTTCTTATCAGGGTACCAACCAGGGGGAAATGAGTGAGCTTATAGGTTTGGGTATAGATCTTAAAGGAAGGGATGTTATTATTGTAGAGGATATAGTAGAGTCAGGTAATTCATTAAAGCATACCATAGCCTCCATCGAAAAGCAGTCACCATCCAGTGTAGTGGTATGTACGCTATTGTTAAAGCCTGAATGTTTACAAAATGATTTTGAAAACATTCAGTATGTAGGCTTTGAGATTGAAAAAGAGTTTGTTGTTGGCTACGGTATGGATTACAATGGTTTGGGACGAAATATCCCACATATTTATAAAAATATTGTTATTTAGTTTCTGAAAGTACAAGAATTAAGGTGATCGTTGACCATCCCTACAGCTTGCATATAGGCATAGCAAATGGTAGATCCAAAAAACTTAACACCTCTTTTTTTTAGATCTTTAGAAATTAAATCAGATTCTAAGGACGTAACTGCGGTGTCCTTTTGTGTTAGGATGTTGTTTTCAATCCGCTCCCGATTGGGCATAAATTGATAGAGATATTCATAGAAGCTACCAAACTCCTCTTGAATTTTGATAAAAATTTGGGCGTTTGTTATTGATGTTTCAATTTTCCGACGATGGCGGACAACTCCCGTATTTGTTAAAATGTGCTCTACATCTTCAGGAGTGAACTTTGCCACAGCTTGTACATCAAAATCTGCGAATGCCTCCTTGTATTGGGGCCTTCTTTTCAATATGGTAATCCAGCTTAATCCAGCTTGCGCAGATTCCAAAATCATAAATTCAAAAAGGGTTTTGTCATCCTTAACCTGTTTACCCCATTCCAAATCATGATACTCCATATACAGCGGGTCGTTCCCGCACCATAAACATCTTGTTGTTGACATCTGTTCGTTTTTAATTTTGGTTGAAGTTAAGAAAAGCGTTTGTAATGTTTTTTTTCTAAGCCAATTTTTATCATAACTTTACAACTCTAAAGAGTTTCAAAGCGATGCAGGTGAAGTTAAGCTACATTATTCAGTTTATTTTTTTCATTTTTTTATCTTTTGCCCATAATGCAAAAGGACAGGAGACTGTTGATTCGATAAGCAAGATTTCCATTGATTCTGTAACGATCTCAGATACTTTGGCTGTGAAACAAGTTCCAAAAGGACAGGAATTGCTCCATCCATCTTTAATACGGCCCTATCATATCGTAGAAATTGTTGGCGATGAAATTATTCTTCATAATTTGAACTCATATGCTGTTACACAATATTTTAAAACAAGTGATCTAAAAGGTAAAGATAAAGTACATGTTGGCATATTAAAATATGAACGGAAAAGGTGGGTATTATTTACAAGTCTATTTCTTTTTTTAGCATTTGCAATAGTTCGGTTTTTCTTCTCTTCAGATGTAAAATTAATTGTATCTGCATATTTTAATGAACGAATTATTGTACAAGTAAGTAAAGAAGATACCATATTAACCTCTTGGCCGTTTATCTTTTTATACCTACTGTTTTCTTTAGCACTAAGCTTATTTGTCTGTATATTTTATGCATACATCCTACAACGATTTGACTTCTTATCTTTTACCAATTATTTAAAAATATCAGCGATCATAGCAATAATATTTGCTTTAAAAATAGGATTTATAAGGTTTATAGCGTTTGTTTTTGAAATACAGCGATTAGTGAAAGAATATGTTACAATCTTATATTTAATTTACTTTAATTCATTGTTATTTTTACTGCCAGTAGTGCTTGTAGTAAGTCTTGTACCTTTAGAATATCTGTCTTATATCTTCAGTTTCACGGTAATCATCGGTATACTGCTGTTTTCTTATCGTTTTTTACGGACAGCGCTAAATGTTGTCTCTCAACAGCAGTTTTCAGTTTTTTATTTAATTTTGTATCTTTGTTGCCTAGAAATAGCACCTATTTTAATATTGGTGCGACTACTAAGCTAATTAAATGATAATATGCAAACTTCCGACGTAGAAAGAGCGAAAAAGGTAAAAAGTATATTGGTAACCTTGCCAAAGCCTGAAAATGATAAGTCACCATATGCTGCATTAGCACTGAAGTATAATTTAAAACTTGATTTTAGAGGTTTCATCCACGTAGAGGGTGTTCCAGCACGTGATGTAAGAAAAGATAAAGTTAATCTTGCTGATTTTACGGCTGTTATTTTTACAAGCAGAAATGCTGTAGATCATTTCTTTAGAGTCTGTGAAGAAATGCGTTTTGAAGTGTCTTCTGAGTTGAAATATTTCTGTATTTCTGAAACGATAGCTTTGTACCTTCAAAAGTATATTCAGTATCGTAAGCGTAAAATTTTCTTTGGAAAGCAAACAGCTAAAGATTTAGAAGACGTTCTTAAGAAGCATAAAGACGAAAATTTCTTATTTCCTTGTTCAGATGTCGCAAATGAAGAGACAAGTAAGTGGTTGAAAGAAAATGGCTATAAATTTACACCTGCTGTTCTTTTTAAAACAGTGGTAAGTGATTTATCTGATCTGAAGGATGTTTTTTATGATGTAATCGTATTCTTTAGTCCTTCTAGTGTGCAATCTCTGTATGAGAATTTTCCAGATTTTAAACAAAATCAAACCAGAATTGCTGCATTTGGTGGAAGCACACAACAAGCATTACTTGAGCATGGCTTAGTTTTAGATATTCCTGCACCAACACCTAAGGCACCTAGTATGACAATGGCGGTTGAGGAATATATAAAAATGGTAAATAAATAAAAATATCATTATCTCAATTTGAGATGATGATCGATATAAGGCTTAAGACGAAGTTTGATTGAATACTGAAAAGTTATTTGTACTTCTCTATATGTTTTTATTCAGTAATATTAAGATGATAATATAAAATTAAATGACAAGTGTCATTTAGTTATTTAGAATATTTCTACTAACTTGTGAGCTAAATTAGTACTTTAGCAGGAGTGATTGTTTTTAATCATGGCATAAGTTTAAGTAGAAATATTTTTTTTAAGTTTGTAGTAGTTGTAAAAACAGATAGCTTGTGAAATTAAAACCAGTTGATAGTATCTCAGGAATAACTCCAAAAGAATTTGTAAAAGATTACTTAAAAAAAGGTCAGCCTGTAATTATTAAAGACTTTATAAGTAAGGATAGTGCATGTTGGGATAAATGGAGTTACGATTATTTCAAAGAAATTGCAGGTCAAGAGCAAGTAGATGTGTATGGGCGTGAAGAAAATTCTCAAAATCATGCCGCAAGTCCTCCTGTTGGGAAAATGACTTTGGCAGAATACTTAGATAAAATAAGTGCAGAACCTACCGAGCTAAGGTTGTTCCTTTTTAATCTGCTGAAGATTAGACCAGAACTAAAAAAGGATGTTATTTATAACGATGTGACCGGTGGTAAAGTGATTCAATGGTTACCTTACTTATTTTTTGGTGGAGAAGGGTCGTCAACAAGAAATCACTTTGATATTGATATGTCACATGTGTTTATTTCCCAGTTTCAAGGATCTAAGCGGATCTGGTTATTTCCAAATGATCAATCTGATTTATTGTACAAATTACCCTATAATTTTCATAGTATAGCCAATCCTAAATACAGTACTGAAGCTGAATATCCTGGATTACAATTTATAAAAGGCTATGAAGCGGTTATAAATCCTGGAGATACGTTATATATGCCGGCAGGGTGGTGGCATTATATCCAATATGATACGGAAGGTTATTCCATCTCAGTTCGGGCTTTAGCAAATACATTCTCTGAAAAGTTAATTGGTGCCCGCAATTTGTTCATCACCCGTTATTTTGATGATGCTATGCGTAGGATCTTTAAAAAGAAATGGTTGGATTATAAGATAGAAATGGCAATAAAACGAGCGCAAAAAGCGATTAAAAAATTAAAATAGTATATTTTAATTGATAAAAAGAGCTCCATCCGACACAAAAGGGTGGAGCTCTTTTTATGATATTGCATTTATTCTTCGTCTTCTTCGTCGATAGCGTTTTTGTAAAATAAAGTATAAGGATCCGAATCGTATATTTTTGCTTTTGGATCATGTCTAAAAGGAATTTCTGGATTGAAGATCTCTTCCAAAGTAGCTTTTAGAAAGGAAATAAATTCTTTTTTCACTTCTGCAAGATATACTGTTTCTAACACTTCTGATTTGGCGTAAAATAAAGTTCCTTCTTCCCTCATTTTTCGAGCAACATACAGATTAGGTTCTATTCCGATACGTCCTGTTACCTGCTCATAGACATACGTATAAAATAAAGTTTGCACCAATGCTTTATTCTCCGTGTTTTTGATAAACACTTTATCCAATGACTTAAAATTGACTTCGTCCGCGCCTGTTTTATAATCAACAATACGTATTTTGACTGTTTTATCTTTTAATAGCACTTCGTCCACGCGGTCAATAATACCGTATATACGTACATTTTCCTCTTTCCCTTCAACCTCGATAGGAAAATCCATGATATAGTCTTCATCATTTTCCAATTCAATGATTTTGATGCCAATAAAGTGATCGATGTCATGTTGAACCAGTAACCTGACATATTCAGAAGAAATCTTATGCATGATCCGCTGAAGACTATTTAGCGAATTTAGCCCCGTGCCTTCCAATTGATATAATTCAATTATTTCGGCAATAATTAAAGCATCTACTGTCTGTAATGATTGCTCTAATTTTCCTATAGGTACAAATTGTGCTGCACCTTTGAATGGTAGATAGACTTTTTCCATCACATTGTGAATAACAGTACCCAAATTGTTCATTTCAAATTCTTGCGAGATACTGGGAGGTTCTTTAATCTCAGCTACATATTTCAAGAAAAATTGCAGGGGAGATTGTAAATAAGTCGTGAGCGCGGTTGCAGAAATTTTTTTCTTATTAGTAATGAAATCCGAGCGCAATTTATCCCAAACTTTTCCTTTTTTGTCAATGATAACTTCATCTTGATCAGGTAAAAAGGTAATATTTTGCTGTTGATTATGTTTTAAAAAATTGAACTTGCTTTCAAACTCCAGCTGTTTGATAAAGCGGCTTTCCTCTCCAGATGAACTGTCGCTAACAATACCATTATAGAGCAGGTGGATCTCGGTACTGTATTGAAAATGACGATAGAACAAATATGCGGAAAGCGCGTCCTGGTTCTCTAGAATCGGTAATCCATAAGCCTGTCTTAGTGAATTGGGGATGAATGTTGGAGAGCTAGATGTTTTAGGCAATATACCCTCATTTGCACCTAAAACATAAACGTGGTCAAAATTGAGACAACGACTTTCTAAAAGCCCCATGATCTGAAGTCCTTCAAGTGGATTACCCTCGATTGCCGAATTGATATTTGCAATTGCTTTACTGATTAGTCCAAATTGAAATGGTAGGCTTAGCGGTTGAAGCGATTCTAAGCCTAAATTAAGTTGGTTTAACGTCTTTCTTACTTCAATCAATAAGTTGCTGTCAATCTGTTTTATTCGATCTTCCTGCGCTAGATTTTGCAGTAGATTATCAATAATATGAATCAATATAGCAATTGCTTCCTCTATCCTTACGATGGGGTGGAAGAAGTGTGCTAAACTTGAACTTTTGAAGGAAAGCTCTTTGATTTCTACTTCGAAAAGCTGTTTATCTGATATAAGCTTTTGAATGTCCAACTTTTCCTCTTTAGACACATTGGTCAATGGGTGATTGATAAATGTCTCAATCAGTGTGTATGGAATTTTATTTTTTTTCTGATGTGTGATGAGGTGTTGTACCTCCATCCACAATTCTATAATGCCATAGATGGGAGATTGAGTCAAAGGAAAACCGGTCGTAATATTAGGTTTCACATCTGGAAGACTTTGTAACAGCGATACTAGTAAAGATTCATCTGCCAATAAGATAGCAGAAGATTTGCCTTCCTTTTCATTATTTACTAAAATATCATGCAATAATTTGGTTTGCGATACATTTCCGGTTGCGGAATAAAGGTTTACATCTGAATACCGATTGCCAATAACATTTGAACTTTCACCTAATGCATTTTTCAATCCGCTTTCAAATATGTTACGACGAATAAATAATCCTGCCTCTTGTTGTTTGTCATCTAAATAGTAAGCATCTGCATCAAAATAGAATAATGCCAAACCTGCATCTTGCCACTTTTTGAATAAAGTAGCTTCTGCTTTGCTCAAAGCATTGAAGCCGACAAAAATAATTTGTTTATACTGTTGGTGGAATGTTTGGTTTTTTGCTTTTCCATCCACAATATCACGGTAGATGGTCGGCATATTTGTCATTTTTTTAACTTTTAATTCTTCTTTAAACGACCGATATAGCACCGGAAGACGTCGCCATAACTTTAAAAATCGTTCTTGTACAGCAGTATGACCTGCTATGGAAAATGATTGCCAAAATTGACGGATAAAATCCTGCTGTTCTGCAGTGAAATGTTGAAACTGTAAATCAATTTGGGTATTGTCAAACAATTCCATAAAGATTTCGTCTATGTCAACAAGATCATAATCCAGCTGTGAAAAATCACTCAATATGGTTTCTGCTATTGGGTAAAACTCTTCTAAGGTCTCCGCTTCATGACCTTCCTTGGCGAGGAGTTCATTGTGTAAATGATAGAGAATAAAAAATTGTGCAATAGGTGTAGCCTCAGACAAGTTAGTGGACAGACGAAAAAATTCTTGAATGGTAAAAAATTGTGGTGACCAAATTGCTTGACCATATACCTCAGCTAGATGTTGTTTGAGGTACGTAATCGGTCTCTTATTATTGAATATTATAGCAGTTTCGTGTAGATCTTCTCCAAAACGATTTTTCAAATCGATAGCGACGTCTTTTAAAAATGGATTCATTTCTTAGTTTTTTGCTTGTATGATAACCTCTACTAAATCATTTGACTTGGCGTAAAATAAAAATCCTTTCACATTTTTATACCCCAATTCTTCCAAAGTTTTGACATATTGTTTGACTTGCTTCTGATGTGACAGCGCTTCGCTCTGTGTAAATTTAAAGTCTAATACGATTGTCTCTTCTTCACTTGTGAAAACTTTATCAGGACGTAATGTTTCTCCTTTAGCAGTAATAATAGCCGATTCATTCCAAATTTTGAAATTCCCAGTTAACCATTTATTAATCTGTTGGTGTTGCCAAATTTGGTTGACTTCATGTAAAATCGCTGACTTTTCTGAAGGTGTGAATATTCCTTCAGAAATATATTGATTTATAATACCATCAATTTCGTCTTCAGAAGTTATGATCGACATAATTTCGTGAGCCATTACACCATATTGGGACGCTTTATCCAATAGCAGGATACTGGTGATAGTGCGTTGTGATGATTTATCAAAGGCTTTATCCAATTCTTTTGAAATCGGGTATTGCTGTAAGGCAATTTTGCCAACTTCAATCTTAGTGCTTTTTTCTCTACGAATAACATGGTCGATATGCAATTCGTTGTCGGTAAGTGTAAAGGCTCCATTATTGCTGTCAAGCACTTGATAAACAATATCACTGATTAAATCATTTTTTACATCCATTCCCATTATCTCTCCCGTTTTTTTGTCAACGATTTGCTTAAAAGCAGGAGCCGATATATAAAGATGTTCTATTGCTCGGGTTGTCGCCACATAAAATGTATTCAGGGCATCCATATAATTGAAAACCATCTCTTCATAATATTTTTGATAGAGTGTTGATTGCCCTAAAGAAGAGGTATATTTTATGGGCGCCTTTCCAATAATTTCAAGAGCTGTACCTTCCGTATCTATCCAGAAGTTTCCGTTGGTCATACCATCTAGTGTCCAACTGCAGAAAGGAATCATAACGACATCGTAAGCTAAACCTTTAGATTTATGTACAGTGGTTACCTCAATGGCATCCACTTTGCCCGAAGAAGGAAGTACCGCCTTCACCCCATCTTCATCCCAAAAGGTTAAGAACTGGTTAATTCCGCGTTCCCCATTTGCAGAAAAATTAGCGATCATATCTTTGAATGCAAGAATATAAGGCAAATGTGGGTTGTGTAATGAGGTTAAACCATAAACTTCTATAAGTTTTTCAACGAGGTGAACTAAGGGTAATTTTTGCCAATTTTCCCAATTTTCAATCAGATCCTTAGGGAGGTCCTCATTTAAATTAAGAACATCATTTTCCTTAAATTTCAACCAGACTTCGGCATTGAAATTTTGCTCTTTTTGAATAATATGATAAAGATGTGTGATTTTAGCTTTATATAAAATGTGCTTATCCGTATTAAAAACAAATGCTTTTAATGTTTCGATCAACAGCTGAATACCTTCGTTAGCCTCTAATGCCAGTGCGTCTCCAGAGATAACTTCAAAATGTAACTGTTTTTCATTTCTATAATTCATTAATTCGTGGATAATCAATCGCGCCTGTTTATTCGATCGTACAAGGATTCCGATTTGATTAGCTTGGTATCTGCCCGAAGTAATCCATTCTTCAATCTGTTCAGATAAGGAAGATACAGTAAGACTTTCAACTTGTGAGTTTCTTCTCACGTTATTTTCTACATCAAAATATTTGATGGTAATAGAACCCTTTTGTGATTCATCTAAGACCTTTGCTTCTGGAACCTTTTGTGACGCACCATCGTAGGCTTTATTAATCATGTGGTCATATCCCATTTCCTGCCACCATGTTTGTCCTTCCGTAGTAAGATTAGTAGCAATATGTTCATTAAGTAACTGTTGGATATGATCAGGTACTGTCTCAAATAGGTAATTATTGAAATGAATAATATTTGGAAGACTTCTATAGTTTACATCCAGCGAGCCATTCTCAACAAGTTCCTGTAATTCCTGCTCGTTTGAAATATGAAAGGCATCTGCTACTTGTTTTTCAGCCTGTTCCAATAGTATTCGCCAATCTCCATTTCTCCAACGGTAGATGCTTTGTTTAACATCACCAACGATTAAATGCTCGGATAATTCTCCCGATGCATTCCCAAGGGCATTAATCAATAAAGGACTGTAATTTTTCCACTGAATGCGGGAAGTGTCCTGAAACTCATCGAACAAGAAATACTGATAGCGATTTCCAATCTTTTCCCAAATAAAAGTAGGATCTCCATGTTGATCTAGCCCAAGCTTATTCAATTGGATCTGCGCATCGGAAATTAATTGTGCATTATTTTCCTTTCGCCATTGCGCTAACAAATCACTCATTTCTTTTAAAAGACGGAGGTAGTAGAAATTCTTTTGGAATGCCTCATATGTGATATAAGTACTTAATTTATCCTGTAATATTTTGAAATTTTTTAAGATAGGTAAAAGTGCCTGCTGTAGTCCGTAATTAACTTCTTTTTTGCCATCTAAAAATGCATCTTCCTTATCTAGGAGCTCTACATATTTACCAATGATCTCCTGTAGTTTAGAAGTACTTTGTTTGAATACGTTGTTCTTTGAATTAGAAAGCGAGTAAATCGGATTTCTACTTTTTCCTTTTAAGTCAGCAGAATCCATATTTAATGCCTTAAAAGTATTTGCAAAACTTTTTATTTCCTCATGAACTGCTTCTAGGAATATTTTTGTAAAGTTTTCAATTTCTTTATTTAAGGTATTGAACACTTTATCCGAATCTTGCGATAGGAGGTGTTTGTCAAACTCTTTAAAGTTTTCAGAAAATATCTCATTCGCCAGATTGGTTAATTCACGACGATAGTTCCAGTTTTCATTATTTAAAATTTTCTTTTCCGCATATTCAATAATCCATTCCAATAAATCAGGGCGTTGATCCAGAAGTTGATTTAACATGACAGTAAGGTCCTGCCGCACCTTACTTGTATTCATTTCAATCTTGTAAGCAGCATCTAAATTGAGTTCGTAAGTAAAGCTTCGAATCACTTTTTGCGAAAAACCATCAATGGTACTGATGGTAAAATGGCTATAATCATGTAAGATTTTACGATAAACACGATGTGCTTTTTCTTGAATTGAAGTCGTACTCCAATATGGAAATTGGGTCAACAATAAACGTCTATAATCATCGATTTTTCGGCTTTTGTCACCTTGTGCTAATCCTTTTAGAACAGATAAGATCCTTTCCTTCATCTCAGCGGTCGCCTTATTAGTAAAAGTGACGGCCAATATTTCACGATAACTGTTTTCTTTTGAAAGTAATAAAGTCAGGTAATGGACAGTTAAGCTGAATGTTTTGCCTGAACCAGCTGAGGCTTTTAATATTTTTAATGGCGCTATCGATGACATGAATTCAATTTGATTTGGAAGGATGAAAATACGCTTATTAATTTGAATAGACAAAATTGCTAATGCGTACGGAACCTTTAGAAATAAGGCAAAATTACAAATTAATTCCCTATATAAATTTGTATCATCCAGATGGCATCTATGATTTGTTTCGTTGTAAGACTAAGACGGTGTGCATGAAATAATTTGGCCATAATGGTATATAATGACGCTTATTTGTCATCTTTCTTATTCTGTGGAAGTTGACTTCTATTTTTAGTTTTTAACTTCCAATAATCCTTTGTATCTTTGCGTCCCCTCTTGCATGTAGCACGGGGGATATGTTGAATACATAAATAACACAAAAACATGGCAACTAAAATCAGATTGCAAAGACATGGTAAAAAAGGACGTCCTTTTTACCACCTAGTAGTAGCAGATGCACGTGCTCCACGTGATGGTAAATTCATCGAACGTATTGGTTCTTACAACCCAAACACAAATCCAGCGACTATCGTTTTGGATTTTGACAAAGCTTTGGATTGGATGAATAATGGTGCACAACCTACTGACACAGCTCGTACTATCCTTTCGGATAAAGGTGTTTTATACAAAAAACACTTATTAGGCGGTGTTAAAAAAGGTGCATTTGATGAAGCAGCTGCTGAAGCTAAATTTGTAGCTTGGACTGAAGCTAATGATGCAAGAACTGCTGGTAAAAAAGACGGTTTAGCAACTACTAAAGCTGAAGCTAAGAAAATTGCATTAGCTGCTGAAGCTAAGAAAAAAGAAGAAAAAGCTGCTGCTATTGCCGCTAAAAATGCGCCAGTTGTAGAAGAAACTCCTGCTGAAGAAACTGAAGCTCCTGCTGCAGAAGAAACTGAAGGTTAATTTTTCTTTCATACAGTATCAAGAAAGCCGGTTCAATTTTGATCCGGCTTTTTTTTAAGAATGTAGTTGCTATACCTACGAAGTACTGTATTTATATATTTATATTTTTAAATTTGCACTTTCAAATTAGAACATGACCATAGAAGAAAGTTTTTACATCGGTTATATTAGCAAAACACGTGGATTAAAAGGTGAGCTTCAGCTTTTTTTTGAATTTGAAGATTATCAAGATTTAGACTTTGATGTTTTATTTGCTGAAGTGAATAAAAAATTAGTGCCTTACTTTGTCGACAATATCAAATACCAATCAAATAGTACAGCCTATTTAAATTTAGAAGACGTCGATCATATTGATAAAGCACAACCTTTAGTGCGTAAGAAAATATACCTTCCAAATGATAAAATGCCAGAGCGTGATCCTGATGATTTTAGATATACGGATTTAATTGGATACTTGGTGATTGATGAAGTTCATGGAGAATTAGGAGAGATTAAACATGTACAGGAAATGCCTCAGCAATTTATAGCAACAGTAGACTTTAATGGAAAAGAATTGATGTTCCCATTAAATGACGATCTTATGCTAGGAATTGATTCAGAGGATAAAGTTTTAGAGGTTGATTTACCAGATGGATTGGTTGAGCTATATAAGGAGATTTAAAGTCTTCACGATATACAGATTAATAAAAAGGAGTTACTGTAGTTATATGCAGTAACTCTTTTTTATTTAAAGAAATCCATTTTAATAAACGTTTTATTGGGGCATTTTTTTAGGCATGACCTTAATATTATTTTGATTATAAATTTCTATTGCCGATATTAGCCGATGCTTATAGAGAAAGGCCGAGGGAATAGACCCAATGAAGCCTTAGCAACCTGTTATTTTATAAGGTGCTACATTCTACCCCAACTCAGAGCTGGGAAAGATAAGTTGAAACAAGTCCACTTGTGCATTTCGATGTAAGCCAACCAAAATCACTTTAAAAAATATTAATGAAAATCGTTGATCATATCAGTAATGCCAAAGGAAAAACTTTGTTTTCTTTTGAACTGTTGCCACCAGCTAAGGGGCAAGGTATCCAAAGTATTTTTAAAACAATGGATGCACTTATGGAATTCAAGCCTCCCTTTATCGATGTGACTTATCATAGAGAAGACTACATGTATAAGAAGCACGAGAGCGGTTTATTAGAACGTGTGGCTTATCGTAAACGTCCAGGGACTGTTGCAATTTGTGCCGCTATTATGAATAAGTATAAAGTGGATGCTGTACCACATCTTATCTGTGGTGGTTTCACAAAAGAGGAAACTGAAAATGCTTTGATAGATTTGAACTTCTTGGGTATTGACAATGTGCTCGTATTGAGAGGTGATGCAAGAAAAGGCGATCCTGATTTCATACCAACAGAAGGTGGTCATGCATTTGCAACAGATCTTTTACAGCAGGTTGCCGATATGAACCAAGGACAGTACTTACATGAGGATATTGCGATTTCAGAAAAGACCAACTTTTGTATTGGCGTTGCAGGATATCCTGAAAAACACTTCGAAGCGCCAAATTTTAATACCGATTTTAAATGGTTAAAAAAGAAGGTTGAGATGGGGGCTGAGTTTATTGTTACACAAATGTTCTTTAATGTTGAAAAATATAAAGAGTTTGTCAATAAGTGCAGGGAAAATGATATTCATATTCCAATTATACCAGGTTTAAAACCATTGACAACAAAAAAACAACTGATTACGCTTCCGAAAATTTTTCATTTGGATATTCCAGAGGAATTGAGTGAAGCAGTATCCGGATGTAAAAATAATGCAGACGTGAGACAAGTCGGAGAAGAGTGGTTGGTACAACAATGTAAAGAATTAATTGACTTTGGTGCGCCAGTTTTACATTTTTATACCATGAGTAATCCTGGACCGACTAAAAGTATTGTAGAAAAGTTATTCTAAGACTTATATCGTATAAAAAAGCCTGCTATCACATTATAGCAGGCTTTTTTATGCGTTTCGATTTTTGTTAAAAAAAGTTAATCACCCTCAAATGAAATCTCTTTTTATTATATTTAATTGAAAATTAATTTGATTTATCAAATAATCAATTAAACCTGAATCATTCATGGATTATAAGAAAGTAAACAACGTGTTAGGTTGGCTATGTGCCATCATAGCAACATCCGTTTTCATTATCACAGCAGAGCGAACAACAAGTTGGTGGGATACTGGTGAATTTATTGCATCAGCATATAAACTTCAGATTGTTCATCAGCCTGGAGCACCTTTGTTTCTAATGTTGCAGAATATATTTTCAAATTTTGCTTTAGGAAATTTAGCTCAGATTGCATTTTGGATGAATGTGGGTTCTGCTATATGCAGTGGTTTGACAGTTATGTTTTTGTTTTGGACCATAACAGCATTAGCAAGAAAAATTATCCAATCTGATCATCAATCCAATGATAAAAATCATCTGATTAAAATAATGGGAGCAGGCATGGTGGGAGCTTTAGCTTACAGTTTCTCCGATACATTCTGGTATTCAGCAGTAGAATCTGAAGTTTATGCGATGTCATCCTTATGTACAGCAGTCGTATTCTGGGCAATTCTAAAATGGGAAGCCCGTGCAAATAAACCGCATGCAGATCGTTGGCTTATTGTCATCGCTTATATTATTGGACTTTCAATAGGAGTTCATTTATTGAATCTATTAGTTATTCCAGCGATAGCACTTATTATTTATTTTAAGAAAACTGATCGTACAACGTTTTGGGGAATTAGTAAAGCATTGTTTATTGGACTAGGAATATTGGCCATTATTCTGTGGGGAATAATCCAGTACCTTATTAAATTTGCTGCCAAGTTTGATTTGTTTTTTGTCAATACACTTGGATTAGGATTTGGCTCGGGCATATTCGTTTTTATCATAATGATCTTATCGGCATTAGTTTATGGCATATATTACTCCATAAGAAAAGGAAAAGTTATTTTGAATACAGCGATTTTGGCAACTTGTTTTATTTTATTAGGATATAGCTCTTTCACTATGGTATTGCTAAGGGCTAATGCTAACCCTTCCTTAAATAATAATGATCCTGAAAACGTATTTTCTTTCTTGGGTTATTTAAGTAGAGAACAGTATGAATCAGAGCCACTCATAAAAGGGCAATATTTTGATGCAAATCCCATAGGTATCAATGAACGTATTGATTATAGAAAAGACAACCACCAGTATACTTCAATAAAAAGAGCCGCAAGTTATCAATTTGATAGAGAAACCATTTTCCCAAGGATTTACAGTCAAAAACCCTATCATCAATATTTTTATAAAGGTTATTTAGGTATTGAAGAAGGAAGAAAAGCAAATTTTGCTGACAACTTGAAATTCTTCTTTAACTATCAAGTGGGGCATATGTATGCACGTTATTTCCTGTGGAACTTTGTTGGAAGGCAAAATGATCAGCAGGGACACGGTTCTTTAACAGAAGGAAATTGGTTATCAGGGATTAAGGCTATCGACAATTTACATGTAGGTGGACAATCTAAATTATCGGATGAAATGATCCATAATCCATCTCGGAATACCTATTTTTTCCTTCCGCTAATAATTGGATTCGCAGGTGCACTATGGCATTTTAAACGTAACAAGAAAGATGCAACTGTTGTTAGTCTCTTATTTATGTTTACAGGATTGGCCATCGTTATCTATTTAAATCAATCTCCTTTGCAACCACGTGAACGTGATTATGCTTATGCAGGATCATTTTATGCTTTCGCAATCTGGATTGGATTAGGTGTATTTGCTATTTCTGAATTTTTTAAAAAATATATTAATGAAAGAAATGCAAATCTGCTTGCTACATCATTATGTCTCATAGCTGGCCCATTGATTCTTATTAGTCAAAATTGGGATGATCATAATCGATCGGAGAAATCGTTAGCTCGGGATATGGCGAAAAATTATTTAGAAACCTGTGCTCCCAATGCGATCCTGTTTACTTACGGTGATCATGATACTTTTCCGCTATGGTATTTACAAGAAGTAGAAGGTGTTCGGCGGGATGTTAGAATAGTGGTGATCAGTTATTTGACTTCTGACTGGTATTTCCGCCAGGTGAAAAATGGTACCTATCAGGCCGCAGGATTGCCGATCACGATACCGAATGAAAAGGTGGCAAAAGGCCTTCGAGAATCTTTGCCTTACCATGATCTGAATTTAGCAGGATCTACAGATATAAACTTGTTGTTGGATTTTTTATTATCAGATAGTAATGATAACAAACTTCAAATGAGAGACGGACAATATGAAAACTTTCTGCCAACAAAAAGCTTGAAGCTTGCCGTGAATAAGGAAGATGTCATTAGAAATAAAGTCGTACCTCAAGAATGGGAAAGTGAGATCCCAAAACAAATGGAGTGGACTTTTGGTAATGATTACGTCACCCGCGCAGATCTAGGCTTGATGTCTGTTCTTGTGAATAATAATTGGAAAAGACCAATTTATTTTTCAGGAATGGTACCCGCTGAAAGTTTGATGGGATTGGATAAATACATGGTTAATGAAGGGTTTGCCAAACGGTTGATGCCTATAGAAGCAAAGCTTGAAAAAGGGGAGTCTCTAATTAATGTCGATAAATTATATAAAAATATTGTTGATAAATACGCTTGGGGAAACATACATCAAGCAACTTACCTTGATACGGATTCCTTCCGTTTTGCAGGTATGTATGCAGAGGAGATTTTCGGGAAAGCAGCGCGAACCCTGTTGGCAAAAGGGGAGACCGAAAAAGCAAGACAAGTGGCAGTAAAAGCATTTAATGAATTACCCCAAAGACTATATAGCATGTCTGATGTGACGAGTTATGGGGATGTTATTGATACGCTTTATAAAACTGGAGAAATAAAATTTGCAAACCAGCTGGTTGATCGTAATATGAAATTTTTAACAGAGCATATGGATTATTATCAACAACTAGCTATTGACAAACCTGAAAACGGGTTGGAAGTTCAAAATATAAGGATGGCTCTTGACTCGGTCGATCTATATGAACGTATACTTTCTAATACAAAAGAAAAGGACCGATATGCATATATTGCTGAGCTGAGCAATAAATATAAAAAGATGTATCTATCAGAATGATATATTAAAAAAAGGGAAGCAGCTGCTTCCCTTTTTTGTTAATATTAATATTATCCTTTTTTAACTTCCTTGGCCCAAGAGTCTTTTAGTCCGACCGTACGGTTGAAAACCAAGTGATCTGGTTTAGAAGATGTATCTAAAGTGAAATACCCTAAACGGATAAACTGATAACCTTTTCCAGGGATTGCATTTAACAAATCAGGTTCAATAAATGCTTTGCTGATTTTTAAACTATCTGGATTAATCGATTCTTTGAAGTTTTCTGAAGCAGCAGGATTCTCGTCGTTAAATAAACGATCGTACAATCTGATTTCTGTTTCTTTAGCATGTGGCACAGAAACCCAGTGAATAGTTCCTTTAACTTTCATTCCTGAAGTATCTTCGCCAGATTTTGAATTGGGCACATAAGTACAGTGTACTTCTGTTACTTGACCATTTGCATCTTTAACGAAATCATGACAGGTTACTATATATGCATTTTTTAGACGCACAGAAAGGCCAGGACCTAAACGGAAAAATTTCTTTGGAGCATCTTCCATAAAGTCATCACGTTCAATCCATAATTCATTTGAAAAAGGAATCATACGAGAACCTTCACCACCCTCAACTTCTGGGTTGTTTTCACCATGTAGTTCTTCAATGTGGTCAGAAGGAAGGTTTGTGATCACTAATTTAATAGGGTCTAGCACAGCCATTCTTCTCCATGCTGTTTTATTCAGATCCTCACGAATACAGAATTCCAACAGACTCACATCAATCATATTTTCGCGTTTAGCGACGCCGATCTTATCACAGAAAGTACGGATACTTGCTGGAGTATAACCTCTTCTGCGTAAACCTGAAATAGTAGGCATACGTGGATCATCCCAACTTTCTACAAATTTATCATTTACCAATTGTAAAAGCTTACGCTTACTCATAACGGTGTAGGTCATGTTTAAACGCGCAAATTCATATTGCTTTGAAGGATAGATTTCTAGTTTTTCAATACACCAGTCGTACAATGCACGATGTGGAATAAATTCTAACGTACAGATAGAATGTGTGATTTTTTCGATAGAATCGGATTGTCCATGTGCAAAATCGTACATGGGATAAATACACCATTTATTTCCAGTTCGGTGGTGATGAGCGTGTTTGATGCGGTATAACAACGGATCACGTAAGTGCATATTTGGATTTGCAAGATCTATCTTAGCACGTAACACTTTTTCACCATCTTGATATTTACCATCTTTCATTTCTTGAAAAAGAACCAAATTCTCTTCAATGCTACGACTGCGATTAGGAGTTGGAACTCCAGGTTCAGTTGGCGTACCTTTGGCTGCTGCAATTTCTTCGGCAGTACTATCATCTACATAAGCCAAATCTTTTTTGATGAGGTCTACAGCATATTGATAAAGGGTGTCAAAATAATCAGAAGTATATAATTCCTGTGCCCAGTTGAAGCCAAGCCATTGAATGTCGTTTTTAATACTTTCAACGTACTCCGTATCTTCTGTCACGGGGTTAGTATCGTCAAAACGTAAGTTGGTCTGGCCATTGTATTTTTGCCCTAAACCGAAGTTTAGGCAAATAGATTTTGCATGACCGATGTGAAGATAGCCGTTAGGCTCGGGAGGGAAACGTGTCAATACACGCCCATCATGGGTCCCATTACGAAGATCTGCTTCGATAATTTCTTCAATAAAATTTAATGATTTCTCCTCGTTTATCATAATACAAAGTTAAGTATTACTTCGAATTATCCGTAGTAGTTCTTACATTTTAAAGTAAGTTGTTTCGAAAGAAAAATGAGTGAGTCGTAACGGAGAGAAGAGAGGGGGTAAAGAACTGTTTTTAATAGTAAAAGGATCGGTTGCCCGATCCTTTTATATGCTATCTATAAGAGAATACATCTCCAAGATCTTCGTTACTCGTGAACGTACAATCAAGATCTGTTAATTCACCTGTTCCAATGTTGATGACCATTCCATGAACAGCTAGATCGTTTCTATCTTTCCAAGCATTTTGGATAATAGAAGTTGTACATAAGTTAAATACCTGTTCTTGCACATTTAACTCAATTAAACGATCAACTTTTTTATCATGTTCATCAATTGCATCTATTTCTGCTGCATGTAAACGATAAACATCTTTGATGTGACATAACCAGTTATCAATAATTCCAAATTGATTACGGCTTAATGATGCCGCTACACCACCACAGCCATAGTGACCAGCAATAATAATCTGCTTTACTTTTAATACATTTACAGCATAATCGAGTACTGATAACATGCTCATGTCCGAATGCACACACATGTTTGCGATATTACGGTGTACAAATACTTCTCCAGGTTTAGTACCTGTAATTTCATTTGCAGGAACACGACTATCAGCGCAACCAATCCATAAAATTTCTGGATTTTGACCTTTTGCTAATTGTTGAAAACGACCAGTCGTATCATTCTTAACAAAGTCCATCCACTCACGATTTCCTTGTAAAATTTTTTTAAATCCTATTTCTAAATCTTTTTCCATTTTATATATATATATTAATACAGTTCATTCAGTCATGTGCTGTATGTTTTATCCCTTATAGGATACAAATCTCGTTAATTAATTGTTTTTATTTTATTATTTTTTCTTGTATTCAATATCTGTCAATTCAATGCGCTTTCCTTTGGTCAGGGCATTCTGTTCAAAATCTTTAATGACCTCGATAACATCTTTATCAATGAATTTACTACCTGTACCGTTAATAACAATAAGGCCAACAGATTTTGGAAGACTATAAAGCTTTTGTTGAATAGGAGCTTTGTTTAAAAAAGATACTTCTTCCGCTAAAGTGATTACAGCTTTGTCGTAATCATTTTGTTTGACGATATCAAATTTGAAAGCATTCTGCATATTAGCTTTTAAAATATAAAAAGTGGCTACCACAAGACCAATACCTACACCCATTAATAAGTCTGTCAATACAATTGCCACAATTGTTGCAAAGAAAGGAATAAACTGATCAAGTCCTTTTTTATACATAGATGTAAATAAAGCTGGTTTCGCTAGCTTATAGCCAGTTTGCAATAAAATAGCAGCTAAACAAGATAGTGGGATAAAATTTAATACGTTAGGTATGATCAGAATCGCTAGTAATAACCACATACCATGAAGTAAGGCAGATTGTCTTGTTCTTCCTCCAGCATTTACATTCGCTGATGAACGTACAATAACTGACGTCATTGGTAAACCACCCAATAGACCACTTGTTATGTTACCAACTCCTTGTGCAATCAGCTCCCGATTGGTTGGCGTATTTCTTTTAAATGGATCAATTTTATCGACCGCTTCAATACTCAATAGTGTTTCTAAACTGGCTATGATCGCAATGGTGAAAGCGACAATCCAAACTTCTTTATTGATGATCTGTGTGAAATCGGGAAGCGTAAACAGCCCTGTAAATTCCGCAAAGGAATTAACAATCGGTACAAGTACAAACTGTGACTCTGCTAATTGAAATGCTGTTCCATTAAAGGCAAATGATAATCCGATACCTAAAGCCACTACGATTAGTGGAGCAGGAATGCTTTTCAATTTCGGTATGCTTGGCCAATAAATTAAAACAATCAGTGATAAGATGCAGATAATCAAAGCCCCAGGGCCAATTGAAGATACCAAAGTGTCTGTAAATGCGCCAATTCCATGGCCGTTATCAAGCTCAAAAGCATGTGTTTCCAACATACCAAGTGCCAAAGGAATTTGCTTTAATATAATGGTAATCCCAATGGCAGCAAGCATTCCAACAATAACCGAGGATGGGAAATAATTACCAATCATTCCCGCCTTTACAATACCTAGAATCAACTGAAGTATTCCAGCAATAACTACGGCTAATAAAAACGTTTCATAAGCTCCAAGACTCTGAATGGCTCCCAAAACGATAACTGTAAGACCAGCTGCAGGACCACTGACGCTTAAAGGTGATTTACTGATAGAAGAAACGACTACACCGCCAATTACTCCAGTTAACAATCCTGCAAACAATGGCGCACCAGAAGCCATTGCAATACCCAAACATAGTGGAAGTGCTACTAAAAACACCACAACACTAGCGGGTACATCATATTTTAAGTCTCTTTTCGATAGTTTCAGAAAAGCAGACATACGAGTTCCAAACATTAGTTTTTGTCTAAAATTTTACCTGTTTTTTTTATATAAGATTTTCCTTTAGTCAGATCTGACCAAAGTTGAGGTCATGCCAAAGCATGTACAGGAAGCCTAGCAGTTAGGAGGCGGCGTAGGAACAGATGGGTGGAATGCACGAATACTTTTTTCATTTTTCAAGTAGTGCTTTTGTTTTCCGTGGTTATCAGTTATGATCGCTAAAAAGTAAGATTCTTCAGTTTTGGCATTAAAAAACTTTGATCCGGACTCATTATGATCACTATGTGCTCCATTGTTGTTCTCAATTTCTAATTGAAGCACAATTTGAAGAATAGTATTTTGATCTAATAAAGATGAAAATATAGGTGTTATTGATATGCTCATCTTTGTGAAAAAGATTAAAGCACATAATAAAGCGGCTATATTTCTAATTTTTTTATTAAACATTTTTCTTCAAAACTGTATCTGTCCCCTATTTAGAGTATGTAAAAATACATTTTTCATGTTAAAAAATTGTGAACTTTTTTAAAAAAAATCCATGCTGACAAAAAAATTACAAAGACTCAATATTTCGTTCTATCTTTAATAGAGGAAATATAACATGTAAAAAGTGAAGAGATTTCTCAAGCGTTAACTGTTTGGGTTTTAAAAATTAGCAAATTAAGTAATGGAAGATCAAACACTATTTATTGAAAAAGTAAAAGCATCATACAATCCAAAGGGAGCCTATATATATTTAGGTGCAGGTATTTTGGACGGTAATATTTTATCAGAGGCTAAAGTTAACCTGGCTTTAAAAATGATGAATCGACATGGCTTAATTGCAGGAGCAACCGGAACTGGGAAAACACGTACTTTGCAATTAATTGCAGAACAGTTGTCTGATGCAGGAGTTCCCGTGTTTATGCTAGATGTTAAGGGAGATTTATCGGGCTTAGCTGTTGAAGGACAAACCAATCAAGCGCTTATAGATCGTGGAGATGCTGTGGGCGTTCCGTTTGTACCAGCGAGTTTTCCCATCGAATTATTTTCTTTGACAGGTAATAAAGGAACAACAATGCGGATAAAAGTATCTGATGTTGGTCCTATTCTTTTGTCCCGTATTTTAGAACTGAATGATACACAAACTGGAGTGTTAGCTGCAATCTTTAAATATGCACAAGATCATAATATGCCTTTGGTTGATTTTAATGATGTTAAAAAGTTACTAAGTTATCTCGCCGATGGTCCAGGAAGTGAGGAGATTAAAGATGATTATGGTAAAATAAGTACATCCAGTTCTGGAACTATTTTACGTAAGATAGTTGCTATAGAACAACAGGGTGTTGCTCATATATTTGGAGAGAAGGAATTTGATATCCAAGATTTATTTCAAAAAGTAGATGGCAGAGGTGTCATTAGTTTATTGAATATTTCGGATGTTCAGGATCAACCGGTGTTATTTTCAACATTTCTATTAAGTATATTAGCCCAGTTGTTTAAAAATTTACCAGAAGTAGGCGATTTGGATAAACCAAAGTTGGTATTTTTCTTTGATGAAGCTCATCTACTATTTAAAGATGCTTCTAAAGCATTTCTGACGCAGGTAGAGCAGATCGTTAGATTGATTCGATCAAAAGGTATAGGCGTATTCTTTTGTACTCAGTCACCAACAGATATTCCCGAGTCTGTGTTGGCACAGTTGGGGAATCGCGTACAGCATGCTTTACGTGCTTTTACTCCGAATGATGCTGAGAATTTAAGAAAAACTGTCAAAACATATCCTAAATCAGATTTTTATGCAATCGATCAAATATTAACATCCTTAGGAACAGGGCAGGCACTCATTACAGTGCTGAATGATAAAGGAATTCCTACAGAAGTTGTTGCCACACATCTGGTACCAGCAAGAGCTGTCATGGGACCTGCAGATGCAACAACTTACGATCAGCTTGTCAAGCAATCTGATTTGTATTTGAAATATCAACAACGTGAGGAAAATCGCTCTGCAGCTGAGATTGTTGATGAAAGAATGAAAGTGGCAAATGATCAGCAGATACAGCAAGATCGAGAAAAAGAAGAGGCTAAGCTTGCTAAGAGCAGTTCGAGAAGACAAACACCACTAGAAGCCGCTCAGAAAACAGCGACGACCACACTTGCAAGAGAAGGGGTAAAGTTGTTGGGGAAACTGGCAAGTGGTTTGTTAACAGCATTCTTTAAGAAAAAGTAATCTAATATTTATATATTTGCACAAATTTAAACTAGAAACGACCTAGAAATTGGATATGAGTAAACCAACTTTATTAATTTTGGCAGCAGGTATGGCTAGCCGTTACGGATCATTGAAACAGATTGATGCTTTTGGGCCTCACGGCGAAACTATTATTGATTATTCTATCTATGATGCTATTAATGCTGGATTTGGCAAAGTAGTATTTATAATTCGTGAAGAATTTTTAGATAAAATGAAAGAAGTCTTTGACGAAAAGTTAAAAGGAAAAATCGAAGTAGATTACGCTTTCCAAGATTTTGATTTAAAGAAGTATGGTATTGACCGTGAAATAGAGCGTGCTAAACCTTGGGGTACTGCACACGCTGTAATGAGTGCAAAAAATCACGTTGATGGACCTTTCTGTGTGATTAATGCAGATGATTTTTACGGTACGGATTCTTACGAAAAAATGGCTAAGTTCTTAACAACTGAAGTATCAGATAACCAAATGGCTTTGATGGGATTTCAAGTTGGTAATACGTTATCTGATTATGGTTATGTATCTAGAGGGGTATGTGTAGTAAGTCCTTCAGGACATATGGAAAGTGTTACGGAACGTACTAAAATCTACTATAAAGAAATTGAAGGCGAGAAAAAAATAGTTTTCGAAGAAGGTGATGTAATAACAGAGTTGGATCCGGAAAGTCGTGTATCTATGAATTTCTGGGGCTTTACTCCAAAAGTATTTGAAGTGGCTGAAGGCATGTTTAGAGATTTTGTTGAGAAAAATTCGGAAGATCCTAAATCTGAATTCTTCATTCCTTCTGTTGCAGATTATTTCGTGCAAACAAAGCAAGCAGATTTTAAAGTTATCCCAACCTCATCAAAATGGTTCGGTGTTACCTATAAAGAAGATAAGGAAATTGTGCAGGCATCAATCCTAAAATTGATTGCAGATGGTGCATATCCAGAGAAATTATTTTAAAATATTATCGTAGTATTTTCTAAACCCGCAATATTTGTTGCGGGTTTTTTTTATGTTTGAATATTAGAAGGTATTATCATTCTAAGATCAAGTCCATTATAAACATGAAAAAAATATTAAAAGTGCTCTTATATATTCTTATCACACTCATTCTAATTGTATTTATTTATTGGTTGTCAGAACGTGTCTTATCGCGAATAAGTGCACATAGAGAAAATTCTGTACTACCAAAAGATATAACGGTATATATTATGTCAAATGGTGTGCATACAGATTTAGTATTCCCTGTTAAAAATAATCTGATGGATTGGACGCATCTATTTCCATTAAGTAATAATAAGGGAAAAGATACCACATACAGTTACATGGGAATAGGATGGGGAGATAAGGGCTTTTATTTAAATACCCCAGAATGGAAAGATCTAAAAGCTTCGACAGCATTTGTAGCAGCAACTGGCATCGGTGAAACGGCACTACATATTACCTATCATAAATCAGTAGAGGAGAATGAGCTCTGTTACAAGTATATGATTGATACAGTACAATATCAGACCCTTATTGATTTTGTGAAATCATCGTTGGAATATGATACTGAAAATAAACCAATTGTAATTAATACCAGTGCACAGTATGGTGATTCGGATGCTTTTTATGAAGCCAAAGGATCTTACAGCATGTTTTACTCATGCAATACTTGGACGAACGAAGCTCTTAAAAAGGCAAATATGCCAGCGGGTATATGGGCAACATTAGATAAAGGAATATTAAGCCATTACAAAAAATAGCACTCCAGTATTCATCACAATAAAAGACACAATAGATTGACAAGTATTTTTTACATTTTGTAAAAAATACTTGTCAATATGTATGATTAGTTTTACATTTGTCGTACTAACAATATAAAACTTAAAATCATTATGAAAAAAATTCCTTTATTACCCCGGTACTTCCGGTGGATTGGATTAGGATTAGTCCTCATGTTTTTAATCCCAACGGCATTATATATGCTAAAAGAAAATAGTATTTTAATTACTAATTATCCAAGAATAAAAGGGGTAGAGATCATGCCTTTCGAATTATCTTTTTCTACTTTTGCAGTTTTAGGAGGAAATGATGGTCCTTTTGAAATTATTAATACAGAAATGTCACTAACATTACAGCTTTTATCGATCTTTTTAGGGTTGAGTTTTATTGCATTTACGAAGTATAAGTATGAGGATGAAATGATTAATTCTATTCGTCTTTATTCTTGGTCCTGGTCTATTATTTCTTTTGCTATTTTCAATGTATTATTAATTGCATTTGTTTATGGTAGTTGGTATATAAGCCTGGCATTTTTAAGTCCAAATATTATATTATTGCTTTATATTATTATTTTTCGGTTCCAGGTTTTTAAAATGAATAGGAGGTTAGCGCATGAAGAATAATATTAAAATCAATCGACTGATGAAAGATTATTCACAAGAACAGTTAGCAAATAAAGTCGGAGTAAGTAGACAGACAATCAATGCCTTGGAAGCTGCGAAATATGTTCCTTCAACTGTATTGGCACTTAAGTTATCAAGAGTATTGGATAAAAGTATAGAAGAATTATTCCAATTGGAAGATTCAGACTTGGCCTAATAATAAAAAAGCTCGAAGATGAATCTTCGAGCTTTTTTATTATTTAAAAGGAGTGTAATTATTTAACTTCTTCGTATTCTACGTCAGTTACGTCATCACCACCTTGGTTACCACCATTGTTTGCTTGACCAGCATCACCTTGAGGTTGTGAACCACCTTGTGAAGCAGCATACATCTCTTCAGAAGCAGCATTCCAAGCATTGTTTACTTCTGCAGAAGCTGAATCGATATCAGCAAAACTTCTTGCTTCAAAAGCAGCTTTCAATTTTACTAAACCAGCTTCAATAGCCGCTTTTTTATCTGCTGAAATTTTATCTCCGTATTCTTTTAATTGTTTTTCAGTTGAGAAAATCAAAGCATCTGCACCATTGATTTTATCAGCTTCTTCTTTCATTTTTTGATCCGCTTCAGCATTTGCTTCAGCTTCTTCTTTCATTTTTTTGATTTCTTCGTCAGATAAACCAGATGAAGCTTCAATACGGATATTTTGCTCTTTTCCAGTTGCTTTATCTTTAGCAGAAACTTTAATGATACCATTTGCATCGATGTCGAATGTCACTTCAATTTGAGGAACACCACGAGGAGCAGAAGGAATATCATTTAAGTGGAAACGGCCAATTGTACGGTTTTGAGCAGCCATTGGACGCTCTCCTTGTAAGATGTGGATTTCAACAGATGGTTGATTATCAGAAGCAGTTGAGAACGTTTCAGACTTTTTAGTAGGAATAGTTGTATTCGCTTCAATTAATTTAGTCATCACACCACCCATTGTTTCGATACCTAATGATAAAGGAGTAACGTCTAATAATAATACGTCTTTCACTTCACCAGTTAATACACCACCTTGGATAGCAGCACCTAATGCTACAACTTCATCAGGGTTAACACCTTTAGAAGGCTCTTTTCCGAAGAATGCTTTTACTGCATCAACGATTGCAGGGATACGTGTAGAACCACCAACTAAGATGATCTCATCGATATCACCTGTACTGAATCCAGCATTTTTCAATGCAGAACGACAAGGATCAATTGTACGTTTGATTAAATCAGCAGCTAAGCTTTCAAATTTAGCACGTGATAAAGGACGAACTAAGTGTTTCGGGCCTGTTGCATCAGCAGTGATGTATGGCAAGTTGATTTCAGTAGAAGTTGTGCTTGATAATTCAATTTTAGCTTTCTCGGCAGCTTCTTTCAAACGTTGCAATGCCATTGGATCTTTTTTCAAGTCAAAGCCATTGTTTTCGTTTTTAAACTCGTCATTTAACCAGTTGATGATTACATTATCAAAGTCATCACCACCTAAGTGTGTATCACCGTCAGTAGATTTAACTTCAAATACACCATCACCTAATTCCAATACTGAAACGTCATGTGTACCACCACCACAGTCAAAAACAACAATTTTCATGTCTTTGTGTGCTTTATCTAAACCATAAGCTAAAGCAGCAGCTGTTGGCTCGTTGATAATACGTTTAACTGTTAAACCAGCGATTTCACCAGCTTCTTTAGTTGCTTGACGTTGTGCATCATTGAAGTATGCAGGAACTGTAATTACAGCTTCAGTTACTTCCTGACCTAAGAAATCTTCTGCAGTTTTCTTCATTTTTTGAAGAATCATAGCTGAAATTTCTTGAGGTGTATATTTACGGTCGTCAATTTCTACACGTGGTGTATTGTTGTCGCCTTTTACTACATTATAAGGTACATGTTGCGCTTCATTTACAGACTCATCATAAGATAAACCCATAAAGCGTTTAATAGAGTAAATAGTTTTAGTCGGGTTTGTGATCGCTTGACGTTTTGCTGGATCACCTACCTTACGCTCTCCACCTTCAACAAAAGCAACGATAGAAGGGGTTGTACGTTTACCCTCATTGTTAGCAATAACTACCGGTTCGTTACCTTCCATTACAGCAACACATGAATTGGTCGTACCTAAGTCGATTCCTATTATTTTAGACATATTATATATATTTATTTTTTACTAATCTGTTTGTTGTATACCTACCTAATCAACCCTTGTGCCAATCATTTTGTTTTGATGAAAATGAATAAAATTGACAAGTAAACGTCAGAATTGGTGACAAACTGTCATTTCTATGTTTCTTTATTTCGTCTGAATTGTGCAAATGGCAAAATTTTGTCATATTGTATCCCAAAATATAAAAGCTAATATATGCAGTTCGAAGAATACGTATCCTATTTTAAAGCTATCGTAGAAAATCCCGAGAATTATGAAGGTTATCAAGACGAAGAAATTTTTAATTACACCAAATTAAATTGGTCGAGGATGAATCGCTGGTTGAAAAAATTTGAACCCAATGCTGAAACAGCTTCATTTATGAACGGGATTGCAACCAAGCAACATTGGATCTTAATAACAGAACCATGGTGCGGTGATGCCGCTCATTCTGTCCCCATGATTTACCAGATGGTGAAGAGTAATCCATTGCTTGTTCTGGATATACAGTTACGTGATTCGGAACCTTATACAATTAACCAATATTTGACCAATGGCGGAAAGTCTATTCCTAAATTAGTGATTCTTAATGAGCAAGGTGATGACTTGGCTGTATGGGGACCGCGCCCTCAGGGCTGTACAGATCTATTTGTTATGATGAAAGGTAAAGGAGCTGAATTTAATGACATTAAAGAAGAGATTCAAAAATGGTATAATCAAGATAAAGGAGTTGCCATACAGGAGGAATTAGTTGACATACTTAGTCGATAACCGATTAGAGCAGATTCTTTAATAAAGAATCTGCTCTAATATTTGTCTTCTTTGTTGTGCATCACTGTTACCTCTTCCCCTAAACATACTGCCTGAAAGCAATTTAAAAAATTCGTTGGATGACATCTCTTTTGCTTTTTTATCTTTCCACGAACTTGATACCTGATCAGTGGTGAATTTTACCTCAGTCGCCCAATAATTGATATGCATTTCAGGAATAACAAGTCCCAAGATCATTCCGGGCAATCCTCCTGTTAATACCGGCCCTCCTGAGACAGGAATCTCTTCTGAATAAAAAGCGATTAGATAAAGTGAATCTTTCGTCGCCCCATTTACACGTCTACATTCATACCCTGCAATTGTTCTAAACTCATCTGTGAATCGCCATGTGACATCCTGAAGACTATCTTTTATAATAATTTTTTCGTCAATTTGAAGCTGTACTTCAGAAAGCTTAGCTTTAAGGTTCTGAAAATAAGTTTTATCGCCCATTCTGTTGTTTCCTCTGCCCATGCCACGCATACCGCCACCTCCATTTGTGCCTGTTCGTTGATTTGCTCCTGCATTCCCTCGCCCTCCTCCTGAACCTCTTCCAACTCTTGTATTTGCAGGTGAGGTATTGGGCTTTGTTGGCGTATCTTCTGCATTGGACTCCATCAATGTCTGGTTCTCATCAAACTTCAGAACAAAATTGGATGTAGAACTTTCTGGCATTTCATCAATATTTCCCATATACATCATACCGCCTCGATTGCCGCTATGTTTTGCCATCAATTCCCGCATTCTCGCTTTCGTATACACTACTTTCTCAAAATTGATGGTTCCTTTTGTTGCAAAGTAAGCATGTTGCGCAAATGCATCTGTGCCAAATAGCAAAAGAATGAAACCTATTAATAATTTAGTCATTTTTCTTTCCTAAGTTTTTGTTAAAATCCCATTTCAATCCAAGCATGAAATATTGAGTAAGCATCTGTTGTTGTGATTCCGAAAATTTACTGCTGTCAAATGAGCGATTGGTAGTATTGAATGTTTTAAAAATATCAAATGCTTTTAAGCTTAATTGTAAGTTATTGCTCATCAATTTCTTATTTAATTCCATATTCATATAAAATTGATTGATAGCTTTAGTGTATACTTTGTTCTTACCCGTATATCCATAATTAATAACCTGCACCAGATCAAATTTAAAGGGTAGGAAGTATTTGATATCCGTATTGATATTTGCTCTCAGACTATTACTGTTTAAATCAGGTTGTAAAAGAGTCTCCACACGATCAACACCTATATTCGTAAAGAAGTTGAAGTCAATAACCTTAGAATTTTGTTTATTTAATCCAAAACCTGCACTTGCATTGTAGTTCTTGGAATTGTTCAATACACCATTCAGAAAGTCGTAACTATTTCCATAGCTTACATTCGCATTTGGATTGAACTGAAGTAAATTATTAAATAAAGGTTTACTATAACCAGAGTATACTCTAGCGGACCAGTTTATTTTATCTCGTATGTTTTCATAATTACTGGTTGTCACCCCTTCAGAATCAAGGATTCTCTTATTTGCAATCGGATTATGTGTTGTTGTAATACCCGCATTGATATTGAAGCTCGAACTTCTTAAAATGCTAAAGGTATTAAAATTGAAATTATAAGAGTTTTCAGTTGATTTCTTTAAATCGGGGTTTCCTAATTGTACAAATAATGGATTTGTCTGTGGTTGTAAGGCTATCAATTGTCCGAACGTCGGAATTCTGTTCGATGTACCGTAGCTAAGCATCAAATTTTTGTTTAAAGACAATTTGTAATTAACATTCATATTCAGGTTATTATCCCAAAAGTTGCGATTGAGATTAATATCACGATAGCTGTCAATTAATTTTTGATTCCTATAGCTCATCGTATTTGATAGGTTAATATTGAGTTTGTCTTTAATGTTGTAGTTTAACTGAATATTTGCACCCTGATTGAAATTTTTGTTTTCTTCATTTTTAGAATATAATGAATCTAACAACGTATATTCACCCAGTCCATCGGCATTTAATGATCTATTTAGACTTTTTGAAACGCTACTGTTCATCGTATATCCTACAGTTAGGTACAAGTCTTGAAGTAATTTCTCATTTAAATTTAGAGAAGCACCGATTCGATTGTTTGTCGCTTCGTTTACACGTTTTTGATCTATAGTATCAGCTCTGTTAAGCGCGTTGTTTTTATAATAGTTTGTAATCGATTTTGTTTGACCAATAGATTCACTTTGTGATAATTGCGAATTAAACTGAACATTAATAGACCGTCCATTATTGTTTAGTCTTCTTCTATAATTAATACGGAAATCGGCATTATCATTATTTCCCTTTGAGCTGTTATTTTCATCAAAAGTGTTCGTTAGTGTAGTGTCATTAATGGTGATGCTACGGTTCGACGTACTTTTAGTATAGGTGTCTGATTTGCCTGCATTCAATTGAACGTCTAGATTTTGGATAGAATCGATTTTGAATCGTACCTGTGTTCTGACATTGTTATTTTTTGTATCGTTATCGGAGCTGTTACTTCCTATTGTTTCTTGTGTTTTGTCTTCAAATAATTCCTTAACGTTAGAAGTTCGTTCATTAGTAGCGCTGTTGTTGTTGAAATTATAACTGGAATTTAACGATAACCTTTTCTTTAGAAATATATTGTCATAATTTACGCCAATATTTTTATATTCAGGTTTACCTTGAATGCTGGCATTGGACCGGATCCTTGAATCATTTCCCCCTCCCATATTGTTCCAGTTTCCGGTTAGTCCTATGCGTTCAGAACGATTGAATTTAGCGGCAAATAAACCCGCATCAAATAAATGTTTAGTACCAATTGTAGCATTCGCATTTCCGAAAATACCTTTCCTAGCTTCTTCTTTAAGCACTACATTAACCGTTTTGATACGTACGCCATCATCCACTCCCGTTAATTCAGCTTCATCAGATTTTTTCTCGTATACCTGTACTTTGTCAATAGCATCTGCTCTAACATTGCGAATCGCAATTTTAGGATCATAACCAAAAAATTCTTCACCATCTATCAATACCTTTGAAACTGTTTTCCCCTGAGCAGTAATAGTTCCGTCCGAAGATACAGTCATACCGGGTAACCTTCGGAGAAGGTCTTCCAATTTTGCATTTTTTTCAGTTTCAAAACTACCGGCATTATATTCTATTGTGTCACCTTTAATTTTTATTGGTAGTTTTTGCGTAATAACAACCTCTTCAAGAACATTGGCTCGTGAACTTATCTTAATATCATGTAAATCAATCTTGCTATCTTCTACATTTATGATGTCACTGTATAGTTCAAATTTTGGATAAGTCACAAGTACACGATAAGCACCTTTTTCTGGGGGTTGGATATTGAAATTACCTTCCTCGTTTGTGCGTGTAAATACTTTCAAAATAGAATCTTGTGCCGTAAGTAGGATTACTGAAGCATTGAAAAGGGGCTTGTTTTCGCCTCGATCTATAACCTTACCCTTAATAGAATTTTGTGCGTAACTTAATGATGTGCAAAAAAATAATAGGAGGAAAAATATCCTGTTCATAATGCTATTTAGGTGAAGTTATGTGTCAAATATAGAATATTAACCGGTTCTTAATATTTGTGTAATCAGAATGTTATAAAAACAGAGCATTATTTACAATAATTAACATTTTTTGTTTTTTTATAATCTTAATCAGCAAGCTGTACATTGGGTAAAATAATAATTATTTCTTAACTTTCAGAAAAAAACCAAACATGAATATCGAAGAATTACGCGATTATTGCATAGCAAAAAATGCAGTAACAGAAGAACTTCCATTTGGTCCTGATACACTGGTTTTTAAAGTTGCTTCTAAAGTTTTTCTATTAGTTGGCTTAGATCAATTGGAGGGACTATCTTTTAATGTCAAGTGTGATCCAGAGTACGCTATTAGTTTGAGACAGGAATTTCTGCAGACAGTTTTTCCAGGTTATCATATGAATAAGAAACATTGGAACACAGTTCATGCAAATCGTGAATTAACAGACCAAAAGTTATTGGAATTAATTGATCATAGTTATGATCTTGTGTTTGCATCATTGCCTAAAAAGATAAAAGAAAATCTTTAATAACAGTTGAATTTCCTTTAATTGTCAAGTTTTAGAGACAAAGGTCTTTTTTCTCCACGAAATTTAAGTTGTTACCCCAACAATCTTAACTTTGCGCCACGTTAATAATTCTCACAATTAACGATATTTTACATTAAATATTAATTTATTATGGAACAAAAACGAATTCTATCGTTTATGATTTGTATTATGCTGTTTTTTGGATTAAATGGCTGTATTAAAGAAGAGGCATTGAATACAGAAGCTGATATTGAACAGGCAAGTATTCTGAATGGAGATTTAGCACTTAGTACAGCACCTTCTATAGGTAATAATACGATTATTTTTAAACTGAAACGCTTTTCTGGTAGTTACGTACATACGCCTGAGTTTGTGTTGACACCAGGAGCGACTATCTTGCCAAAAAGTGGTACCGAACTTGATTTTTCACAACCTCAAAAATATACGGTAACTTCTCAAGATGGTGCATGGTCAAAGACTTATACAGTCTCATTTGTAGTTGACGAAGGCGCTAATTTTTATGGTGCATTTGAAAATGCACAAGTTGTTGATACAGATAATCCTGTAGGTCATTACCATCAGTTTTTTGAATTAACAGCAGACGGTCAGAAAAATATTATTTGGGAAACAGCAAATGAGGGATATAATATTCTTGCTGGTACATTAGTGGGAGAGGATAAAGATTTAATACCATCTTTCTATCCAACTTCGCAAGTAACAGACGGTTATCTTGGTAATGCTGCTAAATTAATGACGAAAGATACCGGTCCATTAGGCGGGATGTTCGGTTCGCCATTGGCTGCGGGTAATCTGTTTGTTGGGGAGTTCAGGCTTACTTTTCCTACTGTTAATTCTACTCGATTTGGTATCTCCTACAACAATGATACTGCTCCGGTAGCATTAAAAGGTTTCTTTAAATATAAAGCCGGTGAAAAATTTGTAGATAATACAAAACCATCACAGCTCACTAAAGATACGTGGGATGGATATGCAATTTTATTTGAAAAATCAGCTGATTTAAATAAAAATTTCTTAACAGGTACACATGCCTTTAAAGATTCCCGGATCGTGAGTGTTGCTAGAATTGGAACAAAAGAACAAATTGAAACTGATAAATGGACAGCATTTAATGTTCCTTTTTCTTTTGTGAATGGTAAATCTTTTGACCCAGCTAAAGAATATATGTATACCATAGTATTCAGTTCAAGTAAAGAAGGAGATATTTTTAATGGTGCTGTAGGAAGTACTTTATTTATTGATGAGGTAGAGCTTGTTACAGGTCAAAAAAAATAATGATGAATATAAATAATAAAACTATTGTAATGAACAGAATACTATATGTTGTAGCTATTTGTTTAATAGTTACCCAATATGCCCAGGCGCAAGACAGTACAGTTAACAGTAACACAAATTTTTTTAATACAAATATTGATTACGCAGTGCAAGCGCAATTTAGTATAGGGGGCAGTAGTCCATTAGGTATGCCTCGTGAAATAAGAAAGATTGAAAGTTTTAATCCCGGGTTTAGTTTTGGTTTAGAAGCAAACGCTACTAAATGGATACATGAAAATGGAAAATGGGGAGTGCGATTAGGCCTTCGTTTTGAAGAAAAAGGAATGAAGACCAATGCCCGCGTCAAGAACTACCTAACAGAAGTGGTTAAGGATAATTCAAAAGTTAGAGGTTACTATACAGGAAAAGTACAGACAAATGTGAGTAATACATATTTTACTATACCTGTTTTGGCTGTTTATAAACTTTCGGATAAATGGAATTTATATGGAGGTCTCTATTTTTCAAGATTGATTGACAATACATTTGATGGATATGTATCGGATGGCTATTTAAGACAAAATACACCAACAGGAACAAAAATATCGTTTGAAGACGGAAGTCAAGCTGCATATGATTTCTCGGACAATGTGCGGAAATTTCAATGGGGTACTCAACTTGGAGCAGAATGGAAAATGAATAAACATTTTAAATTATTGACAGACCTTACATATGGCTTCAATAATATTTTAGAAAAAGATTTCAATTCTATCGATTTCAGTATGCATAATATTTACCTCAACGTAGGTTTTGGTTATTCTTTTTAAACAGATTAATATGGATTTCCTGATTGATCATTGTCAAAAGGGAAATCAAGATTTTAATGACGTTAAAAATTAAAAATGGCCTGTTAAATTTTAACAGGCCATTTTTGTTTTCTAATAAACAGTTTGTTTGAAAGGTTGGTCTTCTTTTTTTATAAAAAATACTTACATCTTCAAACCGATCTCTCTCAAACGTTCATCTAAATATTCACCTGCAGTATAATCAGGATAAGCTTTTGGATAGGTTTCGCTAATGCAAGAATCTAAACAAGCTAAGCTCATTGATGCTTTAGGGTGTAAGAAGAAAGGAATAGAAAAACGAGAATTACCCATTAATTCACGCGGTGGATTAACGACACGGTGTGTAGTTGATTTTAATTTATTATTTGTTAAGCGCTGCAACATGTCACCAACATTGATTACGATATCTTCGCCTTTAGCTTTAATGGGAAACCATTCACCGTCTTTTGTCATAACCTCAAGACCGTCAGCACTCGCTCCAATTAATAAAGTAATCAAATTGATATCTTCGTGTGCTCCGGCACGAACAGCATCAGGTGCTAATTCATCTGGATTTTGGATCGGAAAGTAATGGATTGCACGTAAAATAGAGTTACCGTTGATAACGAATTTTTCGAAATAATCTTCTTCTAGCTCCAAATAAGTTGCAATTGCTTTTAATAATTCACGACCAGTATCTTCTAGTTTTTTATATACTTCGGCGGTGATTTCACTGAATCGGGGTAATTCGGCAACTTCCGGATTATCAGGAAAATCAGTTTTACTATATTCTTCACCAACGATTGTTTGTCCTCTTTGCCAAAATTCTTTCAAATCTGGAGTTGTGGAATCTTTTGCTTTTTCGCGACCTTTTGTTGTATACCCTCTTTGTCCGGCAAGTTCAGGAAACTCATATTTCAATTTTGTTTCTGTCGGTAATGAGAAGAATGCGGGTACGATTTGATACAATTCGTTTATTAGTTCTTTTGATAGACCATGATTAGCAATAGTAACGAAACCAGTTTCGTTAAAAGCTTTTCCAATGTCTTGGATAAATTGACCGCGCTGTTCTGAATTCCCCTCAGTAAAGTTTAACAAGTCAAGTCTCGGTATATTAACTAAAGCCATACGTTTATGTTTGTTTATACAAAGGTAACCGATTTAATTTTGAATATAAAAACACAAATGTGAATAACTGTAGGGGTGTTTTACTTAAGTTGTTGGTTTGTAGTTGTTAAAAGTTTTCCACATTTTGATAATATGGCATATTGTTGATTATAATCGGTATTTTAATACCTTGGTAAGGGACTATTCATTTCCGTCACATATTTATTAAAAATTTAATATTAACTATTTGAAATCCAAAAAAAATAAATTAGATTTGTTATGCTTGCATAGTAAATAATAAAGCAAATTATGAGTCAAAATAAAACAATCGATTATTTTTTAAAAACAGGTTGGCAGACTATTGCTAATAAGTATAACCAGATTGCGACGCAGTATGGTTTTACTCAGGCTGCTGGTTATATTTTAATTAATATCCATAAAGAGGGAACCCCCGTATCACAGATCGCCAATTTAACAGGTGTGAAAACAACTAGTTTGTCTCGGGTGTTAAATAATTTAGAGAAGTTGGGATTTATTTATAGAGAAGCGAGTGCATCTGATAAGCGATCCGTTAAAGTGTATTTAACAGAGCTGGGTAAAGAAAAAAGAGAAATGGCAAAAAACGTCGTTCGTAATTTTAATCATTATCTCGAGGAAAATTTATCAGAGAAAGAGCGGAATCAATTGATGAAATCTTTAGCCAAATTAAATGAATTGGCGACTTCATATCAAGAAGAAAATAGTACCATCGATCAATAATAAGCTTAGCAATTATTGATAATAAACAATTAGATAAATGAGTAGAAACATTAGAAAAGTAGCAGTATTAGGTTCTGGAGTAATGGGCTCTAGGATCGCTTGCCATTTTGCTAACATCGGTATGGAAGTATTACTTTTGGACATCGTTCCAAAAGAGCTATTGCCAGCTGAAACAGCAAAAGGACTTACTTTGGATAGTAAGTTCGTTCGCAATCGCATTGTCAACCAGTCTTTAGAAACGGCTGTAAAATCTAATCCATCTCCTATTTATAGTAAATCTTTTGTGAAAAGGATTTCAACAGGAAATTTTGATGATAATATGTCTGATATCGCATCATGTGATTGGATCATTGAAGTTGTCGTTGAACGATTGGATATCAAAAAATCTGTGTTTGAACGCGTTGAACAATACCGAAAACCAGGCACTTTGATTACTTCAAATACTTCGGGTATTCCGATACATCTTATGACGGAAGGTAGAACCGAAGATTTTAAAGATCATTTTTGTGGTACACACTTCTTTAATCCGCCACGTTATTTACAATTGTTGGAAATTATTCCTACCCCCCATACAAAAAAAGAAGTTGTTGATTTTCTGTTAGAATTTGGTGACAAGTTTTTAGGTAAAACAGTTGTTTTATGCAAGGATACACCAGCATTTATTGGCAATAGAATCGGTGTTTATTCAATGCTTGCTTTAACTCATCTCGTTGAACCGCTAGGTTTGACTGTGGAAGAAGTTGATAAGTATACCGGTCCAGCGATGGGGCATCCGAAATCGGCAACTTTCCGGACAGCTGATGTTGTTGGTTTAGATACTTTGGTAAACGTTGCTAATGGCCTCGCCCAGAATGCACCCAATGATGAAGCTAAGGGGGTATTTCAATTGCCTTCCTTTATAACTAAAATGGTTGAAAATAAGTGGCTAGGTGAAAAAACCAAAAAGGGGTTTTACGAAAAAGTAAAAGATGCTTCTGGAAATTCAGAAATTCAATCTTTAAATCTGAAAACTTTAACATTTGGACCTCAAGGAAAGGTGAAATCTGCTACCCTGGAAGCTACAAAATTGGTGGAAGATATTCGCAAACGAATGAAAGTATATGAACAAGGGAAAGATAAAGCAGGAGAATTGTTCCGTGCCATGCATTATCCTTTGTTTGAATACGTATCTAATCGTGTACCTGAAATTACTGACGATTTTTTCCGTATCGATGATGCGATGCGTGCTGGCTTTGGTTGGGAGATAGGTCCTTTCGAGGTTTGGGATGCTTTAGGTGTTCGAGAGACAATAGAAAAAATTAAGAACGAAGAGAAACGTCTCCCAGGTCAACGTGGTGAAGTTTCACAATGGGTTCATGATATGTTAGACGCAGGTTGTGAGTCTTTCTATAAAATCGAAAATGGCGTTCGTCAATATTATGATATTGCATCAAAATCATACAAACCTATTCCAGGAACAGAAGATCTGATTGTTTTAGATCATATCCGTGAAAGCAAAACAATTTGGAAAAATTCCGGAGTTTCCATTATTGATCTTGGAGATGGAATTATCAATTGTGAATTCCATACCAAAATGAATACGATCGGTGGAGATGTAATTCAAGGCGTGAATAAAGCAATTGATTTAGCTGAAAAAGAATATCGTGGATTAGTAATTTCTAACGAAGGGAAAAATTTCTCCGCAGGAGCTAATATAGGTATGATATTCATGATGGCCGCTGAGCAAGACTACGATGAATTAAATATGGCGGTTCGTGCTTTCCAGAATACTTCTATGCGGATTCGCTATTCGTCCATTCCAGTAGTAGTAGCACCATTTCAAATGACATTAGGAGGAGGCTGTGAATTTTCAATGCATGCCGATTTTGTGCAGGCACATGCTGAGACATATATGGGCTTAGTTGAATTTGGAGTTGGTGTAATACCTGGTGGCGGAGGTACTAAAGAATTTGCTTTACGTGCTTCAGATGAATATAAAGACGATCAAATTGTTCAAAATACTTTAAAAGATCGTTTTTTGACCATAGGAACTGCAAAAGTGTCAACCTCAGCTATAGAGGCCTATGAACTTGGATACCTGCAGCAAGGTAAGTATGCTATTACCATGAATAAAGCTCGACTTATTGCTGATGCAAAGGAAAAAGCTATAGAATTAGCTAATGCAGGTTATATACAGCCCGTTCAAAGGACTGATATTAAGGTATTGGGAAAACAAGGATTAGGAATTGTCTATGTAGGAGCAAGTTCAATGCGTGCTGGAAATTATATCTCTGACCATGATAAAAAGATTTCTGAAAAATTGGGAAATGTTTTATGTGGCGGTGAATTATCGGCACCAACAGAAGTCTCAGAACAGTATTTATTGGATCTAGAACGTAAAGCTTTTCTTGAGTTATGTGCAGAACGAAAAACTTTGGAACGTATCCAATTTATGTTAACAAAAGGAAAACCGTTAAGAAATTAAATTATAGTATTTAGTACTTAGTATTTAGATATGCATCAATACAAGGAATTGAAAATATGGCAAAAAGCAATAGCTTTTGTTTCTGATATTTATAAGGTTACATCAATTTTTCCAGATAAAGAAAAGTTTAATTTAATCAGTCAGATTAATCGTGCCGCAGTTTCAATTCCTTCGAACATTGCCGAAGGAGCTGGTCGAAATTCAAAAAAAGAATTTATTCAGTTTCTTGCCATAGCACATGGATCTACCTATGAAGTCGAAACACAGTTAATTATCTCAAAAAACTTAGGTTATATATTGGAAGAAGATTTGGTAATTATTTTAGAGAAATTGAGTGAGTTGCAAAAGATGAATTATTCTCTTCAGCAAAAACTTACATCTAATTACTAACATCTAACTACTAACTACTCATATTATTATGGAAGCATACATTGTAGCAGGATATCGTACAGCAGTAGGGAAAGCACCTCGTGGAGGATTTCGTTTTATGCGTGCGGATGATTTGGCCGCTGATGTGATCAAGCATTTGGTGGCATCAGTACCCAACTTAAATAAAGAAGAAATTGACGATGTAATCGTCGGTAATGCAATGCCAGAAGCAGAGCAAGGATTGAATGTAGGACGTTTAATCTCGCTGATGGGTTTGCAAACGGATAAAGTACCAGGAGTCACTGTAAATCGTTACTGTGCTTCTGGGTTGGAGACAATAGCTACAGCTGTAGCAAAAATAAAAGCCGGAATGGCAGATTGTATTATTGCTGGCGGAGTAGAGGTTATGTCAGGAATGCCTTTTGGAGGATGGAAAATTGTTCCAAACCCTGAAGTAGCAAAAGAAAATCCAGATTGGTATTGGGGAATGGGACTTACAGCCGAAGCTGTTGCAAAAGAATACGGCGTATCTCGAGAAGACCAAGATACATTCTCCTTAAAATCACATCAAAAAGCTGTTGAGGCTATTAAAAATGGCCATTTAAAAGATGGCATTGTTCCGATTACAGTAAAGGAAAACTACTTAAAGGATGGCAAAAAATTAGAAACAAGAGAATATGTCGTTGACATAGACGAAGGACCAAGAGCAGATTCATCACTTGAAGCACTAGCGAAGTTGCGTCCAGTTTTTGCAGCTGATGGTGTTGTCACAGCAGGTAACTCATCACAAACTTCAGATGGAGCAGCTTTTGTTTTGATTGTTTCAGAAGAAAAAATGAAAGAATTGAACCTAAAACCGATAGCACGTCTTGTCAGTTATGCCGTGGCAGGAGTACCGCCACGTATCATGGGTATTGGACCTATTGTAGCTATACCAAAAGCTCTAAAAATGGCAGGATTAAAAAAAGAAGATATCGATTTATTCGAATTGAATGAAGCTTTTGCATCACAATCTTTAGCCGTTATTCGCGAATTGGGTCTTGATGAAGAAAAAGTTAATGTCAATGGCGGTGCCATTGCTTTAGGCCATCCATTGGGTTGTACTGGAGCCAAATTGACTGTTCAAATATTAAATGAACTGAAGCGTAGAAATAAAAAATACGGCATGGTAACCATGTGTGTCGGAACAGGACAGGGAGCAGCAGGTATTTTTGAATTACTATAGATAGCGCAAATTTTAAGACTTCGACAGGGCATATGAGATGTTCTTTATCGAAATCAAATTGCACATTTTGAGGATGACTTCAGCTTTTCATCCACATGTTTTTCAAATCGGACCATCTAAATTGGTTTTTAATCTTAAAGATCAGTTAGGTGACTTATCGAGATGTATTTGTTTTAAAAAATAGAATAATATTTAACAATAGAAGCAAAGAAATAAGGTTTTAGTCTTTATCCTTTGCACTTTAATCAGAAAAATTATGAGCAACACAATTAAAGGCGGAGAATTTGTAATTAAAGAGACATCTTATACAGATATTTTTATTCCTGAAGAATTTGATGAAGAAGCAAAGATGATTCGTCAGACCTGTATTGACTTTCTAGATACGGAAGTTCTAAACAAATTGGATCGTATTGACTCCCAGGAAGAAGGTTTGATGCCAAGTCTTATGGATAAAGCTGGAGAACTAGGAATGTTGAGTGTGTCCATACCAGAAGAATACGGGGGATTTGGTAAAAACTTCAATACATCCATGTTAGTTGCAGATGCGGTTGGGGGAGGATTCTCCTTTGCTGTGGCATTATCGGCACATACAGGCATAGGTACTTTGCCTATTTTATACTATGGAAACGCAGCTCAAAAAACAAAATACATTCCAAAATTAGCTACTGGGGAATGGAAAGCTTCTTATTGTTTAACAGAACCTAATTCAGGATCAGATGCCAACTCTGGTCGTACTGCAGCAAAATTAAATGCCGCAGGTACACACTATGTCATTAATGGACAGAAGATGTGGATTACAAATGGTGGTTTTGCTGATATCTTTATTGTTTTTGCAAAAATTGATGATGATAAGAATCTTACCGCTTTTATTGTTGAGAAAGATTTTGGAGGAATCAGCATGAACCCAGAAGAGCATAAACTGGGAATCAAAGGATCTTCAACCCGTCAGGTATTTTTCAACGATTGTGAAGTTCCTGTTGAAAATATGCTTTCTGAACGTGAAAATGGATTTAAAATAGCGGTTAATATCCTAAACATTGGTCGTATAAAATTAGGCGCTGCTACTATCGGTTCATCACGCATGGTGATTACACAAGCGATTAAATATGCCAATGAGCGAGTGCAGTTCAATTTACCTATTTCCAAATTTGGAGCCATCCGTTACAAATTAGCTGAAATGGCAACGCGATTATTTGCGACCGAATCAGCAGCATATCGTGCCGGTCAGAATATTGATGACACGTACGAATCATTAGTTGCAGGGGGGATGGATGAAGCCAAAGCAAAACTGAAATCTGTAGAACAATATGCTATCGAGTGTGCGATCATTAAAGTGTGGTGTTCGGAAATGTTAGATTATGTTGTGGATGAAGGCGTACAGATTTATGGAGGCATGGGATATTCAGCAGAAGCACCAATGGAACGCGCTTATCGAGACTCACGTATCAATCGTATTTTTGAAGGTACTAATGAAGTAAATAGACTGTTGGTCGTAGATATGCTTTTGAAACGTGCCATGAAGGGAGAGATTGATTTGATGGGACCTGCTACTGCAGTTGCATCAGAATTATTAGCTATTCCTGATTTTGGAGAAGAAGATGAAACACCATTTGCAGCAGAAAAGAAAATTATCGCTAATTTGAAAAAGGCAGGCTTATTAATTGCTGGCGCCGCAGTTCAAAAATTGATGATGTCTTTATCTAAGGAGCAGGAGATTTTGATGAATATTGCCGATATCATTGGTTATGTATACATCGCTGAGTCAGCGTTACTTCGTGCGGAGAAATTATATCATACAAAAGGAGTAGAAGCAAGTGCTGACGCAACAGATATGGCTAAAATTTATCTGTACTCAACCATTGATAAAGTGAATATTGCAGGAAAAGAAGCCCTAAATTCTTTTGCTGAAGGTGATGAGTTGAAAATGATGTTAGTGGGTTTACGTCGCTTTACAAAATCAGAACCATTTAATGTGAAAGATGCGCGTCAACGAATTGCTAAGAAGTTGATTGATGCCAATAAATATTGTTTTTAGGTTTTAAAAAGTGATTATAGGTTTAGAAGCCGAGATGAAAACATCTCGGCTTTATTATTTGGTAACTTTTTCGTTTACTAGTTGCCGGCATGGATAATATTTCTAAATTTGGGGTTTCTAAATTAAAACCTGTTTACATGTCATCTTCGAAATCATTCTCCTTAGCTGAGGATTGGGTAGTTGTTATCTTAGGATTAGGAATTGTCTTTTTAGCAATTTTTGGGGTCATTGTTCCTCAACCAAGTTTCAGCTGGAGCAATTTTTCAGAATTAGGAAACCAAGTATTTTCCATTCATAACCTGCAGGCAATAGCGACCCAATTTGGTCTAGTCTTTATTGTCGCCATTATCGGAGCTTCCTTATTAGGTAAGTCGGTTAAAAGCTTATTAATAGTTTTTCCGTCTGTCTATGTGTTAACCATGCTCGCACTCATCTTTGCTGGAAATTCACTCGTAAAAGACTATAATCTAGAAGCTGTTATTTTCAGTTTGGCGATCGGCTTGGTCATCAGTAATTTTTTCAATCTTCCTGATTGGTTTAAAAGTGCATTAAGTACAGAGTTGTATGTCAAAATTGGATTGATTCTTTTAGGAACAACAGTTATTTTTGGAGATATACTCAAAGCTGGTTCACTGGGACTTATCCAAGCATTAGTAGTGGTCATTTCAGTATGGTATTTTGCTTTTTGGGTTTGTAAAAAATTAAAGATTGATAAAGAAATGGCTTTGATGCTATCAAGCGCAGTATCTATCTGTGGGGTATCAGCAGCAATTGCAACATCTGGAGCAATTAAAGGAGATAGTAAAAAGTTATCTTACATTATTTCACTTGTATTGATCACGGCAATTCCGATGATGATTTTTATGCCTTATTTGGCGGATAAAATGGGACTGTCTCAAGAAGTAACAGGAGCATGGCTAGGAGGTTCAATAGATACATCGGGTGCTGTAGCCGCTTCAGGTAGTTTAGTTGGAGAAGAAGCCTTAAAAATCAGTACAATTGTAAAATTTTCACAAAATGTATTATTAGGAATTGCAGCATTTGCAATTAGTATTTATTGGAGCTATTCAAAGTCAGTTGATGATGAAACAAAGAAAGAGAAACCAACTTTGAAAATTATTTGGGAAAGATTTCCAAAGTTTGTCCTGGGTTTTATATTTGCATCTTTACTTTTCTCATTTTTTATTTCACCAGAAACAAATGTTGCGGTTAAAGGAAGTTTGAAATTTATTCAGGGACTTTGGTTTACCCTGGCCTTTACCTCAATCGGATTGGAAACTAATTTTAAAGACCTGTTTCAACAGGATAATAAAAAGCCATTGTATGCCTTTTTAATTGCACAAACATTTAATATTATTGTGACCTTAATTATTGCACTCTTGTTATTTCAGTAGACTTAGGAATACAATGATGGATAAGAAAGACCGATAATATATCGTCAATATCAACATTTCAAATAATAAAAAAGGATAACCAGATTTAGGTTATCCTTTTTTATTATTTCAGAATTTTCGTAACCTGATCAAATTCCTCCACAATGACAGGGGCAACAGGTTTGCTGAAAAACGAAACAATAACAATCGTTAAGAAACTCAAAATGAAACCAGGTATGATTTCATACACAGATTTGTAATCGTGAGGAATATACACCCATAAAAGTACAGTAGCACCACCCACCAACATTCCCAATAATCCTGCAGTGGCGGTTGTTTTTTTCCAAAGCAACGACAAGATGATAAGGGGACCAAAGGCAGCGCCAAAACCGGCCCAGGCATTTCCCACAAGATTTAATATGCTGTCTTTAGGGTTTAGGGAGAGCAGTAAGGCAATTATCGCTACAATAAGCACAGAAAGTCGACTTACAAGTAACATACGTTTAGGAGAAGCTGTTTTATTAAAAAAAGCTTTATAAATATCTTCTGTCATTGAGCTAGAGGTCACTAATAATTGAGAAGATATGGTACTCATGACAGCTGCTAAAATTGCGGATAAAAGAAAACCGCCAATTAAGGGATGAAATAATGCTCTCGAAAGATGGATAAAAATAGTTTCTGACAATTCCTTTGATTGATCAAATTGCAACATAGTAGCTTGATCAAACTTATATAAATAAGCTATTCCAAATAATCCCAAAAGTAATGCTCCACCAACAGTAAGAATCATCCAGCTAATGCCGATTCTTTTAGCTTTAGGGATATCTTTAACATCGCCAATAGCCATAAATCGCACTAAAATATGAGGTTGCCCAAAGTAACCTAATCCCCAAGCGAGTAAGGATACGATCGATACCGTGGTGGTACCCTTTAGTAAATCTAAATAATTAGCACCTTTATTATGTATGATATCCAATGTATTACCCAGTCCATCAAGTTGGAAAATCAGTACAATTGGAATGATGACAAGCGCGGTGACCATAATTGTTCCCTGCACAAAATCTGTTAAGCTAACAGCTAAAAATCCACCTAGGAAAGTATAAAGTACAACAACAAAAGTTGTAGCATACAATCCAGTATAGTAATCAATACCAAAAGCCGATTCAAACAATCTTCCACCCGAAACCATACCTGCAGAAGTATATAAAGTGAAAAACACTAAAATGAAAATTGAAGAGACAATTTTTAAGAGCTGGGTTTTATCTTTAAAACGATTCTCAAAAAATACAGGGAGTGTAATTGCATTTTGGGCAACTTCTGTATATACCCGAAGTCGAGGGGCTACAATAACATAATTGAAGTATGCGCCAATAGTCAGACCAATTGCAATCCATGCACTGGATAATCCTGAAAGATACATCGCACCGGGAAGTCCCATGAGTAACCAGCCGCTCATGTCTGCTGCACCTGCCGATAAAGCAGTCACAGCCGCGCCCATCTTGCGCCCACCGATCAAAAAATCATCGGAATTACTGTTTGACTTCCTCCAAGAGTAAATTCCAATTCCAATCATTAAGGCCATATATAAGCCAATAGCTATTAATTCATATTCATTCATAAGCATCTATTATTCTTTAAAATGTCATCAAATAATTGATAAAGACTATCAAGTTTTGATTGTACGAAGATACTACAATCAATTTGAAGCGATAGAATTTCAATAACTCGATATAAAAGTGAAACATAATATTAATCTTTTCTTGATTGTTTTATGGAATTATGTATCTTAAAGCATCAATTAAGCAAAGTAATATCCCGAGCATGACAGAAAAGGAATTATTAATACAATATCGAAGTACAGGAGATCTGGATCTTTTGGGTAAATTGTATGCTCCCTATATGTCATTGCTTTATGGTGTATGTTTTAAATATTTGCACGATGCCGAAAAGAGTCAGGATGCCGTCATGCAAATTTTTGAAGAATTGATTCGGAAATTGCGCATCCACGAGGTCGATAATTTTAAAAGCTGGCTTTACACATTTTCTAAAAATTTTTGCCTCATGCAGCTGAGGAAAGAAAAGGGAACGCAGTATGTTGATATTGATGAACAAGTTGCGGTTGGTCATGATTATTTAGATGAATCTGATCCCAAAGAATGGAGCGAAAGTCAATTTGAAAAATTAGAAATGTGCATGTTGACGCTAAAACCTGAACAGGAGCGTTGTATCAGGTTATTTTATTTAGAGCAAAAGTGTTATAAAGATATCGTAGCCCTTACCGGAATAGAAATGAATAAAGTGAAAAGCTATATTCAAAATGGCAAGCGAAATCTTAAAATTTGTATGGAGAGTAAGTAAAATGGAAAATAATTATCAATTATCCCGGATTCATAACTACATCAGTGGTCTGATGAATAAAGAGGAAATGTTTCAACTAGAGAAAGAAGCATTGGAAGATCCTTTTTTGCAGGATGCAATTGAAGGTTATCGTTTGCAAAAAGGAGTGGATGTACGACAATTGAGTTTGTTGCAACAGCGTTTAAACCGCCGTGTGGAGCAAACGATATCTACTCGTAATGCCCAGTTTTATACTTGGCAACGATTGGCAGTTGGATCAGCAGCAGCAGTCATTTTTGTCGTGCTTATCGCCTTTATTTATTTTAAGAATTTTAATACAAATAAAAGTAGAACGACAGAAGTCGAGCTGAGTTCCCCTGAAAATAAGATTGCGATTGAACCCCTCTTAACTGGTGGAGATGCCTCACCGATAGAAGGATGGAATGCATTTGAGCAATATCTGCAAAGAAATGTACAGGTGCGGGATTTAGGAGGTAAAATTATCCTGAATTTTGAAGTTGATAAAAATGGAAAATTAATAAATGTTAATTTTGAAGACGCACCCAATGAAGTTCTAAAAAAGGAGATATTAAGATTAATAGACAAGGGGCCCAAGTGGCATGGAAAAAAAGGTAAATTAATTATTAGCTTTCCTATAGAAAATCCTACCCAAGCTTTCAAGCCGACACATTGTTTTGGAATTGAAGAAAAAAGTAATTAAGAAAGACTATTTATTATTTTCCTGTATTGTATAATCCAAGGGGAGCATATTGCCAACTTTAGAATACCAGGCAAAAAAACCTTCCATTGACCATTGTATAGCAGGCGTATAGTTTCCTTGATAATTTATGACAATGGATGAATCGTCATCTATTTTTAAACGAGATGATTCATCATAAGCATTGTTAGAATTGAAATAATCGAGGTCTATTTTTTGGTTCCTATTTAAGATATGAATGTAATTTTGATGGTGAATTTCCTTTAATTGATTTCCCAAGCTTCCTTTTTCAAGATCAGATTCAGTTAACTGTTTTCCTAAGACGTCATAGAACTCAGGTTGCCGCATGATATTTTGATATTTAGTCACACTATCTTTGATGATTTCTGATTGCAGTATATAAAATGAGTTCCATTTACCTTCATATTTCGTATTGACCAGTGACGTTATTGTTTTTAGTTTTTCCTGGGCATCTTTTCTTTCTAGATTTTCTTTTTTAGTAAGCTCGCGGACTACATAACCATCCTCCTGCCATTTATGTTCATATAAACTTCGTATAAAGCGCATCATGGAAAGCTGGTAGGCCACTCTTCTTTGCTTCAATATACTCTTTGTAATCCGCTTATAATCTTTAAAATAGCTAAAACCTTCAAATTGAATTGTATTTTCAGAAAAGTTCGATCGAAAAGTAATGAGATCGTATGAGATCATATAACCCAGTTCTTTATTGTCTATTTGTATTGGCTCGTTCGCTATTACAGTTAATATTTTTGATGATTTATTATATCGGAATCGCAGTATATCTGGATTTAATATTTTCGTTTTTTGAGCAAACTTACTTGTTCCGATAAAGCTTTCCGTAAAATATTTACCCCACTTTGCCCACCCATCTTTTTCAAACGGGATAACACTAACTTCTTCTAGAGTAGTAATCTTACGTGTTAAATAAACCTTTACCTTTTCATAATTAGTAGTAGTAATTGTTTCAAATGCGGCCTCATATCCAATATTTGAAATGACCAGTTCTTGATTCTGAATAATTTTTTGGTGCAGTTGAAAACTACCATCCTTTGAAGTACTGGTTGCAGATGATGAATTATTGATATAAACAGTAGCTCCGTGAATAGGTTGCTTAGTTTCCCGATCCAATACAACACCTTTAATCACGCTTTGGGCGAAACTTGGAGAGAATGTATAGATTATGTATAATAAGAAGGATATGATTATTTTCATAGGCCAATTTTGGTTTAATTTACGAATATATCGTAGACTGTGAAAATAAATTTTTAAAAATTTGAGATTAAGAAGTTTAATAATAAGCTGCAATAAAAAAGGTCGACTATATTGGGTCGACCTTTTTTATTAATTAAAGAATATTTTTATTCCTCCCAACGGATTTTGTCCGCAATAGGAGATCGAACAGGTTCTCTAGCTTCTGTTTCATGGTGTCCTAAATAGAACAACCCAATGCACTTTTGATTCTCTTCTAAATTTAAGAAATTGCTTAAGTGATTGATTAATCCTGGAGTAGCCCAATAACCTCCCAATCCTAAAGAATGTGCCGCTAACCACATATTTTCAATCGCACAAGATGTTGCCGCCAGTTCTTCCCACTCAGGAACGTCACCAGTATAATTGACAATTAAAGCTATTGCAACTTTGGATTGCGTAGCCTTTTCACCCATAGTGATTTCTGTTTTTTCAAAGTATTTTTCTGGAGGAGTGACCGCTTTATAAATACGCGAAAGTTCAGTGCCTAGACGTAAAAGACCTTCGCCTTTGAAAATAGTAAAACGCCAAGGTTGCGTTCTTTTATGAGTAGGAGCAGCATTCGCCGCTTCTAAAATCGTTAAGATATCTTCTTTATTAACATCTTGATCCGTAAAATTAGCTTGAAAAACTGATCTTCGGCTCTGTATTGCTTTTAAAACTTCGTTAGATTGCATATATGTTATTTCCTTAAACGCGTTGAATATGTATGAAGTTAATGATTATTTTTCTTCCCAAAGAGATGCTACATGCAAAATTGTTAAAACAGCTTTTTGCATATCTTGTTCAGATACCCATTCCTGTTTTCCATGGAAAGCGTGTCCACCAGCAAAAATATTAGGACAAGGTAATCCCATAAAAGATAAACGCGAACCATCAGTACCACCGCGAATACTTCTGCGTTCAGCCTTCATGCCAGCCCTTGTAATTGCTTCAATTCCAATTTCCATGATTTGAGGATATTGATCCAGAATTTCCTTCATGTTGCGGTACTGTTCTTTTACTTCGAACGTATAACTGCAGTTAGGGTATTGAGCGACTATAGATTTTGCAATAGCTTCAAGCTCAGATTCATGCTTTACTAAATTAGCTGTAAGGTGATCACGGATAATAAAATGGATTTCTGCTTTTTCCACTGTGCCCGAGATATTTGTCGGATGAACAAAACCATCTTTTTTATTTGTACTTTCTGGCGACAGGCGGTCCTGGGGTAAAGCCTCTATAATTGCACTAGCAATTTTGATAGCACTTTGCATTTTTCCTTTAGCAAATCCAGGATGAACGGAAACACCATGTATGGTTAATGTTGCACCATCTGCAGAAAAAGTTTCATCTTCTATCGTGCCCGCTTTTTCACCATCCATCGTATATGCATAATCAGCAGCTAGGCGTTTAAGATCAGCTTTGTCAACCCCTCTTCCAATTTCTTCATCTGGCGTAAATAAGATTTTTATATCCCCATGCTTGATCTCAGGATGTTTCATTAATAATCGAGCTGCATCCATTATTTCTGCAATTCCCGCCTTATCATCGGCGCCCAATAGTGTTGTACCGCTCGCTGTAATAATATTATGACCGATTTGATTTGCCAGATCAGGATGTTCCGAATATTTGATGATAATACTGTTATCATCCGGTAATACCAGATCCTGACCTTGATAATCATGATGAACCAAAGGTTTAACATCTTTACCTGAGGAGTCAGGTGACGTGTCCATATGCGAACAGAAACAAATAGTAGGTACTTTTTTAGTACTATTGGAAGGGATAGTTGCATATACATAGCCATTTTCATCCATGGCTGCATCAGAAATTCCCAATGCCAGTAATTCCTCCACAAGGAGATTACCTAAATTTTTTTGCTTTTCTGTCGAAGGACAAGTAGGCGAACTTGCATCCGACTGTGTATCTATCTGTACATAACGTTGGAATCTTTCAGAAACTGAAAAATCACTGATGTTATTGATCTCGAACTTACTCATACTTTTTATATCATTAATGTGATTATGCCCTGCAAAATTACAAAAAATGTGAGCATTAGCGAATTTTGACTTTTATAGTTTATTATTTGTAAAACAATATTTTTTTTGTAAATTTAAAAAACTTAAAATTTGATTTCCAGTATGTTGCGTTTATTAAAAGCAATGTTTCTCCTTCTTTTTATCGCTCAGTTATTTTTACTTTTTAGTATGGATAATTCTATTAGACAATTGATCTATATTAGTCAATTTATATACCTTCTAATTCCGTTTTGGATTTTAATCAAGACAAAGAATCAACGAATCTTAAGAAAAGCATTTCAAATTTATCTGATTATTTGTGGGTTATATTATATGTTTTTCGCTTTAATTCTAATGGCGAAACATGTGCAGATCACACCATATTTTGGAGTAAATTTATTTGTGAAGTCTATCTTATTATTGATCGGACTTGCTACTATATACCAGTATAAAAATTGGTCCAGGCTATATTTTAGCCATATTAACAAAAGAAACGTAAAGGTGTAGACAGAATTAAAAATTCTGTCCAATACCTTATTTTTGATTATCAGCCCAGCCGAATACTTTTGATAGTAAATCCGTGTTTCGCGATCCACCAATATTTTCTCTGATCTTTAACTCTTGATCTGCTACTTTTACAAATAATCCATCGATAGCTTTTTGCGTAACGTAACCTGTTAAATTGGTTTCTACCTTTTTTGAAAATGGTAAATTGTTATAAGCAGTCGTTAATTGATTCCAGTAACCCGATACATTATTAGCACCCATTGCCTTGTCTATAACAGGAGAGAATTTTGAAGTCAGCTCGGTCGAAGTATTTGTTTTAAAGAAAGTCGTTGCGGCATTTTGATTACCACTTAATAAAATATTGTAAGCATCTGTAATCGTCATTTTCGATAAAGAGTTAACAAAAACAGTACCGGCCTCACTAACAGCTGTTTCCGCAGCTCTATTCATACTGCTGATAAACTGATCACACAAAGAACCCATACCTACTGCGCGAAGTGCTTTTTCTACTTTTTGAGCTTCAGCAGGCATTAAAATTTTGACTGCGGCATCTCCTAAAAAACCATCTTTTACAGAAAGAATATTAACACTGTTAGTCAATCCTTTAGCTAAAGCTTCTTTTATACCTGAAGTAGCTTCTTTCTTTGTAATATTTTTTACGACAGCCTGATTAGAGGGAACAACTTTACTCGTAGTAGTATCGCTATTTGTTTTATTTTGAGCAGATGTAGAATTTAAGATATCCTTTAACTTAGAAAGCCCTTTGGACTGAGCTTGAGATTGAGTTGCAAAGAATAATCCTGATGCAATAAGAGCGTATGATAAGATACTTTTCATGTCTTTTTTTTTGTAAAACTACAAATTAGAACGCAAAAGGAATCTAAAGTTTAACGAAGAGTACGAATATTTACCATATTTAGAAGGATGGGCGGATACCCAAATGATCGTCTAACTCTTGATAAATCAAGGGAAAAGATAGTTTAATTGCGCCGGTTTTAGACCGGCACAATATAATTCTGTTTTATAGCGATAAATCTACAATAACAGGAAAATGATCTGACGGAAATTTTCCCTGATACGTATCAGTCAATATTGCATAGTTACTTACTTTTGTTTTAGGAACAACAAAAATATGATCTATCCTTTCTTTCTGTTTAATACTTTTACCCCAGCCATTAAAAGAAGAGCTTGGTTCATAGATTTGAGGACTAACAGTATAACTATCGACCACAGTTTTGCTGTTTGCTAAAGTAAAATATGCTTCATTATGTTCATCAACATTGAAATCACCGGTTAAGATTAAAGGAAGATTACCGGCTAATTCCTTTGCCTTAGTTAAGATCAATTTAGCACTTTCTTTTCTCGCTTCAACACCAACATGGTCAAAGTGCGTATTCATAAAAATAAATGATTTTCCACTTTTTTTATCCTTTAAAACTGCCCATGTGCAGATTCGTGGCAGTGCAGCATCCCAGCCTTTATTGGGTTGTTTTGTATCTGTCGCAGACAACCAGAAAGTTCCGCTTTTAATAGCGTCAAAACGGTTCTTGTTATAAAAAATTGAAGAATGTTCTCCTTTTTCTGCACCATCGTCTCGACCAACACCTATCGATTTAAAATCAGGAAGACGTTCTTGAAGATCTTTCACTTGGTCAATAAATGCTTCCTGTATACCGAAAATTTCGAAATTATGGAATTTAATCAAATTGGCTACAGCATCTCTGCGTTCATTCCACATATTACCAATATCATGATCATTTTTCTGTCTTATATTGTAGGTGGCCACTCGCATTTGCTGTGCAAGAGCACTTCCTAAACCCACAAGTAAAATAGAGAAAGCAAGAATAATTTTTTTCATTAACTTATTTTTTTATAAATGTGTTGTTCATATCTATGAACTGCTATACAAGGTTAATTATTTTTTGAGTAAAGTCTTTAAAAGCTCAGGTTCATTCGTTGTAATGTAATCAATCTTTTGACTGATCAGAGATTTCATATCATCTTCTTTATTAACTGTCCAAGCATTTGTCGTCAGCTTTAATGCTTTTGATTCTTGTAACCAGGTTGGGTTTTTCGTGAAAACACTAAGATGATAATCAATACCCGTTAAACCATCTTTTTTAATTTGATCAGGAGCAATATCGCCATTTAAATAGGCGACCTTAGCTTTAGGATCAAGTTCATGGATCTTTTTACAAGCATCATAACTGAAAGCAATATATTCAGTTACTTTTTCAGCTTTTAATTCTTTTACTAAAGCGACAGCTTTTTCAGTAGCCTCCAAGGTACGTTCAAGTCCTAGTTTATTAGTCTTCAATTCAAGAATTAATTTTAAACCTTTAAGCTTTAACCCTGCTTTGATATATTCCTCTAAAGTAGGAATTTTCTCACCATTTGGATGGCTTTTGGCCAATAACTCCTGGTAAGTAGCGGTCGCAATATCTATTCCGTAAAAATCATTATCATGATTGACAACAAGTACATTATCCTTTGTAAGATGTACATCATATTCCGAACCCCAAAGATTTAAATCCTTAGCGGCTTTTAACGAAGCAATTGAATTTTCCGGAACTTTCGTGTTTTTAAAAGCTCCACGGTGAGCAATGATTTTGGTTTGAGCATTTAATTCAGTGATTCCCATAACGGCCATAGTGGCAAGGATTACAAAAACTGTTTTTTTCATCGGATATAAATATAAAGTAGTATTCATGTTTTCTGGTATAGACGAATACTTTGTTTTACTTAGGAGTCTACGAGCTCTTTTTGTTTTAAATATAAAAAATAAGCGATCATAACCTGTTCCCATAGATTGCAAATTATTACGGGCTTAGTTTTACAGACTAAATTTAAACAAAAAAAATGGTACCTCGATAATTATCGAAAGTACCATTTTTGTGTAATTTCCGAGTTAAGGAAATATTAAGTTTTATTATTGTTATCGTTTACCTTCCCACTCAGCATAAAATTCATCTAAAAAAGAAAGCATAAATTCATGTCTTTTTTCAGCGATAGCTTGAGCGGCTTTGGTATTCATTTTATCTTTAAGCAATAAAAGCTTTTCGTGAAAATGATTAATTGTCGGTGCTTCAGAATGTTTGTAGCTTTCCTTGTCCTGATATTCTTGAACAGGGACATTCGGATTATACATTTCTCTGTTTTTATGACCGCCATAGTTAAATGCTCGAGCAACACCAATTGCACCTATTGCATCCAAACGATCAGCATCCTGAACAATCTCAAGTTCCTTAGAATGAAAAACGATTTCGCCAAGACTTGCCTTAAAAGACATGTTTAAAATAATTTTTTCAACATGTTCAATTACGTCTTTATCAACGCCTATAGAGGTTAAAAATTCACCAGCAACACGAGGGCCTATCGTTTCATCTCCATCGTGAAATTTGCTATCAGCAATATCATGTAATAAAGCGGCTAGTTCGCAAGTTTGGTAATCCGCCTCTTCCGTTTGAAGAATTAATTTTGTGTTGTTCCATACACGTTGGATATGAGACCAATCATGACCAGATTCAGCAAATTTTAATCTGTCCTGTACAAATGCAACCGTACTTTCAATAATCTTATTCATAAATTACTTTTGGTTTTTCGCGAGTTCCCTCGTATAATTCGTATTCTAATAAACGACAATCTAATTTACCGTTATAAAATTCAACTTTTCTAGAAGCCCGTAAGCCTATCTTTTTGGCAAGATCCGGATTTCCAGTAAAAATGTAACCTTTATAACCCTTGCAGTTTTGTTTTAGAAAGTCACCTACACGTTTATATGTTAATTCCAATTGACTATGATTACCAAGGCGTTCACCATATTCCGGGTTAAATATAGCAATTCCTTTTTCTTCTTGTGGTACAGTTGTGTCAGCAAAATCACAAACTTGAAAATCAATAAGCTGATCTACACCAGCAGTCTTGGCATTCATGATCGCAATATCTACCGCCTGTTGCGAAAGATCTGAAGCAATTATCTTCGGATTTGCTTTCTTATTGACCTGTTCTTTAAGATTTCTTCTTTCTTGAAAAAAGACTTCTTCATCGTAACCAATGAAATGCATAAACGAATAGTTCATGCGGTAAAGGCCGGGACGACGGTTGGTCGCGATCAATGCTGCTTCAATAGCTAAAGTACCAGAACCGCACATTGGGTTGACAAAAGATGATAGACCATCCCATTTCGTTGCAAGAATAGTACCAGCAGCAAGCGCTTCTAACATTGGTGCCTTTCCAGGGTGTTTACGATAACCGTGTTTTGCTAGCGTCTCACCGGAAGAATCGATAAAAACTTCTGCGCGATCATCTTTCCAATACAGATGTATAACAGCTTTGTTTGCATCAGAACCCGAATTTGGGCGAATGTCCTTTTTTTCTTTGATACGATCAACTATGGCATCCTTAACTTTCAAATTCGCAAATAAAGGTGTCGTGATTGTTTCGTTATCGACATTTGAAGTCACAGAAAAATAGCCGTCAAAAGCAATAAGCTCTTCCCATGCGATGTCTTTCAGTTCATCGTATAGTTCCTGAGGGTTGGACGCTTTAAATTCTTTTATCGAATAAAGAATCTGAGAAGCAGTGCGCAAATTCAAATTTAACTTAATCGTTTCATTCAAGGTGTTAAATAATTCTACACCAGTAGAGAAAGAACGTTTGATCTCGAAGCCAAGTTCTTCGACTTCTTGTTGCAAATAAGGAGAAAGTCGCTTATTGCAAGTGATGATGATTTTATTGGGGGTGTTGAAAACTTCCATAATATTTGTACAAAGTTAGTTAATCTCTTACTCAAAAAATGCTTATTTTTACGGTTTAATATTTTTGATTATGGAAATTAGAGGAAAAGTACACGAAATAGGTGCTACGCAACAAGTAACAGAGTCATTTAAGAAACGTGATATAATCGTGGCTTACGCTGAAAATCCGCAGTTTGTTGAATATATTCGCTTTGAAGCTACTCAAGACAGAACATCAATTTTTGATGGTTTGACTGTAGGTGAAGAAATTGAAGTTTCTTTCAATTTACGTGGTCGTCCTTGGACAAATAAAGAAGGTGTAACAACATACTTCAATTCATTAGTTGCTTGGAGAGTTACTAAATTAGCAAATACTGCTGCTTCAGCTCCTGCTCCAGGTTATGCTGAAATGCCAGCTCCAGTTGATTTATCAGGATCAAATGACGACGACGATTTACCTTTCTAGTCTTACGCGAATCTCAAATATAAAAAAGCTTCAATTCGCCCTGCGCTTATTGAAGCTTTTTTATTAACCAGAAATGTATTTGCCAAAAGGAATTTTACGAATACCGTATATAAGCATAATACTGATGGCAAGTGTAACAAAAGTTGCTAAAGGAATCTTTAAAAATGTGCCCACGGGTAATATCGGATGTACATAATTTAAAATCAGGATATGGCAGAGATATATTCCAAAACTATATTGATCGATCCATAATGCCCACTGGGGAAGTTTTAGATCACGCGATATTGTTTTGATGAATATAAATATACCGGTAGCAATCAGGACTGTATTCGGTGACAAATAACCGTATAAAAGTGGACGAAATTCATGTGCGCTTAAACTCATTTCATAAGTAAAATAAGCTGTTCCCAATGCAGCCATGATAAATAAAAACAAACACCACCATTTTATCCCCCTAAAATCTTTCACCTTCAAATAATAGCCTAAGATCAAGTACCCTGTATAACTCGAAAAAAATGTAAGATCGAATTTTGGTAGATAGGTTGAAAAGTTTTTGTTGAATATAAACAGCGTTATAAACCATAAAACTAAAAAAATCTCCAGTTCTCTCATGGATGAATGCTTTACGATCTTTTGAAGAAATGGAATAGCAAGGTATAGACCCATGATCATATAGAGATACCAAAGATGTGCGTTCGCACCGTTTTTGAGTCTATAGACCAATGTAGAGATCAATTGGTCTATATTTAATTCCAGCACATTCGTGTTATAAAAAAAGTAAATAATAGTCCAAAAAAGAAAGGGATAAAAAATCTTAAGGAGTCTTTTTTTATAAAACTGTCCTGTATGTTCTTCTTTCGTCAACAGGAGAGCCCCAGAAAGCATCACAAATATAGGGACAGAGAATCGAGTGAAACTATTTATCAGATTTGCATATTTCCAGTCAAACCCAGCTATATCAGTACTATTTAAGTAACCAGAAGATGCGTGTATCGCGATAACTGCAATGGTAGCAATAATTCGAAGGACACTGATATAGCTAAGTTTTTCGGTCATATTATCTGTTAGTCTGCACTTGGGATTCTGTTCTTTTGTACAAATTGAACCAAAAATACGCAAGCAAGTAAAGCGCCTATAGTGGCCATTCCAACACCTACTAAAGAAGGAGTATTATACATTAAGCCATATGTAATGGGTATACCTCCTAAATAAGCTCCTAAAGTATTACCCAAGTTGAATGCTGCCTGACCACCCGCTGCTGCCAAAGTTTCAGCACCTTTAGCAGTCCGGATCAACATCATCTGTGTAGGTGGACCTATTGTAAAAGAAACCAAACCCGTAATAAAGGCCATAATGTATGCTGACCATTGAAATGGTGAAACAAAATAAACAAAGACTAAACATATCGCCATAGCACTAAAACTAGCAATAGCCGCTTTTGTCGGAGAGATGGTATCAGCCATTTTTCCACCCAATAAATTTCCAAAAAACATACCTATACCGATTAAAATCATAATAATAGGCACACGATTAGGGTCAAGTCCAGATACATTTGTAACCAATGGAGCAATATAGCTGATCCAGGCAAAAAGACCTCCAGTTCCGATTGCAATAATTGCCATCAGTAGCCATGCTTCTTGCTTTTTGAAAAAACTTACCTGTGCTATAATATTGTTTTGTTTAGAAGATTCAATTTTTGGTAACCAAAGATAAATCATTAAAAATGTTAGGAGGCCTAGTACACTGATGACACCATAGGTAATGCGCCAAGAGTAATGATGTCCGATATATGTTCCTAAAGGCACACCTGCTAAATTAGCAATCGTCATACCTGTAAACATAATCGATATTGCCTGCGCCTCTTTACCTTTAGGAGCTAATCTAGCTGCAACAACAGAACCTACACCAAAGAAAGCTCCATGTGGCAAACCGGACATAAATCTGGAAAGTTGCATGGTAAAATGGGTAGGAGATATAGCAAATAATCCATTAAAAATGAAAAATAGAACCATTAAAAAAAGTAAAACGTTTTTAGGAGGGTATTTTCCGGATAATAGTACTAATGTAGGGGCACCAACAACAACACCGATAGCATAAAGTGCTATTAAATGGGCAGCTGTTGGAATATCGATATTTAAGTCTTTTGCGATGTCTGGTAAGATTCCCATCATAGAAAATTCTGTCATTCCTATAGCGAGACCTCCAAATGCCAATGCAATAATTCCTTTATTCATATTTTTTTGCTCAGATAGTGACGAGCGTGTCGTTAATGATAGAAAAAGCCATTTAAAAAATTAAATGGCTACACGTTTATTCTTTTTTATTGCCAGCGTTTCTGCGGGACACAAATTACATCCTTTGTTTTACGTAATATGATAGGACGCTGATCATATTTATTTTCTAATACTAGAGAATCTTTAGAGTGGAAAGCAACTTTAAACCTTGGTAAATATTGACCTTGGCGATAGCACCCAGATACTTTTTGTTTGCCATTTTCTTTGACGTATATACCATCGACAATGACACTGTCACCACGTACAACATAAATACCTTTAGCATATTCGATCCAAGACCCATTATTATAACAGCTATCTGATATCTGCTTTGTTTTAGCATGGACATACATGCGTGCATAAATGGAGTCACAGGTAAAACGGAAATCTGTGAGCGTATATTGCAACATTTGATCTTGGTCGGCAATACTGTCTTGTTTCCATTCCCCTTGCAAATAACCAGCACCCTCAGATTGCATTTCCGAATTGAATTTGCAACTTCCAAATAGCAAAAGCATACCCATTGCTAAAAATAGGTATGCTTTGATATTTTTTAATTTATTTAAAAATGGAATCATAGCCTTATTTTAAGCTACCTACCATTTCTTCAGGTTTTACCCACTCGTCAAATTCTGCAGCAGTTACATATCCTAATGCAATAGCCGTTTCTTTTAATGTCGAGTTATTTTTATGTGCTGTCTGTGCAATTTCTGCCGATTTGTAGTAGCCTATTTTAGTATTCAAAGCCGTTACCAACATCAAAGAGTTATCAACTAATTCTTTAATACGAGCATAATTTGGTTCAATACCACTTGCACAGTGCTCTTCAAATGATACACAAGCATCTCCGATTAATCGAGCTGATTGTAAAAAGTTAGACGCCATTAAAGGTTTGAATACATTCAATTCATAGTGACCTTGAGTACCACCGATAGTAATAGCTACATCATTACCCATTACCTGAGCAGCAACCATTGTTAAAGCCTCACATTGAGTAGGGTTAACTTTTCCAGGCATGATCGAAGAACCAGGTTCATTTTCAGGAATAATAATTTCACCAATACCAGAGCGAGGACCAGAAGCCAACATGCGGATATCGTTAGCAATTTTATTTAACGAAACTGCTAATTGTTTTAATGATCCGTGTGATTCAACAATGGCATCATGCGCAGCTAAAGCTTCGAATTTATTCTCAGCAGTAATGAAAGGATGACCAGTAAATTCAGCGATATATTTTGCTACCAGAACATCATATCCAGCAGGTGTATTTAATCCCGTACCAACTGCAGTACCACCTAATGCTACTTCTGCCAAATGCGCTAAAGTATTTTTAACAGCTTTGATACCATAATTCAACTGTGCTACATAGCCTGATAATTCTTGACCCAATGTTAAAGGAGTTGCATCCATTAAGTGAGTACGGCCAATTTTAACAACATTCATGAATTCAGCAGATTTTTTTGCTAATGTATCACGTAGTTTTTCAACACCAGGAATTGTTACTTCAACAACTGCTTTATAGGCCGCTATGTGCATTCCAGTAGGGTAGGTGTCATTAGAAGATTGTGATTTGTTCACATCATCATTCGCTTTTAACACAGGCTCACCTTCTCCAATTTTGAAACCAGCTAATACCTGAGCACGGTTTGCAATTACTTCATTTAAATTCATGTTAGATTGAGTTCCCGAACCTGTTTGCCAGATTACCAATGGAAATTGATCGTCCAATTTACCAGCTAAGATCTCATCACAAACTGCAGCAATAGCATCACGTTTCTCAATAGGTAATACACCTAATTCAGCATTTGCATAAGCAGCAGCTTTTTTCAAGTAAGCAAAACCTTCGATAATTTCATGTGGCATAGATGCAGCAGGACCAATTTTGAAATTATTGCGTGAACGTTCTGTTTGAGCACCCCAGTATTTATCTGCAGGTACTTGAACTTCACCCATGGTATCTTTTTCTATTCTAAATGACATAGCGTTTGATTTTTTTTAATATGACAAAGTTAAGTAAAAATATAGAGAACAGGCATTCAAACACTTCATCTTAGTAAAATTTGAATGTCATAGTATCTTCAAATGTTGTTAACCATTCAATCGTTTGGTTAATTGTTCATTGATATGATGGAAAACTTGAATTGGTTTTAAGGTACGCCAAGAAAGATCATTGAGGTTTCCTCCAAAATTGATATAATAATCAATATTATTTTGCATAAATTCTGTGATGACATGTGTCCTAAAATTAACAGCAGCTATCCAACCATCATCAATATCCTGAAACCATTCTTCATAATAAGTATCATCTGAAGCATGAAAATTAAGAATATTTTCACCAATTAATATAAAATGATTAATACCCGAAGCGATCATCAGATCAATCACTTCACGCTTCAGGATCATAATGTCATTATCAATGGCATCATTCCATTCGCCGATCAGTTCGATGATGCAAAATTGCTTGTCATAGTCTACAAAAAGGACTTTCAAATATAAAGTATGTGAACCAAAGTCGTCCCACTGGGGGTGTAAAAGGAAATTATAAATCTGTTTATCGTATTCAAATTCATTATATATCATTCCGTAAAAAGGAGACTGTTCATCTTCCGATGCGATATAATCATGTCTCCAATTGTAAAAAGGTTCAATTTCGTGCATTTTGGCAGATTATTTGATTGTTACAAACACAAAGTTGAGAAAACTTTCACATATTAACCACTTTTAACGACTTTTGTTTTAATCCAAAAATCAACTCATATATTGTGGTTTTAATGGATAAAACTTAGTATTTTTGAAGCATCTTTTCATATGCAAGGAAGTATAAAACGGAATATTTTTGTGGCAGCAACATACGCAGGAGTTTTACTCGTGGGGCTATTGCTTGGGCAAAAATATGCCGATGAACAAGGTAATAAACAATCAACTTCTATTCTAGCAGGGGGGCTGACCGGTAATTCTGAAAAAGTTCAATATCTGGTTAATTTAATATCGGACAATTACGTTGATAAAGTAAGTTTAGATACGATTCAGGATGAAGCCATTCAGCATATCATTACCCGATTAGATCCTTTTTCAACCTATTTAAAACCCAATGAACGTTTAGCACAAGCAGAGGCTCTGGAAGGAACTTTTGATGGTATTGGTGTTGAGTACTTTAATCTTAACGATACCTTGCTTGTTGTCGGAATGATCTCAGCCGGTCCTGCAGAAAAGTCTGGAATGAAGATTGGAGATCGATTGGTCAAAATTGCGAATCGAAATATAGCTGGCGTACGTGTGACTGAAAATGAAGTAGACAAGTTGATTCGAGGTAAAAAAGGATCTACAGTAGACATCATTGTGAAACGAAATAACGAAATTTTGACAACTCCGCTCAAAGTTGTTCGCGATCAAGTATCTGTGAGTACATTGGATGCATCCTATATGATAGCTCCTAAAGTAGCTTACGTAAAAATAAGACGCTTTGGGCATCAGACTTCTGAAGATTTTAAAATCAAATTGCGCGATCTTCGAAAAAGTGGAGCGCAAGATTTAATTTTAGATTTGAGAGGCAATGGCGGCGGTTATGTACATACAGCTATTGAAATAGCCAGTATGTTTTTTAAAGATAAGCGTTTACTGATGTATACTGAAGGAGCCAATGAATTGCGAAGGGATTATTTCTCAAAAGAAGCAGGTGATTTTAGTGAAGGTCGCATCGTAATACTTATTAATGAAGATTCAGCTTCCGCAAGCGAGATCGTGACAGGTGCGCTGCAGGATTTAGATAGAGGTACAGTAGTCGGTCGTCGTTCCTATGGCAAAGGATTAGTTCAAGAACAATTTGACTTTGCCGATGGCTCTGCCGTTAACCTGACAGTAGCACGTTATTACACCCCTTTGGGCAGATGTATTCAGCGCAAATATACGCGTGCAAATTACGATCAGTCTAAGTATATGACCACATTTGACCTATGGACGTTGGATACCGAATTTAATCCGCATGATTTATATACCACCAGTAAGGGGAAAATGCTATTTGGGGGAGGTGGAATTCAGCCCGACGTTCTCATTCCAATAGATTCCAATGAAATCAGTGCTAAATATAGAGATATATATCATTCCAATAGTATACAAGAATTTGTTTATGATAGGTTTACAAAAAAATTGCCAGCTTATTCCATAGAAAATTTCTTGAGTGGTTACAATTTGCCTGACTCCGAGTTTAATGATTTCATTTCCTTTTTATTAAAAAAAGGAATAGCTGTGAACAAACTTGAAGCAGATCGTCTGCATCAAATTATTCAGTCAGATATTGAGGCACTAGTAGGACGTTATTATTTTGGTAGAGAAGCTTACTTTAAGATAAAAAATAGAAAAGATCATTTTGTTGCAGGAGCATTTCGTGCATTGGGAATTCAGATGCACTAAAGGTGCTTCAATTTCAAATCACTCCAGATAGGGTAGTGGTCTGATAATTTTCTTTTAACCACATGATAATTTAAGATATCAAAATTGGAACTGGCAAAAATATAATCAATTTGAAAGATCGGCAATAATTCATAATGCGTCACTCCCCAACCCGATCCTTTTTCTTTAAATGCATTGTGGAGCCCCTTACTCACCCGATTTACTGAATAGCTCATAGGAGTATCATTAAAGTCACCCATTACGATAAAAGGGAAAGGACAAGCGTCCATATGTTTTTTTAAAGAACTCGCCTGTTCACTTCTAAATTCAAAAGCATTTTTAAGTTTTCGTCCAATGCGACGTGTAGCGGCATTATCAGTCTCCTTTTTGGATGATGGATTTTGAAAAAATTCCTTTTCATCATTTTGAAGAGCAAAAGATCTGAGATGAACATTGTAGACGCGGATAGTACTATCATTTTTTTCAATATCTGCGTACGAAATGCGGTTGATACCATAGTCATTATCTAAGATATTACCAGAATTTATAATCGGATATTTGGAGAATATGGTCATTCCATAAGCCTCATAATCATTTTTGGCACTTTCTGCAAAATAATGATAGTCATAGCCTAGTTTGCTCTTAAACTCATTAGAGATGACATATTTCCCTTTTATTTTACTGTAATATTCTTGGAAACAGACAATGTCAGGTTTAATACTGTCCAATATCTTTATCGCATCATTTTTGAAGTTTTTCTTTGAGTCGTTGATATCTTTAAAAAGATGGGCATTGAAGCTAAGTACGCGGATCTGATCAGATGCTTTTTGAGTTATTGGAGAGCTCGAACGTAAATTCCAATGTTTTGTTAGCAGTGGCCAGCCAAGTAAGATCGTTGCTAAAGAAAATACAATCATTTTAGGTTTTCTTAACAACCAATAAGCGATAAAACCAATATTGACAAGTAATATCGGTAAATAACCTAAACCAAAAAATGCAATAGGCCAAACTGTCTTAGGATTGATGAAAGAAGCAGAATAGCTAATCAATAAAGCAACAATAGCAAGAATGTTAAAAATGAAAACGGTCCTGCTTAAATAGCCCAATTTTTTTTTTAACAATACACGCTTAACCATCGATCTTATTATTATTGCTTGCTTTGAAAAGAATTTCTTTTTCGTGTGAACTTAGACTATCATAGCCTGTTAAGGATATCTTATCCAAAATTTGATCGATCTGATCCTGATTCGGTAAATCATAACGATGATGCTTTGATTGTTGTGCACCATTACCTACGACAACTTTCATTTTTGTGGATCTTTTCTGTTTTCTTTTAAATACTTTAGACCAGTCCATGCCCGATTGCAGTGCATAAATAAATCCCATTCCAAAGAGAATGGAACAAAAATAACTGATGGCCGCAGGTCTATTCGTAAGAATAAAGAACAAAAACTGGATTGCAAAATAAATGATAGCGATAGTCTTTAATTTAACATTCCCAAACAGCAATAGTCTAAGTTCATATTTTGGAACTAAGGTAGCTGTAGCAGCTAAAATTGCAGCTAATCCAAATGCTCCAGTGCTCAATGGAGGATTAATCGTATTGGAGAAAAGAGCAAGGTGTGAGAAGACTAAAAAGATCAGTCCCGACATGATAGCGGAGACAATGTAAATGAAAAGAAACTGTTTCCTATTTAAAAAATTAAAGAAAATAGTACCTAACCAATATAGCCATAAACAATCAAAAGCAACGTTGAAAAGGCCTGTATATAGAAAGTTATACGTAATTAGAGACCACGGTTGCTGGATGAATGTCTGAAAATTTGTTGGTAAACTTAGTTTATCTACGCTCCATTGAAAAAGAGGGAAAGAAATAATCTTCAGCTCAAAAAGGAGATCAAAAAAATAAATCAGAATAAATAGGAAAACCTGTCCACCAATAATAAATGGAATGGGAGAGCCTGAACCGAAGGTTGTCCTGATAAAGTTTTTGAACGAGTTTTCCCTCATCTTATAAAGATAATTAATATATTCCTTTTTTAATACCCCAGACCTTTAATAGTATATAACCAAATAAAGCTCCACCGACATGAGCTAAGTGTGCAATTGATCCACCTGAATTAGAAAAACCTAAATAAATTTCAATCAAGATCAGGATTGGAATAAAGAATTTAGCTTTTATAGGTACAGGTATAAAGATAAGGGCTAGCTTTAAGTTAGGGAATAAATAACCAAATGCTAGTAGTAAACCATAAATAGCACCAGAAGCACCAACTAAAGGTGTATTATAGATAGAAACCAAAGTACCTAAACCAGCCTGAGATACCAAAGGATTATTGGTATAAACTGTGCCGGCAAGCATATCAAATGTTAAACTGCTACTAGGGCTGATCGTACCTGCAATTTGATAAACTTCGAATGCTTGAACACCAAACTGAAGGATCAGGGCGCCAATTCCTGTAAACAAATAAAAATTCAGAAAACGTTTAGCTCCTAATACCTGCTCCACGATAGGACCAAACATAAATAAAGAGAACATATTGAAAAATATGTGTGTAAACCCTCCATGCATAAACATATAGGTGATGATTTGCCAAATCCTAAAAAAAGGAGAGTCCGGGTAGAACACGCCAAACATTCGGGTGGAGTTTGTAAATATCATTGAACCGATAAAACAAACTACATTGATAATCAGTAAGTTTTTGGTTACTGTTGGTAAATTTGATAGCGGATTAGCGTTATTCATAAATTTAAATTAGTTTTTACTAAACTTTTCTAATAGTTCCTGTAAGGTAATGGTAATAACGATTGGTTTCCCAAAAATAGAGATATTTGGAGACTCACAAGCGAAAAGCTGATCAATAAGTTCTGATATCGCATTATTATCCAGAAAAGTACCTGGTTTTATTGCCGCATTTCGCGCTAAGCTTTTTGCTAAATTCTCACGTTTCTCAATTTTGAAATCATTAAGATTGTTCTTATAATCTTCTAAGATTTGTTCAATAATTTTACGTTCGTCAATTCCGGTACCTAAATCTGCAGGTATTCCGTCAATGATATAGCTGTTTTTTCCAAATGAACGAATTTGAAACCCTAAACTTTGAATATCTTCCAATAAATCTTGCATCAATTCATTATCTGAAGGATTTAAATCAATACTTTGAGGAAACAGACTCTGTTGACTCAAACCTTTATGTTGATCAAGCTGTGATTTGAACTGTTCAAATAAGATGCGTTCATGAGCAGCTTGTTGATCGATCAGCATCACACCAGAATGAATTTGTGAAACAATGAATCGATTATGGATCTGAAAAAATTGTTTCGTTGTCGCTTGACTTTTTATACCCTGTATCTGATGAATTGGACGGTCTTGTTGTTCGTGCTCTAAAGGCAGTTGCATCGATTCATCCTGTTCAGTAATTTGATATAAAGTATCCCAATTTTGAGGAATGGCCGTTTTCTTTTCAAAACCTGCGAGATAATTATCTGATCGCGAAAATGTCGTCTTTGTAATCTGATCAGGTTCAAACGGATTAAAATCAGGATTAAAATTCACCGTAGGTACAATGATCTCGTCCAAAGGTTTTGGCGTGATCATGTTTGAGAAACCTGTTTCTTGTTCAAAATCCAAAGAAGGCGCGATATTATATCGTCCCAAAGACCTTTTGACAGCAGATCGGATGATCGCGTAAATTGCCTTTTCATCTTCGTATTTAATTTCCGTTTTCGTTGGGTGTACATTGATATCAATCTTTGAAGGATCGATGTCAATGAAAAGCACATATAAAGGAAATGTTTCTGCTGGCAGAATTTCTTCAAAAGCATTCATTACAGCATGATTCAAGTAATGGTCTCTGATAAATCGCTTATTAACAAAGAAGAATTGTTCCCCTCTTGTTTTTTTAGCAAACTGAGGCTTTCCTACAAAACCATTTACTTTTATGATCGTGGTATCTTCTTCTACAGGTACTAATCGCTGATTATACGTGTTGCCAAATAGATGAACAATACGTTGTTTCAATGTTTCCGCAGGTAAATGAAACATTTCATTACCATCACTATGTAACGTCAAAAAGATTTCAGGATTAGCTAATGCTATCCGTTGGAACTCTTCAATAATATGACGCATCTCGACCGAATTGCTTTTTAAAAAGTTTCGGCGTGCAGGTATATTGTAAAATAGATTTTTAATGGAAATATTGGTGCCAGCAGCGACAGCTTCTGGTGCTTGATTGATGATTTTAGAGCCCTCTATCTCTACGACAGTACCCAATTCATCCTCAAAACGACGTGTTTTTAATGTCACATGTGCAATGGCAGCGATGGAAGCCATTGCTTCACCTCGAAATCCCATTGTACGAATGGCAAACAAATCTTCTGCTTTACGAATTTTGGAAGTAGCATGTCGTTCAAAACAAAGACGTGCATCCGTCACGCTCATTCCACAACCATTATCAATCACTTGAATTAATGATTTTCCAGCATCTTTGATGATCAATTGTATCTTGTCAGCCCCAGCATCAATAGCATTTTCAATCAATTCTTTGATCGCCGCGGCAGGTCTTTGTACGACTTCACCCGCTGCAATTTGATTGGCAACATTATCTGGTAATAATTGAATAATATCCGACATATGACGCGAAGTTACGAAATTAATGAGGAATGCTTTTAATTCCGTTAGAAAGTTGTCGTATAAATTACATTACTTATTAACTTTCATGAGTTAGATTTGATACGTAATACTTACGTATCAAATCTAACTGTTCGTTATTGCATTTCCAGTTTAAGGAATCGAGCCGTTTCGCTCTTTTTATTTTTGATTAACTCTTCAGGTACACCTGCAAATAAGACATTACCGCCTTCTTTACCACCTTCAGGGCCAATGTCAATCACCCAATCAGCACATTTAATAACATCGAGATTATGTTCGATGATTAAGATCGTGTTACCACGGTCAACTAATCGGTTGATTACGCCCATCAATACATTAACATCCTCAAAATGCAAACCCGTTGTCGGCTCATCTAAGATATAAAATGTATTTCCGGTGTCTTTCTTGGAAAGCTCTGTCGCCAATTTAATCCGTTGTGCTTCCCCGCCCGATAATGTTGTTGAAGACTGTCCCAATGTAATATAACCCAAGCCAACATCCTGTAATGTTTTAATCTTACGATAGATGGAAGGAATATTTTCAAAGAAAACGACTGCCTCATCAACACTCATATCCAGGATATCTGAGATGGATTTACTTCTGAAGCGAACCTCCAAAGTTTCTCTGTTATAACGTTTTCCATGACATGTTTCACAAGGAACCTGGACATCAGGAAGGAAATTCATTTCCACAACCTTCATTCCACCACCTTGACAAGTTTCACAACGACCGCCTTTCACATTAAATGAAAAACGTCCCGGTTTATAACCCCTTATTTTCGCTTCAGGAAGTTGGACAAATAAAGTTCTGATATCTGAAAATACACCCGTATAAGTAGAAGGGTTTGATCTTGGCGTACGACCGATCGGACTTTGGTCTATTTCAATGACCTTATCGACATGCTCCAGACCTTCGATACTTTTGTAAGGAAGTGGAATACCTTTTGCACGGAAAAAATGTTTATTTAGAATCGGATATAACGTACCGGTAATCAAACTTGATTTACCAGAACCCGAAACACCCGAGACAAGAATTAATTTTCCAAGTGGAAAATCAACAGAAACATTTTTTAAGTTATTTCCTGTTGCACCTTTTAAAGATAATGTTTTTCCGTTTCCAGCTCTTCGTTCTGAAGGAATAGCAACCTCTTTTTTCCCATTTAAATAAGCTGCAGTTAGTGATTTTGATTTCAGGATATCTTTCGGTTTTCCTTCAGCAACCACTTGACCACCATTGACACCCGCGGCAGGTCCCATATCAATAACATAGTCTGCATTTAAGATCATGTCTTTATCATGTTCAACAACCAGCACTGAATTGCCGATATCACGTAAATTTTTTAAAGAATTGATCAGACGCTCATTATCTCTCTGATGGAGACCGATGCTCGGCTCATCCAAGATGTATAGAACATTGACAAGTTGGGAACCTATTTGTGTCGCAAGTCGTATACGTTGCGCTTCACCACCAGATAGCGATTTAGAAGAACGATCTATAGTCAGGTAATTTAAGCCTACATCCAGTAGGAAACCTAAACGCGATTGTATTTCTTTTAATATTTCGGTAGCAATGATCTGTTGACGTTCATCTAAAGAAGCGTTTACATTTGAGAACCATTCATATAGCGATTTAATATCCATATGTGCCAGTTCATAAATGTTTTTACCGGCAAATTTAAAATGTAGTGATTCCTTTTTAAGCCTGGCGCCTTCACAAGTTGGACATACAATCTTTGATCTGAAATCATCTAAAGAAGACATATCATCACTAGATTTACCAGACTGCTCCTCTAGCATTTTGAAAATGCCAGAAAACTCAATGCGGTAATCACGTACATCGTAACTGCCGTAGGAAACAGCAACTGAAATAGGCTCCTCAGCACCAAATAGTAACGTGTCGATTTGCTCTTCTGTCAACTTCTCTAGCGGTGTTGTCAAAGAAAAATCAAGTTTTTTAGCCACAGCTTTCAACACTTGGAAGTTCCAGGTCTCCTTTGCAGGTCCTAAGGGAGCTAAGCCTCCTTTTTGAATGCTTAATTTTCCATCAGGGATAACTGTGTTTTTGTCAATTTCAAAAATATATCCTAGGCCATCACATTTTGGACAGGCACCGTATGGGGAGTTAAATGAAAACGTATTAGGCTGCGGTTCATCGTAAGAAATACCTGATTCGGCATCCATGAGATAGCGGCTGAAAAATTGCTCCACATTTTCTTGATTGGCTACCTTAATAATTCCTTTTGCTGTCTTCATCGCTTGCATAACAGATGTTTGCAACCTTTTTTTATCGTCGGCAGTAACCTTTAGGCGGTCGATCACAATTTCAATATCGTGTATTTTATAGCGGTCTACCTGCATTTTAGGCGTTAAATCTACGATTTCTCCATCTACACGGACTTTAACATAACCCTGTTTACGGATTTGCTCAAACAACTCACGGTAATGACCTTTACGCCCTTTGATCACGGGAGCTAAAATATTCAAAGCCTGTCCATCAAAATCGGTTAAAATACGATCAACAATCTGGTCGTCAGACATGCGTTGCATGCGATTGCCTGTAACATAAGAAAATGCTTCACTTGCGCGAGCAAATAGCAAACGCATAAAATCATACACCTCAGTGATAGTGCCGACAGTAGAACGCGGATTTTTGCTTGTTGTTTTTTGTTCAATAGAAATCACAGGACTCAAACCAGAAATTTTATCTACATCCGGTCGTTCCATACCACCTAAAAACTGACGGCTATAAGCGCTAAATGTTTCCATGTAACGTCTTTGGCCTTCCGCGTATATGGTGTCAAAAGCTAATGACGATTTACCACTGCCACTTAATCCTGTAATAACAACCAATTCGTTTCGAGGAAATGAAATGTCAATATTTTTGAGGTTATGTACACGTGCTCCAAATACTTGAACTTCACTTTGTTCACCTAAATCAGGTGTGATTTTCTTTGTCATGTAACCGCTGTTTTCTTCCAAACGCAGATGAATTTCTGCAAACATGCAAAATTACTTATTTTTAATGAACTTTAAGAGTGCTCATCTCTTTATTATTGTCACGCTATTGCAAATCTATACCCTAAGTAAAAGGTATAATTTGTATTTTGCCACCACAAAAGTTATATGAAGAAATTAGACGTTACTAAACAAGAAAAAGAATCCTTAGAAGAAGCAATACAATTTTGGGAAAAGGAAAATGTAATTGATGCATCGACAGCAAAAGCTATGGTCGATAGCATTGACGTCAAAAGCTTTGATTGGAAGCGCCTAGCACGGTATGCATTTTGGGTTGCCTTAGCATCTTTGGTATTTGCAGTTTTTTCTTTAATGACTGATACTGCATTTCTCAAATTTGTAGATACACTGTACGAAGCGCCCAATATTTTATTCTGTCTCTTTTTTGGTGCTTTAGCTGTATTGTTTTATACCCTCGGCTTTCGTTACAAAACAAAATTTCCTAATAAAAATCTTTCTATTGAAACCATGATGTTGATAGGTGTTTTTTCGACAGCAGCATGCATCGGATTTTTAGGAAAGGTATTGGATAAGAATAGTATGCACTATTCTTTACTGTTTCTATTATCAGTCCTCATATACGGATATCTCGCGAACCGCTTAAAATCTAAGCTCATATGGGTATTTATGCTTGTTGCATTAGGAATCTGGTTTGCGACCGAAACAGCCTATCATAGTGATTGGGGATTTAAGTTCTGGGGAATGAATTACCCACTACGTTTTACTATTTTTGGACTAATGTTGACATTAATTGCTATTTATGTGCAGCCACGGTTCAAAAAACTAGTAGAATTTCAACCGCTAAGCTACCTCATTGGCTTACTATACTTAATGATTTCATTGTGGTCTCTTTCTATTTTTGGTAATTATTCAGATTTCTATGAATGGACTTTAGTAAGACAGTACCACATCTTTTATTGGGGTCTGTTGTCGACAGCAGTAGCCGCAGGTCTCGTTATCTATGGACTAAAGATGAAAGACAATACAACAAGAGAAATTGGTTTTGTATTTTTTGTATTGAATGTCTACACAAGATATGTAGAATACCTTTGGGATAATATCAATCGTGCAATCTTTTTTCTTATTTTGGCAGTATCATTCTGGTTTGTTGGTCGTTGGGCAGAAAAATTATGGCAAAAAAGAGAAGATAGTTTAGATACCTAATATCACGATATAAGTACCAAGCGCGCATATTAAAAGGAAATGTTAAAGCCTACACCTCTTGAAGAAGTAATGTGTAGATTTAAATCATGTTTGAGGTACTTGCGTAATCTCGTAATGAAAACATCCATGCTGCGGCCATTAAAAAAGTCACTATTACCCCAGACTTGCTGTAAGATTTCTTCCCTTGTCACAAGAGAACCATTGCGTTGACATAGAAACTGTAAGAGCTTCGCTTCTCTTTCTGTTAGTTTAAATTGTTCCAGTGGGTGAGTGAGGAGTAATCGCTGAGGGAAAAATTGATAACTACCAAGGGTAATTGATGTGATCTGATCAGTTTTTTTATTACGCTTTAGGATATTTTGGATTCGTAATACTAATTCCTCTGGATCACAGGGTTTTGTAAGGTAATCGTCAGCTCCAATTTTTAAACCTGTTATTTTATCTATTTTTTGTTCTTTGGCGGTTAGGAAAATAAAAGGGACTTCAGGATAGTATTCTTTGATCTCCTGCGCTAATGTGAAACCGCTTTTAACGGGTAACATTACATCCAAAATTAACAGATCGTAAGGAAGTATATTTTCAGCAAGAAGTAATTCTTCTGGGCTTTGCATCCAGTGCACATCATATCCAGAAAGCTGTAAATAATGTTGCAACATAAATCCGAAATCAGCATCGTCTTCAATTAACAAAAGTTTATTCATGGGGAATTATAATATTAAAAGTAGTTCCTATATTGATTTTGCTAGTAACGTCTATTTTGCCTTGATGACGCCCTACAATCGTATTGACCAGATATAATCCTAGTCCTAAACCGTTGCTATCATAGATATTATTTTTTTGTATGCGGTAGAATTTCTCAAAGATATGAGGAATTTCCTTTAAAGCCATTCCTATCCCATTATCACGTACTTGGATTTCAAATAAATTCTTGTTCGTGGAAATTGATACACTCAGATGAGTAGCACCATACTTGATGCTGTTATTCATAAGATTGACAATAATGGTCGTAAAATCGGATTCGTTAATTGGTATTTCGATTGTTGAAAACTCATTTATATCAAATTTTATATGAGGATGAGCAAGTTTAAAATCAGCAAGTATCATCTTCACTTGATCAAAGGTAATGGGGATGTCTGCATCTGTTTTGTCACTTTCATGCAAAGGTTGTAAAGTGTTTTCCAGACGTTCCACTTGACGTTCCATAACGGCTAGAATGGTAGGATCAGGTTGTTTTTGAATTGTTTTTAAAGCTACTTTAAGCGTTGCAATGGGCGTTTTTAGTTCATGCGAAATATTGTCAACGGCATCATGCAACTGACTAATCTTTTTCTGTTGCTGTTTTAAATTCTGATATGTTCGATAAAATAAGAATAATAAAGCCACTAGAATCAATGTTGAATTGAAGAGTAGGAATGCTAACTTCTTAAAAACAATCCAGTTGATATTGACCACCTCAAACGTTGATCTTCGAAGAACAAGAAAACTGTACTGTTTATCTTCCTGCTCAGCAGTGATTGTTGACTGTTCTTTCGTTAACTGTTTAACAGTTTTTTCAGTAGACCAGGTTCCAGAAGATAACTCCAATGGATGCGTCATTTCACCACTTGTTTTATAGACAATTATTGGCTTTTTGATCAGTTTTTCTTGAGCGTTTTGAAAGGTGATTTGCAGAATCTCTTTTTGTAATCTTACCTGAAAACCTAATGGGGAAAAAAGACTATCTACATAATGTGTCAACGCTTTCTCAGTTTTATTTACTTTATCAGCATAACTGTTTTCCAGCGTTGCAAGCGTAATTTTTTTCTGAGCTAGTTGTATGTAGTAAGAAGTTGCGTCTTGATTATTAAGGAGATCATTGTCGAATAGAGCGTCAGTCTCATCTATTTTTCCTAGTTTCTCTTTTGTTAGCGAATATATCTCCCTTTTCTTCAATTGAAAAGAATTCAAGAGCAAATAGGATTGAATGCCAATAAGGATAACAAAGAGGATCGTGAAAAAATAAATATAGTTTTTAGACTTAAGTTCCATATACAAATATAGGTTGCGATTTTGAATAAATAGAACCTTAACCTACCATTAACTCTTTATTAACCATCGCTCTCCACTACTTGAGGCAACTTTGTAGCAGCAATTTAATCAAGTATGAAGTATCTAATTATTCTATTATTATTACCTTTTCTTGGACAGGCTCAAGGGAAGCGTTTATCCGGTGGTGTCTGCGATCAAAACGAAATTCCTTTGAAAGGAGCAACTGTCATTTTATTGGACAGTATAAATAAACCCATCCACACATTAAGACTCGACACTGCCGGTAGGTTTGATTTTGTAATAGAAGACAACCGGCTATACCGTATGGCAATATCCCATTTAAATTATCAGAGCCGAGAATTGAATTTTCGATCAGATACCTTACAAGTTCCATTATTAATAAAGTTAAGTCCTAATGAGTCGAAACTGGAAGAAGCACAAGTAACCGGTAAAAGACCAAGGGTTACTCGAAAAATTGATCGTTTAGAGTTTAATGTGCAAGGAAGTAACCTATCCGGATTGAACAGTTGGGATATTTTGAAACGGACACCTATGGTTATGGTAAGTGGAAGTAGTATAGCTGTACGTGGAGACAAAAAAGTAGTTGTCATGATTAATGAAAGAAAACTGATGATGAGCGGGGAAGAACTAAAAACGTTACTCGAAAATACAGCAGGATCGGATGTTCAATCTATTGAGGTCATTACAAGTCCACCTGCAAAATATGAAGCGGAGGGAAGTACTATTATTAATATAAAACTCAATAAATCGCAACTATTTGGGTACAGAGGTACGCTACTGGCATTGGCAGAGCAAAGTAATTATGGTAAGCAACTATTTGGACTGACCCAATACTATAAAAATGAAAAAGTTAATGTTCGCGCCACTTATAATTTTGGAAGAGGGACATATGCGCGCTATGGAACCGATTTTGTCTACTATCCGAATGATCAAACTTCCTGGGAAAGTGTTATGACCCGTATCGATAAAAATAATAGCCAAAACAGTTACGTGTTTTCCTTTGACTATACGCCCGATACAACCTGGAATATCGCCATAGGCTTGAATGGGTATTATGGGCCAAAATCAACTGGATTATATGAAGTGCCGACCTCCATTTACAATAAGGAAGGGCTAATGGAGTCCTATTATTTGACGAAGAACGATCATATAGAATCGCGTAAAACCAATAATTTTTATCTGCAGGTCAATAAAAAAATAAATTCCAACTGGAATGCAAATTGGTCTTCCTATTTTACAACAAATCGTAAATCTAATCTACAGGATGTATGGACAGATCTACAATTTAAGAATCAAGATCCTAAAAGTACGCGCTTTCTGAGTGACAATGCTACACAGAACCAATTATTCACAACACAGCTCGATCTTTCTGTAAATATGAATAATATTGCCATTGAGTTTGGAGGTAAGTTTAGTGCTGTGAAAACGAAAAGTACCTTAATGTTTTCAGATGATGCTTCAGGAAGTTTTGAGCCTCGATCAGATAAGAGTAATATTTTTGATTACGATGAACAACAGGCAGCTGTATATGGATCAATAGCATATAAATGGCGAAAATGGAGCTGGAAAGGAGGTTTGCGTCTTGAAAATACGGCATTGGAAGGAGTCGTCTCAGAACCGGAAGACCGGAATAATCAAAATTATTGGGTACTCTTTCCAACCTTCTATGCTCAGTACCAAACAGATCAGGAATACCAATGGGGGTTTTCTTACGGTAAGCGTATCAGCAGACCTGCTTATTCGTGGTTAAACCCGGCGAAGTCCTATTATAATCTTTTTTCTTATTTTCAGGGAGATCCGCGGTTGAAGGCTACAATTATTCATAATCTCAATATTACGTTAACGAAAAAAGATTGGAATGTAGATTTATTTTATCGATATGAGCAATGGCCGTCCATGGAGATTGCTATTCAAGATAATATAAATCATCAATTGATCTATCATTACACGAATATTCGAAACGGGCAGGGAGCAGGTGTAGATTTGGGTAAAAGTTTTCAATTATTGAAAAATTGGAGTTTAAACGCACAACTGGAAGGGATGTACAATGTCAATAATTATCAAGGTAGCGATATGCAATTGTATCGTAATCGAGTGTGGATGGCCAATGGAAATTTTAGTTCAATTTTCGTGCTGAATAAAGAAAGCGATTGGAACCTTGAGCTTGGAAACACCTTCGAGTCGCCTACCATACAGGGACCTTTTAAGATCACAGGTTATTCTAGTACCTATCTGATCACGAGCCGTAAGTTTTTTCGTAAACGGTTTGAAGTCAATCTTTCTTTTATGGATATTTTTAAATCGGAAAGACAAAGGGTATCTTCAAAATATGCGGACCAAAATAATTACTATAACGATTATCGAGATACACGCAAAGTCAATATAACATTACGCTATCATTTTGGCAATCAGAAGATAAAGAATAATTCCAGTATGCCTAAAAAGACGGAAGAGCAGGGAAGATTATAAGATTTAAGTATAAAGCGCCCTTTATTAAAAAAAGGGGAATCTCCCCAAGTACAAAAAAACCAGATATCAATAGTTATCTGGTTTTTGTATGTTTTTATTTTACAATGCGTAAGTTCAGATTATGAGCTAAGCATTCCACTATTATTAATTGATTTTGAGTGAATAGGTGATATTGATACCACCTGCGGCAAGCATATCATGTACCGAACAGTATTTTTTGACCGCCAATTCTGCTGCCTTTTGAGCTTTAATTTCATCAATAGCACCTTTTAGATAAAAGCTAATGTGGATATCTGTAAAGATATTTGGAATTTCCTCGCGGCGTTTTCCCTCAACCTCAACTTGTATATCTTCAATTTCCTGACGCTGTTTCGTCAAAATAGAAGAAAGATCAAATACACTACATGAGCCTAGTGCCATTAAGACTAATTCCATCGGGCGAACTCCTTTGCCTTCACCACCAATAGCTTCTGAACCATCAATATTTACTTTTACATTGGATAGTTCACTTGCTGCTTCAAAGTGAACTGCTTTATTTTGACGATTTAGTGTTACTTTCATGATTGAATCTCCTTGTATATACAAATTTAATGAAATTTGCTTTCATTAACAATATAATTGCGCTGATACGTAAATAACATGACTTGTTATTACTTTTTTCTTACAAAGCGGTTATATACATAATAAGATATACTTATTACCCTAAACACATCTAATTGAGGATAAATATAAAAAAGGTGATCATAATTATGATACACCCTTTTACCAAACCATTTATTAATATTTTTATGGAAGTTTCACACCTCTATAATCAGATATATTTAACCTCGCAACTTGAGCACCGTACGTTTTATTGATGGCTTCAATAAATACATTTGCCATTAATGCATTTCCAATAGGCGTCAAATGTATTCCGTCCAATGAAAACCCATTTCCAGTGATATATTTCGCACTTACCGATAGACCATCGATGCGGATGCCATTTTTAACAGCTGTTAAAAATGCATTGACGTCTGCGACAGCTAAACCTTTAGACGCGGCGATCGATTTAATTGATTTATTGAAATCATTGACACGCGCTACCACTTCTGCCGCTTCTTTTGTATCTAAAACATATTTGTCCTCAACAGGATTGAGCGGATGTAATCCGTAAGGTATTTTGTTTGCATTTGGAACACCCAATAAACCTGCCGATGAAAAAGGGAGGACAAAGAAATCCTGATCCGTAGCAGCTCGCGGGCCCGTCTTAGTTGCGATGTAAATATCAGTCACTTTGGTTGTACTTGCGGCATTTACTGCCGCTAGAAGCGCTTGACGTGTTACTGTTGTAAAATAAGGCACGGATGTTACATCAGGGATCGTTGCTAACACACCTTTTTGCCCTTTTGCTGTTAATGTTGTTACATAATTATTCAATAGTGTATTGAACAGTGTGGTAGAGGTTAATGTTGTCGTTGGACCTTCATTAACAGCTCCATTGGTTGCATACCCCAATACATCATTATTTCCCAATGAAAATGTAAAAAACGTATGATTTTGTGACGTAGAATAAGTGAAATAATTCATTGTTGGTGGAGTGCCGTCTGGTAATAGACGTTCGAAGTACATATTTCCAGCTGCTGTTCCTATGCCAGGTGCAAAAGCCATATCCATACGCATACCCGGTACCCCTAAATTATTGATCGGATCAGTAAATTTCGTTAATAATTTTGGACTAGCTGAGCGGTAAGCTAATTTGTCTGTAACCTGTTCTGTTACTGGTTGGCCATTGACCAATGCTTTAAGACGAATATAGCCCGATCCATTGGACTGCTCCTCGCTAAAAAATGGAGATTTGAACTCGCCTCCGCCTACTTTTTGAAGTTGTTCTGAGATGAGCAATGGAAAAGCTACTTTTTGACCATCAAGATATAGTCCCCCATCAGCGAATCCTGCAGAAAGAGAATTTCCTATGGCAATATATTTACTAAAGTCAGCTTTTGTTCCTGCTGAAGGTGTGAATTCGTCGAGAGATGGTTTACATGCTGTGATACTCAGTATCGCCAATGCAACTCCTATATATAAATTTCTTCTGTTCATGATAATAACATTTTTAATATAAATGCTTAAAATTTGTACGTCAATCCAATACCTGGTGCGTAAATATTCGTCGTATACGTTCCTGATAAATGGCTGTCTACATTATTTGCTTCGCGAGGTAATATTCTCTGGTATGCAAAAGAGCCTGTTAGATCAAACTTCTGATTCATTTTGTATGTGAAACCGCCAGCAATCAGTACACGGTTGTTATCAGGAGTTTCTGGATAGACATAATCTTTACTCACAGGTGTTGCGATATAACCACCACCGATACGGAGTTGCAATTTCTCTGATGGCAAGTATTCGATACCCGCTTTAATAGAACCTGCTTTTGTATAATTCTTAGGGGAATGCGTGTCAGGAGTATTTGCACCACTATAATCAAAGTTTAGTTCTTTATAAATATCGTAATTGATCACCGTTCCATCCACAGCCATTTTTACTTTGTCACTGATCGGGAATGTTACACCAACAGCAAAAGTAGATGGGAGAGGAAGTTCGGCGCTAAATTTACTATCTGGTGGAAATGTTCCTTGCGCCGCTTCAGGTACTGTGAATTTAGCATCTCCATCTTTTAATTTCGTAACAACTTTAGATCGGTAACTCATGGAAATGGCAAATTCTTCATTTAAGTTGTAGTGAACACCGACATTATATCCTGTTCCAGTACCGGTTCCTTTTAATTCAGCCAACCCTGATGACCCATCTTGGAAATAAACGGGAACAGCACTTTGTAAATCCACAGAACCAATGTTATACACAAACCCCCCACCGATACTGAAGTTGTCCGTTAATTTGACACTGACGGTAGGTTGGATGTATATAGCGCGTAACGACAAACTAACTAAACTGTATTTACCTGTCCATTCAGTGCCCCAGTCTACTGCACCTCCATAAGGTGTATATATTCCTATACCCGCTTTCCACCACGTATTTTTAGGTCCTACTGTGGCAAAAACAGAAAAAGGTGGCGTTATCTGATTTTTAGTATGATCCACCACAGAACTTCCTGTTGCTTGAAAAGCAGATTTAAACATAACACCATTTCCGTTTACAGAAACCGCATTGTGGCTCATTTTTGAAAGTGCTCCTGGGCTATAAAAGATGGAAGATTCATCTATAAAGTAGGCAGAACCTGCACCACCCATACCGACAGATTTCGGACTCTGAAGATTGACTTGAGATCCCTGTGCTAAAAGTAAAGACGGCGATACACAAAGCAAGGTAATTAGTAACTTCTTCATATACATCAAATTTGGTTTATCGTTTGTGTTTGAATTACAATGCTAACATAGTAAATTTTTGTGGCTTTTCGATATTATTTTGGCGAAAATTGATAAATATTTATTTTGAAAGAATGTGTATTAATAAATGTGATTTTTGTAGTAAGATTAACAGGAAATCATTAAATTGCTAAAAAAAATAATTATGGCAACAGTAGCATTCAAAGGTGGAGCAGTTAATACGGTTGGAAATTTACCAGCAGTAGGAAATCAAGCTCCAGATTTTAAATTGACAGCAGGTGATTTATCTGATAAATCATTAGCAGATTATAAAGGAAAGAAAGTAGTTTTAAATATTTTCCCAAGTGTAGATACAGGTACTTGTGCAGCATCTGTTCGTGCTTTCAATAAAGCAGCGTCAGGATTAGAAAATACAGTGGTGTTATGTATTTCCAAAGATTTACCATTTGCTCAAGGACGTTTTTGTGCAGCGGAAGGTTTGAATAATGTGGTTACACTGTCGGAATATAAAGACAGTAATTTTTCAGATGCATATCAATTGCGTTTTTCCGATGGCCCTTTAGCGGGTTTATTGAGCCGTGTAGTCATTACATTGGATGAAAACGGTAAAGTTTTATATGAAGAGCAAGTTGCGGAAGTGACAGAAGAGCCAAATTACGAAGCTGCATTGGCATCTTTGAAATAAACAGATCATAAATAAAGAATAGAGCCATCTTCTTGGAGATGGCTCTATTCTTTATTTATTTAGTTTTTTCCAATGCCTGTAAGATATCCTGGATAATATCTTCCTGATCTTCTAAACCAACCGATAGACGCACACTACCCGGTTGAATACCAAGGTTTAGACGTTCATCTTCTGTTAATTTCGAATGTGTTGTAGAAGCAGGATGGGTAGCGATTGATCTTGCATCCCCTAAATTAGAAGTATATAAAATCATATTTAATTCGTCTAAGAAACGGAAAGCTCGCTCTTTTCCACCTTTAACAACAAAAGTGACAATACCACCACCGGCCTTCATCTGTTTTTTTGCTAGCTCATATTGCGGATGGGAAGGAAGAAATGGATATTTAACATCTTCAATTTCTTCGTTTGTTTCCAAAACTGTTGCTAATGCTAATGCGTTGCTGCAATGTCTATCCATACGTAAGCCCAGTGTATCTAAGCTTTTAGAGATGACCCAAGCATTAAAAGGAGATAAGGAAGGACCAGTATGGCGAATGAAAAACATTAATTTGTCAATCAATTCCTGTTTCCCTACAACTAATCCACCAAGGACACGACCCTGACCGTCCATATATTTTGTAGCAGAATGAATTGACAAATCAAAACCATACTTTAATGGTTTTTGAAGATAAGGTGTTGCAAAGCAGTTGTCAATGGCTAAAATAATATTTGGATATTTTTTCTTTAAAGAACCTAACCATTCCAGATCTACTAATTCTAGACCAGGGTTAGAAGGTGATTCCAGGAAAATAATTTTTGTATTCGGCTGAATGGCTTTTTCCCATTCTTCGGGATCGACCGCATCAACATACGTTGTTGTTACTCCCCAACGAGGAAATAGTTGCGTAAATAGTTGGTGAGTTGAACCAAAAATAGCGCGTGACGAAACGATATGGTCACCACTTTCAACAATACCTGCAAAAGAGGCAAAGACTGCTGCCATACCCGAAGAGAAGGACAGCCCAGCTTCTGCTTCCTCTAGGATACAAACTTTGTTAATAAGCTCTGAAGTATTTGGATTGGCATAGCGGGAGTATATCATTCCTTGCTCTTCATCAGCAAAAATAGCTCTTCCCTGTTCTGCGCTATCAAAGATAAAACTAGAAGTAAGATATAGGGGCACCGAATGCTCACGTGTTGCAGAACGATCGGCTTGTTCGCGGATGATTTTAGATTGATCTTTGTTCATGATGAGGTAAAGGTACAAGTTGTAAATTTTATTTTTTATATTTTATCAAATAATTTTGCGTAAAAAATAATCAGTAGAACAACTTAGGTTTTGTAAATTTATAGGATTTCAATCTCAAATAACAGCCTATCATACAGTTAAATCGGTTGCAACGCTATTCATTCACTTTTGTCAATATTTATTGAATCTTAAATAAGTACTATTAAAAAGCTAGGATAAGTGTGGTATAGGTAGATGTGAAGCATTAAATTTTGATAATTATCATAGTTTATGATGTATTATGAAGGTCTAAAAGAGCGGAAGTGTATGGGTACATTTCCGCTCTTTTTATTATTGCCGAATGATTTTTTATTTTTGAGGCATATGTTTCGCCATTTCATCCATAGAGAATCCTAATCCTTTAGCAACTCCTAGTCCTAAATTCATGTCGGCTCTAAACCAATGGCACAATTGACGCATAACAATTTCATCTCGTTTTGGTCCTTCAATTCCAGACATAGCACCTACTATATTTTGAATGAGATGTTCTTTCTGTTCAGCATCCAATAAACGGTATAAATCACCAGGTTGTGTATAATGATCATCCTCACCAGGAGCGTTGCGGTCATAATTATCAGCCACTAGACTATCTACTTGCAATGCAGGTTCCTTGTAGGATTGATCTTCGTAATGACCATCAAAACTATTTGGATAATAATTTGGTGCTGCCCCTTGATTCCCATTGACAGTCATCTGACCATCACGTTGATAATTATTAGTCATAAAAGGACATCTGTTCACAGGAATCTGTTCATAATTTCCCCCTAGACGATAACGTTGGGCATCGGGGTAAGATAATATACGTCCCTGTAGCATTTTATCTGGTGAGAATCCAATTCCATCTACAATATGTGCCGGAGCAAAGGCCACTTGTTCTACATGAGCGAAGTAATTATCTGGATTTTGATTTAATTCCATTTCACCAACCTCGATGAGAGGATATTCTTTCTGTGACCATACTTTTGTTAAGTCAAATGGATTCCAACGGAATGTTTTAGTCTCCGATTCTGTCATGACTTGGATATAAAGCTTCCATTTCGGAAAATCACCATTCGCAATCGCTGTATGTAAATCACGTTGTGCATAATCCATATCTTTAGCGCGCATTTCATCAGCTTCTGCACCTGTCAAATTTTTTATTCCTTGTTGTGTTCTGAAGTGGTATTTGATATAGACACGTTCATTTTGCGCGTTGATCATAGAGTACGTATGACTTCCATAACCGTGCATATGTCTGAATCCAAATGGCGTTCCACGATCGGACATCAAAGTCGTTACTTGGTGCAACGATTCGGGATTGAGTGACCAGAAGTCCCAGACCATGGTTGGCGATTTACAGTTTGTATGAGGATCTCTCTTTTGAGTGTGAATAAAATCAGGAAATTTTTTAGCATCCTTGATAAAAAAGACTGGCGTGTTATTACCGACCAAGTCGTAGTTTCCATCTTCGGTATAAAATTTAACAGCAAACCCACGTGGATCACGTTCGGAATCTGCCGAACCTCTTTCTCCTCCGACGGTTGAAAAGCGAATGAATAATTTTGTTTGCTTTCCAATGCCGTTAAAGAGTTTTGCTCTTGTGTATTTCGAAATATCATTGGTTACGGTGAAAGTACCATAGGCGCCAGAACCCTTAGCATGTACAATACGTTCCGGAATACGTTCTCGGTTGAAATGAGCCAGTTTTTCATGGAGGAAATAATCTTGTAATAGCACCGGACCTCTTGGGCCAATTGTCATCGTATCTTCGTAGTTTACAACAGGAGCACCCGATGCTGTTGTAATTTTTTTGTTTCTATTGTCTTCCATTTTTAAAAATTTATGAGTTTTCCCCTATTGTTCTACAACAAATTTAAATGAAATGAATGAGCTTATCTTATTGATAATCTTGATGCCTTATCAAGATTAGTGATGACTATTTTGTATATGTAATATAAATATAATCAATCGATTGCTTGAGGAAAATGATTTTGTTAGATTTTTAATACCCTAAAATTAAACTATATTTAAAACTTAAAACCTTTATCTAATTATATGTTTACTTTTCTATTCTCTAGTCTTCTCTGGGTAAATGGTAGTTTTTTGCTATCTGAACCGGTAAATCCACCAAAACCTTATGGAGCACTTCCTTCCGAACGGCAGTTGAAATGGCATGAAATGGATATGTATTGTTTAATACATTATACACCAACTACCTTCCAAAATAAGGAGTGGGGATATGGTGATGCAGATCCTGCCATCTTTAATCCTTCGAATTTTGATGCCAATCAAATTGCTAAGGCAGCGGCTTCTGGGGGCTTTAAAGGGCTCATCTCTGTTGCAAAACATCATGATGGCTTTTGTTTATGGCCTACGGCAACGACAACATATAGTGTAGCGACATCTCCTTGGAAACAAGGAAAAGGGGATATGGTTAAAGATTTCATGACTGCAACGCATGCAAACAACATGAAATTTGGTGTTTATCTTTCTGCCTGGGATCGAAACGATACCAGATACGGGACAGCTGCCTATGCAGATGCATACCGGGCACAATTGACCGAGTTAATGTCCAATTATGGTGAATTGTTTACTTCTTGGCATGATGGCGCCAATGGTGGAGATGGTTATTATGGTGGTTTAAAAGAGAAAAGGACGATCGACCGCAATACCTATTATGCGTGGGAGGAGAAAACTTGGCCAATCGTTCGTAAACTTCAACCGATGGCCATGATTTTTAGTGATGTCGGTCCAGATATGCGTTGGGTAGGAAATGAAAGTGGATTTGCGGGAGAAACCTCATGGGCTACTTTTACGCCGGAAGGCCTTGATGGGAAAAAAGCAGTTCCTGGATTGGTAAATGAAAAAACACTGACTTCAGGAGTCAGAAATGGGAAATACTGGATTCCTGCAGAATGTGATGTACCACAACGACCAGGGTGGTTTTATCATGCCGAGCAGAATGCGAAAGTAAAAACACCAACTGAACTGTTTGAGATCTATCTGAAATCTGTAGGTCGTGGTGCAAATATGAATCTTGGATTGGCACCGATGCCATCAGGACAACTGCATGAAAATGATGTGAAATCACTTGAAGCTTTTGGAAGAAAGGTGAAAAAAACGTTTGAAAATAATTTAGCAAAAGATGCGCAGATTACGGCAACAAATACTCGCGATCATGAAACTGGAGAATACGGGACGAAATATATTATCGATAATGACCGCTATAGCTATTGGGCAACCAATGATGATGAGCATCAAGCTGCTCTGGAAATTAAATTGAAATCAGCGCAAACATTTGATATTATCCAGATCAGAGAAAATATTAAATTAGGACAACGTCTGGATAGTGTTTTAGTTGAGCAGAAAGTGAATGGGCAATGGACCTTGCTCACTAAAGCTACCAGTATCGGAGCAAATCGATTAATGAAACTGGCGAAGCCCATTACTACGGATGAACTACGAATTCAATTATTTGCACCTGTAGCGATTACAGTAAGCGATTTTGGTTTATTTAAAGAATTTGATGAACCTTTTGAATTTGAGGATACTGGATTCAAAAAATTAAGTGCAAGGCAGTTTACGGCAGCAGCTTTTACGGAATCGGCAAAAGCAATAGATAATAATGCGGAAACTTTTGCAACAGTCACTGCTTATGAAAAAGGATTTGTTTTTGAATTGAAAGAAGCGATTAACGGGTTTGGATACTTACCTCGTCAAGATGGTAAAACAATCGGTACAGCTACGAAGTACAAAATTTATAGCAGTCAAAATAAACAGCAATGGGAACTTTTGAAGGAAGGTGAATTTTCAAATATCAAAGCAAATCCGATTTTACAGCAAATCATTTTTGACGATGTTGTAAAAGTAAAATACATCAAATTTGTTCCAACGGAAACGTTAACCAAAAATGTATTCACAGTAGCATCCTTTGAATTATATTCTAAGTAAGAAATGAAAGGTATAACAAAATCAACATTATTTGCGCTTGCAGCCATCACTTGCTTGCAGGCGCAAGCGCAAAAAAGAGACGCTTTAACCATGTGGTATGACAAACCTGCCAACCGCTGGGAAGAAACGCTTCCTTTAGGCAATGGGTTAATCGGAATGATGCCTGATGGGGGTATTCAGTCTGAATCATTGGTATTAAATGAAATTTCCATGTGGTCGGGTTCTGCCGAAGACCCTAATAATTATAACGCATATAAGAGTGTCAGTGAAATTCAGAAGTTATTGATCGCTGGAAAGAACAAAGAAGCAGAAGAACTGGTCAATAAGAATTTTGTCTGTAATGGCCAAGGATCTGCTTTCGGAACCGGAGCCAATGCACCTTTTGGTTGTTATCAGAATTTTGGATTTCTAAAATTCAATTTTAAACTAAGTGCTGAAGGTGTTTCAAATTATGAAAGATCCTTAAATATTGGCAATGCAACCGCGCAGACTTCCTTTACTGTAGGAGGAGTGGATTATAAGAGGACTTATTATACTTCTTTTGATCAAAATGTAGGTGTTGTACACTTAACTGCTTCAAAGAAAAAAAATATCAGTTTTGCTATTGCCTTAGAAAGAGCTGAAAATATTGATTCTTATCAAGTTAAAAATGGGGAGATTATTTTGCAGGGTTCTTTGCCAGATGGTAAAGGTGGCAAAAACTTACAGTTTGCGAGTAAAGTGAAGATTAGATTTAAGGGCGGAAAACTAACGGATGATGGTAAGCAATTGATCTTGACAGGTGCCGACGAAGCTACTGTTCTTTTTGCAGCGAGTACGAATTACTATGGAACTGATCCACAACAGGTGATCAGCCAGGATATCGCTACTGCTGAAAAAATAGCACAAGAAAAGCTCTATAGCAATCATAAAAAAGCATTTGCAAAGAAATTTGATCGTGTTGCTTTAACCATCGCAGATGATCAGACTAAGGTGAATATTCCGACTGGAAAACGTTTACAGCAATTTTTTGAAAATCCAGCCTTAGATAATGGATTGGCCGCATTATATTTTCAATTTGGCCGCTACTTGAGTATTTCAAGCACAGCTCCCGAACACAAGAATGCATTACCTCCAAATTTGCAGGGATTATGGGCACATCAGATTCAAACACCTTGGAATGGGGATTATCACTTAAACATCAATGCACAAATGAATCACTGGGGAGTGGAAGTAAGTAATCTATCTGAATACCATACCCCTTTTATTGCCCTGATCAAGCGTATTGCAAAGACAGGTGAAAAAACGGCTAAAGCTTATTACAATGCGCCAGGATGGGTCGTTTATATGATGACAAATGTTTGGGGTTTCTCAGCACCCGGAGAAAATGCATCTTGGGGGTCGAGTACAGCTTCAGGATGGTTATGTAATCACCTGTGGGAGCATTATCAATTTACTCAGGATAAAGCCTATTTAAAAGAAGTTTATCCTGTATTAAAAGGAGCAGCAGAGTTTTACGATTATATTTTAGTTAAGGATCCTAAGACAGGCTGGTTGGTTACTTCACCTTCAGTTTCTCCAGAAAATGGATTTCGTCTTCCAAATGGTGAAGTCGCTTCAGTAGTGATGGGACCTACAATTGATAACCAAATTGTTAGAGAACTTTATGGGAACTTGATTCAGGCGGATAGTCTTCTGCAATTAAACGATCCTTTTATTCAAAAGTTAAAAGATAAGTTGACACAGATTCCTCCAGCAGTAGTGGTAAGTAAAAGCGGCCGTGTGCAAGAATGGTTGGAAGATTATACTGAAATAGAACCAAAACATAGACACGTTTCACATTTATATGGATTATATCCGGCTCATTTCATTTCACCACAACAAAATAAAGAGTGGGCAGAGGCCGCGCGTAAAACATTAGAAGTAAGAGGAGATGAGGGTACAGGCTGGTCTCGGGCATGGAAGATTCTTTTCTGGGCAAGGTTGCAAGATGGTGACCATTCTTTAGAAATTTTAAGACAATTGCTCAAACCAGCTTTTGTGAATGAAACGACCTACCAAGGAGTCGGAGCAGGTACTTACCCTAATCTATTCTGTGCACATCCGCCATTTCAGATAGATGGTAATTTTGGCGGTTCTGCCGGAATTGCGGAAATGCTTCTTCAAAGCCATTCCGGATTTATTCACCTACTGCCGGCATTGCCAAAAGCATGGAAAGATGGCGCCGTAAAAGGATTGAAAGCTAGAGGAAATTATACGGTTGATATGACTTGGAAGAATGGGCAGATCACCGATTATAAAATAACGGGACCAAATAAAACTGTTGTTAAAGTATTAAATGGATCGACATACGAAAATTATAAAATAAAATAATTTATAAATAAAATTCTGTAAATTGGTTGTAGATTCATGATGAGTTTACAACCAATTTTTTTATGAACCAACCACTTTACTATTGTCTGATATGTTTCGTCTTTTTTATAAGTTCATGTCAGTCCAATCCAGAAAAAAAGCAGGAGAAAAAAGGAACACCAATTGTCTATAAAATTACGGGGTCTTTAAATCCCGAAGTAAATGGTACCGTTTATTTGCAAGATCACGATAATTCCATGCAGCAGTTTCGTCGAGCTAAAGTAGAACAAGGCAAGTTCGTTTTAGAAGGCGAGTTGGTCATTGATGCATTTTATGATCTGATCATCAGGTCCGATTCGGGAGCTGTGAAATCCTTTAATTATAGCACGCCCCTTTATGTGGAAGCTGATGCTGATTATGATGTTGCTATCAAGGAAAAAGGCGATCATTTTAGTCTTGAGGTAAAAACAAATTCATTGACGACAAATGAACTGATAGCATTCAATAAAAACAAAGAAAAAGTACAGCACGAATTAGATGAACAGCTTGCCAAATACAGCGACGAAACTGCTGCTTTGAATGCTAAACTCATGACCTTTAGCAGAGGACAAGAGTCTATCTATAATCAAACCATAGATAGACTTGAAGAAATAACAAAACAGTCGAATGAAATTCGGGCCAGCAAAGATGATAAAAGATTTTACGAAGAATATGTTTTGAATAGCAAACAAAAAGCATCATTTCTGATTCCCTATTCCTTTAAGTACATCAGCCTGAATAAGGAGAATTATAACGATTATGATCAAATTTTAGCACATTTAGATCCTGCTATTCAGAAACACCCACTTGTTAAAGCAGCTGTTGCAAAAGTAGATGAAGTCAAGAATTATTATGATAATATGCCTGTTTTTCCGGCTATTACTCCTCGTAATCTAAAAGGTGATTCTTTGAAGTTTGACCAGCTAGTAGATAAGAAAATGATAATTGTTGCGGTTTGGTCAAGTAAAGGCAAAAATTCAAAAATGGATTTACCGGTTTTAGTACGCAAAGAAGCCGAATTGAAAAAAATGGGTGTTGAAGTTGTGTATTTGACCGATGATGAAGATTATGAACGTTGGAGGGCAAGCAATCGACAAATCGGATTAGGAATGAACAGTTATTTGTTAAACGTAACCGATCGTGATTTTATCGAAAATAGCTATAATGTTATTGGAACCCCAAGGTACTTATGGCTGGATCCAAAATCAAGAACTGTTATTGAACTGGCAGGTGCAGATCCAACGTTACCAGATTTTATTAAAAATGTCAAGAATAAATTATAATACAATTTACGTTTATTGTCCGCTATAATGTTTAAATTTGAATAATTAAACAATATCTGTTTTTTTTGTAGCTATTTGTAAGAATGAAAATTGTTCAGTTTACCGTTCCTGTTCCCAATCAAGGTTCCGTTTGTGTACAAGAAGATCTGTTGGTTGAATTTTACAGCAACTATCATCGACATAAAGAAATCCAACTGACATACATTCTAAAGGGGGAAGGTACTTTTTTGATTGGCAATTTTACACATCAATTCAAACAAGATGAAATTTATATTGTAGATGCCGATGAACCGCATATGTTTCAACGATCTGAGCTAGTTCCTGATCCTGATTTAAAAGAGCAGATCCATGCGATTCATATATTCTTTGATTACGCCCGGTTTAAAGATTTCTTACAATTGCCGGAATTGACAGAAGTCCGTTCATTTCTAGAAAATATCAATGTAAGTAAAAAACTGGATGCTGCTTCAAATCCAGGGATCAAACGTAAGTTTTTACAGATTAATGAGACGGATGGGTTAGATCGTTTAACGGCATTTATGGGGCTTGTCGATTATTTAGCTGAAAAAGTAGATCTATGGATTTCACTTTATACAGGGATTCCTCAAAAAAAGTATTCTGACGCAGAAGGGATTCGCATTAATGATATTTTTCAGTATACATTTAAGCATTTTGAGAAAAAGATAGCCTTGGAAGATATCGCGGCAATTGCCCACATGACACCGCATGCTTTCTGTAAATACTTTAAAAAACACACCCGAAAAACTTATATTACTTTCCTCAATGAAATTCGCATTGAGCAAGCTTGTAAAATGCTGATACATGGTCTTTCTGAGAATGTATCGGATATCGCTTTTAAAACCGGCTTTAATAATGTGGTGAATTTTAATCGTGTATTTAAAAAAATCACGAAGGTATCTCCCAGTGAATACCTGATGCAGCACAAAATTAAAGACATGAACTAATACCTAATCAATACCTATCGTAATGAATATCAGATTACAGCATTTCCTTTTTAGTTTTATATTTTTATTTCTCCTGTTTCCCAATTGTTTTGCACAGCGATATGCGATAGACACGTTACAGTACCAAGGAACAGATCAAAAAGTTGTTAATCTTGTGATCCTGGGCGATGGTTATACACAGGCGCAGTTGCTGGATTTTGAAGAAGATGCAAAACGTTTCACGGATTACTTTTTTCAAACAGAGCCCTTTCGTCAGTACAGTAATTACTTTAATGTATTTGCGATTAAAACACCGTCTTTAGAATCTGGAGCTGTACATGATTGTACTGCCAGTGACTGTGTACACGGTAATACGGATTTGAGTCAATATCCAGCCCGCTTTAATAAGTTTACAAAAAAATATCCAGTTCCTATTGCATCACCTAATACCATCTTCGGAAGCAGTTTCGATAACGGAGGACTGCACCGGCTGGTGGTCCCGCAAAAGTATCAGGTTATCGAGCAAGTGTTAAAGGAGCATATTCCCAATTATACACAAGTTGTGATTTTGGTAAATTCTCCCTTTTACGGTGGTTCAGGTGGTAAGTATGCGACAGCAACCGTTAACTTTATGAGTAATGATATTGCTGTTCATGAGATCGGTCATTCTTTCTCTATTTTAGCCGACGAATATTGGGCAGGTAATCAATATGCAATTGAAGGTCCTAATCGTAGTCAGGAGTCTGATCCGACAAAGGTTCCATGGAAGCATTGGGTCGGGACACAAGGTGTTGGTGTATATTCTTACGGAGGATCAGGATCAAAGTCGACTTGGTTTAGACCACATGAATTTTGTAAAATGCAATACTTGGTGGCTCCTTTTTGTGCTGTTTGTCAAGAAGTTTTTGTAGAGACCATACATTATAAGACAAATCCAATTCTAGCTACCCTGCCAGTCGCGAGTAAACCCCTAGATGCAGATAGCATGTCTGTTTTCTCTTTAAAATTGTTAAAACCATCCCCCAATACACTTGAAGTGAAATGGTATCTTAATAATCGGTTAATTGATCAAAATATTGACTCTATTTATTTGAATATGGGTATGCTTGAAGTGGGGGTAAATGTATTAAAAGCGATTGTGAAAGATACAACTTCATTAGTTCGTATCCATTCTCATCAACAGCATGTTTATGAAACGGTATGGTCTATTAACAATAAAATGGACCGCACACTTGCAATGCCACTTTCAAACTGGGGCGATACGCTCGAGACCTGTTATAATGGCGGACAGGTACTATCCATAAAACATGCAAGTCGTGGATTGACTTACAATTGGTATAGCGAACATCAATTAACAGTTCCTTTCGCTACTGGATCGAATGTGAGTGTCAATAATATCCATGAATCTACTGTTTATTTCGTGGAAAGTATGTGGCAGGGCAAAAAATCTGAAAAAAAGAGAATATTAGTTAAAGTTTTTGATAAAGTTGAAAAGCCAAAAGGTGCGAAAGTACGATTCGATAAGAAGTTGAATAAAATTCGTGTTACTTTGAACGAAAAGATTGATGATCGTTACAATTACTTGTGGTGTAACGAAAATGGTACATTATTATATGAATGGGATGAGTTTAATGGCGAATATGTTTCTCCAAAAGGAAATAACAATGAATTACTGTTAAATAAATCGAATTCAAATTCAAAAATATATGTGCTAAAAGTTAATAAAACAACAACGTGCCGTAGTGAAAAGTTAGAGATTTTAATTTCAAAGTTTTAATACTTTACTTAAGTAGGTATCTTTAAGGTTATTTATATATTATAAACCATAGATATTTTATGAAAAAGAATGTTAAATTTAATTTTAACATATTTTCTCTCGTATTCATCTTTTTATTAGCCGTTGCTTCATCATGTCAAAAGAACAAGAAAATTTCAGATGAATTAGACGAAAATGTGTTCTCAGTAAAGTTCAAAATTAAAGATTTTGAAAGTATTGTATCGCCGCTTCAAAAGGCAAATGGCACTAGGAAATTAGTTTCTTCAAAAGCTTCTGTTAATTCTAAGGAAGAAACTTTATTTAAATGGGACTTCGATCTTGGAAATGCAGATCCTATTATTGCATTTAATCCGTTACCTGTTATTGATTATAATAATGGGAAAGTTGATTACGGTTTTACCGCAGGATGGCCTACTACAGGCAAATCAATTAGTTTTAGAGGGGTGGAGTCAATCCTTTTTAAACTTCCCGTACAGCAGATCGAATTGCTCAGTAATCTGAGTCTAGATGTGAATAGTTCTGGGACAGGTCCACGTGCCTTATTGATCGATTATTCGACCGATAAGGGTTCAAACTTTTCGAAATTGTCGGATACGATTCACTATCCTCTGGATTTAACAAGCACCGGTATATCAAAGCTCCCAATCTCTCAATCTCTGAATGCGATACCGGTTATGGGTAAAGAGGCCGTTTGGATACGTATACGTTTGTATTCCGGTAAACGCCCGCCTGGAAGCATTTATAATCCGACCAGCAGTACATTTAAACTTGATAATGTTTTGATTACTGGAGTTGTGAACGATACGGCATTACAAAACAAATTATATTATCATATTTATAATGCTTCAGGTAATGAACTGGTCAAACAGGGCGGTATCTCAGCAGCGGAAACTTTTGCGGTTGATCTGCCATTGGGGACATATTATTTGAGTGTACTGACAAAAAATTCCAATAGTCCTATCGTGTTTGCTAATAGTACCAATCGCAATGGATTTTATATCAGTAATTCATTTATGGAGAAGGAAGCCGAGATTTATGCCGTACGAGATACCTTTGAGGTTAAACAGTCTATAGAAAGGACATTGCTATTAAAACGTTTATACAGTGAGGTGAAAGTAGAGTTTACCGATATAGTTGATTTAAGTCATATTGATAGTATCCGAATACAGCAAAAGCATCCCGGCTTTTATTATTATCCCTTTAGTAACAGCAGCAACAGTCAGTTGGATGCGACTTTCTTGAAGATCGAACCCAATTTTACAGAGAATAATAAAAGTTTCTTTTTTAATCAATTTATGGGGTTTCATGATACAAATAAAACGATCAAGTATGAACTCACCGTTTACGAAAAGGGATCTGTTATTCGATCATTTGAATTAAAAAGTGAAGTTAAGAATAATATGCAGGTTCTTTTTAAGGGCTTATTATTAGAAGAAATCAATCCTGGACAAGGATTTATAATACGGAAGAATGAAAAATGGGATGGAAACGTCGATGTTGATTTTTAAAGTTAAACATCGACAACGTACGTTATTTAATTAAATTTCGAAACAAAAAAAGAGCTTGCTGTTCAACAGCAAGCTCTTTTTTTGTTTATTTAAGAGATTACAATACTTTTTTCAAAAGTGTGTTCCAACCAACTAGATCAGCAACAAATTTCTCTAAGTCTGCAATTGCTACACGTTCCTGTTGCATGGAGTCACGGTGACGGATCGTAACCATATTGTCTTCTAATGACTGATGGTCTACTGTGATACAGATTGGCGTACCGATTGCATCTTGACGACGGTATCGTTTACCAATTGAATCTTTTTCATCATACTGTACATTGTAATCCAATTTTAATACAGACATAATCTCACGTGCTTTTTCTGGAAGACCATCTTTTTTTGTTAAAGGTAAGATGGCCGCTTTAACAGGTGCAATTGCAGGAGGGAATTTCAATACGACACGTGAATCTTGCTTTTCAGGTGTTGAAAGATCTTCTTGAACCAATGAATTACATAGAACTGTTAAGAACAGACGATCTAAACCGATAGAAGTTTCCACTACGTAAGGGATATAGTTCTGATTGATCTCTGTATCAAAATATTGCATTTTTTTACCAGAGAATTCTTGGTGTTGTTTTAAATCAAAATCAGTTCTGGAGTGGATACCTTCAACCTCTTTAAATCCAAATGGGAAATTGAATTCAATATCTACTGCCGCATTCGCATAATGAGCTAATTTATCGTGATTGTGGTAACGGTAGTTATCAGGGTTGAAACCTAAAGCTAAATGCCATTTAAGACGAGTTTCTTTCCATTTATTGTACCATTCCATTTCTGTACCTGGGCGAACAAAAAATTGTAATTCCATTTGTTCAAATTCACGCATACGCATAATGAATTGACGAGCAATAACTTCGTTACGGAATGCTTTACCAATTTGAGCAATTCCGAAAGGAATTTTCATGCGGCCAGTTTTTTGAACATTTAAGAAGTTAACAAAAATACCTTGAGCAGTTTCGGGACGTAAGTATACTTGTTCAGCACCATCTGCCATAGCACCCATTTGGGTAGCAAACATCAAGTTGAACTGACGTACATCAGTCCAGTTTTTAGTTCCAGAAACAGGACAAACGATATTGTGATCTTCAATAATAGTTTTTAAACCAGCAAGATCATCAGCATTTAAGGCAACGTTCAATGCTTCTAATAGCGCAGCCGCTTTATCAGTTTTACCATCTGCTTCGTAACGCGCTATTTTATCTTCGATCAATTGATCGGCACGGTAACGTTTCTTAGAATCTTTGTTGTCGATCATGGGATCATTAAACCCGTCCACGTGGCCTGAAGCTTTCCAAGTCGTTGGGTGCATAAAGATCGCAGCATCGATACCGACAATGTTTTCATGCAATTGCACCATGGATTTCCACCAATAGGTCTTTAAATTATTTTTTAATTCAGAACCTAATTGACCGTAATCATAGACAGCACTTAAGCCATCATATATTTCACTTGATTGGAATACAAAACCATATTCCTTTGAGTGGGATACTATACTTTTAAAGAAGTCGTCTGTTTGTTTGCTCATAAGTAGCAAATATAAATATTAGTATTTAGATTTTAGATAGTCGTACTTAGATAATGATAATCGTGTGCAGGCCATGTATATAAATGCAAGTCCGCTAACTCTTTTATCATGATTCTAGTACTGTTAAGTATTATTTTATAAGATCGCGAATTTGTTGAGACGCATTCTTATTGTCCACCTTTTTAATGATGTGAGCAATATTTCCTTGTTCATCAATAACAAATGTTGTGCGTGCAGTTCCCATATACTTTTTACCGTACATGTTTTTTTCTACCCAAACACCATAATCATTGACAATTTTCTGATCTTCATCAACCAGTAATTGAAAGGGAAGTTCATGTTTGTTGATGAACTTTTGATGAGAAGCTTCTCCATCGATACTTACCCCGATAATTTCAAATCCATCTTTCTTTAAAGACTGATAATTATCTCTAAAATTGCAAGCCTCTGTTGTGCAACCTGGTGTATTATCTTTTGGGTAGAAATATAAAATCACCTTCGTTCCAATAAAATCTGACAAAGAAATATTTTCTCCATTTTGGTTCTTAGCCGTTATTGCAGGCGCTTTCTGTCCTATTTCTAATGTAGCCATATGTGTTATTAATTAATCTAATGAACAAGATACTGATTATCTGGTGAAACTTGCTTCATAAACTCTGACATTATCTTTCCAGTCTTTTACCTCGAGCTTAAAGCTATGTTTTCCGGATCCTAAAGTGGATTCGAAGTTATGCCAGATATGACGATTTTTTGGGTCATATTTCATCAGCACCCATTCGCCATCAATGTAAGCATTGAATGACTGTATACCCGATAGATTATCAGAAATGGTAAAGTCAATTTGCTTTTGTGCACTGACATTTTTATTGTTAACGAGATTACGGGCTGTGATGTTTGGAGCTATCGTATCAACGGCTACATAGAAGTCTCCAAAACTGCGTACCGATGCTGTTACTAAACCATTTTCATATTTTCCACCCTGTGCACCACCATCTGTTGAAACGAGAAGAGCCTTACTGTACAGTTCTTTCGTCAGGTCGGCAGTTGGCCTAATACTTAATGTGTAAGAGCCAAATACAGGCGTAAATTTATTATGGACGCGATGTAATTGAGAATAACCGTTGGCTGGTTTTTGACCCTCACTATAAGTAAAGTTTAAATTGTCATATAGCGTATTTTTGGGTATGCTTACTTTAACATTGTCTGCTTGGTAAATGTTGTCCAGTAGGAAGTTGAAGTATTTACCAGCGTTTGACGGATTGTTTTTGACTACATAGTTTGCATTTCGTTGCACTTCGAAATTTATTTCTGTGACATTGCCTTGAACATCTTTGACAACATACCGAACCTGATGTACTTTATCATCTTTAAGTTCCATAACACCGCTGTTGTCCAATTGTGCATAGATATCGATTGGATTTCCGGGTTGCTTAAAACTCTTTTGTACACGTACATTTGATTTTTTCCAATAAGGATAATCGATATAGGAATGGATAGCACGGGTCTTATCAAAAGGAATGGCTTCGAAGAGTACTGTACTGATATTTTTATTATCTAAAAATAATTCTATTGAATATACACCGTAAGTAAAGGAGATTCCTTTACGCCTATCTACGGTATTGATCCCTAAACCAAATTTACCATTAACAGGAATCGGTGAGCTACCGGCAAGACTATAATTTCCATTGGCCAATGCTTTTACAGTCTGATGTCTACGGGGTGTATTTTCATCGAAAATAGGATTGTCCAGATCATATAGTGTTACACCTCGTATTATAGGTTTAATACCATCTGGAAATGTAAGTCCAAAAAGTTGTGTGTTGAAAGGAAGCTGCTGTTTTGTATCGCGAATTTCAAAATGAAGATGTGGACCTGCAGATCCTCCTGTATTTCCTGAGTTTGCCAGAAGTTGTCCTTTCTTCAAATTGAACTGACCAGGTTTTAGAAATAGGTCGACGTCAAAACGTTTTTGTTTATACTGCTCTGCTTTTATAAAAGCATTGAGCTCATTATTGAAGCTTTCTAAATGTAGGTATACAGAAGTATAGCCATTTGGATGATCGAGGTATACGGAATTTCCTCCACCACCGATCTGTACACGAATACGCGAAACAAAACCGTCTGCAACGGCATATACAGGTATGTTTATTTTTTGTTGCGTCCGATAGTCATCACCGCCATGGAAATGTGTTGCTCTCAATTCTCCGAATGAACCCGAGGCTTGCGGAGCAATATCCATAGGCGGTCTAAAATAATTTTGAGGGTATTGACGATGTTTGATGATATCCTGTGCATGGAGTGTGTTGGAAACAAGCGCAAACATCCCGATTATTGCTGTTAATTTTTTCATAGACCTTACTTTATGGTGCAACTAAACATTTGTTTCTCACCAATAAAACCAACTAAAGTATCACCGATTACAACGGGACCAACTCCTGCAGGAGTACCTGTGTAAATAAGATCTCCCTTTCGTAAAGTAATGAACTTGGAGATATAAACGATCAAATCGTCATAAGAAAAAATCATATCTTTTGTATTTCCCTGCTGTACGGTCTCTTTGTTCTTTAGCAAGGAGAAATCAAGATTTTTAAGATCATCAATCTCTTCCTTTGGAATCAACGGGCTGATGACAGCTGATCCATCAAAAGATTTTGCTAACTCCCAGGGAAGACCCTTCTCTTTGTGTTTTTGTTGTATGTCTCGCGCTGTGAAGTCAATACCGAGTCCGATGGCATCAAAATATGTGTTTGCGAATTTTTGGCTTACATGTTTTCCTTCTTTACAGATGCGTAATACGATTTCCGCTTCATAGTGAATATCGTTCGAAAACTCTGGATAATAAAAGTCTTTGTTATCCTTCAATAAAGCGGTGTCGGGTTTCATGAATACAACGGGCTCTTGTGGGATAGGGTTGTTCAGTTCTTTAGCGTGGTCTATATAGTTACGGCCTATAGCAATGACTTTCATCTTGATCTTTCTTAAAGTAAAGCACCTGAATATATGCGTTGATGGTGCGGAATATACAAACTTAGCAAATGTAGAAAGTAATTCAAATTGATTCGGACCAGATACATACTTTATTCAAACTTAATGTAGGTATAACAGAGGGTTAAGAGAGGGTTAATAGAGGTATACCTCTATTAACCCCCTATAAATACTCACTAAAAGTTAAACAATACCTAAATTAATACTGAATATTGTATATATTTGGTATTGAGTTGGATAGGTGTGATTGGAAAACCAAGTTATCTATAAATAAAACCAATGGCAATTCAAGAGAACGGTCCTAATGGACTTTTTAAAGGCAAAGTGGGTTCTATCTATGCTTATGAACTCAATGGAAAAAATATTATTAGAGGTTCACGAAGAAAAAGTAATAAACCTCCTAGCGAAGCAATGTTAATGAACTGGCAGAAGATGAAAGTGGCTAGCACATTTGCTAAAGAAATGGTTGAATTGCTGAAATATGGATACCGCAATCTTTCTCCCAAAGGAAGTCGAATAGGTGCCTTTCAAATGGCACAGCGCCATATCTTAAAAGACGCCATGGAATTAGATGCCGATTGTAAATATTATGTCAATGTAGAAAAAGTATTTATTTTTAGAGGACCTCTGTCTTCTCCAGCAGGTTGCTCCGTTTCTAGGAAAGGAAATACACTATATTTGAAGTGGACAGTTATGCCTGAGTATAACACTAATTTTTATAAAATGAATTTTGGCCTTTTTAACTTGGATGGTTTATTGCAACTTGAAATTGGAGCAACGGAAGTCCATCGGGGAGCCTGCACAGTAACATTGAACAGCCACGCTGAAAATGGGGCGCCGATTCATATATATTTTGGAATTTGGGATTCTTTTAATGATTTACTTTCCGATTCGGTGTATTGCGGTATAGTTGAGTAGGAATTGCTCTTTGGTTTGACTATTTTTAAAGCATGAAAGATTTAAAAGCCGTATTTTTTGATTTTGATGGGACCTTGGTGGATTCTGAACGTTTTTATTTTGAAGCATGGAAGCCAATTCTTAAGTATCATTTTTCAATTGATTTAGATTTTGAAACTTGGATTCAACATTTTGCAGGACATACTTTAGCGCGTAATCTATTGACGATGAAAGAGCTCTGGGACGTAGAGGTAAAGGAAGAATTTATGTGGAAAACCACCAGGGAAAATTATGCGCAACAAGATATGCTAAGTATACCCTTAATGCCCCATGCAAGAGAACTGATTCATTTTTTGGTTGAACAGGATATTCAGATTGGATTAGTGACTTCTAATTTTAGGCCAACTGTAGATCGCATGTTGACACATTATGATTTACATGAGCATTTTTCCTGGTTTGTAACTCGGGAGGATGTTGTTATTCCAAAACCTAATCCATCTTGTTATGAAAAAGCATTACAGTTATCGGGCTTTAGTAAGGAAGAGGTCGTTGCTATAGAAGATACTGCAACAGGCGCGAGAGCGGCAATCGATGCCGGATTGAAGTGCATTGCTGTCACCAAACAAAAAGCTGAGCGTGATCGTCTGGATTTTGCAACCTATCTTTTTTCAGACTTAAAAGAGGTTAATGCTATCCTGAGGTAGCTTTTTGCATTTTTGTTACAAAAAATTAATCGTTTTAGCTTTGTTATTTTTAATATTATCTTTAATATTACAGCAGTAAGAACACCTTATTATGATGAATCGAAGAACCCTTGTTAAGCAATTGTTTATTATTGCGGGAGGAATTGCTCTATTGCCATCTTGCCTTCGTGAACAAGGAGGGGCATCTATTGTGCTCAAAAATATTAAGTTATCTGCAACAGATGAAGATTTCCTAGCAAAATTAGCTGAAATACTGATCCCTAAGACAGACTCTCCTGGTGGATTAGAGCTGAACTTACATCTGTTTGTAATGAAAATGGTTGATGATTGTGAAAGTCCAGAAAACCAACAGGTATTTGTAAAGGGCATGCAGGCATTAAAGGACAATTCCGAATCGCAGACTCCAGAGGAGCTTTTAACCTCGATAACAACTTTGGAGGGTCAAAAGGAGGGAGATGAAGTTGCTTTTTTTAAGATATTCAAAAATCGGGCTATTCAAGGATATTTAAATTCTGAATACGTGATGAAAAACAAGTTGATATACAAATTGATTCCTGGGCCTTATCAAGCTGCGGTAAAATTGAAAGCGTAAATGGCAAATATTAATATAGACAGTCAAAAAGATAGAACCTACGATGCAATTGTGATTGGATCGGGGATTAGCGGTGGTTGGTCTGCGAAAGAATTGTGTGAAAAGGGATTAAAAACTTTGGTATTGGAGCGTGGCCGTGATGTCAAGCATATCAAAGATTATCCAACAACCAATATGAATCCCTGGGAATTTGAACATCGTAATGAGATGCCTTATGCGATCAAACAGGAGAATCCGATCGTTAGTAAATGTTATGCTTTTCATGAAGATGCTGCTCATTTTTTTGTAAAAGATAAAGAGCATCCTTATGTGCAGGACAAACCTTTTGATTGGATTCGTGGTTACCAGGTAGGTGGCAAATCGTTGTTATGGGCAAGACAGACACAGCGTTGGTCAGACTTTGATTTTGAAGGCCCAGCCCGCGATGGTTTTGCTGTTGATTGGCCGATTCGATATGCCGATTTAAAGCCATGGTACGATTATGTTGAGAAATTTGCTGGGATTGCAGGGGATAAGGATGGTTTGCCGGAATTGCCTGATGGCGAATTTTTACCCGGCTATCCGCTTAATATGGTTGAAAAATATTTCAAACAATCCGTTGCATCCAAATATCCTGAGCGGAAGGTAATTTCGGCACGTTGTGCACATCTTTCGAAGCCTAATCAGATTCATTTTGATCAGGGACGTGTGCAGTGCCAAAACCGTACATTATGTCAGCGTGGCTGTCCTTTTGGAGGCTACTTTAGCTCCAATGCGGTGACATTGCCATGGGCAGCAAAAACGGGTAATATGACCTTGCGTCCTTTTTCAGTTGTGCATTCTATTTTATATGATGAGCAAAAAGGGAAAGCTGTTGGCGTTCGTGTTATAGACACCAATACGAAGGAAGAAATCGATTTTTATGCACGCGTTATTTTTGTTAATGCGGCAGCAATTAATACAAATTTGATTTTATTGAATTCTAAATCAAATCGTTTCCCGAATGGATTGGGTAATGACTCTGGTGTATTGGGCAAATATGTTGCTTTCCATAATTATAGTGCCCGGATTTATGCGGAGTATGAAGGATTGCAGGACTATACAACGGAAGGACGAAATCCTGCGGGCGGTGGTTATATTCCACGGTTTAGAAACTTGCATAAGCAGGAAACAGATTATCTCCGCGGATATGCCGCAGGTTTTGGAGCATATCGGGGTAAAGACAGTGACCGAAGCGGAGCAGGTGAATCGTTAAAAAATAACTTACTGAATCCAAAGCTTGGAAATTGGCAGGTTGGCTCTCACATGATGGGCGAAACTATACCAAAAGAGTCTGGACAGGTAACCTTGGATACAAAGAAAATGGATGATTGGGGAATTCCTCTACTCCATATTGCTGTCGATTACGATGATAACGATGCAAAGATGAAGAAGGATTATCTCGATACAATGGAGGATATGTTCCAGACTGCTGGGTTTACAAATATCCGACGTGATGACGGTAGCCAGGCTCCAGGTCTTGATATTCATGAGATGGGTGGAGCACGAATGGGATTGGATCCTAAAACATCGATGCTGAATAAATGGAATCAAGTTCATTCTGTACCCAATGTATTTGTTACAGACGGTGCAGCAATGACTTCAACTTCTACACAAAATCCTTCTCTAACATATATGGCTTTTTCGGCCCGTGCGGTGGATTATGCTGTAAATGAGATGAAAAAAGGAAATATATAAAAAATTTTAAAGATTAAGTTTTTTGAAAAAAAAACTTAATCTTTAAAATTAAAGCACTAATTTAAACCAATCTTAATTATCACAAATTAAGATAAACCAAACCAAATATCTTTACATCCGGTTTATGATACGGCTTAAGGAATGATATTTACAATTTATTTGCTAAAACGATTAAACAAATTATGATATGATGACCAATTTATGTTCGATACTAAAATGAAAAACTGAATACCCTTTTATCCATTATAATTAACATAACTGAAGTAATAATTTTGTCTGAGTGTCTTTGAAAGGGAATTCTAGTACAATAATTTTTTACTCTAAATAGCTAAAACGATTAAACTATTATCAAGCTAAGGATACCTATGCTTGAAATTTTAGATGTACTGGCTATATAAGTTGTATAATTAAAAACCAATAAACAAACATGTTTCTTCTTTTAAACGGCTGAAACAAATAAATAAATCTAAAATCACTTTAAAAATTATGAACAAATTTGACGCAAGAACATTTTTGCAGTTGAAGAAAAATTCTAAATTGTTTTTTTCTTTAGCTGTTATTGCTGGATCTATGCAACAGGTAAATGCCTCGTCCGCTACTTTGTCGGGGTATGCGCATGTATCAAAAGCAAAAGAACTTGTTGCTAAACAAGGACAGGTTAGTGGTAAAATTGTGGACAGTAGCGGAAACCCAGTTTCGGGTGTAACGGTTTCTGTTAAAGGAACTTCCGTAGGTACCCAGACTTCTGAGACCGGTAGCTTTAGTATTAATGCGAAAGTAGGGGATATGCTGGTCATATCTTCAGTTGGATTTAAGACCGCGGAGACAAGAGTAAGTAGTACTTCAGGTTTAACCATTCGATTGGAATCTGCCGCAGATGTGCTGGATGAAGTCGTGGTAGTCGGTTATGGTACTATGCGTAAATCGGATGTGACAGGATCTATTGCAATGGTGAAAGGTGCTGATATGATTAAAGATCAAAACTTTAGTCCATTGGACAATTTAAGAGGGAAAGCATCTGGGGTGAATATTTTCTCCAATTCCAGTCAACCTGGTGCGTATGGCAATAAAGTGATCATCCGTGGTATGGCTACGATTAACTCTTCATCAAATCCATTATACGTAGTGGACGGCGTGGTGATGGAAGATTTTCAATTATTGAATCCCAATGATATTGAAAGTATTGAAGTATTAAAGGATGCGTCTTCTGCCGCAATTTATGGTGCACGTGGTGCAAATGGGGTTATTTTAGTAACTACCAAACGTGGCAATAAAGATGGAAGACGTACCATCAGTTACCAAGGTTCGGTAGGGATAAGTACTCCACAGCGTTACATGGACCTTTTAAATGCTCAGGAATGGACAGATGCATTTATGATCGGTTTAGAAAATGAAAATAAATATCAGGGAAAAACTTGGGATTTGGATCGTTCAAAATGGTTTAATGATCCGGATTACTTTGACGCTGCAGGTAAACCACTATATGATACCGATTGGCAAAAAGAAGCAACGCGTACTGCTATATCGCAAAATCATCAGCTGAATTTGCAGCAAGGAGATGAAAAATCTTCAGTAGGAGCATTTTTAAACTACACGGACCAACAAGGTATCGTCAATAGTACCTATAGTAAGCGTTTGAACGGAAAGTTAGCGTATGATTCTAAACCGACTTCTTGGTTATCCACTGCCGTTAATTTAAGTGTGAATCATACTTGGGGACAATATACGCCTGAAGATGGTGGTGGTCAAGATGCTCGCCGTACTATGATTGAAATGTTACCATGGTACCCTGTACGAGATAAATTGGGTGTGTATACGAATTCGGCTTCTTCTAAAATTTCTGATGTTTTGGGTTTTGAAGGTATGGCCAACCCTGTTTCTATTTTAGAATTGCAAAAGCGGGAGCGCTATAATACACAGATTTTCGGTAATGCTGCTTTAACATTTCACCTAGCCGATGGACTAGATTTGAAAACACAATTTGGTATTGATAATCACCAAAAAAGATATAAAGGTTACTCATCTATAACATTAAATAATATTTCCAGACCGAATGGTTGGGCTGAGAGAGATCATACCAATACTTTATATTGGCAAGAGGAAACGTACTTAACGTATAATAAGCAGTTTGATAAGCACCGCATTAATGCGATGGCCGGATTATCATGGCAGGCGCGTACCTATGATTATGATAACTCGAGAACAGAAGGTTTCTTTGATGACTTTTACGAATCAAATAACATGGGAATCGGAATTTTACCAGCAGCTCCAGGATCGAATTGGAACAAATGGGCAATGAATTCTTATTTTCTTAGAGCTTCTTATTCTTACGATAATCGTTATTCTGCGACTATTACAAGTCGTTATGATGGATCATCTAAATTTGGAAAAAATAATAAATATGCTTTTTTCCCATCAGCTGGTTTAGCCTGGAATGTCTCTAATGAAGATTTCTTGAAGGGGAATGAATCGATTAGCAACTTGAAATTTCATACAAGTTATGGCTTAACAGGTAACTCTGAGATAGATCCTTATAAATCTTTAGCTATTGTAGAGGCTGGAACAATTTTATTGAATGGTAACAGAGCTCCATATTCTTTTGTAAATGCAATTGCCAACCCTGATTTAAAATGGGAAAGGACAGCGCAATATGATGTTGGGGTTGAGTTGGGGTTATTTCAAAATCGTTTGAATTTTGATGTATCTTTTTACCATAAGAAAACAACGGATTTATTGTTAGATGCACCTGTACCAACTGCTTCAGGATTTAGCACAGTCATGAAAAACATTGGTTCTGTACAAAATCAAGGTTTAGATATGATGATTACAGGGACAGTTGTAAATAGTGAAAACTTCAGCTGGAAATCATCTTTAAACATGAATTACAATAAAAATAAAGTGTTAAAATTAGGTGAAAATAATGCTGATATTTTAATGAATAACTGGGTTGGTGGCGCTAATAGTGTAATTCGTGTTGGAGAAAATTTAAATAGTTTTTACGGTTACCGTAGATTGGGTGTTTATACACAAGAAGATGTGGATGCGGGTAATGCGACTTTAAGCCAGGTTGGAAGAGCGAAACGTACAACTGAGAAAGAAATTATTGGAAAAGGAATCCCAGATTGGACAGGTAGTTTCATCAATAATTTAAGGTATAAAAACTTTGATTTTACGTTAGATCTTCAGTTTGTGAAAGGTGTGGAAGTAATGCAACAATTTTATCACTCTACTTATGATCGTTTTGGAATTACCAATGGTTTAAAAGAGATCTTGACAGATGCGTATAATGGTACAAATCCAAATACGATGCAACAAGCAATCTACTTAACGAATGGAGGACATGCCGGTCAAGATACAAATGTGGATGATTCATGGGTAGCAGATGGTTCCTATATCAGAGTTAATTTAATTCAATTGGGGTATACTTTTAATCCGGATGTATTGAAGCGAGTGGGTATGTCTAATTTAAGGATTTATGCAAATGCAAATAATCCATTTTTATTTACATCGAGTGATTTCAAAGGATATGATCCAGAAAGTACTTCTCAAGGAACAGGGAATTTTGGTCAGAATATGACATTCTTTGCTTATCCGAGAGCGAAAACTTTTTCTTTAGGTGTGAATGTAACTTTTTAAATCGTAGAACTTATCAAAATGAAAAATAAATTAGTAATGTTGTTATTGGCGGGTGTGACATTAACAACTTCATGTAATAAATTTTTGGAAGAAGATCCAAAATCAAATCTATCGTTAGAATATTATTATCAAAATGCTGGACAGGCCGAGGGAACAATAAATTCTCTTTATCGTCGTGGAGCTCAACAGCGTATTTCTTTTGCTAGTAGTGCTTATATTGGGCCTACAGCATCTGTCAGCACAATGTTAACAGGATATTTTACCAATAGTTATGAAGGCCAAGAACGAATTTGTTTATTTTCGAGGGAATTGACTCGTCAAAATAATACAAACTTAATTTCTGGTACCATGAATACGATATGGGATGATAGTTATAAGGCTATTAATATTGCTAATGCGGGTCTAAAGTATATTCCTAATATTAACATGGCAGACGCAGCAAAAAATCGTCTGATTGGAGAAGCTAAATTTTTTAGAGCCTTTAATTATTTTTATTTAGTAAAAACATTTGGAGCAATACCTTTACCTACAACTCCTAATGAAACTTTAAAGGATGATCTTTATTTGGAACGCACACCAGCGGCGAAAGTGTATGAATTAATTGAAGCGGATCTTAAAGAAGCTGTTGAGGTATTACCTGCGGCTAAATTTGCTCAAAATGGTCATAGGATCACTAAGTATGTTGCAGCAATGACTTTGGCGAATGTATATTTACAGCAAGGAAAATTTGCAGATGCTGCTACAGCAGCTAAAATTGTTGTTAATTCAGGCCATAGCATGACTGTAAATACTGATCTAGGCATGAGTAGTGCTTATAATCGCTTACGTACTACAGATGATTTGGATGAAGTGATTTACGCACAAGAATATGATGCTAATATCAGTAGTGGTAGCTGGTGGCCAACTTATGCTTTTAATTCTTCTGCTGTATCGGTATTTGATAAATATTCGATCTTTGAACGTGTTTTTGGTCCAACAAAACAATTTTTGAATGTGTATGATACAAAAGATCTTCGTATTCAACCCAATCAATTTTTTCACTGGAAATATACAAACCCAATTAATGGTAAAGTTTGGGAATCTACTGATGCAGGTATTTGGTATTATTTTGATGAACAAGCGTTATTAACTACTGGTAAAGCAACAAAAGATTGGAACTTTTATCGTTACCCTGAAGCTTTGTTGATTGCCGCTGAAGCAATTGCTAAAAGTGGTAGTGTGACTGCTGAAGCAGCGGGCTACTTAGCGCAGGTTAAAGCTCGTGCAAATACAGAAGGTAAAACTGTTGCTCAATTTACTTCTGATTTACAAGGTTTATCTGTTGATCTTTTTGTGAAAGAATGTTGGATTGAACGCTTGAGAGAATTTCCATTAGAGTTCAAGATGTGGGATGATATTGTAAGGACGAAGATGTTTCCTGTTATCTCAACTACTGATGCTGGTAAAATAGATTTTGTACCCCTTATTGGTGCTAAAAATGCATCAGGTGCAGTATTTAAAGAGTCTGATCTTTTGTGGCCTATATCACCGGATGAAATTCAAAGAAATAATAAACTAACGCAAAACGAAGGTTATAAATAGCATAATGAGGCTGTCCAATCAAATTGGACAGCCTTTTTTAAGGATCTAATTATGAGAATATTTAGTTTTTACCTACTTTTTAGTATTACACTTTTGGCGAATGGTTTACAGGCACAGGAAAAAGTACACTTCGATGTTGCAGCTACGCAGACTATGAAACAGATTTATCATTTATTTGGAAATGTTGAAAACCAGCTTCTATTGGAAAGGTTTCCTTTTGATGAGGGTTTTAAAGCCGATTATTTGAATAACACCGAACAAGCATCGCAGCAAAAGAAATATGCTTATCTATGGCCTTTTTCGGGTAGTTTTTCAGCTGTTAATGCTTTGATGGAGTTGCCGAAGAAAAAAAGAGAATTTCAGAATATACTCGATCAAAAAGTATTGGTCGGCCTTGCGGGGTATCGTGATCAAAAACGCCTTCCTGTGGGATATGCATCATACTTAAATAACGCTCCTGTTTCCGATCGCTTTTATGATGATAATATCTGGCTCGGTATTGATTTTACGGATAGTTATTTGTCGACGAAAAAACAAGATTATCTTACTAAAGCGAAGGAAGTGTGGGCGTTTGTGATGAGCGGTGAAGATGACCTACTTGGTGGTGGTATCTACTGGTGTGAACAAAAAAAAGAATCTAAAAATGCATGTTCTAATGCTCCTGCGAGTGTATTTGCGCTTAGGATGTATGAAGCAACGAAGGATAACCACTATTTGGAAGAGGGCAGGAGACTTTACCATTGGACCAAAGAAAAATTAGAAGATCCTAATGATGGCCTTTTTTGGGATAATATGAGCTTAAATGGACATATAGATAAAGCAAAATACTCTTATAATTCGGGTCAGATGTTGCAAGCAGCGGCTTTATTGTACCGGTTGACTCAGGAGAAGCAATATTTGATGGATGCTCAAAAGCTCGGAGAAGCCTGTTATTCTTATTTTTTTCAAGATGTCACAGGACAAGAATTTAAATTGTTAAAAAACAGCAATTTATGGTTTCATGCTGTGATGATGCGGGGATTTATTAGTCTATTTGAACAAGATCATAATCCTAAGTATTTGGCAGTTTTTGCTAATAATCTGCAATATGCCTGGAACTATATGCGGGATGAAAAAGGTTTATTCTATACGGACTGGACACTTAAAGATAGGAAGGAAACGAAAGGGTTGCTAGATCAGTGTGCATTTGTAGAGATGTATGCGCGACTGGCAAAACTTGGATACTAATAAAAAAATAGGCTGATTATATCAGCCTATTTTTTTATTAAATTATAATACATTGATTCTTTTTCCATCCCATCCCACAGCCTTGACCTGTGTTGTACCTTTTGGAGTATGAACGGTTGTGCTGGAGACGTCATTAGACCCAGCTCCTACAAATGCAATTTTTACAAGTTTATCACCTGCATAGGTTTCAAATGCTACAGCATTTTTCCAAGCGCTGTTTTGAACAATGATTTTATCTTCTTTTTTCTCGAAACCAGAACCTTCGATCCCGTTTAAGGGCAGTCTATTTTTATAAATTGAAGTGCTGTTTGCAGTAATATAATGTAATACCGGTGTGGAAGGTTTCTTATACTTAGATGCATACTGTTTTACGGCTGCAATATCAGCTGCTGTGATGGTCATCTGTGCGCAGGTATAATCATCTACCCAAAGGTCAATAGGGATAAGCATTCCAGACTGTTCAAAGAAATCTGTGAGATCTAATTTTGACGCATCACATGCGTTTTTGATAAACTCGAGCTGGTAGTATGCGTCTTGTTTAGTTGCTGTTGCTGGAGCATTAATTGCTTTCGTAAAGATATCACCATAAAAGTTTTTGTTCTCCCATGAATTTCCTTTTCCTGCGACATTGAAGTACAGCTGTAATTGCCAAAGTGGAACTAGTTTTACGAAGTGATCTCCGCCCCAATCACGTGGACGTTGGCGATCCCACCTGTCTGGGCCGGCTTGTGTTAACCAGGGTTGACGGTGTACAAATGCAGATTCCATATAAGCAGTGATACGGCCTCCAATTTTAGGTTCATCATAGTCTTTTAAGCGTTCTCGTTCTAATTTGGGACTATGGCTGTTATACGTATATTGTGTCCATACGGAATAGATGTTATTGGTTACCTCTGTTGTACCTACCCATTTCATATTAGGCCTTACTTGGTTGACATGACCAAACTCATGCGCTACTCCCCAAGAATTTTTCCTAAGATTAGCCACATTTGCGACATCTTTCATGGTATTATCGTGAAATGCAGCGCCGATACCATCAGCATGCATAAATCCTTGCCAGATAACACGGCCAAACATTCTGTTCTTCGGAACTCTTTTTGTTTGTGTCAACCCCATGATTTGGTGCTGGATACCAATTATAGAATCATAAAGTTGGATCAGTTCTACGCCTTGATGGGGTGCATTTTCTTGTAATGATTTTACCGAATATGCAAGTTGTACTTGTTTTCCTACAATATCTAAGATGGGTCCAGAAGCATTTCCTAGCATACGATCCCAATCTTTATTGGTATGCTTACCTCGTTCAAATACATCATTCACTTTTCCACCAAGTATGTGAATGTTGATCTTTTTTGAAGATACTTTGTCTTCTGTGAAATATTGAATGTAAGCATTTCCTTTATTTTCAATTTTCAAAGCATTATAGCCTTCTTTTAGATTGTAGTCTTTTTGTTTGAAGTTTTTATCATCCCAGTTTGTTACGCGTAGCGCAATAGTGCTTCCATTGGTTTTTCCAACCCATACAATAGCTTCATCTCCTGCTGTGAAGTAAATACCAGTAGGATTTTCATATTGGGAGTAAGGGCTTGTTTTAAGTCGCTTGCTTAGGCTATTGGGAGATTGATAATTTGTATAAGCGCGTAAACGTTTTTGAATGGGGTAAGATCCCTCTTTTAATTGTCTAGCAGCCTGCTTTAATATCAAATTATTGATATTTTCAATGTCCTGATCTCTGGCATTCTTTTTTAATTGACTGTAATCGTCTTTTGCAAATACTTGGCTATACTGTTGCTGAGCGTAAGACTGTACAGTTATTACAGTTATCAATAAAAAAGTAAATAGTTTATTCATCGTTATTGAATTGGTTTGAAGGTAATTTCAAATATAATCCAAAAGATAGCTTTATTTATGACCTTCATTTAAGACAAACGATTGTGTAATATAGGTTTTACTATTTATAATTTTTTCCATATTTCTTCGGTTACCCACACGGAGTTTGGAAGTTGATATTTCACTCTTATCTGGTGGTCTTTTTCTGTTTTGGAATAAAATAAGATATTGGTTATCCCTTGCAGTGATTTATCATATGAATAATCGATGTCTTCATATATCTGATTATTTAATGCTGTAAATCTACCTGATAATTGTTTGGATCCATTTGAACTGGTAATTATGAAGGATCGATCTGCGTTATACTCTTTTATATTTCCAAAAGAAGTTTTTCTCTTGGTACTGTGCTCTGTCCCATCGGATAGAATCCGAATGTTAGTGATTTCAAGAAGTTTCCATTTACCGACTAAAAGTTTATCAAATCCTGCTGAAACAATGACTTCTTCCAGTTGATTGGCGGGCCTTGGTATTAATTTTAAAGTTGTTATCTCGTGAGTAAGATCGCTGGTTTTTATAGTGAGCATGTTATAATTGAGATGCGATATTCGTATATTTTTACTTTGTGTATTTCCTAGACGTGCAATTCCATTTTCATCCGAAACGGTTCCATTATTTTCCTCTTCTAAAAATATACTTGCTTTGGGTATGGGGTGTGATGTTGTGGCATCAAGCAGAATAATTTTTTTTAATTGGGCTTGGCACAGATGGGTGCAACATAAGTATATAATTAAAAAGCTTAGAAATACAAGTGTGCCTGAAGGCTGTTTTTGCAATGTGGTCATAATCGTCAGGTTTAGGTTATCTACCTGTATGACTACGACGGATTCAATTAGTTTAAAATAAAAATTCCCTTTACATAATCTGTAAAGGGAATCGCTATAATGGAATTTAGATAGTTATACGTTGACCGTAGCATCCATTTTAAAATCGTCATCTTTCAAGTGTACGATTTCCATTGATTTTTCGTAGTTTGTTGATTTCTTCGAGAAGAAGTCATGTTGCGTTGTTTCTGTATTTAGGCCATTTAAAACAATTGGGTTCACCTGCTTCACTTCAAAGATCGGATCAAATCCAAGATTCATTAATGCCTTATTACCGTTGTAACGAACATATTCTTTTACCTCTGCTGTTAAACCAACTTCGGTATAGATTTCCTCTGTATATTTCATCTCGTTATCGAACAATTCGTTCAATAAATTGATGAATTTCTGTTTCACTTCTTCTTGATTTTTTAGTTTTTTGAAGACTTCTTGTGCCATTAATCCAACGAAAACACCGTGGATAGACTCATCGGCAATAATTTTTTTGATGATATCTGCTGAAGCAACCATTTGTCCTTGACCACATAACCACAATGGTAAGAAGAAACCTGAATAAAATAGAAATGACTCAAGAAGCACTGAAGCTGCCAGTGTCATAAATAATTCTTCATTTGTTGGATTCTTTTTGTCTAATACATGGTAATAAGAGTCAATGGTGGATGCTTTGAATTGCAAAAATTTATTTTGTTCAACCCAACCAAAAATATCATTGATTTCGTTTGTAGTAGATACCGTTGTAAAAATAGTCGAATATGATTTTGCGTGGATCGCCTCCATCATACACATATACGATAATACAGCCTTATTTTGTAACGATTCTGTATGTTCGATGATTTTTGGCATTCCTGTATGGCTCTGTAAAGTATCTAACAAAGTCAATCCGCCCAATGCTTTTTTGTAGCATTCTTTCATTTCCCAGCTTAATCCTTTCCAACTATCAATATCTTTTGAAGGGATATATTCGGTATCAATCCAGAATTGTCTAATATTTTGCTCCCAAAACATCAAGGCATAATCATTATCTGGCGTATTCCAGTTTACAGCAGTATATTGTTTACTCATTATTTTACAGCGAGAATTATTGAATGTATATGTTAATAGCGCTATTCAAAAGTTTTAATAACTTTTGAATAGCTTATGGGTTTTATTTTAAATGAAGTTTATGCTGAACAAGAAACACAATCTTCAATAGATGACTTACGTGTACGCGTATAATACAATGATTTTAATCCTAATTTATGTGCATAAATGTAGTATCTAGATAGATCACGTGTATTATCTTTAGAATTTGTATGTAAAATAGTACTTACTCCTTGATCAATGTGACGTTGGATTACAGATACTAATTTAAGTACCTTGAATTGATCCATGTCGTATGCCGATTTGAAGTAGAAGTAATTATCATTTGTCAAATAAGGCATTGGGTAATAGGTTGTACTATCTCCATATTCGCGAACTTCGATGATATCCACAATCGGCATAACAGAAGCGGTTGCGTTCATGATATAAGATGTAGATTGGTTCGGTGCAATAGCCAAACGATAAGCATGATAAATACCGTGCTCTTGAACTTCTGCTTTCAATTTTTCCCAATCTTCAATTGTTGGAATATGTACTCCTTCAAATAATTCTTTAACCTTATCTGTTTTTGGCAAATAATCGCGTTCTGTATATGTGTTGAAATATGATCCATCTGCATAAGCTGACTTTTCAAATCCTACAAATGTTCTTTGACGGTCACGTGCGATTTCCATCGATGCTTCCAAAGAGTAGAAGTTCATCATCATAAAGAATGCATTGGCAAAGTCTAATGCTTCCTCCGATTCGTACATAATAAAGCTTTTCGCTAAATAACCATGTAGATTCATAGCTCCAAGTCCTACTGAATGTAATTCTTTATTTGCTTTGGCGATAGAAGGAACCATTTTGATATCTGTTACATCAGATACCATTGTTAAAGCACGCATTGCTAATTTAACAGATTCTTTAACACGCTTATTATCCATTACGGTAGCAATATTCAAGGAACCTAAGTTACACGAGATACCATATTTGATTTGATCTTCTTCTCCGTAGATATTTATTTCTGAAACTTCAGACACCTGCATGATCTCAGTACATAAGTTTGAGAATTTTACTTTACCAATGCCATTCAATGCATGAGCACGGTTGGTGTTTTCTTTGTAGAAGATATAAGGATAGCCGGACTCTTTTTGTGTCTGTGCAACCTTTACTAACATGTGACGGGCGTTGATTTTCTTTTTCTTGATATTCGGATTGGTAATCAACTCTTCGTACATCTTGTCCATATCCATTTCATCCAATGGAATGCCGTATTCCAGCATCACAGTATGTGGATATATTAAGTAACAGGCTTCATCTTTTTCAGCTAATTCCATGAATTTATCAGGAATAATGATACCTATAGAAAGGGATTTGATACGTACTTTCTCATCCACATTGATTTTTTTACAGTCTAAGAACTCTTCAATGTCAGCATGAAAAATGTTTAAGTATACAGCTCCAGCACCAGGACGCTGACCCAGTTGGTTGGCATATGAGAAAGTATCTTCCATGATTTTCATGATTGGAAGAACACCTCCTGCGCGACCTTCAACTCCTTTGATGGCTTCGCCACGAGCACGAATTTTCGAGATATTGAATGAAACTCCGCCTCCGATGGAAGATAATTTCATTGCTGAATCAACCGCATAGCCGATACCATTTAAATTGTCACCAATTTCATCTAAGAAACAAGAAACCAATTCTCCAGAACGTTTTTTACCTGCATTTAAGAATGTTGGTGTTGCTGGTTGATATTCTTGATTGATGAATAATTCGGCATAAGCAATTGCTTTTTCTACACCTTCGTGACGCGCTAAAAATAAAGCTACTGCTACGACACGGTCTTCATAACGTTCTAAGAACTTTTCTCCAGAATCGTCTCTTAACGCATAGCTTTGGAAAAATTTAAACGCAGCCATGAAAGAGGCAAAGCGGAATTTTTTTGCGAAAACAAAATTATAGACCGTTTCCATTTCTTCGTATGTAAACCATTCGTAGAAATTGATATAGTAATTTTGCTCAATTAAGTAATCGATTTTTTCTTTTAAAGTATAAAAGAACACCGTGTTCTTATTTACATACTCTAAAAAATAGGCACGTACGGCCTCTTTATCTTTATGTAAGCTAAACTCGTCATCATGTTTAATCATGATTTCGTTGTTAAGCAATATCCAGTTTTTTGCTACCTCGTTTGCTACCATCGCAGTTGTTCTTTATGATGTCAATAAATTGGTTAATATCCTCCATTGTACCAGACAATTCAAATTTGAAAGCCAATGGGATGTCAAAGTCAGCTGAAATTTTATCAGCGGCAAGTCCAAAGTTCTGTCCCCAGTTGCGGTTCCCGCTCGAAGTGACCGAATATATTTTAGACGCGTTTGCTGTCATAAATATGCGGGTCGTTTCGGGCATTTGTCCGAAATTAGTTGTGAACGTTACGAGATGCCCCGATTCTTCAGCAATAAGATCTGCGGTTATTTTATGAGCATGCCAGCCTGTGATTTGGGTAAGCTTGTCCATAAAACGTTGCACATTTCCAGTTTTGCTATCGTAATAAATATGTATCATGGATTATAAAAATTTGATACCAGATTATTATTATAATGCGATCGCTCCTAATTCTTCAGGCTTAAATCCAATGATACGGTGTTGAATTTCGTCATTTTCCAAAACGATTACGGTCGGAACTGTGCGAACTTTAAATTTTGCAGCTAAATCTGGTTGGTCAAATGGGTTGATAGACTCATATTTGATACCTTTTTGATCTAGATATGCAGATACTTGCGCACAAGGTGCACAATCGTTTTTCTCGAATTTGATGATTCTTGCCATGATTATACTTAAATTTAAAAATCGCGCTTCCTAAAAGAAGGCGAGTTGAGTTGAATGATTTTAACAAGTTTGAGAAGCCTAATTTCCCAACTCTAACAAATATCATAAATTTAATTTGAAGCTGTAATTTGACTTTTCCACATTGGTGGAAAAAAATGATCGATATAGGGCTTTGCGCATGCGGAATATTTGTATTCGCTTGGTTATCAATATTAATTTAATGTTGATAACTTTAGAAGATAGAAAATATCTGTATTTTAAGAATGTTTTTTTAGTCTAATATTTATGTCATAAAGTGACTACACTTTCTTGGTTTAATCTAATAATTTACTATATTTTGACAGCTTATTATATTAAAATATATATATGAAAAAATTACTTTGCGGTTTACTATTTTTATTATCTCTGGAAGCCTCCGCTCAAGAGAATGTCACTTTCCAAAAACCTTCTTCCGAAATTTTAGCCTTAGCTGATTTTATACGCCCTCCACAGATACGAATATCAAATGATCATAATTGGATCTTATTTTTATATCGACCTACTTATAAGTCTTTGGCAGAATTGGGGCAGGAAGAGATGAAGCTGGCCGGTCTTCGTATCAATCCCTCAACAAATGTTGAAAGTGCAGAAACCTTCTTTAATAAATTTTCTTTAAAGAAAATTGCTGATGATAAGGAGATTACAGATTTTAGAGGCATGCCTGCTAATCCTTCATTGGCAAATTTAACGTTTTCACCAGATAATACGAAATTAGCTTTTACCAATACAAATACTACCGGTACGGCTTTATTTATATTAGATTTAAAATCATTGCAGGTCAAACAATTGACATCATATGTGTTGAATACGTTATTAGATGCACCTTATAAATGGTTCCGTAATTCTGAACGTTTGTTGATTTCAACACTACCAGTAAATAGAATAAAATTAATTGACCAAACAAAAGATTTGCCGACGGGACCAGTTGTTTCGACAAGTGATGGACAGGTGTCGCAATTGAGAACATATCAGGATTTGTTGAAAAATCCACAGGATGAGACTAATTTTGAAACGTTGGTTCAGTCTGAATTACAAATTGTAGATCTAGAAGGTGCAGTTCAAAAGTTTAGTGATAAAGCAATTTTTGCCGGGACCTCTTTTTCTCCAAATGGCGAATATATTTTAGTGAATACGATTAAAAAGCCTTATTCTTATATTGTACCTTATTCTAGATTTCCCCAGGAAACAGCTATTTACGACCTGACAGGGAAATTAATTACGAAGGTGAATGATGTTCCTTTGATAGAAGTTATGCCTAAGGGTTTTTCTGCTACACGTACAGGCCGTCGGAATTTGCATTGGAGAGATGATAAACCGGCAACTTTAGCCTATGTTGAGGCTTTGGACGGTGGTGATCCTGGGAAGAATGTTGAATTCCGTGATGCTTTGTATACATTGGACTTTCCTTTTACCTCATCCCCTAAATTGATCACCAAAACCAAAGATCGCTTTGCTGGTGTCATCTGGGGAAATGATGAATATGCAATGGTCAGTTCGCAATGGTATGATACCCGTAATGTGAAAACATTTTTGATTAATCCAAGTTCTGGAGCGTCAAAATTGATTAATGACCGCAATAGCCAAGATATCTACAATGATCCTGGGGATGTGTTTAAGGCACGTAATAACTTTGGAACGTATCCGATGTCAATTCAAAATGATAAAGTGTTTTTAATAGGGAAGGGATTTACAAAGGAAGGGGAATTTCCTTTTGTGGATGAGCTGGATCTAAAGAGTTTAAAGAAAAAAAGACTTTACACCGCTAAAAAATCAGATCTTCAAGAACGTATTATTCAGCTTATTGATCCGAAAACGGGAGACATGATGGTTTCTCTGCAATCTGCTTCGATGTTCCCAAATTATTTCAAAAAGAATATTAAAACAGGAAAACAAAAGGCATTGACACAGTTGGAAAATCCATTTACTAATTTAGAAAAAGTACACAAAGAGATCTTGAATTATAAACGTAAAGATGGTGTTGATCTTTCAGGTACGTTATACCTGCCTGCAGGTTACGATTTTAAGAATAAGGAAAAACTTCCTTTGTTGATCTGGGCTTATCCAAGAGAATATAAAGATAAGAATACAGCTGGCCAAAGTACTGCAAACCCGAAAGAATTTACCTATCCGAGTTATGGATCATTTATTTATTGGGTGTCTAAAGGGTATGCCGTATTGGATAATGCCGCATTCCCAATTGTTGGCGAGGGTACTCAGGAACCAAATGATACTTTTATTGAACAGCTTGTTGCGAATGGTGCAGCGGCAATCGATGCGGTCGATAGTTTAGGCTATATTGATAGAAAGAAAGTGGCTGTTGGAGGACATTCTTACGGTGCTTTTATGACCGCACATCTTTTATCTAATTCAAATTTATTTGCTGCCGGAATAGCAAGATCTGGTGCTTATAATCGTACGTTAACTCCTTTTGGATTTCAAAGCGAACAACGTAACTTTTGGGATGACCCACAACTGTATATGACCATGTCTCCATTTGTAAGTGCTGATAAGATGAAAACTCCTTTATTACTTGTACATGGGGGGGCAGATAATAATCCGGGTACCTTTACATTACAGACGGAGCGTTATTTCCAAGCATTGAAAAATCTTGGAGCTCCTGTTCGTATGGTTATTTTACCGCGTGAGGCACATGGTTATGTTGCAAAGGAGAATATTTTCCACCTATTGTGGGAACAGGATAAGTTTTTAGAAAAATATTTAAAAAACAAATAACCCTTAGTAAAAAGCCAGATAGAAATTATCTGGCTTTTTTAATACTTATGCGTTTTTAACGCATGTCAAATGTTATTTTACTGTTTGATCTCTTTTGAAATTCTTAATTAGCGTACAGCTTTTACTTGTACTGGTAGTAAATGATCGCCCCATATTAATGCAATTTTACCAGACTTATCCACATCAATTTTAAATTGTTCCTGTGGTGTAGTGCTTGTTGAATTTCTAACATTTACGCGTAATGCATCTTGTGCTTGATCATATTTTGTTCCCCATTGATTCCATGTTTTATTGAAAATAACAATTGTTTCTTGTTCACCGGGAATAGTATATAAGCTATATTTTCCTTTTGTTAATTTCTTACCTTCAATAAGGACGTCTTTATCAAATGCTACTGTTGTTGCTTCATTTGCACCCGTACGCCATATTTCTCCAACTTTGACAATATCAACACCAATTTGTCTACCTTTTAAAGATGGACGGCTGTAGTTTACATCAATGGTTACACCATCACTAGTAGTGACTTTAACACTATCAGGTGGGCTAGGTCTCTTGGTTTTATCAGTTTGTCCAAATACAGTGGTACAAATGATCGTTAACATAAATAAGATAGCTGTTGTTTTCATAATATTTTTTAATTAAATATACATAAAAATTTAAAGTAAAAAATTGATAGTAAGCTTTTTAAAGTAATTTCTTGTATTTAGAGATATCGATGCCACAATTTTAGTTTTGTTGATCCATAGGTAGATCGTATGGTAAAGTTTTGGTATAAATGAGGAATAGTTGTACTTGGAGAAGGCTATAAATAAATTTTAATACAAAAAGGGGAATATGTGTTTTGCATATTCCCCTTTTATTTTTTCTCATTAAGCACTTAAACGAGGTATTCAAATAAGGTTTGATCTTTATTTAATTCGATATATTCAAATTTGTTTTCTGTCATTCTTTGTAACAACGATTGGTAATCTGCCGGGTTGTTTAGTTCGATACCAATCAAGGCTGGACCACGCTCACGTTCGGTTTTTTTGATAAATTCGAAACGGGTAATATCATCTTTGGGGCTTAATACCTCGGATACGAATAGTTTTAATGCTCCTGGGCGATTTGGAAAACGTACAATAAAGTAATGTTTATATCCTTCATATAAGAGTGATAATTCTTGGATTTCACTCATACGGTTGATATCATTATTGCCTCCTGAAATAATACAGACAACTTTTTTTCCTTTTATTTCATCTTTATGAAACTCTAATGCCGCTACCGAAAGCGCTCCGGCAGGTTCAACGACGATTGCATCTTTATTATATAGCTCTAATATGCAGGTACAGATTTTTCCTTCTGGGATCGATCGGATATCATCTAAATATTCGCGGCTGATCTCGAATGTAAGGTCTCCAACTTTTTGAACAGCAGCACCATCGACAAATTTATTGATCTTCTCGAGTTCGACAGGTTTTCCCGCTGTAAATGCCGCCTGCATAGAAGCTGCTCCTTGTGGCTCTACACCATAGCATTTGATATTGGGATTTTTGTTTTTTAAATAGTAGCTCGTTCCTGCAGAAAGTCCACCACCACCGATTGGAATAAAAACAGCATTAACATCTGGTAAGTCTTGTAAGATTTCTACGGCTACTGTTCCCTGTCCTTCAATAACCTTTGGATCATCAAAAGGAGGAATGAAGGTCATGTTATTTTCTTCAGTATAAATGCGAGCCGCTTTCTGACAGTCATCAAAAGTATCTCCGGTCAATATAATTTCGATATTGCCATTGCCCCACATTTCTGTTTGTGTTATTTTTTGTTTTGGTGTCGGGCCGGGCATAAAAATAACACCTTTAATATCGAGCTTTTTACAAGAGAAGGCAACTCCCTGTGCATGATTGCCAGCACTTGCACAAACGACACCACGCTGCTGCTCTTCTTGGCTCAGTGAAATTATTTTATTATATGCTCCTCTTAATTTGTATGATCTAACGATTTGCAGGTCTTCTCGTTTCAGATAGACATCTGCGCCATATTTCTCAGAAAGATAAGTGTTGTATTGCAAAGCTGTGCGATTGACGACGTCCTTGATACGATGGTAAGTGCTTTCTGAGTCGATTTGTAAATTAGAAAAATCTAAACTCATTTTGTTCTATTATGATTAGGTGATTGTTTTTTTTTATTCAAATAAAAAAACGTCATTTCGACTTAGAATAAAAGTAAATAAGTTTTTTGACTTTTTACTTGCAAATTTACTCTTTGTCAAAATGACGTTTTAATAAGTTTTTGTGTTATTAAACGCTTTCTGCGAATAAACTTCTGAGATCATCGTCGCAAATATCTTTTTTGGCATCTGCTAGAATTAGGAAGCGCTCATATGTTTCTGCAAGGGCTTCTTTTTCTAAGGTGTAACCGAGACGTTCTAAGTGATGCTTTAAAGCATGACGACCGGAACGAGCGGTTAAGATAATACCTGCTTCTTCTAATCCCACATCTTCGGGACGAATAATTTCATAAGTCTCACGGTGTTTTAAGAAACCATCTTGATGAATACCGGAGCTGTGCGCGAAGGCATTACGCCCAACAATTGCTTTATTAGGTTGTACTGGCATATTCATCATTTCACTTACTTTACGTGAAAGGTAAGTGAACATCTTGCTGTCAATATTTGAAGTTAGGTTACCGAAAGACTGATTATGAACTTTTAGAATCATAGCCACTTCTTCCAAAGAGGTATTTCCAGCACGTTCGCCGATACCATTGATGGTACATTCTACCTGACGTGCGCCATTTTGGATTGCAGCAATGGAATTGGCTGTTGCTAATCCTAAATCATTATGGCAATGTGCAGAAATAATCGCTTGATCAATGTTTTTAACATTTTCTTTCAAAAACTTTATTTTAGCGCCATATTGATCAGGTAAACAGTAACCGTTCGTATCTGGAATGTTGACAACAGTAGCACCTGCGGCAATAACTGCTTCGACCATTTGCGCTAAGTAAACTAAATCAGCGCGGCCGGCATCTTCTGCGTAAAACTCTACATCTTCAACATGTGATTTTGCATATTTTACTGCCGCAACAGCGCGATCTAATATTTCTTCGCGTGTGGAGTTGAATTTATACTTGATATGCATATCAGAAGCTCCGATACCCGTATGTATACGTGGTCTTTTTGCATATTTTAAGGCTTCTGCAGCAACTTTAATATCATTTTCATTGGCACGTGTCAAAGCACAGATAATAACATCATTTACGGCCTTGGATAATTCAACAACCGATTGAAAATCTCCGGGACTAGAAACTGGGAAACCAGCCTCAATAACATCGACACCCAGTTTCTCCAAATCTTTTGCAATGTCGATTTTTTCAGGAGTAGTTAATTGACATCCTGGTACCTGTTCGCCATCGCGAAGAGTGGTATCGAAGATGTATAGATGATTTGGATCGTGTAACATAGCTTTATGTTTATAATTTAGAAACTCTGTTCAGTCTATTTAATAAATTCTAATACTTTAGCACCCATTTCTTGTGTGCCTAATATTTTGTCTGCAGGTGTATTTACATTTGCAATATCACCTGTTCTCCAACCAGCTTTTAATGTTGCTGCAACTGCTTCTGTTACTTCTTTAGCTTCTGCTTGTAAACCAAAACTAATATCTAACATTAATGCAACAGATAAAATCGATGCCAATGGATTGGCTTTATTCTGTCCTGCAATATCGTGCGCTGAACCATGGATAGGTTCAAAAAACCCTGTACCGTCACCAATAGATGCAGAAGCTAGCATGCCCATAGAACCAGCAATCTGTGAAGCTTCGTCTGTTAAAATGTCACCAAATAAGTTGGCGGTTAGTACCACATCAAATTTCTTTGGATTTTTTACTAATTGCATCGCAGCATTGTCAATAAACATATGCTCAGTTTCGACATCTGGATATTCTGTTGCAATCTCTTGCACGACTTCTCTCCAAAGACGGGATGTTTCTAATACGTTTGCTTTATCTACCGAACATAATTTCTTAGAACGTGTACGGGCAGCTTCATAAGCTTTACGTGCTATACGTTCTACTTCATAGCGGTTATAATTCATTAGATCTGAAGCGAAATTATTATCTTCTGAACGATTTTTCTCACCGAAGTATACGTCTCCTGTTAACTCGCGGAAGAAAAGGATATCTGTTCCTTTTAATACTTCTGGTTTCAGGCTAGATGCGTCTAATAGTTCATCAAATAACAAGATGGGACGTAAGTTTGCATAAAGACCTAATTCTTTACGGATTTTTAATAATCCTTGTTCCGGACGTACTTTAGCAGATGGATCATTATCGTATTTAGCATGTCCAATGGCACCGAATAGGATTGCATCACTTGATTTTGCTTTTTCTAAGGTTTCATCTGGCAATGGGTTTCCGGTAGCTTCAATAGCAACGTGCCCCATGATCGCTTCATCAAAACTGAATTCATGACCATATTTTTGTCCGATTTTTTCCAGAACTTTTTTACCCCAAATAGTTACTTCTTGTCCTATTCCGTCACCAGGAATAACGAGTATATTTTTTTTCATCAGATTAATTATTTTGAGTGTATGTTTTCAATTGGATAATCGACTCCATTTCACTCGTTTTTATGTTTTATGATGAAACTATCATGCGCATATCTACTGTATGTTGGGAGTAGCGTGGGCATGATAGTTTCCTGTTATGCGTACTGTAAAATATCTTCAATGGTTTTAACCATTCCTTTTTCTAATATGATTTTCTTTTCAAGGCATGTCGGTAGCTGTGTCTCAAAATGTCCAACATAAATTAATGTTTTTCCATAGGTGCATAGTTCATCTACAACTGCATTGAAATGTTGTGTTTGTTCGTAATCAAGACCCTGGCAGGGTTCGTCCAAAATTAATAATTCAGGATTCTTAATCACTGTTCTTGCTAGCAAAGCTAAACGTTGTTTGCCTAAGGGTAGTGTATTTAATAATTTATTTTTATCTTCTTTCAAATCAAAGAAATCCAATACTTGATCGAGGAATTGTTGGTTTTCAAAGCTGAGATTACGGAATAGTCCAACGGAATCAAAAAAACCTGAAGCAACACTTTGCCAAACTTTCGCTGACTGATCAAAGTACCAATGCATTTCAGGTGAAATAATTCCTAAATGAGCTTTGATGTCCCATATACTTTCTCCAGATCCTCTTTGTTTACCGAAAAGAACAATATCATTGGCATAGGCCTGAGGGTGATCTCCATTGATTAAACTTAATAACGTAGACTTTCCAGATCCATTATGCCCCTGCAATAACCATTTTTCACCTGCTTTTACTTCCCAACTAATTTTTTTTAGTACCTCTTTTTCACCATACCTTACATCCACATTGGACATTTTTACCATGGTTTGGGAAGTAATACGTGGAGATTTCTGTAAAAAATGTGGAAGTGGTTTTCTTGCGCGCTCTTTTTCTCGTGAGAATGCTGCTTGTGAAGAAACCTCAAGTAACTGACCTTCCTGTATTTCTGCAAAATGATTGATACAGGTTGGCACTGTTTGATCATTACTGATTAATATCAAAGTCACTCCAGCGTGTGCTAAATCATCGAACGCTTGATTAAGTTCTTGGCGAGATTGACGATCCAGACCTGTATAGGGTTGGTCAATAATCAATACTTGTGGCTTTAGCCATAACGCTTTAATTAACTGCAGTTTTTTATGTTCACCACTGGATAATTCTATAAGCTGTGTGTTTTGAACATCTTCAAACCCAAAAGTTTGAAAGTATGGTTTTACCTCTTCAAATTGCAAATGTTTTTCTTTTGCAAAATGTAGAAATTCGGCCTGTACTGTTAACGTATCGTTGGTTTGATGTTTGTTGTAACGTTGCTGGTAATAGAAGTTTTTATCGCCTTCTAAATTGGTGAATTGATACCAATTGGAAACATATAAAACTTCTGCAGGAAGAGGAGAGCTGCTGTTAAAGTTAATTTTTAAAAGTCCACTGTATGGAATATGGCCTGCAATTGCTTGTGCCAAAGTAGTCTTTCCCGTACCGCTTCTACCACCGATTAACCAGTGCTGACCTGGTTCAATTTGCCAATTCAAGTCCTGCAGTACCACATGATATTGGTGCTGGACAGTTAAATTGGCAATATGGACGACAGGTTCTATCATTATCTTGTTTGTTCGAAAGTTTCGATTGCACTTTTGTTGTTTAGGATGAAATCAATATCATCATATCCGTTAATAAGACATGATTTTTTGTAAGGATTAATTTCAAAAGATTGTTGTGCACCTGTTTCAGATAATGTAACGGTTTGATTTTCTAGATCCACGATAATATCTGTGTTCGGGTTTTTAAATACGGTATCAAAAATAGTTTCTAAAAACTCGTCTGTTACCTGAATCGGCAATACGCCATTATTCAAGGCATTGCCTTTGAAGATATCTGCGAAGAAACTACTGATCACAACATCAAAACCATAATCCTGTATAGCCCAAGCGGCATGCTCACGACTGGAACCACAGCCAAAGTTTTTACCTGCTACAAGAACTTTTCCTGCATAAGTAGGGTTGTTCATTACAAAATCAGACTTGGGTTGATTGTCGCTATCATAACGCCAGTCGCGGAATAAATTGTCACCAAATCCATCCCGTGTAGTCGCTTTTAAAAAGCGTGCTGGGATAATCTGGTCGGTATCTATATTTTCAATCGGTAAAGGAACTACCGTTGTTGTTATTGTTTCAAATTTTTTCATCTAAATAATTTGTTATTTAATGGTGATGAAGCTATCATGAGAAGAGTATCTATCTCTTTTTTGAGCCACTTTTGCCTCATGATGGTTTCCTCCACTTCATTATTTACGAGTATCTGTCTTTAACTGTATCAATGAACAACTCGTTTCACTTTATATGTGAGCTGTTTCAAGCTCTTGATATTTTTCGTGTTATGTTGCTGTCAGTGCAATGTTTTATTTTAAAACTGCTCTAACTTCTCTAAGCTTCATAGTCATGCTGACGGCTAAATTATCAGCCCAATTGTTGTAATCTTTAATAGCATCTAAACGTTCTTGATCGCTCACATATCCTTCTTCTACCATTTGTTTTGAGTTGGCTACCTGCGACCATATTTTTAATTTGTCTAGGTGTAATGGGTTGTTGCGCTCATAATGTTCATCGGCGTTAAAGACTTCGATTTGACCAAAACCATGTTCTTCAAAAATGTCATCCAGATCGTATCCGATCCTATTGTTCATACCAGCGTCATTTCGCCACATCAAAAACATGTGATAATAATGTTCCATACTTCTTGGTATTTTTGGAGTCCAATCGATGGCTTCATGATTATAATCTAATATCGATACTTGCCCATTGGGTTTTAATAACGTTTTCAATTTATCAATCGCTTTATCTAGTGTTGAAATCCATTGAAAAGTACGTGCTGAAACGATCAGGTCAAATTTTTCGATGCTGTCAAAATCTAGTAAATCACAATGAATCAATTCTAGATTCTGGATACTACCAAATAGATTTTTTCCTTCCGTAATAAAAGACTCTGTATTATCAATTCCAACAACAGCACCTGATGGGCCGACTATGGTTGCGATATCTTTTGTGATCGCACCTGTTCCACAACCGATATCCAAAACTCTTAATCCTGGTTTTAGAGCAGATTTCAATGTATGATAATCTTTTTCCAACGTTCTTTGATTAAAGATTGCGTTTGCACTTTGCTCTTCACGTTGAATCACTTTATTTTCGGTGACTGCGACTGTCTGACAAATTTGGCACATTTGTAAAAGTTATTTAAGAACAGCTACTATTAGCAATTAGATTATATCAACTCCCTAACATCGGTAATTTTACCTGTTACAGCTGCCGCTGCAGCAGTTAAAGGTGATACCAGCATCGTGCGGGCATCAGGTCCTTGACGTCCTTCAAAATTTCTATTTGATGTCGAAACACAGTATTTTCCTGCAGGAATTTTATCTTCATTCATGCCTAGACATGCTGAACAGCCTGGTTCACGTAATTGAAATCCTGCCGCTTCGAAAATTTTATCTAATCCTTCTTCGATTGCCTGTTTTTCAACTTGTTTTGAGCCGGGAACGATCCAAACTTCTACTTGTTCTGCTTTTTGTTTTCCTTGAACAAATGCAGCAACTTCACGTAAATCTTCGATACGGGAGTTTGTACAGCTTCCAATAAAGACATAATCTACTGGTTTTCCTAAAATTGGAGCATCATCAGCAAAGCCCATATAGTTGAGTGCTTTTTGATAAGATGGTTGTTCTGATTCAGGTTGTGACTGTGTAGCTGGAATGCTTTCTGTAATGCCCATGCCCATTCCTGGATTAGTACCATAGGTGATCATCGGTGCGATATCTGCTGCATCAAATTCTAATACAGCATCAAATTGTGCGTCATCATCAGAATATAATGTTTTCCAATATGCTAATGCTTTATCCCATTCTTCTCCTTTAGGAGCGAATTCACGTCCTTTTACATAATCGAAAGTAGTTTGATCGGGAGCAATTAAGCCTCCACGAGCTCCCATTTCAATACTCATATTACAAATGGTCATTCTAGCTTCCATACTTAATGAACGGATTGCCGAACCAGCGTATTCAATAAAATAGCCTGTACCACCTGCTGCAGAGATTTTTGCAATGATGTATAAGATAATATCTTTTGCGCCTACTCCTTTTTGCAAATCACCATTTACTTCGATTTTCATCGTTTTTGGTTTTTGTTGCAGTAAGCATTGTGTTGCAAAAACTTGTTCCACTTGAGAAGTGCCTATTCCAAAAGCAATAGCACCAAATGCACCGTGTGTTGAGGTATGACTATCTCCACATACCATAGTTTTACCTGGTAATGTAATCCCTAATTCTGGCCCAATCACGTGTACAATACCTTGGTAGGGGTGACCTAAACCATATAGGTTAATACCGAATTCAGCACAGTTTTTAGTCAACATATCAACTTGGTAGCGTGATAATTCTTCTTTGATGGGAAGGTGCTGATTTAAAGTGGGGACATTATGATCTGCCGTGGCAACAGTTTGGTTGGGACGAAATACCGGTAAACCTCTTTTGCGCAGACCATCGAATGCTTGTGGGGAAGTTACCTCATGGATAAGGTGGGTGTCTATATAAATAATATCTGGAAATCCTTCTTCACGTTTGACGACATGCGCATCCCAAATTTTTTCTACTAATGTTTTTGACATTTTCTTCTCTAATGTTAATTTTTCAATTTAATTCGGTTGTTTTTTTGGAACTTCCTAAAAACAACCGAATTTTTGCAGTCTAAATTACGAAAATTTAAACAGTTTTTATAGCTTTCATTGCAGTCATTGCTTGACGTAATTTACGACCTACAATTTCGACTTCATGATTACGTAAAATATCATTAATTTCCACTAACTGAGCGTTATCTACTGAAGCGTCTTTACCAGCATTATAGTTTTTACCTACTAAATCAGTTTGTACTGTTTTCATGAAATCAGCTAATAATGGTTTACAAGCTTGATCAAATAAATAACAGCCATATTCTGCTGTATCTGAAATAACACGGTTCATTTCAAATAATTTTTTACGAGCGATTGTATTCGCGATTAAAGGAGTTTCGTGCAATGATTCGTAGTAAGCTGATTCTGGTTTAATTCCTGCTTCAACCATAGTTTCGAAAGCTAATTCAACACCAGCTCTGATGAAAGCAACCATTAAAGTATAGTTGTCAAAGTACTCTTGCTCTGCAATTTTCACATCACCTGCAGGAGTTTTTTCAAATGCTGTCTCACCAGTTTCAGCTCTCCATTTTAATAGATTTGCATCACCGTTAGCCCAGTCTTGCATCATCGTTTTACTGAATTCGCCAGAGATAATGTCATCTTGGTGTTTTTGGAATAGCGGACGCATGATATCTTTCAATTCTTCTGATAATTCAAAAGCTTTGATTTTAGCAGGATTGCTTAAACGATCCATCATACCACTTACACCACCGTGCTTTAATGCTTCAGTAATAACTTCCACACCATATTGAACTAGTTTAGATGCATATCCAGCGTCAATTCCTTGTTCAACCATTTTATCGAACGATAAAATAGAACCTGTTTGCAATAAACCACATAGGATGGTTTGCTCGCCCATTAAATCAGATTTTACTTCAGCAACAAATGATGATTTCAATACACCAGCTCTGTGACCACCTGTACCTACACAATATGCTTTTGCTTCAGCCCATCCTTTTCCTTGTGGATCGTTTTCTGGGTGAACAGCAATTAAAGTAGGAACACCAAAACCACGTACATATTCAGCACGTACTTCAGATCCTGGACATTTAGGTGCTACCATGATAACAGTAATGTCTTTACGGATTTGCATGCCTTCTTCTACGATGTTGAAACCGTGTGAATAGGACAATGTAGCACCTTCTTTCATTAAAGGCATTACAGCATTGATCACAGCAGTATGTTGTTTATCTGGTGTTAAGTTAATTACTAGATCTGCAGTAGGAATTAATTCTTCATAAGTTCCTACTGTAAAATTGTTATCTGTAGCATTTTTCCAAGAATCTCTTTTTTGCTCAATAGCTTCTTTACGTAAAGTATATGATACGTCTAAACCACTATCTCTCAAATTTAGACCTTGGTTTAAACCTTGTGCACCACAGCCTACGATTACGATTTTTTTACCCTTTAAAGCATCTACACCGTCAGCGAATTGACTGTTGTCCATAAAATCTGCTTGACCTAATTGATGTAATTGATCTCTAAGTGGTAGTGTGTTGAAATAATTTGCCATTGTTGTTGTTAATTTCTTTATTGATGGTTTGTTGATTATTTTATTTACTGTTTCTAATTGCTTTGCGTTGTGCTAAGGCATATCCCCAATGCAAATTGTCGTGAGACAGGGTTGCGATCAGTACTTCTTCGATTGTTTTCATCTCAGCACCATAGGTTGCTGTAGCGTAAGGAGTGATAGTCGTAAAAATACCTTTCTCATAGTCGCTTTGAATCTGATCGATGGTTGTTAGCGCTAATGCTTTCAATTCATCTACTTCTTCCTGTGTCACGTTACGTGTCGGTTTAGTATCTTTTTTATAGTCTTCATTGTACTTTACTGATGACGTATCTGCTAAGATACCGGTGCGAACATAACTCAACGTTTGTGTTGAAACGACGATATGCGCAAAATTCCAGAAGATATTGTTATTGAATCCTTCCGGTATAAGATTTAATTCGTCTAATGTCAAATCATCTAGTAATCTTATAAATCCTTTACGGCTACTGATAATAAATTCAAATATGTGTTGTGTCATTTTTTACTTTTTTAATCGAAATTTTTAATGAGGCAATGATTTTATAAGACATTGCCTCATTTTTGAAAGTTAAGAAATGTTGCCATTACATGGTGAAAACATCATCTCCTTTTTCGAGATATTCGTTTTCAACGACATCTTCAGAAGGTTCTCTGCGCTCAAATTCTTTTAATTTAGCATGAAATCCAGCACTTTCTTTAATGATAGCGATACGTGCACCACGTACAAATTCGATTAAATTATACTTGGTCAACTCTTCTGTTAACTTATCAATTTCCTCACGATGACCAGCGGTTTCGAAGACGGTGTAGTCTTTGCGGATAACAACTGCAGATGCGCCATATTGACGTAACAGTCTTTCTACGTACACCTTTTCTGTAATGACTTCTGTTGGAACTTTGTATAAAGCCTGTTCTTGCCAGATTACTTCATCGTTAGTATTGTAGTATGCTTTGAGTACCTCTACCTGTTTTTCGATTTGACGGCATAATTTGCGTACTACTTCTTCTATTTCAGTAATTAAAATCGTAAAGCGATGAATCCCTTCTACTTCGGAAGGAGAAGTGTTTAAACTTTCGATATTAATTTTTCTTCTTGAGAATATGGTTGATATTCTACCGATCATGCCGATAGAATTTTCTGTATAAATCGTGATTGTATATTCTTGTTTTTCCATTTTACTTCAATCTAATTTCTGAAACACTAGTTCCCTGTGCAACCATTGGGAATACATTGTTTTCTTTTCCAACCATTACTTCTAAAAGGTAGGCGCTATCGTGCTCCAACATGGTTTTCAAAGCTGTTTTCAACTGATCTCTTTCTGAAACTTTTTGTCCCTCTATATAGTATGATTTTGCTAAAGCAACAAAATCTGGACTAGTAATATTCACGAAAGAATAGCGTTTTTCATTGAAAAGCTGTTGCCATTGGCGAACCATTCCTAAGAATTGATTGTTTAGAATCAGGATTTTTACTTTAGCACCAAATTGCATGATAGTACCCAATTCTTGGAGTGTCATCTGGAATCCCCCATCACCAATAATAGCAATAACATCGCGATGTGGTGCGCCATACCAGGCACCTATTGCTGCAGGTAGACCAAATCCCATGGTTCCTAATCCTCCTGAAGTAACATTAGATTTTGATTGATTGAATTTTGCATAACGACAGGCTACCATTTGATGTTGTCCAACATCGGTCGTGATAATCGCATTTCCCTCAGTCAGTTCATTTAAAAGATTGATCACTTCGCCCATTGTTAGTACATCACCTGTTGGATGAAGCTCATTTTGGATAACCTCTTTAATTTCTTCTTTTTCTAAGGTTCTGAACTGTTCTAACCAATCGGTATGTTCTTTTTTGTCGATCAATTCAGTGAGTTGCGGTAAGGTTTCTTTACAATCTCCCCAAACAGGAACTGTTGTTTGAACATTTTTGTCAATTTCGGCAGGGTCAATATCTAAATGTACTACTTTTGCCTGTTTTGCATATTTGTCAAGACGTCCTGTTACACGGTCATCAAAACGCATACCTATAGCGATTAAAACATCACATTCGTTAGTCATCACATTAGGTGCATAGTTACCATGCATTCCAAGCATACCAACATGTTGTGGATGATCTGTTTCGAGTGCACTAAGACCCATTACTGTGGCTGCAGCAGGTATGCCTGATTTTTCTAAGAAATCTTTAAACTCCTGCTCAGCTTTACCTAAAATAATACCTTGACCAAATAAGATAAATGGTTTTTGTGCACTATTGATTAGAGCAGCAGCTTCCTGTACATACTCTTTTCTTACAATAGGAGATGGACGGTACGAGCGGATGTGCGTACATTTTTCATAACCTTGATAATCGAATAATTCCATTTGTGCATTTTTCGTAATATCGATCAATACGGGGCCAGGTCGACCTGTACTAGCGATATGAAATGCTTTTGCTAATGCCATCGGAATTTCGGATGCTTCTGTTACTTGGTAACTCCATTTTGTGACAGGAGCGGTAATATTAATAACGTCTGTTTCTTGAAAGGCGTCTGTACCCAATAAACTTGCGAATACCTGTCCAGTGACGCAGACGATAGGGTTGCTATCGATCATAGCATCGGCTAAACCAGTAACTAAATTTGTTGCTCCAGGACCAGAAGTTGCAAATACAACACCAGGGCGGCCAGAGGTTCTTGCATACCCTTGTGCAGCATGGATACCACCTTGCTCGTGACGGACCAAAATATGAGTTAATTTTTCATTATAATCATATAATGCATCATAGATCGGCATGATCGCTCCTCCAGGATATCCAAATACGGTATCAACACCTTCACATAGTAAGGCTTCTAATACCGCCTGCGAACCTGTTAATTGACTAACGGGTTGAGGTTGCTTTGTACATTCCTTGCTTTCAGTTTTTTCCAGCGTACTCATTATTTTCAATTTATTCGATTTGTAATTCTTTTGTTTGTGTTGATTATTCGGTCTTGCTTTTATAAGTCTGTTACACAGCCTTCTGAAGCGTCAGAAACAGTTTTGGCATATTTGTAAAGGACTCCTTTTGTTACTTTCAATGCTGGTTGTTTCCATCTTGCACGTCTAGCAGCAATTGTTGCTTCGTCGACTTTTAAGTTTAGTGTATTGTTGACCGAGTCGATTTCAATGATATCTTCATCTTCTACTAATCCGATCAAACCTCCTTTATACGCTTCAGGGGTAATGTGTCCCACGACAAAACCATGCGTACCTCCAGAGAATCTTCCGTCTGTGATTAATGCGACAGATTTTCCTAATCCTGCACCAATAATAGCTGAAGTAGGTTTTAGCATCTCTGGCATTCCAGGTGCTCCAACTGGTCCCTCGTTTTTGATCACCACTACATCTCCTTTTTTGACACGACCTGAAGAAATCCCTGCGATTAAATCTTGCTCTCCATCAAATACACGTGCGGGCCCGACAAATTTCTCTCCTTCTTTTCCTGAAATTTTTGCGACAGAACCTTTCTCGGCTAAGTTTCCATATAGAATCTGTAAATGGCCATTTGCTTTAATAGGGTCGGCTAGTTTATGAATGATCTTTTGATCATAATCTATTACAGATTTCACATCTGCTAAATTCTCAGCTAATGTTTTTCCTGTTACAGTCAAACAGTCACCATGTAGTAATCCCTCATTTAATAAATATTTTAAAACTGCAGGGATTCCACCGTATTGATGTAAATCTTGCATTAAGTATTTACCTGATGGTTTAAAATCAGCTAAAACCGGTGTTTCATCCGACATACGTTGGAAATCATCCTGTGTGATATCTACACCTACTGATTTACCAATTGCAATAAAGTGCAATACGGCATTTGTACTTCCTCCTAGTATGATGATCGCACGGATGGCATTTTCAAATGCTTTGCGTGTCATGATATCTGAAGGTTTAATATCTTTTTCTAATAAGATGCGGATATATTTACCAGCTTCTAAACATTCATCTTTTTTATCTTGTGATACGGCAGGATTGGATGATGAATAAGGTAAGCTCATTCCTAAAGCTTCGATGGCAGCGGCCATTGTATTGGCTGTGTACATTCCTCCGCAGGCACCTGCTCCGGGACATGTATTACGGATTACACCATCGTAATCTTCGTCGGAAATATTACCACATATTTTTTGCCCTAAAGCCTCAAATGCGGAAACAATATTTAGATCTTCTCCTTTATAATGACCGGGTGCAATTGTTCCACCGTAAACCATTATTGCTGGGCGATCTAAACGGCCCATTGCGATTACAGCACCAGGCATATTTTTATCACATCCAGGTATTGCAATCAATCCATCATAATATTGCCCACCACAGATTGTCTCAATGCTATCTGCTATGACATCTCTACTGACTAATGAATAACGCATACCTTCAGTACCATTACTCATACCATCACTGACCCCAATTGTTCCGAAGGTTAAACCAACTAAATCACTTGCCCATACGCCCTTTTTAACAACTTGCGCAAGATCATTTAAATGCATGTTACAGGTATTTCCATCATAACCCATACTCGCAATACCTACTTGAGCTTTTTCCATGTCCGCATCTGTAAGACCAATACCATATAGCATTGCTTTTGCTGCGGGTTGTGTTTCGTCTTGTGTGAATGTACGGCTGTATTTATTCAAGATTTGTTCTTTATCAGATGATGACTTCATAGTTCTCGTTCTCTAATACTAAATTTTTATATCGTCTTTGTATAGAAGCACCTATTGTATGCTCCCAATCTTCTTTATAAATAATGTGATCGACTTGTTTTATTCCTATTATTTCTGCTGCCGTTCCAGATAGAAAAGCTGAATCTGCTTCGTGGATATCTTGGACTGTCAACCTTTTCTCAATTAATTCAATTCCTAATTTTTTACAGATCAGAATGACGTTTTTTCGGGTTATACCAGGAAAAATATTCTGAATAGGCGGTGTATACAGTTTGAAATCTTTTTCAATAAATAAGTTTTCACTTGATGCTTGTGCTACATAACCATCCTGATCTAACAACAGTGCTTCGTCATATCCATTTTTTATTGCTTTACTGCTTGCTAAAATGGAGTTGATGTATTGGCCTGATATTTTTGAGGAAATCGGAAATGCTTTTGAACTTGGTCGCTGAATATCCGATATTTCAACCTTTAATAGATTTTGTCCTAAATAAGGTCCCCATTCCCATGCAGCCATCATGATCCGAGCTTCAGTTGATGAAGTGAGGTGCATGTTGGATCCAGAGAATACCAATGGACGAATGTAGGCTGAACGTAGATTGTTGATGGATAATAATTCATAAGCACGGTCAATCAACTCCCTATTATCCCATGTATATGGTATATTGATTGCATCACATGACTTCTCTAGACGCTCAAAGTGTTCCAGAGCTTTAAAAATACGAGGTCCATTGTGGGTGTTATATGCCCTAAGACCCTCAAACGCACCATATCCATAATGCAAAGCTTGAGTATACAGGTCAAGACCTGTAGCAAAAGCTTTGACGTACGATCCGTCTAAGTAAATTAATGTGTTCTCGTCGTAATATTTCATAACCTTGTTATCTACCCTCCCTATTAGTAATAATTAGAAAATGACCTGTTTTTGTTTCCCTTGGGTAAATGTAATTTAAGCGTAAACTTTACTGCTGAAATTATTTCTTTAAGTTACTCCGAATAAAAATAATTGGCAATAGCCTTATCTAACTTTTTTGATTAAGTATATAATTTTGATTATTTGTTTTTTGCAAAATTAAATTTTTATATTTTCAATATTAGTGATATTTTAGAATGCAGTAAGTAGACCGTATTTAAAATCGGTCTACTTGGCTCAAAAACATTTTTTTTCATTTTTACCTCAAATTCTTCTTAAAAATTGATAATTCCTTATTCTTTTTATTTTTTTGAGTATGATTTCTTTGAAGTGATCCTCCGTTTTTTTTGATTCATGAGACTATTGTTAATGAACAATATGTGGGAAAAATTTTAAATGGGATGATGGGGGGGAGGTTGTGAAAACTGGGGACGTGGAAACCGACAAGTTACCTAGTTTTTAAACAAATTGTTGCTAGCTTTCAGATTGCTTGGTGCTAGATTGATGTGTCTTGTGGGTCTGTGTATGGAAATGTCAAGAATGGGTCAGAACGTTCTTATTATGGTGGAATTTAAGAGTCTTATAAAGTGTTTGTATAAGATGATTTTCTTGTCTTAGTATAAAGAGAAAAACTAATCTTGATGCATATCTCACTATTTTGTCAATTTATCCACATTGTGGACAAATGATGTTTATTTTAGGTTGAAGGATATGCGACTATTCTATTGACATGTTAAGAGGGAAATCATTTTCAGGTTTTATATTATTTTTTCAACAATTTGTTTAGAATGTGTTGAAAAAATAAAAGCCTCTTATTTTTTAATAAGAGGCTTTTGAGATCATCGTATGATGATTATGCTTCAATAATTCCTTCGGCCAAAATGGTAACGACATTATTCTTAGCTTCTACAACACCACCTTTGATGTTTAAGATCTGCTCGTCTTTACCTTGCTGAACAATTACTTTTCCGTCTTCCAAAGTCGAAATGATAGCCGCGTGATCTTTCAATATTTGAAAAGATCCTGAAGTTCCTGGAACAGTTACCGCAGTTGCATCACCTTCAAATACTATTTTGTCTGGAGTGATTATAGATAATTTCATTATTTTTAGATATAAGATTTGAGATTTGAAATTTGAGAACTTGAGGTCTTCAAATAGATATGAGATAATAGCGTCTGCATTACCTCATATCTAATGTCTAATATCTAATTAAACTGCTTCAGCTAATAATTTTTTACCTTTTTCGATTGCTTCTTCGATGCTACCTACTAAGTTGAAAGCTGCTTCAGGATATTCATCAACTGCACCATCAAGAATCATGTTGAATCCTTTGATTGTATCTTTGATGTCTACTAATACACCTTTTAAACCTGTAAATTGCTCCGCAACGTGGAAAGGTTGAGATAAGAAACGTTGAACACGACGTGCGCGCTGTACTGTTAATTTATCTTCTTCAGATAACTCATCCATACCTAAGATAGCGATGATATCTTGTAATTCTTTATAACGTTGTAAGATTTCTTTAACACGCTGTGCTGTATCGTAATGCTCGTTACCTAAAACTGCAGGGCTTAAGATACGAGATGTCGAATCTAATGGATCTACCGCAGGGTAAATACCTAACTCAGCAATTTTACGAGACAATACTGTTGTTGCATCTAAGTGAGCGAATGTTGTCGCTGGTGCAGGGTCAGTTAAATCATCGGCAGGTACATATACCGCTTGAACTGATGTAATTGATCCATTTTTAGTAGATGTAATACGCTCTTGCATTAAACCCATCTCTGTTGCTAAAGTTGGTTGGTAACCTACTGCAGAAGGCATACGGCCTAATAAAGCAGATACTTCAGAACCAGCTTGTGTAAAACGGAAGATATTATCAATAAAGAATAATACGTCTTTACCTTTACCATCTTCTTCACCATCACGGAAATATTCAGCGATTGTTAAACCTGATAAAGCAACACGTGCACGCGCACCTGGAGGCTCATTCATTTGACCGAATACGAAAGTACATTTTGATTCTTTCATTAATTCAGTATCGATAGCATCTAAAGGCCATTGACCTTTTTCCATCTCTTCCATGAAATGCTCACCGTATTTGATAATGCCTGATTCCAACATCTCACGTAGTAAGTCATTACCTTCACGTGTACGTTCTCCAACACCAGCAAATACAGATAAACCACCGTGTCCTTTTGCGATATTATTGATTAATTCTTGGATTAATACAGTTTTACCTACACCGGCACCACCAAATAATCCAATTTTACCACCTTTAGAATAAGGCTCTAATAAATCGATTACTTTAATACCTGTAAAAAGTACTTCAGTTTCAGTCGATAAATCTTCAAATTTAGGTGGAACATTATGGATCGAACGACCATTTGTTTTATCTAAATTTTTGATCCCGTCAATGGCATCACCCACAACGTTGAATACACGACCTTTAATTTCTTCACCAATAGGCATTTTGATTGGAGCACCTGTGTCGACAACTTTCATTCCACGAACCAAACCTTCGGTTGCATCCATAGAAATTGTACGAACACGTTCCTCACCTAAGTGTTGTTGAACCTCTAAAACGACACGCTGACCATTTTCTCTTTCGATAATCAAGGCATCGTAAATTCTAGGTAGATTTTCATTGTCGGCGAAGTTGACGTCAACCACTGGGCCGATAATCTGCGCTATTTTACCAATATTGGGCATATTATAGGGACTAAATATTTATTAATCAATTTTATAAAGGCAATAAAAACCGCCTCTTTTTGGTCAGCAAAAATAAGCTTATTGTCGCTGAAAAACAAATAGAAATTTCAATTAAATTCTTTTTTATTTAAATATGTCAATTTGTTATTCATTCTAATTGACTGGGTTCGATGAAAAATTCATATTTGGCTCCATAATACGTGTCTATGCTTCTTAATGGCATTTTTTCTGGATCTTTTATTTTTAGCTATACAGCCTGAGGAGATCAAGAAATCTTTATTTTTGACAATTTATGATAGCTGATATGATCATAATTATTGTTAATCAGGTGATTTTAATTTTCGAAAGTAGATGATTGGGAGAAAAAACCTCCTTGTATTTTTTATTTCTATAATCGTTTTGATCTATCATCCAATAAAATAGGGGCAATTCACATCATGTGAATTGCCCCTATTTATCTATCTTAGAATCTTATGATTTCTTATTTAACTCGTCTTGAAGTTGACGTTTTAGAGCTTGTTCTTTTTCAAGTGCTTTTTTACGGAATAACGCAAGCTCTTCTTGTGCTTGATCTGCTGTTTTTTGATATTCATCAGTATTCACCTTAGCCTTGCGGTAAGAGAATAAAAATGTAACGGTACTGATTAAAAGTACAGCAATAATTATCCACACGATACTGCTATAAGCTGACTTTGTCGTATTGATACCTAAAAATGAAAAACTATCTACTTTTTCTTGCTCTTGTGCTAATTGATCTTTTAAAATTTGAACACTATCTTGTAAACCTTTTGTTGTTGATCCATAATTAGAACTAGCAGACTTTAAGGTGTTAATTTCTTTCTGAAGTTTACTTACAGTATCTACTACATTTTTTTTGATAATTTCAAGATTTGTTTTGCGCACCATCTTGAAATCATAATTATTTTTTGATATGTAGTTCAAATGGTCAAACTGATTTGCAAGACTACCTTTACTCAAACCTTCTGGGCCAAACTTATTAGCACTCGCTGTTGTTGGTTGAGCTACTGGAGCTTGAGCCGATGCGAATTGCTGTTGCGCACATAGAAGAGATACAGTGATAATTAATGATTTTAAAATATGCATATATAAATTGATGTTACAGATTTTTACAAAAGTAATGATTGCTTCTAATATATACTAAAAAGTTAAGATTTGAGGCTTTAAATTTTAAATTTATTATAAATTGCATATTCATGTGGTCTGTTTATAATAAATTAAAGAGATCTTTTAGTCTAATGCGATCGGAATTATCCTAAAAGGTTGTTTGTGAATTTAAATTTTATACCTAATTGAAAATTACTAATAGTTTTAAAAATTTCTTTTAATGTTGCTTTTTCTATTTTCGTTAGACTGTCAATTCGGATGTAATTATCGGGATTTGATTTTATTGTTATAATTTGATTTGCTTGATTTTTTAATCTAAGAGCCATTAAATAATAATAGGATTGACTAAGTTCTTCATATTGGGATTGTGTGAAAACTCCTATTTCTACTAACTTCTTAAGTCTAACTCCGGTATTTTCTTCATAGATTCGGTTTTTTAATGCATATACCCGTACGAGATCTACAATCGGATTCATTGCTTTTTTGATATTTAGAAATTCTGAAGTGCCAATAGTCTGTGTTTTGATGGCATTGAAGAAGGTTAGCGGTGGTTCATATTGCAAAGCATTTTTCGCTATAAAAGAAAAAAAACGTTCGTTGGGTTTTTGTAATTCGTGGTTGAGAAAAGATTTAAGTTCATCAATGATTCCCTGGTCACCATACAGTCTTCTACAATCAAAGAAGGTGGAAAATTTAATAGCATTTTCTGGTATGGTATCTTCGATCCAACTTTTGTAATTATTTTTCCAGTGTGATAATGAATGTGTCCATGCGGGATTACTGGCCATATATCCTCCTGTACAGTAGACAAATCCAATTTTATTTAAGTCATCTGAAACTTGGTTGGCGAATTTGAGGAAGTAGTCTCTCACATACTCACGTTGCTCATTGGCTTTATCTTCATAAATAATGGCGTTGTCCTGATCGGTTTTTAAGGTCTGCTCTTTTCTGCCCTCACTTCCTGTTACCATAAATACGAACTTAGCTGGGGGAGGTCCCATATTGTGAATCGTTTTCTCAATCACTTTTATGGCAATGGTATCAGCAATCATTGTAATAACCTGGTTTGCAACAGCGGCATTGACACCTCGGCCGAGTAATTGGTTGATGATTTTCGGTACATTATCCCACTTATCCTTAAGCTCGGTTAAAGACTCCGCGAGCTTTACGGATTGTATAAAAACTAAAGGTGATTGTCCCTGTTCGCTTAATAAACGGTTACGGCTCAAGAAGCCAACGTACTCTCCATCTTTTTCAACTAATAAATACTTCGTTTTTGTTCTAAACATCATCAATACCGCTTCGTATAGAATTGCCTGGTTAGAAATACTAACGATAGGATTATCCATAACGGTTCCAATAGCTTTATCAGCCTGGATTTGTTTTGCAATAACGTTATCTCGGAGTGTTATATCTGTTGCATACCCAACAATTTTATCTTTCTCCATAATAAAGATGCAACTCACTTTATTGGATGACATTATTTTTGCAGCTTCATAAATGGGCGTATTGTAATCTGTTGAGACGATATCTTTATAAATGATATTATCAATCTTACGGGAGTAGAGTTGATCTGCTGCGTAATAACTTTCTTCAAATGATGCAGGGGATTTTACAAAATGTGAAAATTCTTCTTCCAGCATTTTACGGCCAAAAGCGTTTGTGAAGAAATGAAAGAACTCCTCATTGGCGTTGCAAAGTTCAAAAAAATCTTTACGAGGCAATCGATATATGATTGTCCCCTTTTTTACCATTACTGATTTTAATGCTTTTTTCCGATTTAAAAGCACTGAAATTCCGCCAAAACAATAAGGATTTTCGTGGATTTCGATTGATCGTTTATTCTCCATGTTATCGAGAAAGAATGTTTCGTACTGTCCCTTGTAAATGAGATCTACTCCATCTATATCTGTTATTCCTTGTCGGTAAATAAGTTCTTCCTTTGAAAATGTGCATTTTGTCATCAGATCCACTAAACTTTTTTGTACAGATTCTTGCAGTACATGGAAAGGGGCTGTAGTTTTTAATAGGGATAAAATAATTTCAGAATTATGCATAGGTTCAAAATTAGATTTGAAATAAATTAGAGAAACGGGCCTGTTGATTTTCAATATCTTCGGACGTCAGTTCATTTCTGTTAGCCATCTCAAAATAACATTTTGCAGTTATTTCTGCGTCCGTTACTGCATTATGTAAAGACTGAGGTATGGTCGAGAATAACATCTCATGGAGCAGTGAAAGATTCAGGTGAACTCTATGGGGATTTCTGACATACTTTTTACTATGCCATAGTGTGCAAAAATAAATTAAATGGTTAAATGGCATGTTGAGTTTAGTTCTGACAAATTCAGCAGCGAGGACTTGTAAATCGAATGATAAAAAGTGTCCAACAATTAAGGGATTGTATTTTTTTAAATCATAAGCTAATTTACGTAATACATCTTTTTTGTTGACACCATTTTCTCTTAAAAACTGTGGTGTTATACCATGAATTTTCTCAGATTCTCGGCTGATAAAAATAAAGGGTTCATAAATATATTTGTTTGTGCGTGTAATTTCATTAAAATCTGAATCATATATTATCCATGCAACTTGAAGTACACGGGGCCAATTTTGTGTATTGTTATATTTTTTATCCCATTTTTCGGGTAAACCTGAGGTTTCTGTATCAAGAAATAATATGTATTTTTTCAAAAAGTATTTTGCTATTTATTATTAAAAATAAGTAAATTATCGATGATATGGATAGTTAAAAGATGAAAAAGACAGTTTGATCAAATATGTTGTGCAGTTGTATTTTTTTGAAACTCAGTAGGAGTTATCCCAAATGATGCCTTGAAGCAAGTTGCAAAGTATCTTGGGTCAGAGAAACCTGTCGCGAATGCCACTTCACTAACTGTAATTGATTTATCTTTTTCCATCATTTGACATGCATGCTTAAGGCGAATATTCTTTATAAATTCACTTGGAGATAAATCTAGCAAAACTTTGGTTTTACGATACAAAGTTGATTTGGATAGTGCCAGAATCTCACCGAGCTTGATAATATCAAATTGATCATCACTTAAATTTTCTTCAACAACTTTGATCATCCGTTGTAAAAACTGTTCATCAACAGGCGTATAATCCAAAGTAGCGATATTAATTTGTGTGTTGTTGTTGAAGTTGATTTGCTTCGTCCGTTTATTGATGATAAAACTCTGTATTTTGGCTTCTAAAACTTGAATGTCAAAAGGTTTACTGATGTAACCTTCAGCTCCAGCTTGATAGCATTCTATACGATCTTCCATACTATTTTTGGCAGTTAGCAACAATATTGGAATATGATTGATTTCCATATTTTGTTTGACAGCTCTGCACAGAGAAAGCCCATCCATTTCAGGCATCATGATATCACTAACAATGATATCAATTTCATTTTTATTTAAAAGATCTAGTCCTTGCTTACCGTCAGAGGCAACGTGAACATGATATTTTTTTGATAAAATGCTAAACATGGTTTGTTGAAGATCTTCATTGTCTTCTACTAATAGAATATGTAGTTGTTTTGAATTTTCATTCGTATCTTCAATGATAGCTGTTGTGAATTTGTCTGCTTCGTAAGTAATTTCGTCTTTTTTAGCAAAAGATTCGTGCCATATCTGAATACCATTTTTGACATAAAATTCCTGATCAACTGGTAATATGATTTGGAAGCAGGTTCCTTGATCAGGAACACTTTCAACAGTAATTTTACCAAAATGAATATCAACTAACTCCTTTGTTACTGAGAGACCAATCCCATTGCTTTCTTGATTTACAAATGACTTATTGTTATAAAATGGTTTAAATATTTTATCTAACTCATTTTTATCGATTCCAATGCCATTATCACGTACAAAAAGATAGAGCAGTTTTTGTTTTTTATCTTCTTTAATATAGTATGACAAGGTGATTTTGCCGCCTCTAGGTGTGTATTTAAAGGCATTCGAGAGTAAATTGAAAAGAATCTTATCCATTTTATCTGCGTCATAGTAGATATCTGTTGTACACTCTCCATGATTGATTTCAAATTCAATATTTTTTCGAATGGCTAACGGGTTAAAAAACACATGGCTCAATTGATTTATAAATGTGGGCAGATATTCTTGACTAACTTTCAATTCCATCAAATTATTTTCTATTCTTCGGAAATCCAAAATTTGTTGCAATAAGCGTTTTAGGCGATCTAGATTCAATCTCATTTTTTCAAACTGACTTAAATGGTGCTTTGTGGTCATTTGAACATCGTCTACTAAACAAGAAATAATGGTTAGTGGTGTTAACAAGTCGTGAGAAATACTTGTAAAATAGCTGAGTTTGGACTGTGCCAGTGCATGTGCATTTTCTTTTTCTATTTGAGCTATTTTTAGATCATTTCTTAATTTTAAACGGTGTAAAGTAAAATTTATGAAATAGTAAAATATACCAATCAGTAGACACGCATATAAGAAATAGGCTAAGTTACTCTCATAAAATGCAGCCTTTTTGTAAATATTAATTTCAGTAATCGTCGTATTCCATTTATTATTTAAATCAGTAGATTTTATTAAAAAACGATAAGATCCTTTTCCTAAATTATTATATGCTGCAAAAATCCGATCTCGGGATGCATTGATCCAATCCTGATCAATACCTTCTAACTTGTAGGCATATCGAAGTTTATTATCCTGGGTATAGCCAAGGGATGAAAAGGAAAATTCTATATTTTGGTCTTCGGGTTCTAATGTTAGTATCTGTTGATTAAAATTAAATTTTTTCTGATTGGATTCAAGGACAATGGATTTATTATTAATCTTGATGTCTGTTACCTGCACTTTAGCTTTATAATTTGGGATATTGCTATTATCGTCCAATCTAACCATTCCGTTATATCCTCCAAAGTAGACCGAGTTTGATTTTTTATCAATCGTAAATGCTCTTTTGGAAAACATATTGACTTGTAGGCTGTCAGTCGATGTAAATTCCAAAATATCTTTATTGAGTGCATTTATTTTAAATATATTTCGGGTGCTGGAAAGCCATACCGTATTATTTAGGCAGACGATATCCAATAGTTGGTTCTTTCCAAATAAAGCCGAATTTGCCAATTCCTCCATTTTCTTTAAATCTCTTTGATAATAGAGTAAGCGATTATCTTTGGTTCCAATCCATAGATTATCATTTTTATCAACATCTAAAGATTCAATTTGATTTGTTTTGAGAACTGCTGTTGATTGACCAATATGTTGGATGATCTGTTCAGGATTATTTTTATTGATGTAATAAATGCCGCTTCCTTTGGTAGCGATCCAGATATTTGATTTTTTATCTTCAGCAATGCTAACCGCTTGATCTTTTATTTTTGTGATGAGTTTTATTTTTTTGCTTTTTGGATCACTATATAATACACCTTGGTTAGTCGCTATCCAAGTTCTCGATTGACTATCTTGAAAAAAGAAGATGGGAACCCCGGAGTGATTGGCTTCACGTTTTAGATCAATCTTATAGTCTAACTTGATATTGTTATGCTGTTTTTTGAAAACGTTTATAGTTGCTTCATAAGCAGAACCGACCCACAGTTCATGCTGTACATCAATGGCGCAGCTGGCAGCTCTAATGGATATTAATTCGCGTAAATTGGCGTTACTATAGGTATTTAATAAACCATCTTTAGGATTTAAACTTCCAAAGCCAAAACGCTCTAGATTAAACCAAAAGATACCCTTTTTATCTCGATATAACATATTTACATTGGGTGCAATGCTATATCGACTTTTAATTTCTTTAAAGGTGTAATTTTGAATGAGAGGTTTATCAAAACTAATCGTAGATATTCCTTTCCCACCAATAGACAACCATAATGTTCCTGATCTATCTTGATAAATATCATTGAAGATATTGGTTGTATGATCAAAATGGGGAGCCATATTTACTTCTTGAAGTGCACCATCTATATATTGAAAAGTAGAGATACCAGAAAATGAAAGTATCCAAATATAATTGCGATGCCGATCTTGAACGATGTTATAGAATAAATCTTCCTTTCCAATATTTCGACGCTTGTTTTTGATTTCTATTTCTTGATATAAATTCTTTCTGTTGTCTGGATTAAATAAATAAATCCCATCCCCCCAGGTACATACCCAGAGTTGTTTATTATGATCTTCAAATAATTTAAAAGGATTGTTACGTGTTCCAAGTTTTGGGTACGCAACGAATTGATTTGTTTGTATATCTAATTTAAATAACCCTTGTTCCCAAATTGCTACCCAAATATTGCCTTTTTTATCTTCAAATATGGTATTAACAGTCCCCGGTGGTATTTTGTAAATGGAATTTTGACCATCTTGATAGTTTTGGATAATGGATAAGTCTTTGTTATATACCACAATACCATTGTCTGATCCTACCCATAATCTGTTTTTTTTATCAATCAGTAATGTTGTAATACGTGTTGCAGATTGGAGGTTATTTTTGAAGGGTTTGATTACATAGCTTTCTTTTTCTAATGTATATAATCCTTTTTCTGTACCTAGAATGAGGTAATTATGATATTCTACTAGTGTTTTAATGTTCTGGTTGGTAGCCGTTTTACCATCATTGGTCTTCAATTTGAAATTTAAAATATTATAGGCGTCATATCTGCTTAATCCCTGTGTAGAAGCAAACCAGATATACCCATCCTTATCCTGACAAGTTTGATTGATTGTCAATGAGGGTAATTCATTATTTTTGGTAATGGGATTCAATCCCATTTGTTGACCACTAACTTGGATATGGAAAAGTAAATATATAATGAAGAAGAAGGTTTGATATGTATTTTTCATAATCAATTGGTTTAATCTAATCAGATCGACAATTTGTTCTTCACTTATATCTCTTTTGCATCAACTTTGTCTAAAGAGCCAATGAATTAAATAACACAAGAAAAAAGGGAAACTTAATTTAATTCCTTAATCAATAATGGTTAGCTTTAAATAGCTCATTTTTTCCGTCTTACTTGAGCATCTAAATGGTTCAAAAAGTCAGATTCAAATTGGTATCTTCTTTAAAGATATAGAATGTTATTTAAAATAAATGTAATATAAACATTTATTTTAGAAATTGATTACTTTCTTGTTTGTGTCTCTTTTTTATCAAAAGCTCCTTAAAAATGCGTTTTTAGTCAAAAGAAACATGTAATCAATGGCTATAATCATAAAATGATCCCATTTTGTATGTTGAATAAACTAAAATTAAACATCGACCGTATTGATTTTATCTAGATTTGGATAACCAATCTTCAATCATATTTACATCTGGTAAACCCTGTTGATTGGATTTTTTAAACCTTAAAATTTTAAGATATGCACAAATACGTTCTTGTTTATTTTCTTCTGATTACTTATTCCGTCTTTGGACAAGACTTTAAAAAGAGTGATGTTTTGGCCCAATTGAATGTTGCGAATCAATATTGGCAGACCAATCATAAGCCTCAAGTTTGGGCATTTTGGGATCAAGCCGCTTATCACAGTGGTAATATCGAGTTTTATAAAGAGTTTAAAAATAAAAACTTCTTAAAATATACCGAAGATTGGGCAGATTTTAATGAATGGAAGGGTGCAAAATCAACTGATAAAGCGAATTGGAAATATAGCTATGGGGAGACCGATGACTATGTGTTATTTGGCGATTGGCAGATCTGTTTTCAAACGTATATTGATCTTTATCATATCGCTCCTAAAGCTTACAAGATAGCTCGAGCGCAAGAAGTGATGAATTACCAAATTCATTCCAAACATCATGATTACTGGTGGTGGGCAGATGGACTGTACATGGTTATGCCCGTGATGACTAAGATGTACAATTTAACTAAAAAACCGCTCTATTTAGAAAAACTTCATGAATATTTGGAGTATGCAGATGGTATCATGTATGATAAGGATGAAAAATTGTATTACAGGGATGCGAAATACGTTTATCCAAAACATAAGACTGCCCATGGAAAAAAAGACTTTTGGGCAAGAGGTGATGGTTGGGTATTTGCAGGATTAGCAAAAGTGCTACAAGATCTACCCAAAGACAATGCTCATTATAAACATTATGTAAAACGTTTTCAAGATATGGCCGATGCTATTGTAGCGTGTCAACAGAAGGAGGGTTTCTGGACGAGAAGTATGCTGGATCCAGAACATGCACCCGGTAAAGAATCCAGTGGAACGGCATTTTTTACTTATGGACTTCTTTGGGGCATTAATAATGGTATTCTGAACAAAAACGAATTTGAGGGTGCTGCAAAAAAAGGATGGTATTATTTAAGTACTGTTGCTTTACAGCGTGATGGAAAAGTAGGTTATATTCAGCCTATAGGAGAAAAGGCCATACCGGGTCAAGTGGTTGATGCCCATTCAACATCGCCATTCGGTGTCGGAGCATTTTTATTGGCAGGTGTTGAAATGTATAGATATTTAAGCGAGTAATGATGAAAAATGTATGGACATTATGGATATTCATATGCTTCGCCGCTGTTACATATGGGCAGAAGAGAAATCCTATTGCATGGAAAGAAACTTCAAGAGCCTTTTGGCTAAAGGAGATGGATCGTATGGCAAGACCGGTTATGCGTAGTCTGGCTCATGACAGTTTAAAGATCAATATGCCTCAAATTACTTCTGTTGCAGTTGACAATAAAGAACATCGCATTCAAGTACAATATGTAGAGGTATTAGGTCGAGTTTTAAGCGGAATATCGCCTTGGTTGGCTTTGAATGATGGTTCGGAAGAAGAGCAAGCATTGAGAAAACAATATCGCAATTGGACTATTCAAGCCTTAAAAAATGCCTTGGATAGTAATGCAAATGATTTTATGCGTTTTGATCTAGGTGGGCAGCAATTAGTGGATGCCTCATTTATTTCAGTTGCTTTTTTGCGTTGTCCTTGGTTATGGGATCATCTGGATCCTGTAACCCAAGGTCATTTGATTGAGGCTATCAAAACGACACGTCAATTCAGACCCGTGTTTTCCAATTGGTTACTTTTTTCTGCTATGAATGAAGCTTTTTTAGCCCAGTACAGTACAAGTTGGGATGTTATGCGAGTGGATTATGCTTTACAACAACTGGAACAATGGTATGTTGGAGATGGGATGTATATGGATGGTCCTCATTACGCATATGATTATTATAATAGTTATGTCATTCATCCTTTTTTATCCGGAATTATGGATGTCATCGAGCAAAAGACTAAAAATTATGATAGCATGTTTGCAAAAATTAAATTACGAAACCAACGATATGCCATTATATTGGAAAGGTTGATTAATACAGATGGGACTTTTCCACCATCGGGCCGGTCAGTAATTTATCGTGGAGCAGCATTTCATCATCTGGCAGACATGGCATTGAAAAAAAGATTACCCAAAGAGTTAACGGAAGGACAAGTTCGCGCCGCTTTATCTGCCGTTATGAAGAAAACATTTGAAAGCCCATCAACTTACCATCAAAACTGGTTAACGATTGGTTTATATGGAGATCAGCCCGGATTAGGGGATTTTTATAACAATCAGGGGAGTCCATATTTATGCAGTACTATTTTTTTACCTCTTGGACTTTCTGAAACGGATAGTTTTTGGACTTCCAAAGAAGAAGAATGGAGTTCGAAGCGTATTTGGTCTGGACAGGATTGGAAAAAAGATCAAAGTAAGGTTATTCAATAATAGATAAGAGTCATGAGATTAATAACATTTTGTACAGTTGGAGTAATTCATTTTTATCTTATCCTTTCCTTAAATTTCTGTTTTTCGCAAAGCAAGCAGCTTCAGGTCATGGAAGTTGGAGACGGTTGGGCTAAGAATACGGTCAACACAGCTGTTTTTCGAAAAAATTCTCTCGTTAGTGACGCCCAGTTTCAATACATAGCCTACTATAACGACAAAGGACAAGTGGTATTGGGAAAGAGGAAACTAAATGAGAAGAGCTGGCAGCTACAGGTTACCGAATATTCGGGCAGAGCTCAGGATGCACATAATATTATCAGTATCATGATTGATGGAGATGGATATTTACATGTTTGTTGGGATCATCATAATGGTCAGTTGCGATATGCTCGGACAAAACAGCCACATACACTGGACTTAGGACCTGAGCAGTCTATGATCGGGAAAGATGAACAGTATGTGACTTATCCTGAATTTTTTAAAATGCCTGATGGTTCATTATTATTTCTTTATCGTGATGGCGGTTCTGGATCAGGAAATCTTGTTATGAATAATTATGATCCCAAGAATAAAAAATGGACTAGACTGCATCGTAATTTAATCGATGGAGAAGGGAAACGAAATGCTTATTGGCAGGCATATGTCGACAACCAAGGAACGATACATTTGTCTTGGGTATGGCGAGAAAGTCCTGATGTAGCCAGTAATCATGATATGGCATATGCTTGTTCTAAGGATGGAGGGCTCACTTGGGAGTCTACTACTGGAGCTCAATATACATTACCTATACAGGAATCAACAGCGGAATATGCGGTGCATATTCCTCAAAACAGTGAACTGATCAATCAAACATCGATGGCTGCAGATGATGATGGGAATCCATTTATTGCGACTTATTGGCGGGCTGCAGGTTCTACAATTCCTCAATATAAACTTATTTATTATAGGAAAGGTGCTTGGGAAGTCCGTTCTTTTGATTTTAGAAAAATGTCTTTCAGTTTGAGTGGACATGGAACAAAAGAAATACCTATAGCGAGACCACAATTAATGGTTAAAGGGAAAGGAGACAGGGTTGCTGTCATGCTCTTGTTCCGGGATAAGGAAAGATTAGGTCGAGCTTCTGTCTTGAACTTAAATAAGGTGACGGATAACGATTATCAACTATTTGATTTGAATAACGAATCATTAGGAGCATGGGAACCTAGTTATGATACTGAGATGTGGCGAAACAAGGGGCGATTATCACTATTTGTTCAAGCTACTGATCAAAAGGATGGAGAAGGACTTTTAGAATCTGGTCCAAGTAAGGTCAGGGTTATTGAATGGACGCCTAGTCTCGAGGCTATAAAAAATATAATCAAACATTAATTATGAAAAAATACATGTTTGGGTTTATGTCCTGCTTCATATTCATTGTATCCTATCCCATGGATATGTTCGGACAAGGGACAAGAGATGCTGTTTTTAAAGTCAAAAATCCAGATCTGAATCTCAGTCCCTATACCGGTATGAACCGTCAACATTGGTTAGATGCAGCCGAATATCTTTTAAAGGGGGCCTTTAGTTACGTCAGTAATCTGGATAGCCCGATGGAGTTTCCTAAACAACTAGGACGTAGTTATCCTAGAGACGGCGTTCATACGGAAACAGAACGGTTGGAAGGACTTTGTAGGACTCTGTTTATTGCTTTGCCTTTGATGAAGGAAAATCCCGACTATGAAATTGGTGGTCTAAAGATTGCAGATTATTACCGGCATCAGATCACGCAATTAGTGAATCCAAATTCGACGAGTTTCATTCCACCTTTACCCCAAAAAGGAGGACCAAGTCAAAAGCTTGTTGAATTTGGTGGTTTGGCCGTATCTCTTATGGCCGCTCCCGAAATTTTATGGGATCCGCTATCACAGGAGAAAAAAGATACTTTAGCGCATACACTCTTAAGTTATGGTAACGGACCTACTATTGATATGAATTGGCGTTTTTTTAATGTCATGATTTTAAGCTTTTTTAAGAGTAAAGGTTACTCGATACGTGAAGATTATTTAAAGGAATTGTTGGAGAAATGTTTATCTGATTATAAGGGGAATGGTTGGTATAATGATCAGCCTTATTATGATTATTATAGTATGTGGGGATATCAGATGTACGGAACTTTATGGGCTACCTATTATGGCGATGAGCTGTATCCAGATTATGCGAAGAAGTTCAGAACTCATTTAAGAGAAATGGTCGGTCATTATCCTTATATGTTCAGTAAGGATGGCGAAATGATTATGTGGGGGAGAAGTATTGCCTATCGCATGGGAGCTGCTGTTCCTTTTCCACTGATGGGATTTCTTGAGGATCAAAGTATCAATTATGGATGGATGAGAAGAATTGCATCAGGAACACTGCTACAATTTCTGAAACAGCCTGATTTTTTATCTGAAGGTATTCCCACACTTGGTTTTTATGGTGCATTTGAACCTGCCGTGCAGGAATACAGCTGTAGGGGAAGTGCTTTTTGGTTGGGTAAAATATTTTTAGGATTGCTCATTCCAGACGATAATATATTTTGGACATCAAATGAAAATTTAGGTGCTTGGGAGAGCGAGATACCAAAAGCGAAGGTGTTGAATAAGCTTGCTCCTGGTGCTGAAATTTTGATTACTGATTATGCTGGAATTGGGGCATCAGAGATCAGGGCTTGGTGTGATAGTAAAACTATCGGCTATTATCAGGGAACGGAGAATTATAATAAACTGGCTTATAATAGTGCATTTCCTTGGCAAGCGGATGGAAAGAACGGTGAAGTATCAATGAACTATATGTTTCAAATTGGTGGGAATAAATGGGAGTCACTTCGCCGTTATAAATTCATAGGCTATCAGGATGATATTTATTACAGGGACGCTGTATTAGCTTCGAATTCTACCATCAGCTTGCAACTTGCAGATATTATACTTCCTAACGGAATCTTGCGTGTGGATCAGGTATATAGTCAAAAATCTATTGCGCTACGGTTGGGACACTACGCATTGCCACAATATGAAGATAGAGTAATTGTTGAGCATCAAATTAAATATAAAAAATGGACAGCAAGTATTATTGACAATGGGCAGTATCAGTTAGCTGTTGTTCCTGTTGAGGGCTGGGAAGAGGTGGAGATAGTAAGTGCAGCAGGTTTAAACCCAGTTTCTGAAACGAGTAAAGTCCTGAATTTAAAAGCAAACACAATTGCAAATCAAAAGCAATTGTTTGCGACACTTATGTTATGGAAAAAATCGGGCGAAAAATGGACTAATGATGAATTATTCCCAATAAAAAAATTGAACCCAAAGCTGAATCAAGTAGGAATTAGTAGGAAAAATGGTCGTTATCAAGCCTTGAATTTGATATCCACAGATCAACAATAATAACCTTATCAATATTTTGCAAGTGAAAAGTGTAATGGTGAATATAATGGTCTATATTGAAGGTCGTTATGGTTAAGAATCTATTTTAAGTATTTAGAGAAAAGAGATAATGCTACTGCGCAAGAGCTAGTATATATCGCAACAAAATTTTTAAAACCATTTTATTTAAAATGTCCCCAAGGCATCTCGTAAATAAAATGGTTTTTGCTTTTTATTGAGTTTTAGTGAATTATTATGACTCCTGAATAGATTTTCAACCTTATTGAATCGATTTCAAACCGTTTATAAGCGAATCCGCTATAATTTTGACCTAGAGGGAATTGGAAAATAGCGCAACAAGAGTGCTTCTCTTCCTAACCAATGGAATTTTAGCGAACGATCTTCTTGAGTTTGCTAAGTACCAATTATAAACAAAAATATAAACTATACGATGATGGGATCAAGTTGAAATCAACCTTTAGGGGGATTATAGGATAAAGGTATGGTCCTATAATAAATGGAATAAAATAGTAATTCTAATCTAAAAACCAATTGTAAATTATGTTAACCCACTATTGCAATAAATACGCAAAAAGCACCTTGCTATTAAACAGTTTATTTTTAATAGCGATGACTACTTATGGTCAAGCAACTTCCATAAAGGGAACTATTCGAGACTCTTCTACAGGAAAAACCATAAGCAACATTACCGTTAAAGTAAAAGGAAGTTCGGTCAGTACACAAACAAATACCGTCGGTAGCTTTACCATTCAAGCTAATCCCGGAAATACTTTGATCATTTCCTCGGTCGGATATCAGGAAAAGGAGGTTATTGTACCTCAGGGGGGAGTTGTTGATGTTACGCTTGTTCCATTTGAAAATGTACTTGACGAATTAGTTGTTGTCGGATACGGAACACAAAAGAGATCGGATGTTACGGGTTCTGTGGCATCAGTGCCAAAAGATCGATTATCAAAAATTCCGGTAACAAATGTTATGCAGGCCATACAAGGAGCAGTATCAAATGTGACTGTTTCACAGGCATCTTCTATTCCTGGAGATGCACCATCTGTTCAAGTTCGTGGTAAAAATTCGATCACTGCAACATCAGAGCCTTATCTTGTTGTTGATGGCATTCCTTTATCAAGGACTGATGGCTCTATTAATGATATCAATCCCAATGATATTGAGTCGGTCGAAATATTAAAAGATCCATCAGCTGTTGCGATTTATGGTGTGAACGGTTCTAATGGTGTTATTTTGATCACTACAAAACGCGGTACATCTGGAACTCCCCGCATTCGTTATAGTGGATATGGCGGAGTCGAGAATGTCGCGCATATCCTTAAACCGGTGTCTGGCGAAGAGCTTTTAAAACGTTATGCTGAATATGCCCGCATTAATAATGGTACGCTATATAATGGTGGCCCAGTGCGCAATCAGTTTGAATTTGATAATTATACCAATGGTGTGACCACAGATTGGTTGGATGCGGTGATGCAGACAGGTGTGATCCAGAATCATAATGTCAGTTTATCGGGAGGAAGTGAGAATGCCAAGTACTTTGTTTCTGGAGATTATCTGGATCAAAAGGGTGTACTTTTAGGTTATAATTATAAGCGGTATTCATTTCGGACCAATACTGATTTTAAACCAACGAAATATTTATCGGTAGGTACATCTTCTTTTATCGTTGCACATAATAAAGACGGTGGTCGTGCCAGTTTATTACAAGCAGCAGCAATGAGCCCTTATGCTAAAATGTATAATGATGATGGTTCGCTAACACAGTTTCCGATGTATTCGGAACAACTTTGGACCAATCCACTTTTGCCAACGACATTAAATCCAGAACGTCGTCAATTTAATATCTCCTTAAATGGTTATGCAGATCTTAATTTTGGGGAGCTTTACAAACCGCTGGCTGGTCTAAAATACAAACTCAACGCCGGATATTCTTACGTTCCTGTTCGTAATAATGAATATGAAGGTGAGAGTGTTTATAATTTTGCCGGAATGGGCCGTATCACCAACAGTGAATCTCAGTCTTATACAGTAGAAAATATAATAACCTATAGCAAGGATTTTGGTAAGCATCATCTTGATTTCACAGGATTGTATGCCTCAAAAAGTAAATATTGGCAACAAGCTATTGCTACGGGAGAAGTATTTCCTAATGATGCCCTGGAATGGGGTAATCTAGGTGCTGCTGCTACACAGAAAGTATTTTCCCAAGCCGACTTGTACCGCTCTATTTCTCAAATGGGAAGATTAAACTATTCTTATGATAGCCGTTATTTATTTACAGCAACCGTTCGTCGGGATGGAGCTTCTATTTTCGGTAAAAACAATAAGTATGGTGTATTCCCATCTGCAGCAGCAGCTTGGAATATACATAATGAATCGTTCATGAATGGTGCTAAAGATGTGGTGGACAATCTAAAATGGAGGATATCCTATGGTATTTCTGGAAATGAAGCTATTCCACTGTATGCAACTCTTTCGTTGATGAACGCAAGTACGATCTCAATGAATGGCTTATCCAATACGGCATTAAACATAAGGCCACTAATGGGGAATGATAATCTACAGTGGGAAAAAACAAAGGGATTCAATACAGGGGTTGACTTCGGGTTATTTAAAAACAGAATAAGTGGAAGTATCGATGTCTATAAGACCAACTCTTATGATATGCTTTTAAAACAGCGCCTTCCAAGGCTTACGGGTTTTGAAGATGTGTTTTTTAATATTGGAAAGATTGCTAATACAGGTATAGACCTGACATTGAATACTAAAAATATCATTAAAGATGATTTTAATTGGTCTAGTACAGTAGTATTCTCCCGAAATAAAAATAAGATTGTAGAAGTTTATGGTGATGGTAAGGAGGATCTGGGAAATCGATGGCTGATCGGGCATCCACTCGGTATCATCTATGATTTTACCAAAGTGGGGATCTGGCAGGAAGAGGAAATAAAAGCAGGAGCTAATAAAGGATGGGATGAACGTGCAGAAGCAGGAAGTTTAAAATTGGCCGATCTAAATGGTGATGGTCTGATCAACGAAGGTGATCGATCAGTATTGGGACAAACTGCTCCGAAATGGACCGCTGGACTTACCAATACGTTCGGATATAAAGCGTTTACTTTAAATGTTTTTATAAACACGGTTCAAGGTGCACTACTCAATAATCCACAGATCGGTTCGGCAGCAGATGAAATGGGACGAAAAAGTACACCAGCAGAATTGGGCTATTGGACTCCTGAAAATAAAAGTAACGAGTGGCGTTCCTTGAGTAACCGTTCCAATGTATATGGTTATGGATTTCCATCAAATGCAAGTTTTACGCGGTTGAAAGATGTGACAATAAGTTATAACATGCCGCAGCATACATTCAATAAATTAGGCATTAATGGTGCTACGATTTATGTAAGCGGTCGAAACCTATATACGTGGACCAATTGGATCGGTTGGGATCCTGAAGCTCGAGATATCACCCGTGGATCTGCAAATGATAACCTGAATTATCCGATGGTTCGCACTTATGTACTTGGATTTAATTTAACCTTTTAATGAAATCATGAAACCATCATGAGTAAATGTGCACAAAGAAAGATGAATACTGCTCATGATAGCTTCATCATCGCTAATAAATAATATATACTGATGAAAAAAACAATGAATATTCAAAATAAGTTATTACCTGTAGTTGCTGTCTTTTTGTTAGGTTCTGCATCTTGTAGTAAGAATTTTCTGGAAGAGAAACCCTATTCTAGTTACGAAGCTGGAAATAGTGATCCATCAACAATAGAAAATAGAGTTTTAGGTTTGCATGCAACTTTCGGACAATTATGGGGATATAGTGGCCGTCAAGGATTTTTGTCGTGTTGGCAGATCGGTACTGATATCGCAAATGCTGGTTCTACGGAAGGTGTGGAAAATGCTTTTTTTCAATATGCCGATCTCAATCCAGAAAATGGGGGAGTAAGCTACTTATGGCAAAAGTGTTACGAGTTTATTAATAATGCAAATAGCATTATTGAAGCTGTAGGGGGAAATAATCCAAAGGCAGCAGCAGAAGCAAGATTTTTTAGGGCTTATGCTTATCATATGTTGGTCACGCTATGGGGCGATGTGCCTTTGTTGACCACTTCTATTAAAGTTCCAACGTTCAATTATGTACGAAATTCTACTGTAGAAGTGGACAAAGTGATTGTTGAAGATCTGGAATATGCGGCTAAGGAATTGGCTAATGTTGGACAAGCCGTTGCTCCAAGCCGGATCAATAAAGATATGGCAAGACAATTGGCTGCTGAAGTTTATCTTCGAATGGGCATGAGAGATCCTGCTTATTTTGCTAAAGCAGAAGCCATGGCAACAGCCATCATTGAAAGCGGCAGTTATAAATTAATTGATACCCGATATGGTAAATACTTAAATGAGGGTGGCGATGCTTTTCGAGATATGTTTAGACAGGGCAATATGCGCCGCGCTCAAGGAAATACCGAAGCCATATGGACTTTTGAAGTTGAATTTAATCGCGAAGTGAACGGTGGAACTATCGATAACCCGCAGCACCGTCGTGTATGGCAACCTTCCTATCATAAATGGGATGGCATGGTAAACGCGGATTCTCTTGGTGGAAGAGGTAATGGGCGTTTGAGATTGAGCAATTTTATGAAGTATACGGTTTGGAAAGGACTTCAGGGTGATATCCGGAATAGCAATTATAATATCCGTCGTACTACAAATTATAATCGACCTAATATGACCGTCAACAATGCTGTGGTAACACCATGGAGTACAGAAATCGGTCTGGATGCCGATGGTTATCGTGTTGTTAAAGGTGCAGGGGTTAGAAATGTGACTATAAAAACTGGTGATAAAGTTATTCCTTTTCGTACAGACAGTTTGGAGGTATGGTATCCTTTCCCAACTAAGTGGGGTGGTTATGATCCGCTGGATGATTTTGGCTATGCATTGGTCAAAGATTGGCCGGTCATGCGGTTTGGAGAAACGTATCTATTAAGGGCAGAGGCACGTCTGAGACAAAATAACCTAGGTGGTGCGGCTGATGATATCAATAAGTTGAGAGACCGTTCTTTTAAAGAGGCTCGTGGTCAATCTGGAAACAACGCTCTAGGAAGGGTTCTCGCATCAAACATGACGATCGATTTTATTCTTGATGAACGTGCCCGTGAGTTGATTTCAGAAGAAAATCGTAGAATGACTTTGGTGAGAACAAATAAACTCAAAGAACGTATTGCTTTAAATAGTGATCAGGGACCTGCAAATAAAATCATCAGTGGTTTTCAAGATTACAATATTTTACTTCCAATCCCTTTGAGTGAAATTCAATTAAATAACAAAGAAGGGGAAGGGCTTAAACAAAATTTAGGATATAAATAATCTAGTTTTATTACTTTATAATAATATGCAAAAGGTCAATTTTCCACACAATGAAAATTGACCTTTTGCTTCTAAATCATGAAATACCTGTTGGCTATAATCTCTGTATTTATGCATAACAGTCCATAACAGTTTACCTATTTTAATCTTGTAATTTAGTTTATGTACAATACCTAAAAAGATAAATATGAATGCTGTTTTCGGAGTTTTATTTCATTTCATTGGCGGTTTTGCGTCAGGAAGTTTTTATGTGCCTTATAAGAAAGTTGAAGGATGGTCATGGGAATCCATGTGGATCCTAGGTGGTCTATTTTCTTGGATTATTGTACCACCATTTGCAGCATGGTTAACTATTCCTAATTTTTGGGAGATTATCAGCAATGCCCAGGCAGCTACTTTATATTATACTTTTTTATTTGGATTGTTATGGGGTATAGGTGGACTTACCTATGGTCTAGGGATACGTTATCTTGGTGTTTCCTTAGGTAGCAGTATTATTTTGGGCTTAAGTATGGTCTTTGGTTCGCTGATGCCAAGTCTTTATTATTTTTTTTACCCCACAGTGGGTAAACATGGAGTCAACTATTTTTTTACGACTCAATCTGGAACTTGCATATTGATAGGTTTATTAATATGTCTAATGGGTGTTGTGCTGTGCGGTCGGGCAGGTGTTTCAAAAGAGAAAAGTCTTGCGACTCTTTCTAAGGACGCAAGGACTGATTACAATTTTACTCTGGGTATTATCGTTGCGATCATTTCTGGTGTACTTAGTGCTTGTTTCAATTTTGGTATCGAAGCAGGTAAACCGCTTGCTAATGTTGCAAATTCCATATGGAAAAATAGTAATTCGAACAGTGGAGAATTTCTTTATCAAAATAATGTGACTTATATCATTATCCTTTGGGGAGGTTTTACTACAAATTTTATATGGTGCGTCTATCTCCTAATTAAAAATAGAACTTTTTCAGACTATACTAAATCCAATGTACCAAAAGTCAAGAATTTACTTTTTTGTGCTTTGGCAGGTACAATGTGGTATTTACAGTTCTTTTTTTATGGTATGGGTGAGAGTCGATTGGGTAATGGTGCCAGTTCTTGGATTCTTCACATGGCGTTCATTATTTTAATTTCAAATGCTTGGGGAATTATATTAAATGAGTGGAAGGGCGTGAATAGAATGGCATATCGATCTATAATTGCAGGCATAGCGACAATCATAATTTCTATTTGTGTCGTAGGGTTTGCAAGAACTTTAGAAAATTAATTTAATATATATAGCAGTGAAAACATACAAACATGTAAATTATTTGTGGGACGATAAAATAGCGCAATCATTGCAAGGTGATGAAGTTGCTTTATTATTATATCGTTCAAATATTCTAGGCGCCGATCTAAGAATTACTAATTATGGAGGTGGGAATACTTCTTGTAAAGTTTTGGAGAAAGATCCGCTTACTGATGAAAGTGTTGAAGTCATGTGGATAAAGGGGTCTGGCGGAGATATCGGCACGCTGAAGAAGTCAGGGCTTGCAGCATTATATCTTCAGCGCTTACGTAATCTTGAAAATGTGTATAGAGGAATCGAATATGAGGATGAAATGGTCGCACTATTTAATCATTGTATTTTTGATTTAAGCTCTAAGGCGCCTTCTATTGATACACCCTTGCACGGATTTTTACCATTTAAGCATATTGACCATTTACATCCAGATGCCGCAATTGCAATCGCAGCTTCTAAAGATGGGAAAAGGATAACTGCTGAATTGTTCAAAGGATCGATCGGTTGGGTTGATTGGCAACGTCCTGGTTTTGATTTAGGCTTACAATTAAAAGCCTGTTTAGAAGCAAATCCTGATATCAAGGGTATTATGTTGGGATCTCATGGCTTGTTTACTTGGGGAGACACTGCTTACGATTGTTATATTAATTCTTTGGATGTTATTGAGACTTGTGCCACCTACCTTGAACAAAGTTATGGTAAGAAGAATAACGTGTTTGGCAGCCAGAAAATGGTAAGTCTTAGTAAAGCAGAAAGAAATGCGCAAGTCGTAAAATTAGCTCCTATTTTGCGAGGATTTTGCTCAAGTGAACGCCATATGATCGGACATTTTACAGACGATGAACGTGTTTTAGAATTTATCAATTCAAACGATCTGGATCGATTAGTACCATTAGGGACAAGCTGTCCGGATCATTTTTTAAGAACTAAAATCCAGCCCTTAGTACTAAATTTAGATAAATCTGAATGTTTAGACAATGTAGTGGAGGTTAAAAGAAAATTGGAGCCTTTGTTTGCAGGATATCGAGCGATGTATGAACAGTATTATGACAGTTGTAAACATGAAAATAGCCCTGCTATTCGGGATAAAAACCCCGTTATTGTTTTATATCCCGGTGTTGGATTGTTCTCGTTTGCAAAGGATAAACAAACTGCTCGTGTGGCTGCTGAATTTTATATTAATGCAATTAATGTAATGAAGGGTGCTGAAGCGGTAAGTGAATATACTGCTTTGCCACGTCAGGAAGCTTTTGATATTGAATACTGGCTATTGGAAGAGGCAAAATTACAACGTATGCCAAAATCAAAAGCATTATCAGGTAAGATTGTACTCGTAACGGGTAGTGGTGGTGGGATTGGAAAGGCGATTGCAAGGAAGATGGCGCAAGAAGGTGCTGTTGTTGTGTTAAATGATATCAATGCTGATCGGCTTGCATCATGCGAGGAAGAATTTGTAGAAGCGTTTGGTAGAGATGCGGTTATGACGACATTGCTCGATGTCACTAATGAGGAACAGATAAAACATGCGCTCAATGATGCTGTACTAGCTTTTGGTGGGATTGACATTGTCGTTAATAATGCGGGGTTATCCATTTCTAAAACGATCGAGGACCATACGCAAGAAGATTGGGATCTTTTATATGATGTTTTAGTTAAAGGTCAGTTTCTGGTAACTCAGGCATCAACAGCTATTTTAAAAGCACAAAATATCGGTGGTGATATAGTCAATATTGTAAGTAAAAATGCTTTAGTAAGTGGTCCAAATAATATTGGTTACGGTAGTGCAAAGGGGGCTCAATTGCACATGAGCCGTTTAAGTGCCGCTGAATTAGGGGCAGCAAAAATTCGAGTAAATGTAGTGAATCCGGATGCTGTAATTTCTGATAGTAATATTTGGGCAGGTGGATGGGCCGCAGGTCGTGCTAAGGCATACGGTATAAAGATCGAGGAGTTACCGGCGTACTATGCAAAGCGTACTTTGTTAAATGAGATTATTCTACCAGAAGACATTGCAAATGCTTGTTTTGCACATGTTGGTGGCTTACTAAACAAATCTACAGGTAATATTTTAAACGTTGATGGGGGAGTGGCAATGGCTTTTTTAAGGTAGGTTTTATATCTTAGTTTTTAGGTGATGAAAAGAAAGTACATGCTGTATCTAAGTAAATTTTAACCAATAACCATTTTTGATATGATTTTAGATCAACAATTGATAGAAAAGCACAATAATAAATTAGAAAAAAAACATAATCGAGCATTTGAATTTATTTCCCAAGATATTGATGATGTTGAGGAGCTTATTGCTAAACTTCAGAAATTTCAGATCGGAATACCAAGTTGGGCATTAGGGACAGGTGGTACACGCTTCGGACGTTTTTCTGGCCCTGGCGAGCCAGGGAGTTTGGAGCAAAAGTTTGAAGATGTTGGTCTGCTACATGCTCTTAATAAATCTAGCGGAGCTATTTCCTTACATATACCTTGGGATATTCCAGAAGACACCGCAAGAATGAAAGAATTGGCACGTTCTTTAAATATCACGTTCGATGCTGTTAATTCCAATACTTTTCAAGATCAACCACAGCAGGAACATAGTTATAAGTATGGATCTTTGCATCATGTCGATCCTAAGGTTCGCAAGCAGGCTATTGATCATAATATAGAGGTTATCAATTATGGAAAAGCTCTCGGTTCAAAGGCTTTGACTGTTTGGTTAGCTGATGGTTCATCTTTTCCCGGTCAATTGAATTTCCGTGAGGCTTTTCAGAATACGTTATCCAGCTTGCAGGAAATCTATAAACACTTACCCGAGGATTGGAAATTGTTTATCGAGTATAAAGCTTTCGAACCTTATTTTTATTCGATGACCATTGGAGATTGGGGGCAGTCTCTACTATTGGCAAATAAGCTGGGGCCTAAAGCATATACATTAGTGGATTTGGGACACCATTTACCAAATGCTAATATTGAACAGATTGTATCATTGTTGTTAATGGAGGGAAAGCTGGGCGGTTTTCATTTTAATGATAGTAAATACGCCGATGATGATTTAACAGCGGGGAGTATTAAGCCCTATCAGCTTTTTCTGATTTTTAATGAATTAATTTATGGAATGGATCTGAATGGAATGGAACACGCTACAGGTTTAGGCTGGATGATTGATGCCTCACATAATCTTAAAGATCCTTTAGTGGACTTATTGCAATCTGTTGAAGCCATTAAAATTGCTTATGCACAAGCATTACTTATCGATCGTATTGCACTCAAGGCGGCTCAACAAGCGAATGATGTTGTAAAATCACAAGAAATTCTTCAAGATGCATTTCGTACGGATGTAAGGCCATTGGTTGCTGAATCTAGGTTGAGGAGTGGTGCCGCTTTAAATCCAGTATTATTATTTGAGGAGGAAAAATTACGTGATAAGTTGATTGCAGAGCGAGGTTTACAAACTATTGCAACTGGATTATAAAGTTTTAAGAATGAATAACGATAAAATTCCTGTAATTGCTATTTTCGATGTTGGTAAAACCAATAAAAAGCTTTTTCTATTTGATTCTAATTACCAGATCGTATTTGAACGCTCTGCCAGATTTTTAGAAACAAAGGATGAGGACGGAGATCCGTGTGAAAATCTTGAAAGTCTTAGATTATCGGTTTTTGATTCACTTCATGAGGTATTTAGAAAAAATGAATTTGAAATTAAAGCGATTAATTTTACATCATATGGGGCTAGCTTTGTATATCTTGATGAAAGGGGTAGACCCTTGACTCCTTTATACAATTATCTAAAAAAGTTTCCAGTTACTATTCAACAAGAACTGCATAATAAGTACGGAGGAGAGGAGCATTTTTCTTTAATGACTTCATCGCCAACTTTAGGGAGTTTAAATTCGGGTTTTCAAATTCTTAGATTAAAAAAGGAACATCCAGAAATTTATAAACATGTCAATTTTGCTTTGCATTTGCCCCAATATTTAAGTTTTCTAGTTTCTGGAAAATTCTACTCAGATATGACCAGCATCGGTTGTCATACTGCTTTATGGGATTTTGAAAAAAACGAGTATCATAAATGGGTTCAAGATGAGGGTATTACAAAGGTTTTAGCTCCAATTGTTGAAGGAGATGAAGTTTTTGATGGTGCTTTTCCGGGTAGTTCTTTTAGAGTAGGGGCGGGGCTTCATGATAGTTCTTCGGCGTTAATTCCTTATTTATTCAATTTTGATGAACCATTTGTATTGATATCTACGGGAACTTGGTGTATTTCGTTTAATCCATTTAACAATAGTGCTCTAACTTCTTGTGAATTAAAAAAGGATTGTTTGTTTTATCAATCTTATTTGGGAAAGCCAGTGAAGGCTTCGAGGTTATTTGCAGGCTATGAGCATGAACTGCAATCTAAGCGAATTGCTGATTTCTTTTATGTTACTACAGCAAAGTTTCGTAATCTTCAGCTTAATAGACGGATCATAGAAAAATTAATGAAAGAGCCTGTAGTTGTGGATTTAGAAGCATTTTCGAAGATTGAGCTTGATCGTTTCCATAATTATGAAGAAGCTTACCATAGTTTAATTTTACACCTCATCAAAGTCCAGGTGGAATCAACAAAACTAGTTTTAGATGCTAATAAGATCTCTAGAATATTTGTAGATGGTGGCTTTAGTAAGAACCATATTTATATGAGTCTTCTGGCACAAGAATTTCCTGAAGTCGAAGTTTTTGGTGCCTCAATGGCTCAGGCAACAGCATTGGGCGCAGCGCTAGCTATCCATGACCATTGGAATGAACTGGCGATACCGAATGACCTTATTGCATTGCGGTATTTTAGAAATAAATGAAATTTTAATTGTTTAAGATCTGAGCTGTGAATAAAAATGGGCGACTGTAATCACTTGCCCATTTTCTTAATCATAAAGGGTTTTTAAAAGGAGAGCGTGAAAAGCCTTTAAAAAAAACAATTCTTTTTTAAAAGTGATTAGGTAAACGAGCTTACAGGTTTTTAACTCTTCATCAATTGGGTAACAGATTTTTTACTAGACTACGTTTAAGACTATTGACCATAATTTTGATCCTATGCTGTTATGGTACAGAGTAACAAATATTTAAAAAAGTGAAATATTAAAAATATGAATGGTCTTTGAGTTTAACTTTTTTAAAATTTTATGCTAATTAATTGTTATTTTAGTGATTAATCTAAATTTTAAAATGACCAATTCAACTGCTCAGTTTCTAATGACACTGGAGATTAGTGATTTTTCAGCAACTCCCAAATATCTCCAATTGGCGAATACTATCATTGATGCAGTAAAAAATGAGAGGCTTAAGAAGAGTGAAATGCTTCCATCAATTAATGAATCCAGTGCTTATCTTGAAATATCTAGAGACACGGTTGAAAAGGCTTATCGCTATTTAAAAAAGCATGAAATTATTGCATCAAATCCAGGTAAGGGATACTATGTCAATAAAACAGATATTCAATCCAAATGTAAAATTGCACTGTTTCTGAATAAATTGAGTGTTCACAAAAAAATAGTGTATGATTCATTTGCTAAGGAATTAGGAGATTTTGCTGATCTGGATTTATTTGTCTATAATTCAGACCTTTCTCATCTCAAGAACCTATTAGCGAATCTGACCAAAACATATGACTATTATGTACTATTTCCGCATTTTAGGGAGGGACGAGATAAAGCGCCGGATATTATTCGTAGAATACCAAGTGATAAATTAATGTTATTAGGACGATTTATAGATGATGTACCCGGTGATTTTCCAGCGGTTTATGAGAATTATGAACAGGATATTTACTTAGCATTGGAAAAAGCGAGCGAAGTTTTAAGTAAATATAAAATGATAAAATTGGTTTTTCCCGATCATAGTGATTTTCCAAAAGCAATTATAAAGGGTTTTTATAAATTTTGTCAGCAGTATGCTTTTGATCATGAGCTGGTATCGGAATTGAATAAAGAAAAAGTCGTAATAGGGACTTGTTATATCAATATTATCGAAGATGATCTAGTAAAACTACTGAATAAGATCCAACAAAAAAATCTGGTGATAGGTAAAGATATTGGTGTTATTTCATATAATGAAACGCCGCTAAAGAAATTTATTTTGAATGGGATTACAACCATATCAACTGATTTTGAAACAATGGGTAGGATGGCGGCAAATCTCATTAAAAATAACTCCAAAGATCGGCTTGAAGTCCCATTTAATATCAAGATTCGAGCTTCTATATAAAAGCATATATTATATTATGAAAAAAGCCATGAGAAAACTCATGGCTTTAATACTTTTGATCACGATTACAGTGTTATTTTTTTAGGGTTAGAGGATATTGTTTAAATACTCCTTTAACAACCTTCGCAACATTAGTTGCCGCTTTTTCTGGACTATTAACTTCGCCAGATCCACGTGCTTGCCAAACAACTTTATTTGTTTTACGATCTACAGCTTCTATGATTAAGTGCGCGTAGCGGTAACGTTCTTTGGCTACAGGATATGTTGAATAATAACCATAATAAGGAGAAAACCACGGTCTGTACCAACCCCATGGACCTCCATAAGCATATGAGGATCCATATACTAAACGACTTTTGTTATTGACAATTGTTATATAACGAAATAACAAATCTGGATTATCCTTACTGTAAGATAAGCCCCTTGCTTGTAATTCACTGTTGCTCGCGTCTAATATATTTGTTCTTGCAATATCATTATCAAAATATGATTTTGATAATGAATCGACAGGTGGCAACCAGCCATAAGTACGATATTGCGAAAAATCTACTTTTTCGTCGCGCATCGTATTATATTGATATGAGGCACAAGATGCAAGAATTAGACTTGCAAATAGGAAATAAATTATTTTTTTCATGACCAATAGGATTTATATTATTTTCTTAGTGTTAGACAAATGTAAATGTTAAAAGTTTAATTATATCAGTAAAAAAAATTATTGATAAAAGGCAACTAATGGCATCGAACGGCCTGGACCAAAAGCTTTTGGACTAATGCGCAGTATTGGAGGAGCCTGAAATCTTTTAAATTCGGCATTATTAACTAGTTTTATAATTTTTTCAACAATATTAAGATCATAACCTTGAGCTAAAATTTCCTCTTTTGATTTTTGTTTTTCGATATATAGGAATAATATTTCATCCAATAAATCATATGGTGGTAAGGAATCTGAATCCTTTTGATCGGGTCTTAATTCTGCAGAAGGTGCTTTTTCAATTGTATTAGATGGGATAATTTCCTTATTTCGGTTAATGTATTGGGCGAGATCATAGGCCTTTGATTTATATACGTCTCCTATTACTGAAATCGATCCTGCCATATCTCCATATAAGGTGCCATAACCTACCGCTGCTTCACTTTTATTTGAAGTATTTAAAACGATATGACCAAATTTGTTGGAAATTGCCATTAATAACGTACCTCTGGTACGTGCCTGGATATTTTCTTCGGCAACACCCGCTTGTTGCCCTTCAAAAAAGGGAGCTAATGTTGTTTCGTAGGCCTGTGTAATATCTTTTATTGGAATGATATGATGTACGCAATTGGTGTTTTTTACGAGATCTAATGCGTCTTGAATGGAATGGTCGGATGAATAAATAGAAGGAAGCAATATTGCAAGTACATTTTCTGAACCTAATGCTTCACAGGCTAATGCGGCAACTAGTGCTGAATCTAATCCACCGGAAAGGCCTAAGACTGCTTTTTTGAAACCAGATTTGTGAAAATAATCACGTAAACCTAATAGCAGGGCATCGTGAATCAGTGCTATTTGCTGATCTTGGGGTACCGTAAATGCTGTTGTCGCTTTTATGGTTTGATCTCTATATTCTATAATCTGTAAATCTTCTTCGAATTTTTTTAATTCACAGCAAATTGCTCCATTTTCATCAATAGCCAATGATCTTCCGTCAAAAATTATATCCATATGTGCGCCAACTTGGTTGACATAGATGAGCGGACGTTTTGCTTTTGCCACTTGTGCTTTCAAAACAGCAACACGATCTTGATAATGGACATAAGAAAAAGGCGAAGCTGCAATATTGATCAGCAAATCTGGGTTTTCTTGAAGTAATTCGCTCATGGGGTCACCAACATAGGAATTATTTCCTTGATCGTCATCCCACAAATCTTCACAAATGGTCAATGCTATTTTTGTTTTTTTATAGGTGAGACATGCGAATTTTCTGCTAGGTTCAAAGTAACGATATTCGTCAAAAACGTCATAGTTAGGAAGTAGTCCTTTTTTACTAATGTGTGTAATCTTTCCATTTTCTAAACAAACTGCAGCATTGTATAGCGCTTTACCTTCTGGATCTGTATTGGGGATAGGCGCTCCGATAATGCATAAAATATCTTGGCAATGTGATGCAATGGTAGTAATAGATTCGTTACACTGTTTTAAGAATGTTGTATTTTGCAAAAGATCCTTTGCTGGGTAGCCGCCAATTGCTAATTCAGAAAAAACAATAATTTCAGCTTGCTGTGCTCTTGCATTTTCAATAGCAGTAATAATTTTTGCTGTGTTGGAACTGAAGTTGCCGATATGATAATTTAACTGGGCTAAAGCTATTTTCATTTTTGCGTCTTTGTTTTGAATGGTATACTGATATGAAGAGCAAGATAAGAAGTTTTTTAGACTACTTTTTGATACTATTGTTTTTTTATTTTAGTTTTTGATAGTGAATTAAAAACAAACAGGATCTTTACGTAAGTAAAGATCCTGCATCGTGTATTCGTTTAAAATTTTAGAAGAAATAAATCTCCCAAACGCCATTTAATTGCTAATTGAAACAACTTCAATTTCAGAATATAGTGGAGAGTTTGCTGGAACTTTATCTTTTGCAACTTGATCATAACCGAATGGAGATGGTGCTACAGCTTTTATTTTACTTCCTTTTTTAAGTCCTTTTACAGTTAATCCACCGATATTTACTTCCTTCCCTTGAAAAGATAATTTTTTTGGAAAAAAAGCGAACTGCCAGAATAAGATAATACGGTCTCTATTTATCGTAAATGTTGCTGGGCTACCCTCTTTAGATTCATCAACAAGAGTTCCTTTATCTGCGCCGTTCAGTAAATTAACTTTGTAATTTACTACTGCTGTAGGATACATCAGGTATCCACCGGAACTGATTTGATAAGCGTATGAAGCATCATCACCTTCAGCAATCAGATCATACCAGATACCTGTTGCTGTATCTAATTTGGGATTCGTGAAGTTTTTGATAGCAAATGATTTCAACTGAGGAGCCTGTTCTTTTAGTAAATTTTGGATTCTCGCATTTTCGATAGAATCTTTAATTCTTTGTTCTTCCGCTAATTTTGAAAAGTCGTCTGATTTACTACAAGATGCCAAAGCAATAATCATTGCCAACATTCCAAAAAAGATTTTTGTAAAATTTTTCATAAATTTCTTTACTTATTACTGTTATTATACCGGTTAAAACGTTCAATTGTTTAGATGTGCTACAAGGTACAAAAGAATTTTAAAGGAAGTAAAGTGTAGTAGAACTTTTTATTTTGCAGAGTTTTGTCTTTTTATTGGTGACAATAATTTTACTCAAAGAAGTTATATTGTAAAAAGGTCCTTTACATCACGATGTAAAGGACCTTTTTCTATGCTATTATTGATTTGTATTAATTACGAACCAGTATTGCCAATAGTTTTTAATTCGATTGTGTAAACTACTGGAGTGTTTTTAGGAACAGTGACCTTTGTACTTCCGGTTTTATACTCTTCTTGATCAAAAGTAAAGTAAGATGGTGAAATAAAACTGATTTTATCATTTTTCTGCAGCCCTTTTGGTAGTAATCCTTCGAATCTGATATCTTTCCCTTGGATATTCACAATGGTAGGTATAAATGCTTGAACCCATGCTTGTTTATAGATATTAATTGCTTTAGTAATATCTGTATAGACTGCAGGAATTCCTTCACTATTTTGATCAAAAACTGTACCATCCATTAATTCACCTTTAAAATTTAAGGTTGCAGCCCAAGAAGCTAGTCCAGCTTGTCCGTAACCGTTAACAGTTCCTTTATATACGTAAGGAGTTTCATTTCCAGCCGCTAAATCTACTTTATACCAGATTCCAGTTGAATCAGAGTATTTAGCATTATCTCCCCATTTGGTTTTTGCATATTGCTCTAATAAAGGAGCTTGTATTCTTTTTAATGAATCTCTGCGTACTTTTTCTAATCTTGCTTTTTCAATTTGCTCTCTTTCAGCTTTCTCATAATCAAAATCATTTTTGTTACAGGAAGCAAAAACTATCCCCATGCATAAAAATGCCATTAAAAATTTCGTAAATTTTTTCATAATTTTTTAAATTGTATCTTATATTACCACTAAAACGTTATGTTTTTCGGTTTCGCTACAGCGAGATGTTAAATTATCTTAAAAAATTCGCTAACTCTTTTGGGCTTAGATATTTTTGCTTAATACTTTTTAATTTAAATGTTTGATCATAACGCAGGAGACTCGGGAAAACCATCTTTTGGTTGGTTAACAAGAGTAAGGCTAAGGGATGATATTGTCCGGTATTTTTTTGGGGAGTTTTTGATTTCCATACTTGCTGATCGAAAGTGATGTCCTCAACCGTCTCCGCATCAAATTCAACTAGATAATAATCTTTGTTTAAGCGGTCATAGATTTCTTTTTTTGAAAAGACTTCTCTTTTCATTTTTCTGCAGTAGCTGCACCAATCCGTATGAATGAAGATGATTGTTTCTTTTGGTGCTATGCTTAGTAGAGAGTCTAATTGTTGAAAAGAGGTGTAAATTATCCGCTCTTGACCATAATGGCTGAGCGGATAAAGGATAATCGTTATTAATAAAACAAATTTATGCAAATGCTTCATCTTTCTTTAATAAATGGGATTAGTGAAAATGGCCAATTTTTACTCCAAAGGTTATTGTACGTGGTTTTGTCGGACCGTAAATGTAGTTTGAATCTCGATTAGCGCCTTTATCGAAATCTTTTTGGAATGCGTTGAACATATTTTGTACACCTGCAAATAATTCAAGGTTAAAATCTTTGTGAACAGCAAAAGTGTATCCTAACCGTGCATTCAGTTCCATAAAATCCCTTGTGTTTTTGAGGCTCATGATTTCTTGTTGTATATGCGAGATCTTCATTTTTCCGGTGTAAACTCCTGTTAGGTCAACTGCGAATTTCTTAGTTGCTTTCCAATTGGCATTTAAGTACCCATAGACATTTGGCGTACGTAAGAAATCTTGGGACAAAATGGCTTCTTGACCTGTTTTAGCTTCAGCTATCAGTTGAGCCGATTGGTATCGCGAGCGTTGTATCGTACCACCAGCTTGTAGACTAAATATACTTGAAGGGGCAACATTAAGTTCTAGGTTTGTTCCGTATACATATGCATCTGTACCGTTTCGCATTTCTTCAATCATGATGTCATTGGATTCTGATTTCAAGACTGTCGTAAATGGATTATTTAACTGTGTATAGAAGCCTTCCACTAAAAGGCTTGTTTGCGTATTGCCAAAATTTCTGCTGAAATTGAGCGATCCTGTGTAAGCATTTGAATATTCGGTTTTAAGGTCTTCTCCAATTAATACAAAAACTTGTTTTCCTCCGATTGAAGTCACATGCATATCTTCATTGAAGGCTTGTGGGGCACGGAACCCGCGCGCATAACCACCACGAAATTGAATATTGCTATTGATATCGTATAAGATGGTTAATCGTGGATTCCAAGATCCAAAATTCTTCTGACTGCTGCGTTCCACTTGTTGAAGCTGATAATTTCCGTCAACGAAGATGTAGTCGTATCGCATTCCTATTAATGCTTTGAAAGAGGAAATTGGTTTCCATTCGTATTGGGCATAAGTTCCTATTCCTTTTGTTTTTTGATCGATGATACGTTGATATCCGGGAATCTGATCATTGGTTTTGTTGTAGTTGAACTCTATACCACTGGTAAAGACATCATCCTCAAAATTGTTTGTGTATTGTGTTCCAGTAACAAAAGACAAATCATCTGTGTCTCCATAAGAATTTGCGGCTCTTAAACTATCTGTTGCAGTGGGCGCTTCGCCCAGTCCCCCGTAAAAACTTTTACGTTTTGTTTTTTGGCCGGAAGCATACACGGAGATTTTTTGTTTATAGTCTGCTAAATAATGATCGTAAGTGATACCACCAATCAATGAATTGGTTTCCAGTTGTTCTGTGATGGCTGTAAAATGGGGTGATTTGTTAAATTGGTCTCCTCCTCTTCTAAATTCCTGTATGGTACTGAAATCTACTGTTATTTTATTGACCTCGGAAGGTTTGAAAAATGCTTTTGTTCCGAATGTGGTATTGTTAAGTTCTGTTATCTCCGAAAATCCGTCCTTATTTTTATCAAATGGTTGACGATTCCGGTGCATACCATAAAAGGTAACACCTGTTTTAAGGTCTTCATCTACGTAGGAGGTGTTGAAGTCTACCGTATTATCCCAACTGCTACCGCCGATTAATGAGTTGGTAGATTTAATCTGCCAATCATTTTCGACAGGATCTTTAGTAATAATATTAATTGTGCCTGCAATTGCATTTGCTCCAAATAAAGCAGAACCTCCACTTCGAACGACTTCGATGCGGTCGATCATACTGGTTGGAAGTTGGTCTAAACCATATACACTGTTTAGTGCGCTGAACACGGATCTACTGTTGATCAAGATCTGTGAATAGGCGCCTTCTAAACCATTAAGACGAACCTGTGAAAAACCGCAATTTTGACAGTTGTTCTCTACCCTAACTCCTGGTTGATAGTTTAGTGTTTCGGACATAGCTACAGATTGTGTAGCCTGAAAAAGTTTAGGGCCTAATACCTGCACAATAACTGGTGCTTCCTTTTTACTGACACCATAGCGGGTTGCGCTTACAACGACTTCATTCAAATGCAGGTTGTCTGTGTTTAATTTGAAGTGTACGGTGGAATCTGTTAGCAATATCAGCTGTTTGAGGGTTTGATAGCCAACAGCGGTTATCTGTATATTTTGTTTTTGTTTAGTTAGTTTTTGAAATTCAAAATAGCCTGCGGTATCAGAAATGGTCGAGTGAAGACCATTTTCGATGTTGATAGTTGCTCCAACTATACCTTTGCCGTCATTGTTACTGATTTTACCCTTTAATGTATGTTGCGCATATGTATGCATACTGATCATCATCATGATGATCAGTAAATTGATATTTCTCATTGGAGTGTATTTGTCCTTTTAATTGTAATGAACCTATCATGGGAGGTGTAAAATATCAGTACGAAGCAAGGCGAATGCCTGCTCCATGTATAATTTCATACCAACTATGCCCACTAGGGTTACATTATTTACTTGAAATAATTAATAAATTACAGCACGACGCCATGCGATTTGCTATCGCACGGCGAATAGCATTCGTCTTGATAATAAGGATGAATGCAATAACTAATTTTATTTTAAGCAAAATCTGGGGGACCCCTTAAGAAAGCGTGATCGACGACACGATTGGCGACAACTGGTGTGTAGACTTGATAACTGTAGATATGAACGACAGTTCGAATGGGCTGTTCAAAAACGATAAATTCACTTTGAACAAAGTTTTGATTGTAGACGACATTGAGGAAATCAATCTGATCGTCGGATTCTTGCGGTCTGGGCTGATCGTTTGTAAAATCGTAGGGGTGATTGTGCATGACAATCTCTCCGTTTGATTTTACCTCTTTGTGCATGAAAATAACACCAGAAATAATGATCAAGCTTATCAATGCCAATTGCATTGATGCTAAGATCTTTCTGATATGTATATTCTTTGACATGTAGGTAATAAAAAAGCACCCGCTTAATACGAGTGCTAAATTATTGAAAATAAACGTAGCTTTCTATTGAAAGTGTATTATTTAAATATTATTTTATAAGTTGATTGTTGTCATCTGGGAAAACCAAGCTAGGAATATGCTTTTTAGCTTGCTCCATTTCCATTTGTGCATACGATATGATGATCACAATATCACCCACTTGAACTAATCTTGCTGCAGCGCCATTTAAGCAGATGGTACCGGAAGCTCTTTTTCCAGGAATAACATATGTTTCTAAACGAGCGCCATTGTTATTGTTAACGATTTGAACTTTTTCGTTTGCAATAATATTTGCTGCATCCATTAAATCCTCATCAATTGTGATACTACCAACGTAATTAAGCTCGGCCTGTGTAACCCGAACACGGTGGATTTTAGATTTCATTACCTCTATAAACATGTGGCAAAGTTAGATTTTTCTTGTAAAAATGTAAAGTTAATAAGTATAATGTGACATTTAATTCAAAATCATGTTATCAATAAGCCGTACATCTTCGACCCGCGCAGTGACAAGTGCTACATATTGTTTATCTTGTTCAATTGTTTTGATTTCTTTCAATGTCGTTGTTTCGCAAATAGCGAGATATTCTAAAGTAATACCTTCGCTGGAGTTCAATAGTTCTGTTGCCTGTTTATTTAATTGAAGTAAAGGTATCTTTCCAAAGTTATTTTTGATATACAGAAGTGTTTTGGACAAAGCTAACGCTTGTATTTTACCATTTGATGAGAGGCGCATGTTTCTTGAACTTAAAGCAAGACCATTTTCATCTCGGATGATTGGGCATAATGCAATGGTGATCGGTAATTGCTTTACCTTAATCATATGTTCAATAACCATGACCTGTTGAAAGTCTTTTTGACCAAAGCATGCAATATCTGGTTGTACCAAGGCGAATAATTTGTAAATGACTTGCGTTACACCTTGAAAGTGCCCCGGTCTCATTTTCCCTTCCCATATTGCATCTAATCCGTTTAGATCGATGTGCCATTTTTCATTTGGATCAGGGTACATCTCTTCTACGGTAGGTAAGAATAAGACATCACAATGAGCAGCTTTTAACAATGCGATATCATGCTCGATGGGTCTTGGATACTTTTCTAAATCTTTTGGATCGTTAAATTGTGTCGGGTTGACAAAAATACTGCAAACGGTGACATCTGATAAAGGTTTTGCATAATTCAGTAAAGAGATATGTCCTTCATGCAGTGCACCCATTGTTGGGATAAGAGCTATTTTTTGTTTGTTGATTCGTGCTGTTTCCAGGTAATCTTGGAGCTCTTTTTTAGTCTCGAAAATTCTCACTTTTAGAAATTTTAATACAGGGCAAAAGTGGGGAATATATTTGTGAATATAAAACGATGATTTGTAAGGAATTGTATTGTCGGGATATTTTTTGTATCTTTGTAGACCGATTTTACTGTTCTAATAAAAATAAAATAAATAAAAACTGGAGATGGCAAAAACGAAGATATTGTTTATAACCCACGAGATGTCGCCTTTCCTCGAATTAACTAAAATTTCTGAAATCACGCGTCAATTGCCGCAGGCTATGCAAGAGAAAGGATTTGAAATCCGTATTCTTATGCCTCGTTTTGGTAATATTAATGAGCGTAGAAATAGATTGCATGAGGTAATTCGTCTGTCAGGCTTAAACATTGTGGTGGATAACAATGACAATCCGCTAATCATTAAGGTAGCTTCATTGCCTGCGGCACGCATGCAGGTTTACTTCTTGGATAATGAAGACTATTTTCAGCGGAAAAAAGTTTTTCGTGACGAGAATGGAGAATTTTTTAATGATAACAATGAGCGCTCTGTGTTCTTCTGTAAAGGAGCACTGGAAACGGTTAAGAAGTTAGGTTGGTCACCAGATGTGGTACATTGCCACGGTTGGTTTTCAGCATTAGTGCCGGCTTATTTAAAGACGACATATAAAGATGATCCTACTTTTAAAGGTGCCAAAGTGATGTATTCGTTGTATAACGAAGAGTTCTCCGGAACTTTAGGCGATAAATACAGAGAAATTGCCCCTGAAGGTGCATTGACAAAAGATGATGTTGCTAGTTATGGTGACGGTAGTTATGTCAACATCTATAAAGGTGCTTTGGACTTCACCGATGTAGCGGTTGTAGCTGAGGAGGGTGTTAATCCAGAAATTTTAGCATATGCAAAAGAAAAAGGAATTCAGGTCTTTGAACCTAATGGTGATGAAGATTATGAAGCTTTCAATGATCTTTTTGATCAATTTGCTCCTGTAGAAGAAGAAACAACGGTTTAAAGTAGAAATTAAACTTATTTAAAAAGCGTCTAAGAAATTAGACGCTTTTTTTGTGATATATCATCAGTGAGGGCTTCTTCTATAATAGATTAAAATCTGATAGTTAACAAATAGGTCTTGCGTTGATTTAATGGCAGGATGATAATTTAAAATGTTACCTTAGCTTTATTATGAAAATTAAAGTTGGTTTTGGCTTTGATGTCCATCAATTAGAAGAGGGGCATCCATTTATAGTAGGTGGAGTGGAATTGGATCATCATGCTGGTGCATTTGGCCATTCGGATGCGGATGTTTTGGCTCATGCCATTTGTGATGCGCTCCTGGGAGCCGCAAATTTAGAGGATATTGGTTATCATTTCCCAAATACAGATGAGCAATGGAAAGGTATTAGCAGTCTTGTTTTACTGAAACATTGTGTTAAGCTAATTGGAGATAAGGGGTATACCATAGGGAACATTGATGCTATGTTATGCCTGGAGGCTCCTAAAATTAAACCGTATATCGGACAGATGAAGGCTAAAATATCGGAGGCCTCAGGTTTGGATGTTGATGATATTTCGATCAAAGCAACGACCAATGAATCCATGGGATTTGTCGGAAGACAAGAGGGGGTAGTAGCATATGCTGTTTGTTTGATCGAAAAAGCTTAAACTTTCTGTTTCTTTTTAAAAAAGAAGCAGGCAACAATAAAACTGATTGCTGTAAGTACGAATCCTAGATAGAAAGGAGCTCCTGGTAAATAGAGAGCTTCTTTTTTATCTGTAAAGTGAGCAAACAACCAGCTCATGACGGGAGGGCCTATAATGGCTGTTAAGCTAATAATACTTGTTAATCCACCTTGTATCTGTCCCTGCTCATTCGATGGCGTTTCGTTGGATACAAGGCTCTGGATAGCTGGGCCTGCGATTCCCGCAAATACATAGGGTATTACGGCTAGGAAAATTAACCATGGAGCGTATGCCATCCCCATTAAGGGCATCGATATCACGTAGAGTCCAGATCCAATTAAAATACTTTTTTCTAATCCCAATTTTGGAATAATAATTCGAATCAATCCGGCTTGAACTATAGCTAACAACATACCTATAAAACCCAAAGAGATACCAACCATTCTTTCATCCCATTGATATCTTTCCATGGTGTAATATGACCAAGTACTTTGTACGGCATGAGAAGAGATGTTTATCAGAAAGATGCAAAAAAATAATTGTTTTAGATGCGGGTATTTCGCAAGTTGCTTGAAAGCACCTACCGGATTTGCATTTTTCCATCTGAAAGGTCTTCTGTTTTCTTTTTTTAATGATTCTGGAATGAAAAAATAACCATATAAGAAATTTAAAAAACTTAATAATGCTGCTGCGAAAAAAGGTATTCTAGCACCATAATGTCCCAATAACCCACCTAACAATGGACCTACAATAAAACCTAAGCCAAATGCAGCTCCCAATAATCCGAAATTCTGAGCCTTTTTCTCGTGCGAACTGATATCTGCTATAAATGCAGCCGCTACTGTGTAGCTGGCTCCTGTAATACCTGCTATAAACCTACCGATGAATAACCACAGGATGGTTGGAGCTAACCCCATGAGTAAATAATTGATAGAAAAGCCTAAGAGTGATATTAATAGGATGGGTCTTCTACCAAATCGGTCACTGAGATTACCTAACACGGATGCAAAGAAGAATTGGGTTAATGCATAACAAAACATGAGCAAACCACCATATCGCGATGCATCACTTAATGTGCCGCCAATCAATTCTTCAATTAATTTAGGCATTACAGGTATAATAATACCTAAACCAATGACGTCAATTAGTACGGTTAAAAAAATGAAAAATAGACTTTTTGAAGTGTTGACTTGCATATTTTACTGTTTTTTATTTTTTAGATAGGCTTTTAAACGATTTACTGGCCTATAGCTTTATCATTTATTTTAATAATCTATATGTTTTTGCCTATCACGAATGACAGACAATTGATTTGTTTTTAAATCTAAACTAAATTTCTGAAATACCAAGCTTTACCGATATTGAAAAATTAGGATCATACCTTAAGTATTGTTTTTGAACCAATCAAAGGCGATCTGCTTTATTTAGAAAATGGTTATAAAGAGTGAAATGTGCGATTGGTTTAACGTTTCTTTTTTGTAGTAATTGATTCTTTTTCAGTGTTTTTTTAACGGATGTTGTGTCGAATGAAGATTCCTCAAAATATTTGTAATATCTTTGTTGTCATGCACATAATCTTTGGCACATTATCTGATATTGTAGCGGAGGCATATGTCATCATATTTTATAATGATCAAATCGAGAAAGAATAAGGTTCAATGAAGAGAGAATCAAAAAAAAACCAACTGCAACCAGAAGATATTAAGCGGTACACACGTAATTTCTGGAAATTTATTATTGGAATAATAGCTTTTGGGTTTCTATTTATATTTAGTGTTCGCCTGGGGTTATTTGGAAAGTTACCGTCTTTTAGTGATTTAGAAAATCCTAAGAGTAATTTAGCTTCGGAAGTTATAACGGAAGATAATAAGGTTTTAGGTACTTATTATATTCAAAATAGGTCAAATGTGAAGTATAGTGAGTTGTCACCTTACTTGATACATGCCTTGATCTCAACAGAGGATAAGCGTTTTTACGATCACTCCGGTATTGATTACAAACGTACTTTTACGGTTATTTTCCACACTTTAACTGGAAATAAACAAGGAGGGAGTACGATTACGCAGCAATTAGCTCTTAATTTATTTTCAGACGGTCGTGCTAAAAGTGCTCCTAAGCGTATCATTCAAAAGTTTCAGGAATGGATAACTGCTGTTCGTTTAGAGCGTAATTATACCAAAGAAGAGATTATCACCATGTATTTCAATACAGTGGACTTTGGAGCATATAATACCTATGGTATTAAATCAGCCGCACGTACTTATTTTAATACAACTCCTGATAAACTTACTGCAGATCAAGCCGCTTTATTAGTGGGTATGCTGAAAGGTCCGGGCGTTTATTCTCCTGTCAGGTATCCGAAAAACGCATTAGCGCGCAGAAATACAGTCTTGGACAATATGAATAAGGCAAATTTCATTTCTACAGAGGAAGAGGCTAGTGCACAAGCTAAACCATTGGGATTACAATTGAAAATCGCTAATTATGGGGAAGGTTTAGCTCCTTATTTTCGCGCTGTATTAAAAGAAGAAATCAAGAAAGAATTTTCAAAATTATCGATTACCAAATCGGATGGTACACCTTATGATCTGGATCGTGATGGGTTGAAAATTTATACAACAATTAATATGTCCATGCAGCAATATGCTGAAGATGCCCAGAAAGAATGGATGAAATCTTTACAAGGTAAGTTTGCTGTACAATGGAAGAATAAGGATCCTTTTAAAGGAGATAAAGCCAAGTTACTGACGACAGGTATGCGACGTTCTGAACGCTACCGTGTTTTGAAGGAGAATGGACTTTCTGAAGATGAAATCAAGAAAGCATTTCAGGTAAAAGTTCCGATGTCTATTTTCACTTGGAAGGGTTCTGTGGATACTGTTATGGCTCCGATTGATTCTATCAAATACAATAAGTTGATGTTACGTAATGCAATGATGTCGATGGAACCAAAAACTGGACATATCAAGGCTTGGGTTGGTGGAATTAATTTTGAGCATTTCAAGTATGATCAAGTAAAAATGGGGACGAGACAGGTCGGTTCAACTGCTAAGCCATTTACTTATGCTGTCGCAGTTGATAATGGCTACTCTCCGTGTTACAGTATTCCAAATTATCAACAGACTTATGGAAATTGGACACCAAGGGGTACAGCTGAAGGTGGGAATCCGATTACTTTAGCTAATGCATTGGCCTTGTCTCAGAATTATGCTACTGCATATTTGGTGAATCAAGTTACACCGGAGGCGGTTGCTGCATTGACGAAACGTATGGGTATTACAAGTGATGTCCCGAACTATCCATCCATTTCACTTGGAGCATATGAAGCTTCTGTATTTGATATGGTTGGTGCTTATTCGGCATTTGTAAATCATGGTACTTGGATTGAACCTAATGCGATCTTGAGGATCGAAGATAAGAATGGAACTCCTATTTATGAGAAGGCTCCTAAAGTTGTTAAGGCTTTGAACAGTGAGTCTGCTTATATTATTGTAGACATGTTAAAATCTGTTGTCTCGAAAGGTACAGGAAGACGAATTCAATGGAAATATCATTTGACGAATCCAATCGGAGGAAAGACGGGTACAACCAATGATAATGCTGATGCTTGGTTTATCGGGATCACTCCTGAACTGGTGTCGGGTGTCTGGACCGGAGCTGAAGATCGTAGTATTAGTTTTGCGAATATGCAAGACGGACAGGGAGCTGCAGCAGCAATGCCTGTATTTGCACTTTATATGCAGAAGGTGTATGCAGATAAAAACCTCAATTATACGAAGGGCGATTTTGAACTTCCTGAAGGTGGGCTAACGCGAGTAGTCGACTGTTCTAAGTACTGGGGAGGAGGCGGAAGCTCCGGAGCAGACAGTACGGGTTCGGAATCAAACTTAAATGATGATCGATTAGGTTTTTAAATTTTATTAAATAAAGATATAAAGCCAGATAATTGAGTTTTTCGAAATTTGTTATCTGGCTTATTTGTTATATATGAGCGTGTTTGATTATAAAGAGGAGCTTAAAAGAATTCCACATAAGCCTGGGGTTTATCAGTATTTTGATAAACAGGATGTCCTGATTTATATCGGTAAAGCTAAAGATCTAAGGAATCGGGTTGGTTCTTATTTTGTGAATGAAACGCAACATAACGGTAAGACGCGTGTATTAGTTCGTCAGATTAACCGTATTTCTTTTACAATTGTAGATACGGAGATTGATGCATGGTTGCTGGAAAATTCATTGATTAAGAAACATAAGCCCAAGTATAATGTATTATTAAAAGATGATAAAACTTATCCTTGGATTGTCATTAAAAATGAACGCTTTCCCCGAGTTTTTTGGACACGTAAATATATTAAAGATGGCTCTCGGTATTATGGTCCTTATGCCTCTGTAGGGATGATGCACATTGTATTAGACGTAATCCGGGATCTGTTTCCGCTAAGGACCTGTAATTTGGCACTGACTCAGGAGAATATTGCTAGGGGTAAATTCAAAATTTGCCTTGAATATCAGATTGGCAATTGTAAAGGTCCATGTGAAGGTTATCAATCTGAAGAAGATTATGATCAGAATCTGAGTGATATTAAAGATATTTTAAATGGTAAAATTTCTGTTGTCACGAATCGGATTAAAGAGCAGATGTCTGCAGCAGTATCGGAAATGAATTTCGAAAAGGCGCATTCCTTTAAGATGAAATTAGATAAACTGGATTTGTATCAGAGTAAGTCTACGGTTGTTAATTCATCTATCACGAATGTTGATGTTTTCAGTATTGCATCGGATGAAAGTTATGCTTTTGTTAATTATTTAAAAGTGATGAACGGAGTAATCATTCAAACGCAGACTGTTGAAATGAAGCGGCGACTGGATGAGACTGAACAAGAACTTCTTGCTTTAGCGATTCCTGAGATCCGGGATCGGTTTAAAAGCTTATCACGAGAAATTATCGTTCCATTTGAACTGGATATTCAGGAAAATGATCAGATCAAATTTACGGTTCCAAAACTAGGTGAAAAGAGAAAATTATTGGATCTATCGTTGAAGAATGTAGCGTTCTTTAAAAAAGAACGATTGCTACATTATGAGAAATTGAATCCAGATGTACGAGTAGATCGTATTTTAACGCAGATGAAGAAAGATTTGCGGTTAAATGTCTTGCCTCAGCATATTGAATGTTTTGATAACTCTAATATTCAAGGTAGCTATCCTGTTTCTGCTATTGTAGTCTTTAAAGATGGTAAGCCATCAAAAAAGGATTACCGACACTTCAATGTTAAAACAGTAGTAGGTCCAAATGATTTTGCCACGATGGAGGAGGCTGTATATAGGCGATATAAGCGGGTTTTGGAAGAAGATGGTGACTTGCCTCAGTTGATTATTATTGATGGGGGTAAGGGACAGTTAGGGGCCGCTTTGAAAAGCTTGCGGTTATTAGGGATAGAGAAGCAGGTTACAGTAATTGGTATTGCCAAGCGGCTGGAGGAACTGTATTATCCGGGTGATCAATATCCTCTTTATTTGGATAAAAAATCGGAAACTCTTAAAATCATTCAACACTTGCGGGATGAAGCCCATCGGTTCGGAATTACTTTTCACAGAAATCAACGTAGCCGAAAAACTTTTGTATCTGAACTCGAAGATATTCCTGGCATAGGTAAGACTACGGTAGAGAAATTACTGACTACCTTTAAATCTGTTAAGAAGATTAAAGAGGCTCCAGAAGAAGAGTTGAGAAAAGTGTTGAACTTAAAACAGCTACATGCACTTTTAGCACATTTTAAGCGAAATTAAGCGCGTTTGTCTTGCATTTTTTATTAAGAGAAAAGCCCCAATAAGTTGATCACTATTGGGGCTTTTGTATGCTTGTTAACATTTATACTTAAAACTATTTTCTAGCATTAGTCGTCATAACCAAATCTTTTTAAGTAATTTTTCTTACTTCTCCAATCTGGAATTACTTTTACGAAAACCTCAAGAAAGACTTTTTTGTCAATAAATGCCTCAATATCCTGGCGAGCGTACGTGCCGACTTTTTTAATCATTGATCCACCGGTACCGATGATGATATTCTTTTGTGAATCACGCTCCACAATGATTTCTGCAGCGATACGAGTGATCTTCGGTTCTTCTTTATAAGATGTAACAACTACTTCAGTACTGTAAGGAATTTCCTTGTCATACAGTTTGAATATTTTTTCGCGAATCATTTCCGAAACAAAGAAACGCATTGATTTGTCTGTTAATTCATCTTTTTCATAGTAAGGAGCATGTACAGGAAGTTTTTCCTTGATATAATCCATTACTCCAGTGATATTATGATTAAGAAGTGCTGATACCGCAAAAATAACTTCTGGGTTGATCGTTTCTTTCCAGAACTCTACTTTAGCCATCACTTCAGCTTCGTTAGACTTATCAATTTTATTGATAAGAACAGCTACTGGAGAACTTGTTTTTTTTAATTTCTCAATAACATCATTTTCATCATATTTTTCATTGATATCTGTAACAAGTAAAATAATGTCCGCATCGATCAGCGATCCTTGGACAAAATTCATCATTGATTCTTGTAACGAATAGTTTGGTTTGATGATACCAGGTGTGTCTGAAAAGACAATTTGGTGCTCCTCATCATTGACTATTCCAATAATGCGGTGTCTTGTTGTTTGAGCTTTAGGAGTGATGATAGACATCTTTTCACCCACTAAAGCGTTCATTAGCGTAGACTTACCTGCATTAGGTTTACCGATGATGCTTACGAATCCTGCTTTATGCGACATTTTTTTTAATTTAATTAGGATTACAAAGAAACAAAATATATCTTTGTGCTCCAATTCGGAGGTAAAGATATCTTGCTTTTTAACACAAAAAGGACGATTGAACTAAAAATATATTGCGGGATGGAGCAGTTGGTAGCTCGTCGGGCTCATAACCCGAAGGTCATCAGTTCGAGTCTGATTCCCGCTACTAAAGAGTCTGTTGAAAGACACAGACTCCAAGACATTAAAAATACATTGCGGGATGGAGCAGTTGGTAGCTCGTCGGGCTCATAACCCGAAGGTCATCAGTTCGAGTCTGATTCCCGCTACTAAAAGAGTCTGTTGAAAGACACAGACTCCAAGACATTGAAAATACATTGCGGGATGGAGCAGTTGGTAGCTCGTCGGGCTCATAACCCGAAGGTCATCAGTTCGAGTCTGATTCCCGCTACTAAAAGAGTCTGTTGAAAGACACAGACTCCAAGACATTAAAAATACATTGCGGGATGGAGCAGTTGGTAGCTCGTCGGGCTCATAACCCGAAGGTCATCAGTTCGAGTCTGATTCCCGCTACTAAAGAGTCTGTTGAAAGACACAGACTCCAAGACATTGAAAATACATTGCGGGATGGAGCAGTTGGTAGCTCGTCGGGCTCATAACCCGAAGGTCATCAGTTCGAGTCTGATTCCCGCTACTTGGTAACCCTTTAGTCAAAAGCTAAAGGGTTTATTTTTGTCTTTTATTTTTTCCACCTCCTTCCCAATACCATTCATTTAATCCTCTAATTGTTACAAAGATTCTTTTTTAAATAAATAGGGCTCGTTTTTCCTTATTGGAATATTAATTTCATCCTAAAGCATTTGATAGCTAGTTATTTACTGATTATCAATCAATTTATATGTAGTACTTATTGCTTTTTTTGTAAAGTTGTCTAAGCAATATATGCAATCGATTGTTCGATTTTTGCTCTTTTTTATTCGATAATATAGATTTAATATTGTGTTTACAAATAGTAAACAATTGACTTAAATACACTTTAGAATCATTATTTACAATTATTATATTAACCTATGAAAAGAAGAGCTACCATACTTTCTTGTGCTTTATCTTTAGTTATGAGTGCAACTTTTGCGCAAAAGACTAAAGTGAAGGGTAATGTTACAGATGACAAGGGAAATCAGTTGTCGGGTGTAACTATTACAGAGAAAGGTACCGGCAATGCAACGGCAACAAATGTTACTGGAGGATTTGAATTAAGTGCAGAAACAGGAAAGATACTTGTTTTTAATATTGTAGGATACGAACCCAAGGAGGTGGTTTACACTGGCGGTAATCTCAATATTTCATTAACATCATCAAATACGGCATTAGATGAAGTTGTTATTGTAGCTTTTGGTACCCAAAAGAAAGCAAATTTAACAGGATCTGTAGCAACAATTACTCCTAAGCAATTGGCAGATAGACCTGTAACTTCATTGCAGAATGCTTTACAGGGTATATCACCTGGCGTAACTGTCTTGAGCAGACCAGGCGAGGCTTCGAAAGATAATAAAGGAGGTATTACTGTTCGTGGTAGAACTAATTTAGGTTCACCTTCACCTATGTTTATTATTGATGGAATTCCTGCAACCAGTGCTGAGTTTTCTGCCTTAAGCCCGAGTGATATCAATAGTATGTCCGTTCTAAAAGATGCTGCTTCTGCATCATTGTATGGTTCTCGAGCTGCTAATGGTGTTATTTTGGTGACAACTAAACGTGGTGGTGGTGATCGCGCAGTGGTTGGGTTTAATGCTAATTATGGTTTTCAGAGTGCTACATATCTGCCTGAATTCGCAGATGCGGTGGGATATGCAGAACTACATAATAGGGCGATGCTAAATGCAGGTAAAGATGCAACGTTTACTCCCGATCTTGTAGAAAAATATAAAAATCAGACGGATCCAGATCTTTATCCAAATAACGATTGGTACAAAGAGGTTTTAAGAGGTTCAGCTCCCCAACGTGATTTTGGTTTGAATGTGAATGCTCCAGGAAAAATTACGAATTACTATTTGGGATTAAACTATTTTGATCAAGAATCTCTAGTACCTGGCCGGAAACAGGATCGTATTAATATGAAATTGAATACCAATACGACTGTTATTAAGGATTTGCTGACTTTTAATACCAATGTTTCATTTTTAAAACAAGATTACGATCGAAATGGCAGTGCTATTAGTTGGGTTGAGATGGGTAGGGCGCTTCCTTTTACATCCATTCGTCAATCTAATGGAGCCTGGGGTTCTGTGTCGAATGGTATTGAGAATGCAAATGTTGCGAAAAATAACCAATTGAGAGCGATCACTGAAGGTGGAAGAGGTAATAATAGAGATAACTATCTGCAAATGGCGGCAAATGCGTCGCTGACTCCACTAAAGGGATTATCAATTGACGGAGCCATTTCATTGAAGTATATCAATACGAACTCTTTTGATTTTATAAACCGTACTGATCCTATTATCGGTTTTATTTCTAAAAAATCTTTGGATGCAACAGCAACGCCAATTAATGAGCTTAAAGAGTTCTGGGGCAAGCGCCAGGAATTGTTGTTGCAAGGAACAATTAATTACGAGCGACGATTTGGTGATCATTATGGTAAAGCAACAGTTGGGGCTTCTGAGGAGTCAAATGTTTACCGTGAGGCATTTTTAGGAAGAAAAAATTTTGTTAACAATGATGCCTCTACAATTATAAATGGTAGTTCGGGTGAAATTAGTCAAGATGATAAAGGTCTTGCCAATCGTACAACACAAGATGAGTGGGCATTGCGTTCTTTTTTTGGTCGATTTAATTATTCGTACCAAGATAAGTATCTGTTCGAAGCAAACATGAGAATGGACTATTCATCTCGCTTTGCTCCGGAAGTCCGAAGAGCAATTTTTCCGTCTTTCTCTGCCGGTTGGAACATCAACAAGGAATCTTTTATGCAGGATGTGGAGTGGATTGATTTATTAAAATTGAGAGGATCTTACGGAACACTCGGCAATCAAGATGCTGTTGCAATAGGTAATTATTATACGCTTTTGAATCGCTATTCAGCCTACAGTTTTAATGGCGTCGCGGTTGATGGCTTGGAACAACAATATGGGGCTAACAGGCTTGCGCTTTGGGAAAAGGTAACGATGTCAAATGTAGGAATAGATGCGACATTTTTAGGAGGAAAGCTTAATTTAGTTGCCGATTATTTTGTTAAGAAGTCTGAGGATGTTTTATTACAACCGGCAACTTTGTCTACTTATGGCTATGAGAAAAAATTTACGCCATATTATAATCAAGGGATTACGCAAAATAAAGGGATCGAGATTGCATTGACTTATAACGGTAAAATCGGTGAAGAGTTTACATATTCGGTATCGGGTAATATTTCGAAGATCAACAATAAGATTATTTCTCTAGGTGATGTTAACGAGATCGTGGAAGGCTATTATATTAATCGTGTAGGTGGTTCTGTAGGTGATTTTTACGGTTACAAGACGGATGGTCTATTCACTAATGAAGCCGAGCTTAAAGCCCTTAATTACGAAGGAATGGGCGGTACTCCAAAATTAGGTGATATCAAATATGTCGATATGAATGGTGATAAGAAAATCGATGCATTAGACCGTACTATTTTAGGTAATGACGTTCCTTGGTTCAATTATGGTTTTAATTTTAGAGCAGCTTATAAAAATTTCGATATCGATGTGTTGACTTACGGTGTAGGCGGAGTAAAAACTTATATGGACAATGAGGCAGTTCAGCCTTTCTTTAATGGCGCAAATATCAAGAAAAATTGGATCAATGGTTGGACGAAAGATAACAATGATGCCGATGCGCCATTTCCAAGAATCACATTAACGGGCGATGCTCCGCATAATTATAAAACTTCAGACTTTTGGCTATTTAGTGGGAATTATTTCCGAATTCGTGCCATTACGGTAGGTTATACTTTTCCTAAAGAAATGCTGAGCAATATCAAGATGTCGCAATTGCGCTTATTTGCCTCATCTAACAATCCTTTTACTTTTATGGCAGATAAACGTCTCGGTGATTTTGATCCAGAAACAGGGTCGGGTAGGGCAAGTTACCCAGGTTTGAAGACTATTTCTTTTGGTTTGACAGCGAAGTTTTAATTTTTTAACAGAAAAGCAATGAAAAAACATATATTATATCCATTATTAGCTACTACCCTTCTTTTTGGAGCGTGTTCAAAAGATTTTTTAGACCGTACACCTGCTAATAACGTGCCTAACGACCAATTTTGGCATAATGAAAGCGAAGTTAATCTGGCACTTAATGCAGTTTATAACAAACTGTCGGAGGCAACATATGAGGATGGTGGAAGTGAACTGGTGCATGCTAAAAACCCTTGGGAAAGTTGGGTGACAGACGTTTCGTCTGGTGCAGTTAGTTCAACCCTTGAGTCAGGGTGGGATTATAAGCCTATTCGTATCTGTAATTTCTTTTTAGATAATGTGGATAAGGCAGTTATGGATGTTAAGCTTAAAGAGCGTTATAAAGCTGAAGCGCGTTTTGTGCGTGCTTTTCTTTACATTCCGATGGTTCAAAAGTTTGGGGATATCCCTTTGGTGACTAAAGTGTTGACCAAAGAAGAGTCAAATGTCCCTCGTACATCGAAAAAGGAAGTGCTTGATTTTTTGTTTAAAGAATTGCAAGATGTGGCCACTGTACTTCCTATATCGTATTCTGCCGCTGAAAGCGGTAGGATAACAAAAGGTGCTGCTTTAGCTCTGCAATCGAGATTATACCTGATGGAAAATAATTGGGAGAAAGCAGCCCTTACTGCACAGGAAGTGATGGCACTAGGTTATTCTTTGTTTAAAGTAAACGCTGAATCAGATTTAGATAAAAAAGATAATTATGCGCAGTTCATAGATTTTGCGAATGCTGATGATGAAAATAATTTTAGACTAGGGCTTCGAAGTTATGAAGGAGTTTTTCACGTTGAGAATGAAGGTAACAGTGAAGTAATCTTGGACAGACAGTATATTGCAGTAACGCAATCTCACATAACTAATACCTTATTGCTTGATCCTTCTGTTGGAGGTTGGAGTTCGTTAACACCAACACAAAATTTAGTGAATCTATATGTTGATTATAAAACTGGAAAACCTGTTATTCCTGTAAGTGCTGAGGTGCGTGCCACAAATTACTCAAAAGCAGATAAAGCTGATTTTGTGAAGGAGTTTAAAAACCGTGATCCACGTTTTTATGCTTCTATATTGTTTGAAACTGCACCTTGGAATTCTTTAACTAAAAGTGGAGGTTATGTGTATAAATGGTTTGTAGGAAATGATCCGAATAAATCTTTGACGGGCTACAATTTTAGAAAACTCGTAGATCCAAAATCAAATCGGGAGCAAATAGATTCTTATGCTAATCTTATTTTGATCCGTTATGCGGAAGTTTTGCTTAACTATGCTGAAGCACAGAATGAAAAATCCGGACCAGATGCAACAATCTTTGATGCTTTAGACCAGCTTCGTGTTCGTGTTGGCATGCCTAAAATAGATCGGTCGGAATATGCGAGTCAAGATAAGCTACGTCAATTGATCCGCAATGAAAGAGCTGTTGAATTGGTATTGGAAGGTTTGCGTTTTTATGATATCCGTCGTTGGAAAACTGCTCCAGATGTGATGAAAAATATTTATAATATAACGAATGGTTTGGCGCAAGAACGTGTTTGGAATGATAGATTATATCTAATGCCAGTTCCGCAAAGCCAAATTGATTTATCTTATGGAGTTTTAAAACAGAATTCAGGTTATTAATTTATTTTAATCCGATTAATAAAAGCAGGTATCCCCACAGGTATCTGCTTTTATTGTTTATTGTGATGCAATAATCAGGCATTTATTTCATTATGATGATGTTTGGATAAGTAGTCTATTTCGGTAGTTTCTGAGGTAACTATATTTTAGTTTTCATAACAATCGTTTGCGTGAATTTATGCAATCGATTTCGTTACATATTAAATTTATATTAAGTAATCTTTACACTATTTTGCACTGTATAAATTATGATAATTAACTAATATACTGATTATCTTGAAATTAAGTTTATGAATAAAAGATTTACAAAACCTTTTTTTACGACTAAATTTTACCCGATTACATCTGCCTTAATGTTTGCTCTTGTAGCTCCAAATATGGTGATGGCCAATGATTATGGTAATTTGATTAGCGTAACAAGTAATAGTATGCAGCAGAAAGTTTCTGGTACTGTTACATCAAGTACGGGCCCATTAAGTGGAGTGACTATTTCTGTGAAAGAAAAACCTACTCTTGCGACTTCAACTGATGCCAATGGACGCTATTCTCTTCAAGTTGAAGTTGGTCAAACTTTGATTTTTTCAGCAATTGGATTTAACAAAACTGAAAAACTGGTGGAAGGTGCATTTTTAAATGTACAACTGGAAGAATCTAATCAAGCACTTGAAGAAGTTGTAGTTGTAGGTTATGGCACTCAAAAGAAAGAGAGTCTAACAGGAGCGCTACAAGTTGTAAAGGGTGATCAATTGAGAGGTACAACTTCTCCGAATGTGGAGAATATGTTAAATGGAAAAGCTGCTGGTGTATATGTTGCTCCAGGATCGGGTCAACCAGGTGCAAAAGGAGGTGTCGTGATTCGTGGTCAAGCTACTTTAAGTGGTACAACTAGTCCGCTCTGGGTCGTAGATGGTGTAATCCTTGGTTCTAGTGCTGGAGATTTAAATCCAGATGATATCGCAACATTAACAATTTTGAAAGATGCAGCTTCTACTGCTATTTATGGTTCTCAAGGTGCAAATGGTGTTGTTGTCGTAACGACTAAGAATCCATCTGCAAGCGGCACTTCAATCAGTTTTTCTACAAAAATGGGATTCAATCAGCTTACCAATGGTAATATGAAAATGATGAACGGTGCAGAATTGTATGATTACTATGCTTCTTTTGCTAACCAAAGTGCAATCAAATTTCCACGTTGGAATGCAGATTTAAGAGATAGCAATTTTGACTGGTGGAAAGTAGCTACTCAGCAAGGATTTACGCAAAATCATAATGTTTCGATTCAAAGTGGTACGGAAAAGTTGCAGTCTTACTTGTCATTAGGTTATTATAATGAAGTAGGTGCTGTAAAAGGTTATGAATACGATCGTTATAATTTCCGTATGAATACGGTTTATAAGCCTACCACATGGTTGACAGTTAAACCAACATTGGTGGGGGCACGTCGTGGGGTGGAAGATAGACAGTATTCTACAACTGCTATGTATTCAAATTTCCCTTGGGACAGTCCATATGATGCTAATGGTAACTTGGTTGGTCACCGTTCAAGTAGTTGGGTAAATAGTGCGAGTACAAACTACCTTTACGATTTACAATGGGATCATAGTGCCAACACAAATTATGAATTCAGTGGTAATATGGACTTTGATATCAAGTTCACGAATTGGCTAACATTTTCGTCTGTTAATAACTACCGCTATAACACGTATAGTGCTGCTGGTTATACTGATCCACGCTCTAATGGTGGAGAAAGTGTAAAAGGACGTTTAACCGATTATCGTTCGGAATATGCACGTCGTTACACCAGTCAAATATTAAAATTCAATAAATCTTGGGGCAAGCATGCTGTGAACGCATTAGCAGCATATGAATTCAATGATTATTGGTCTAAGACATTAGATGTATATGGAACTGGATTTATTCCAGGATTTGAAGTGCTTGATGTTGTTTCTCGACCAGAAAGAACTAAAGGAGCGATCAATGAATGGGCTGTTCAATCTTTCTTGTCTAATGCAAACTATGCTTACGATGGTAAATATTTAGGACAATTGTCTTTCCGTCGTGATGGCGCTTCTAACTTTGGTGACAATGCGAAATACGGAAATTTCTTCTCTGTGAGTGGAGGATGGAATATCAATCGCGAGAATTGGTTCAATGCTTCATGGGTTGATAATTTAAAAGTTCGTGCTTCTTATGGTTCTGTCGGTAACCGCCCTAGTGAGTTGTATCCACAATATAGCTTATATTCTGTATCATCATCATCCGGATATAATGAGACTTCGGGCGCTTTGATTTATCGGATTGGAAACAAGAATCTGACGTGGGAGCGTACGTTTACTACAGGGGCAGGATTTGATGCATCGATGTTCAGTAATCGTGCTCGTGTAAGTTTTGACTACTATGATAAAAAAACCGATAATATCTTATACAATGTGCCCATTAGTGGATTAACTGGAGTTACTTCTGTGTATAAGAATATCGGTAAGATGCAAAATAGAGGTATTGAGCTTACTTTAGGTGGAGATATCATTCGAAAAAATGACTTTACGTGGAGTCTGGACATCAATATTGGTCACAATAAAAATAAACTGACGCAATTGATCAAGAGTAAAGATGCTAATGGCAACAATGTTGTTAGACCACTTATCATTGGTGATGGTTTAGGAATTGCTGGTTCAGCAAGTCGCGTATTGGAACCGGGTTTACCAGTCGATACTTATTATATGCCGATATGGGCTGGAGTGAATGTAGAGACAGGTGCTCCCGAATGGTATAAAGTTGAAACCGATCAAGATGGTAATCAAACTCAAGTAAAGACCTCTAATTATTCTGCAGCAACATTACAGAAAGCAGGAAAAGCATCTCCAGATCTATTTGGAGGATTCAATACTGGAATAACTTATAAACAATTTGATTTAAATGCTTCGTTTGGCTATTCAATTGGTGGTAAAATCTATAATTATTCTCGTCAAGAATATGATTCTGATGGAACATATACAGATAGAAATCAAATGAAATTGCAAGATGGCTGGAACCGTTGGGAAAAACCGGGAGATATAGCAACACATCCTATTGCGAAATACAATAATAACGATAAAGGAAATTCTACTTCTACTCGTTATTTAGAAGATAGTGATTTTTTAAGGTTACGTTCTTTAACCTTAGGATATAATTTGAAATTGGAACAATATCACTTGAAAAATGTTCGTGTTTTCTTTACAGGTGAGAACTTGTTTACCATTACAAATTACTCAGGTGTAGATCCTGAAATGTCTGTGAATGATTCAGGTGCTGTTTTGGGTTCTGCAGGACCTGCTATTTATCCTGCTACACGTAAATTTATGTTTGGTCTTAATGTGACATTTTAGTTAAAAGAGGAAAAAATTTTATGAAAAAGATATTATTTGTATTATTAGCAGCTGCTAGCATTACGTCATGTAATATAGATAGGTTACCCCATAACTTAATGGATTCGGATGTTATTGCGAATAATCCGGACGCGATGATCAATGGTGCTTATGCACAATTAAAAGCATGGTCAGACCCTATGCATCGTGCAGGAGAATATGCTGGAGATAATATGATGATTAGGGGTGCTTCGACGGATGCATTTTATGAGTTCATTTCTTATGCTCGTACGCCAAATAACGGACGTTTGTCTGAATTTTGGAATGCAGGTTATAAAGCGATTGCGCAGACTTCTAATGTGATGAAAATTATAAAAGAGGGAGAAAGTGCTGAAAAAGACAATCAATTGGGAGAATGTTATTACATCCGCGGGATGATGTATTTCTATTTGGTTCGTGCATATGGACGTCCTTATTATCAAAATCCGGAAACAAATTTAGGTTTGCCCATTGTAAATGGAACACCTGATGACGTATTTGATAATTTACATTTACCAGACCGTTCAACAGTTAAAGAAACTTACGAGCAAGCGATAAGCGATCTAAAGAAAGCAGAGTCTTTGTTGACAATTAAAAAAGGCAATATCTATGCTTCTAAAGGAGCGGCTCAAGCGATGTTATCTCGTGTTTATCTTTATATGAGCGGTACATATCAATCACCTAATGCAGAATATGCAAGACTGTCTGTTGAGTATGCGGATAAAGTGATCAACTCAGGAGATTACACGTTATTAGAAAGAGAGCGATTTATGAAATATAATACGTTTACACCAGAAAATAATAACGAGACTATTTTCGCAGTTAAAAGAGTAGCATCTGAATTTTCGGGTGATGATCATTATTATGGTATTGGTGGTATGTATTCCAATATTGGAGGTATGGGCTGGGGTGAGATGTATGCAAGTGCTAAATACATTGATTTATTGAATGAAACCGGTCGTAACGATTGGCGTCCAGATAATTACCGTATTGTTGATGCTCGAGCATCTTTTATAGAACCTACTTATGCAAAAGATGAAAAAACAGGTAAGTATTCTGAAGTGTTTCGTTTTGTAAAAGAAGACGGAGTGAGTACTTTAAACTATGCTCAATTTGTTATTGAACGAGCTGGTAGCACAATTACTGCTGTAGAGGTTATACCTAAAACGGAAACTACTGCAGAACAGAGAATACCTTATGCATTAACAGTAATAAACTCAAATGAGGGAACTTATAGTATAAAATATAAAGATGGTAAAACCTACAAAGGCGTGCTGGACTACTATATTTCATTAAACCGTGTATATCCACAATTTTATATCACGAAATGTTCTAAAGAGGGCGAAAACTCTCAATTGCATTCTCCTGTAATCAGCCGTTTGGGTGAGATCTATTTAAATAGAGCAGAAGCTCAAGCAAAACTTGGTAATTACAGCGCAGCTTTAGCGGATTTAAATAAAATAAGAACACGTTCAATTGCGAATGGAGCTTATTCTTCTTTGAATGCATCAAATGCAAGTAAATTAATTGATAAAGAGCGTGAATTGGAATTAGCCTTTCAAGCAGAACGTAGCTATGATGTATTTCGTAACGGTGAAGCTTTGACGCGTCAATATCCGGGACCGCACAATCAGTCAGAGGTTATTGCTCCGACAGACTTTCGCGTAGTATATTATATTCCACAAAGTGCTATTAATTCTTACCCTGGTGTATTAACGCAAAATCCAACTCAATAGGGTTAAATTAGAATTTCAAAAATAAATTAGTAATGGCTTTACAGTTTTGTAAAGCCATTTTTTTATGTTTCATAATTATGATTGCTAGCGTTTTTGCGCAAACGATTATATGTCTTAGAATAAACGATATTTTAGTTTTTAGAAAGCCCCAGCTATTTGGGACTTTTTTATTGAATCTCTGTTTGAGGTCCTTGGGGTAGTCATGTATAAATTTAATTGGATTTCAGATGGAAAGAATACTTTACGGACTGATAGCAAGTTTGTTTGATAGTCTTTAGCTCAGTTGTAAAATATGATAACAAAAATCTTATTGTTTACGATAAGATTAGATTGATTTTCAAAAATACCAGGTATATTATGTAACTTTGCCCACTGAGTTAAATTGTATTTAAATAAGTTGCCGTGAGGTAACGAGAATAATATATAGTAAAAATATGGCAAATATTGTTGCAATTGTAGGTCGTCCAAATGTTGGGAAATCCACGCTTTTTAATCGTCTGACGGAGAGTAGAAAAGCTATTGTTGATGACTTTAGTGGAGTGACGCGCGACCGTCACTATGAAACGGCAGAATGGATTGGAAAAAAGTTTACAGTAATTGATACTGGTGGGTTTGTACATGGATCGGATGATGTTTTTGAAGAAGCAATTCGTGACCAGGTTCATATCGCAATAGAAGAAGCATCCGCGATCATTTTTATGGTTGATGTAACAACAGGTATTACGGATTTAGATGATGAGATCGCAGATCTTTTGAGAAGAAGCTCTAAACCGGTATATGTTGCTGCAAATAAAGTTGACCACGCTAAATTACACCATGACTCTGCAGAGTTTTATGCTTTTGGTTTAGGTGAAATTTATAATGTTTCTTCTGCTACAGGGTCTGGAACAGGGGAATTATTGGATGCTGTAGTTTCAACTTTTGAAGACGAAGAGGAAGATGATACCACATTACCGAAATATACAATCGTAGGTCGTCCGAACGTAGGTAAATCTTCTTTAACAAATGCTTTGTTAGGTGTTGATCGTAATATTGTAACACCTGTTGCAGGTACGACACGCGATTCGATTCGTATTCATTATAAGCAATTTGGACATGAGTTCTTATTGATTGATACAGCAGGTTTGAGACGTAAATCTAAGGTAAACGAAGATATTGAGTTTTACTCTGTGATGCGTACAATTAAAGCATTAGAGGATTCTGATGTTGTTCTTTTAATGTTAGATGCAAATGATGGAATTGAAGCACAGGATATCAATATTTTTCATTTGGCAGAAAAAAATAGAAAAGGTATTGTGATCATTGTCAATAAATGGGATACCATTGATAAAGACAATAAAACGATGAAAGAGTTTGAAGCTCGAATCAAAGAGAAAATTGCTCCTTTTACAGATATACCTATTGTCTTTACTTCGGTTACTGAAAAACAACGTATTTTCAAGGCGCTAGAAGTAGCAGCAAAAGTTTATGAGAATAAAACGAAAAAAATACCTACTTCAAAATTAAACGAAGTGATGTTGCAGGTGATTGAAAATTATCCGCCACCAGCTTTAAAGGGTAAATATATCAAGGTAAAATACGTAACGCAATTACCAGGACGTACACCTATGTTTGCATTCTTCTGTAACTTACCACAGTATGTAAAAGATCCGTACAAACGTTATATCGAAAATAAATTACGTGAGCACTTCGATTTTGAAGGTGTTCCAATTCAAATATATTTTAGACAAAAATAGAAACAGCTATTTTCTAGACATGGAAAACAATCTTCATTTATACAATACGTTAACACGTAAGAAAGAAAAATTCCAACCATTACATCCCTCTTTAGTAGGGATGTATGTTTGTGGGCCTACCGTATACAGTGATGTTCACTTAGGAAATTGTCGGACTTTTGTGTCATTTGATTTGATATTTCGTTATTTAAAACATCTCGGATTTAAAGTTCGTTATGTCCGTAATATTACCGATGCAGGCCATTTGGAAGGGGATAATGATGAAGGTGATGATAAGTTTGCTAAAAAGGCAAAATTGGAGCAATTGGAACCGATGGAGATTGTTCAAAAATATACTCTTGGTTTCCACGATGTGCTTCGTCTTTTTAATACTTTACCTCCAAGTATAGAACCGACCGCTACAGGACATATTTCTGAGCAGATTGAAATGGTCCAAAAGATCATTGCTAATGGCTATGCTTATGAGGTAGATGGGACTGTATATTTTGATGTAGAGAAATATGTGAAAGATTACGATTATACTATTCTGACTAATCGTAAGCTGGAAGATATGTTGAATAATACACGTGAGCTTGGTGGCCAAGATGAAAAACATGGCCGTCTGGATTTTGCATTATGGATCAAAGCTAAGCCGGAACATATTATGCGCTGGCCTTCACCTTGGAGTGTGGGATTTCCAGGTTGGCATATTGAATGTTCGGCGATGAGCCGTAAATATTTAGGCGATCAGTTTGATATTCATGGTGGAGGTATGGATTTAGCCGCAACACATCATACCAACGAAATAGCCCAGTCTGAAGCATGTAATCATACTGCACCTGCCAAATACTGGATGCATACCAATATGTTGACGGTAAATGGAGCACGTATGTCTAAATCTTCAGGAAATGGCTTTTTACCTCATCAGCTGTTTACCGGTGATCACCCTCTGTTAGAACGTGGATATTCACCTATGGCTGTTCGTTTCTTTATGTTACAAGCACATTATAGAAGCACATTGGATTTCTCGAATGAGGCACTTGATGCTGCAGATAAAGGGTTCAAACGTCTTATGACAGCCGTTAATCTATTGGATAAGCTGAAACCTTCAAAAGGTAAGTCTGCTGTTGATGTAGCTGATTTACGGGCGAAATGTTATGCTGCTATGGATGATGATTTCAATAGCCCTATCTTAATTGCAGAATTGTTTGAAGTCGTTCGTTCGATTAATTCTATTTACGATGGGAAAGCCACTATCAGCCTTGCTGATCTAGAAGAGTTAAGAGCATTTGTACAACATTTTGTTTTTGATATTCTAGGCTTACAAGATGATCAATTATCGAGCAATGATAATGTGGATGAAATTATGGCTATTGTGATCAAATTACGTGACGGAGCTAAGCAAAATAAAGATTTTGCTACATCCGATCGTATTCGTGAGGAACTTAATGCTATCGGTATTCAATTAAAAGATAGCAAAGATGGAACGCTTTGGAATAAGATTTGATAGTTAGTGTCCAATTAAAATAAAGACATTACATGAATATATGGAATAAAATGTCGGCAATAGTTTTCATGAGTGCCTTTTCAGCACAAGTGTTTGCTCAGATTCCCGATAAAGTAGGTAGTTTAATCAATGCCGACAAAGAGGCTGCATTGATTTCTAAGACAACTACTCCGCATCAGGCTTTTCTGTCGATTGTCGATAAAGAGTCTAAATTTTTTGTTCCTTCCGAGGTCAATGCTTTAGATTATCTTAATAACAGGCCGAATATACCCGATGTACTAACTTGGGAACCAGCGCTAGCTATGGTTTCGAAAAGTCAAGAATTTGGCGTTACTACTGGTCCTATGGAATTTCAGAAAGTAGGAGCGAGAAAGCGTTTTGGACAGTACTTAACGGTTTGGAAAAGAAATAAAAAAGGTAAGTGGCTGGTGGATATTCGTGCTGAAGTCGAAAATTTTGGCAATAAGGAAAATTCTGAACTGGAGTTTTATGAACCTAGTGAAGCTTGGTATTTGAAGCACCGTTCTCAGGTACGTTTAGATCAACGTAAAGAGATTGTTTTTGAAACCGATAAGCTTTTGTCAACGGTTCTTAAGGCTGATAATCAGGCGGGTTATAAAGAGTTTTTGAATGAAGATGCAAGATTTCTTTTTCCTTGGATACAACCGATAGAGGGTAAAAAAGAAATATTAGCATATTTAAAGAAATCCCGTATTAATATTCTAACTACTCCTGAAAAAGTAGGTAGAGCATATAGCGGTGAATATGCATATTCATTCGGTACTGCAACTGTCAATATTAAGGATAAGGTCGTTAAATACAATTATATCCGTATTTGGAAGTTGAGTGAACTCGCTAAGGATGATGTATCGAAAGCAAATTGGAATATACTTGTAGAAATGATGTTTGAAAGATAATATTTTTTCACATTATTTATAAAATAGAAAGGGCTTCAAAATTAATTTTGAAGCCCTTTCTATTTTATCTTATCCGATCAACTATTTTTTAGAGATCCAAACTTTAAGTTCATTACAGTCTTTAAAGTCATCGGCAATATTGATATATGTGTTCTCTCTCTTAGATTCAAACCAGGTATTCAATTTGCGGTTTACTTTATCTTGACGTGCAGCTTCTTTGATTTTTACAAAATCCTCATCTAAGTTTGCTTTATGAGGAGCAATACGTGATTTTAGATAATTGAATCGTAGACCAATTTCACCTGTACGATCTGTAAATTGTGCCGGTTTAGAATATTCTCCAGGTTTTAATGGATCTATAGCTTGAAATACAGAAGCTTCTAATTTATCTACAGGTATTAATGTTGAACGGCTTTCCCCTTCTTGGTTAAGGACCATTCCCCCATTGAATTTAGATTCTTCACTGTCAGAGTTAGTTGTTGCTGCATGATAAAAATCCAATTTCCCTGTTGTCACTAAGTTGTAGATGCTATCCATCTTTGCTTGGGTACGCTCAATACTAGCAGCTGTTGGTTTAAATTTAATCAAAATATGCCTAACATGCACCTCTTCTCCACGTCTTTCTAATACTTGTAAAAAGTGGAAGCCATACTTTGTTTCAAAAACAGGAGAAACATCACCCGCTTTTAATTTAAAAGCCATTGCAGCAAATTCCTTAACCCAGTTATCACGTGTATTAAAACCTAAATCACCACCGTAAGGAGCAGATCCATCTTCAGAATATAAACGTGCAACTGTACCAAAATCAGAACCATCTGTAACCTGTTTGCGAAGTCCCTCTGCTTTTGCTTTAAACTCAGCTTTCTCTTCAACAGTTAGTTTGGGGAACATAACAATTTCACCAATTTCTACTTCTGTATTAAAATAAGGTAGACTATCGGTATTTAGTCCTTCAAAATAGCGTTTTACCTCAATAGGTGTAACGTCCACTTTTTGAACAATATTCTGACGCATTTTATTTGCTTTCAATTGCTCATATATACTAGGACGCATATCTTCTTTGTATTGCAACAGAGATCTGTTTAAGAATTTTTCTAATCTTTCTTGACCACCTGCTTGTTGAGACATATAGCGTAGTCGGCTGTTTAGGTTATCATCAACTTCAGTTTCGCCCACTTCGATGGAGTCAATTACCGCTTGTTGAGAAAGTAATTTCTGTGTTAACAACTGTTGCAGCATTTCACATTTGAAATCTGCATTTGGTTTATTACCTCCTGAAAGATATTGTGCATACTGCATATCAACATCTGATTGTAAAATAATACCAGATCCTACTGTCGCAACTACTCGATCGATTACTTGTTTTTGAGCAAATACTGTTTGTGCTGTCACAAATACCAATAATAGCAACGTATATAAGTTTTTTTTCATTAGAATAATATGTCTTTTAATGGTGATGAAGCTATCATGAGCTGGTTACTACTCGCGGTTTGTAAGCTATTGTAAGCCCATGATGGTTTCATTCGTGGAATGTAATTTAAATGCTTTTTAAAAATATAACTGTTCAAACTTAAAGTTCTGAAAGCTTGCACAAAATTATTAGAATATATTAATTATTCTTAATTTTATTTGAATATTATTTCCGAGGTCTTATCCCGTTTATATGCTTATTATGAATATTAACATATTGAACGGCTCTGGAACAGCTAAAATAAGTATTTACAAGGTAGTAAAAGTAGTTTTAACCAAATTTAACACTACATTTTCCCACAAAATTTTAATTTTGAAATCATGAAAAAAATTATACTTTTTATTTTGACCTGTTTTCCTTTTTTTGGTTGGTCGCAAAACATTTCCATGTTTGTAGGTACTTATACCTCTAACACCGAAAGTAAAGGAATCTATGCATTTGATTTTAATGTAAAAACGGGTGAAATAGCGCTAGTATCGACCACTCCATTAGTGGATCCCTCATTTCTAGCTCGAAAGGATAATATTTTATATGCTGTTAGTGAGCAGGGAAATAATAAAGGAAGTTTAACTGCATATTCTTATAACAAAGGTAAATTTACGATCTTAAATACAGTTCCTACAAAAGGAGATGCGCCCTGTCATGTTTCTGTGAGTCCTTATAAAAACCTGATCACAGCTTCTAATTATAGTGGTGGCTCTTTTGTACTTTACGGATTAGAACCCAATGGTGTTATCGGTACTCTAAAAGATTTTGTTCAACATGAAGGTAAAGGCGTTGACAAAGCTAGACAAGAAGGTCCTCATGTACATTCTGCGTTCTTCTCAAAAAAAGGCAATGAACTTTTTGTACAAGATTTAGGTCTAGATCAAATTTCGATCTATAAATTAATTGATCCAAAATCAAAGGATGTTAAATTGGGTACCGATCCTGCAGAAGTATTCTCTTCAGCAGGTGGTGGTCCTCGACATATTGCCTTTGATAAGAAAGAAAAGCATATGTATGTCGTACTCGAAATGACAGCAGACATTGCTGTATACAAACGGGATGGACAAGATTGGTTATTTGATCAATCTGTTAATATTAATCCTGATGGATTTACAGGGAAAAATGGTGCCGCTGATATCAAAGTCTCTCCGGACGGAAAATTTCTGTATGCATCAAACAGAGGTGATGCTAATACCATTGGAATTTTCGCAATTGCTAAAGACGGAAAATTGACTAAAATAGCAAATCAGGGTACATCCGGAAAAGGACCGCGCAATTTTAATTTTAGCCCTGACGGTAAATTCCTATTGGTAGCCAATCAAACAAGTAACCAAATTATAACTTTTAGCAGGGATGAAAAAACAGGACTTCTAAAAGAGACTGGAAAACCACTTCGTGTTCCTGCTCCAGTTTGTATTATTTTTTAGTGGTATCATCTGTTGATGAAGAGTCGTCAGGATTACTTTTTAATTCATGTGTCTCTTCATCATACATACCTTCCAACTCATCTGTAATTGTCCCTTTCCACAATTTAATGCCCGTTATATAGGCAACCCTTCCAATCATATGTGCCGCAACTGGAGCTGTTAGTACTAAAAAGAACGCGATCGCTATTGTTTTAGTTGTTACAGAAACGTCTGGAAAGACAATTGCGGCACAAAGCAAAAGCAAACCAACACCTAGAGTTGCAGCTTTAACCGTAACAGAAAGGCGTAAATAAAAGTCAGGCATTCTTAGGATGCCAATGGAAGCAAAAAGAATCGCTAAGGCGCCGATAGTACTCAGCACTGCAATAATAATATCAGTCATTATAGTCTTGTTTTTCTAAATAATAGGCAAAAGCAATTGTTCCTAAAAAGGCAATCAGGGCAAGTATCATGGCCACGTCAAGAAAAATTTCTTGAGATGTGGTGATACTATAGACCGTAATAATCCCAATACCTGTGGTAATGATTAGATCTAGAGCAATAACCCTATCGGCCACATCGGGCCCTTTGAAAAGACGTATAAATGTAATTACTGTAGACAAAATTAATATGGGCAGAATCACATAATCTAAATATTCAGTTAAGCTCATCTCAAAATTTCTAAAAGTTTGCGTTCAACATTGTTTTTCAACTCTGTCATGAATTTTTGTTTATCATGTAGGTACATGACATGGATATATAAAATCTTTTTGTCTTCGCTGATATCCAGGATTAATGTTCCCGGTGTTAGTGAAATGAAGGTAGAAAGTAAGTTGATCTCAAAATCAGACTTAGCATCCATCTTGTATTTCACAATTCCAGGTTTAAAAAAATACTTAGGTGTGATCACGTCGTACGCAACCTGTAGATTAGCTATAATCATTTGATACAAAAAGAAAAAGAGAAAGCTAATCGTTTTCGGGACACGGTAAAAATAACGCTGATCAACTTCATTTCGGTTCATGACCCATAGAATGAAGAAACCAAGTAAGAAGCCAAAAAGAAAATTCGTATAATACATTGAACCTGTTAATGCTACCCAAATAAAAGAAAGCAGCAGGTTCATTAAAAACTGTTTGATCATATTTTACTTTATTTGCCTAATACTGCTTGAATATAAGGTTTGGTGTTTAACATTTCTGATGATATGCGGTCAGCTACCTGAATGATACTTTCTGCATTGAGTCCGATATATAAGGAGCTAGCCGCAAGTATACAGATAGGTAAAATCAATGCGACCTTTCGAATACCTATCAGGTCTTTAAATTTGTCCTCAATTGCATCGGGGTCTTGTGGTTTTTTCCAAAATACTTCCGACCAAAATTTTGCGAGTACAAATAAAGTCATGAAGCTACCTAGTATAAGTGCTCCTGCATAAAAATAATGTTCTGTTTGAAAAGCACCCTGCAATAAATATATTTTTGGCCAAAACCCGGATAATGGTGGTATACCAGCCAGTGAAAACAGTACTATGGCAATTAGCAATGAAATTTTCGGATATTCGGCATACAATCCACCCAATTTTTTCATATCCATAGATCCTCTCATTTGACGGATCAATCCGGCGATTAAGAAGATGTTCGTTTTAACCATGATATCATGAATTAAATAAAATACAGCACCGAGAATTGCCAACTTGCTATAAATACCTAATCCCCCTATCATAAATCCGATATGGCATACGATGAGGTAAGAAAATAGCCGTCTTATATTGGTCTTGATCAATACACCGAATGCTCCTGTTAAAATGGTCAAAATTGCCAATACGACCAACATATTCCGAATAAATTCATTCGGAATAAAAATTAAGGTAAAGACACGGAATAAGGCATATATACCTACCTTAGTGAGTAGCCCACCAAAGATAGCTGCTACAGCAGAAGGAGGTGTGTGGTAGGATGATGGCAACCAGAAGTAAAGCGGGAAAATCGCAGACTTAATACCAAATCCAATTAAAAAGAAAGTAGCAGTAATATCAACTATTGCACGGTTTTCTATCTTGGGAACTATAAGTGCTAGATCGGCCATATTTAAAGACCCCGATATACCATAAAGAATACCGATTCCAGTTAAGAAGAAAGTAGAAGCGAGTATATTCATCGCCATATACTTTACAGCGCCCTCTAATTGTGCTTTCCGACCTCCCAGGGTCATTAATACAAAGGATGAAATAATAATAACTTCAAAAAATACGTAAAGATTGAAAATATCACCGGTTAAAAATGCACCATTTAATCCCATCACTAAAAAGTGGAAGATAGGGAAGTAACCGTAGAGTATACGTTGCCGGCCGATACCTGTTGCAGAGAAAATAGATACTGCTAAAGTCGCTATCGCTGTGAGCAGAACTAAGGTGGAGCTTAGTAAATCTGCTACAAATACAATTCCGAAAGGAGCCTCCCAATTGGCCGCATGCATAATGAGTATGTCTCCATTAAATACTTTAGCAAATAATTTGATGGCAAAAATTAAACTTATGAAACTGCCGCCAATGCTGAGGATACGTTGTGGACCTGTTTTTCTCCAAAAACCTAACTGTATGATTGCAGTAAATAAATGTACAAGTACTGTTGCTATAATTTGATTATCAATCATATATCTTCGTCTTCGGGTGTGTTTAAGTTGTCTAGATCGTCCGTGTTAATTAGTGCATATACACGTTTTAATAGTACAATAGCAAAGGAAGTTAAGCCGAAGCTAATGACAATGGCGGTTAAAATTAATGCTTGAGGTATTGGATCTGCATATATATCTTGAAAGACTTTCAATCCATCTCTAATGATCGGCGGTTTTCCTTTGGTGATATTACCCAAGAGAAATATCAAAATATTGGTGCCGTTTCCAAGTAGCATAATTCCTAGAAGTAGTTTAACCATACTTCTTCTTAAAATAAGATATATGCCTGTCGCATATAATACGCCTATGAGTAAAATAAGTAGTATTTCCATTGCAATGTTAATCTGAACTGAGTGAAATGGTGAATAAAATGGTTAAAACAACTCCGATGACCACGAGGTAAATACCAAGATCGAAGAGTAGTGCTGTACCAATCATACCAATAACTGGGATCGGATGTTCCAGCCATAATCCAGTCATTACAGGCAGTCCGAAAAGTGCTGGCATAAACATACTGAATGCAGATATTCCTAATCCGATAGGAAGTAAGGATAGGGGTTTATAACGCAATATCTTCATTGTTTCTTCAGTACCATGAGCGAAACTGTGTAAGACAAAAGCAATGGATGCAACCAAACCTCCGACAAATCCACCGCCTGGGTAGTAATGTCCTCTTAATAATAGAAAAAAGGAAAATAAAAGAAGTATAGGCAACAAATATTTTGAAGCTGTTTGTAAAATAGTACTTTTCATATTATTCTTTCTCCGATGATTTTAAACGTAATTTTAATAAGCTGTACACACCTAATGCAGCGATCGATAATACAACAACTTCAAACATGGTATCAAACCCCCTGAAGTCAACAAGTAGTACATTTACGACATTTCTACCTTTCGCTAATAAATATGCGTTTTTACCATAGAAGTCACTGATGGCAATATTCGTAGGAACATGTAGCACGCGAATGGCGACCATAGCTAAGATTATCCCAAATATGATGGCAACCACCGCATCCCTTATCAGTACTCTTTTATTGGCAAGATTTAGAAATGGCGGTAATTTAAAGAGAACAAGAACAAATAGAACTACTGTTAGCGTGTCTATTGTAAATTGTGTCATAGCCAAATCCGGAGCACTGTAGAATACGAAAAGTAAACAGATACCGTATCCAATGACACTAGTTGAAACTACAGCGGTTAGCCTTGAAGAAGTGCTCAAGGTGAGAGCGACAGCTCCAAATACGATCAGAATAGTAACCACTTCGTATACGCTTACTGCTGATAGTAGTTCCCAGTTGATATGTAGTGGGCCACCAAGGTAAAGTTGATAAGCTAAAAGAACCTCTGCAAATATGATTATCTTCAATAGGTAAGAGCGAAGATATCCGTTATGGAAATAATGCGAATAACTCGTCGAGAAATTGTAGATGGTCTGATAGCATTTTTGAAAAATGGTAATCGGTGCTATGAAATTTAATTGTTCTATCCATTTTAATTTACGTTCACTTGGCTTATTGATAAAATAGATAACTGTGCCCAGTACTATAGTTATGGCACTTAATAGCAAAATAGTATTAAATCCATGCCATATCTTGAGTTGAAAATCACTTTTAACGGACATGATACTATTTACGGTGGGTTGTGCGATCAGATCGCCAATAAAAGTTGGGAAACAACCAAATACGACTCCTAAGAGTGCAAGTATAAACGGAGGTATCCAAAGCGATTTTGCAGGAAGTTTTATTTTCTCAAAATTTTCAGGAAGTTTCCCGAAAAACGGTTTGATACCAGCCATGAAACCCGCAGATACCAATAGAATATTTGTTATTACTGCCGCAGCAGTCAGGTAAATAGCTAAATGTTTTTCACTGTGTAATGTTGCTTCATATATTAAATCTTTCCCAATAAATCCAAATGTTAAAGGTATTCCGGCACTGGATATTGCGGCTAAAAACCCAGCAATTGCCACAGGTAATAAAACCTTTCTCAAGCCTTGCAGTACAGATAGGTCCCTTGTATGTGTGGCGTGATCAATAATGCCTGTAATTAAAAATAATGTTGCTTTATATAGTGCATGCACAACAATAAAAACAGAAGCGGCGATTATGGCATCTTGGGTGCCAAGACCTAATAAAAAAACTAAAATACCCAATGCCGATATAGTTGAATAAGCGAGTACGCCCTTCATATCAGTTCTAAAAAGAGAATGAAAAGCTCCATATAGCATTGTGATTCCACCAATAATCATGAGACTATACGTCCACGCGGTATTATTGCCTAAAATGGGATAAAAACGTGCAAGTAGGTAGATACCCGCTTTTACCATAGTTGCTGAGTGCAGGTAGGCAGATACTGGCGTAGGCGCTTTCATAGCGCCAGGTAACCAAAAATGAAATGGAAATTGTGCAGATTTGGTCATAGCACCTAAGATGATCAGACCTAAGATATAAGGAAATAGCTGATGCTGCTGAATAAGTTGAGCCTTACTTACGAGCTCGGAGATGGAATAGGTATTGGCAATATTACCGATTAGAACAAGACCTCCCAATAAAAAGAAGCCTCCTAGTCCAGTTACGCTTAATGCTGTCAGGGCACTTTTTCTAGATTCTATTTTTTCATTATTAAAACCAATCAAGAAAAACGAGCTGATGCTGGTCAGTTCCCAGAAGGTAAATAATAGAAAAATATTGTCAGACAGTACAAGGCCGAGCATAGCTGACATGAACATACATAAGTATCCAAAAAAGCGATCGATATATGGATCATCTTTTAAATATGATTTAGCGTAAAAAAATATGCAGGTTCCGATTCCGGTGATTAATAAAGAAAATAAGAGAGATAATCCATCTAGCCTAAAATCAAAATTTATACCTAGTGAGGGTATCCAGTCAATATGCTGTACATATGATCTATCCCAATTTATTAATGGTAGATATTGGAGATAATAAAGAAATAAAAGTAGCGGTATGAATGCGAGAATAATTCCCCATTTAGTTTTTACGAATTTGCCAAATGGAACAATAAGGCTCGATGTTATTAGTCCTATTAGAACGGTAAATAGCATTTAGTCTTTGTTTTTAATATTTGTGAAAGGCTACAATATAAGAAAAATTGACGATTTTTTAGTCTTGAAATCTAAACTTTGACAAAAAATAATTTAAAAAGACTCTAGTATTTAACAAAATTTAACATTAACTTCGTTTTACAGTAACATGCTAATCCGTTTGCCGACAACTTAAATATTACTTTCTTACTTCACTAGATTTTGTGTTTTTAAATGAACAGTAACGTCCATAAACAATTATTTGAAGAACATTATAGAAGTCTATGCCATTTTGCATGGAAGCTATGTGGGGACGCTACAGAAGCTGAAGATCTGGCACAGGATGCATTCATTTCTTATTATAACCATGAAGATCATATTTCTACACATCAGGGTGCTATAAAGAATTACCTTTATACTTCTGTACGGTATGCATTTTTAAATAGCAAGCGGAAAGAAAGAGTTGTTGAGAAGTATTGGTTAAATTCTCCATTTAACGAGTGCAGTCACGATTCTTTAGAATTAAGTATTATCCATTCAGAGGTTATTGCTGAAGTGTATAAAATAGTGGAAAGTATGCCCGTCGGTTGTCAGGTCGTATTTAAGATGGGTTATTTCGAAGGATTAAGTAATCAGGAAATATCCAAAGAATTAAATATAAGTATCAACACGGTAAAAACGCAGAAACAACGTGGGTTAAAAACAATTATGAAGAAAATGAATCCTGAATTGTTACCGTTAGCATTGATTTTCTATAGCATGCTCTGATAAATGGTTCTCCGCTTTTTATAAAGATCCTCCTCAAGTTGATTTTTTCATCCCAGTATTTTATTAGTAAAAAGCAAGTTATTTTGCTGATATCATATCTTTTATGAATCACCAATATACATTTATATTAATGGTGCTATAATCCTATTTTATTTTATTATTTCAAGAAATTTATTTTTTTTCAAATTGTTGTCACCCATTTGGGCGGGCAAAGTTTCTTTATTATATATTATGAGGTGTAAATCTTTTGTTATTGATAAAAAATAGCTTTCATGGATTGTAAAGTAGTATTAATAGTCAAATTAGAAACAAATCAACTGCATTTAAATACATTATTTTCATATAAATTTATAATCTTTAAAAAAAAACAAAAATTATGTTTAAAATTAAAACTTGTCTATTGTCAGCTATCTTTTTAATTTTCACTTTCTCAAGCTGTAGTAATAAAGACTCAATTTCAGAAATTGAAAATAGAGACTTATTAACAAATGAGCATGTGTTTTTACAAGAAAGAGCAAATGTTTATCCAGGGAAATCTGTCGATTTTATCTTAAACGATCTTGTCGATAATAAAATAATATCCAATAATGCAAAATCTCAAATACTTAAAAATATTAACAGCTCAGAAGAAGAATTTAAAAAAGAAGCAATCGAAAGAATAAATAATAGAAATAGCTTAGATAAAAACAATGAGATCAATATTTCTCTTAAATCTAAATCAATAACTAATCCACATGATCCAATATTGTCAGATGATAGAGCTATTGCGATATATGATAATATGGTTTTAATGTTGTCAGCAAGAGGAATTAGCTGGGGATGTATTGGGGCAATTGCTGGAGCAGGTTTATCAATAGCTGGTGGTATCATTGGAGGGCCAGCGACAGTTGCCGCAGCTGCTATATGGGGAATCGGGCATATTCTGAGTGTTGTTTCGTTACAAGCTTGTGCTAAACATGAAGCTGTTATTCAGTTGGATAGAGATATTAGAACTTTAACGGAAGGTGAATTCATTGAAAAATTGACTGGTGACGTTCTTCCTCCATTCACTCTTTAACTCCAATCATATAACAAAAAGACTAATTTAAATATTAGTATCCAAGACTTTGTTACATCTTAGATACTAAAAAAAAACATCCTTATCGAATATATCTTGATAGCTTCAATAGGGATGTTTTTTTTTGTTAAAAAACAGATCTCATTACTAAAAAAAAATATTCTTAAAATTCAAATAGCTATTTCTTAATTTTAAATTCTATTGTAAATTTATCAAACTTCGTATATCTTTCTGGTAGCTATTTGATATTAAAAAGGAGACCCGGTATTGACTCTTTAAATGTTTATAATTTATTTCTTAAAACATCAGTCCTGCAACCGCTTATTTCAATACCATATCGCTCTAGGTTTATTTCCAGTTTCGAATGTTATAAAAGAGGGACAAACAATTTGATTAAAATAATTTTATAAGCTAGCAAATAAGGTGAAAAATAAATTGAACAGCATCTTTAATTGACATTAACATCAGAAATTCTTATTCAGAATTATTCAACTTCATAGTAAAATTATTTAGAGCAAACCTTAGAGGCGTAACAGGTGCAAAATTTGTTCTTTTCAAATTGAATAAAATCTTTGTCTACTCCCAATTAATTAAATGTGAGTCAAAATATACAAGTAAGTCGTAATTTATAGCCTTCCAAAGGCACTCTATCCATCTACCTTGCATTGGCAATAGCTTATTTATCGATTTTTTCTTAAAACTTCCAATATTCTTTCGTAATATTCTCTTAAGCTGTTCATTAGAGATCGTTTTGTTGTTGAGTCAATTTTTTTTTGATTATCAAAGTGATAATTAAATTATTTCTTCTTTTTTATCCGTAAATCATAATGCATAACAGGTTTTACAATCTCTATAAATCTGTTTCATTTTATTATTTCAAGAAATTTATTTTTTTTTCAAATTGTTGTCACCCATTAGGGCGGGCAAAGTTTCTTTATTATATATTATGAAGAGTAAACCTTTTATCATTGCTGAAATCATCAAAAAGTCTTTAGTCGGGGAACTGTCTAATGAAGAAAAAACTGTGCTTGAAAATTGGATAAACTTAACGGATGAAAACAAAAAATTATACGCTAGTTTTAAACAATCCCATAAAATTGAAGAAAATTTAAATTTTTTAAGATCAATAGATGTTGAGCAAGCTTGGAATAATTTAGAAAAGAGACGGGAGAGCGACGGAAAAGTGAAAAATAATTTTAATCTTAAAATTTGGATTCCACTTATTGCCTCATGTTTTATTTTATGTTTTTATATTTTTTATTTTAAAGAGAGTCCAATACAGCCTGATACCAAGATTATAGCGATTCAATCAAACATTCATAAGAATGATGTAAATCCGGCATCCAATGAAGCTGTTCTAATTCTAAACGATGGAAATACGCTAGATTTAACAACTGTTCACAGTGATTCGATTGGAACGAATATCAAACTTAAAAATGATCAATTGGAGTATGTAAAAGGAATGACTTCGGAAGTAGCCTTGAAGTATAATACCCTCATTGTACCAAAGGGCGGGTTTTATAAGATTGAGCTTTCAGATGGTAGTAAAGTTTGGCTGAATGCAATGTCAAAATTGAAATTTCCAGAGTTGTTTTCGAGTGGAGAACGACGTGTTGACTTAGAAGGAGAAGCTTATTTTGAAATTTCAAAAGATGCCAATCGTCCTTTTATAGTGCATACTGAAGGAACTGATGTGAAAGTTTTAGGAACTCATTTTAATGTCGATGCATATGGAAGTGTCGTGAGAACAACTTTGAAAGAAGGAAAAGTAGAGGTTGCAAGTGCAAATAGAACGATGATATTAAAGCCTGGTGAATTTTGTGAGTCCTCTGAAGGGTATCTGAAAAAAGGTCTTGCTGATCTCGATCGGGACTTAGCCTGGTATAATAACGAATTTTATTTCAAGAAGGATAATCTTCAGTCTATCCTCAACCAATTATCCAATTGGTATAATGTAGAAGTACAATTTAATAAGGCCGTTAACAAGAATAAAATGATCACAGGCTCTATAAGCCGTGATGTAAAACTCTCTCAGGTATTGGAGATGATAGAATATGTAAGTGATATTAAGTTTAAAATAGACGGGAATAAATTAATCGTAAACAATAAATAATGAATATGGAGAATTGATACTAGAATCAAAAAGTCAATAAAAGAGTACAGAGATGTTGCAGCATCCCTGTACCTATTCTTAATTAAGAAGCTAACCAGATAAAATTAACTCTTTAACCAAATGTAAATGTATGAATAACTTACCATTTGGCAAAAAACGACCTTGGGATTCTCAAGACTCGTTATTTTGCAAACCTATACGTATTATGAAAATTAGTACCTTTTTAATGTTTGCTTTTGTTACCGGTGTTCAGGCTAATGGTATCGCACAAAAGGTCAATCTTAACCTTAAAAATGTTAAGATTGAGGATGCTTTGTCTGCTATTGGCAAACAAACAAAGCATCGCTTCCTTTACAGCAATGATGTCACAAAAGGGGCAAAACTTATTAATTTGAACTTGAAAAATGTGAGTCTAGAAGATGCACTTGAGCAAGTTTTAAATGAAAATAACTACTCTTATAAAGTAATTGCTAATACGATTACGATCAATAATATTGTCAAAAATAGTGATAAATCAACTGAAGTATTATCTCAGAATGCTGTTACAGGTACAGTAAGAGATAAAGATGGTAAATTATTAAGTGGAGCTAGTATAACTGTGAAGGGAACTTCTGTCGCCACTCAAACAGATGAACGAGGTAATTTTAGAATTAATGCTCCAGAAAATGCTGTTTTAATTATTCGCTATGTAGGATATAAAGTTGAGGAAGTATCTATATCATCAAGATCTACGATCAGTATTACTTTAGAATCCTTAGATAATCAATTGGATATTGTCGATGTTGTATCCACAGGTTATCAAAATATTAATCGTAAGCTCTTCACTGGTGCAGCTACAGCATTAAAAGGAGCAGATGTTAAGCAAGATGGTATAACAGATGTAAGTCGTATGCTTGAGGGGCGAGTTGCAGGTGTTTCAGTGCAAAATGTTTCAGGAACGTTTGGAGCAGCACCAAAGATACGCGTGAGGGGGGCGACCTCTATAACTGGAGATAATAAACCTTTATGGGTTGTTGACGGTGTAATCTTGGAGGATGTTGTTAACATATCTAATGAGCAATTATCATCTGGTGATGTAAGTACTTTAATTGGATCATCTGTTGCTGGAATTAATGCCGATGATATTGAGAGTTTTAATATTCTAAAAGATGCCGCAGCAACTGCTCAGTATGGAGCACGTGCCATGAATGGTGTAGTTGTAATTACGACAAAAAAAGGAAGGATCGGTAAACCGTTAGTTTCATATACAGGAAATTTTTCAACTTATTTAAAGCCGAGCTACGACAATTTCAATATTATGAATTCCTCGGATCAAATGTCGGTGTATTCAGAGTTGGCGCGTAAAGGATGGCTGAATCATTCTAGTGCATCTAGAGCCACAGACGGCGGGGTTTTTACTAAAATGTATCAACTTATTAATACCTATGATGCAAGCAGTGGACAATTTGGACTAGCTAACACTCCTGAAGCTCGAAATAAGTTTTTATCGCGTTACGCTACAACAAATACAGATTGGTTTGATGTTCTTTTTAAAAATTCACTTATTCAAGAACATGGTATTAGTGTGTCTTCAGGATCAGAAAAATCACAATTGTATTTTTCAACAAGTTATTTAAACGATAACGGATGGGCAAAGGGAAATAAAGTAGAACGTTATACATCTAATGTCAATGCTATATTTAATTTGACAGATAAGCTTTCTCTGAACTTTATTACCACGGGATCTATTCGTAATCAACAAACTCCGGGCACAATTGGACGTGTTAGTAATCCTGTAGAAGGAACTTATTCTAGAGATTTCGATATTAATCCGTTTAGTTATGCGCTTAATACAAGCCGTACTTTAACCGCCTTTGACGAAAATGGTAATCGAGAAAATTTTACAAGAAATTTTGCTGACTTTAATATTCTTAATGAGTTAGATAATAATACACTCGATCTTAGCATGTTGGATTTTAAATTGCAAGGAGGAGGAGGTTATAAATTCTCTAAGCACTTTAAATATGATTTATTGGCTTCGATGCGATATGTTAAAAGTGGTAATGAACATAAAGTAAGAGAAAATTCGAATATGGCCAATGCTTATAGAGCAAATGGTGATTCATATATTCAAGATAATAATCGTTTCTTATTCCGTGACCCAGAACATCCAGAATTACAGCCTGTAGTTGTACTTCCATATGGAGGATTCTACAATACAACAGATGATTTCTTAAAATCTTATATGGTTCGAAATTCAGTTGAATATGATAATACTTTCAATGAAAAGCATTTATTTAATGTTTATGCATTTCAGGAGACAAGAATAGCAAATCGGCAGGCACGAAGTATGATCGGATATGGCTACCAATTTGACAAGGGTGGTGTTCCTTTTATAGATCCGAATATTGTTAAGCAATCTGTATTAAGCAACCTTCCTTATTTTTCAATGAATAATAAGTATGACCGGTTTTCTGCCTTTATGACCAGAGTTGCATATTCATTCGATGGTAAATATTCTTTCAATGCCACAGGTCGTTATGATGGTTCCAATCAATTGGGCAGTTCGGCAACAGCCAGATGGTTACCAACTTGGAATATATCAGGAGCTTGGAATGTGGATGAAGAAGATTTTATGAAACATCAAGATGTCGTGAACAGATTAACTGTCCGGGCGACATATGGTTTGACTGCAAGTTTGGGTAATGCAACAAATTCTGCGTTAGTGCTAAGAAACGGAAGTGCCTTACGCCCTTACATATACGAGACAGAATCTGTAATGAATATCGAGTATATTGAAAATAAAGACCTAACATGGGAAAAACAGTATGAAACGAATATTGGCTTCGATCTTAGTTTCTTTAAAAGTAAGTTAAATTTGACGGTTGATTTATATAATCGAAATGGTTTTGATTTAATAAGTCCTTTAAGAACTTCAGGTATCGGTGGACAATTTTTGACCACCGCCAATTATGCGGACATGAACTCTAAAGGTATTGAGGTTACTTTGAGTGGTCCAATAATTAGAAATGATGAATTCAGTTGGAGAAGTAATTTCAACTTTGGATATAATAAAAATAAAGTAACAAAGCTTTCCAGTCCACAAACTATCTTCAATTTAGTAACAGCTGATGGTGGACCTCAAGAAGGTTTTCCATACCGAGGATTATACTCAGTGGACTTTACCGGTTTAAACCCGACGACAGGAATACCTGAATTTATAAATGAAAAGGGAGAGAAGAGTATGGATGTTTATATGCAAAGTTTGAATGCAAGTTATTTGAAGTATGAAGGTCCGACAGATCCAAAATTGACAGGTGGTTTTTATAATACGTTTAGTTATAAAGGTTTTACTTTTAATGCTCTGTTGACATTCTCTGCGGGTAATAAAATTCGATTAAATCCTGCTTTCGCAACTCAATATTCAGATTTGGATGCTATGCCAAATGAATTTAAAGATCGATGGACTTTACCGGGTGATGAGCTTATCACCAATGTTCCATCAATTTTGGATGTCGAAGCAGCAAACAACATTGCAGGAACATACCCTTACAATACCTACAATTATTCAAATGTTCGTGTTGCCGATGGTGGTTTTATCAGATTGAAGCAGTTAGCACTTTCTTACGCATTGCCGGCTTCAACATTGAAATCTTTTGGAGCGAATAATGTTTCTTTAAGTTTAGTTGCGAATAATTTTTGGTTGATCTATTCCGATAAGAAATTAAAAGGCCAAGATCCAGAATTTTTTGCTTCGGGAGGGGTGGCTTTACCTATTCCTAAACAATATACGGTTTCTTTAAAAGTTGGATTCTAGTTTAAATTGAAAGAAAATGAAAAAATATAAAATATTTATATATATAATAGCGCCAAGTTTATTTCTGTCTGTAGGTTGTAATAAATTTTTAGAACACCAACCAGATGATCGGACAGAGCTAACAAGCCCAGTCAAAGTAGCGGAGCTGTTAGCAAATGCGTATCCTCATGGAAATTATATTGCTTTTGCAGAAGCTATGAGTGATAATGCAGGAGATAAGGGAATAAAAGAGCGTCTTTTGCCGAATTCATCACCATGGAATTATATTGATCAGATCGATGCGGAATCTGAAGACACTCCTTCATTTTATTGGAATGCCTGTTATAAAGCTATAGCTGCTGCAAATTATGCTTTGGAAGCTATAGAAAAAGCTGGTAATACTGCGGAATATTCTTCGAGCAAAGGCGAGGCTTTAGTTGCGCGTGCGTATGCACACTTTATGTTGGTTACCTTCTTTGCGAAACCCTATGATCCGGCGACAGCTTCATCATCTCCAGGAATTCCTTATGTAATATTACCGCAAAGAACCGTAGAAGGTAACTATAATAGAGGTACTGTGGCTTCTGTTTATGAGCAGATTGAGAAGGATTTAGTTGAGGGAATACCATTGATTCAAAATAACAAATATCGAATTCCGAAATATCATTTTACTACACAAGCGGCTCATGCTTTTGCTACACGTTTTTATTTATTCAAGCAAGATTATCAAAAAGTAATCGATCATGCAAATTTGGTTTTTCCGGGATCTACTGTTGTTAATAATTTGAGAGATTGGAATACAACATATACCGGACTTGGGTATTATGAGTTACAAGCATTATATACGAATTCGACTGAACCAGCGAATTTATTATTGCAGGAAGCAGCATCTTATTGGGGCAGGAGCTTCGCTGGCTATAATTATGGGTTAAGTTCTGATGTTAGGGCAACTGTGTTTAATGCTTCGAATAATCCGTCACGCAAAGCTTTGGCCATGAGTACTAAAGTTTTTGGAGGTACGGAAACGGTTTATAATATTCCGAAATTTAAAGAGCATTTTGTAAAACAAACGATCAATGCTACCTCAGGTGATGGTTATAATATGGTCCCTTTATTAACAAGTGAAGAGGTATTATTTAATAGAGCTGAGGCTAATGCACTGCTAGGAAATAGCACACAGTCAATAGCAGATCTAGACTTGTATTTGTCGAAAAGAATTGTAGGCTATTCTGTGGCTGTAGATAAATTTACAGAAGCTAAAGCACTGGCATTTTTTCCTACATTATCTATTAAAGAAGCTTTAGTTGGTACAGTTTTAAATTTTAAACGTATGGAATATATGCACGAAGGATTAAGATGGCTGGATATTCTTAGAAATAAAATCGTTGTTGAGCATGTAAATATAAATGGAAAAGATAAGATTGTTTTAGGAGCCGATGATCCGCGTAGACAAATCCAGATTCCTCAAGATGCAATTGCTGCAGGACTAGAAGCAAATCCTCGTTAATTCTAATAATAAAATTATGAAAAAGACATTATTTAAAATATCATTATTTGCTTGCATTGTTATTTTTCTAACGGGATGCAGTAAAGATGAAAAATTAACATCTGATATCGTTGGGCTTGGAGGTGATACATGGGAAAAAGGACCTATTGATGAGTGGATAAGTACCAATTACACAAATCCGTATAATATCGAGGTTAAATATAAATGGGATCGTTCTGAATTAGGAGAAATCTATAAGAACGTTGTGCCAGTAAAAGAAGAACTTGTGATACCCGTAATGGATATTATAAAGAAAACTTGGATAGATCCATATATTGCTATAAAAGGAGAAGATTTTATAAAAACATATAGTCAGAAACAGTTTTATCTAGCAGGTAGCCCATCTTATAATAGCAATGGTACGATTACTTTGGGTACCGCAGAAGCAGGGCGTAAGATTGTTTTGTTAGATTTAAATACATTTGATACGAAAAATAAGGCCGCTGTTAAGCAGATTTTACATACTATGCATCATGAGTTTGGTCATATTTTGAATCAAAATATTGCTGTAACGGCCGATTATCAGAGAATAACTCCAGCTGATTATACTGCTACTTGGTTCAATATTTTTAGAGGAGCTTATTCAGCAAATCCGGTAGAAGATAAAATTTTATACGAAGCAGATTTTTGGGGAAAAGGTTACATAACACCGTATTCTAGATCTAATAAAGATGATGATTTTGTAGAAATGTTAGCAACTCTTCTAGAAGGTGGGGAAGCTAATTTTAATAATATTATCAATAATCTTTTTATCTATGACGGCTTATATATCAAACGTAACGGAAAAGGTATTTATGAACAAAATAGTGATGCCAGATCTAAATTATTAAAGAAGAAAGCTATAGTAGTGGCCTATATGAAAGATAGCTGGGGCATTAATTTAACAGATTTACAGATAAAGACCCAAGAAGCAATTGATTTAAGTTCTCCTGTTGCCGACTTCAATAGTTTATTAGGTCCAGGAAAAACGTATAGTAGAATTGACATTAATCCTCAGAAATTAACAGGATTATCATCCAGCTTCTTAACTGCATATGATAATGCAAATACTGGTTTGCAAAATGGAATGGGATTATATATCGATAATATTTCATTGCTTTTTACTACGGCAAACAGAATGACACTCCGTGTTAACTTTATGGATCCTACAATTGCATTAGGTGCCGGTTATAATGCTGATTTTACTTTTACCACTACAAATAATAATGGAGTACTTTCATTAACTTATACAAATCCACAACCAACAAATGGTAATGCAAGAGCAATTGAAGCGTCAATTCCTTCTTTATTAGCCTATTTCAATAATCAAACTTTTCATGTACGTTGGATAGAAGATATTATTCCGCAATCTAAAAGTATATTTGGAGGTCTTGTGAAAACAACTAATCCTAATTCTTATTTATTTGGAACATTGTAATAATTTAAAAATAACAAGATGAAAAAACATTTATTATATTTTTTCTTTTTTGCAATGGCATTAAGCTCATGTAAAAAAGAAAGTACAGAACCTATTATAGGAGATGTCGATGAAAGGTTATCAGAGGTTTTAGCTTCGTATCAAGATCAGTTAATTGATTCTGAATTTGGATGGAAGGGCTACTTGTTAACTGACAATGAAACTCCAGCAACTTTTTTGTTCAAATTTAATGACAAAAACAGAACAGTAATGTCAGCGGACTATAAACCTGCTGAGGTAGAAAGTTCATATCGTCTAAAAGCTTTGCAAAGACCAACGCTAATGTTTGATTCCTATTCGACACTACATTTAATTGCGGATCCAACATCGAGTGTTTTTGGAGGTGAGACTGCAAATGGTTATTTTTCTGATTTTGAATTTGCCTTTTTATCAGCGAATGCTGATACCATAAAATTAGAAGGTACTTTCAATAAAAGTAAACTGATATTGATAAAATCAAAATCTGCTGAAGAAAGTAACTCTGTATTTACTTCCTTGCAAGAGGTTAGCAACACTTTGTCAAAGCTTAAAACTTATTTTAAGAGATCTACTATAGGAGGTATTGAATGTGAAATAAAGTTGGATGGTCTAGCTCAAATTTTAGCATTTTCTTATTTAGAGGGAGAGGTATTGAAAACTGTGAAATCAAACTATTATGTTTCTGGTAAAAATATAGCATTGTATGAGCCATTAGTTATTGGTAGTACAACTGTTTCCGAATTGAAAGATATAAATTTTGTAACAAATACCGGTATAATAAATGCGGTGATTAACGATGACCCTGTTCAGATCAAAGAAGCAATAGAGCCTATGAGTTATGACAAATCTGCTGTTGAGAGATTTTGGAGAGATGGTAGACAATTAAGTTTTACCCCTTGGGTTAAAGATGGGATAAGCGATTACCTCAATGATGCTAGTATTACAGCGGGAACTGGACTCAATCAACGAGTAGCATGGTTCGGTTATGGTGATGGCTTCGATTTAATTGGTTATGCCGCGAGTTTTCAATTGAGATTTGGAGTTGCCATTTCTTCTAATATTAATAAAACAACTGGGCTGATCAAATATGAATATTATGGTGCTTTGGGAACTTTACCCCCTGCATACCGCAATATTATTCTTCAAACAGGACTTGATTTTACAGATCCTAAAGGTCTTTATGTAATTGAGACTGGAATAAATCAATATGATTTAGTCTCAGCCAGTGATGCTAGAAAATGGCTTAGCTTTAAACCGTTGTAAAACTAGTTTTTTTAAAAGGTAGTTCTTTTTGGACTACCTTTTAAATTGATTTAGATAATAGTATAAATTTGAAAACTTAGTAATAAAAAATTGGGAATTCTAATCTTTTAAATAACAAAAGGTGATTAAGTCTTTACTAACTATAAATACAATTATTAAAATTGAAACTCAGTTTTATTTTTAATTCGGGGATACTTAAACCTTTTTAGAAAAGATTACTAATTTACTGTAAAATCTTAACCTATTCTAAGAATAGATTAAGTAATATGTACAATTTAAATTGGATGTTATATTGAAATTAACTTCAACTTTCAGCTTCCATTATTACTTTAATTATTTATTATGATCATTTTTGAGGAAAAACATAGACTTCCTAAGTTTATTCTGATTATATATATTATTCAATATGTCTTAATGACAATATATTATTTAAAAATTGATGTTATGACGCTGTACTATCATATTCCAGCGATAATCATAGGTTTTTTATTATTTGGTTGCAGGTCCAAGTTAATCTTGAACGATGATGGTATTTTAACAAATTCATTTTTTTATTTTTTTAACAGAAAGTATGATTTAAAAAATACTGACAGTTGCAAGTTTAGTAGCATATCGGGTTTAGGAGATTTTGGTGGCTGGGGAATAAGGTATAACAAGAAGTACGGTTGGTCTTATATTTTTAATTCAGATGATATTGTTACCTTTTACTTTAAAAGTAAAAAAAAAGTCACTTTTTCTATACAGAATATTGGAAAACTAAAAACAGTGTTAACTAAAAATAGTTTTAGTAATTGAATGCTTGCTATTCGAGTTATCTTAAGGTCTGATAAGTCTTGAAAGTTGTTTTTTTATAGGTTAATAAAATATTGATTTTTGATAAAAAAAACTTCCTTGTTTGATAACGATTGTAGACTATGTCGAAATTATGAACTACTCATGGAAACTCAGAAGAAATGGTTAAATTATTTACTGTAAGCATTTATTGAACAAAGTTTAAACAGGCTCTTAATAGAGTGAATATTTTACTAATCAAATATAATTATGAAAAAAAGAACATTATGTAAATTTTTAATTTTAGGTCTTTTATTTTTGATTTCTTGCCAGAAGGATGAAGTGGTTGATAATAAGAGTCTTAAGGTTGATCGTAGTGAGATTAGAGCTCAAATTGCCTTACATAGTAAGGGGCTGGATTATTTTTTTAATAAAAAAGGTATGCAGCACGATATTATTAAGCGAGCATCTTCTCCAACTGAACCTTGGCAACCTGAACCGCCAGTAATTGGTGGAGGTGATCCTGGAGAAATTCCAAAAGTTATTTCTGACTTTCTGATTGAACAAGGAATTCCAAATACAAATGAAATTCGCCTCGTTCCGGAGTTACATTCTCCTGATCTAGTTTATAAAGTACCTTCGGAATATGGATATAAATTTAGTAGAGAATTTTACGAAGTTTGTATTTCTGTAACAAATATCGACCCTGATAATAATAATCAAGCGGAAAGTTTAATTAATATTATTCTATCATCTCAAAAATTTTATAATCTAAATGAATTAGAGCAAACAATTATTGTTGCTGGAGCAGAAACATATTTAGATTCATATAATTATTGGTCTAATCGACTTTTAACTCAGATTCCAATTGGGCCTTCAGGGATTAGTAGTAGTGGAAAAAAAGCATGGAGTTGGTCCGATATAAAGAAAACAGTTGGTAAATATGCCGGTGCGGACGCTAAAGGTGCAGTTGCTGGTGGGATAGGTGGGGCAGTTGCAGGCGCAATTGGAGGCAGTTTTGCTGCTGGCGTTGGTGCTGGTCCAGGAGCTTTAATAGGATCAATGACTGGCGCAGTTGGAACAGGTATTACAAACTCTATTTTAGTTTTTTTTGATGATAGTCCACCCCCAGTTGGTACTCCAGCACCTCCTATTCCAATGCCAACTTCTGAAAGGGAAATTTATCCAGGCCTATTTGTGCCTAAATTTTGGGATAGCTTTATTCAACCACAAGAATATCCAGATGCACCTATTCCAAATATTTTTTAATCAAAATGAAACAGAATACTTCTACTATTAGTTTTATAGCTATAGTAATCTTTTAGAAGCTTATTGTTTCTGGTAAGATAATTTCGATAGTACTTATGGATGCGTATAGAGGTTGTTTTAATAAATTTTTACTTAAGTTTATAAGTGAAAATTTATTAAAAGTTTTAACCGACCTCTATTAACGTAAAAGAGGAGAAGAAAAAATAAATTTTTCTTTTCCTCTTTTTGAGTTTAAATATTTATTCAATAGTTTTAATTATCGTTATATAACTGCTGCTTTTGTTCTTATTTTGCAATCTTGAGACTTTCCATAAGTAGGACAAATGATATGATTTCATCATTGGATAGATTACTGTATTGTCTCTTAAAATTTTCATGAATGAAATAATTTATACAGTTTAGCGCTAGGAATAAAACAATATCTGAATTTCGTAGAGGATTATTGAATAAATTGTTAAATCTGTTCGTGTTAAAATTGAACCCAACTGGAAGATAATTAAATTAATATACTATGTTTAATGCTTCAAATAATTTGAGTTTACACTAATTAATTGATATTTGGAACTATAAAACTTTTGTAAGTAAAACTTTTCGGGAAGACCTATTTATCAAGTTTACTGATAGAGGAAAATTTCTTTAATTTATTGTCTTTCGACCTACTTATTTGTATCTTTAAAGTATGAATACTCAATTGCCCATAACATTACCCGAGTATAAGCTTAAGGAGATTGAAGCCATTAAGCAAGTGATAAGTGACTTTGTGTCGCCGGATATGATTATCCTGTACGGTAGTTATGCAAGAGGGAATTATAAAGATCAGGTTTATGTAAAGGATGGCATTCGTTATTTTTACATTAGCGATTATGATCTAATAGTTGTTACCAATAAAACCAATATAAAGGAATATCAACTGGCAGAAGAGTTGGAGCGGAGGATTAAATCACGGCCTGATATTAATTTCTTTATGTATGATATTGATTATTTCAACCGTGAATTATCAACTGGTAATTTCTTTTTTGTACCGGTGTATTATGAAGGAATTCTACTACATGATAACGGGAAAAGTAAATTAGTCGAACCAACCCCCTTAAGTATTGAACAAATCAGAATCAATATTGAAAGTCATTATGAATTTTGGATAAGTAATAGTTATGAATTTTATGAAACTGCACTAGATAAGTTGGAAAAAACGATTAACGGAAAAACTAGATCGGGATTAACTCTTTGGTTTTTATTCCAAACAATTGAGTCTATTTATAGTACGTTGCTTTTGGTATTTATGGGTATTAAACCCAAGCTTCATAATTTATATAAATATCGAAAATCAATCAATGCTATTTCTGACGAACTTAATGTCATATTCCCTGAAGTCAAGGATAGTAATGAAAGAAGACTTTTTGAATTGTTGAATCGTGCCTATATTGCCGGCAAATATAAAATTGACTTTGAGGTAACAATTGATGATTTGAAGGAGATATCTATTAGATTACAAAAGATGATTAAGGTAACCGAACGTATTTCTATTGCACGAATAGAAAGTCTCAAATAAATTAATCTTCAAATTCAGCAAGATCACCAAGACTAATGTCTAGTCCTTTTGCAAGTGCATACATTGTAATTAATGTAGGAGATGTACTACCTTTTTCAATTCTATGAATTTGACTGAAATCAACTCCAGAAAGTTGCTCTAATCTTCTTAAGCTTATACTTTTTCCGAACCTTATTTTTTTTCCTTCGCGTATAAGTTTAAGATGCTTTCCAAATTCCTCTCGAATTTTTTGTTCATTACTATCCATTAAATCAAACAAACAAGTTATTTAAATATTTTTTGTAGGACTGTTTGTATACATTGTAAAAGTTTCTTATATTTGAATATACAATTATAAAACACATACTCATTCCTCGTTCTGAAGCCTGAAAAACATAACGAATAGAGGAAACAATGAAAAAGATATTTCTAAATAACATAAGCTCCTGTAATTTTAACTTCAAATCTGATGTCGGTTTTTCAGTGCTCAGAATTGAGTTAAAGGATGCCCTATATTTGAAGGGCGACTTTTTGTCAATCCAGTCCTTTATAGATTGGGTTGGCATTTTTTGTCTTCTTAAATCCCCTCCAGAATAATTTCTTTTTTAAACCTCAATCTTTTATTCAATTTACATAAACAGTGTAATTTAAGTATTTGGTCCTGGAGAATTATTATAATTTTCTACTACTGGGCTATTCACTTCTTTTTGAATTAATTAAAATATGGAGTTAAACAAACTATTTATACCGTCAAATAAAATACCGCCTTAATCTTAAGGTTTATAAGTCATTCCGATGACTTAATCGATGAAAGCGTCACGAAGACTAATATATTACCTTTTTATGATGACCATTTAACGCTTTTCGATCCCTTTTTTTTATAGTCTGAGCGCGAGCTAACGGATAGCTGATTAGTTTCATTTTGAAGCTAAGATGGACGTCTATTGCCCTCAGAAAACACCAAAATTATAACCTTAAATACTTAACGAAGCGATCTCTTTCGTGCCATTAAGTATAAATTAACTAACGATAAAATGATGAATTTTATTAGGGATGGGAGAGTACATGCCTATTTGAAGGGTATTTTCCAATCCGTTTATACGATAAAAAACAAGTACAATAAGCAGCGTATATTACCTACATATTCTATTACTAAAAATGCTTTAAAAAACAATATTGCACAAGCAACTAATGTTGATTTAAAGCTTCGATTGTACTACGGTGAAAGTTCCGTTATCCTTTGGGGAAGCACTGTACCTGACTCGGGACTGGATTGCCATTTCCTTGGCTATTTATTGCTAAATAACCAAATAATAAGCAAAGAGATAGCAATAAAACAGCAGAGAATAAGCAAGCAAAGTGCAACGCAGACCTTATGGAGAAGCCTAGGAATACAAACCAAAAGGCCTAGAAATGACAATGAATCGGTAATGAAACACCAATTAAACAGTAACGAATCGGTAACAAATAACCAAAGAGATAGCAGAGAAACAGCAATCAATAGGCTGACAAAGACCATAGCAAACAGATCAAGAATAAATTCTGGTTTTTTCTTAACCAAGTTAACACCAACTTCTAATTTTCTTCGAGTCCGCTTCGACCTGGCTTCGGGATTTCATCGACCACAATGCATGAAAAGTCGAAGCCAGGTCGAAGAAAAGTCGAGTAAAGGCAGAAGTTGGTTAGGAAAGGGTATTAATTTGATGTTTCATTTATTCACTATTGCTACACTGTTAATATACCGAAGAGGTACTGTTAAGCTACCGAGAGTGTACCAAAAAGGTACCGGGAATGTACTGGAGAGCTACCAAAGAGCTACTAAGAGCAGTAGTTTGACAGCGGATATTCAAACAGCAAATAGTAAAGATTCGGAATTTAATTGCTACAGGAAGAAGGTCGTATCTCAAAAGAGAGCATTTAAGCTGTCTAAAATCTTAAGCTTGGCTAAGATGGATTTTCATTACGGTAGTTCGATAAATCGCTTAAAAAGCTTCTTTAATCAAACTCGGCGAGGCATTATGGATGTTGTTAATATGAGTGCTATGTATAAGGAATTGAAAACTGCAAAGGCAATACTTTTATTGACACTTACAGTTTTTCAAAATTTTAATTTTTCTTTAACGGTATTGAAGAACATAAGGACTTATTCTTTACTCGTCCTTATGTTTCATATGTTTAGTTTATCAGCTCAGACGCCCCGCAAGGACAGCGGGGCTGATGGGCTTGTTAAACTAATGCAAAATAATAAGCTTCCTCAATTAATAATAGGAGATCACTTACCTGTTGAATTTTGGAATCAGAAATTGGATTTTCATTACAGCGATGGCTCAAGTAAACGTGTAACGTTAGCATCATTAAAGGATAAGCTGGTCGTTATCGACTTTTGGGCTACTTACTGCACCCCTTGCATCAAATCGCTGGACAAGTGGAATGAATGGCAGACCGAATTTGAAGATGATGTCGTCGTTATTCCTATACATCTCTATGATTTTAGTTCCAAAGCATTGCCTTTTGCAAAGAAGAGAAATTGGAGCCTACCTATGGTGTATGGTAATGCTGTAGATACTGCCATCAATCAGTTGTTCTATTATGACCGGAGCTATGGACAGGTCTGGCTTCGTGATGGAAAGTTATTTGCAATACCTGTCTCCTGGGAGGTAAAGAAAAAAGATATTCTAGAAGCGCTACTTGATATACCACCAAAAATGAATCTATTTTTGACGCACAGTGAAAGATTGAAAGAAAGGGGATTGCAACCATGATACGTTTCTTTTTTATTTTTTTTAGTCTTATGAAGCTTATAAGTAGCGCGCTCGGACAAAATGTTACTGTAGTCAAAGGAGTGGTACTTGACGAACATGATCGGCCGTTACCTGCTGTAATTGTATCACGCATGTCTGACCGTAAGACGCTAGGTACATCGGAAATAAATGGTCTTTTTCAAGTCAATGCTATAGTAACAGATTCATTATCCTTCAGTCATGTGGGATATAAACAAGTAACGTTGGCTGTCAACTCTGTTGCTTCAAAAATAAGTACTACCATACGTATGCGACAGATAGACAATGTGATGGATGAGGTACTGATTAATACAGGGTATTACACAATTCCCAAGGAACGTGCGACAGGTGCTTTTTCTCATATTGACAATGAACTGCTCAATAGAACCAATGGTACAAGCATACTTGATAGGCTTGAAGGAATAACCAATAGTGTGTTATTTGATCGACGTAATCTCGAGGGTGAAAATGTTAATGGTCGTCCTGAAATACGGGTGCGTGGATTGAATACGATCGATTCAGATAGCTCGCCGTTGATTGTGCTTGATAATTTTCCTTATGACGGAGATATCAGCACCATTAATCCAAATGATGTAGAAAGTATCACTGTATTGAAGGATGCGGCGGCGGCATCTATCTGGGGCGCAAAAGCTGGGAATGGCGTTATCGTTATCAATACTAAACGTGGTACTTATAATAAACCTACAGCGATCAGTTTTATAACAAATTATACGTTTGGAAAAAAGCCTAATCTGTTTTATAATCAGAAATACCTTCCTTCGTCTACGGTGATGACTATCCAAAAAGAACTGTTTGAAAGAGGCACTTATTTGGAACAGAATCAGACCCGAATTCCTGCCTATGTGGAATTATTAATAGCCAAAAGGGATGATAAATTAACGCAACAGGAGTTTACGATTCAAGAGGATTTGTTGGCCAGGACAGATTTGCGCGAGCAATGGTCGAAACATCTTTATAGACCCAACTTTACTGGGCAGTACAGTCTAGGTATCAGTGGAGGTACAAGTAAACATCGCTATTCGTTTAACACAGGTTATGACAAAAACTGCGCTAGCATAGTCGGTAATGAGGATAGCCGGATCAACCTTAGTTTTCAAAATGCTTTTAAAATTGGCAACAATCTTGAACTGAACAGTGGTGTCTGGTATACTTCGCAATATGCCGCAACTAACGGTATTGGCTATAGTAGTGCGTTAAATACCGATATCTATATGCCCTTACAAGACGAACTGGGCAATCCAAGTTATCTAACTAAAACTTATCGTTTGCGATATCAGAAGAATGCTCCGACAATTGGACTGCTGGATTGGTTGTACAGGCCTATTGAAGAAGTGAGATTAACGGATAACGAGAACAGAAAAATGGAGTGGCGGATCAATACTGGAATCAACTATAGACTGCCATTGGATATTCAGATACAGGCATTCTATCAATATACCCAGGGGACAGGAAAGGAGCAGACTTATTATGATAAGGACTCTTACTTTGTTCGAAATCTAGTTAATAGGTTTACCCAAAGCAATGGGAACAGAGTGATACCTTATGGCGGGATCATGGAATATGAGCAACCTGCTGAGCATAAGACGCATTCAGGTAGATTACAAATCAATTATAAAAGAACCATAGCAAGTATGCATGAGATGACGGCTCTTGCGGGTACCGAAATTAGGCAGACGGTTTTTCAGACAATTCCAGGTATGACTCTTTATAACTTTAATCCGGAGACTTGGAGTGCCGATTTTAATGTGGACTACAAAACCTTAAATCCAACCCGACCAACGGGTAATAGCCGTATTCCCTCCAAAACATTGTCACCAACTAAAAATAATGGACGGAATCTGTCATATTATGGAAATGGAAGTTATAGTTATGACAATCGGTATGTGTGGAGTGGCAGTATACGCTGGGATGGTAGTAATTTGCTTGGAGTAAAATCTAATCAGAGAGGTACTGTTTTATGGTCATCTGGTGTGAGTTGGAATATTGGAAATGAACTCTTTTTTAAGAATGAAGTTATGGAGCAACTTCGTTTTCGTATTACTTATGGTTCGGCGGGAAACATAGATAAATCACAAAGTCATTACCCGACAATTGCTTATGCTCTTGATGAGATAACGGGATTACCTGTAGCTAATTTAAATCATCCGGGTAACCCTGCACTTAAGTGGGAGCAGGTGAATACGCTCAACTTTGGAATTGATGTAGGTCTATGGGGAAATAGGATTACATTGGCGCTTGATCTGTACCGTAAAAAAGCAAAGGATTTATTGGGGAATCGAGTACTGGATCCATCCACAGGTGTGACAAGTGCCTTTAAGCTGAACTATGCAGGTATGGAGACGCAGGGGTTTGATATTCAACTGTCAAGCAAAAATATCAAGGGTGTTTTTAACTGGGATACTGATTTATTATTAAACTATACAACCAATAAGATTACCAATTTTAAGAATATCCCGATTACTAATATTGCGGAATATATCAATAACCCACCGCCGATGAACGGGAAGTCTTTAGATAATATCTATGCTTACCGTTGGAATGGCCTAAATAGCATGACCGGATATCCTATCGTCTACATCGACGACAAGGAGACAACAGACTATATTGCTTATATAAATCAATTAGCTTTTGATGACCTGATAGAGGTAGGATCTACAGTTCCTAAGCTTTTTAGCTCCTTACGTAATACCTGGTCTTGGAAAGGATGGCAACTGAGTACATTATTATCCTTTAAATCAGGGTTTGTTTTCAGAAGGTCTTCCATAGGATCAGGGCAGGAGTATGGCTCAACACCATATTACCATATGGATTATTTTAAGCGGTGGACACAATCTGGAGATGAGCATTTTACAAATGTGCCGGCATGGTCTAAGACTACGTCTTCGAGTACTGGATGGACTCTCTATCGCGATTCTGAAGCACTGATCACCAATGGAGCATCAATAAGGATGCAGGATATTCAGGCGAGTTATCTCCTTCCTTTAAAATGGGGGCAAGCTAAAATGCTTAAAGCAGATTTAAAAATCTTTCTCGGTATCAGGAATGTGGGCATTCTTTGGCGTGCTAATAAGCAGGCGATTGATCCAGATTTCCCAAAGGCTTCTTATCCGTTGCCTAGGTTTATGAATGTGGGCGTAAATTTGAACTTTTAATTTGAAATAGAAATGAAACAACGAGATATAAACAATTTATTGTTCCTTGTGGGATTATTATTACTGCTGCAAGGTTGCGGTAAGAGCTTTTTGGAAATAAAACCTAATCAGAGGCAAAAAGTACCGAATACAGTAGCGGATTACATGGCTATATTGGATAATGCGTCAAGCTTTATTAACCCGGTGAATAGTCGAAGTTCACATACACTTGGAATTATTGGTGCAGATGAGTATGAAATACCTACTGCAGTATATGGCACTTTTCCAGTGGGACTAACTTTTGATTATCAGAAGAATGCTTATGAATGGAATGCCAAAATCTATCAGGGAGGAGAGGGGGGAATTGTAATACCGACTGATTTTGATATGGGATATCAGCGCATTTTGTTGGCTAATTTAGTGTTAGAAGGTTTAACTAAGATAGTTCCTCTTTCTCTAGAGGTAGAGATGTGGAATCACGCAAAGGGTATGGCCCTATTCCACCGTGCGTGGAATTATTATTGTCTCTTACAGCTATATGCACCCGTTTACAGTACCGTTAGTGCAAAATCTGATCTGGGAATACCTTTAAGAAAGGAATCTGATCCAACAATGAAGTTGGCGCGATCATCTGTCCACGATTGTTATGATTTGGTTATTACAGATCTTAAAAATGCGTTAGATTTTTTACCGGAAAAGTCCATCGTCAAATTTCGCCCAAATAGGCAGGCGGCATTAGCGCTAATGGCACGTATAAATTTTCAGATTGAAGATTACAGGGCAGCATCTGACTATGCTTCGGATTGTATTGATGCGGGTGGGGCATTGATGGATTATAATAATCTAAAGATTCAGGCTTATCCATTTCCCATTTATGGAATAGAAAATGAAGAGGTGATATTTGCGATGACGGCTTATGACGCACTTGCCTACAGTGGTGAATATCTTGCTGTACGCTTAGATTTATTTGACAGTTACGAAGCGACTGATTTAAGAAAAACACTATTTTTTGAACGGGATCGAAATAATTTAGTGCGGTATCGGGGTAGTTATTTTGGTAATCGGTTCCTATTTACAGGTCTTGCATTAGATGAAATATATCTGATACGTGCTGAAAGTATGGTAAGATTGGGCAAACTTAATGAGGCATTGAAAGATTTAAATTTACTTTTGAAAAATAGATACAAAAAGGAGACTTATATTGATTTAGCAATTCAAAATAAAGATGAACTTTTAGATCGTGTATTAGAGGAACGACGGAAAGAGCTGTTGTTTAGAGGTGTACGTTGGGAAGATCTGCGCCGGTTAAATAAAGATCCAGCGACAGCTACTATATTGAAAAGAAATATAGCTAGTAAGGAGTTCGAGCTATTACCGAATAGTCCACGGTATGTCTGGCCTTTTCCAGAAGAAGCGATTAATGTAGGTGGTTATCCACAAAATTTACGTTAAAAAAAGTGACCTTTCGCATTGCGAAAGGTCACTTTTCTAAACCCTATGTTAAGGTTTATGTGATGTTGCGCCCGCAGTAGCACCAGCTGTGATAAAATCCTGAATGGTTGGAATATCATCACCTGCCTCCACTCTCTCCAAAAGATTTTGGATTGCTGTATCATTTTCGTCGTATGTCAATTGCCTAGCACATAGTTCACCAGAAGGTTGTGTGCAAGGAGCTGATGGGCTCGACGATAATTGTGCTGTGACATTTTGGTCACTATTACTTGGGTTGCTTGGATTGGAAGCATTTGATGCATCAACCGACAACCACGTCGTGGTGGTTAATTTTTTTACTGTAACAGTTTTAACCACTTCTTTCTTGTCCATCGCCTTTACGACGAAAAATGTACCGATTAATAATAAGAAAGATAATATGATACCGGTACGTAACCGGTTTATTTTTAAAGTGCTCATGAGCAGTTCTTTTAAGTTTATATAATATTTGTTATTGGTTGCATGTCGGTTTTGCCTCACAGCTATGCGATCGAGGGTTCCGTATCGGTCATGCATTTCTCCCCGTAATGCGGTTGACCATTGACTGAAATCTTCGGCTGTTCAGGCCGGAATAGTGCGAATTTACGGGGATACAATATTCTGTCAGTGACTCTCTTTAGGGCCAAGGATAGACAGATAGGGGGACTGTATTGTTCTTTGAACAAAAGAACTTGACGGCACCTGAACTGAAGCATAAACCGCCAAGATAGCTTCGTCCAGAGGGACAAGAATACTGACCATATTGATTGGCCAAGTGATTTGATTGTTTTGTTTGCTGTTCTTAGACTTTTCATCTTGATTCATTTTTACCTATCCATAACCTGTTGCGCAGCGGCACATCCTTGGTGCGGCCTGCCCTGTGTTTCTTTTTGCACTTTATCACTGTACCCGCGTCCCTTTTTTAATTTGCTCTAGATACCCCAACCGATCCTCTTCGAACATACCGAAGATATCTAGAGCGCTCCGTCGGGAAAACGGAGTGCATTTAGCATCGGTACGTTCGCCATTTTTTTAATAGCATATCATCATTTTTTTATTCAGACCATTACTGATCCTAGTTTCTATTATTTTACATTGCTTGAAAACAAAAGAACAGCAAGCTTCATCTTTTTCCATATTTTTTGGTATTTATTCATTTTGGTGATAGAAAAACATGGAAAAACTTGAAGAATATTGAAAATATTTGCTTTTTTAACTTATTTTTAATAAAATAGAGGTTAATATCAGTGTTAATTAACTAGCCAGTTAAACAAACAGACCTATTATGGAAGTAATAAAGAATAATGAAAATACGGACGAACTTTGTGATCTCTCGGATGATCACTGGAAATCGAGAACAATATGGGTTTTGATTTTTTCTTTTTTTAATGCTTATATAGGGCATCAAATAGGTGAAGGATGGAATGTTTTAAAATATTCTCTGGCCAGCCCTCATTTCTATATCGATTTTTTTTGGACTTTTATTTTTCTGTCGTTGATGGTTTATTGGACAGTACAGGTAACAGCATATTTTGATAAAAAGCAATCTTGGAAAAATGAATTTCTGTTACGGTTACTCGTCCAGATTTTATTTGCATTCTTACCCTCAATCCTTTTCTTGCAAGTGATGGATCATCTTTATTTACAAATGACGGAGAGAAGTTTATTTCGGATTACACAGAATATAATGCAATTTCCCTTCTTTTTATGGCTATCGTTAATTTATACGTTGTTCTATAGCCTAATATCATTATATACTGAATATATGCTAACGATTAAAAGTTCTTTAAAATTTCAAGTTGAAAAGGATTTAAGTGATAGGGTTGTTTTCCAAGAGAATGAATCTAAAAACCTTACGCATGATATTTATGATGAAAATCCAGTTATTACCATTCGTGAGGGAAAAGATATTCGGCTATTGGATCTGGATATCGTGATGATATGTAATAATAATGGTATGAATACGATCTATGAGCGCAATCCTAATACCACTCCAATTCTTGATAGTCATACTTTAAAATATCTGATTGAAAGGCTTGATGTTAACGAATATTATCAAATATCGAGATGGGAGCTAGTGGCTCGAAGCATAGTAAAAGGGTATGAATTGCGAGCAGATAAAAACTTTAAACTAGACCTAGATTATCCGCTGGAGCAACAATTAATTATCAATAAGGACAAGATTGATGATTTTGCCAAATGGTTTCTTAGCAAATAGAAAGCAAAGAAGCCTGCGCAGGCGCAGGCTTCTTCAGTTAGAAATATAATATAATTACTTATTCATCTTTTCTGCACCTTCAATGATCGCTTCAACGACAGCTGGATCTTGAAGGGTGGAAGTGTCTCCCAAATTGGATCTTTCACCCTCTGCAATTTTTCTAAGAATGCGACGCATGATTTTTCCAGAACGTGTCTTAGGAAGATCAGATACAAATTGGATGATATCTGGTTTAGCGATAGCACCAATTAATCTTGTAATCGTCTGCATGATATCTTTACGTGTACTTTCTTCATCAATATGATGATTGGCAATAACGTAAGCATAGATACCTTGTCCTTTTACGGGGTGCGGATAACCAACAATAGCTGATTCTACAACATCAGAGTGCATATTGATTGCATTTTCTACTTCAGCAGTTCCGATGCGGTGTCCAGATACGTTTAATACATCATCCACACGACCTGTGATTTTGTAATAACCCTCAGGGTTTCTATAACAGCCATCACCTGTGAAATACATATTTTCATAAGTTGCAAAATAGGTCTGACGGCAACGCTCATGATCTCCCCAAGTGGTGCGTAACATACCTGGCCATGGGAATTTGATACATAAATTTCCGGAAACATCATTTCCTTCAATTTCTTTTCCATTCTCGTCCATAAGTGCAGGCTGAACCCCTGGTAATGGTAACATCGCATATCCTGGTATAGTTGGTGAAATACCAGCCATAGGAGCGATTAAGATTCCGCCATTTTCAGTTTGCCACCAAGTATCAACAATTGGAGCTTTTCCTTTACCGACTTTGTTATTATACCAGTGCCAAGCTTCCTCATTGATAGGCTCACCAACAGATCCCAGTTTGCGGATACTGCTCAAGTCTTTTCCATCAATAAATGAGTCTCCAAAAGCCATCAGTGAACGGATAGCTGTTGGTGCTGTATATAAAATATTGACTTTATATTTATCAACGATATCCCATAAACGGCCAGCGTCAGGATAGGTTGGTGTACCTTCAAACATTAATGAAGTAGCTCCCTGCGAAAGAGGTCCATAAACAATGTAGGAGTGACCTGTAATCCAACCAATATCTGCAGTACAGAAGTATACTTCACCTTGCTGATATTGAAATACGTTTGCAAAAGTATAACCAGTATAGACCATATAGCCACCAGTGGTATGGACAACACCCTTTGGTTTGCCTGTAGAACCAGAAGTATACAAGATAAATAATGTGTCTTCTGAATCCATTTCTTCTGCGGGACAAGCTGGATTTCCTTGTGTTTCTACTTTCTTAATTTCATCTTCCCACCATACATCACGACCTTTAATCATGGAGACTGGTGTACGTGTTCTTGTTAATACAATAACTTTTTCAACAGAATCACATTGCATTAATGCATCATCAACAATGCTCTTTAATTCTAATACTTTTGGACCACGGTAGCTACCATCAGAAGTCACTACTACTTTACAGGCCGCATCATTGATACGGTCAGCGATAGATTGTGCGGAAAAACCTCCGAAGACTACGTTGTGAATAGCACCGATACGTGCACAGGCTAAAGTCGCAATAACCAATTCGGGAACCATTGGTAAATAAATACATACACGATCTCCTTTGCGGATATTGTTATTTTTTAGAACGTTGGCAAATTGCTCAACTTTCTGTAAAAGTTGTTTGTAAGATAAAATACGATGCGATTCATTTGGATCATTTGGTTCCCAAATAATCGCAGGTTTATCCCCTAAATTATAGATATGGCGGTCAAGGCAATTTTCTGTAATATTTAATTTTCCACCTTCGAACCATTTTACATTAGGCTCTGTAAAATTCCAATTCAGAACATTTGTCCATTTTCTTTTCCAAAAAAAGTTTTCCGCTATCTCTCCCCAGAAAGTTTCCGGACTTTCTACACTTTTTTTATAAACGTCTTGATATTCTTCAAATGATTTGATTTGTAGACTCATATTTTGGTTTTATTAAATTCAATCCCTTAAACTTATTTGGTTGATTAAACAAGTTCATTTGGAATCAGCTAATTTAGTTTTTTTTGAGACAATTGCCAATTTATAAAATTTATAATTTGAAATTTAACTTTTTTATAACACTATTGTTATATTGCTCATGATATAATAGATTGATCTATATGGATGTATTAAAAAAAATGTACTATTTTTTAATTTTTAGCAATATATTAATTGCATTGGCGGCAGCTTCGCAGTGTGTGTTGACGTACATTATACTTGATCAGGAGATTAATGGTTATATCGCATTAATTGAGGGAGCGGCTACACTTGCGCTTTACAATTTTAGCTTGATTTTATCTAAACCACAATATCCGGAACAATCAATTTATGCCCGTACAAGGTGGGTTTTTAAATATGAAAGTATTTTATGGATCAACACATTTATAGCAACAGGTATTTGCCTATGGTGTCTTTTTCATATCCACGTTTACTCTATCTTTTTCTTAGGTGTTATTGGATTGGTCAGCGTATTGTATAGTCTTCCTATTATTCCTTTAAAAGATCGATGGGGGGGATTAAGACAAATTCCGGCAATGAAAATTTTTCATATTGCATTGGTATGGGTATTAAGCAGTGTTTTTCTTCCCTATATAGAGCTTTACAGTAATGCTATTCCGGTAAACTTGCATTTATTGTATTACCTCGCTGGTTTAAAGTTCGTTTTCTTGATTATCTGTACGTTGCCATTTGACATTCGTGATATCAAGCAGGATTCTTATTATCATCTCCGAACATTGCCCAATATGCTTGGAGAGGGGAGAGCAAAGAGCCTATGCTACATATTACTGTGCATACATAGTCTCTTGATTTTATGTGCTCCTTATTTACTGATCATAAAAATTGGTCTTCTTTTTACGAACACAATTATTTACCTCATTTTAAGATTTATTGTTTTCAGAACAAATGAACACTATCATTATGCTTATTTACTTGATGTAAGTCTCGTGCTCCAATTTTTAATCGTTGTGTTTATTAAAAATTTTGTGTGATTTTATTTTAAGATGATTACTTGTTCAAAAAAGAGATGATCTTATCCGCAACTACATCAGATAATTTATAATAACTTTCAAATGTCCATCCTGCAACATGAGGACTTAAAATAACATTGTCTCTACTTGTTAGATCTGAAAACCAAGATTGCTCTTTAAGGGCAGGAAAATTCTCTACGGGAAGGACATCAAAAGCAGCTCCTATGATTTTTCCTTCATCCATTGCCTTTAATACAGCAGGAATTTGAACAATACCACCACGAGCTCCTAAAAGGAAAAATATGGGTTTGCGAAAATGATATAAATATTCTTCGTTGATAAGTCCTTTTGTCTCTTTGGTTAGCGGAATGTGAAAACTAAGTACATCTGCATGTTTGACAACTTCTTCCATGGAGACTTCCTTTGCGAATTGATCTGAAAAGCCAGTTTTGTACTTGTCATATGCAATTACTTTTACACCAAAGCCGGAGAGTTTCTTGGCCATAGCCTGTCCATTGTGACCATAACCAATAATGGCAACAGTTCGACCTTGTAACTCAAAGCCACGGTTGGCCTCACGACGCCATAAACCGGTCTTAATTTCCTGATTGGCTCTGTTAAGATGATTCATAAGAGAAAGCAACATACCGATCATATGTTCACCAACGGCATCACAGTTTCCTTCATTTGCACTTATGAGTTCAATTCCTTTTGATTGTGCATAAGCCTCATCAATATTATCCATACCAGCTCCGCAACGTGCTATAAATTGGAGATTATTTGCTAAATCTATAAAGTGCTGATCGACTTGAAATTTAGATCTTATGATTAATCCAGTATAATCAGAAATGTATTTTTCAGCATCTGCGCGGGTGAACTCAGGTTTGTAATCGTAGGTAATTCCAGCTTGATCCAATTTTTGAGTAAGCACTGCATGCGCGTCATCAACGATTAATACTTTTGTTTTCATAATGATTATTTATTTACATTAAATAAATTATAGTTTAGTGGCAATGAAGTGATCATAAACAGAAGACACATAATGGTTTATGCGATTCAATATAATTACAATTTCATGAAATCAACACTTAGCAGTTTTTTTAGCTTGTACTGCTTAACTTCTTCAGGTAATATGCGCATCAATGTATCTCGGATGATAATACTAATCGGATTCTCCCATTGTGCGACCTTTCCGATAGACCATGATGTTTCTGTAATATAACGTGTTCTTTTTAACCTTCTTTTTTCAAATATTTGAAAAGCAAGAGCAACATCTGTCGTTTTCTTTAATTCGTCTATCAATACGGCTACATCTTCAATTGCCTGACACGCACCCTGACCCATATTGGGGGTTGTTGCATGTCCTGCATCGCCAATAAATAAGATATTACCGAAAGCTAGATTTTTTAGAGGTTTAATATCAATGATATCATTCCAGATCAATTGCTGGTCATTTGTTTCAGCAAGGACGCTTGTAATCGGATCATGATAAGACGCAAAGTTTTGTTGCAGATCCTTGATTGTGTAACGACTGAATACTTTGTTATGAGCGGGAGAATTTATACAAGCATACCAATAAATCTTGTTTCCAACAAGAGGAGTCATGCCAAAGCGTCCTTTGTTCCCCCATGTTTCTGAACCAGTGCTTAGGTTTATATTAGCATTATCAATGGTTGCACGCCAACAGGTATAACCTGCATAGCGCGGTGCTGAACTAGGAATCAATTGTTGTCTTAATCGAGAATTAACACCGTCAGCAATAATCAGATAGTCCGTTTGATGTATGGTCCCATCTTCAAAAAAGATGTCAATTTCTCCTTCTCGGTATTCTATTTTAAGAGCTCTTTTTCCAAGATGTAAGTTTTCATATTCAATTTGTGCGAGTAGAAACTGATGTAAATCTGCACGGTGTATAGCAAAATTATCCTGTTCATACTTGTCACTAATGGTTTTGGTTTCGGGAGCTGCAAGAATCCTTCCCTGCTTATCCAGAATATTATAGTTTTCTAAATAATGACCTAGGGGGATGACACCTGCTTTAAGTTCCAAGTATTCTAATGCCTGAATGGCATTGGCCGCTAAACCAAAACCAGCTCCAATACCTTTTAATGCCTTCGCACTTTCAAAGATAGTGGCTTGTATACCAATTTTGTTAAGGCCAATGGCTGCAGTCAAACCAGCAACACCACCTCCGATAATGGTAAAGCGTTTCATGGAGCTAGATCTTAGGCATTCGCAATTTCGTTTGTTAGAACGATAAAGTCATTAACCGTTAATCGCTCAGCGCGTAATTCATATAATGGATTGTCCGACATTTTATCTTTTGTAACTACCGCCGACAGCGAGTTTCTTAAGGTCTTGCGTCTTTGGTTGAAACCAGATTTTACAACTCTCCAGAATAATTTCTCATCACACGCAAGTGCTGTGCGATCATTTCTGGTCATCCGAATGACACCAGAAAGTACCTTTGGTGGGGGATTAAATGCACCAGCCTTTACAGTGAACAAATATTCTACATGGTAATAAGCTTGTAAGAAAACGCTTAAAATACCATATTCCTTACTACCAGCCTTTGCTGTACACCGTTCTGCAACTTCCTTTTGAAACATACCGGTCATCTGCACAACACGGTTGCGTTCATCCAATATTTTAAATAAAATCTGAGAAGAAATATTATAAGGGAAATTGCCGATAACGGCCATCTTTTCGCCAAAATGTTGTGAAAAATCCAAGTTTAAAAAGTCGCCATGAATCAGACGGTGTTCCAGCTGCGGATATTTATCTGCTAAAAATTCAATAGATTCATCATCCACATCGATCATCCATGTTTCGTAAGCATCATTTTGTAGAAGAAAATCGGAAAGAACACCCATTCCAGGACCGACTTCAAGCACCTGCGTGAATCCTAATTTTGGATCCAAAGCATCAACTATTTTTTTTGCCGCATTTTTATCATTCAAAAAATGTTGTCCTAAATGTTTCTTGGCTCTTACTGTACTCATATATGCTCGAATTTGGTACAAATATAGTTAACTTGTGGAGGATAATAAACAGGTAAGGTAAATGAGTGGCAATTTATCATCTGTTTCTCTTGAAGGTGGTTTATATGAATTGGAAATTAAAGTGATGCTTGACTATTTCATATAATTTTAATTACTTTTGAGTCAATAATTTCATTTTTTACTATGGCTGACAAATTAAAAATAGGTATTACAGTAGGCGATATCAATGGTATCGGATTGGAAGTAATTATAAAATCATTATTGGACAATCGTGTTTTAGAATTTTTCACTCCGATTGTTTACGGTAATACAAAAGTTGCGTCATTTCATAGAAAAGCATTAGGTGTCAGTGATTTTAGTTTTAATGTCATCAATGATCCTGAGCAGGCAAATCCTAAACGGGCTAACATGATTAATTGCTGGCAGGAGGATGTCAAGATAACTTTAGGCGAAGAAAATGAGATCGGTGGTAAATATGCTTTTATTTCATTAGAAAAAGCGGTTGAAGATCTAAATGCAGGAAAGATAGATGCTTTAGTCACTGCCCCTATAAATAAACATAATATCCAGCAGGAAGGATTTCATTTTCCAGGACATACGGAGTATTTGCAGGAAAAAACAAATGCGGATGATGTGTTGATGTTTATGATCTGTGATGAGTTGCGGGTGGGTGTTGTTACAGGCCATATACCTGTAAAAGATGTTTCCGATCATATTACAGAAGCAGCAATTTTAAATAAATTGGAGCTAATGAATGAGAGTCTTAAAAAAGACTTTTGGATTCAGAAACCTAAAATTGCTGTACTCGGATTAAATCCACATGCAGGGGATAATGGTGTTATTGGTGTTGAAGATGATATGATTATCCGACCAACGATAGAAAAAGCAAAAGAAAAAGGAATATTGTGTTTTGGGCCATATCCTGCAGATGGTTTTTTTGCTAATCATGCTTACGAAAAATTTGATGCGGTATTAGCCATGTACCATGATCAAGGATTGATTCCTTTTAAACATATTGCAAATCGTAATGGTGTAAATTTTACTGCAGGTTTGCCGATTGTTCGTACTTCTCCAGATCATGGAACGGGTTATGATATTGCTGGACAAAATGTTGCTGCTCATGAGTCTTTCATGGAAGCTATATTTCAGGCAGTTCACATTGTAAAACGTCGTCGTGAACAAGCAGAGCTATCTCAAAATCCACTAGCTTTCCGCAAGCTTTCTCGCGATCGCGATTAAATATAAAGAAGTAATATTATTAGTCTTGTGCGCTTATATCGCAAGACTAATATCTATTTTATAATAAATTCCTTACTTTTGCATCCTAGTGTTTTTTTAAGGACCTAGATTCATGCTATGAGTGATAATTTACAACATCCTATTTTCCCAATCATTAAAGAGTTAGCCGAAACAACAAATACGGAGTGCTACGTCATTGGCGGTTATGTACGCGATCATATTATGGGCCGGCCTTTTAAAAATGATGTGGATATTGTTGTTGTTGGAAGTGGAATTGAGTTTGCTACAGCTTTAGGAAATAAATTGAAAACTAAAGTTGCTGTTTACAAAAGTTTTGGAACAGCAATGTTAGTTTTTGAAGGATTAAATGTGGAATTTGTAGGAGCTCGTAAAGAATCTTACCGTGCTAATTCCAGAAAACCAATTGTTGAAGATGGAACTTTAGTTGATGATCAAAATCGACGTGATTTTACCATCAATGCTATGGCATATTCACTGAATAAGGATAATTATGGTGAGTTGCTTGATCCATTTGATGGGGTAGGGGATATTGAATTACGTACTATACGTACACCATTAGATCCAATCGTGACATTTTCCGATGATCCTTTGCGTATGATGCGTGCTATTCGTTTCGCTACACAATTGAACTTTAAGATTGATACAAAGGCGATTCAAGCGATCACAGATACCAAAGATCGTATTCGTATTATATCAAAAGAGCGCATCACTGACGAAATTAATAAGATTATCTTGTCAGAGAAACCCTCTATTGGATTTAAATACTTATTTGATACAGGGTTATTGGCTTTGGTTTTTCCTGCAATGCAAAACTTATACGGTGTAGAAATCATCGATGGGAAAGGACATAAAGATAATTTTTACCATACGCTGGAAGTTTTGGATAATGTCTGTGAAACAACAGATGATCTGTGGTTAAGATGGGCTGCTATTATGCACGATATTGCAAAACCTCCCACAAAAAGATTTGATAAAAAACTAGGATGGACCTTTCATGGTCATGAAGATAAAGGGGCACGAATGGTTCCTAAATTATTTGCTGAGTTAAAACTTCCATTGAATGAGAAGATGAAGTTTGTTCAGAAACTAGTTTTATTACATCTAAGACCAATTGTACTGGCTCAAGATATTGTTACTGATTCTGCTGTACGTCGTTTGTTATTTGAGGCCGGTGATGATATTGATGCATTGATGCAATTGTGCCATGCCGATGTAACAACAAAAAATGAATATAAAAAGAAGAAATATCGTCAGAATTTCGAATTGGTCAAGCAAAAACTAAAAGATGTTGAAGAACGTGATCAGATCCGAAATTGGCAACCTCCAATTTCTGGGGAAGATATTATGGAAGTTTTTGGTATTGGGCCAGGTCGTGAAGTTGGGAAAATAAAAAATGCAATCCGAGAAGCGATCTTAGAAGGTGAGATTCCTAATGCTAAGATGGACGCATATCATTTTATGGTCAACAAAGCTCAAGATTTGGGCTTGACTATTAGAAAGGCATGGGATTTGAATACAACAGTTAAATAAAAAAAGTATCTTTAATCGCTTCAATTCTTATTGAAGCTCATCTTGTTAACAAACAAAACGAATATTAGAAATGGCTATTTATAGATTCAGAATCACTTTTGAAGATTATGAGGATGTGTATAGAGAAATCGATATGCTTTCGAAACAAACTTTCTTAGAATTACATGAGGCTATTCATAAGACAACTGCTTATGAAGCTGACCGTTCATCTTCCTTTTATGTTAGTAACGATCAATGGAAAAAAGGAACTGAAATTGCTCTTTTACCAACTGCTCGTAAAATTTCAGATGGTGTTTTACTAATGGAAAATATTCGTTTAAGTAAGTTTATTGACGATCCTCACCAAAAGTTTTATTACATCTATAATTTTGATAGACCTTATGAATTTCATGTGGAATTGATCAAAATTTTAAAAGAAGAGGAAGGCAAAACTTATCCTACTGTTTTTAAAACGGTGGGTCAAGCACCAAAATCTTTAGCAGCAGCGAATTTTCCTGTTGCAGATCCTTTGGATGACGATGAAGAAGATGAAGTTTTGGTAGATGAGACGCAATATGGCGTTGATGATGACGAAGAATTCGATTTGTTTGACGGGGATGATGAAGAAGAAAGTGGAGAAAAGTCTGAAGAGGAAAGTAGTGGTTCGTTTGACGAATATTAATGTTAGGCACCACAGATCAACATAATAAAACTTTAATTGCTATAGTAGGGCCTACTGCAGTAGGTAAGACTGCTATGGCAATTGAGCTTGCTCAATATTTTGATACGGAGATTATTTCAGCCGATTCAAGACAGTTTTACCGTGAAATGAGTATTGGTACGGCCAAACCTACTGCATCTGAATTAGGTCAGGCGCCTCATCATTTTATTAATTCACATTCTATAGAAGAGGATTATTCTGCCGGTGATTTTGAAAGAGAGGCATTAGAAACAATAAGCTCGCTGTTCAAAAAAAAGGATATAGTCATTATGGTTGGCGGATCTGGTTTATTTGTGAGAGCAGTATGTGAAGGTTTGGATAATTTACCTAAGGCCCTTCCGGAAACAAGAGAACGGTTAAACAACAGGTTTGATAACGAGGGAATTGTGCCACTTCAAGCTTATTTAAAAGAAGTCGATCCTGTTTATTATGATCAGGTAGATATTTCAAATGTTCAACGGGTAATTCGAGCCCTGGAAGTATTTGAAACTACTGGATTACCATTTTCTAACTTTCTTCAGCATACAAAAGCAGTTAGACCTTTTAAGATCATGACGATTGGACTTACAATGGACCGGACAACTTTATATGAACGCATTAATATGCGTGTCGATTTGATGGTGCAGGATGGCTTATTGGATGAGGTAAGATCTTTACTATCTTATAAACATAAGCCTGCTTTGATGACTGTCGGTTATTCTGAGCTTTTCGATTTCTTAGATGAGAAAGTATCTTGGGAAGTAGCAATAGATAAAATTAAGCAAAACTCACGAAGGTATGCTAAAAGGCAACTTACTTGGTTTAAGAAAGATAAAGATACAGTCTGGTTTGATCCTAAGGATAAAAAACAGATTATAGATTATATTCAATCATAATTTTATACGATATCAACAGAGTTATCCACATTATGTTAATAACTCTGTTGATAACATAAAAAGGGCTTGATTACAATGGTAATCAAGCCCTTTTATATGAAATGAAATATAATTATTTCACAATCAAATTCCATCCAAATTCGTCAGCAATTCTGCCATATCGAAGATCATCTAAATAGGTTAATACTTTTTTAGAGAAATCGCGACCTTCTACAGGAGGTAATTGAAACAATTCACCTTCATAACCAATAGTGGCAATTGGTGTTAATGTTGCAGCTGTACCAGCAGCAAATGCATCTGTTACAATTCCTGCTTTGATTCCATCAATAAGTTCTTTGACAGATACTCTGCGCTGCTCAGTTTTATATCCCCAGCTTGCCGCCAGTTCCATAATTGTACGTCTTGTTACACCATGTAGGATCGTATCACCGTGAGGAGTAATAATACTGTCACCGATACGGAATATTAGGTTGGCTGTTCCAGCTTCTTCAATATATTTATGTTCTGAAGCATCCGTCCACATCAATTGATCAAAACCTTCATCATTTGCCAAACGAGTAGGGTACAATGACAATGCATAGTTACCTGCATTTTTTGAGAAACCTACTCCGCCTTCTGCTGCACGGGTATAATGTGTTTCTACCTTTAATTTTAAAGGATTGCTATAGTAAGCACCTACAGGGCTGGTGATAATTATAAATTTGTAGGAATTAGAAGGGTGTACTCCTAAAGCCGCTTCAGTACCGAACATAAACGGACGGATATATAAAGATGTTCCTGGAGCATTTGGAATCCATTTGTTATCGGTGGCTAATAATTTTTTTAATCCACCTAAAAAGATTTCTTCAGGAACTTCTGGCATCTCCAGACGGGCTGCAGAAGTATTGAATCTTTCCCAGTTCTTGTCAGGACGGAAAATACTAATAGTTCCATCTTGAAATTTGTATGCTTTAATACCTTCAAAGATTGCTTGGCCATAATGTAAAGCCGACATAGAAGGGCTTACATTAATATCACCATAAGGCACAATACTGACATCAGTCCATGCTCCATCTTCATAGGTAGCGACCAACATATGGTCGGATAATATTTTTCCAAATTTTAGATTGTTAAAATCTACTTGCGAGAGTCTCGATTGTTGTGTGGGCTCTACGCGAATTGAATAATTTTCTGTCGCGCTCATTGTATTTTAATTACAAATGCTAAAGTATGAAAAAAACCACGAATTTGAATGATAAACCTCTTGTTTATCAAATATTATTCTGTGTGAACAGAATTTATTATTACACAGTAAATTTGTCTATTTTTTAGGATCCTACGTTTTATTTTATGGACAGATAATCATTTTGACAAGTATGAATTATCATTTTTTAGGCGTTTTTAGTTGTTTTGTTACCTTTCTCTTCATTCTGTGTTAATTTTAGATGAATTAATACAAAAATTGTAAAGTGGCATGTTATTTGGATTAACGGAAACACTAATCTACCATCAAAAGTGGTAGGTTTTAAAAAGGGCTAACACTTCTAAACAGATATTCACTAATAAAAAACAAACTAAACGATTAAAAACCATGCACCGATTAAACAGTAAAAACAATGCATTGGAAAATGATGAATTAGAATTTGATCAAAACACAGCTGTGGAGAAAAAAGGATTTTCACTAAATTTTATTTTAGGCTTTTTTGTTTTTCTTTATAAAACGGCTATCAAACCCTAGGGTATTTTATTATTTTTCAAATTTAGTAGGTACTAAAAATTGAAATGAGATTGCTCATAAACTGATCAATCTCATTTTTTATTAAAATCTTTCCCTATAAACTTTTAAGGTACATTACTTCTTTATTATGTCCAATATAGGCTCAAGGTAATCACGATTATTCGACAGTCGCGGTACTTTATTTTGTCCACCAAGCTTACCCTTTGATTTCATCCATTGAAAGAATGTGTATGCAGGGGCATTGTGAATAACCGGAAATTGTAATGCCATATTTTTATAACGTTTAGCATCATAATCCGAATTGATCTCTCTCAATGTTTGATCCAGTATCTTACAAAACGTTTCAAAATTATCAGGTTGTTGTTCAAATTCAATAATCCATTCATGAGCTCCAGCTTCACCTTCTTTAAAGTAAATCGGTCCAGCAGTATAATCTTTTACAATTGCATGTGTACTTTCACTAGCCTTCTTTATAGCATCCTCTGCATTATCGACGATAAGTTCTTCGCCAAAGGTATTGATGAATTGTTTTGTCCGTCCTGTTATTTGAATACGGTATGGGGATAGCGTGACAAATTTGATGGTATCACCGATCATGTACCGCCATAAACCAGCATTGGTCGAAATGATCAAAGCATAATTTTTATTTAATTCTACTTGGTGCAATCCTAATGTTTGCGGATTCTCATCATATAAATTTTCGATCGGTAAGAATTCGTAATAAATGCCGTAGTCAAGCATTAATAATAATTCTTCTGAGTCGGGCAGATCTTGAAGAGCAAAGTATCCTTCTGATGCATTATAATTTTCTAAATAATACATATTATCAGAAGGAATCAGTTTTTTAAACTGTTCGCGATAAGGTTTGAAACTTACGCCACCATGTGTATAAAATTCTAGATTAGGCCAGACTTCCAGCAAATTATTCTTACCAGTGATTTCCAATATCTTTTTTGCAAGAACAATATTCCATGTTGGAACACCAGCTAGATTGGTAACATTCTCATGGATGGTGATATTGGCCACCTTTTCTATTTTTTCCTCAAAATCAGGAAGTAAAGTGACTTCTAAATTTGGCGTACGCTTAAATTCAGCCCAAAAAGGGAGATTTCGCAACAGAATAGAAGATAAATCACCATAATAAGAGTCTGAACTAAAACTGTTAATCTGAGAACTCCCTCCTAATACGACCGATTTTCCACAGAAAATCTGGCTTTCGGGTTTATTGTTGAAGTAAATTGTCAACATATCTTTCCCACCCTGAAAGTGACATTCTGTTAAAGACTCTTCACTGACTGGAATAAATTTGCTACGGTCTGAAGTTGTTCCCGAAGATTTGGCGAACCACTTGATGTCAGATGGCCATAGTATATTTTGCTCGCCTTTGATCATCCGATCGATATAAGGCTTCAATGAATTGTAATCTTGAATTGGAACTCTGTTTTTAAATTCCTCAGGCGTTAAAATACTATTGTAATCGTATTTTTTTCCCCATTCTGTTGCTTCGGCTGATGATATTAAACTTTGAAACCATTCTTCTTGTACATCGTGTGGATATTTCATGAATAATTCAATCTGATGAATCCGTTTTTTCATGAACCAAGTAAGTAGGGAGTCTAATATTGCCATATAAAGGTAGAATTAACGTTAAATAATAATCTTTTTGCGACGGAGTTCAAAATGTTGGCCTAAATAGAATGTACGAGCCATTTCATTACTGGCAATTTCTTCAGGAGTTCCAGCAAGCATAATTTTACCTTCTGTCAATAAGTAGGCCCTATCTGTAATGGATAACGTTTCTTGTACGTTATGATCGGTAATTAAAATTCCAATATTACGTGTTTTTAGCTTTGCAACAATTGTTTGAATTTCTTCCACCGCGATTGGATCGACACCCGCAAAAGGTTCATCTAACAAGATAAAAGATGGGTTTGCCGCTAATGCTCTCGCGATCTCCGTACGACGTCTTTCTCCACCGGAAAGAAGATCACCTCTGTTTTTACGGACACGGTGCAAGCTAAATTCGGTTAAAAGTTCTTCCAGTTTTTCTAAGCGTTCCTTTTTATTTGGATAATGGATCTCCAGTACAGATAATATGTTGTGTTCAACCGATAGTTTTCTAAAAATCGAAGCTTCTTGGGCAAGATAACCGATTCCTTTTTGAGCACGCTGGTACATGGCATCCTGTGTGATTTCTTGATCGTCTAAATAAACATGACCCTCATTAGGTTTTATTAATCCAACAATCATATAAAAAGAAGTCGTCTTTCCCGCACCGTTGGGTCCTAGAAGACCAACAATTTCCCCTTGCTCTACCTGGAAAGAAACATCGTTTACAACAGTGCGTTGCTTATATTTTTTGATGAGATGTTCTGCTCTTAGTATCATTTGATTCGTGTTTTAACTCAAAAAAACAATCTGATAAGTACAAATATATTTAATATCGGATTCCTTTTATATTTAATTGCAAATTCTTTTTGCCTCGCCATACATTTTCTTCTATGCTATAACAGATGTCAAATGGCTTACCACTATTAATAGCCTGTATATGTTCAGATAATCCAAAACCAATGCAATCAAAAGAAGGAGAGTTTTCTTGTTTGATGGTCATTTTTAAGTGATTCGATCCTACTAAATAGGCAGGTCCGATTAAACTAACTTTTTGACTAAGGAAAATGGGGCTTTCGTTTTGAGGCCCGAATGGTTCAAATTGACTCAGAATGCGGTGAAATTTGGCATCAATATCTTGCAGGTTCAGTTTAGTATCAATCAAGATCTCTTGTATTAACATCTGAGGAGTAATGAGTTTAGAAACAACCTCTTCGAAACGATCCTGAAATAATTTGATATTTCCGATCTGCATCGTCAACCCTGCTGCATATTTATGCCCTCCAAATTGATCTAATAGATCGCTACATTCACTTAAGGCTTCATATAAATCAAACCCGATTACAGATCTACAGGAACCTGCGATATGACCATTGGTTTCGGTCAGAATAATCGTTGGTCTATAATATTTTTCAGTCAACCTTGATGCCACAATGCCGATAACACCTTTATGCCAATCTGATTTATAGAGCACAGTTGATTTTCGTGTTTTTAGCGAGTCATTTTGATCTATAATCGCTAGAGCTTCTTCTGTTATTCTAAGGTCAAAATCTTTACGAACATTATTTTGATCGTCAATATTGATACTAAAATCTTTTGCTTCTTGCAGTGATTTTGATATTAATAATTTTACCGCATCTTTAGCATGATCAATACGACCAGAAGCATTGATCCGCGGACCTATTTGAAAAACAATATCATTTACTGTGAATGTCTTTGTTTTATTGGTGGATAAATCAACAAGTGCTTGAAGACCGCAACAAGGGTTAGTATTTAATTTAATGAGTCCGAAATGCGTCAGAATTCTATTTTCTCCAGTTATAGGTACAATATCCGATGCAATACTTACCGCAACAAGATCTAAAAATTGATAGCAAATATCCAAAGACATATCATTTTTCATGATAAAGGCTTGGATAAGTTTAAATCCTATACCGCAGCCCGATAATTCTTTGTATGGATAAGCACAGTCTTTTCTTTTTGGATCAAGTACAGCAAATGCTTTTGGAAGTTCATCTCCAGGTAAATGGTGATCACCAATAATGAAGTCGATATTCTTAGAATTGGCATAGTCAACTTTATCGTTTGCTTTTATACCACAATCAAGTGCAATGATCAATGAGAAACCGTTTTCTGCAGCATAATCTATACCTTGTGTAGAGATACCATATCCTTCAGCATAACGATCAGGAATATAGAATTCAATGCGCGAGTGAAACTCTCGAAAAAAACTATACACAACAGCTACAGCAGTAGTGCCATCTACATCATAATCTCCATAAATTAAGATCTTTTCATTCTGGCCGATTGCGGTCGTAATTCGCGCAATGGCTTTTTCCATATCTTGCATTAAGAATGGATTGTGCAGTTGGTCTAGAGAAGGTCTAAAAAACTGTTTTGAAGTATCAAAAGTCTCAATATTTCTACTGACTAACAATTCTGCTAATACTGGATTAATACCAAGTTCATTGCCTAATTGATTAACTTTTTTGACCTCACTTTTAGATTTTAGTACCCACCTTTTTTGCATATCTTTGCATCGTAATTATGTGTAAATATACGTTTTGTCTATTGACTAACCTAATTATACACTAGGGTAATCATAGCGTTGTGTCTAACACGCAAGTTTCCAATAAATTAAAGATGTTACAAGCATATTCCTTATTCGAAGGCTCATTTTCGGTCGATGTTTCTAAAAAATTTATTCCCTTTGACCCTGCTGTTGATAGTAAAAATGATCGTCCAGTTTCTATGTTTATTCAAGTGCATCCGTTTCTAATCGAGACCACAAATGGATTGGTTTTATGTGATACTGGACTTGGATTAACAAACAGTGAAGGGAAACTACTTCTCTATGAAAATATTGAAAAATTAGGTTATTCTCCCAAAGATGTGAAGTATGTATTGATGTCACACTTGCATAAAGATCATGCTGGTGGTATGGTGAGTTTCACTGATCAGGTCGGAAGGATTGCATTTCCCGAAGCAGAATATATAGTGCAGCGAGGTGAATGGGAAGATGCTTATTCCGGAATCAATAGCTCTTACCGTACTGAAATTTTTGATGTTGTGCAAAGGAGCGGTAATCTGAATCTTGTTGAAGGAGATGGTAAAGTTAATGAAGAAGTTGAATATTGTTTAAGTGGCGGCCATACCCAACATCATCAGACCTTCCACATTAATAATGGAAAAGATCATTATTTTTTTGGAGGAGACGTCCTTCCGGAACCAGAGATGATCTTTCAAAATCATAGCGCAAAATATGACTATGATGGACATTTGTCAAGAAAGTTACGTCAGGAGTACTGGGAAAATGGAGCTGCAAACGATTGGATCTATCTTTTTTATCATGCCACAAGTATAGCAATAGGAAAGCCTAACATGCAGTTTGATAGAAGTTTTACAGTGATTGAAGCAAAATAAAAATCAAGAAAAGATAAAAAATACCGCATCTTTTCTTAACTTAAGGAAGACCTGTGTACAAGGACTTCATTGTATCTGTATTTGAATTAATCCGATGGTCACGTCATATAAATTCTATTATGACTGGATTTTTGGTTAAGTTTGTATAAAGCTGTATAGTATGCCTTTTTACTTCAGCTATTGAAAAATTAAGTTTTATAATAAAGCAAAAAAATATGTCTATTGTAAGAGAGTCGGATCTTATTGGTATTGGAAAAAAGTATCAAATTGAAACTGAAGCTGGAGACAATATGGTCGTGGTTATTCATGACGATGGTCGAAGAGAATTATATCGTTATGATGAGGAAGAGAGTGAGTCTCGCTGTGTCATGACCTTAAGCGATGAGGAATCAAGACAGGTTGCCGGTATTATCGGAGGATTGTCCTATAAGCCTAAAGCTTTAGAAACAATTGAAGTCGCTTTAGATGATTTAAGAATTGAATGGTATAAAGTTGAAGGCAAATTTGAAGGAGCCAATAAAACGATTGGCGAATTGGAGGTTCGTCAACGTACAGGAGCATCTATTATAGCTGGAATACTAGGTGATAATACGGTTATTAATCCAGGACCTGATTATATGATTAGTCCAGGGACTACCTTAGTTATTGCCGGAAAAAAGAATAATATTAAATTATTGAAAGAGATATTATTGTAAACATTGTAAACTAAATAAATATATATGCCATCACACACACTTATTTTAGAAATTGGAATCGCAGTAGGCCTTGTCGCATTTGTTGGTTTAATCGCCAATAAGTTAAAGTTTTCAGTTATTCCATTTTTTATATTGATAGGTATGGTGTTGGGCCAGCATGCTCCCCAAATTGGTCATATAGACCTGACATTTACGGAAAGTAAACCGTTTATTGATTTTATGGGGCGCTTAGGCGTACTTTTTCTTTTGTTTTATCTCGGACTGGAATTCTCGGTTGGCCGATTAATTAAGTCCGGAAAATCAATCGTGACAGGTGGAACAGTGTATGTTTTACTCAATTTTGTGTCTGGGTTACTCATTGGATGGATGATGGATCTGCCATTTAAAGAGATGATGGTACTTTGTGGTATTATGACAAGTTCTTCCACAGCCATTGTAGCAAAGGTATTGACAGATTTGAAACGAACTGCAAATCCTGAAACAGAAGTGATTATGGGAATGATTATGTTTGATGATTTATTTATTGCCATGCATATTTCTTTCCTTTCGGGATTGATTCTAACGGGAAGTAGTTCCTTTTGGACTGTTGCCGGAACTTCATTGCTAGCATTGGGATTTATTTTAACATTTCTAATTCTGGGAAGAAAGCTAGTTCCTGCAATTGATAAGCTATTGCAGGTTAAATCTTCTGAGCTATTTGTCCTTGTTATCTTTGCACTACTATTTATAACAGCTGGATTTTCTGAAACTATTCACGTTGCGGAAGCCATTGGAGCATTAATGGCAGGATTAGTTTTGGCAGATTCGCAATATATTAAGAAGATTGAAGCGATGGTATTGCCTTATAAAGATTTTTTTGGAGCAATGTTCTTTTTTAGCTTTGGTTTATCAATAGATATACTATCCTTGGGCGGTGCGGTATTATGGGCCTCAATTGCTGCTCTGGTTACTATCCTCGGTAATTTGGCTTCAGGATACTTTGCGGCAAGGTTCTCAGGAATGAAGAATAAAACAGCTTTTGATATCGGATTTACATTATCTGCTCGAGGTGAGTTTTCCATTATCATGGCCAATATCGGTAAGGCAGGAGGGTTATTGCCTGTTATCCAGTCGTTTGTCGTTGTGTATGTGTTGATTCTGTCAATTGTATCACCACTGTTAACAAAAGAATCCCGTAATCTATGGACAAAATTATTCGGTAAGGATGAAATTAAACCAAAAAAAGTCAAAAGACTAAGTGATCTGGAGTCTGGTCAAACATTATAAAAAAAGGGAATCTATTATAGATTCCCTTTTTTACCACTACAAGAAGCCTAATTCTAATTTTGCTTCTTCGCTCATCATATCCCTTGTCCACGGTGGATCGAATGTTAGCTCAACAAGAGCCTCTGTAACACCAGGTACAGCAGCAACCTTACTTTGTACCTCATCCATGATCTGACCAGCAACTGGACATCCTGGCGCAGTTAATGTCATCACTATCTTAGCGGTTCCATTTTCTTTGGTTATGATTTCATATACCAATCCTAAATCGACAATATTTGCCGGTTTTAATTCTGGATCATAAACAGTTTCTAATGCTTCCTGGATAGCTGGCGCAATATTTAACTTATCTAAAATTATAATACTCATTTTAAGATCGTTTTATGTTATCTTCAATTGCTTCATTATATATTTCAAGCAATTTCTTTTTATTCTCTTCTGGAGTAAAATTACTAAAATAGAACTCTTTTGTTGTTTGTCTAATGTTATATTTTTCTTTAATACTGTAATTTTTCCATTGCTGTACAGTTTTTAACATATTATCCACACTTTGTGGGTTAAATAGTAATCCTGTCTTATCTGGGATAATTAATTCACTTAAAGCCCCGATATCACTGCCGATCACTGGGGTTCCGACCGAGAAAGCCTCTAAGATCGTCATTGGCATGCCCTCAAACCATACTGAGGGCACGAGCAATGCTTCGGCTTTTTCAACTAATGGCAGTATTTCATCACGGGTTCTAAAACCCATATATTTTATATTGGCATGACGATTTGCAGTATCGACTACTGTTTGTTTTAAAGGTCCGTCACCTATAATGATGATCTTGCTATCTGTTTTTGAAAATACTTTCAATAGATTTACGATACCTTTTTCTTCTGTAAGTCTTCCGATATATATAAAATAGTCTTCCTGAGCATCGATTGTATCTTTAATAGGAAAGGTAAAGTTTGGTTTGATCGTAAATTTTTGTGCAGGAACATGTAAGGTTGAATCTATAAATAGTTTTTTCGCAAAACTTGATAAAGCTATATATCGATCTACCATATTCCATGTTCCAATTCGTCTATGAAACCAATAGTTCAATGCAAGCACAAAAGTCTTGACAGTAGATCCGTCTAGTACTTTCTTTTTAATGGCTGTCCATGGAAAATTTTCTTTTAAACTGGAAAGGAATAGCTGCTGATTATGATATAATATAGCAGAAGGGCAAAGAATACGAAAGTTGTGCAAGGTCATGATGAGTGGAACGCCCAATTTGTGAATTGTTCTTACAATGATAGGACCACTTGCATAATGTGTATTATGAATATGGACAACCTGAGGTTTAAAATTATTAATGCACTTTCGTACGCGATAAGCCGCTGCAATATTCCAAAAAGAAAAAAGTGTTTGCAAAGCACCTTTCCATCCTTTTTTATTTTGAAAGGTAAGCGTCTCCACATCATGATCTATAGCGAGTAATTCACTTTCTTGTTTGAAAACGGTGTCTTCACCTCCTGGCCCTTGATAAAAAGTATGGATGATTAGAATGCGCATATATGCTTGCTTTTTTACAAACTTAGATAAATTTGTTTTATGTGCAATTTTAATTCCAGTGCAGTAACAACAAATATAATCGATCCTAGGTAAGGTATCTATCTGCTCACGATTCATTAACTTTAAATATTTTATCTTTTTCTCACTAAGAAAGTAGGTGTAGGAGATATATACTATTTGAAATGAATTAAACTGTTTTCAACGGTACTTAGTAAAAGTTTGTTTTTATAATTGTTATCTTCGCGTATCATTAGGAGAAGATGACTAGATACTATGCAGCATTTACAAAAACTAATCTCTGACTCGATTCAAAACAGTCAATTTCCGAATCAACCGACTAATCTTTACGATCCAATTCGCTATTTTTTAAGTTTAGGTGGTAAACGTATTAGACCGGCCTTGACATTAGTTGCCGCTGAAATGTTTGATATTGGGGAAATCACAGATGCTTTACCCGCTGCAAAATCGATCGAATATTTTCATAACTTTTCTTTAGTTCATGATGACGTTATGGATAAAGCACCTCTACGAAGAGGGAAAGCAACCGTTCATGAGAAATGGGATTTAAATGTCGCTATCCTTTCAGGAGATGGATTATTAGTAAAAGCTTATGATGAATTGGCTAATAGCAATCCGCTTTATATAGCAGATCTCCTTAAAACTTTTAATAGAGTTGCTATGCAAGTCTGTGAAGGCCAACAACTGGATATGGATTATGAACATACTGATAAAATTAGTATGGATCAATATATTGAGATGATTAGGCTTAAAACTTCAGTACTGTTAGGAGGTGCACTACAGATGGGGGCAATATTGGCCGAAGCAAATCTTAGTGATCAAAAATTAATTTATGAATTTGGAGAATATATAGGAATAGCTTTCCAGCTTCAAGATGATGTCCTAGATGCTTATGGTAATCCTGAAACTTTTGGTAAACAGATTGGAGGAGATATTCTAATTAATAAAAAGACCTATCTGTTGGTCAAATTAATGGAAATTATAAAGGAAGAGGATCTTCCAAGGCTTCAGAATTTATTAAACGCAACAATCCAAGATAATCCAGACAAATTGCTTGATATGTTATCACTATACCAAAGCTATAACATTAAAGAATATGCAGACAAATTAAAAGATGCATATACACAACGTGCATTTGAAAGATTATCGGCGATTAATATACCAAATCACAAGAAAGAGACGTTAATAACATTATCGACTCAACTCCTCATCAGGGAACAATAGTAATAGCTATTAATTGTCTATTTAATCTTTATTTATTTAAAAAATTCTTAATTTGTAGACTTAGGTCATCATAATTTACGAAACAACTACAATGGAACCGTTAAAAGTAACAATCTTTCAAGCATATATCTTTTGGGAAAATGTCGATAAGAACTTGAGTAATCTCGCGCTTAAACTCTCGAATTTAAGAGAAAAAACGGATCTTATTATTTTGCCTGAAATGTTCAACACCGGATTTACAAATAATGTAGAGAAGTGTGCAGAACCAAGTGATGGTAAAACCATGCAGTGGCTGTTCCACATGTCCCAAAGTTTAAATTGTGTGATAGCAGGTTCATTGATTATAACAGAAGACGGGAAATACTTTAATCGTTTTGTCTGGATGTCTCCAGATGGAACTTACGTAAAATATGATAAAAGACATTTGTTTGCAATGGCAAAAGAAGACCTCTATTTTACAGCTGGACGAGAACGTATTATTGTAAACATCAGAGGTTGGAATATATGTCCTATGATTTGTTATGATATACGCTTTCCGGTATGGTCAAGAAATATTGGTGGCGCTTATGATTTATTGATATATACTGCAAACTGGCCAGATAAACGTTCTGCTCATTGGAGAACCTTAATTCCAGCCCGTGCTATAGAAAATCAAGCTTTTGTTATTGGTGTTAATCGTGTAGGTCACGATGGTAATGATATTTATTATTCAGGTGGTTCTATGTGTATTTCTCCCGTAGGAGATGTGGTTTATTATAAACCTGAAGATGAAGATCTGTATACATTTACTATTCATCCCAAAGATCTTCATGAAGCAAGAAAATCTTTTCCTTTTTTACAGGATGCAGATAGCTTCACAATAGATTAATGGCATTATTTGTAGGGTCTATCAAGAATGATAGACATTATGACTGCCTTTCTTAAATCAAAATCCTCTGTTACTGTAGGTTCTTTTTGTAAAGATTGAGTTAACTTATTTTTTTTATTCAAAGCTAAACGTTGCTCTTCTCTTTCTTTTTTAAATCGCTGAATTTCGTTTGTGTCTTTTATTTTTTCTGAGTAAAAAGGTGGTGGGGTAACCACATTCTTTTCTTTCTGAGAGGGTTGATATGCAGATGGTTCTGTTTTGCTTTTGCTAGGAATAGGGGCATTCGCCTTTCTTCTTTTTAACGCAGCCTCTTGCTCTTTCATATAGTTCTGATATGACTTAAAACCAAAGATTGCTAATGCAATTAATAGGGGTATCAACTTTTCCATAGCATGAAGATAACAAAAAAAAACAATTTAATTTTTGTTATACCATGTAAAGCATTATATTTATAATATAAACCTATTTGGCCAACGAGTTATAGTTAATTTTATCTTTTTTGAAAATAAATATCCGTTGGCTAAAAAGTACGATATAGTATAACCTAAAAAGACTTTGATTATTATGCTTAATGAAGATTTAATTGGAAAGATAGAGTTCTATGATTTTCTAACTGGAAAAGCGACTACAGCCATATCGCGTAGAATGCAGCGTAATTTAAAAGATGTGGGAATCAATATTACGGCTGAGCAATGGAGTATTTTGTACAATTTATGGCAAGAAGAGGGACTTACACAACAAGAGTTGGCCATTAGAACATTTAGAGATAAACCAAGTATTACGCGTTTAATTAATAATTTGGAGAAATTAAATTTAGTTATCCGAGTAAATGATAAAGATGATCGTAGATCAAATTTGATTTATTTAACTAAGTCTGCCCGTAAGTTAAAAGAGATGGGTATGCAACAAGCTAATAAGACTATTGCTGAAGCATTGGATGGGGTATCTCCAGATACAATTGATATGGCGCAAGTAACGCTTCAACAAGTTATCTGCAATTTGAGAAAATAATAAAGAAGGGCTTTTTTTTTATGAAAAGCCCTTCTTTATTATTAAAATATTTTTGCCTCAAAATCAGTATGACTTTCGATTAGACGACCTTCTCTTCCAAAATAGATGTCTTGAAAACTTAATGTGTTAACAGCATCAACTTTTCTGAAAAATTTATCGGCACTGACATCGGATAAAGTTTTAAATCCACAAGCTTCCATAATCTCTACAGTGGCACGTAAAGTGTTACGATGGAATTGTGCGACACGTACATATTTATCGTTAACATCTAATCCTTTATACAAGTGGGGCTGTTGTGTTGCAACTCCTACAGGACAAGTATCTTCGTTACATTTCAAAGCTTGAATGCAACCTAATGCAAACATCATTCCTCTGGCACTATAGCATGCATCTGCTCCGAGAGCAATTACTTTTAACAAATCAAAACCAGTGACGATTCTACTCGAAACTAAGAGCTTGATATGTCTTTTAAGACCAAAAGCAATTAGAGTTTTTGTAACAAAAGCTAAAGCATCATATAATGGCATTCCTAGATTATCTGTAAATTCGAGTGGCGCTGCACCTGTTCCACCCTCGGAACCATCAATAGCAATAAAATCCGGGAATATCTGTGTTGTTTGCATTGCACGACAGATTTCAATAAACTCTTGTTTATCACCGATACACATTTTGAATCCCACAGGTTTGAAGTCACTTAATTCTTTCAATCTATGAATGAATTCCATCATTTCAATTGGATTTGAGAATGCACTGTGTGCAGGAGGTGACATGACATCTGTACCTGGGATGACGTGGCGAATTGCAGCAACTTCGGGTGTGTTTTTGGCTGCAGGTAGTATACCTCCATGGCCAGGTTTAGCACCTTGTGATATTTTCAGTTCAATCATCTTGATATTAGGACGTGAAGTTTTTTCTCTAAAAAGTTCACCATCAAATTTACCGTCATGCGTACGACAACCAAAATAACCCGTACCTACCTGCCAGATCAAATCGCCACCACTGTTATGATAGTCACTGATACCACCTTCTCCAGTGTTGTGTGCAAAATTTTGTAATTGAGCACCTTTATTTAATGCTGTAATAGCTGTTTTACTCAATGCGCCATAACTCATTGCAGAAATGTTAAAAACACTTAAACTATAAGGATGTTTACAAGCTGCATTCCCTACAGTAGTACGTAAGTCATGATTATCAATGTGACAAGGAAAGACAGAGTGAGCTGCCCATTCATTACCGACTGTTTGTGGATCTGTCTGCATACCGAAAGCAACAGTTTCCCGTTGGTTTTTAGCGCGTTGATAAACGATAGAACGTTGTCTTCTATTAAAAGGACGTCCATCAGTATCAGACTCCCAAAAGTATTGACGTAATTCTGGACGAATGGATTCAAAGAAATAACGGAAATATCCAACTAAAGGATAGTTTCTTAAAATTGCATGTTTATGTTGGAAACTGTGATATATCGCCACAAATAAAAGAGGCATCGGTATGACTAACAACCAAAACCACTGTGGTGTAAAAATAAGCCCAAAAGAGATTATAATCAAATTGATTACAGTCATGGTGCCAAGAATTAATTTTCTAACGGTCATAATTTAAATAGTATTTAGACTCTTACTTTAATAAAAATTTGATCAAATATCAATCAAATGTAATCGATTGAACTGTTACAATTTTAATGTTTACTATGCTTTCAAATATTGAACCAATGTTCATTTTATACAAAGCAAAAGTACTAAGTTACTTGTTGTAAAAGAAAATTAATGGCCGTTATGAAGAAGTTTTAAAATCTTGGTAAAGAAATGATATTTAGCTTTTTCTTTTTACAATCTCTTGTGACAATAGTTGATAGATTTGTTTCCAATCATCATGTTCGCTGATAAAATTTAAATGCTTTTTTATCGTGATTTCGTCATTTCTAACAGCTGGTCCGGTCTGAACTTGACTAGGTAGCTTAGATTGTACCTTTTGTGCAGTTTCAAGAATAATTGGCCTGATTATATCAAACGGTAAATCGTGCTGCTGTAAGAGATCATAACTGATTTGAAAGAGCGCGTTTGTGAAATTATTCGCAAATACTGAGGCTATATGAATAGCTAATCTTTGACTTGAGCTACAAGCGATAGATTTTGGTGCTATAGTAGCCATAAGCTTCATCAGAATATTAAATGTTATGGAGTTATTTCCTTCGATACAAAATGGAATCAGACTGAAGTCGGATTGATCATTTTTAGAAATGGACTGCGGAGGATATATTACACCATAATGCTGAAATTTACTTAATACTTGTATATCTGTAGCTCCAGAACAGTGCACCACAACACCGGAGATAGCTGTAGGTATGGTTTCAATAAGTGATGGAATAGCATGATCAGCAATTGCGATCATATAGAGATCAGCTTCTTTATTTATTTCTGATACCTTAGAAATAGCCTCTGCATTTACAGCAAAGGCCAATGCTTGAGCATTGACCTTCTGTTGACTGAATATTTGCAAGATTTTGTGACCTTTGTTATGGAAGTTATTTGCAAAGTGTGTTGCAACATTTCCACTTCCCAAGATGACAATATTCATTAGCTTTGTTTTTTATCTAATCTTTTTGCCTCACTATTTCTTCTAAAAATAGACATGAAAAATCCGATTGTCATGACAATAGTACCACACCAGAAGAAATTAATATATGGAAATTTAATCGCTTTAAATACAATCCATTTTTTCTCTGGAAGTGGTTTTTGGTAAACCATAACTTCTAATTTATCTTTTTTAGGCAAGATATTTGAAAAACGGAAACGTAGTCCTTCTTCATTTACATCTTTATTAAAATCATATGAGGTACCATCTTTGATTAAGAACACCGGTTCAACGTTGTATTCTTTTTTATCAGAAGCGATAACTTTGATTTTTAATCCTACAATGACATCTTTCTCTCCCTTAGGGATGTTTTCTAAATGAGCATTTCTGTTAATACCTTCAATGACAAAGAAACCATTTCTATAACGAAGAGTGTCACCAACATTGACCTCATAAGTTGCCGGTTCTTCATAATCCTCAAAGCCTGTTTTCTGATCGGCAGGGATATTTGCATTTTTCGCCTGTAAGTCCGAAGCCGCCGCAGTTATTAGGGTGTAAATATCATGTGTGAAGTAGTGCTTTGTCGCAGGAGTACCGATCAAGCCTCCCATTTTCTCATTATTCTGAGCAAACGGCATAAGTACAAACGAATTTTTTACTTTTCCACTTTCCTCATCAATTGCTTCATATTTTATCTTATAAAACACATTGGGTTGTGCTACACTATCACCAATATAAGTGATGCGGTATTCACCCATCTGCACCGGTTCACCCTCTGTTAAGAACAGGTTGTCACCAGGTTTTTCAACCTTGTCAAATCCAGATACAGCAATATAACCCGTATTATTGATTGAAATCACTTCATTGGTAGATGCCGCTATCATGGCTCCGATTAATAATAATCCAAACCCAATATGCGCAATTGCTGACCCCGCTAATTTCCATTTTCCTTTTACGGCATCTGCTAATACGCGAATATTCGCGAGAATACAGAATAAAGAAGAGAAGGTAATTAAGATGAAAATTAAATTTGTGTATGTTTTCGTGATGTAAGAAACTGCAGCAGTTAATACAATAGCTACGATTAAAGAAGCGATGGTGGACGCGAAAAATTTTCTAGGATCTGTTTTTTTATACTTCAAGAACTGCGTGATTGAAGTTAAAATCATAATAATGACCGCAAATCCCGACTGCCATTTGTTATAATGTTGGATCGGATCTAAAGGTGGAGCAACCTTGGTTCCAAAAATAGCATTGAAGACTGGAATTGAAGTTGAAGAGATCATTTGAACGCAGGCAACAGTTAGAACCAAAGCGCCTATGAACAACCAAAATTCTCTTGAATAGATATCCTCTTCTTTTTGAGTCGTCGGCATTTGTTTTTTACGGACAGCCAACGCCACAACCATAATTATAAAGAAGGTCGCATTAAAGGCAATAAGTTGAACATTTAATCCCAAATCAGTAAATGAGTGCACAGATGTTTCTCCAAGAATCCCACTTCTTGTTAAATAGGAAGCATAGATAACAAGAATGAAACTGATTAATGCCAAGAATGTAGCTGTAAAGTAAGAATGCCCAGAGTTTTTATAAGCGATCATTACGTGAACCGCAGCAATTAAAGTAAACCAAGGAATAATAGATGCATTTTCTACAGGATCCCAAGCCCAAAAGCCACCAAAGTTAAGTGCCTCATATGCCCAAAATGATCCCATAATTATACCTACACCCAATATCATGACAGCAAAAAGTGCCCATGGTAATCCTGGTGTTATCCACTCTTTATAACGTTTGGTCCATAAAGCAGCCGCCGCATAAGCAAAGGGAACAACCATAGAAGCAAAACCTAAAAATAGCGTTGGGGGGTGAATAACCATCCAATAGTTTTGTAATAATGGGTTTAATCCACGACCATCAGGAATTAATGATAAATAATCACCTTGTTTTAGAATTGGCCAATCCATTGCCTCTCTTAATAAAATAAATGGAGAACTGCCGAGGTGAAACCCGAAGATTTGAACTCCAATAATCATAGAGGCTAGAAAAACTTGACATAGCATAATGAATGTCATAACTGGGCCTTCCCAATCTTTAGCTTTAAAAAGTAAAACTGATCCTAATACACTTTGCCAGAACATCCAGAGTAAAAAACTACCCTCTTGACCTTCCCAAAAACTGGAGATGATGTAATGTGTAGGCAATGATTTAGAACTATGCGCGTAAGCATAATGATATTCAAATAAATGAGTATGAATAATGAAAAAAAGCGTTGCAGCAATCGCAATGATTGAAGCGGCATTCGTCCAAAAAGCAATCCGGGCAATTTTTAACCAAGATTTCTCTTCTTTATTTGTAGTAGCAAAATAATAACTAATGAAAGATAGTAATGCTGCTCCGAATGAGAGAACAATAAAAAACTGACCTATTTTTCCAGGCAATAGATTCTCGCCTACGTAGTTTACGTCCATTTATTTGGTGATTATGAATTTTAGTTATTAAATGCTGTAGCGTTAGTTTCTGTAACCTCGAATTTATCTTGGTTATATTTCGAAGGACATTTCATCAATATTTTTGACGCATGAAATACATTGCCATCCATTTTACCTGTTAATACGATTTGTTCAGATCGTTCGATATCCTGAGGTTTAGAACCATTGAATACAATTTGACATTCTGTACTATCATTGTCATACATGTAAAATGAAAAGTGATTTGCATTAGTTTTTGGATCATAATGCAATGCTTTTTCCTTATTAAGTACGCCTACAACATAGAGTTCTGTTTTTTTCTCTTTCGCTTCAGTAAAAGTTGAATAGGTGCTTGAATCTGTGTAAATTACAAGAATCATCGCAATTGCAACAGCAATAAGGGCGATTAGAATAATGGAACTTTTTTTCATTAGAATAATTTGTTTAATAAATGAGCGTCAGCTTTCTATTTGTATTATTGAGCTCGCTAACACTCGGTTTTAAAGGCCATGAAGCTATCATGAGCAGTTATTCATTTTATTAATGAGCTGATTTAAGCTCATGATGGTTTCATTTTTAAAAAAAATTAACACTTTATCGAATACAAAATTACGAATAGATTGGCGAAGTAACTAAATTTGCAACCGGGATCGTTTATTTATAACCTTTCTAAATAAATTTATAATGCGTTGAAAATAGGTTTAAATCATTCTATGCAACATACATTTAATCTTATTAAATATCTTTAATTTAGTTTATATCTTAATTTTTACAATCATTTGGATCGAATGAAAATAATCGTATTGCGTATTGTGTGTTTGCTCGTAGGGATATTGCCTTTACAACTTGCTTTATCGCAAAGCAAAATTTTAAAAAGTGAAATTGCTCTCCAAAATGATAATGACGTTTATTTATTAACATCTCAGGACCGTTATTATACAAATGGAATCAATATAAACTATAGATTAGGTTTAAAATCAGATACTTCGAAAGTTAAAAATCGTGTGTTGGATATTGAGCTTGGACAAAAGATGTACAACGGGGTTAATTTGTATAATAATAGATCATCACAATGGGATAGACCGTTTGCAGCCTATCTATACCTATCGGGTGAATTGAATCAGTATTATAGACAGGAACAGGTATTAAGTTTAAAAGTTGAATTCGGGCAGGTTGGACCACTTGCAAAAGGAAAGGAGGTGCAAAAAATTATCCATCAGGTATTCAATATTTATGAAGTATCTGGTTGGGAAGGACAGATCCCAAATGCATTTGGTGTTGATCTAGGATTAAAGTATCAAAGGCTGTTCTATAGATCATCTGGCAGAAGTTTCGAAATTTCGGGTGTAGGTTCAGGAACATTAGGAATGAACCATGTAAATGCAAATATTGGTTTGCCTATCAGATGGGGGCGCTTACGGTCATTTTATCATTCTGCATTTACTAAGGGACATGTTCAAAGTACGGAGACCGATCGAGAATTATTTTTCTATTATATACCATCCTTATATTATCACGGCTATAATTCCACTATTCAAGGCGGGATTGGACATGATAAAACATTCAGAGATCAATATACGATTGAGAAATTCATGCCTAGCCATAAAGTTGGATTTATGCTGGCAAGTGGTCGATCAACCCTAGGATTATCCTATGTCTTTCAATCACGAGAAGCGAAAGAAATGCTTTATGGTACGCATCAATATGGATCCTTGTTTTATGGATTACGATTTTAAAACCTCCGCTGTAACAACCTGATATTTATTTCCGGTAAATTTTGTCACGAGCATACTTGCTACAGTGTCTCCGGTAGAATTTAATATGGTCGCTAATGGATCAACGAGCGTTCCGATAATCATTACGGCTGGAACGGCTTCGATTGGAAGGTCCAGCACAGAGATCATTAACATTTCTCCAATATATCCGCCATTAGGAATTCCTCCTGCTACCACACTAACTAGAACAGTAATTCCGAGGGACATAACGAGCGTCATCGGATCAAAAAAATCTTTTCCTATTAACAAAAATGCAACGTATATTTTAAAAATAGAAGATATACTGGATCCTTGTTTATGTAGCGTTGTTCCCAAAGGAATGACCACATTAGCGATAGTATCTGGAACTCCAATTTTTTTTGCAGCCAGTAAGTTAGCAGGCATTGTTGCCAAACTACTGCAAGAACCTAATGCAGTCAGCGTGGGAACAATATTATTTTTCCAATAAGAGGTAATTCCATATTTGCCATTCGCAATAAATGCAAAGACAGTGAAACCCACAAAAAAATAACAGGTTCCAAATAAATAATAAAGCCCTAAAGGTTTGGCATAGAAACCAAAAAGCTGTGGTCCTAAACTACTGACTTGATAAGCAAAATAAGCACCTAAACCGATCGGTGAAATTTTCATGATTAAGATCAATAAATTTTTCATCACTTCATTTCCAGCATTTAAGAAAGATAGGAATGGCTGTGCAACAGCAGTTGATTTTCGCGTAGCTATACCCACTAAAAATGAGAAAATCACAAGAGCAAGCATATTCTCTCGTGATAGTAGTTTACCAAACTCTGAAACGGTTAAAAAGCGAACCATCTTATCACTCCAGGTGTCATCAGGATTATTGTCTAGAAGTTCTGAACCATTTGGTACTATGGGAGCGTCAAGAGGAAAGAAATAAAGGACGGCAATCGTAGCACAGGCAGAGATGAGTACACCCATTAAAAAGACGCCGGTCATTGCCCCGATGATCTTGCCGAGTTGGTTTGTTCCTTCAATATTAGCTACAGATGATGAGATAGCAAAAAAAACTAGAGGAATGACAGCAACAAATAACAAGTTCAGGAAAATATCACCTATAGGCTTGATATATGGAACTATAGTAGGTAAATATATTCCTAAGATACTCCCTGCAAGGATACCTACAATAAGTAGGATGATGCTTCCATAATTTTGGAGAAATATGTTGGTTGTGTATGTCATTGTGGATACTAATTTAGTTTTTTTTATTTATATATCATTTAATATATAGTGAACGGATATCATTTAATATATAGTGAACGGAACTTAAAATTCAAAATTTTCAGTTTATACTAGTTTGATTTTGAATATGATTTGTCTAATTGTTGGTAGACCTCGAACAGCTTGCAATTTTATTATTGATTTAATGGTTAAAAGGTTTGTACATTTTATTGGTAGTATAATGCCTCTGCACGGTTAACGGTATGATGCCGGTATTTTAAATAATTATTAACAACTTGTTATTCTAAAAAGTCTTTTCTATTTTAGTCCAAAATAGTGACTCTAACCTATGTATCACTTTAAATAGATGCCTTTTCGTTTTTTTGAGAAAATAGTATTATTTCACACTGCCTTATGACAGATTCACAATTGATAGACAGTTTGAAAGGAGACGATCAAACGGGATTTGTTACCATCTATCATCGATTTTATAAGCAATTATTCTTTTTTATACTGAAGTATATTAAAGAAGCAGATATTGCGGAAGAGATCGTAGCTGATGTATTTGTTAAGGTGTGGGATCGTCGGATGGATTTCCCCACTATGGAAAACCTTCGGGCATTTGTTTATATTTCAGCTAAAAATGCAAGTCTTAACACGATTCGGGCAAAACGTTCCAAAGGTATTCATGAATCTTTATCAGACTATGAAGATCTTTTAGTTGATGACAAGGATGCCTTTTCGAATTTGATACATGCCGAACTTGTTCATGCTATTTTTACAGAAGTAGAAAAATTACCTGAAAAACAAAAAGAAGTTTTTAATTTAACCTTCCTAGAAGATAAGACCGTTGAGGAAATTGCAGAAGAACTGGCAATGAGTCCTTCCGCCGTATACACTAACCGTTCTCGGGCAATTAACACAATTAGACACCTGTTAAAGACAAAAAATACATTAGCACTTTTTGCTTTTTTATCTTTTGTTGGCCAAAAGTAAATATATATTTTATTTAACTCATTCTTAGATATTTAGGTGTTTTTCTCAAATATGCTGTAAGATTGTGAAGTTACTCGTGTTTCTATTATCAAAATGAATAATGGCAAACACGAAGCATCATATAGACAACACCTTAATCCTATTGCAAGAATATTTGAAAGGGAATATTCATCCAACTACAGATAGAGAGCTTCGGATGCTTTTTCAGCAATATCCAGATTTACGAATCATGGTGGAAAAGTTGGAAAATGCTGATCATTTGCGTCAAGAACTAGAATATTATAGTGTGCACGTCAAAGATATCGAAAAAAGAGAATCTCGAGTACTCTCCAATATCATGACAAAAATTGAGAAACCATCTTTAAAGAAAACGACAAGTTATAAAAAATTACCACTATGGTATACAGCTGCTGCTTGTTTCATTGGATTAGCAATATTTGGTATTTGGACCATCAAAAGTAAAGATCACAATAACAATATTGATGTTACAAAATTAGCAGAAAACCTGCACCCTGGTGGAAACAAAGCAACACTTCATTTTTCTGACGGGAGCAGTTTAGGATTAGATCAAAGCCATAATGGAATCGTTATAGGCAGTAGTATCACCTATAATGATGGTTCCGTAGCCTTAGGTAGCTCGACGGATAAAAGACAGATGATGACCTTATCAACTCCGCGGGGAGGGCAATATGAGATTCAGTTGTCGGATGGTACAAAAGTATGGCTAAATGCATCTACAAGTCTAAAATACCCCGATAAATTTACAGAACAGCAACGTTTAGTGGAATTAGATGGTGAAGCCTTCTTTGAAGTAGCGAAATCGCAAGGTAGACCATTTATTGTTATTACTGCAAAGGAAAAAATAGAAGTGTTAGGGACTCATTTCAATGTCTATTCTTATCCAGATGAGAAAGAATCCAAAGTTTCTTTAAAAGAAGGTAAAGTTAAAGTTTCTGTTCCCACTGGCGAAGAGAAAGTACTTGCACCAGGCGAACAGGCAGTGGTCAATGGAGAAAACCTTCGTGTGCAACAAGTCTCTATAGATGAAAGTATCTCTTGGACAAATGATGAGTTTATGTTTAATAATGAACCTTTAGGTACAGTGCTGACACAGGTCGCAAGATGGTATGATATAGATATCGATATAGACCCTAGTCTTTCAAAAATTACGCTATGGGGATCCGTTTCCCGACTTGATACTTTTGATAAAGTGTTAAAAATTATAAAAATGACTGACGATAAAATTAAAATTCAAATCGAAGGGAGGAGGGTAAAGCTTATGAAATAATGATTACACTCAGAATCTAAATATTTCGTAATCTTAAGTAGCTGAGGAAGGTGGTACTTCCCCAGCAATTGGTTCGAAAATTAAAAAATACTTGCTAACTATTTATTAAACTAACAAAACCAACCAAATGTAATGAAAAAGTATAAATACCTCATTATTATGAAAATGATTATTATGCTTCTTTTGTTTACCGTGGGACAGCTTCATGCAGGAAGTTTTGCCCAAACGGTACGTATTAAGAAGAAGAATAGTGCTATTGTTGACGTATTCCGTGAAATAAAAAAGCAGACTGGATATACAGTTCTTTGTAAATCGGAAATTATCAACAATACGCCTTCTGTAAGTGTAGATTTTGATAATGTAACGTTAGACCGTGCCCTTTCCGAGTTGCTAACTCCACGTGGACTGACTTATATTAAAGATGGAAAGTCTATCGTCGTTAAATCGGGTAAACCTGATTTTGATAACCAACAAACTATTAAGAATTCCAAAATCACAATCTTAAGCGAACAAAAATCGGTACATGGACAAGTAACAGACCAAAGTGGACAGGTGCTTTCTGGTGTCAGTGTTTCGATTAAAGGAACAAAAAATACTGTAGGAACCGACCAAAATGGCAATTTTTCGATTGTGGCATCACGAGGATCTATCTTACAGTTTAACTTTTTAGGTTATGAAAGAAAAGAATTAGAAGTTGTTTCTGAGACCGTAAATGTGAGCCTGCAGTTTAGTCAAGCAAATTTAGAAGAGGTTGTTGTAACGGGGTATGGTACGTTTAAGAAATCAGATTATACTGGATCTGCTTCAACAATCCGTACTGAGCGCATGTCCGACGTGCCTGCTGTCGATTTTTCGACAATGCTTCAGGGAAATGCGCCTGGGGTGCAAGTTAATTCACTTTCCGGTCAGCCAGGTGGTGCTACTGATATCCGTATTAGAGGAATGGGATCTATTAATGCTTCTAGCAAACCTTTATTTGTCATCGACGGTGTTCCGGTAATGTCTAATGATATTTCATCAAGTAGTTCAAATAATGCTGGATTGGATGTCATGTCTACTTTGAGTAATGCCGATATTGAGCAGATTACAGTAATTAAAGATGCCGCAGCAGCTTCACTTTATGGATCACGTGCTGCTGGTGGAGTAATTTTGATTACCACAAAGTCTGGAAAAGCTGGAAAGCCAGTATTCTCATTTAAGGGTGCTTATGGTCTTTCAAATCAAGCAACAGATTTCCGTGAGGTCATGGATGGTCCCCAACGACGCGAGATGCTTTTGGAAGGACTTCGAAACCGTGCTCGTTACATCGATAAGGTGGTCGATGATAACTTAATAGAAGAATATGCACAAGCGAACATCGATAAGTATGCACCTAAACCTTGGAGTGGTTGGACAGATTGGAAGAAAGAATTGTTTCGCCAAAATTCTCCTTTTAGAAATGCAGATCTTTCTGCTTCAGGAGGTGATGGTAAGCTCTCTTACTACACATCGATGGGGTATGTCAATCAAACAGGTTTGTCTTATCAATCTGGTTTTGAGCGTATAACTGGCCGTTTGAATGTTAAATATAAAATGAGCGATAAAATAGAACTTGGAGCTAATATTCTATACTCAAACATTGCTCAAGATGTGAATTCAGAGGGAGGAGCTTATACTTCACCGATCTATTCAACTCGTCATAAGATTACAGCTTCGGAGCCGGTGTACAATGAAGATGGTTCATTTTTCACAGATTTCTTTTCTAATGGACCGCGTAATCCTAAAGCAACTTCCTTGTATAATTACCGAAGAGAACAGGGTGATCGTTCTTTTAATACCGTATTTGCCAATTATAAGTTCTTTGATGGTTTAGTCTTTAATACAACTTTTAGTTTAGACCATACCAATACCAAATATAATTCTTGGTCAGATCCACGTACATCAGACGGTGAGAAAACAAATGGTTCTTTAACTACAAGTTTTACAGATTATAATCAGATCGTATGGCGGAATAGTTTAACTTATAATAAGACTTTTGCTAACAAACATCATTTGGATATATTGGGCGGATATGAGGTTAATAAATTTCGTAAAGATGGAATTGATGGTGCAAAAGATAATTTTCCTTCAGTAGATAAAGTTGTTCTTTCAAATGGTTCTGTAATTACAGATCTTTCTGGTTCCAATTTAGAATGGCGTTTGTTGTCTTACCTTTCCAGAGCAAACTATAATTATGATGATAAATATTTCTTTGGTGGTAGCGTTCGTATGGATGGTAGCTCTCGTATTCATCGCGATAGCCGTTGGGGGAAATTCTGGTCCTTATCAGGAGCATGGAAGTTTTCAAAAGAAAACTTTATGGAATCATTAGGTGACGTTGTAACTGACGGTAAGATTCGGGTGTCATATGGTACTAATGGTACTCTACCCAATACGTATTATACTTATATGGATTTGACCGGTTTTGGTTTTCCTTATCTTAATAATCCTGGTATAAGAGAAACTCAGATTGGAAACCCGGCTTTGCAATGGGAGAAACAAAATAATCTAAATATTGGATTAGATCTTCGTCTTTTTGATCGTTTAGGAGCTACCTTCGAATGGTACAGACGCCAGTCGTCAGATCTATTGAACGATATGCCTACGTCCTATACAACAGGTTTTTCTGCTTATCTAACCAATATTGGAGCACTTCGTAACTCAGGAATAGAAGTTGATTTGAATGCAGATATTTTAAGAGATTCTGAATTTAAATGGACTTCAAATCTAAATTTTGGAATGAATAGAAATAAGACCGTATCATTAGCTGATGGAAGTTCTGAGTTAAGGGACGGTACATTGATTCACCGTGTCGGCCAACCATGGTATAGCTATTATCTGATCGAATTTGCGGGGATAAGTAAGGAAACGGGTGTTCCGCAATATTACATCAATGATCCAGCTGATCTAGATTCAAGAGATATCACAGAAGATTATACCAAAGCAAACAGAATTCTTTATAAAAGTGTTGATCCTAAGTTGATCGGTGGTTTTACTAATACCCTTCGTTATAAGATTTTTGATCTAAACTTTACATGGACATATTCTCTGGGTGGTTATTCATACGATAGCGGTGCGAGTAAAACAGAGCTTGCTGGAAAAACGGGTTATGATAATATTCCGCAATATTATGAACGCAGATGGCAAAAGCCAGGTGATGATACCGATATCGAGATGTTTATGGTTGGAAATACTTACGATATGAGCAGTGTAGCCAATACACGTCGTGTTCATTCAACAGATCATATCCGATTGAAAAACTTGACTTTCGGAGTATCTCTTCCGCAACACATTGCACGTCGTCTTAAAGTGAGTAATATCAGAGCATATTGTTCAGGAGTCAATCTTTTGACTTTTGCAGCTTATAATAATTATGATCCTGAGGTACCTGTAAATGGTACAGTATATTTTGAATCCCCAAAACTGAAGACGGTTACTTTTGGTTTGGATATTAAATTCTAAAAAAAGACTATGAAACTTATATTATCAACGGTTCTGATATCTTGTACTTTGTTAGTTGGATGTGGGGACCAATGGCTGGAGAAATCCCAGCCAAGTACTTCTACAGAAAGTTCTGAAGCAATTAAATCTGCCCGAGAAGCTCAATATGCTTTAAATGGCATTTACGATATTCTACGTGGTTCTGAATATTATGGAGCTCGTATGACTTATTATGGCGATGTAACTGGAGAAGATATGTTGTCGAACGGTGACACAAAACGTGCGGCAAAATATTATCTTTTTGATTTTAACAAGGACAATACTCCTTCATCACTGTGGTATCAGCCTTATCGTGTTTTAAGAAATGCGAATGGTGTTTTGGCCTTCGTTAATGGAGCTGAGAAAGAACAATTGACCGATGAACTCAATGACATAAAAGGACAGGCATTAACACTTCGCGCGTTGGCACATTTTGATTTAGTTAAAGTGTTTGGAGATCCTTATACAAAAAACAACGGGGCCTCACTAGGGGTACCGATTGAAATAGAAAAACATAATTCAACTAATAAACCTGCACGTAATTCAGTAAAAGAAGTCTATACACAGATTGTAGATGATTTGGAAAATGCTGTAACCTTATTGAGTACTGCGAAAAAAAATGGCAAATTTAATAAATTTGGTGCACAGCAATTATTAGCAAGAGCTTATCTTTATATGGGCGAAAATTCCAAAGCTTTAACTGCCGCGATGCAATTGATCAAGGAAGCGGAAACAACCCAGAGCTCGACTAAAGGTCAATATCTGTTATGGACAAATAGTGAATACGCTTCTGTTTGGTCAAAGGATTTTACAAATGAAGTTTTGTTTCAGCTATCTATTGTAAAGACTGAAAACGGTCCTGGAAAAGAAGGAATAGGGTACCTATTGTGGAGAAATGGATATAATGACATTATTTTATCGGACGATTACATGAAATTAATCAAAGATGACTCCAATGATGTCCGCCATAAGGTCATTACAAAATATACCAGTAAACAGGTTGACTATTATTATTTGAACAAATATCCAGGAAATACTGCTGATGGTGAAAATCCTGAATTTGCAGATGTTCCTGTTCTTCGTCTTTCGGAGGGATATTTAATTGCAGCTGAAGCAGCAGTTAAAATAAACGACAATGCAAATGCTTTGAAGTATCTTAATGCTATAGTTTCTCGTGCTAATCCTGCAAAATCTGTTTCTGGTGTCGTTACTCTAGAACGAGTTATGGAAGAGCGCCGTCGTGAACTTGTAGGTGAGGGGCATAGACTATTTGATGCATTACGCAACAATATGCGCATAGAACGTAAAGGTAGTGCTCATAATTCGCCATCACTAAGACTGGAAACCAAATCGTTTGATCGCACATTTTTCAAAACGTTAATGGCGATTCCACGAATTGAGATTGATGCGAATAAAAATATCGTTCAGAACGACGGTTATTAATATATATTATGATGTATAATAGCATTAAATTTTTTTTAAAAACGAGTTATACTGATCCTAGGAGGATCAGTATAACTTGTGCTTTGACAGCGGTATTTATTCTTTTTCAGATTGCCGATACACATAGTCAAACGACATTGGGAAATAACGATGGCCCCTATTTCTTTTATGAAAATGGAGGAACGAAGCTTGTGCGTGTCGAGAATGGTGATATTCGAAGTGAAGTGCCGGTCAATTCATCATTTAAAGTAATGACAGAAGATGGTGAACATCAATTTGAAATAAAGCTACACCCGCATAATACACCTAGCTGGAATTCTCCAAAAAGTAATAAGATGCTTGTTTTGTCAGACCCTCACGGCGATTTTCAATCTTTTTATGCTATTCTAAAAGCGCAGAAAGTAATAGGAAGTAATTATCAATGGACTTTTGGAAAAAATAACCTTGTCATTATCGGAGATGTATTTGATCGCGGTAAAGACGTATTACCCATCTTTTGGTTAATCTATAAATTGGAAAACGAGGCTGAAAAAGCTGGCGGTAAGGTGCACTTCCTTTTGGGCAATCATGAAGAAATGATCTTACGAGGTAATTATAAATACACCCAAGATAAGTATAAAATGCTTGCTGACGCTATTGGAAAAGATTATCGTGATTTCTGGTCATTAGATACTGAATTAGGAAAATGGCTACAAAGTAAAAATACGATGGAGAAGATAGGGGATCATCTTTTTGTACATGCAGGACTTAGTCATACCATGCTAGATCCACAATGGACAATACCTGCAGTAAATGATTCTGTTCGTTTTTATTTGTTTCAAACCAAAGAAGAGAGACATAAGTCGCGTGCAGGTACTTTTCTATTTGGTAGTGAAGGACCTTTGTGGTATCGCGGCATGGTTCGTCAAGAAGAAAAGTATCACCCTTTAAGCGAAGCAGATTTAGAAAAAATACTGCAGATTTACAGTGCAAAAAGAATATATCTTGGACATACAATTTTTCCAGAAGTTACCTCTTTTTATAAAGGTCGCGTTGTTGCTGTAAATGTGAATAATGAAGCAAATAGATTAGGAGGCAAAAGTCGTGGATTACTTATTGAAGGAAATAAGACCAGCATCATTTATGATGATGTAAAGAAGAATAAGATATTAGCACAATAAAGTACTATTGTTTTATAAATGAATGTTTAGGCTGGGACTTTCCCAGCCTATTTGTTAAAATTTATTTTTGACCTAATAACAGACGAACCTGAGAGCCCCATCCGCCGATCACCATATCAGCTATTCCATCAGCATTGACATCGCCAACTGCAATACCCCAGCTTCTACCACGTGTAATTTCAGGGATTGTTTTGTCAGTAACAAAAGAAAAGTGACCCTTTCCATCGTTTCTTAAAGCTTGCACTTGCATCTCTTCAAAAGGAGGAATCTTGATTGCACTCAGTATAATGTCTAAGTGTCCGTCATGATCAAAATCAATTGCAGTAGCCGCATACGTAGAAAATGTTTGTTCTGGCATTCTAGATTCTGTTTCATCTACAAAACGACGGTCGCCCTGATTTATAAACAATCGGGCTCTGGGATCTTTATCTTTTGCGCCCCCATTACTTGTTAGATTGGCGAAAAGTATATCGGGTTTCCCATCGCCATTTGCATCAAATACAATCACCTCGCGCGTGTGTAAGGGGACCATGAGCGGTAATCCTGCGGTATGTTCTATGAAATTTCCTTTCCCATCATTAAATAATAAGCGATTTGGCGGAGTTTCGTTACCAATAATCATATCCATGTGACCATCAGCATCCAAATCTGCAAATTTGATGGATTGAGTTTGATCTTCAACCTGTGGAAGTGAAATTGAAGTATGGTCTAAAAAATAACCAGGTCGTTTAGCATCATTTATCCATAAAAAATTTTGTGGTGATTTACCCGAATTGCCGATAACAATATCCATAAGGCCATCTCCGTTGACATCTGCTATGTCTAGGCCGTTAGCTTCGCTTTTGCCTAATATTCGATCGGATACATCGATAAATGTGCCATCACCTTTACCTAAATAATACTCATGGTTCTGATCATCCTCAGCCACAAAAATAAAGTCTATAAAACCATCTTTATTAAAATCTGCCGCCCTTACATGCTCGGTATCATGCGGTTTATTAGCAAAAACACCTTTCTTCCAAGAAAACTTACCACTTCCATCATTAAGGTATAATCTGTTGGGTTCAGATTCTAGAGCCAGTACAAGATCAAGATCTCCATCAGCATCAACATCGATAAGGATTACATCCAAAGCATGGGCTTTTGCATCTTGTGGAATATTTGTTAACGTCACATCATTAAAATATTTCTGTTGAGCCACACTGCATTGCGTAGACCCAAACAATAAGCATATGCTCATATAACTTAGTGACTGTTGGATGTAATTTTTCATAATCATTTTGTTTACAAGATGTTAATATATAAATAATTATTCATTTTTAATGAAAGGTTTTTAAATTTTCTTGATAAGAACAAACAATTTTATGAGGTATTGTTTTTTACTTTAAATAACCTCAATGAAATATAAAGACTGATTATATGGATATCCATAGCAATTAAGTTCATTTTATTCTATTTTTGTTATATATGCGTGAAATGGAATTTGTAACAACAGGAGATGGTTCAAAAACATTGTTTAATGAACAAATAGGAGAGTGCTACCACTCCAAACATGGAGCTGTTCAAGAAAGTAAACATGTTTTTATTCAGACAGGACTTGATTATTACATTCAGAAACACTCCTTAAAGGATATCACTATTTTGGAAGTAGGTTTTGGAACAGGCTTAAACTTTACGCAAACGCTCGCTTATACATCTGGTAAAGAAATTTCGGTAGATTATGTAGGTATAGAAGGCTATCCATTGTCACTGGAGGTTATTCAGCAAATTGGTTATGATGCATTCGTTTCTGAAGAAAACTGGAATAATTATATATCAGGATATAAACAAGCTCTAAATGAAACTACGCAAATTGATTCAAATACGAATTTATATATCGATCATACCTTATTGATGGATTTTGGTTCAGATAAAACTTTTGATTTGGTATACTTTGATGCCTTTGCTGCTATTCATCAACCCGAAATGTGGTCAGATGAGGCTTTGGCCCATGTTGCAAAATTTGTAAAACCAGGAGGTGTTTTTGTTACCTATGCTATTACCGGCAATCTCAAAAGAAGCATGAAAGCACTAGGATTTACGATCGAAAAAGCACCGGGAGCACCAGGGAAGAGAGAGATGTTACGGGCGACAAAGGTTTAAGGCAATGATTCATAATAGTAGGTTGTGAATATGAAAGTTACAACAATATGATTATAAAGACAATTCTTAAAAAATAGGATTTAGCTAAAGTTTTTTAAGCTCAAAAGTTATAGGTTTGTGAGTTGGGCGATTCGGTGCAGTTAGGCCACAGATAGGAAGATGTTTTCCGTATTCTTCTTTCATTTTGTCCTTGGGGTCTCGATCATTTCAAGTCAAGAATATGGACCAAGTAACTGTCATGACCATTTTATGGTTTGGAGACAATTAAGAGTCAGACTACTTTGAAATGAATAAGAAGGATATGTAGTATTTGCGGTAGTTATACTAGAGAACACGCTATGGAGGCTATGAGTTACGCTTCATTTTAGAGTTATTGCAAAATAAGAGCGTGGTTTCGCATTATGGCGGAAGGCTTTCAACAAAGGAAAAAACGATTCCGCCACAGGGGTAAATGAAACAGACAGGTGGCGAAACGAGTTTGCCACGTAAGGAAATGGCAGGGATAGGCGACGACAGGATTTTGTCACTTGGGGAAATGATGCATGCAACCTACGACAAGATTCTATAACCTGTGAAATGATGCAGTCATAGGACAAAACGATTCTGCCACGTGGGGAAATGAAACATACAGTGGTCAATACGATTCCGCCACGTGCGGAAATGTCATATACTGGCGACGAAATGAGGCCGCCATAGTGCGAAATCGATGAAAAATTACCCTTTCTCTTCTCGCTGAAGTTATTAACCAACAGTCAGAACTGTTAGCTCCTTTCTGAAATTAGACAACACGTTATAATTACTACAAATAAAAACGGATGCTGGTTTGAACCAACATCCGTCTCTTATAAATATTTTGGTCAGAATTAGTGACCTTGAGTACCATCTACACCGTGAGAGTGACCATGAGATAACTCTTCTTCAGTTGCAGGACGTACATTTAAAATTTCGATTTCGAAATGTAATGATTTACCAGCCATTGGGTGGTTTAAGTCTGCAACTACAACTTCAGGAGTTACTTCTACAACTACTGCACGGAATTGGTTACCTTGGTTATCTTGTAAAGGGATAACTTCACCTACTGGAGGTAGACCAGTTTCTTTGAACATATCTGCTGGTAATTGGGCAACAGCACGCTCGTCTTTTTCGCCATAAGCATCTTCTGCAGATAATTCAAATGCAGTAGTGTCACCAACATTTAAGCCAGCGATGTTTTCTTCAAATTTAGGAAGCATCATGCCTACACCGTATAAGAAGTCTAAAGGATTTTCTGTTGTTGTTTCTTCTACGAATACTTTTTCGCCGTTTTCGATTGTGTGAAGTTTGTAAGTTAACGCTACTACGTCATTAGTTACTATTGCCATTTGTTTTGATTTTTGGGATATCCCCCGTTATTATTCTATTATTTTTATAAGTTCTGCAATTGTATTCTGTGGCAGACTGCATGTTTTATTTCGACAAAGGTATGCTTTTGAATTTAAACCCTGTCTATTTAATAACAATGGCAGACTGCTTTTTGTTCCACCCAATACAATTTTATTCGGAATGTAATAATGATCTAGCTCCTTACGAAATGCATGTGCATCTTCTCCAGTTAGCGCAATCTCATTGCAACCATACAATTCTTCTAACAATAATATTGCCCAATTTGAATATGCAGAACCATATGTCTTGATTTGTGGGAATACATTGGCAAATAACTGATCTGAAATTGCTGTATACTCCTCATTGTCAGTTAGTAGCCCTATTTTTTTTAATTGATGACAAATTGCTGATGTAGATGACGGAATGACATTATCCATGACTTCACTTTTTCGGGCAATTAATTTTTCTGCGCTCGATGCACTGTAGTAAAACGTTTTTTCGTTGCTATCATAAAATAATTCGATTGTTTTATCGAGTAAAGAGGTTGCTATTTGTAACCATTTTTCTTCAAAAGTAGCTTCGTAAAGTGCTGTAAATGCAGTGATCGTAAAAGCGTAATCATCTAAAAAACCGGGGATACTGCGATTTGAATCTTGTGGCTGATGTAACATACTGAAATCGCCGGCAATCAATTCACTCTTCAGAAATTCAGCATTCAGTAAAGCCAGCTCTAAGTATTCCTTTTTATCAAAGATGCGGTATGCATCAATCAGCCCCTTTAGTAGTAACGCGTTCCATGTTGCTAATTGTTTGTGGTCAAGTCCAGGATGAATACGATTTTTTCTGTAGTCAAATAGTTTCTTCTTTATTGACTGTAGATAAATTTCCCATTCTTCTGTGTTGTAGCCAGCTTCCTTAGCCATTTCATCAGCATCAATGTCACAAATCAATATATTAGTTTTTTCTTCTTCCCAGTTACCTTCAACAGTAATGTTGTAATAAGCTATAAATAAATCAGCATCTTCACCTAACACCGTTTTAATTTCGGCGATGTCAAATGTGTAGAATTTTCCCTCGACGCCTTCACTATCGGCATCTAAAGCTGCATAAAAGCCATTGTTCGGAGCTAACATTTCGCGTTGCGCCCAAGCAATTGTCTCTTCAACGACACGTTTATATAAAGGATGGGGTTGCTGTTGATAAGCTTCTGCATACAGGGAAATGAGTTGGCCATTGTCGTACAGCATTTTTTCAAAATGTGGGACATGCCATTCACTATCGACTGAATAGCGCGCAAAGCCACCTCCGATGTGGTCGTAAATACCTCCAGAAGCAATTTTTTGGAGCGTAAAATGAACATGGCTTAGTGTTTCAGTATCCTGCGCTAAAACAGCGTAACGCAATAAGAATAACCAGTTGTTAGGAAGCGAAAATTTTGGACTGCGATGGTAGCCACCGTCCCTTGGATCAAATAATTCTTTCCAGGGTTTTATAATATCTTCTAAATCTTCAAACTTATATTGCTCCGGTATTGCATTTATAGGTAATCGCTCACTCTGTTGAATGCCTTTTGTCAATTTGTCAGCATATTCCATTGCTACAGCAGGTTGTTCCTCCCACATGCGGGCAATCTGAATTAAAATATTCTGCCAATCATGAGCTTTGAAATAAGTACCACCGTATATGGGTCTACCGTCAGGTAAACAGATGCAGTTTAATGGCCATCCACCAGCATTTGTCATCAACTGTACCGCAGTCATATAGACCTGATCAATATCTGGACGCTCTTCTCTGTCTATTTTGATCGGAACATAAAACTTATTCATGGTCTGTGCGATCACATCATTTTCAAAGCTTTCGCGTTCCATCACATGACACCAGTGACAGGCAGAGTAGCCGATACTGATGATGATCAATTTATTTTCTTCCTGTGCTTTTTTTAATGCTTCTTCCCCCCATGGCATCCAGTGAACCGGATTATGCGCATGTTGTTTCAAATAAGGAGAATTTTCAAATTGCAATTGATTTGCCATAACCCGAAGGTACAAAAATGAATTATACTATGGTATTTAAAAGCGTAGCAGTATTGGATGTTAGGGTATTAAAATCAAAACCTTCATCAAGAATCAGATGTACAACTTGCGATGTTGATAAAGGGACAGATTCATTACTCACATATTCAATAAAATCTGATAAACCAGGGTTGTGGCCAAATATAAATAGTGTATGAATATGTGGTGGAACTTGGTTAATTAGTTTAAGAATATCCAAATAAGTAGCCTCATATAGCTGATCTTCTTTAATTAAAGCAATCTGAGGATATTTAATTGCTTTAATGAATATCTCTGCTGTTTCAGATGCTCTAATTGCAGAAGAGGAAATACAGAGCGTAGTAGAATCCGCTTGCATCTGTAGAGCAAGCTGATGGGAAACACGTTGTGCTCTTTCTATGCCTTTGTCTAATAATATACGGTCAAAATCTTTCTTAGAAAATGACTGTTCAGCCTTGGCATGACGGACGATATAGAGATTTTTAGACATATTCTGAAGTTATCCATATAAATATAAATAAAATCGATTTATTTATTTCAAAGATTAGGAAAGTTTAACATTAAATTAATGAAAACCACTGATTATCAGAAATAGCTTTAGGCTTTTAAAATATGATGATGTGTAAATTTTTTAGTTCTGTCCATATGAATAAATTAATGTACAATTTTACCGGTAAATCGTTCGAGATGTTGTAAAATTTAATTTTAATAATATACTTTTGGACATTGAAAAAAATTGCGATAAGTAGGCTGTACTAAGTTGCTTATTATTGAATTTTTAATTAATCTTTTTGGTTTCAATTTTATGTTTAAAAGTATATTAACAGCTTTATGTCTGTTAAATTTATTGTTATCATGTAGCCGTTCTGATGAAAGTATATATGCAGAAGATGTTGATAGTATTGATTTAAAGGCTAAACCTTTAGATTCTGTCACATTTGATGATGAGAAAGGACTTATTAATATCCATACTACGGCAAATGCTAATTTTTTAGGTTTTAATGATACAAGATTTTTGCTAAATATTGCAAATGATAATCATAGTTATTGTCATCCCGATGTGCTGTATTTTCCTACCGGTTTGAATGGTTTTAAATATTGGATGGTATTTACTCCTTACTTTGGTGCGGTAGGAACAAATCAAAATTCTAAGCGTTTTGAAAACCCAAGTATTGTTGTATCTAACGACGGGATCAATTGGACAAATCCTCCCAATTTAATAAACCCTATTACTGCTGCTCCAAATCCGAATGAAAGCATCAAGGAAAATAATCAAGATCCAAAACAAGGATTTTGGTCAGATGTTGATTGGCTCTATGTAAATAATAAATTTTATTTATACTACCGAGCAAGTTTTATTTCTGCATCAGCACTAAGAAAAAAAGTCGAGAAAAATAATGAAAATTTTAAGAAGTTAGAAGCTAATGCCCAAAGAACAATAGTCCGACAAACTTCCGGAGATGGGGTGAACTGGTCTCCAATGAGCATAGCTTTTACAAGTAACCCTCCGTTTTCTCCCCGCAATAACCATGTTTTATCTCCATCTTTTATTTATGATGGAAGTAAATTTATGAGTTATGAAATTGAGTTAAATATGGGTAAAAGAAGTTTTAGAGGAAATAATCCTTCTTATGTAATCCGTAGAACCTCTAGTGACGGACTAAATTTTGATCAGTTTAAACAAAGTAAAATAGTAAATTTTCTAAATAAGCCTTGGTTAAAACTAAATGCTGCATATTCACCATGGCATATTCAGGCAACTTATGTTGATGGATATTATTTTCTATGTATAGCTATTGGAGATGTTAAAAAATACACATCCGAAGCACTCTATGTAGCCTATTCTAAAGATGGTATTAACTACCAGGTTTTTCCAAAAGCTATCCTTGAACAGAATGCCTACCGATCGGCAATTTTTCCAATGAAGACAGATGAGAAAATTATTCAGATGGGGGCCATGATCGCTACAAAATCAGGAGAATTTAGATATAGGGAATTTACACTTAGTAAAGAAAAGATTGATAACTGTTGGAAATAATTTTATCATTTGCCTATTTCTATTCGTTACCTTTACAAGCTATTTGCTAGTAAAGTAATAAAATGTTTTTATGCAGTCAGATAAATTATTGATATCCGTAATAATACCAATTTATAATCAAGAATTATTTCTTGAAGAATCAATTCAAAGTGTTTTAAAACAAAGTTATCCCTTTGTAGAATTAATATTGGTCAATGATGGTAGTACAGATAGGTCGTTAGATATCTGCATAAAGTATAGTAGTCAATATGGTAATGTACGCTATATAGAGCAGGTAAACTCAGGTGTATCTGTAGCACGGAATAGAGGACTACAAGAATCTACCGGAGCTTATGTGTTTTTTTTAGACGGAGATGATACCATTGCTACAGAATTTTTAGAAGAAGCACTTGCAATAGCACTAAATAATGAAAGTGATTTTGTAGCGATAGGAGAAGATTACTGTTTTCGCTCGCGCCATATGATGGCTCTACCTACCTGTGCTATGTTTTTAAAAACAGATTTTCTAAAAAAACATCCTGATATTAACTTTCCTATTGGCATTCAACCCTGTGAAGATGGATTGTTTTCGCATCAATTATTAGCATTAACAGACAAAGTTAGTCTGTATCCAGAAGGAAAATATCATTACCGACAGCATGATTTTCAAAATCACATTATCATTAATCAAAATACATCAAAGGTATTAGCTCAGATTCCTCAATGGTTGAGTCTATTAAAAGAATTTTATACAAGGAACAATTTCTATAAGTCACACGCGCTACATTTAGCATTATTTATTGAACATGAACCTTTTGAACTGCGTTATATAAGAATGCCGTTTGATGATGAGCAAAGAATGCAATTATTCGATTTAATAAAAGTTTTTATGCATGAAAAGGTTCTCCCAAACCTAAATACTGATGAGAAGGCACAACTAAGTGTACCGTTTCTTTACTTCTTAGAATCTAAAGACTTAAAAAGCTTTGATACTTTTTATATTGACTATAAAAGGAAGAAAACAAAAAAGTTTAAAACGCAGCTTTTTTTATTAAAATTTATACCATTATCTAAATTTAGAAGAAGTTTACGAAAGAAATTCAGTAGAAAGTTTCATCAGTTATGAAGATATTATTCGTTCAGCATTTATATTTTATTAACGGAACAGGTGGTACAGAAAAAATCTGTTCATTTCTTGCAAATAGTTTTGTTAAGAACGGTCATCAGGTTGAAATTGCTACGAATGAGCATGTTTCCGGAAAGGCCGTTTTTAAATTAGACGACCAAGTTACTGTAACAAATATTTATGATGCGTCTGTTCATCAAAAAGAGCTGATTCCGATTGTCAACTATATAGGAAGGAATCCATTTCTTTGGTTCGTCCATAAAATAAGGAAGAAGTATGCCAAAGCATATAATACGCTTTTAAAAAAGAGCATGAATGGTGAAGAGAATTTATTTATCTATAATCTAGCAAATCGGGCAAAAGCATGGAAGAATTATATTAATCAGGTACAACCTGATCTTATTATTACAATGTCAATAGGTTCATTGCTTGAGATCACTTATCGAAATAATTTAAATGTTCCAATTATTGATTCTGTAAATGGAAGACCAGATTATGATTTCACAAATATTTTTGGCGGAAGGAAACCATTTGAAGTAAAATTATTAGAAGAATCTTTTCAAAATTTATCAGGAATTCAAATACTTTTTGATAGCTATCGTAACTATTTACCGTCAAGCTTTAAGGGAGATGTGGTCGTAATTCCTAATCCAGTTTCAAAAAATCTATATCAAGTAGACCATTTTAAAAGTAAAGATCGTTATAAAATCATTCATTTAGCAAGATTGGATACAGGTTGCAAGCAACAACATCTGGCAATAGATTGCTTCTCAAAACTATCAAATAAATATATGAATTGGGATTTTGAATTATGGGGTATAGGTCCAGATTGGAATAGACTGGAGAAGCAGATTTCAGACCTTAAGATGAAGGATAGAATTTTTTTGAAAGGTTTTACTGAAAGTCCTATTGTAAAAATGAGTGAAGCTGATGTATTTATATTTCCAAGTAAATATGAAGGTTTCGGATTAGCATTAGTTGAGGCTATGTCGGTAGGTCTTCCATGTCTAGGTTTTAAAAGTTGCTCTGGAGTAAATGAGTTGATAAAACATCAAGAAACAGGATTTCTTGCAGAAGACATGGACGAAATGACATCTCAATTAGATAAACTTATGGGAGATGCCCACCTACGAGATCACTTAGGTACAAATGCAAAAAAAGCTGTAGAAGTTTTTAGTGAAAGTAAAGTATTACATGATTGGAATGAATTTGTAACTAAAATAGAAAGCTTATTCAAGCAGAATTGAGGGTTGTTTTATGTCAAAAAAGAAAGTTTTATATTATATGCCGGATAATCCCTTAAAAGGAAAAGGAGGGAATTTAACCAGGTGCAATCAAATGTTATCCTATTTCCAAAAGAATAGTGATTTACTAGATGTGCACTTTATATCTTCTATTGATTGGGATAACGAAAGTAAAGAAGAATTTCATTTAAGATATCCTGACATACAATTGAAAATATTTCTTTTTAATCTGCCCAAATCAAATATTTTAAAATATTTAATAAAGGACAAAATTCCGAAGCAAATTTCCAGAGCTATAAGAAGAAACCCCCTGGATTCCAGCACTCCTTATTTTAGAAATAAATTTAAGAAAGACATTCAGGAGAATAACTATGATATTGTAGTGATAAGCTATTCTACTTGGGGAAATGTGATTGAAAATATTCATGGTCCTTATTTTATTATAGATACACATGATTTTATGGCACTGCAATATAAAATTAGATACGAAGGTCATAAAAAAATAAATATTGGGAAACTTTTTGGAAATGAAATGAGTATACTCAAAAAGTTCAATGAAATATGGACATATTCCATTGAAGAGCAGTATATTTTTGAACAATTTACAAATAGAAAAATTACACTGATGCCAGTTTCTTTTCCAACAGTTCATCTGAATGAAAAGAGAACGATCAAGTATGATGTTTTGTATGTTGCAAGTGCTAATCCTCATAATGTAAATAGTTTCAAGTGGTTTTTAGATAAAGTTTTCCCCCTATTAGAAAATGTAAATATTTATATCGTTGGAAAGATTTGCAATTTTATTGAAGACAGTCCTAATATCATTAAATTGGGCATTGTGGATGATCTGGATGCGATATATCAAAATACACGAATTTGTATCTGTCCTATGATTACGGGTACAGGAGTTAAAATAAAAGTACTAGAATCCTTGTCTTATGGGTTGCCTATAGTAACAACGCGGCGTGGAGTAGATGGCTTGATTAATAAATCTCAAAATGGCTGTATGGTTAGTGATGATCCACTAAGCTTTGCAAATAATATCAAACAATTATTAAACGACCAACAGCTTTATTCAAAAACGTGTGCAGAAGCATTGTCTTATTTTTCTCAAAATTATCATGAAGATAAAGAGGATAAGATACTTAATGATCTGTTTATTCCGAGTTAGTAATTTTTATTTCTTTATGTTAAGGAAAAAATAGTAGAAAAATTTTGTGATAGCACGATTGAAGTAGAAGGGTAAGCCTTTGATTATTAGTTGTTAAAAATTCTATGTAAAATAAAAGTTACTTTTATTTTACATAGAATTGACAGAATTGCTATCTTAGCTGAGAATTCTTTTGCCATAGAAGTAATGATGCGTTTTTAATAATTGATTAATATCATGAGTTTTATCTTAAGGGTGAGGCTCTATTCTAAATATAAAATAAGTATTATAAAGAGTGTTGTTAAATATGGTTTTATCACTTCATGAAAAAGATATGTAAATCTTTTAAGATATGTGTTACGTTTCGGTAACAATTACCGTTATTATGTAGTATAGTGTAATCATTTTGAGATAGAAAAAAATAAATATTCTTTTGCTCAGGGCTAGTTTTAAGTATCATAGGCTAAATGTGATAATATTTATGATTACTTATTCGTTTGTTTGCTAGAGAAAATACTATTAATTGAAAATCTGACATTTAGTCAATGAGTCATAGAATTATATTTGATACTGAAAGAATGAAACACAAGCATACAGGCTTGTATTTCTTTTGTAAACATTTGGGATCCGCATTATTGGAAAATCGTTCAACCGATGCTGATCTGTTATTTTACTCTCCAGACCCGCTTTCTCAAGAATTTGGTAGTGAGGTTACATATGTTCAGCAAAAATCCCTTCATAAATTTTGGATGCCAAATTTTGATGATATTTCTTTGTGGCATTCTACCTATCAATTAAGCTCTTATTTTCCAAGGAAAGGTAAAAAGACTAAGATCATCTCGACCATTCATGACCTTAATTTTCTTAAAGAAGGTAAAACTCCTGATAAAGAGAAGTTCTATTTAAAAAAACTGCAGGCTAATTTGGATAAAGCAGATTGCATTGTTGCTATTTCTAATTATGTTAAAAATGATTTAGAAGAATATTGTGATTTAAAAGGCAAGTCTGTACAGGTGGTATATAATGGAAATAATATTGATCATAAAATTGTTAGTAATTTTCAAGTAGAAAATCCTTTGAACAAAGGTGAAAGACAGTTTTTATTTACTATTGGTACTGTAAATAAAAAGAAAAATTTTCATGTTTTGCCATATTTGTTAGTTGGAAATGACCTACAGTTGGTGATCAGTGGTGTATTAGATGAAGTTGGATATGATCAGTATATATTAAGTATAGCCAAAGAATTAGGCGTATTGGACCGCGTTGTGATCACAGGACCTATTACAGAAGAAGTAAAATATCAATATCTAAGTAACTGTGCCATGTTTGTCTTCCCTTCAATTGCAGAAGGATTTGGTCTGCCTGTTATAGAAGCCATGTCATTTGGTAAAAAAGTCCTGTTGTCTAAATATACCTGCTTGCCTGAAATAGGAGGTTCAGAAGCTTTTTTCTTAGATTCAACGGAGAAGGATTATATGATGAATTTTGGAAAATCTCATATCATGAATTTGATTAACTCTCAAGATAGAAGTACTGAAATAAAAAATTGGTCCAGGAAATTTTCATGGGATATGGCAGCAAAAAGATATTGGAATCTTTATGAACAAGTTTTAAATAAGTAAACCAAGTTTCTTCCTGTGTTTTTTTGAAATATTTAGATCTTTAAGTAAAAGTAGACAAGGAACTAGCCTTTCAAAATATAATCTTCGAGGTTTTTGTAGATTATATTTTTATCAAAGGACTCTAGGATAAATTTCCGGCCTGATATACCCATTTCTTTTCGAAGCTTAATGTCTTGAAGTTTTTTGATTTTCTCCACCATTTGTGGAATACTATTTACTTCCGTTAAAAAGCCAGAGATGTTATCCTTTACTAATTCAGGATTGCTACTACTGTTAAAAGCTATAATGGGCTTTTCTGCTAGAGAAGCCTCTGCTAGTACATATCCAAAACCCTCCCATAGTGAACTTAATATAAAAATATCAATATCAACTAAAAAGCTCCTCGGGGAATCCGTGAATCCTAGAAAATGAACATTCTTATCTGTACCCTTTTCTATGTTATAAGTTTTTAATTCGCTTTCCAGCTCACCTTTTCCTGTAATGTAAATCTGATGTTTAATCTGTAGTCGGGTTAATTCTAAAGAGAGATCGATTAAAAACTTCTGATTCTTTTGTGGAGCAAGTCTTGCTAGATTTCCTATAATTAATGAATCATCTTTGCGATCGGGAACTATTTTCTTATAAACTAATTGATCAAATTTTTGAAAATCGATAGGGTTATAAATTACTCTAATTTTTTCTTTTGGAAACAGTTGAGGATTATTTGCTAATATCGTTTCTCCAGTTGCATAGGAATTTGCTAGCACATCAGTGATATAGTTTCCAAAAATACGCTGATTTAGAAATGTATTTTTGATAGGAATAGCAGATCCCCTTCGGTATATAATACGAGGAACTTCTGCACTATGAGCGGCGTAAGCGGCAATTTTTAAATCTCTCGGATTATTGATTAATACGACTTCAATCTGTAACTTTTCAAATGTCGAAGTCAAATAGCACCTCTTTACCGGATTTAGAAAACTAAGATTAGTTAAATGGACTTCAATATATGTGATTGCAGGGAATGCAAGTAGCTTTGTTTTTAATTTACTGTTCTTTGATCCAAAAAAATAAACATCATGACCAAGCTTTGCAAAATGTACTGCAGACTCAAAATGCCATTTTTCACCTCCGCCCCACGTCTCTATCGAATTAAAAAAACCTATTCTCATTTACTAATTTTTTTGTAAAGCTTCATCCATTGAGCAGCCAATATTTCATCATTAAACTGCTGCGCATATGCTAATCCTTTTTGACGCATTATTTCCTGTTTTTCCTGAGAATTCAGGATGGCATCAATACTAATGGCTAATTGATCTATATCATTCGGATCAATATAGTGTGAAAATGGTCCTCCAGCTTCAGGAAAAACACCAGAATTTGTTGTAATAACAGGGGTTCCACTATATAATGCCTCAATGATAGGTATTCCAAAACCTTCGAAAATTGAAGGGTAAACAAATATCTTAGCAATGCTATAGAGAACCGATAATTCATTCATTGTCAATCCTTGTAAAAAGATTACGCGATTTTCCATATTATGAGCCGCCACATACGATTTTATTTCCTTTGCATAAGCAGTCTGTTTACCAACTATAACCAAAGGAATATCTTTATCTTTAATTGCCTGGACAATTGAAAATGCATTTTTTCGAGGCTCGATCGTGCCTACATTCAATATGAATTCCTGAGGAAGACCCAACTTCTTAATTAAGGTTTGCTTTTCCTGTTCCGATTTGACCGATTTAAATGAATCGTTGCATCCTTGATAAATGACTTTAACTTTCTCTTCAGGAATGTTAAAAAAATGAATAATATCTAATTTGGTCTGCTCACTAATCGCTACAATTTGATCTGCGTGTTCGCACGCATATTTAAATTTTTTATGATACAGAGTGCGATCTATTTTTTTATAAAGTTCAGGATAACGAATAAAAATCAGGTCATGTATTGTTACGACCGATGTAATTGATGTTTTGTCCAAACCGATTGGAATTTCTCCAGAAAGGCCATGATAAATATCAATTTTGTCTCTTTTCAAATCATTAACAATACGATTCGTGCGCCAATTACTCGTTAAGATTTTGTTAAGAATACCAGAAGGACGTCTAATGACACTATTGGGTACAAGATTACTATATTGGGGTATTCCGGTTTGCGGTGTATACAATAGGAATTCCTGTTCAGGATAATTCGAACGTAATATGCGGATCAAATCACGGCTATAGTTTCCTAAACCCGTATAGTTATTAAAAAAACGTTTTGCATCAAACCCTATTTTTGACATTACAATCTTTTTAATTTAAATTTTTCAATCACAGCAAGTAGTTTATCAATAATCACATCCCATTGATAATTTTCAGATACATATTTTATGCCAGCACGACCTTTTTCCTCCATTAAAGAAGGGTTTTCAATAAGCTCTAATAAAATTTTGTGTAGGTTATTTTCTGATTTATAGCAAATTAAAGCGCCATTACTTTTAGCTTCATGTTCGATCATTACATTACATTTCTTGTTGGCAATGACCATTTTCCCTAAAGATAAAGCCTCAAGTGCAATTAAAGAAAGACTTTCATATATGGACGGATTGACAACAGCAAAAGAGTTCATGATTAAAGCTGTCTTTTCAGATTCAGTAACAAAACCCGTATAAATAATATCTGGATGTTCTACCTTAGGCATAAATAGATCACCCGTTAGAACTAACTTTAGATCTGTATTGTACTTATTTTTGAATGCTAGAAAATAATCAAGAAAATTATTCAATTTTCCTTCGACAATACGTCCACAGAAAAGTAGATATTGCTTAGGAAAATGATCTTTTACTTTTTCAATTTCTTCTTTGCTTGCTGAAGTAATGTCTACACCAACAGAGACAACATCGTTCGGCGCTAGTTTATGCTGAAAGATTTTCTGACACATTTTTCGTTCTGTATCGGTATTAAATGCGATAAAACCCACTTTTGTGAATAAATGAGAGTTAATAGAACGAAAAAGCATGCTTTCTAAATGTGCTGTTGGTATCAGAATAGTCTTTTCTGGCGCAATAAAATCTCCCAATTGTGTAAGAGCATTTTCATAGGTGATGAATATTAGCGCATCATATTCATCTTTATGTTCTTTAAGATAGTTGAGTAAATTATCTGAATAAAAGCCATAATTTTTCATGAGCTTATATTCAACATCTTTTTGATAGTTCCAGATGGGAAAAATAGGAAATATAATATTGGATAAATTTAAACGATAAATCAATCGTCTAATTTTACTTGCCTTTTTCGATTTTTTTTGTAATTGTTCGTAGTACGTTCTGTTAAAAGGATTATTATCGAAACGTCTGATTTTGACACCGTTCAATTCATAAGTCCCTTCTTTTACTTCAGGAATAAATGTTGTATAATCTTTTACCGTAGTTGTTAATACTTCCACATCGTATTGACCTGCAATTCTTTCAGCTAACATTCTACAATGAAATTCAGCACCACCAGTTACATCCAAGCCATAACGTACGGTAATGAAACCGATTTTTCCCATTTATATTAGCTGTTTTATTTTGTTAATAATCATTTCCGAAGAGACTAAATCAATTGCTTCCTTACCATCACAATCACAGGGCTTATTCCCATATATTGAATTTGGTCTATTAGGATGTTCTACCTGAACACAATCTTCTATGGATTGTCCATAACCAAGAAATCCCGCAAAAGGGTGGGTAGCACCCCACACGGACAAGCAACGAACACCCATTAAAGAAGCCATATGCATACCTGAAGAATCCATACTGATCATTAAGTCTAAATTAGAAATAATAGCAAGTTCTTCTTTAAGATTGAAACGACCAATTGTACTGTGGACACTGGGATATAGTGCTTGCCATTTTTCAGCTTGTGCTTGTTCCAATTTCCCTCCGCCAAATATGAATGTGTCAAAGTTGTTCTGAGATAAGAAAGCAATTACTTCCTGCATTTTTGGAAGAGGAAAGACTTTATAGGAGTGTTGTGCAAATGGGGCTATCCCAATTTTTCTGCTTTCATCATCCGAAAATAAAGCATGTGCTAAGTTGGGTAATGCCAACTTAGTAGGCTCTAATTTATTCTGCAATATAAATTTAAAACCAAGATCACGAAATACATCGGCATAACGTTCAACAGTCGGTTTTAACGGTTTCAAAACCTTATTTTGAAATCGGGTAAGTGCTTTTTTTTCTTTTCGGCCTTTGTCCAATTGCTTGACCACAAGTCCCGATACCTTAATAAGAACTGCTAAAATTCGAGATCTTAAATTAAAATGTAGATCAGCAACTGCATCGGCACCATAAGAAGTTAATTCTCTTTTTAGGTTCACAATACCTTTTAAACCTTTATGTTGTTCTTTGGGATTAAAAGGATGGAATTGTACATTCGGAATAACTTCAAAAAAAGCCTTAAAAGCTGGACGGGTTACCATAATAATCATTACAGCAGGATACTGTTGCACAAATTCCTTCAAGACTGAAGCAACCATGGCAACATCTCCCATGGCAGAGAAGCGCGTAACAATTATTTTGGATGGTAAAGACATTATTTTGATGCTTGATACAATACAGGATTTAAACTCGGATCGTTATACATTTTCATCTGTTTATAGACTTTCATGTATTTTTTTCCAGCTTGGATATCAGAAAGCAATTCATCAATACTCTGAGAGAGATCAACACGTTGTTCTAAAAGAATATTCAATTTAATTTGACAAGCATCGATATGGCTCGGTGCTACATCATTACGTAAAGTCTCTTGCTCCATATGATAGATTTTTAAAGCTAGTATCGACAATCTGTCAATTGCCCAAGCAGGACTTTCCGTATTGATTTTAGCATCTTCGTTTGGAGTAACATCTTGAAATTTCAATAGATAGTAGCTGTCTATATATTCCACAGTATCTGTACGATGCTGATTGGATTCATCGATTCTTCTTTTCCAGTATAAACCTACCTTAGGATCGATTTCAGGATTTCTGACCACATCTTCCATATGCCATTGTACGGTATCAATCCAACATTTCATATACAGTAAATGTTCTAATGATGACGACTCAAAAGGGTTTTGAATAACTTGATCAATTTCGTTTTCAACGTGATAATCTGCGATTGCACGTTGAAAAATAGTGTTAGCTAATGCACTTATCATACTACAAACTTAGATAAATTTGTTTTATTTACAATCTTAATTGCGTCATATCTAAAACAAATTTATTTGCCAGAATCTGTTTTATGAAATGCGTTTAGGGTATTAGCCGCTAGACCCGAAAAGAACTTCTTAATTGATGAAAGAAAATTGGGATGCCTATTTTAATAAATCTAAAAGCAGACTTGGATATATTCCGAGGAGTACAACCAAAATACTGATCGAAACAGCTATAAGAACTAAAAATCTGTTGAACTTAGGTAACGCTATAGCCGTGTCATTATCTCTTAAAAATGCAAATAGTGGAATTTTAAAATAATAGAATAACGAGATCACAGAAGTTAAGGCTCCTACAATAAGTAGGAATAATAAAGGTATTTCATTTAACGTTTGATACTGTTCAAATACCTTAGAAAATACCAGAAGTTTTCCGATAAATCCCGCAGTAGGAGGGAGTCCGATTAGTGAGATCAACAGAATAGAGAAGCTCACAAATATCACCGGGTATTTTTTACCCAAACCTTTATAAGATTCAATAGTGGTACTTTCAAGGCCTTGTTCCAGTTGATCAATAAATAAAAAGACTGCGATATTCATCAAAGCATAGATTGCCAGATAAAATAATAGAACATCAGGATCGTTGTCAATATAAACAAGAGCCACCATCAAGAGTATACCAGTATGACCAATAGAAGAATAGGCCATCATTCTTTTAATATCTTTTTGCTTTAATGCGGCTAGATTTCCAATAAGCATTGTAGCGATTGCAATGATGATGATAACGGAGATTAAGAACTCTGAGTAGAAGAAAGGGCTAGCAGTCCAGCTCGCCAGTAAACGCGATAACAGAACCAGCGCACCAATTTTTGGTACTGTTGATAGATAGGCAGTTATCGGGGTCGGAGCACCTTGATAAACATCAGGACTCCACACATGAAAAGGTGCAAAGCTTAATTTAAAACCAATTCCGGTTAGTAAAAATAGAAATGCAATACAGGTCATGACTTTTGGAGCTTCAATAAGTCCCTGGATATGTTGCTGGCTATCAAAATTTAAGTTTCCCGTGAAACCGTAAATAAGTGATAGACCATACAGCATCACCGCTGCACAGATGGAGCCAAATAAAACATATTTCATTGCCGCTTCAGCCTCAAATTTCGTTTTAGAGAAATATCCGACCATGACGTACGAGCTGATCGATAAAGTTTCAATCGCGATAAAAATCAGCAACCAGTTGCTGCTTATCGTTAATAAGTGCAGTCCGAGTGTAGCTGTGAGCAATACTGCATAAAGATCACCAATAGGACGGATCTGATTTGAAAAACGTTGCTGGATGAAAACAGCTATAAATATAGTCGATAGCGATAAGATGATGCGGGATAAAATAGATAATTTATCAATTTTGATCATCTCAAAAAATCCAGATTCACCAGTAAATAGGCTATTCTGATCAAAAAGGAAATATAAACTAAGTAATAAACCGATTATGGTAATAGCAAATGAACTCTGTTTCCAAATTCGGTCTATAAATAAACTGCAAAATATACTGCATACAAAAGCAATCATGAGTGCAAGTTCCGGCTTGAATAAAGGGATACTTACTATGATATGGTCTAAAATTGACGAAATTGATGAAGCAAATGCGGCCATGTTTTTAGTTATACTGTTGAATAAAGGAAACCAAATTGATGACAGAAGCATTCATTTGGTCGAATATAATAAAAGGACATATTCCTAAAAGTAAAGCAAGTGCTAAAGTGGGGAACAAGATTAGCTGTTCCCTAACGGAAAGATCGACTAGGGCCTGTTGCCAAGAATCTCCACCTTTTAATCTTGTTTCTCCAAAAAACATTCTTTGTAATGTCCATAATAGATAGGCCGCACTCATTAGAATTCCAACAGATCCAGCTATAGCCATCCATCTTGGGAGACCAGTACCTAAACTTGCCGAATTAAATGTTCCGATAATCACAAATGCCTCTGCAATAAATGCAGAGAAACCAGGTAAACCTAAAGAAGCAAAAAATGCAATAGCTATATATGCCGTATATTTAGGCATAATACTGGCCAATCCTCTAAAATGTGGAATATAACGGTCATGTACACGGTCGTAGATAACACCGACCAAGAAAAATAAAGCTGCAGATAGAAAACCATGACTAATCATCTGAAACATTGCTCCAGAAATACCCTCTGCAGTAAAAGAAGCTAAGCCCAAAAGCACAAATCCCATATGGGATACAGAAGAATAAGCAATCATTCGTTTCAAATCTTTTTGTGCTAATGCATTAAAGGCACCATATAAGATCGAAATCACCCCGATAAGACCCAGCCACCAGTTACTAGTGGCTGCAGCATCAGGGAAGATGCTGAAACAAACGCGGATGATACCGTATCCCCCAATCTTTAATAAGATACCCGCTAGGATAATAGAAACTGGTGTCGGAGCTTCTACGTGCGCATCAGGCAGCCAGGTATGTAGCGGGACAATAGGAACTTTAATAGCAAAAGCAAAGAAAAGTACAATAAATCCAATCAGACGTGCTGATATACCAAAAATCTCCTGATAACCATCCAGTGCAAAAATAGAACCTTGTACATAATTGTCCGGATTCATCATATGGATCATGCTAAAGGTATGAGCACCTGTAACAGGATTGATCACCGAGAAGTAAAGACCTACTATGACCAAGAGCATGAAAACAGAACCGAATAATGTATAAATGAAAAACTTCATGGCAGCATATTCTCTTCGCTCGCCACCCCAGATTCCGATGAGGAAGTACAAAGGGAGTAACATCACCTCATAAAATAAATAGAATAAGAAGAAGTCTAAAGCACAGAATATGCCAATGACTGCCATATTCAGAAGCATAAGTAAGGCAAAATAACCTTTCATACTTTTCTGGATATTCCAGGAAGCACCAATTGCCATCAACATCACAAATGCGCTTAAAACCAATAAAGGCATAGAAATCCCGTCTACCCCGAGCAGATAGTCAATCTCCAGTTTGCCAATAGTTCCAAGATCTAGGCGGATCCACGGCAGTTGCTCTACCAATTGATATCCTTCAAGTGTATTGATACCTGTTGCGGTTGGATTAAACGAGAAGTAGGCCATTCCTGCCAGTAGAAACTGAATAGCAGTTATAGCAAGGGCAATATATTTATAAGCATCCTTGAATCGACTAGGAAGTGCTAATATAATCGCTGTCGCTAGTAGAGGTAAAAAGATTAATAAGGATAGTGTAGGCATTTTCTAACGTAATAAAAGATAAATTAAACCAACTATAACAAGTAAGAATACAGAATATAAATAAGTCTGTAGTCTCCCATTTTGGGGTGAACGCACAAAAGTTCCTAACAGAAGAGCGAATTTTCCAATAGCATTAACTATACCGTCAACAATATGTTTGTCAAGCCAATGACTCAAATGCGCGAGCTGCTGGATCAATTTTGTTAAGCTGTGTATAAAACCATCAACAATATTTCGATCTAACCAATAGGAAAGAGCACTTAATTTCAAAATACTGTTGACAATAATTGTTTCATTAAATGAATTCATATATCCCTGATGCAAGGATAACCGGTTTGCAAGACTATTTTCATTTAGTGGATATTGACCTTTTGCATACCATTTCCATCCTAATATCCACACTGATAATGCACCGACTGTTAGTAATACAGGAATAACAAGATGGGCAAGATGATTTGCTTCGTAAGGGTAATCAACCAGTAATCCATCCATTATCCACGAGTCATGATAGGAAATTGGATTGATCGAAAATAGAGGAAAGAAACAGCATATGCCCAGGAAATACATTGGCCAAAGCATAAGCTTAGGCGATTCACTCAAATGTATAGATGATCCCAATAGATTTTTGATACGCAGTTCCGAAAAGAAGGCCTTAAAAATTAGACGTCCAATATAAAATGAAGTCATAATACTGACGATAATCAATGTCACTGGCACGATCTGAAACAAAGCTCCTTTTGTTGATGCCCATTCGAATGCAGAAATAATGATACTATCTTTTGATAAATAGCCCGAAGTCAACGGAAAACCCGCAAGTGCCAAGGAAGCTACTGTCATCAGTACAAATGTTTGTGGCATATAGTGACGAAGTCCACCCATATTGCGCAGATCCTGTGGGTCGAAATCATGCTTGCTATGCGCTTTCAGATGTGCCATCTCATGGATAACAGCCCCAGCACATAAGAATAATAAACACTTGAAAAAAGCATGTGTCAATAGATGAAACATGGCCGCATCCCAGGTGCCTATACCTATTCCCACCATCATATAACCCAATTGGGAAATTGTCGAAAAAGCAAGTATTTTTTTGATGTCATATTGTCCCAAAGCAAAATATGCAGCAGTAGTAGCAGTGATGGTACCGATGATAGCAATAGTCAAAAGGACTGTTTCGTTAAATAAAGGAAATAAAGTACTCATTAAAAATACACCGGCAGCCACCATGGTCGCAGCATGTATTAGAGATGAAACAGATGTAGGTCCCTCCATAGCATCAGGCAACCAGACATGTAATGGAAATTGGGCTGATTTTGCCATAGCCCCTAAGAAAAATGCAAGGCCAGTAATCGTCAACCAGATCGCATCCATACTATTGTGTGGAGATATCCATAGGCCGTTTTCAATACTAGTATTAGCGATAAGTCCATCATTTCCAAATAGATTGACAAGATTGAGGGATCCAAATTGAGCGTAGACAATCGCTATGCCGATCAAGAAGCCCAGATCACCGATTCGGTTGACTAAAAAAGCCTTCTTATTTGCTTGCACGGCAGCATCCTTCGTATACCAGAATCCAATTAATAGATAAGATGCAAACCCGACAAGTTCCCAGAACACATACATAAGCAGTAAATTGTTCATGATGACAAGCCCGAGCATTGCGAAGCAAAATAGACTGAGATACATCCAATAACGATGTATGCCGGTATCATCGTGCATATATGATTTAGAATAAATATGCACCGGAACCGCTATTGTCGAAACTAACAGTAGCATCAAAGAGCTGAGGTTATTCAGCAATAGACCAACTGTAAAAGTGGTATTTCCTATTGTAAACCATCTGATCTCAGATGATAAAGGCATCGCGTTCCAGACATCCAGAAAGGTAATTAAACTAAAGATGAAGCTTAAAATAATCGCCGCTGTACCAACAAGGCCAGATTGATCTTTTTTACCAACAACAGCCTGATATAGAAAAGCCAGCAAAGGCATTGCCAAAGCAAACAATGCTGTATTAATGGGTGATATGTCAAATAAATAGTTCAATGCTAGTCTTTTAATTCACGAATTTGATCCGGATTAATGCTTCTGTATTGTCGGTATACATTTAAAATGATGGCCAATCCAACTGCAACTGCAGCCGCAGCAAGTACGATTGCAAACAGTGCAAATATTTGACCCCCATAATTAATTTTATCATACTTTCCGAAAGCTACAAAATTGAGAATAGCCGCATTGATCATCAATTCAATGCCAACTAAAATCATAATGGCGTTCTTCTTTGCGAGAACGGCATATAGACCAATACAAAAAATACAGGCCGAGACAACTAGAAAGTGTGTTAAGGTGATCATTTTTGTAAATCCTTTCGTGAAAGATGTGATGCTCCGATCAAAGCCATCATCAAAAAGATGGAAATAACTTCAAATGGAAGCACATACTGAGTCATAAACTTAATACCTAATTGATGAATATTATTGTCTGTACTTTTGATAACCGTATTATTTTGGATAGCTGTTGCCATCCAAGCTGGGAAAGATTTTTGCCATTCCAGAATGCCAAAAATCATGACTCCAAAAAAGGCGAGAGCAACAGGTAGCACCTTCCATGTCGGTAGGGAGAATAAAGAACCTGTTGTTTGCTGTAAATCTTGCAACAGCTCTTTGTTAGAAAGCATAAATGCAAAAAGCAATAAGATTAATACACCGCCGACATATACCATGATTTGCGTAATAGCAACAAAGTCTGCTAAAGCAAATAAGTAAAGCCCGGCCATAGCAAATAAAACAACAAAAAATAAAAATAGCGCGCGTGCTATATTTTTTAAGCTTACTACTAATAGGGCAGAACCTATAGCTAAAAGTGCAAAAGCATAAAATAAAAAAAGCTCTAAAGTCATTATTTTGATTTTGCTGCCTCCTTTTCAGCTTGAAATTTGGTCCATTCAGATTTTCTTTGCGCAACTTGATCGTCGGTCATATCCGAAAATCCATAAATCAGATCCGTTAATTTCGTTGAACTGCGGTCATATTGATTTGTCATAGTGATACATTCTGTTGGACATACAACCGTACATAATCCACAGTACATACACTTTGCCATGTCAATATCAAACTGAGCTGGGTAAAGACGTTTGACACTACCATCTGAAGTTTTTCCGATTGCTTCCGGAGATTTGATCGCTTCAATTGCGATACAATCGACAGGACAAGCCTTAGCACATAGATCACAGACAATGCAGTCGTCGATCTCAACTTCAAGCTGATATCGCGCTACCTCAGGAATAGGCATTTTGACTTTCGGATACTGCACTGTTGCAATACCATCCTGTTTATCAAAATAATTATCTTTTGTAATATCCAGTTCTTGGCGTGCCTTTCGAGCACCAAACAGATGCTTTACTGTCAAAGATAGTCCCTTGAAAGCAGTTGTTAATGCATGAAAAGCCGTTTTGAATATCATATCGAATTAACCAAATTAAACAATTACTAAAATTCTCCAGATCGCTGATATAGCCATACATAAAAACGCGAGAGGTGTTAAAACCTTCCAGCATAAATTCATCAGTTGATCTGCACGTAAACGCGGTAAAGTCCATCTGATCCACATCTGAACCCCAACTAAAAAGAGGGATTTGGAAAAAGTCCAAAATATTCCCCAGCCAAAGCCTGTTGTCCAGTCAGCCAGTTTTAATGGGCCAATATTCGGAAGAGGTGTATTCCAAGCGCCTAAGAATAAAACTACACCCAACATGGATACCAGAAACATCATAGCATATTCAGCTAGAAATAAAAATGCAAACTGTATCCCTCCATATTCGGTATGAAAGCCTCCAACAAGTTCTGATTCTGCTTCCGGAATATCAAAAGGAGCACGGTTACACTCTGCTAAAGTCGCTATAAAAAATATAATATAGGTGACGATCATATGGGGTGCTTGAAAAATATTCCAGGCAAATATACCACCGACATTTTTAACAGACCAAATACCTAAAAACTTAATTTCTTCTGTTGATAATACACCTTGATTCGTCGCAATATCATTCAGATTTAGCGTCTGCGTAAGCATCACGGCTGCGATTAAGGATAATCCTACAGGAATTTCATAAGAAACCATTTGTGCAATTGCACGCATAGAACCAAGCAATGAAAATTTATTGTTAGAACCCCAACCGGCCATTAAGATACCAATAGCATCTATGGAGACTATAGCCATAATCAGGAATAAGCCAGTGTGTGTATTAACTGGAATAAAATCCTTAGACCAAGGCATAACAGAAAAACCCGTGAAAACAGCTACGAAAATAACAATAGGAGCCAGGCGGAATAAAATTTTATCCGCTAGTAGCGGAGTAATCAATTCCTTTTGCAGGAGCTTTAAAATATCTGCGATGGTCTGGAGAGATCCATATTTTCCCGTTTCCATAGGACCAAGTCTATCTTGAACAAAGCCAGCAATTTTACGTTCCGCATATACCGCAAACAACGTAAAAATTGCTATAAACATGAATATAGCAACAGGAACAAGGATATGGATGAATAAATCTAACAATTCTTATTTGTAATGATTATTAATAAGTGAAATTCTAGTAGGCAAATTTAATGAAAAGGTATGAATTAAGAGAAGGAAAAACAAATTATATACTGGTTTAATAGACATTTGTTTATGGAAATAAAAAAAGCATCTCGAAAGATGCTTTTTTATTAAAATATTTTAAGAATTAACGTTGTGTTATTTCAACATAATCACGTTCCGTCGGACCAGTATATACTTGTCTTGGACGACCGATAGGTTCTTTGTTTTCACGCATTTCTTTCCATTGTGCAATCCATCCCGGAAGACGACCTAAAGCAAATAATACGGTAAACATTTCCGAGTTAAATCCTAATGCACGGTAAATAATACCTGAGTAGAAATCAACATTTGGATATAATTTTCTATCGATGAAGTATTGATCATTTAATGCCGCTTCTTCTAATTTTTTAGCGATATCTAAAACAGGATCATTAACACCTAATTTTTCTAAGATATCATCACATGCTTTTTTAATGATTTTAGCACGAGGATCGAAGTTTTTATAGACACGGTGACCGAATCCCATCAAACGGAAAGGATCATTTTTATCTTTTGCTTTCGCTAAATATTTTTCAGCATCTCCGCCATCATTTTTGATCGCTTCAAGCATTTCAATTACAGCTTGGTTTGCTCCACCATGTAACGGTCCCCAAAGGGCATTGATACCAGCAGAAATAGAAGCATATAAATTTGCGTTTGATGAACCTACAATACGTACTGTAGAAGTCGAACAGTTCTGTTCGTGGTCAGCATGCAAAATCAATAATTTATGCATGGCATCAATCACAACTGGATCAAAAGTTTTATCCTGATTGACTTCACCAAAGATCATATTTAAGAAGTTGTCGATATAACCTAAATTAGTTTTAGGATATACAACAGGATGACCTAAAGATTTCTTTTGAATCCAAGAAACAATCGTAGGCATTTTAGCCAATAAATTGATAATCGTTTTGTCTTCTTCTTCAGGTGTTGGATTTGGATCTAAAGATTCAGGGTAAAATGCTGATAAAGCTCCAACTAGACACGATAATTGTCCCATTGGATGGGATTTTGAAGGAAAACCCGCAAAGAAGTTTTTCATGTCTTCATGAATCATCATCTGTGATTTGATGTCCGTTCTGAATTGTTCTAAAACTGCTTTTGTTGGAAGGTCTCCGTATATCAATAAATAAGCAACTTCCAAGAAAGTTGATTTTTCAGCTAATTGTTCGATAGGGTAGCCACGGTATCTTAAAATACCTGTCTCACCATCAAGGAAAGTGACAGCACTTTTTGCTGCACCAGTGTTTTTAAAACCTGGATCTAATGTAATATATCCAGATTGATCTCTCAATTTAGAGATGTCAACTGCTTTTTCGTTTTCTGTACCAGTAATAACTGGAAATTCGTATGACGAACCATTTAAAATAATAGATGCTGTTTCAGACATAAGCTTCTTATGTTATCATGTGTTTATGCAAATGTAATAAAATTGAGGGCTAATATACTAGGTTTTCGTAATAATAATGCCATAATCTAAGCATTTTTGACATTATTTTTAATTAAAAATCTGAGTTATTACTGATACGCGCCATTTGTTTATCCAAAAGTTTTCAATTGGCTGATAAGGTAAAAATCTAATTTTTTAAGCATAATGTTGCTTATGCACATAATACAAAAAAAGCCCTTCCAATTTGACTCTTCCATGAGTATAAAAGGAAAGACTTTTTTGATTTTTCCACGCAGAAACCTGAAACAAAATTTAGGCAATGCTAAAGCTTAATCTACCTGAAAACCATATTTTTTATAAATATTTTTTGCAGAATCTGATTGGAGGTAAGCCATAAAATCACTAGCAGCTTGTTTATTTTTAGATTTTTTCAATTTACCAGCCATATATTTCGCCGTAATGTTTTCATTATCCGGAATGGTAATACTTTCTACCGGATGATTGATCATTTTTTGAAAAAATGCCTCTGAGTACCATACTGGAGCAACATCGGCTTGACCTTCTAATATTCGAAGTGGACTCTCTCGATGATGTATTTTAGTGAGATAAGTAGATTTATCAGCAACCTTGTCTTCCATAATGGTATGTACGAGTTCTTCTCCGCCAACTTTGCGATAAGCGGTTTTTATCTGCTCGCCAACACCTTCCCAAGCTGGATTAGGCATGCTGACACGAACATCCTTACGTTTTAAATCCTTCAATGATTTGATGTTTTTCGGATTACCCTTTGGAACCATTAAGGTAAGTTTGTTGGTTGCATAAGCAATAGTCTGATCAAAATAGTCAGCCATCTCTGTGATCCGTCTTTGACCCGCAGTGTAAATATCTGGCGTGTGCGTAATCTTCAAATTGCCGATTGTTAATGATCCGCCTTGAATTTGCTTTGCCAGTATTCCCGGAGGTAATGTTTCGACAAATATACGCTCGTATTGCGGATGTTCTTTTTTGAAAGTTTTGATAAGATCATCGATAACCATAAACTGGTTTCCGGCAAAGAAAATAACCAATTGTGGATTTTCAATTTCACCATAAAGATCAGGGATGTTGTCAATCCCAGGGATCGTAAAATTAACAGCAGATTCAGGAGGGGTATTCCAAGGAGGATGAAATTGATGATCTTGTGCATAAGAACATGAGGTTCCAAGTAACAGAGCAAGTATAGTTTTAGCGAGTTTTTGCATGTTTTGTTTTCAAATTATGGTTTAACAATTGTCCAGCCTTGATGAGCTCTGATCACCAATTCACCATTACCGCTGGGAACATAACCGATGAAATCAAACAGTTGTTCCTTTGTCAGATTGCGTTCTTTTAACGAGTTGGTACATTGTGCTACTTGGACTCCTCTTGCGATTAGTTTTTTGAACTGTTCTTCATATTTAGAAGTACTTTTTAAAAATGCCTCAGTACCACCAGAAAAAGCAATCAGTTCAAGCGTTAATTTTCCTTTTAATCGTGGATCGTCCAACACATTGTTGATGTTGCGAATTGCTTTCTCAATTGTTTTTGGATCATTGCTATCCAATTGGTAGATCGCATGATACGATTTTTTTTCAGCAACAGCTCCTTGAAATGATGCATTTTTTACCAATGCTTCCTCTTGCGTTTGTGCAGCTAATTTACCCATGCTACAGATAGCAAGGATCATGATCATAATTGTTTTATTCATTTTTTAAAAATTAAAAGGACCGAATTTATGTTGTATTGCACTTATCTCGTCGTTATAAGGTGGATAAGGTGAGTCTTTTGGTTTCTTTGCTAAGTTAGGATAGTCATTTTCCTTATTTGCTTTGATTGGTCTAGAAAAAGAGTTGATATAAGCAGCCACATCAAATGCCTGTTCATCAGTTAAAATCGGACTGTCGTGAGTAGCACCTAAAGGCATATTTGCTTTGATAAATTTCATTGCTGTTAACATACGTGCCATTCCTGCACCATCATTGTAGGAATCATTTCCCCATAGAGGTGGATATTGATATCCTTTAGTACCAGCAAGTTTTTGGCCTTCTCCATTTGTACCATGGCAACTTTGGCAATGCTGTTGAAAGACAGTAGCTCCATTCTTTTGATCGGCAGCTCTTTCTGGAATAGTCACTTTGACAAATCCCTGGCCAGTAATTCGCTTTCCAATTGGCGTATCTTTACTGATATGTTTAATATAGGTAACAATTGCCCTCATTTCGGTACTGTTCACATCAATAGCTTTTCCGTTCATGCTACGTTCAAAACAACCGTTGATACGCTCTTCTAGTGATTCCACTTTATCTTCTCTGCCAATGTAAATCGGGAAAACACCTGTAAGCCCAACATAGGGAGCCGCAAATGATTTTGTTCCGCCATTGAGGTGGCAATTGGTGCAGGCCAGATGATTACCAATTTTACTTCCATCTTTTTCATAAAAATAGTTGTAAGTCTCCCTTATCAGTGTTTCACCATAGCTTGCCATTTTATCTTCGGCATTGTCAGCATAAGGTGTCAGTTTTAATTGATCAACATGGTTAATTATTTCGCTCTGTTCAGACTCTTTATCAGGAGATTTATGCGCTAAAGCATTTGTCATATAAGCAGATAAAACAATGAAGCATAATAATATGCTCGTCACGATAATAATGGTATTGCTGCTCCTCCTAATTTTTTTAATATCCTCTTCCATTCATACTAGGTTTTAAACAAATGTACCCTATTACAGAATGCTGTTATAATTCATAATTATTATCTGTTATAACGAAATGTTATGAGTAGATTTTACCCTTATGCTGTTGAATAAAGTTCATGAATTTTAGTGGAAGGCCAGCAAGTCCTCCAACCAAATGGGTGATGTAGAAATAACGCTCTATGCTAAAATCTTCTAACTCAATAATTTTTAAATCACCGTTTTTAAGCTCTTCTTGTATCGCATGGATCGAAAGAAATGCTGCGGTATTACTGTATTTAAGATACCTTTTAATACTTTCGGAGGATGATAAAATAATTTCTGTATGGAGATGCTGTAACGAAATTCCAGCTTCTTTCAATTTGCAATCGATGATATCACGAGTTCCAGATCCAGGTTCCCGGAATACGAGTGCTAATTTATAGATGTCATTTAAGACAAATCTCTCTTCTTTACATAAAGGATTAGTATTGCGGGTGACCAAAACAATTTCATCTTTGATATAGGGTGTGAATTTTAATGATCTATTATCTGGCAATCCCTCTGTAATCCCCAGATGAATTTCGTTCTTGATGAGAAGTTGCTCAACCCGTTTTGAATTAGCCTGCGTGACTTTTATTTCATTTTGTGGAAAATGGAGGTTAAACTCCACTAACATTTTAGGAATTACATATTGAGAAATCGTTGTGCTGATTCCCAGGAAGAGATTTCCATTTTGCTTTCCTGTTATTTCGTTGATTTCATAAGTCGCCTGATTGTATTGTTCCAAAATGACCTGCGCATGTTTATAAAGAATCTTTCCAGCAGGAGTAAGGGCAAGCCGGTTGCCTAATCGTTCAAATAACGGTGTACCAATGGAGTTTTCAATCTCCTGTATATTTTTACTTACAGCTGGCTGTGAGATAAAAAGCTCTGATGCCGCTTTTGTGAAGTTGAGCGTATTGGCCGCAACGTAAAAAACTTTTAACCTAAAATCGAAATCCATAAATGAAATACCCTTATCGTAATGAAATGTATAGAACCAAATCTAAAAAAAATTGAATGCGTTTTTAGCTATTAACAAAATTGTCACAATTATAAATGTAAGTTGTTTTCAAATTTATTGAAGATTTGAATAGCATGATAGAATATGGTTTGGATTTAGAATATTAATTCAGGCCCAGTCAAAGCATGTTTATCAGCCATAGATCTATTGACAGTTTACTTTTATCGGGAATTACTAGACAAGGTGGATATCTTGAACTTGATCACAATATTGAATTCTGATAATAATGCTCTTGAACTATAAGCAAGGACAGCTTTGGCATTTCGTGTTTCATTTTTTTCAATGGAGAAATAGTATTTGAAAATCCAGAGAATAAAAAAAAAGAATTATTAATTTGAATTATTACGATTATTTCGTAGACTTGTGTATAATTAGTAGTTTAATAATCAGGTATGGAAAAGTTAACAGCACAAGAAGAACAGGCGATGCAGGCCATTTGGAATCTTAAGGCATGTTTTGTGAAAGAGATTTTGGACAATATCAAAGGCGAGAAGATGCCCTATACGACATTGGCCTCTACAGTTAAAAATCTAGAAAAAAAGGGATTCGTAAAGTCCGTTAAGTATGCAAATGCAAATCGATACGAACCGTTGATTTCTGAAGAAGATTATAAAGAGACATTTATGCACTCTTTCGTAGGAGACTATTTTAAGAATTCATATAAGGAGATGGTTACATTTTTTGTGAAAGAAGAAAAGCTGTCTGCATCTGAATTGGAAGAAATCATGCAAATGATCAAGGAAAATAAAAGCAAGTAACCATGGAAAATATCCTAAATTATGCGATCCAGATTAATGTATTACTAAGTGTTGTATACTTAGGATATGTATTGTTATTAAAGAACCTGACATTTTACCTGCTTAACCGCATGTATTTTATTACAGGTATTTTATTTTCATTTACCTATCCGTTCTTAGATATTCAATCTTGGTTTAGAAAACCAATTCCATCCGTAGGGGAGATCGCGATGGATTGGTCAATGGATCTAGGACAAGAGGTGGACAAATCGGTTTTTACCTTAAATAATATATTGATTGTTCTACTCATTATAGGTGTAACGATATTATCAATTCGATTTTTAATTCAGATGATCAGCCTATTGCGGATTCATATTTATTCTGAACCTGCACAGTGGCAATCTTATATTTTTAGAAATGTTTTTATCCCTATTGTACCATTTTCGTTTTTAAATAAAATATACGTTAATCGAGATCATCATCCAGAACCGGAGCTCTTGGATATTTTTAAACATGAAGATATTCATGTGAAGGGTTTGCATTCTATTGATATCCTGATCAGTGAGTTTACTTTAATCAGCAGCTGGTTCAATCCTTTTGTATGGCTCATGCGAAAGGCAATCCGTGAAAATTTGGAATTTCTAACAGATCAGCAGGTACTCAACAACGGCGTAGATAGACAGACCTACCAGTATAGCTTGCTCCGTGTCAATGCTAGTGGCGGGTCGGCGACATTAGGAAATCAGTTTAGTTTTAAGACATTAAAGCGAAGGATAATGATGATGAATAAAAAAAGATCCGCAAAAATACAGCTCGGAAAGTACGCATTTATGTTGCCTATTTTTGTATTGACAGCTGGAGCTTTTACGTTAAATAAAGCAGAGGCTAAGATCACGCAAGCGACAGATGCCGCGAAAGAGATTGATCTAGAGCCTGCAGTATCTGTTTTTCAGCCAAATGTTTCACCTATTCAAATAGAGCAAGATACAATTGAAAAAACAACTGCTTCTTTACAGGATTCATTAAAGGGAAAGTCTTTTGGTGTAAGGATAACAGGTGTAAAGGATAGTATATCTAGTAGCAATGGGAAAGGTGCGGTGAGTATAAGAAATCTAATTTTACCTAAAGATGTAATGTGTTTTGTGGACGGAGTTGAAATCTCTGCAAATGATCTTGCTAATTTAGATCAATATGATATTGCATCAATGACGGTATTTAAGGATGCGGCTTTAATCAATAAATATGGGGAGACAGGTAAGACTGCCGCTATTGAAATAATAACTATATCAGGAGAAAAAAAATCTTTAGATAAAGTGTCTGTAGGAAGTATGGTGATTGCTAAGGATGATGATGATAAATCCAATAAAATTGAATTAACATATGCCCCAGACAAATCCGATAAGGTGACTTTAGGGAAGCTAAATCCTGATCAACCTCAACCATTATTTGTAGTTGATGGTAAAATATCGGAAAATATAAATAAGATTGACCCCAATTCTATAGAGTCCATGGAAATATTAAAAAGTCCTTATGCCCAAACGCTCTATGGTAATAAAGGTAAAGATGGTGTTATTTTAATTAAGACAAAATCATTTGCAGAGAAAAATCCAGATGCCTTAAAAGACAACGTTAAAAAAACAATTAATCGTGAAATTTCCAAGGAAAGAACCCGTCAGGATTCTGTTAAAACGCTAAAGGGTGGTCAAGTTAATCAAATAAAGGTTACGGGATACAAAAAGTCAGCGGATGATTTTTATGCGACAACTTTGCAACAGGAAAAACTAAAAAAGTTTTTAAAAGATAACAAAGAAAATATCAATCCAAAAGACGGTTATGTTTTAGTAATAAATGGAAAAGTTGCCCGAGAATCAGATCTTAAGGAAGTGGATGCCAAATCAGTTACGAAAGTAATGGCTACAGATTTAACAGCAAAAAATAGTGAGTTGTCGAAAAATATAATAGGACTATTGGCATTAGAATCATCCACTAATAAAAAAGCAGTTCGGGGTGCAAGTGCCTCTGTAATTAAGAATGGTAAGGAAATTAAGTTGCTGGTAAGTGAAGGTGATCAAAATCCGCGTATTGTGATCAAATGACCCTGATACTCTAGATTTCACAAAAAAGCCTCAAAATCCTTAAATTTTGAGGCTTTTTTGTGAAAGAACTTTTATCTCGGTTCCGCTACCGTGAAGGGTTGATAAGGACTTAGGTTAAAAGTAAAGTTTCCATTAGAATCTGTACCACCAACACTTCTTACTTTAGCTCTGACGGTGTATTTCGCTTTGGGATTGTACTGTTTCACTTCAAAATTGAAGAAGAATGGTTTGATCTTATTTGTCCCTCTAAATTTATCTGCTAATGCGTGATGTTTGTCTGCACTGATCACCTGACCATTTTCCAAAAGTTCGACACCATCTATTTCCAAAAAGTTTTTACCTGCTGTAAAGAGGAAGCCCGCCTGCACACGACCTGTAGTATACACCTTTTTAGTCACGTCAATTGTCATTTCTTTAAACTCTTCAGTAACTGTTGCAGGACTCCATTTAGCTACCGTAAAACCGCCCTTTTTATAGTAGTCGACTTTCAGTTCATCCAATCGATCATAATGTTTTTCCAATCGGGCTGTAAAATCTGCAAAATCTTTTTTATTCTTCACTGTCCATCCCGTCTCAGCTAGTGCCAGTACGCGCGGGAAGTTATGGATATTCATATCCTTTAGTTCTTGTGTTAATGCAGTCCATTGATTAGCCTGTACACCTAACACCAGTTTTTCCTCATCTTTAGTTAATCCTTTACTCGGATCATACTCGTATACTTTTTCAAGCGTATTGATATTACCGTAGGCTAGATCACTCATAGTACCGTCATTTCGATCTGCCTGTGTAATATCAAAATACAAAGGATCAGTTGGCGTTGCTACACTTTCAAATCCATTTTCTACAGCCTTTTTGATCGCATCAGCTCCGAGCCAGCTCATAATAGCTGTTTCTTTAGGTAGATTTTTAACATCTGTCAAGATATCATTCCATCCCAATGGTTTTCTCCCTTTACTCGTGATAATTTTAGAAACGCGGGTCACAAAGTAACTCTGTAATTCCGTAACCGTTTTAATATTATTCTTTTTCATGAAGTCGATCACGTGTTGTTCTTTTTCCCATAGGTCGTGTCGTACCTCATCACCACCGAAATGTATGTATTGGCCTGGAAATAATGCGGTAACTTCAGTAAATACATCATCAAGAAATTGATAAACAGCTTCTTTTGTTGGGTCTAAAGTATTCGGTGTAAATTGATTTCCCCAGTATCCCCAAGAAGAGACAAAAGGAAATACATGATTGGGGTAGCTATTATTATTAACGCCGAGTTCCGGATATACCAAAATCGTTGGCCAGGAGTGTCCCGGAACATCAATCTCAGGAACAATCGTGATATGTCTTGCTTTGGCATAAGCCACAACATCCTTAATTTGCTCCTGCGTGTAGAAACCACTCCTTTCAGCAGGTTGGTGAGTTGTATGGTGGAAAATTGTTGCTTTTTCAGATGTTAGTTTAGGATATTTTTTGATCTCTATGCGCCAACCCTGATCGTCAGTTAGATGCCAGTGAAAAGTATTCAGTTTATAGAGTGCCATTACATCCAGATATTTTTTGATCACATCCACGCTATAAAATGTCCGGCTTACATCTTGCATATAGCCGCGCCAGTTGTACCTCGGAATATCACTTATTGACACGTTGGGAATAGTCCACTGACCATTACTAACTACCGATTGGCTTTCAATCGTACTTGGTAACAGCTGTCTGAGTGTTTGAGACGCATAATACAAACCCGTAGCAGTTTTTGCTTTCACAATGATATTATCCGATTTAATATCCAAGGTATATCCTTCTGCCGAGCTGTTTTTTAAGCGCTTGTCCAAAACAAAGTGTATCCCTTTTTTACCGGTATTTTCCGGTTCTATTTTAAGATCAAAACCCGTAGCAATTTTTATTAAACCTGCCAGTTCCTGTATTTCAGATCGATTTTCCTTATTGATGAATATCTTGGTATTGGAGGTTAAAGAAAACGCTCCATTTTGAGCAGTTAGCTCACTTGGTTTCGGTATAATAGAATAACGCGAATCCTGGGCCTCTACCTGATGAGAAAGCAATAAAATGGCTAATACAGTAAGACATTTCTGCTTTGTTTTTTGGAAATAAAACATGCTTTAGTCGGTTTTATATTGATTTAAGTCTGCTTAAAGGTAGAAAATCATTTTAAATTAAAACCAGGCATTCGAATATCAAACGTTTGCGCTTTTTTGAGCATCGCTTTATAAAAGAAACAAAGCCGTTAACAGGTTAACGGCTTTGTTTTATTTTGTATTCAGATTGGTCATGGTCAGTTCAATACCGATATTGACAAAGCTATTGATCATCTTTACAGCATGATCGATAAGCTGTGGCAGTTCTTTTTGCTCTTCAGGATCAAATGGCCCAAGCACATAATCCACCTGTCTGCCTTTGGGATAATTATCACCAATTCCAAAACGCAGACGCGGGTATGCCTGCCCGCCACATAGTGCTTCAATAGACTTTAAACCATTATGTCCTGCCGCAGAGCCCTTAGGCTTGATACGTAAGGATCCAAAAGGAATAGCTAGATCATCCACAATAACCAGCGTATTTTCAATAGGAACTTTCAGCAGTTGCATGTAATAATTCATTGCCTTACCGCTTAAGTTCATATAAGTAGTCGGTTTGATTACATATACATTATGGCCCCGTTGCTTATACTCCGCATATGCCGCAAGTTTTAACGTTGAAAAAGAAGCATTAGCTTCCTTAACAAGTTGATCTGCGACCATAAAACCGATATTATGACGTGTGTCGGCATATTCCCTTCCGATATTGCCCAATCCTACGATAAGATAATTCATTGTTTAATACTTAGCCTGCAAAAGTAAGGAAACCTTTTCATATACAATAGTTCTTCCATGCTTTAACAAACAAAATAGCACACTCAGTTCTTATCCAAAGTGTCCGCTAATATAGTTTTTCGTAATTTCATGTTGCGGATTGTTAAAGATATCATAAGTAGCACCCTCTTCCTTCACTTCACCCAGATACATGAAGATCGTTTTATCAGCCACACGTTGTGCCTGTTGCATATTATGTGTCACAATAACAATCGTATACTGTTCTTTTAACTGATGGATCAGTTCCTCTATTTTCAAGGTACTCACCGGATCCAAAGCCGAACAAGGTTCGTCCATTAAAATAACATCAGGACGAAGTGCAACTGCACGGGCAATACATAGGCGTTGTTGCTGTCCACCAGATAAACGGGTTGCCGGTTTTTTAAGATCATCTTTCACCTCATCCCACAGATACACCTCTTCAAGAGCTTTTTGAATAACAGCAGGACTTGCATCTAGATTGTTCAGCTTCAGGCCGTAAGCGATATTTTCTTGGATACTTTTTGGAAATGGGTTCGCTTTTTGGAAAACCATGCCTATTCTCTTGCGTATATCCGTAACCGAGATACCTTTTTCATAAATATTTTGACCGTCGATACTGACTGTTCCTTCAATTCTAGCATCAGGAACTAGGTCATGCATGCGGTTAAAGGAGCGAAGTAAAGTACTTTTGCCACATCCGGAAGGACCGATCAATGCCGTTACTTTTTTCTCAGGAAACTCAATATCAATTCCCTTTAAAACATGTTTAGAACCAAACCAGATATTCAGATCTTTGGTATATAAATTATTGGTCATTTTTTCTGTATTTATAACGAATGTAAAATGCGGTTAAATTCATTAAGAAAACCACGATAATAAGTACGAGTGCAGTTCCATAAGCCAATGGACGCACTTCTTCTATAGATTGATGCTGTGTCGACAGCATGTAAAGGTGATAAGGCAAAGCCATAAATTCCTGACTAGTGTTAACAGACACATCTGTAATGTAGAATGCAACACCGGTAAACAAAATTGGCGCTGTTTCACCTGCCGCTCGCGATAATGTCAAAACAACACCCGTGAGGATACCGGGCAATGAAGCTGGAAGCACAACATCTTTAATCGATTCAAATTTTGTAGCCCCAACAGCAAGTGCCGCTTCACGCATACTCGCAGGAATACGTAGTAACGCCTCTTCCGTTGTCGTTATGATATAGGGCAAGGATAAAAGCCCCAATGTCAAACCAGCAGATAAAAGTGAAGTTCCAAAATGTAGGCCCTGCACAAATAATGCTAATCCGAATAAACCATAGATGATCGATGGTACACCTGATAAGTTACGTATAGAAGCTCTGATGGTACGTGTTAGCCATGTGTTTTTGGCATATTCATTTAAGTAGATCGCACAGCAGACACCAAAAGGAATTGCAAATAGCGCCGTTATCAATGTCAAGATAACTGTTCCGATTATTGGCGAAAGCACGCCACCTTTAGTCATACCATCGGTTGGTAATTCAGTGATGAAAGACCACGAGATCGCAGACCAGCCTTTTGAAAAAATTTCGTAAAGGATGACAATAATGAAAAAACAGACTAATCCAGTAGAAAGTAATAATGAACCCCATTCAATAATGGGAGTTATTTTTTTAAAATTAAGCCGCATGATATTTTCTAAAACGATTAATAAAATATTCACCAACCAGATTGGCTATTAAAGTCATGAAGAACAATACAATTGCGATGGCAAATAAAGCAAAGTAATGTGTTGTCTGAAAAGGCACTTCGCCCATTTCTATAGCAATTGTTGCTGTAATGGTTTTGACCGAGTCAAAGAAATCCTTAGGAAAAAGTGCAGCATTCCCAGTCGCCATTAATACCGTCATAGTTTCACCGATGGCTCTTCCAAGTCCGAGCATAACGGCTGCAATGATTCCCGGAGCTGCTGCTGGAATAGTAATTTTGATCAACGTTTGCCATTTACTTGCGCCAAGTGCATAGCTACCTTCACGATAAGTTTTTGGAATAGCATGGATGGCATCTTCAGAAATGGTGATGATGGTCGGTAATGCCATAATAGCAAGTAAAAGAGAACCGTTTAAAGCATTTAGTCCATTTGGAAGATCTGTAAGCGATGCTATTTTGGGTCCTACCAATACAATTCCTAAGAAACCGATGACAACAGAAGGAATAGCGGCAAGCATTTCGATTAAGGGTTTCAATATATTTTTAACTTTAGGACTTGCATATTCCGAAATGTAAGCTGCTGTACCAATACCCAAAGGGATCGCAATTACCATAGCGCCAAATGCAACAATTGTTGTACTCACGATCAATGGTAAAATACCATAGGTAGGAATTGCAGCTGTAGGGTTCCATTCACGTCCTGTTAGGAAATCCAATGGTTTTACTTCTAAAAAGAAAGAAATAGCATTGTAGAGTAACATTCCGAAGATACCACCTAGAAGTGCTAACACAAGATATCCTGTCAATTTGAACGTGTGCTGGGCAACACGATCAATTAAAATTCTATTTTTATACTTCATAACCTTTATTAATGAATAACGTAATACCCCGAAGATTCGATTAAAGCTTTGCCTTTCGTATTTTTTTCAAATGAAATGAACGGTTCTACTTTTTCCCATGATGATTCCGGAATAAATTGGAATAACGGACGCTGGAAGTAGTATCGATTTTGACGGATGGCCTCTTGGTCTAATGGCGATACAGCTGTATTCGTTTTATCAATGATTTTTAAAACTTTGATTCCTTGCTGAACATTGGTGTTTTGAGAGATATAACCTGCGCCAACATACCCTATACCAGATTTATCCAGTTTTACACTTTCTAAAATCTGCGAATTACCAGTCATCTCCTTCGCTGCTTGACTGAATTTGATTTTTAATTTTTTCTTGACAAAAGAATAAGTTCCAGAACTACTCTGTCTACCGTAAATGGTGATCGGTAAATTGCTGTTTGACAATTTAGACCAGGAATCCTGTTTCCCATCTAAAATTTCTGCTAGATCTTTTAGGTTGATGGAGTCAATAGGATTGTCTTTATTCACCACAAATGCCGTAGCATCTTCCGCAAACACAACCGTTCTTAAAGGAATATTTTTTTCTTTGAAGAGATCAATCTCGTCCTCTGTAAGTGGACGTGAAGAATTTGCAATATCAGCCTGTCCATTGAGGAGAGCAGTGATACCTAGACCTGAACCTCCACCGGAGATAGCTATACTAAAATCAGCGTTTTCTTTAGAGAACTCTTCTGCAAGATTTACAGCTAAGTTCACTTCGGTGTCTGAACCTTTCATTTTGATCGCATGATCGGAATCAGCACAACTTTGAATCAAAATAAGGATGGAGAACAGGAATATCTGAGGATATCCAAAAATGTGTTTTTTCATTACTTTTATAAAACAAGTCGAGACCTGAAGATGATCTCAAAAGTAATGATACACTGTTAATTCGTGATAAAGTCAATGTTAAGATGGTGTTAAGAATTAATTCCCTAAACTTTTCTTAACAAAAAAAGGCATCGATAATTCGATGCCTTTTAATAAGCTGTTTAATAAATCCCGAAAGATTATTTTTTACCACCTTTAGTTGCTTTCGCAGCTTCTTGTTCTGCTTGACGTAAAGCACGTGACATGATAACAGATACGATCGTATCGTCAGAGTTGTTTAAAACTTTAGCGTTTTCTAAAACAACTTGAGCTACGCGGAATGATTTACCAACCTCTAAAGATTCCATAGGAACTGCAATTTCTTGAGGCAAGTTTTCAGGTAAAGCTTTAACACGTAATTTACGTAATTTTTGAACTAATTTACCTCCTAATTTAACACCTGGAGATGTTCCAGTTAACTTAACAGGGATATTTAACGTAACTTCTTTCTCATCATTCAACTCTAAAAAGTCAACGTGAGTAACTAAGTCAGTTAATGGGTGGAATTGAGCGTCTTGAACGATAGCCTTTACAGTTTTTCCATCAAGGTTTAATTCAATGAAGATAACCTCTGGAGTGTAAAGAACTTGTTTCAAATCAGCTGCGGATACAGAAAGGTGAGTTTGTGTAGAACCACCATAAAGAACTGCAGGAATATTACCTTCGTAACGCAATTCTTTTGCATCTCTTTTCCCTACGCTCTGTCTTACAGAACCGCTAATAGCAATTGATTTCATCTTTAATTTGATTAAAATTTAAGGTGCAAAGATATGTTTTTTTTGTTATAATGTTACTGTCCTTGCTAATATTATAACAAAAAAAACCTTCCTCCATAAAGAGAAAGGTTTTAATATATTTTGAATTCTAAATATTTAGCTTATTCAACTTCGAATAAATCAGAGATAGAACCGTGTTGGTTAACATTCTTAATTGCTTTTCCAAATAATTCTGCAGTAGATAACACTCTAATTTTAGTAGACTGTTTCATTTTTTCTGGATCCAATTGAATGGTATCGGTAACAATCATTTCAGATAATACAGAGTTTTCAATTGTTTCGTAAGCTTTACCTGATAATACAGCATGTGTACATACTGCTCTCACAGATTTAGCGCCACTTTCCATGATCAAAGCTGCTGCTTTTGATAAAGTACCTGCAGTATCACAGATATCGTCAATCAAAACAACGTCTTGACCAGTAACATCACCAATAATAGACATTGATTCAATTTCGTTGGCACGTTTACGACGTTTGTCACAGATGATTACTTCTGCATTGAAGAATTTTGCAAATGTACGTGCGCGGTAAGAACCACCCATGTCTGGAGATGCAATCGTTAAGTTAGGAAGGTTTAATGATTTGATGTAAGGAACAAAGATAATCGAACCGTCTAAGTGATCAACAGGAATATCGAAGAAACCTTGGATCTGCGCCGCATGTAGATCCATTGTCATGATGCGGTGTGCACCTGCTGCGGTAATTAAATTAGCAATCATTTTAGCACCAATGGCTACGCGTGGTTTGTCTTTACGATCCTGACGTGCAAAACCGAAATAAGGAACTACAGCAGTAATGTAATGGGCTGAAGCACGCTTTGCTGCATCAATCATCAACAATAATTCAAATAAATTGTCTGTTGGTTGATTTGTTGATTGAACAATAAATACATCGCTTCCACGAACTGATTCATTGTAAAAAGGTTGGATTTCTCCATCGCTAAAACGAGATAACGTTTTATCTCCAAGAGGTTTCCCGTAGGAGGTAGCGATTTTTTCTGCTAATTCTGTAGTGCCAGAACCGGCGAATAACTTAACCGTGTTGAATTGCAAAGGCATGGTTTTTTATTTTTGATATAGTGGATTAGAATAGAATTTTCTGTTTGTATGTTGCCAATTACTTTCTAATGACTTAAAAAAAAAGGATTGTTTTTATAACAATCCATTTTTTTCTTTTTAAAGTTGCTCGACCTGGATTCGAACCAAGACAAACAGTACCAAAAACTGTCGTACTACCCTTATACTATCGAGCAATCTATCTTATAGATTCGATTGACATGTCAACCTTTATCCTTTCGATGGTGCAAAGTTAGATAAATGTTTTTAATTTCAAAATTTCAATCGAAAAAAAAATGTAAAAATTTAAATAATGCCTCATTATGAGCAGGAAAAAGTAAAAGTCAAGTAGATTGCATAATTTTGTTATTATAATAGTTCGACTGTTACCCACGATATTTTTAGTGTTAAACAAGTGTAGAATTTCAAAATCCAATCTCAAGGTGTATAATGTATGATAACCTCTTTTGAATAGTATCTACTAACAGGTGTCATATTTACTACTGGTGGAAATATTTATTGAGAACTATCTTTTTGGTGTAGTATACATTATGGACATACTCCCTTTAGACAGGATTGGATTAATACATCATGAAAGTATTTTTGAAAATGTATTAAAACAAAAAAAGCTTACCGAAGTAAGCTTTTTTTAATGTTGCCCGACCTGGATTCGAACCAAGACAAACAGTACCAAAAACTGTCGTACTACCCTTATACTATCGGGCAAACATTCTCAAAAGTGTAACACTATGGAAGCGTGTTGGTCACTTTTGATGATGCAAATATACGGCGCTTTTTCATTTCTGCAAATAAAAAATGAACGGTAAATGCCTTTTAATTGATTCTCAGGCTAATAATTTTTTAATTTATTCTGAAAGACCAGTTCTTTGCCTAGTATAGAGCCTATCTGGCAGTAACAAATTTGAGTTTAAGCGTATAAAAAAATATAATTTATTCGTTTCTTATTAAATATCCTTATTTTCGGAACGTATTATAATCTTTATACAGTATAATTATATGAACTATACTAAAATTAACAATGTTTTAGGGTGGGCCTGCGCAATTATTGCTACCGTCACTTATATGTTAACCGCAGAAAGGTCAACGAGTTGGTGGGACTGCGGTGAGTTTATCGCCTCAGCATATAAAATGCAGGTGGTTCACCAACCAGGTGCTCCGTTATTTTTGATGATTCAAAATATATTCTCGAACCTTGCAGGGGGAGATGTTACAAGAATTGCTTTTTGGATGAATGTGGGATCTGGAGTATGCAGTGGTATTACCATTTTGTTTTTATTCTGGACCATTACAGCATTAGCTCGAAAAGTGGTCACAAAATCTGTAGATGGAACATATTCAAGTGCAGATTTGATCAAGATCTTCGGATCAGGATTGGTAGGAGCTTTAGCATATGCATTCTCAGATACATTCTGGTTCTCAGCAGTAGAATCCGAAGTATATGCCATGTCTTCTTTATGTACAGCTGTCGTATTTTGGGGTATTCTAAAATGGGAAAACCATGCAGATGAACCTGGTGCTGACCGTTGGTTGATTTTTATCGCTTACGTAATGGGACTTTCCATAGGCGTTCACTTATTAAACTTACTTGTTATCCCTGCTATTGCAGTTGTTATTTACTTTAAGAGAGCAAAGACAATTACAAGCAAAGGAGCTATTCAGTCATTCTTATTAGGAGTAGTGGTTTTAGCGGTGATCTTATGGGGTATCATTCAGTACTCGGTTAAATTCGCGGCTTATTTCGATTTATTCTTCGTCAATACATTAGGATTGGGATTTGGATCAGGATTCACATTTTTTGTTGTGTTATTGGTTGCATTATTAGCTTATGGTATTTGGTATTCGATCAAAAAAGTAAAACCGATCTTAAATATCGTAATGATCAGTGCTTCTTTTATTATTTTCGGATACAGCTCATTTGCCATGATTATGATCCGTGCAAAAGCAAATCCAACGTTAAATAATAGTGATCCAGAAAATGCCTTTACTTTCTTAAGTTATCTAGGACGTGAGCAATATGCTAGTGAGCCTTTATTTAAAGGTCCTAACTTTGATTCTAAAGTTACAGGAGTAGAACCTACCTATTCTTACAGAAAAGATAAAGATAAGTATACAAAAATCCAGACAGGATCTACTTACCAATACGATAAAGAAGTTTTATTCCCTCGTGTGTATAGTAATAGAGATGGTCATCCTGGCTATTATCAGGACTATTTAAGATTAGGTGAAGGACAGTCTCCGACATTTGGTGATAACTTAAAATTCTTCTTTAATTACCAGATCGGTCATATGTACGGTCGTTATTTCCTTTGGAATTTTGCAGGTCGTCAAAATGATCAGCAAGGACACGGTACTTTTACAGAAGGAAACTGGATCTCTGGAATTAAACCGATCGATCAAATGTTGGTAGGTGGACAAGATGCGCTTCCTGATTCTTTAAATACCGATCCATCAAATAATAAGTATTTCTTCTTACCGCTAATTATAGGATTAATAGGTGCTTTCTGGCACTTCGGTAAAAGACAAAAAGATGCTGGTGTTGTTGGATTGTTATTTTTCTTTACAGGCTTAGCAATTGTTCTTTATTTAAATCAAAGTCCTTTACAACCACGTGAACGTGATTATGCCTATGCTGGATCGTTCTATGCATTTGCTATATGGATTGGACTAGGGGTTTTTGCGATAGCAGATTTCTTAGGTAAGAAAATGAATCCTAAAACAGCGGCAGGACTTACGACAGTGGTTTGTTTACTTGCAGCACCCGTTTTATTAGCAAAAGAAAACTGGGATGATCACGATCGTTCACATAAATTAACGGCGCGTGATCTAGCTAAAGATTACTTAGAATCTTGTGCTCCTAATGCTATTTTATTCACTTACGGGGATAACGACACTTATCCATTGTGGTATGCACAGGAAGTGGAAGGTATACGAACAGATGTACGTGTCGTAAACTTAAGTTTATTAAGTGCCGATTGGTATATGGCTCAAATGCAGAAAAAGGCAAATGATGCTGATGCGTTACCGATCAATATTGATAAAGAGAAATTTAAAAAAGGAGTGCGTGATGTGATGTACTTTCAAGATGTTCAAATTCCAGGACATGCTGATTTAAATTTAGTTTTACAGTTTATGCTTTCGGATGATGCTAAAAATAAGGCACAGCTGAACTCAGGTGAATTTGAGAACTTCTTACCAACTAAAAATCTTGCTTTAGCGGTAGATAGAAATGCGGTTATCCAAAATAAAACAGTACCAAAGGAATGGGAAAATACGATTCCAGATACTTTAGCATGGACTTATAATAAGAATTATGTAACCAGAGCCGAACTGTCGATCTTATCTATTTTAGCAGATAACAATTGGAAAAGACCTATTTACTTTGCCGCTACAGTTCCAAATGATAATTACTTAGGTCTAGACAAGTACCTAGTGCAGGAAGGTTTTGCATATCGTTTGATGCCTATTCAGGTTGCAAAAGAAAATGCAGGAGCGCTTGTAAATACTGAAGCCGCTTATACTGATATTACCAAGAAGTATGCTTGGGGAAATATGGCAACATCACCTTACTTGGATCCAGAATCGTACCGTATGATTGGTTTAATTGTCAACTCAATAACGGGAAGTACTGCAACACAGCTCTTGGAACAAGGAAAAGAGAAAGAAGCGAAAGAAATCGCTTTGTTAGTGTACGACAAAATGCCGAAACGTGTTTTCTTGATGCGCGATGTTTTAAACTATACACCGATCATTAATGTTTTATACAGTGTCGGTGAAACTCAAAAAGCAAACGACATTGTTAAGCGTAATTTGCAGTTCTTAACTCAAAATATGTCTTATTATAATGCTATTGCGCAGACAAAACCAGAATTGGAATATTCAAATATTGAAACTGCTTTAAGAACACTGGGTGTTTATAAGAGTATTTTATCTCAGACAAAAGAGACGAAATTACTACAAGAAATACAACAGCTTGAAGAAAATTATAAAAAGCAGTTTGGAATATAGTAGATTAATAGATAAAAAAGAGGGGCTTGCAGTTTTGCAAGCCCCTCTTTTTTGTCTATTATTTTTGTTAGCAGACAATTACTAGAACAAGTGATCGACCATGGAGGTGTTTTTTACGACATTAAAAATATTTGAATGAACAAGCATTAATACTGACATTTTAAAAAGTCATTTTCTTAACTGAACCTTTATACTAACTTTATTTTAGTCTTGATATGGTTTATGGTCATAAAAAGGGGATGATGGGAGGGTAATTGTAAAGGCTTGTTTACAAAGCGCTAAAACGATAAAACGGTTTTGTGATTTTGAGTAATTTTACCTAATTTGTCCTTTCATCTATACAATTAATTATAACCAAACAGATTTGAAGTGCATGTTGTTTTATTTTTTTCAAACGTAAGATAAACGGCTTCTAAGAAAATTAAAAATTGATTATGGTAAATTATCAAATAAAGGAAAGTACAGAAGTCTATGATGCTATTGTCGTCGGTTCGGGAGCCGGTGGTGGTATGGCGGGTTATATACTTGCCAATGCAGGCCTTAAAGTGCTGATGTTGGAAGCCGGTCCTTTTTATGACCCGGCAAAAGATTCTCAACAGCTACGCTGGCCTTGGGAATCTCCCCGACGCGGTGCCTCGACGACCCGTCCTTTTGGCGACTTTGACGCCGCATACGGGGGATGGCAACTTGAAGGAGAGCCTTATAGTAAAGTAGCAGGTACTGAATTTGAATGGTTTCGTGCCCGTATGTTAGGCGGTCGTACCAACCACTGGGGCAGAATATCATTGCGCATGGGGCCTGATGATTTCAAACCTAAAGATGGTGTTACTGATGCATGGCCAATTACCTATGACGAAGTTAAACCTTTTTATGATCGTGTAGATCGTATGATCGGTGTATATGGTACAGTAGAAGGCATACATAACGAACCTGATGGTATCTTTATGAAACCACCAAAACCACGATTGAATGAGCTGTATATAGCCAAGGGCGCAAAGAAAGCAGGGGTACCTGTTATTCCGGGGCGTGGAGCAGTATTAACGGAAGTATCCAAAGAAATCAAAGGTAGAGGTACATGTTTTTATTGCGGGCAGTGTGGACGTGCCTGTAAAGTATATGGCGATTTTTCTTCATCTTCCTGTTTGGTGATACCAGCAATAAAGACCGGAAATCTAAAAGTAATCGATAATGCAATGGTTCGTGAAGTACTGACCAATGATGAAGGGATTGCTATCGGGGTTTCATATGTTGACACTAAAGATTTGCAGGAATATGCGGTGAAAGGAAAGACTGTCATATTAGGAGCTAGTGCATGTGAGAGTGCGCGCATAATGCTTAACTCGAAATCTAAAGCACATCCAGGAGGTGTAGGGAACAGCAGTGGTGTTGTGGGAAAATATCTTCATGATTCAACGGGAGCAAGTCTCTCCGGTTTTTTACCACAATTGTTAGACCGTAAACGTTATAATGAAGATGGAGTTGGAAGCGTACATATCTACTCACCATGGTGGGAAGATAATAAGAAGCTTAATTTTCCTCGTGGCTATCATATTGAGTATGGAGGAGGTTTACACATGCCTTCTTATGGTTTTTTAAACTGGGTGCCCAATGTAAATAACAATGCAAAAGGCCCTGATGGTAAGCAAAAGCCATTAGGTGGATATGGAGAATCTTTAAAACAGGATTATAACAGTTTTTACGGTGCTAATGTAGGTATGGCAGGAAGAGGAACGGCATTAGCCAGAATAGATAATTATTGTGAAATAGACCCCAATAAAGTCGATAAATTTGGAATACCCGTCTTGCGCTTCCATTATAAATGGGCAAACGAGGAGATTGCACAGGCAAAGCATATGCAAGAAACATTTCAGTCTGTTATGCACGAAATGGGAGCTGTGATAACCTCAAAGATTCCGGGAGCAGATACATTGTATGGTTTAGAAGCACCAGGAAAAATTATCCACGAAGGTGGCACCACACGTATGGGAAATGATCCTAAAACTTCAGCTCTGAACAAATGGGGGCAAGCACATGATTGTAAAAATCTGTTTGTTGTAGATGCCGGGCCATTTGTACAACAGGGTGATAAAAATTTGACTTGGACTATCCTGGCCCTGTCAATGCGTACAGCAGAATATATTTTACAGGAAAAGAAAAATTTAAATAGCTAGAACTCATGAATAGAAGAGAATCACTAAAAGCATTAGGGCTGATCGCTGCTGGGACTGGTCTACTGGCAGGCTCCTGTAAAACCGATAATAGTAAAACTGCTGTTGCAGATGCAGCAGACAGAATCCCCGGAATTCAGGATTTTGAATATGAACGTACTAAAGCATTACAAGAAGAAAAATTCTTTAATGAACATGAGTTTGCAACAATAACTGTTTTAGCAGATATCATCATACCAAAGGATGCATCTTCAGGAAGTGCTACAGATGCTGGAGTACCAGATTTTATCGAGTTCATTGTAAAAGATTTACCAGATAATAAAATTCCAATGCGTGGCGGATTGAAATGGCTGGATGTACACAGTCAAAAGAGATTTGGACAAGCGTTTGTAAACTGTAAACAACAGGAGCAATTGGCGATTGTAGATGATATTGCATATCCCGAATTAGCAAGACCTGAAATGCAACAAGGAGTTGCTTTTTTCTCGCTGATGCGTAACCTAACTTCTTCTGGATTTTATACCAGTGAAATCGGTGTAAAGGCTATCGGTTTTAAAGGAAACACACCAGGAGTGTGGACAGGTGTGCCCGACGATGTTTTGAAAGAACATGGTTTTGATCCATCTAAATTCTTTGGATAGGACTAAAATTCACTTTAATAAAGCGTTTAAATATACGCAAAACTGTTATGCCTTCATTTCTATTTTAGTTAGAAATGAAGGCATTTTTTATTTTTCGACAACCTGTTGTTTTTCAGGAATATTTGTAAGTTTGTTGTCAGGTAACCAACCTAAAATATATGAATCGACAACTCAAACTTTGGGATGCCATTATGATTGTAATGGGATCAATGATTGGAAGCGGTATTTTTATTGTTTCATCGGACATGATGCGGCAATTGGGTTCCGGATGGTGGGTGATTATTGTTTGGATTATTACTGCAATAATGACTGTATCGGCGGCAATCTGTTATGGTGAGTTATCAGCTTTATTTCCAAAAGCAGGAGGTCAATATACCTATTTAACGGAAGTTTTTGGAAAAATGACGGGCTTCCTATATGGTTGGAGTCTCTTTACCGTCATTCAGACAGGCACTATTGCTGCGGTCGCTGTGGCATTCGGTAAATTTACAGCCTATCTCATTCCTGAACTTAATAATGCCCCTCCCTTATATGAAAATGGATCATTTAAGATCACCTGGATTCAGGTATTAGCCATGTTCATTATTTTAGTCCTCACCTTTATTAATACGAAGGGAGTGCGAAGTGGTAAAATGATTCAGTCTTTTTTTACATCATCAAAAATAATTGCATTAATTCTGTTGATCATAGGTGGTATATTTATGATTAAAGAGAATCATTTTTCAGAAAATTTAAGTTATGGATTAAGTTCCTATCAAAATTTAAAAGGCCTTGGTTGGACGGATATCAGTGGTGGTATCCTTTTAGGAGGTATAGCGGCGGCAATGGTTGGATCGGTTTTTAGCAGTGTAGCCTGGGAAAATGTAACATTTATAGCAGGAGAAATTGAAAATCCAAAACGCAACGTCGTACGTGCAATGGTGATTGGAACTTCTTTAGTTATGGTATTGTATCTGCTATGTAACTATGTTTATCTTGCTGCTTTAAGCAGAGATGAAATTGCATTTGCAGTCAATGATCGGGTTGCAGTAGCAACAGCACATAAAATTTTAGGGGAAACAGGTACCATCATTATGGCCATTTTAGTCATGATATCCACATTTGGTTGTGTCAACGGTATTGTGTTATCCGGCGCAAGAGTATTTCAGCGTATGGCTAAAGATGGACTGTTCTTGAAACAAGCAATCCCCAATAATAAGTATGAAGTTCCCGAGCGCTCTTTATGGTTGCAAGGTATATGGGCATCCTTGCTATGTTTAAGTGGTCAGTATGGCGATTTGCTCGATATGATATCCTTTGTTATTGTGCTTTTCTACATGATCACGGTGTTTGCCGTTATTTGGTTAAGATTTAAAGCACCAACATTGGATCGCCCTTATAAAACTGCGGGTTATCCCATTGTTCCGGTTATTTATCTTGTTATTGGCGCCACTTTCTGTATTTTGCTCATCCTGTATAAACCACAGTATACCTGGCCAGGATTTATTCTTATTATTTTAGGACTTCCTGTATATTGGTTGATCAATAAAAAGAAAGCATCTCCGATTGAATAAAGATTAGGGGACGTTGGATATATTAAATTCATCTTTTATTCGGATTTTTTCAAAAAAAGTGGTACGTTTGCTTAAACATTCCCTTAATGAAACAGTCGATTTTATTAGATGGACCAAAATTTCAGATTACCATTCAAAGACTTTGTCGTCAATTGATTGAGAATCATGGAGATTTTTCAAATACAGTTATAATTGGTATACAGCCTCGCGGAACTTTCTTAGCCAAATGCATTGTCAAGGAATTAGAGAAGATGTTAGGTACTTCAATTTTAAGTGGTGATTTGGATATTACATTTTATCGTGATGATTTTCGTAGAAAAGGAAACGATGGTCCCATTTTAGCTAACAGCACAAACATTAATTTTATTGTAGAAGGTAAGAAAGTCATTTTAATGGATGACGTCCTTTGGACTGGTCGAACCATTCGTTCTGCAATGGATGCAATCCAAGCATTTGGTCGCGCTGAACGTATCGAACTATTGGTTCTGGTTGATCGCCGTTTTTCGAGACAGATTCCGATCCAGCCCGATTACATTGGAATCCAAGTGGATTCTATTGATTCTCAGAAAGTCATTGTGAATTGGAAAGAGTTGGATAATCAAGATAGTATCATCTTGGTAACAGAAAAGAAATAGAATAAAGAAAATCTGAATACATTAAAAATGTCATCAACAGCTGAACAATTAAGTACACGTCATTTGTTAGGAATAAAAGATTTAAATGAATCTGATATTCAATTAATTTTAAATACAGCGAGTAACTTTAAAGAAGTTTTAAACAGACCGATTAAAAAAGTTCCTTCACTTCGTGATATTACAATCGCAAATGTCTTCTTTGAAAATTCTACACGTACACGTTTATCATTTGAGCTAGCTGAAAAAAGACTCTCTGCAGATATCGTTAATTTTGCGGCCTCCTCTTCTTCTGTAAGTAAAGGTGAGACATTGATCGATACCGTCAATAATATCTTAGCGATGAAGGTTGATATGATTGTTATGCGTCATCCTTATGCCGGAGCAGGTGTGTTTTTAAGTAAGCATGTTAACGCACAAATTGTTAATGCCGGCGACGGAGCACATGAACACCCGACTCAAGCTTTGTTAGATTCTTTCTCGATTCGTGAGCGCTTTGGAGATGTCGCAGGACGTAAAGTTGCCATAATAGGTGATATCACCCATTCACGTGTAGCACTATCCAATATTCTATGTTTACAAAAACAGGGAGCTGAAGTGATGGTGTGCGGACCAACAACATTGATTCCTAAATACATTACTTCATTAGGAGTAAAAGTGGAGCATGACTTAATGAAAGCTTTGAACTGGTGTGACGTAGCCAATATGTTACGCATCCAGCTGGAAAGACAAGATATCGCTTACTTTCCATCCCTAAGAGAATATACCATGTTGTATGGATTGAATAAAACGCTGTTGGATTCATTGGATAAAGAAATAACAATTATGCATCCAGGACCTATTAATAGAGGGGTAGAGATTACTTCGGACGTTGCAGATAGCGCGCACTCTATTATTTTAGATCAAGTAGAAAATGGCGTAGCAGTACGTATGGCTGTACTTTACCTATTGGCAGGACAGCGCGGATAGCATTAATTGTCGATATAGATCAATATGCCTGATTTTTTATTTTTAAATCAGGCATATTTTTTTTGTATTAAATACGTTATACTTTGGATAATGTTAACAATTGTGAATAACTTTTGAGGAAAACTCCTTATTTTAGGCTTAATTTAGTACTTTGAATATTACTATGAATTTTACTTCGCTTTTTTGAGCTAAGTACTTGCAATACAAAATAAAAACATATAAAATATTTCACATATTATGTATAAAAAGATTTACCAGGTAGGGTTTGCGCTAAGTTTGATGGCGACACCAGCTTTAGCACAGCAAACAGAATGGCAACAAATCAACAAAGCATACAAGTCCGGGATGGAGTTGTTTGAAAGAGGCAAATTTACATCTGCTTCAGAACAATTTAATCGTGTAGAAGCGTTGCGGACAAAATCCTCTCTGCAATTGGATGAAACAGAAGAACTAACGCTGTTAAAAGAAAATGTACGCTATTATCAAGCTGTATGCGCTTTAGAATTGGGGGAAACAGATGCCGAAGCACAGTTTTTGAAATATATCAAAGACTATCCAAGTAGTGCTAACGCAAAAGCAGCATATTTTCAAATTGGAAAATCTTACTATGCTAAGAAAGATTATGTAAAAGCTATTGAGTGGTTTACCAAAATCGATAGTAAAAATCTGGCAGGTAATGAAAGTTTAGAATATCGTTTTAAATTAGGATATTCTTACTTTACAACAAAGAATTATACTGCTGCCAAACCACTTTTTGAAACATTAAAAGATCAAAAGTCTGAATACCAGGAAGCATCAATATATTACTACGCTTATTTATGTTATTTAGATGCGGAGTATAAAACTGCATTAAATGAGTTTGAACGTTTGAATGGTTCAAAAACATTTGAAACAAGTTATCCTTATTACATTACAGCTTTGTATTTCTTGGACAAACGTTACGATGACGTTTTGGATTATGCCTTGCCTATCATGCAACGCACGAAACAGGAGAATGAAACCGAATTGTTCCGTATTGTGGCGGCGACCTACTTTATCAAAGGAGATTTAAAATCATCCAAAAGTTACTACGATAAGTTCCAGGCACAAGATCAAGGAAAAACACAGAATAATCAAGATAGCTACCAAATCGGTTATATCGCTTACAAATTGAAAGATTATGATAAGGCAATAACAGAATTGGAAAAAATGACAGAACCTGATGCATATTATCAAAGTGCGATGATTACATTGGGAGATTCATTCTTGAAAAAAGGAAATAAGCAAGCAGCACGTAACGCATTCTTCAAAGCCTCAAAATTAGATTTTGATAAAGATCTGCAAGAAGAAGGATTATTTAACTATGCTAAGCTTTCTTACGAATTGGAATTCCATCAAGTAGCATTAGCTTCCACTCAGGAATATCTGAAAACTTATCCAAAATCAAAACGTCAGGAAGAAGCGAAAACTTTATTAGCTGAAGTTTTATTGAGTACAAAGAACTACCGCGAAGCTGTTGATATCTTAGAGACCATTCAGAAAAGAGGTAGAGAAGCAAATGTCGCTTATCAAAAAGTAACTTACTATAGAGGTTTAGAATATTATAACGAACGTGCATTTGAAAATGCAATTTCATTATTCATGCGTTCTGAAGCAAATCGTTATGATGAAGAAATCTATGCGTTAGCTACCTACTGGAAAGCAGAGGCGATGTATGAAGTTCGTAAATATGGAGAAGCCGTAACCAATTTTAATAAATTTTTACGTCTACCGGCAGCAGCTAAAACTGATGTTTACAACTATGCCAATTATGCTTTAGCATATGCTGCATTTAGAAATGGAAACTACAATACATCTGCAAATTATTTTGAACGCTTTTTAGCGACAGGTGGTTCAAAAGGAATCGAGTTGAATACCCGTAACGATGCTATTGCTCGTTTAGGAGACTCCTATTTCTCAGCAAAGAACTACGGTAAAGCAATGGAACAGTATGATCGATTGATTAATGGGAAAGCAGCAAGTCAAGATTACGCATTATTCCAACGTGGTATCATTCAGGGACTACAGGGAAATAATGAAGGTAAAATTGCCACGCTGAAGTCTGTAATTGCTAAATATCCGACATCAAATTATGCCGATGACGTTTCTTTTGAGATCCCATACACTTATTTCTTAATGGGACAGTCCGACCAAGCTATTTCAGGTCTGCAAACGATGGTGGAGAAATATCCACGTAGCAGTTATGTACCTCGTGCTTTGGTAACAATCGGTTTAGTACAATATAATCAAGATAATAACGAAGCTGCTTTAAAGACTTTCCAACGCGTAGTGGATCAATATGCAACAACGGATGAAGCTAAGCAAGCAATGCGTTCTATTGAAAATATCTATTTAGACAATAGTGATGCTACTGGTTATATCAAATATGCTACTGGTACCAATATTGGAAATTTAACAACATCTGAGCAGGATAGCCGTACATTTTCGACAGCAACAACACTATTCTCAAGATCAAACTTCCAAGGTGCAGTTGAAGCCGTGAATGCTTATTTTGATAAATTCCCTAAGCCTATTCAAGAGAAATATGCACGTTTTATCCGCGCTGAAAGTAATGCTGCTTTAGGTCATACCGATGAGGCCTTACATGACTATAACATTATCTTGAATGACTGGACAAGCGCTTATACAGAACGTACTTTGGTGAGTGTATCACGCTTATATTTGAAACAGAAGAAATATAATGAAGCAACACAACTGTTGAAAAAATTAGAATTGACTTCTGAGTATAAATCTAATTACAGCTATGCGATCAACAATTTAATGGTCAGCTATTTCGAGATCGGTGACTATAAAGAAGCATTGAATTATTCCAATGCAGTAAGAAATTACGAAAAATCATCTGAGGAAGAGATCGCAAATGCATCACTTTATGCAGGTAAAGCATATTTGAAACAAAGTAAGCGTGCAGAAGCGCTGAAGGAATTTAATTTAGCGGCATTGAAGAGCCGTACAGTTATTGGTGCCGAAGCACGCTATAATGTTGCTTTGATGCAGTATGAAAATAAAGAATACGAAGCCGCTATTAAATCTGCTTTTGATGTTTCAGATTCGTTTTCATCTTATGATTACTGGGTTGCAAAAAGTTTTATACTAATGGCAGATGCTTACGTAGGAAAAGGAGATAACTTCCAGGCGAAATCTACTTTAGAAAGTGTGATTGAGAATTATGACGGTAAGGATGATATTTTGCCAACAGCAAAAGCTCGTCTAGAAAAATTGAACAAAAAGAAATAGGAAATAATGAAGAAGTTGCACAATACAACAGTGAAGAAATATACATTAGCGACCTTGTTATTGGGAGCTGGAATGCACTCCTTTGCACAAGAAACACCAAAAAAAGTTGATCCTGCTACACCAGTGACAATTGATTCTTTTGATGTCGTACGTGATTATAAACCTATTCTTGCAGATGCGGTAAAAATCCGTCGTAGTCCTGATATGACCAATAAAAGGGAGTATCAGCCTAAGTTGAGCTATAATAATATTTCAGATAAGAAACTCGATATCAATACTGGATTGCGTGAGTTAAATGTGAAAGAATTGCCTTTCTCACAACTTGCTGATCAAACAAGTAACTATGTTAAATTTGGTGTAGGAAACTACAATACCATCTTAGGAGAAGCATATTTGGCCGTCGATAAATTTGAAAATACACGATTCGGATTATTTGCCAAGCACTTAAACCAAAAAGGCAGTATTGAAGGTCAGAAGTTCGCTACACAGGATGTCGGTATTTTTGGCCGTCGTGTTTACGAACCTTTTACAGTAAATGGAACTTTAGGATATAATCGTTATTCGACAAACTTCTACGGACAGGTGTTTGATAACAGTTCTAATTTAATCAATACCACGCCAGAGGCACAAGCTTTTAATGATATCTATTTCAACGGTGAACTGACAAGTAATGCAGATGTGGATAAGGCCGGGGCGGTAAGCTATTCTGCGAAAGCAGATGCTTATCTTTTTAAAGATAAATATGATGCTAAAGAAAATTCATTCGCCATATCCGGTTATGTGAATAAAAAAGTCAATACATTTAATGTGGGGGCTAATCTAAGTGCTAGCTTTAACTCAGTTGAAGATGTTAAGGTGGCAACAAAAAATCATGTAGCATCGATCAATCCATACATTAAATTTAAAGGTGATAATTATAATGTTACTTTGGGTGCCAATCTCGTTTCTGAGTTTGGAGATACCAGCCGTTTTAATGTTTTTCCAACAGTGGAAGCTGATTTTGCAGTTGTACCGCAGTATGTATACTTATTTGCAGGTGCAAATGGAGGTGTTAAACAAGGATCATTACGTGGTTTTGCAAAAGAAAATCCTTACTTAAATAGCAATATTGATGTACGCAATACTCTTGAAAAACTAAATGTATATGCAGGATTAAAGGGTAATGCAGGAGCAAATTTTGGCTATAAAGTAAAAGCATTTTACAAGCAGATCGAAGGACTTCCTTTGTATGTGAATAGTAGAGAAGAATTAGGAGGCGGTTTTGTTCCCTACAAATTTGATGTCATTTATGATGGATATTCAAGTAAAGCAACTCATTTTGGTATAGAGGGTGAGATGAATGTCCGTGTTTCACAATTGGTTAATTTAAGCGGTAAACTTAATATCGATGATTACAAAGTGAAAGATAATGAAGAGGCATGGTCATTGCCGAAATTCCGTTTCTTAGCCAATGCAAGATTCAATATTTCGGATAAATTCTTTGTAGATGCTGAATTATCTACACAAGGGCAGACTTCCGCTTTAGCTTATACATATACAAGTGCAACAGTAAGATCTGAAAATCCAAGTAAAGTAACCATCCCTTCTTTTGCAGATTTTAATGCAGGAGCAGAGTACCGGATTAAAAAGCAATTGGGTGTTTTTGTAAAGGCTAATAATATCTTTGGAAAAGAGTACGAGCGCTATCAATACTACCCACGTTTAGGTTTTAATATAATTGGTGGTATAAACTTTTCTTTTTAATACAAGAAGATTATAACTTTGCGTTAGCAAATAAGGAACAAGAATGAATTTAGGTAAAAACATCAATAATCTATTAAAGCGTTACGCTGAAGTTTACGTTAAGGGCTTGGGGGTGTTCAAAAGAAAGCATTCCGCAGCTCAATTCGATAAGCAGCGCGACCTGTTTTTACCACCTATTTCTTATGTGGAATTTGATTCTACAGCTGAAAGCGGTTTTAATTTTATTCATTATATACAACAACAGCAAAACCTGAATCTTGATGCCGCAACGCAGGTGTTGCAGGATGCTGTTGCTGATTTAAAGGATCAATTGATCCAAAATGGACAGGCTAAACTTGAAGACTTAGGACACATTGTGAGCTATGGTTCAAGTTTAGTTTTTAAACCATTAGATCTCTCAGGTTTTAATTTTGAACCGATCAGACATGTTATTGCTCCAGAAATAGAGACTGTTATTCCCGATCGTGAATTGGAAGAAAATATTCCATTTTCTCCGACTGAACGAGAGGAACCCGTGGAAGATATTATCGAGGATGAACCGGCAGATACAGAGCAAGTAGAAGAGGAAATCGTACCTGAAACGGTAGTGGTAGCACCTTCACAAGTTGAAACACCTGTAGCGCCGATAATACATGAACCTGTATCCGAAACGATTGACGAAAGAGTAGAAACTGATCCAGCGATATTTTATCAGGAAAGAAGTACTAAATCAAATACAGTTTGGTATTATATTTCAGCAGCGATCATTATTGTGGTATCTGTTATTGTTGCTTTCTTGCTTAATCCTTCATTGAAGGATCAATTGTTTGGAAAGAAACAAGCAACAGCACCGGTCGTCGTTCCCGCACCAGTGGATACACTACCTAAAATCGATAGTACACAATTGAAGCAAGATTCAACTGCAATAGTTGATTCTTTAAAAGTGGATACAGCAGCACTTCAAACAACACTAAAGGAAACGGTAGTCGTAAAAGAATCAGTACCTGTAGCACAGCCCAATTATCAATTGGTTATTGCCACGCCAAAAACAATGGAGTTGGCAGAAGAGGAAGTGCAGAGGTTGCGTAAAAAAGGTTATCAAACTGTGCGGGCAGTTGATAGCAAATTTAAAAGAAATAAAAAACGTGTGATTTGGGATACCTACATGACAAAAGAAGAAGCAGATCGGGACCAGGCAACTGTCGCGAAGACTTTTTCAGGAGCATGGGTAGAGAAAATAGCGAAATAGTCTAATATAAACAATTTTAAAATTATAAATTATTATGTCATTGATTCAAAGCGACAGCAATCTTTTGGACACCGTTAATCAAGCTGCACAGCAAGCAGTACCTGTAGTAAGAGACGAAAATTTGAGCTTAATTCAAATGATGATGAAGGGGGGATGGATTATGGTTCCCATTTTATTATTGTTGTTTATTGGTTTGATCATCTTTTTTGAGCGTTTTCTGACTATTCGTAAAGCTGCAAAGTATGATGTTTCACTAATGTCACAAGTAAAAGCAAGTGTGCTTTCTGGTAAATTGGACGCTGCTTTAGCAGTTTGCCGTTCAAGTCACTCAGCATTGGGACGTATGTTGCAAAAGGGATTACTACGTGTAGGACGTCCAATCAAAGATATTGAAGGTGCTATTGAGAATGTAGGTAAACTTGAGGTTGCTAAATTGGAAAAGAATATTAATATTCTAGGTATTATTGCAGGTATTGCGCCGATGCTTGGTTTCGTAGGAACAATTTTTGGAGTAATTACAATTTTCCATGAAGTAGAGATGGCTGGTGGTATTGATATTGGTTCAGTATCCGGAGGTCTTTATGTGAAGATGGTAGCTTCGGCATCTGGCTTAACAGTTGGTATCTTAGCATATATTGGTTACCATATCCTAAATATGATGGTTGAGCGTTTGATCTTACGTATGGAGACAGATGCAGTTGAATTTATTGATTTATTAGATGAACCTGGCGCATAATCGCAGGGTCGTATAGCTAATTAATCAATTAAAATTTAGAATAATGAATCTAAGAAGTAGAAAAAATAAACCAGCAGCTGAAGTACATACTTCAGCATTGAACGACATCATGTTCTTTCTGATGTTATTCTTTTTGTTGGCATCTGCTGTTTCCAATCCGCAGGTTGTGAAGTTATTACTTCCAAAATCCAGTGCTGGAGAGCAGTCTGTATCCAAAAAAACATTGACGGTTTCGATTACCTCGGATTTAGCTTACCATGTTGAAAAGGCAGTTGTACCTTATGATGCATTAGAAGCAGCAATCCAATCGCAAATGAGAACAGGAGAAGAATTGACGATCATGATGTATGTTGATAATTCAGTCCCTATTCAGAATGTAATTTCAGTAATGGATATTGCCAACCGCTTGAAAATAAAAGTTGTTTTGGCGACAGAACCAAAGAAAGATTAAAGAGTTTTAAACCTTTTTTAAGGTTTAAGTTCTAATTTTAAAGAATAGGAGATAAATACATGGCTTACCATCTTCAACATGAGGAAAATAACTTCCCCAAAGCATTAGGGATTTCTACTGCTATAATGGGGATTTTGGTATTGATAAGTTTCTTTGTCATTTTTGGAACTAAAATGCCCGATGAATACGGTATGGGCGGTATGGTTGTGAATTATGGTACAGCAGAAGAAGGCATGGGCGATGATTACATGAGTGTTGAAGAACCTTCTGTAGATCCCAATGCTAATAATGTAAAACCAGATCGCGTCGTTCCAGAAGAAATACCGACACCTACACCTTCACAGCAGGTCGCTGACAAAGCAGTCGTGACACAAGATGTTGAAGATGCTCCCGTTGTTACGAAGGCTTCAAAGCCCGTAAAAACAGTTGCGCCTGAAACAACAAAAGAAGTGAAGGACAGTAAACCTGCAGTAAATTCGAATGCCCTTTATAAAGGCAAAAAGAATAACGGCACAGGTTCTGGTGATGGTACAGGAACGGTACCTGGCAATCAAGGTAGTAAATTAGGTGATCCTTTAGCCAGTAATTATGGTGAAGGTGGTTCTGGAAACGGTAATATGATGCTTTCAATTGAAAACAGAAGTTTTACGCAGAGACCTCAGATTGATGATAATGGACAGCAGGCTGGTAAAGTAGCTGTTGAGTTCCGCGTAAACCAATCGGGAGTGATCATTTATGCACGTGCCGGAGTGAAAGGTACAACCATCACGGATCCAAGCTTATTGGAAAAATGTGAAAGAGCTGTTCGTGGAGCTCGATTGAATCAATTGCCAAATGCGCCTGACTCTCAGACAGGCAGAATTGTATTCAATTTTAAACTAAGATAAAATTTATTGTCAATGCATAATTATAATGAGGTAATCGAGTATTTATATGCTCGATTACCTATGTTTACCCGTGACGGGGCATCCGCCTATAAAAAGGATTTAGATAATACCTTAGCATTACTTCATGCGTTAGGAAATCCACAAGATAAATTCAAATCTATTCATATTGCCGGTACGAATGGGAAAGGTTCATCCTCTCACATGTTGGCTTCTATCTTTGCAGAGGCAGGATATAAAACAGCCCTGTATACTTCACCACATTTATTAGATTTTAGGGAACGTATTCGTATCAATGGACAGATGGTCGATGAGCAATTTGTTATTGATTTTGTGAATAATCTGCATGCACTGATTGAAGAGATTCAACCCTCATTTTTTGAGGTTACGGTGGCTATGGCATTTGATTACTTTGCAAAACAGCACGTTGATATTGCCATCATTGAAGTTGGTTTAGGTGGTCGTCTTGATTCTACAAATGTCATCATGCCACTGGCATCCTTAATCACTAACATCGGTTTTGACCATATGAATATGTTGGGTGATACGCTTCCAGCTATAGCATCTGAAAAAGCAGGTATTATAAAAAAAGATACTCCTGTTGTCGTATCGGAATATCATAAAGATACTGCGCCTGTATTTCTAGAAAAAGCTAAGCTTGAAAATGCAGCGCTTGAGTTTGCATCCGACAAATTGCAATCAGAAATTAAAGCCATTAATGAAGATCATTTACAGATTGAAGTCAAGGATAAGGAAGGTCATATCGAGCAATACGAATTAGATCTAAAAGGAACGTATCAATCAAAAAATATATTAGGTGTCTTGCGGATTGTTGATCATATGCGGACACGAGGTTATGATCTGTCACAGGACGATGTAAAAAATGGTTTGCGAAAAGTACAGTCTTTTACTGGCCTTCAAGGTCGATGGCAGACACTTTCCAAAAAACCTTTTATCATTTGCGATACTGGACATAATGAGGATGGAATTAGGGAAGTTCTGAAAAATTTAGCCAATACAAACTATCGGCAATTGCATTTTGTAATAGGAGCTATGAAGGATAAAGATTTAGGACATATGCTCCCATTGTTACCTACAGATGCGATCTATTATTTTAGTAACCCTGATATGCCTAGAGCGATGCCTTCAGAAGAACTTGCAGCTGAAGCACATCTATTGGGACTAAAAGGAAATGCATATGGCCCTGTCGTAAAAGCTTTTGAAGCAGCAAAAAAACAGTATCAGGACGGAGATTTAATTTTTATAGGAGGAAGTAACTTTGTGGTATCAGAAGTGCTTGCCGCTATAAACTAATGTGCTGCCTGATAAGACAGCTATTGTAAAGTAAAGCAAAAAAAAAGAGCGAGCAGATCTTTAGATCTGCTCGCTCTTTTTTATGCCACAAGATTGTAGTTAAGTAATTACCCAATTTTCGAATTTTCTTCAAGTGCTGGGAATTTTATTCTATGTAAAATTTATCCAAATTCAATTCAGTTTATGAAGAAATTAATCGTTGATAGTCAATTCACCTCTGATATCCTTTTCGATCCAATAGGCAACATCTTTTTGATCTTCGCATTCACCCTGTAGGTACATGAGCTTTGTTACAGCAGCTTCAAAAGTCATATCGTAACCATTGAGTACTCCAATCGCTTTTAGTCCAGTGCTCGTCTCATAACGCCCCAGTTCAACAGAACCAACCTTACATTGTGATATATTTAAAATATTCTTACCGTTATCAATGGCTTCTTTCAGCAAATCTAAAAACCATTGATCGGTAGTGGTATTTCCGGAGCCAAATGTTTCCATAACAATAGAACGGACATCCGAATTTAATACTGCTCTGATTGTGCTAGGACTTATACCTGGAAACAATTTCAGAACACCCACGCGATCGTCAAGTTTGGTATGCAAAATAAACTCTTTACCACTGTTGTTTAATAAAGCATCTTGATTGTATTGGAGATGAATACCTGCCTCTACAAGAACCGGATAATTGGGGGAACGGAAAGCTTCAAATTTTGCCGAATTATATTTGAAAGATCGGTTACCTCTAAATAATTTATTGTCAAATAGAATACATACTTCTTGAATCATGGAGACCCCAAAATGCTTTGTAGACGCAATTTCTAAGGCAGTCATCATATTTTCTCTTGCATCGGTGCGAATTTCTCCGATCGGTAATTGAGAACCTGATAAAATGACGGGTTTTTGTAACCCTTCCAGCATAAAGCTTAAAACCGAAGCCGAAAATGACATGGTATCCGATCCATGTAAGATGACAAAACCATCATATTCATCGTAATTATCCTTAATGATCTGTGCCATTTCAATCCATATTTCAGGCTTCATATTGGAAGAATCAATAATGGGATTAAAGGAATGTACGGTTAATTTATAATTTAATCGACTTAGATCTGGAAGATTGCGCTTGATTAATTCAAAGTCAAAGGGAACGAAAGTTCCTGTTTCGTCTTTGACCATTCCTATGGTGCCACCTGTGTATATGATAAATATGTTATGCATGATGTGAGTTAGATTCCAAATATTCTTTTTGAGTTTTCAGTTGTTATTGTAGCTACCTGTTCTATTGGTAATTCTTTAATGTCAGCTATTTTTTGTGCTATATAGTACAGATAACTACTTTCATTTTGTTTGCCTCGAAACGGCATCGGAGCAAGATAAGGCGCATCAGTTTCCAGTACAATATGTTGTAAGTCTATCTGTTTAACCACTTCGTCAAGCCCCGCTTTTTTAAAAGTGACAACTCCGCCAATACCCAGTGCGAAACCCAGATCGATAGCATGTTGCGCTTGTTCAATGTTTCCTGTAAAGCAATGTAGTACCCCAAAAAGTTTTTCATCTTTTAGTTCTTCTAATAATTCAAATAATTCGTCAAAAGCCTCACGACAATGAATATCTATTGGTAAATTAAGATCTTTAGCCCATTGTACCTGCTGACGAAAAGCATCTTTTTGAATCTCCAAAGTAGATTTGTCCCAATACAGGTCTAGGCCAATTTCTCCGATAGCATACACTTTGTGTTGCTGCAGTGCCGCATAGATTTTTGTTAGTTCTTCTTGATAGTTTTCTTTTACATCACAGGGGTGTAAACCGAGCATCGGAAAACAGTTGTTTGGGTATGCATCAACAGTTTTCATGACTGCAGCTATCGATGCACTATTGACATTTGGAAGAAAAAGGCGATGAATATCTTTATCAAAGCAACGTTGCATTTGTTCTGCTAATGAATCGTTTTCGGTGTGGTAGTATATATGGGTATGGGTATCTGTTAGTAACATGGATTATAGTTATAGCGACGGTAAAAATAAATGTTTAGGATGAAACGACCTAATTTGATGAAACTTAGTCATTATCACGGTGATGGATATAGCGCCAATGCTTTGAAAATTAGAAACTCATATAGCTGTTTTATTACGAATATAAAACTGCACAGCTTTTTTTTTGATTTTTTGTTAAAAATGAGAAATATTTGATCAAAATTTTAACTGTTTTATTATTTAGAACAGGATAAAATTCCTGTATTTAAGAAGATTGTAGCTAAATCACCTAAATAATGCATATTCCTTCCTTTTACTATGGGATTTATAGCACTCATCTATCCGTCAATTAGAAAAGATGCAGTCACTCATCCATCCATTTATTTGATATAAAAATCAAACGCTTACTTATTCTTATTTCCTCTTTATTTGTTTAAGTACACTTTGTCAGGTCACCATTTCAAGCAAATTGCTAAAAGTTTTACAGATAATAAAATTCTGATAATTATGGACTTAACCAAGCCAATTTTGCGTAATGCCCAAGCTAATTATTGATCCTTATCGCATTGAATGGTTTATCAACATTTGGAAATAGAAGACCAATGAAAAAGGGCTTATTGAATTACCAATAAGCCCTTTTTTCTTGAATATTTATGTCCTTATTTTTTTGCTGGTGTAGCAGGTGTCAATTTTGTTGCAGGAATTGTTGTTGGAGCAGCTGCAGGAGCTTTTCCAGGAATAATGTCAATAACTTCTACGTCAAAAATTAACGGCGAATATGGAGGAATCTCTCCAGCCTGACGTTCGCCATAAGCTAAATTAGAAGGGATAACCAATGTTGCTTTTGAGCCTTTGTTTAATAACTGGAAAGCTTCCGTCCAGCCTGTTATAACACCATCTACACCTAAATGTAGACGAAGAGGTTCATAAGGTCTTTGTGCATTGAATTTTTTATATTTTTTAGCAAGATCAGCTTGATTGGTATCAAATACTTTATCGTTTGTTAATTTCCCAACGTAATTAACAACTACTGTATCACCAACAGCGGCATTTTTACCTGATCCTGGTTTTGTAATTACATATTGTAAACCGGAAGCTGTTTTCTGAGTTGCTAATTTATTATTCTTTAAGAACGCTTCAACTTTCCCAGCTTCAGCCCCTTTTAACTTAGCGTTCTGTTCTTCAAAATATTTCGTAACCTGCTCGCTTAATTGCTGATCGGTAAGTTTACCTTTTTTGAAGTGTTTTTGAACTTTAATCGTATAGATGATGTATTTGTCAGCAAAATCAGGTTTTGGCTGCTTTGTTTTAGCCGTTATAGAATCTAAATTAATCTTAAATACCAAACTATCACCTTCACCTACAAATTTGAATAAACCAGTTGGATCTCCTGGGTTTTGTTTGATGATACTATCCGGATATAATTGTAGGATTTGTGGAACTCCTGCATCGTAAGTACTCGACATGACAGAATCTCTATCAGATTTTTGAATAATATCTACCGACAATAAATCACCTGCAACTGCCTTTTCTGCACCAGCATCCTTCACGATTTTGTATTCTAGGCCACCCTCAGCCTTTTTAAAGTTTTGGCAAGCAGTTAATAAAAGCCCTGATGCCGCGAATAGTAAAATTGATTTTTTCATTTAAGTTTAATTGCTTTCTTATTTTTTTTATTAATTCTTATAATTTGGTCATACGACTTTAGTCGTATTGAGATTCTGTTCCTTTTAAATAGTCTTCCTCTTCTATGGAAGGAAACATCTCAGATCAAAGATAATTTAATTTGTTCAGTTCTGGCAGTAATTTTTACGTAAAAAAATGGAAACATGGATATGAAAAATAGCTATGATACTGCTTAAACATGGATTTTAAATTATCATGGAAGGCAAAAGAAAACATTAAAAATTTTTAAAGAAAATCATGCGATTTGAATTTTTATTAACCCTAATTTGGATATAAAGGAAAGGTGATTCTTGTGAAAATATAATATAAATTTTAAATTTAGGTCCGCCCCAAAAAAAAGCACTTATCGGTGATCCGATAAGTGCTTTTCATTTTGATAATTTCTGTACTTATTTCTTTACAGGCGTAGCCGGTGTCGTTGTTGCAGGAATTGTCGTTGGAGCTGCAGCAGGTGCTTTTCCAGGGATAATGTCAAGAACTTCCACATCGAAAATTAAAGGTGAATATGGAGGAATTTCTCCAGCAGGACGTTCGCCATAAGCTAAAACCGAAGGAATAACCAAAGTAGCTTTTGAACCTTTGTTCAATAATTGGAAAGCTTCAGTCCAACCTGTAATAACGCCATCAACACCTAAATGTAAACGTAAAGGCTCGTAAGGTCTTTGTGGATTAAATTTGTTATGTTTTTTAGCTAGATCAGCTTGGTTAGTATCAAATACTTTATCGTTTGTCAATCTACCGATGTAGTTAACAACTACAGTGTCGCCAACAGCCGCATTTTTACCTGATCCAGCCTTAGTAACAACATATTGTAAACCAGAAGCAGTTTTCTTAGGTGCTAATTTGTTGTTTTTCAAGAAAGCTTCAACTTTTCCAGCTTCAGCGCCTTTTAATTTTGCAGTCTCTGCTTCAAAATACTTCGTAACTTGCTCACCTAATTGTTGATCAGTTAACTTACCTTTTTTGAAGTGTTTTTGAACTTTAATCGTGTAGATAATATATTTATCAGCAAATGCTGGTTTTGGTTGTTGTGTTTTGGCAGCTACAGAATCTAAATCGATTTTAAATACCAAACTATCACCTTCACCTACAAGTTTAAATAAACCTGTTGGATCTCCTGGGTTTTGTTTGATGATACTATCTGGATATAATTGTACGATTTGTGGAATTCCAGCATCAAAAGTACTATTTAATAATGAATCTCTATCTGTTTTAACAACCATGTCTACCGACAATAAATCACCAGATACAGCTTTTTCAGCACCAGCATCTTTAGCGATTTTGTATTCTAGGCCACCTTCAGCCTTTTTAAAATTTTGGCAAGCAGTTAATAATAGTCCTGATGCCGCGAATAATAGAATTGATTTCTTCATTTCAGTTTTATTGCTATCTTATTTTGTTAATATTTCTTTATAATTCGGTAAAGCGGATTTAAATGTGTTGATAACCGTTTGTAGATCATCATGTGAATTTCCTCCAGATGCATTGAGATGACCACCGCCATTAAAATATGTTTTGCATATTTCATTGCATGGAACATCACCAATCGAGCGCAAAGATAATTTAATTTGTTCTTTTCTGTCAATAATTAATGCAGCTAATCGAATTCCTTTAATTGACAATGCATAATTCACAAGTCCTTCGGTATCTCCAGTAATCACTTCGAAGCTTTTTAAATCTTCTTGTGTAACGTAAATCATGGCCGTGTTGTACTCTGGGAATACTTCTAAACGATTGAGTAAGCAGTATCCTAAGAATTTTAACCTTCCTTCCGAAGAACTGTTATAGATCAGCTCGTGAATAGCCCAGTTCTCTGCGCCACAATCGATCAAGCTCGCGATTATACGGTGTATTTCTGAAGTCGTAGAACGGAAACGGAATGAACCTGTGTCGGTCATAATGCCTGTATACAGGCAGGTTGCCATATCTGCAGAGATACTGCCAGCATCTTGCATTTCTGTTGTTATAAATCTGAAAATTAGCTGTGCAGTTGCCGCAGCTTTAGGATCCCAATATTCATAATCATGAAAACCTTGAGGTTCAAGATGGTGGTCAATCATACATTTTATACCTGTCGCGTTTTCAACAGGAACTGCCATATCATGGATACGGGACAGTCCATTAAAATCAAGGCAGAAAATGATTTCAGCATCGGCAATTAATTTTTGATTTTCTTGTACTTCTTTGGTGTAAATGCGCACATGTTCTAAACCCGGTAACCAGTCTAAAAAGGATGGGAAATCGGATGGAACGATAAGGCTTACATCATGTTTATGGGCTTTTAGCCAATAAAATAGACCTAATGAAGAACCCAGCGCATCGCCATCCGGCTTGAAGTGCGTAGTGATTACAATTCTTTTAGGTTCTGATAAAAGTGTTTTTAGTTGTTCTGATGTCAGCATATTCGTATTAAGTCTGCAAACCTACTATAAAAAAAAATATTTATAGCATTTTTTTATAAACATTTGAGACGTTTTTGATTTTTGATTTTTGTTTTTAAATTTTTGAAATACAATTTGTTAAAATTTATAAACATAAATTTTGTGATCTCGTTTAGAGCTAATTAAATACGATGAATTATTCCCGAAATCGATAGGACCAAAATAGAATTTTGACATACCTTCTACAGGAAAGCCATTTCTTACAAGACCATCTTCATTGAAGATATAAATCATACGGTTATCTGTACCTACAGCAACAAGATCGTTATTGTTTGTCACTTTAAAGAATAAAGGTCTGTTGCTGACATCGTCCACAAATTTGTATGCAAAATATTTAGTGCTATCTTTCTGGTTATACACAGATAGATTATTGTCACTAAGAACAACGTAATCTTTATCCGCACTGCCACTTACATCTTCAAAGTTGAACGTAAAATTTGTGCCCCAATCGCCAATTTTTAATTTGATCGGATCCCCCTCGAAAGGAACTTTAATCACTTCTCCTTTATCTTTCGGTACAATAACAAAGGAATTCTTCATATCCGAAGTTGTTATCAACCCAATTGGGTTCTTTAACGTTTGCCCATTGACATTAAGCTCTTCTTTACGGATAAGAGTACCAGCTTCATTAAAAAAGTAAACTGACCCTTGGCTGGTTCCTGCAATGATAAAATTTTGATTAGCAATTGTAGCTGCTTTCAAATCAAATAAAATTTTGCTGTCCAAGCTTGGATTTTTCCAATCTTCGATCTTTTTTCCCGTCAGATCGTATACAGCTATCTGGTTTGAGCACGGAATATAGATTCTTTTTTCATTGTTGAAATTTGTCAGTGTAAGACCTGCAGAGGCATTGCTCGGTAAACCCACAGAAAAACCAGGTATTAACTTTCCATCAGGAGAAAAACGATACAGACGACTTCTGGTATTCAACAGTATACTACGGTCCTGCAATTGAATCGGTTGCCCTAAAATTTCTCCCTGAAAGAGTGTTTTCCATAATTCTTTACCAGAAGGGCTGAGTGCATAGACCGTATGATCCTGCTCTTGTACTAAAATAAATTTGCTATTTTCAGTCTGATTAAATACCCAAGGATTATTGATTAATTTTGAGTTCATTTGAAATGTCCATGCCGCAGTCCCTCCAAAACGATTTTTAGATTTGTATAAGGCATAAAAACCTGAAATAAATCCACCAGCATTTCCACTTACTTGCAAAGAAGTCGAGTAAAAATTTTGATAACCAAAAAGTTCCTTATCTCTGAAGTTTTTAGCATACTCCGACTTTAAGTTATTAATGATTGTATTCTTCGCTGTTTCAGGTTCGATATAAAACGTAACATTCGCTCTGTTGCTCTGAATGGCACTATGATTCTTGAAGATGGCTGTTCCAGACATCATCTGGTTATCGAAATAAGCCTGACGGTACTTTCGTAGAACACCGGTCTGATTTGCCACAACAAGTACTTTTCCGATTCTTGTAAAGTATGGACGCTGAAAACTTTTGAAGGGATCTCCGAAACTTGAATAAAGAATGTTGGAATAATCAAATTGGTAGATATCATCTCCTTGATTGCTGCTTATTTTTTTTGAAGTTTCTATAAATTTACTGCTATCAGCTAAACTAACAAGACCTAGAATATTCTCATTATCCAATTCCGCAATTGCAAATTCATCATTCCATAAAGGTAAAATATCAGTTTGAAAGATTACTTTTCCTTCATTCTCAATGAGCTTTTGATGGCTCTTAATTTTATCAGCTTCCTTTCGATAGGTAAATAAATCGCTAAGTGAGCGATGAAAGCTATTGATATCAGAAAGGCTATAGTTAATGTAGGAAGAGGTGTTTTTTGGTAAAAAATTAGCTAAAGTTTGCACTTGTGGTGATTGATGAGCAAAAAGTTGCAGATAGTTATGCTGATTCAGGTTAAGCTGCGTTTCTCCTTTAAAAATTAATGCATCATCTTTGAAGTTTAGATTCCAGGCTGTAGATCCTTGTAATGAATCAATTTGATTAAGATACATGCCAAACTTACTGCGCATGATTTTTTTTGCTAGAGCTGCAATTTGATTATTACTAAAATAAAGACTTAACGGAGTATTCTTACTGTTTTGACTGATGAAGAATTCAATTTGCTTATGATCTAATTTTTTAACCGATTTATCAATGACCTGATGGATAATTGAAGGATTATAGCCAGCAAAAAGAATATTTTCATGAAGTGTACAGAACAGCACAGAATCTTTAATACCCCTATCAAAACTGTAAATGCGGTGACCTAGCGTGTCAGTTTGATTTTTCTTGTATTTCTTATCTACACCTTGAAATAAAGCTTCTAAGGTCTTATCGTTTATTTTTTCATTCAGACCGACCGTATATAATGATGTAATACCCGATTTTGTAGGGTGATAGGAAAGAATGACTTCCACATCTTGCACTTTGCCTTTAATCGATGCCGCACTTAAGAAATCCTGCTTAATTGTTTTGAGATTGTCAAAATCTTGTTTTCCCTGAATTGCTTCAAACAGTTCGAAATTCTGGAAAATTGTATCCGTTGTTTCGTTATTTCTGAAAGCTGCAATAAAGTAGGTATCAGCAGGTAAATACTGGAGTGTTTTTGTCGCAGTTTCTTGCTTGCTGCTGCTGTCGGAGAAGTAGTAGATGGAAGCCGCAACTACGGCTATAAAAAGTAGGACAGTAACAATAATCGTATTTCTCATATCTAATAACAAACGTACTAAAAAATATCTGGAACCTGAGTTGTCACAAATGTAAGTACTCCTTTGTAACAATAAATTTAACAAATATTCTCCTTTTCTGAGGAAGATTTGATACATTTATCCAGCATTAATAAAATATAGACGTAATTTTCGATTAATGAATAAGAGAATCATCCTAGTGGCTGCATTTTTTGGTGCACTAGCTGTTATTTTAGGCGCTTTTGGTGCGCATGGTTTAGAAGGTAAGATTAGTGAACAACATATCGAAACTTGGAAAACTGCCAATCAGTACCATTTTTACCATACTTTGGCTTTGTTGTTTCTGTCCACTTTTTCGCGGGCAAAAACTGCATCTATCCGTGTCTCATTTATAGCCTTTATAATTGGATTACTTTTCTTTTCAGGTTCTTTATATCTGTTAAGTGTGCGCGAAATTACAGGTTTTGGAAACCCAGCTATTCTTGGCCCAATAACACCGCTGGGTGGGGTTGCCTTTATAGTAGGTTGGGCAGCACTTTTCGTTGCTGCATTAAAGAATAAGTCATAATTTAACGGTTTTATTACCGTAAGATGAGCCCTCGGAGAAATTAACGTTTTTTCGAGGGCTTATTTTTTAGTAATTTTACATGATACTTGAAATGAATATGCCAGAGCCTCAAAACTTATTTTTTACAGACCGAGCAACTGTTTTTGTTGATGTTATTTTGCCTTTAGCATTAGCGAATACCTATACTTACCGAATTCCAGTTGAATGGAATGATAAGATCCAGGTCGGTGTTCGTGTTATGGTGCAATTTGGAAAGAATAAAATCTATTCTGCTATTGTAAAACAAATAACGAAAGAGGCGCCAAAGCATTATGAAGCAAAGTATATTTTAGACATCATTGATGAAAAACCTATCGTAGATGGTGCACAACTACAGTTGTGGGACTGGATATCTGATTATTATATGTGTTCATTGGGAGAGGTTATGCAAGCTGCTTTACCCTCTGCTTTGAAATTGGCAAGTGAAACTAAGATCGCCTCGGCTATTCCAGAAGATTTCGACCGTTCGACTTTGACAGATAAAGAGTATCTGATCATTGAAGCACTTGAGGTGGCCGGTGAATTAAAAGTAAATGATATCGTTAAGCTATTGAGTCAAAAGTCTGTTTTCCCCATATTGAAAGCGATGTTTGATAAGGGAATAATATTGATTTCTGAAGAGATTACTGAACGATATAAACCAAAGACTAAAGTTTTTTTCTCTTTTGCTCCGGAATTTCGGGATGAAGATGGTAAACGGAACTTATTAGATGCCTTAAATCGAGCTCCAAAACAACAGGATGCCGTATTGGGTTTCATGCAATTGTTGAAAAAAGGAGTGGATGTTACCCGACAGATGATAATGGAAGCATCGGGATGTGGTTCGGGCGCCATTACAGCATTAGTTGATAAAGGCGTATTTCAGGTTAAAGAGAAAGTCGTCAGCCGTTTTCAAGGAGAAGATCTCGAATTGGAGGCTAATTTTGAATTTAATGATAATCAAAAACGTGTTTTTGACGAAATTCATCAGTGCTTTGAAACTAAAGATGTCACCTTATTGCATGGTGTGACAGCATCGGGGAAAACACAACTCTATATCAGATTGATTGAGGAAGCATTGGCAAGAGGTCATTCAGCCCTATATTTACTGCCTGAAATAGCTTTAACATCACAGATTACCGCACGTCTCAAATTGCATTTTGGCGATAAACTTGGTGTATATCATTCGAAATTTAATGATAACGAACGTGCTGAGGTATGGCATAAGGTAATGAAAAACGAATTTAAGGTTATCGTAGGCGCCCGTTCTTCCGTGTTTTTACCTTTTCAAGATCTGGGAATTATTATTGTCGATGAAGAGCATGAGAGTTCTTACAAACAATATGATCCCGCACCGCGCTATCATGCTCGTGATACAGCGATATATTTGGGGTATATTCATCAGACTAAAGTCTTACTAGGTTCTGCAACACCATCTATTGAAAGTTTCTATAATGCAAAATCCAAGAAATATGGTTTTGTACAGCTTTTAGAACGTTTTGGTCAAGCACAATTGCCAGAAATCCATATTGTCGATATACCGCAAGAAGGAAGAAAGGAAAATATGTTTTCATACTTCTCGGGTACTTTATTAAAAGCTATAGAAGGAGCATTGGAACGTAAGGAACAAGTGATTCTATTTCAGAATCGACGTGGACATACCACCATAATTCAATGTAACACCTGTGGTTTTGTAGCTAAATGTGTGAACTGTGATGTCAGTATGACTTATCATAAGAGTTCAAACATGATGCATTGCCATTACTGTGGCCACGTGGAACCTCCAATTAAAATCTGCCCCGCATGTGGTATGCCACATATCGAAAGTAAAGGTTTTGGAACCGAGCGTGTAGAGGAAGAACTGGAATTACTGATGCCTAATGTCCGAATAGGACGTTTGGATCTAGATTCTACAAAAGGGAAAAATGGTTTTGATAAAATTATAGGTGCTTTTGATGAACATGAATTTGATATTCTGATCGGTACACAAATGGTTGCAAAAGGACTGGATTTTGGAAAGGTCAGCTTAATCGGTATCATCAATGCAGATACCATGATTAATTTTCCTGATTTTAGAGCCTATGAAAGAGCTTTTTCACTTTTCTTGCAGGTCGCAGGACGTGCAGGAAGAAGAGAGGCAGGAGGACAGGTTATCATTCAGACTTACACACCAAAACACCGTGTGTTAGAACAGGTTGTTGCGCATGATTATCAAGCCATGTTTGATACGGAGATCATTGAACGTAAAAATTTCGCATATCCGCCGTTCTACCGTGTGATCAGAATTGATATTAAGCATATGGATATCCAGAAATGTTATGACGGAGCTAAAAAATTTGCGTCAGGTCTGCGCCAGCAATTAGGTTCACGGGTTCTTGGACCAGAAACCCCTTTAGTAGGAAGAGTACGTAATTATTTTATTCAGACGATCACATTGAAAATTGAACGCAATAACATCAGTATTGTTAAAGTAAAAGATCTGATTAAGATGGTGAAGAATGATTTTATTGCAGATAAAGCAAACACGGGTTCACGCATTGTGATCGATGTAGATCCTTATTAGAGGAATCGGTAGATGAAATTAGCCAAAAATTATTCTTTTCAAATGAAATAGCTTGCAGGCTAATTGATTAGTTATGAAAAAGTTCTTGTAGTGGTAATTGTTAAATAACAATAGTATTTTTGAGTCATAATGGCGTATAAATTTGTAGATAATTATAGAGAAAAAGGTGCTCGTAAGCAATTGGTGCAGCTGCTGAAGACAAGAGGTATTAGTGACCAGAATGTGCTGAATGCCATTGCTAAAGTACCACGTCATTTTTTCTTTGATGAAACCTTTTGGAATCAAGCATATAAAGATATCGCATTTCCAATCGGCGATGGACAAACGATATCTCAACCGTATACTGTTGCTTATCAATCGGAACTGCTGCATGTTAAAAAAGGAGATAAGGTTTTAGAAATAGGAACAGGTTCGGGATATCAAACTTGTATACTGCTGGAGCTAGGCGCTCAGGTTTATACCATAGAACGACAAGAAAATTTATATAATAGAACCATACAGGTATTGCCATATATGGGATATAAACCCCATTTTTTCTGTGGGGACGGTTCCAAAGGAATTGAACAGCATGCACCATATGATAAGATTATCGTAACTGCGGGTGCTCCATTTGTACCCGAGATTATGCTGAAGCAGTTAAAAATAGGGGGTATATTTGTAATACCGGTAGGTGATGAGAAAGAACAAAAAATGGTCACAATCATTCGGGTTGGTGAGAATGATTTTGATAGAATTGAATTAGATACATTTAGATTTGTCCCTTTGGTTGGGGATCAAGCTTGGTAATAACCAGGCTTTTTTTTAGCGATTTGGATTATGATCCCTTCTTACTATTAAATGTTCAGAGAAATGATGAATATAGGGCTGATGATAAAGAATAGCACTGTGATCTCAATGCATCAAATTAATGAGGCAGTTTTACTGCGTGCATCTAATAACTAATGATACATCAAACTGCTGGTAAAGAAGATGTGAATGCCTTAAATAATTAATAAAAAGTAAACAAAATGAGTGTAACGTGCCTATAATGCCGTTGAAAATGGATACTCATAAATAATTATATTCAGATGGAAGCGAGCATGAGCATATGTATTGCTTTTGGGGAGGAGTATGCTTATGCTCGCTTCATTACCGTTAAACAACAAATTATACTTCAATGAAAGATAAAATAATGGATTTATATCTTAGCAATAAGGAACAGATTGAACAGGAAGTAAAAAAGCTCGACAGAGTGATCAATAAGAATAGTTTTTATCGCCTCGGTGTTATTATTTTTGGTGGGGCAGCGCTATTCTATTCATTTCAGCTTGAAAATCTTGTTCTTGTATTGATTTTATTTTTTGCACTGATATTTCTTTTTGCTTTTTTGGTTAATAGACAAAGTAAATTAGAAAAAATAAGTGATTACCAGAAAGCGTTATTAGCGGTCAATGTCAATGAGCTAACGCTAGCAAATACAGGAGTCAATATCTACGATAACGGTATGCATCTGGAAGATGGTAAGCATCCTTACAGCTCCGATCTGGACATTGTAGGAAATCATTCGCTATTTGAGTTATTAAACCGCTCAACTACAAAACTGAGTATAGCGGTATTAGGTAGTTGGTTACTTAATGATGCAAAGCGTGGCGAGATTGTGAAACGTCAGGAAGCTGCAGCTGAAATAGCTAGTGATATGCGTTGGAGTCAGGATTTTCAAGCAAAGCTTTTATCAAATCTGAATCAGAAGCTAGATGTAAAGTCTTTTTTAGCAACCTATTTTGAGTCCGGAGATTTTACATTCGGAAGCGCAATTATGCGGATCTATGTTAAGCTTGCCCCTTTTATATTTATAGGATCGGTCGTTTTAGCCGTTTTTGTTCCATCTGTGGCATACCTCCCAGTCATCATAGGATTGATCCATATCCTTTGGTCAATGTTCAATGGTGGCAAAATTTCTTTTTTTTCCAGTCGGATCGATAAAGTAGGAAATCTGCTGGATTCATATGCCGCAAGTATGGAACTGGTCGAAAATAGGGCTTGGACAGCGAACCGTAACCAGGAATTACAGGAAAAATTAAAAATAGAGGGGTCATCAGATTCGGTTTCCCATGCGTTCAAGAAATTGGGTAAGCTGATCAGTAATCTGGATGCCCGAAACAACATGATGGTCGGGACAGTTTTAAATCTGATATTTTTATGGGATTTTAAGCAGGTATTGGCCATTGTAGACTGGAAAGCTAAGTATCAAGCTAATATTTTGGAAGCTTTTGATACTTTAGCAGAAGTAGAGGCTTTGGTGAGTTTAGGTACTTGGAAGCGTAATCATGCTGAATGGACTACCCCAATTATTCTTGACCATCTGGAGACACCCATAGAAGCTGTCGATTTGGCGCATCCCTTGATTGCTTCTGATAAATCTATTGCCAATACCTATACCAATGCTGACCATGAAATCGCTTTGGTGACAGGATCCAATATGGCTGGAAAGAGTACATTTCTGCGTACTGTCGGTATAAATGCTGTTTTGGCTTATGCGGGAGCAGTAGTGCCAGCAAGATCTTTCAAAATTCCGATGTTTCATTTGATATCTTATATGCGCATTAAGGATAATCTGAATGAAAGTACGTCAACTTTTAAAGCAGAATTGGACCGTATGAAATTTATTTTAGAAACTGTAGCGGAACGCAACGATAGTTTCTTTTTAATCGATGAGATGTTAAGAGGAACTAATTCTGTTGATAAATACTTAGGATCTAGAGCTATTATCAAAAAATTGATTACAGAAAAAGGAAAGGGAATGGTTGCAACGCATGATCTGCAATTATCAACGTTAGCCGATGAATATCCACAGGTTGTAAAGAATTACCACTTTGATATACAGGTGATCCAAGGAGAAATGCTATTCGATTATAAACTGAAAATAGGAGAGTGTAAAATATTTAATGCTTCAATGTTGTTAAAAGGTATTGGAGTCGACGTAGAACAAGGAAGAAATTAAACAAAAATGACATTACAAGAAAGAATTGAACAGTCGAGAACACATCATTTTATAACTGTTTTTCCGTTTACAACAAATCACCACGCAACATTATTTGGTGGTAAAGCCATGGCGATCATGGACGAGGTAACTTTTATGTGTGCAACACGGTTTTGTAGAAAAGCACTCGTAACTGTTTCCTCAGATAAGATTGATTTTGAAAAAGCAATCCCTGCAGGTAGTATGATTGAAGCTATTGCGGAAGTAATACATGTAGGAAGAACTAGCTTAAAGGTAAAAGTGGAGATCTTCTTAGAAGATATGTATAAAGATGGAAGAGAATTAGCGGTGAAGGGTGTTTTCTCATTTGTTGCCTTAGATGACAATAAAAAGCCGATACCAGTTTTACAGGGACTGGAAATCGAAGATTAGTATATCGGATATCCTAAATTGCGTATGGAATAACAGGTCGTGTTATTCCATACGTTTTATAGGAGATAGGTCGTTTAACTCTTCCTCAGTAAATAGCCTATAGTGTACTTTGAAAGTTTTCCCCAAAGAAGACTCTAAAGAAAATCCCCCCGGGCCAAACCCATCAAGTACATCAAGTGTGAAATGTGAAAATTTCCAATATTCAAATAAATCCCGATCGATCCAAAATTCATAACCTTCAGCAAGCCCGATCATAGCATCATTCATTCTGGGATAGTATCCACCTTTTTCAAAACATTGCGGCTGTGTGCCTTCGCAACACCCTCCAGCCTGATAGAACATCAGATCTCCGTGTTGAGCTACTAATTCACGAATCAGTTCTTTGGCTTTTTCAGTAACTGCTAAACGCTCTGTCATCATATATTGCTTTTATATCAGTATCATAAGAAATTAAAAAATGGGATTATATCGATAACCCCATTTTTTAATATTGTGTTTTGCTGATTAGAAAAATCCAAGTTTCTCTTTGCTATAAGAAATCAGCATATTTTTTGTTTGACGGTAATGGTCGAGCATCATTTTATGATTCTCACGTCCGATACCCGATTGCTTATAACCACCAAAAGGAGCGCCTGCAGGATAAGAGTGATATTGGTTGACCCATACACGTCCAGCCTGGATAGCGCGCGGGATCTGGTATAATTGATGAGCATCTCGTGTCCATACACCAGCTCCCAGTCCATAAATGGTATCATTAGCAATTTCTAAAGCCTCTTTTTCATCTTTAAATGTAGTTACTGCTAATACCGGGCCGAATATTTCCTCTTGGAAAATACGCATTTTGTTATGACCCTTAAATAAAGTTGGTTTGATATAATAACCATCTTCTAAGCCATCACCCAAATGGTTCTCATCGCCACCAGTTAATACTTCTGCCCCCTCTTCTTTACCCAATTTAATATAGGACATGATTTTATCCTTTTGGATTTTTGAAGCCTGTGCACCCATCATAGTCTCAGGGTCCAAAGGATCACCAACTTTAATTTGATTCACACGGTCTATTACTTTAGCAATAAAGCGTTCGTAAATATCCTCCTGAATCAATAAACGCGATGGACAAGTGCAAATTTCACCTTGATTTAATGCAAACAGAACAGCTCCCTCAATTGCTTTGTCTAAAAATGCATCGTCGTGGTCCATGACAGAACTGAAGAAAACATTTGGAGATTTACCGCCCAATTCCAATGTTACAGGAATGATATTTTCAGTTGCATACTGCATTACCATACGACCTGTTGCGGTAGAACCTGTAAATGCAGCTTTAGAAACTTTAGGGTTTGTTACTAATGCGCGACCTAATTCACCACCAAAACCATTCACGATGTTAACAACACCAGCAGGAAGTAAATCACCGATTATTTCCATTAAAACAAGAATTGATGTGGGGGTACTTTCCGCAGGTTTTAGAACCACACAGTTACCTGCAGCTAATGCAGGAGCTAATTTCCATACAGCCATCAGAATAGGGAAGTTCCAAGGGATAATCTGCGCGATCACACCAATAGGTTCATGCACAATAAGAGACACCGTATTTTGATCCAATTCACTTAGTGAACCTTCTTCAGCACGGATAACACTTGCAAAATAACGGAAGTGATCAATGGCTAAAGGAATATCGGCATTTAATGTTTCGCGAACAGCTTTTCCGTTGTCAACAGTTTCCACTGTGGCAATATATTCTAAATTCTGTTCGATGCGGTCTGCTATTTTATTTAAAATGATGCTTCTTTCGGTTGCTGAAGTCTTTCCCCAAGTTTCAAATGCTTTCGCGGCAGTATCAACAGCTAGTTCTAAATCTTCTTTTGTAGAATGTGCGACTTGTGTAAATACTTTTCCATCTAAGGGAGAAATATTGTCAAAATATTTACCTAATGTAGGTGGAACAAATTCTCCACCAATGTAATTTCCATAACGTTCTTTAAACGATGGTCTTTGAATTGCTGCCATAATATTTATTTTTATAATGTTATACAAATTGTTGAATACCAAATTTAACGAAAACGATTGTTCTCGTATAGCATTATAGTTTCAAACGATAGCACTATAGGTGCAACACTGTCAGCAAATATTTCTATTAATCAAGTTAACACTATTGGATATTTAAGACAATTTGTCTAAGTTTGATTACCAGCCAATTATAATAAAAGATAGGGATATGATAAATAACAGGCTTGTAAATACATTACCATTTTCGTCGCGTCATGAACTTTCTACTTTGGTAGAAAATAGGAGAGCTTTTACGTTAGAAAATTTGGAGCTTAATGTCTTTGAAACATATAAGGCGTCAGAAAAAGTAGCGTTACAGTTTGATGATCTGGTAATGATCAATATGATTCAGGGTAAAAAAGTGATGCATTTGCAACAGGTGGATTCCTTTGATTATTTACCGGGTCAGACCATGGTTTTGCCAGCCTATAGTAAGATGCAGATCGATTTTCCCGAAGCGACTTTTACCGACCCTACGCAATGTACGGCGCTGACCATAAGTAAAAGTAAGATAGACGGTGTGATCAGCCGTTTAAATGAGTGCTATCCCAAAGAACAACATTTAGCAGATTGGAAATTAGATATGAATTTATTCCATCTCTATAATACACCCGAATTGACAGATTTAATTAATAAATTATTTCAGACCATTACGGGAGATAATGTGTTGAAAGATGCATTAGCAGATTTAGCATTTAATGAATTAGTTATTCGTCTTCTACAGACGCAGTCACTATTATCACTTGATATTGCCAAGACAAAAACAAACACGGTATTACAGCATATTCGGAACTATATACATGCCAACCTTTCAGAATCCATTACTGTGGAAATTTTGGAAAAGCAGGCAAATATGAGTAAATCAAGTCTATTTCGCCTTTTTAAGAATGAGTTGGGAATAACGCCTATCGAATATATCATACGAACGCGTATGCAACAGGCAAAGAGCTTATTACGGAAAACAAGAAGTGTTAAAGAGACGTGCTTTAGTTTGGGATTTAATGATGTAAACTACTTCGTCCGTCTCTTTAAAAGCAGGGTGGGAGTGACACCCGGTGCTTATATAATAGGAGAATAAAATTTTATTTTTTCATCATCCTATCAAGCTCTCTTTTGCCTTCTCTTTCCTTGATTGTATCACGCTTGTCAAAGTCTTTTTTACCTTGTGCTAAGGCAATTTCGACTTTTGCAAATCCTCTGGCACTGATGAAAATACGTAAAGGAACGATTGTAAAGCCTTTCTCTTCACCTTTCACGCGTAATTTTTTTAATTCTTTTTTTGTTAAAAGCAACTGGCGATCTCGTTTTGCTTCATGATTGTAAAAAGATCCATGCGAATACTCGGCAATATGCATGTTCCGCAAATAAAGTCCATCATGGAAAAAGTTGCAGAAACTGTCGTTGATATTTGCTTTCCCTTCCCTAATTGATTTAATTTCAGTGCCTAGTAAACGTATTCCTGCAACATACCTGTCCAGAAGGTTGTATTCAAATGAAGCTCTTTTATTTTTTATATTGATATCTGATGATATTGCCATAATTTCTTAATATATTTATTCCTATTCCATTTCCAATACAAACCAGATTAAGTTTGTTAAATGTAATCACATAGGAAAGCAAATATAAATATTATAATGGTGTTTTTTTAGCATTGTTATTTTTGGATTTTAATTTAAGTGTTAAATTAAAATTATTTTTACGATATTTATATGTGAAAAATATGACTAACATTAAGTGAAAGTCAGCTTTTGTTTTCGTATGTTTGCATCGTTTTTGATTTAATACTGTTTTTCGTGCAGTATTATGAAGTCATTTTGTGTTAATCTATTTGGAAGTAGGAATTGAAAGTGTTGATGATGAAGCTATTATTTTGGTAATCATTACAATCAAAAACAATTATAAAATTTAAGAAATACCTTTTAATCGCATGAGTAAAGGAAAATTAGGCGAGAGAATATCGCAATTTAAAATCGTTAATGAATTAAAAGCTAAGGGCTTATACGCTTATTTTAGACCGATTCAGTCGAGACAGGATACCGAAGTGAAAATTGATGGCAAGCGTGTTTTGATGTTTGGTTCTAATTCTTATTTAGGGTTAACGACGGATGAACGTATTATCAAAGCTTCTCAAGACGCATTAGCAAAATATGGAACCGGTTGTGCTGGATCTCGTTTTTTAAATGGTACTTTAGATATTCATGTGGAGCTTGAAGAGAAATTGTCGGCTTATGTGGGGAAAGAGTCTACTATTTTATTCAGTACAGGTTTTCAATCAAACTTGGGCCCATTATCATGTCTTACTGGTCGCAATGATTATATCTTATTGGATGAACGTGATCATGCTTCTATCATTGATGGAAGTAGATTATCTTTTTCTAAAGTAATCAAGTATGCACACAATGATATGAATGATCTGCGTGCAAAAATTGCTAGATTACCAGAAGAAAGTGGTAAATTGATTGCAACGGATGGTATCTTCAGTATGGAGGGAGATATTGTTAATTTGCCTGAATTGATAAAGATTGCAGATGAATTTGATGCAACTGTTATGGTTGATGATGCACATAGTTTAGGTGTAATCGGAGAAAAAGGTGCAGGTACTGCCTCTCACTTTGGATTAACTGACAGTGCCGACTTAATTATGGGTACTTTCAGTAAATCATTTGCCTCTCTAGGTGGCTTTGTATCAGGCGATGCTGATGTTATCGATTACTTGAAACACTCTGCGCGTTCAGTTATGTTCAGTGCAAGTATGACACCAGCTTCTGTCGCTTCGACATTGAAAGCTTTGGAGATTATACAAACCGAACCTCAGCATATTGAGAAATTATGGTCAAATACAAATTATGCTAAAAAATTACTTTTAGAAAGTGGATTTGATTTAGGTGCTACAGAAAGCCCTATATTACCGATCTTTATTAGAAATAACGAGAAAACATTCTGGGTAACCAAAATGCTTCAAGACGATGGGGTTTTTGTTAATCCAGTAGTTTCACCTGCTGTTCCTGCAGAAGAATCATTGATTCGTTTCTCTTTAATGGCAACACATAGCTTTGATCAAATTGATGAAGCTATTGAGAAGATGGTAAAAGTCTTCAAATTAGCAGATGTTGAATCTTTAATCTAAGTGTCTATTATGATACAGGTTATTCCCGTTGAAACAAAGAAACAGAAACGGTTATATATAGATTTTCCGCATAGTTTATATGCGGAAAATCCTTATTATGTACCAGAGCTATATCTTGCTCAGTATGATTTGCTTACTCCTGGTAAGCATCCTTTCTACAAACATTCCTCCACACAATTATTTTTAGCATACAAAGATCAAAAACTGGTCGGTCGTATCGCCGCAATTTGGAATGTTAATCATAATGCATTCAATCAAGTGCAGGAAGGGCAATGGGGATTTTTTGATTGTATTAACGATCAAGAGGTTGCAAATGCTTTGTTTCAAGCAGCAAAGGATTGGGTGAAAGCTAAAGGTGGAACTAATATTGTTGGTCCAATTAATTTAACGACTAATGATACTTGTGGTTTATTGATCGAAGGATTTGATAGCCCACCTGTAGCGATGATGCCTTATAATTTTCCTTATTATCCAGAATTAGTTACTCAAGCAGGTTTTCAAAAAAAAGTTGATTTGCGTGCCTACCTAGTGATGGAAAATAAAGCAAGTAAACGATCTGTGCTGTTGTTGGAGAAACTGGAAGAACGATTAAACCGTTCGGGAATTAAGATTCGTCAAATGAACTTGAAGGATTTTAAAAATGAAACCGAGCGAATTAGGGAGATTTATAATAAAGCTTGGGATAAAAACTTAGGTTTTGTGCCTTTTACGGAAGATGAATTTAACTACGCTGCAAAGGAAATGAAAATGATCGTTGATCCTCGATATGCTTTATTGGCTGAAAAGGATGGGAAGGTCATTGGATTCGCTTTAGGAATTCCGGATATCAATCAGATTCTAATTAAAATCAAACGTGGTAGACTATTGCCGACTGGGATTTTTAAATTGCTCTTTGGATTGAAAAAGGTAAACCTAATTCGAGTTTTGATGCTTGGCGTATTGGATGAGTATCGTAAATTAGGAATAGAAGCCTGCCTTTATGGTAGGATAATTAAAAACTCTGGCGATGGCTTTACCGTCAAAGGAGCAGAATGCTCGTGGATGCTTGATACTAATTATATGATGAATCACGCCATCGAGCAAATCAATGGAGAATTATACAAACGCTATCGTTTGTATGAGCAAGCGCTATGAGAAAAAAAATCCTAATCACAGGCGCAAGTGGTTTTGTCGGTTATCATCTCGTTCAAGCTGCCCGTGAGGCAGGTTTGGAGGTGCATGCAGCTGTTCGGAAAACCAGTGATGTCAGTGAAATAAAGTCTTTTGTTGATCAATTTGTTTATCCTGATTTTAAAGATAAGGATTCATTATTGAAACTGCTGGAGCAAGAGCAATATGCCTATATTGTTCATGGAGCAGCTATGACTAGAGCGAAGAATGAGCAGGATCTTGTTGATGTTAATGTCGGTTATACTGAAGTTTTAGCGGATGCGGTATTTCAGGCTAATATTCCTCTTGAACGTTTTGTTTTTATCAGTAGTTTGGCAGCTATTGGCCCGGTGGCCTATGATGCACCAGCTATCAATGAACAAAATGAGTATCATCCTGTGACTGCTTATGGTCGAAGTAAGGTGTTAGCAGAACGCATGCTTGAAAAATATGTAGCTAATAAGCTTTCGATTATTCGCCCCACCGCGGTGTATGGTCCCAAAGAGAAAGATCTTTTTGTTTTATTTAAAACATTAAATGCTGGATTTGATGCCTATATCGGGAAATCGCCACAAAAATTAACGTTTGTCTTTGTGAAAGATCTGACAGATGCTATTTTAAATGCTTGTTTTCTCGATAATGGAAATAAAAAATCTTACAATATTACAGACGGTCAAGTTTATGGTCGTTATGAAATGGCGACAATTTTCAAGAAATACACTTCAAAATCATTATATAGATTTCATCTTCCATTTAGTCTTGTGAAAGGTGTTGCTCAGGTTATGGAGCGGGCTTATAAAAATTCCAGCACCATACCGGTATTGTATCCGGAAAGATTAAATGAATTGACAGCAGCCAGTTGGGCATGTGACATCAGTTCGTCAAAAGAAAATATTCAATATAGACCGCGTTATGATTTGGATGCTGGACTGAAGGTTACAATTCAGTGGTACCGTGATAATAATTGGTTATAATAAAAAGAGAGATGAGTGGTCAAAAAATAAATAAAAAACTTTTTCAAGATAGAAAAAGAACAAATATATTGAGTAATCCGGAACAGAAATTTATTTCATATTTAGTTCCACGTATTCCAAATTGGATTTCGTCCGATGGTTTGACAGCGATCGGTCTATTTGGATCCGTCATGATTATGGCAAGTTTTATCTTGGCCCAATATTGTGACATTAATTATCTACTGCTAGGTATTCTAGGCTTTTTTATTCAATGGTTCGGGGACTCTCTTGATGGCCGTATTGCTTTTTATAGAAATAAATCGCGTAAATGGTATGGATTTTCACTGGATATTGTAATGGATTGGATCAGTACGGTACTGATTGGTTTGGGGTATGTATTTTATGCAAAAGGTAATTTTGAATTAACAGGTTTTGTATTGGTAGCTTTGTATGGCTGGGCCATGATTCTTTCTTTGTTGCGTTATAAGGTAACAGATAAGTATACAATAGATGCTGGAATTGTTGGGCCTACAGAAATCAGGGTCATTATATGTCTTGTTTTACTTATAGAAGTGTTTTTTGTAGGTGCAATTCATTACTTAGTGATGGGTATCTGTGCTATTCTTTTTGTTATCAATTCTATTGATACTAAAAAGTTATTAGATTTAGGCGATATCAGAGATGCTGAAGAGAAGAAAACTAAAGAGTCAGAAAATTTATAAGATATGAACCCAAAAATCAAAGAGTTCTTTAAGGCGCAGTTATCTGCTTTTGTAGGTGGTCTTTCCGATTTTGGTATTTATACTTTTTGTTATAAAGTGCTGAGTTTTTCTCCAGCATTTTCAAATGTAATCAGTGGCTCTTTAGGAGCCATTGTTAATTTCGTTATTAACCGTTATTGGTCTTTCAATAATACTGCCGCCCCGTTGGGCCAGCAGCTCGGTAAATTTGTAGTTGTAGTTGCAGGAAGTATTTTATTAAAGTCGGGTGGTATTTATTTATTGGATGATATATGGCACTTACATCCATTAGTCTCCAAAGTAATAGTGGAGATTATTGTTTCCTTGGGATTTAATTATACACTTCAGCGATTTTGGGTTTTTAAAAAGTAGAAATCGGCTTTTAAAATATTTATGGAATAAGATTATTAAGGTCATCTCAAGGGAGATGACTTTTTTATTTTTAGGCCTTTTCCGGAATAAAATGAATCAGAGCTTCTTTGCGTATATTTTGATTTTTACTTCAATTTTATTTTTCCTTAATATTACGATGCTCATCGTAAGGACGCTATAGCTTTCATTTATTTAAAGGGATTTCAAGGTGTGATTTTTTCATGGAGCAGCATTGTTTTGACAAGATGATAGCACGACGTTAAAGTAATTAGTAACATCATAAATCACACTGTACTTAAGTAAATAAAAAGAAACCTACTATTGTTAGCGAGATGATACCATGTTATAAGCAAGTAGGGATCTTGTTCGAATATAGTAGAGATATAACAGGGGGATAAGAGGGGGTTTATAGGGGGTTAGTAGGGGTCAAGCCCTATTAACCCCCTATAAAATCCCAGTAATCTCTCTATAAATCCTAGCTTAAGTAATAATCAGGTCCCTTTCAGTTCCTGATCAGGTTATAATATGCCTTATTCTGGAGTATCTGTACGGAGAGTAATAGTAATAGTAATAGTAATAGTAATAGTAATAGTAATAGTAATAGTGTCGATGATGCCGCTGTACCGAAAAAGATATCATTTCCACTTGGCTATTCCGTAAAAGCATACTGCATCCATAAAAGACGGTTCAGGACGAACAGTTCCCCCGCTACCCCTTTTTATAGTTTAAAGCCAGGATTGTCCGTTTCTCAGCCCCTGTAATAGGTCGTGGGTAAATTTATCGGTCAGGTTATAAGCTGTTTACCGGTTCACGGTAAACTATTTCCGGAAAAGATTAGGAAGTGATTATAAAAAGTCGCTATCTTTGCACCACTCCGCAAGGGAGGAACGGCTGATCCGAAAGGATAGGCACTGAAAAAAGAAGGGTTTAATTCAGGTTAAACGCAGAAACAGCAGGAAAACAAAAAAAATAAATTTTCACATTTATTTTGGAGAAACCAAAAAGATTTCTACCTTTGCAGTCCCAACGGAAACGAAGGGAAACAGAATAAGATCGATAACGGCGCAATGCCGACATCATAAAAGCCGAAGCGAGATGCGGAAGCGACAGAAGTTCTTTAAAAATATAATCATGTAACGTAACGAGTAGTGTTGAGAAACGACGAAAGTTAAAAAAATCAACCTGTTCAATTTTAGAATTAGAAATTAAAATACAAGACAATTCTATTTATTATAAATAGTCTTGATCTTACACTTCATTTTACAATGGAGAGTTTGATCCTGGCTCAGGATGAACGCTAGCGGCAGGCCTAATACATGCAAGTCGGACGGGATTCAGGGAGTAGCTTGCTACAAACTGATGAGAGTGGCGCACGGGTGCGTAACGCGTGAGCAACCTACCCATATCAGGGGGATAGCCTCTCGAAAGAGAGATTAACACCGCATAACATCATTTACCGGCATCGGTTTTTGATCAAATATTTATAGGATATGGATGGGCTCGCGTGACATTAGCTAGTTGGAGAGGTAACGGCTCACCAAGGCTACGATGTCTAGGGGCTCTGAGAGGAGAATCCCCCACACTGGTACTGAGACACGGACCAGACTCCTACGGGAGGCAGCAGTAAGGAATATTGGTCAATGGAGGCAACTCTGAACCAGCCATGCCGCGTGCAGGATGACTGCCCTATGGGTTGTAAACTGCTTTTGTCAGGGAATAAACCTTTCTACGTGTAGGAAGCTGAATGTACCTGAAGAATAAGGATCGGCTAACTCCGTGCCAGCAGCCGCGGTAATACGGAGGATCCAAGCGTTATCCGGATTTATTGGGTTTAAAGGGTGCGTAGGCGGTCCTATAAGTCAGTGGTGAAAGACGGCAGCTTAACTGTCGCAGTGCCTTTGATACTGTAGGACTTGAATCTATTTGAAGTGGGCGGAATAAGACAAGTAGCGGTGAAATGCATAGATATGTCTTAGAACTCCGATTGCGAAGGCAGCTCACTAAGTTAGTATTGACGCTGATGCACGAAAGCGTGGGGATCAAACAGGATTAGATACCCTGGTAGTCCACGCCCTAAACGATGATAACTCGATGTTTGCGATACACAGTAAGCGTCCAAGCGAAAGCGTTAAGTTATCCACCTGGGGAGTACGGTCGCAAGATTGAAACTCAAAGGAATTGACGGGGGCCCGCACAAGCGGAGGAGCATGTGGTTTAATTCGATGATACGCGAGGAACCTTACCCGGGCTTGAAAGTTAGTGAATGATCCAGAGACGGATCAGTCCTTCGGGACACGAAACTAGGTGCTGCATGGCTGTCGTCAGCTCGTGCCGTGAGGTGTTGGGTTAAGTCCCGCAACGAGCGCAACCCCTATGTTTAGTTGCCAGCACATTAAGGTGGGGACTCTAAACAGACTGCCAGCGTAAGCTGTGAGGAAGGTGGGGACGACGTCAAGTCATCATGGCCCTTACGTCCGGGGCTACACACGTGCTACAATGGACGGTACAGCGGGCAGCTACATAGCAATATGATGCTAATCTCTAAAAGCCGTTCACAGTTCGGATTGAGGTCTGCAACTCGACCTCATGAAGTTGGATTCGCTAGTAATCGCGTATCAGCAATGACGCGGTGAATACGTTCCCGGGCCTTGTACACACCGCCCGTCAAGCCATGAAAGTTGGGGGTACCTAAAGCATGTAACCGCAAGGAGCGTGTTAGGGTAAAACCGATAATTGGGGCTAAGTCGTAACAAGGTAGCCGTACCGGAAGGTGCGGCTGGAATACCTCCTTTCTAGAGCATTCGGAATTGAAGCTCGTTACGGATACACATGATTAAAAAAGTATTTAGTACAGCGTATTTAGTATTTAGATTATTTTCTATCTAACTACTGATATCTAAGTACTGATTACTATAAAAAAGCATTTGAAGAAATGTGCCCATCCCTGAAAATGGATGGTCCAGAGAGATAGAATGATAAGCTAGTCCCGTAGCTCAGTTGGTTAGAGCACTACACTGATAATGTAGGGGTCAGCAGTTCAAATCTGCTCGGGACTACCATCTAGATGTGAGATGACAGACATGAGATCTGAGACGTAAAGTCTACTTTCTCTGTTCCTGAATCTATAATCTACACCACGGGGAATTAGCTCAGCTGGCTAGAGCACCTGCCTTGCACGCAGGGGGTCATCGGTTCGACTCCGATATTCTCCACACGTATGCCCGGACACTAAGATATTGTGTTCACGATAAGGCTACAAAGAGTTCTTTGACATATTGAAAGAAAAAAAATTACAAGAGAAGACAACAGTAGAGACAATACTGTGATGTGCTTGATGTATTATGAAGACCCTCGGTCAAGGCCGAACGGATTAATGCGTAGCATCACGGTTATATATCAAAAGCAACCCATAGTAGCAAAAGGGCTATGAGGTGAAGAAAGTAAATAAGGGCACACGGGGGATGCCTAGGCTCTCAGAGGCGATGAAGGACGTGATAAGCTGCGATAAGCTTCGGGGATTAGCAAATGTGAGTTTGATCCGAAGATTTCCGAATGGGGCAACCTAGCATACTGAAGGTATGTTGTAAAATACGCGAACGCGCTGAACTGAAACATCTAAGTAGGCGTAGGAGAAGAAAATAATAATGATTTCCCAAGTAGTGGCGAGCGAACGGGAAAGAGCCCAAACCAATAATGTTACGGCATTGTTGGGGTTGTAGGGCTGCGATATGGTATTAGCAAACAGAAGTGGAATGGGATGGGAAGCCCAGCGATACACGGTGATAGCCCTGTACACGTATAGAATGCTAGCCTAGCAGTACCCTGAGTACCGCGGGGTCGGAGACGCCCTGTGGGAATCTGTCAGCACCATCTGATAAGGCTAAATACTCCTGAGAGACCGATAGTGAACTAGTACCGTGAGGGAAAGGTGAAAAGAACCTCGAACAGAGGAGTGAAAAGAACCTGAAACCGTGTGCTTACAAGCGGTCGGAGCTGGCAGGTCCAGTGACGGCGTGCCTTTTGCATAATGAGCCTACGAGTTACTCTTGTCTGGCAAGGTTAAGTGGTTCAGCCACGCAGCCGAAGCGAAAGCGAGTCTTAATAGGGCGCATAGTCAGATGAGGTAGACGCGAAACCTTGTGATCTACCCTTGGGCAGGTTGAAGTTGCAGTAACATGTAATGGAGGACCGAACCGATAAACGTTGAAAAGTTTCCGGATGACCTGAGGGTAGGGGTGAAAGGCTAATCAAACTGGGAAATAGCTCGTACTCCCCGAAATGTTTTTAGGAACAGCGTCGGCATGGAGTCTTATAGAGGTAGAGCTACCGATTGGGTGCGGGGGAGTCAAATCCTACCAAATCCAGACGAACTCCGAATGCTATAAGATATGGCCGGCAGTGAGGCTTTGGGTGCTAAGGTCCAAGGCCGAGAGGGAAAGAACCCAGACCATCAGCTAAGGTCCCTAAATATACGCTAAGTTGAACTAACGAGGTCCGACTGCACAGACAGCTAGGATGTTGGCTTGGAAGCAGCCATTCATTTAAAGAGTGCGTAACAGCTCACTAGTCGAGCGGTCGGGCGTGGATAATAAACGGGCATCAAGTGTATTACCGAAGCTATGGATTCATGCATTATATGTATGTCTGGTAGGGGAGCATTCTATTTACGGAGAAGCGGTCTGGTAATGGGCCGTGGAGTTGATAGAAAAGCAAATGTAGGCATAAGTAACGATAAGGCGGGTGAGAAACCCGCCCACCGAAAGACTAAGGTTTCCTGATCAACGCTAATCGGATCAGGGTTAGTCGGGGCCTAAGGCGCATCCGAAGGGAGTAAGCCGATGGACAACTGGTTAATATTCCAGTACTTTTTATAACTGCGATGTGGTGACGGAGTAGTGACACTGCCGCGAACTGACGGAATAGTTCGTTAAAAGGCGTAGGTATAGGGACGGTAGGCAAATCCGCCGACCCTGCTGAAACCCAATAGTACAGCAAAGCTTCGGCGGCGCTGATAGAGCAGGTAAACAGACTTCCAAGAAAACCCGCTAAGCTTCAGGTTATAAAAACCCGTACCGTAAACCGACACAGGTAGTCGAGGAGAGAATCCTAAGGTGCTCGAGTGAATCATGGCTAAGGAACTCGGCAAAATGGCCCTGTAACTTCGGGAGAAGGGGCGCTTCCTCCAGCGATGGAGAAGCCGCAGTGAAAAGGCCCAGGCGACTGTTTAACAAAAACATATGGCTTTGCAAAATCGAAAGATGAAGTATAAGGCCTGACACCTGCCCGGTGCTGGAAGGTTAAGAGGGGATGTCATCGCAAGAGAAGCATTGAATCGAAGCCCCAGTAAACGGCGGCCGTAACTATAACGGTCCTAAGGTAGCGAAATTCCTTGTCGGGTAAGTTCCGACCTGCACGAATGGTGTAACGATCTGGGCGCTGTCTCAGCCATGAGCTCGGTGAAATTGTGGTATCGGTGAAGACGCCGATTACCCGCAACGGGACGGAAAGACCCCATGCACCTTCACTATAGCTTAACATTGAAATTGGGTACAGGATGTGTAGGATAGGCGGGAGATGTTGAAGTGGCTTCGCCAGGAGTCATGGAATCAACCTTGAAATACCGCCCTTTCTGTATTCGGTTTCTAACTCGATCATGTCGAGGACATTGTTTGGTGGGTAGTTTGACTGGGGTGGTCGCCTCCAAAAAGGTAACGGAGGCTTTCAAAGGTAAGCTCAGTACGCTTGGTAACCGTACGAGGAGTGCAATGGCATAAGCTTGCTTGACTGTGAGACCAACAAGTCGAACAGGGTCGAAAGACGGACATAGTGATCCGGTGGTTCTGTATGGAAGGGCCATCGCTCAAAGGATAAAAGGTACGCTGGGGATAACAGGCTGATCTCCCCCAAGAGCTCATATCGACGGGGAGGTTTGGCACCTCGATGTCGGCTCGTCACATCCTGGGGCTGGAGAAGGTCCCAAGGGTTGGGCTGTTCGCCCATTAAAGTGGCACGCGAGCTGGGTTCAGAACGTCGCGAGACAGTTCGGTCCCTATCTGTTGTGGGCGTTGGAAGTTTGAGTGGATCTGTCCTTAGTACGAGAGGACCGGGATGGACTGACCGCTGGTAAACCAGTTATGCCGCCAGGTGTACGGCTGGGTAGCTACGTCGGGAATAGATAAGCGCTGAAAGCATCTAAGTGCGAAACTAGCCACGAGATGAGACTTCCTTATAGGGCCGTAGTAGACTACTACGTTGATAGGTTGCAGGTGTAAAGGTAGAAATACCATAGCTGAGCAATACTAATCACCCGAAGCTTTCTCAAGCAACGCAAACACTGTTGTCTTCCTCTTTTAGTTTTTCTTTCAATTGTCTATAGATAATGCTTTTTATAGAGCATATATCACATAAAAACATTTTAGGTGCCTATATCGGCGGTGTCTACCTCTTCCCATTCCGAACAGAGAAGTCAAGCCCGCCAGAGCCGATGGTATTGCCGTAACAGGTGGGAGAGTAGGTCGGTGCCTTTTTTTATACAGAAGCCTTTGCTATACAGCAGAGGCTTTTTTGTGTTTATACCTTTTTTATCAAGATTATCTTATCTTTAAGAATAATTTTGATCAATATGTCACAACCTACTTTTTATAAACTCTTCGCATTATTTATACCCATATGGTTTTCATATGCTAGTCCAGCTCAGGATGTGAAACATAAGAAGCCGAATATTATTTTTATCTTGTCAGATGATCATACGAATAAAGCAATCGGTGTATATGGCAATAAATTAGCAAAAACTCCTAATATTGACCGGATCGCTAATGAAGGTGCTTTATTTAATAATTTTTTTGTAACCAATTCTATTTGTGGTCCTAGTCGAGCAGCGCTATTAACGGGTAAGTATAGTCATGTGAATGGTTTTATTTCAAATGACAAAAAATTCAATATTAATCAGTTTATTTTCTCCAGATCTTTAGCTGAATCTGGATATCAAACTGCATGGATAGGAAAATGGCATCTGGAAACATTACCTCAGGACGCATTCAGTTATTGGACTATTCTTCCTGATCAAGGTCATTATTTTAATCCAGATTTTATTACACAGGCGAATGATACGGTTAATCATAAAGGTTATGTCACAGATATTATTACAGACCTTTCAAAGGACTGGATAGAAAAAAGAGATAAGGATAAACCATTTTTTCTTGTAATCGGTGAGAAAGCCACACATCGCGAGTGGCTGCCTGCATTAGAAGATCTCGGAGCATATGATGATGTTACTTTTCCAGTTCCGTCAACTTTCTACGATACTTATGAGAATAGGAAAGCTGCAGCTCATCAGGATATGAGTATTTCAGGAACAATGAAACTGGGCTTTGATCTGAAAGTAAATGTTGATTATGAAACCGACTGGATTTATAGCCGATTGGATAGCAACCAACGTAATGCTTACCGTGCTTATTACGGTGATCGGATAAGTAAAGAATTCAATGATAGAAAACTAACCGGTAAGAAGCTCGCAGAGTGGAAATTTCAACGTTACATGCGCGATTACTTCTCTACAGCTAAGGCGCTGGATCGTAATATCGGAAAGATTTTGAATTTCTTGGATGACAATGGTTTGGCTGAAAATACGATTGTTATTTATGGTTCGGACCAAGGGTTTTATTTAGGCGAACATGGATGGTTTGATAAGCGCTTCATATATGAAGAATCTTTGAGAACTCCTTTTATGATCCGCTATCCTAGGGTTATCAAAGCGGGTACAGTCATTGAACAGCCTGTTTTGAATATTGATTGGGCTCCCACATTGTTAGCGATGGCAGATGCTCCTGCTTCAAAAGAAATTCAAGGAAAATCTTTTTTTGATCTTTTAAAAAATGATGAAGTATCTTGGCGCGATCGAATTTATTATCATTATTATGAATATCCACAACCTCATCGTGTGATGCCACATTTTGGTATCAGAACTGCAAAGTTTAAGTTGATTCGTTTTTATGGAGAACAAGATTTTTGGGAACTTTACGATCTTGAGAAAGATCCTCAAGAATTGAATAATATTTATAGTGAGTTTGAAAATAGCGAACTATTAATTGCATTAAAAAAGGATCTGGCAATATCAATTAAAGAATACAAGGATGATCTTGCTGCAGAGATAATGAGTAAATAAAACATCTACCTTTTTTTGTACTTGTATTGACTTTTTAGGTATATATATGGTACTTTTAGAATTCCTATATCGGATTTATTTTGCCAAGATTATAACGATGACAGCATATATGGCTTTTGCTGGTTGATGAGTTCATCCAATTATTAAGCTTAATCTGATCTCCTATTTAGTTGTAATTTATTATGTCAGATTTATTTGTTGCATAAACTACTTTATAAACAGGATGTTATGAGATGAAACAGCTGTAATTTTTATCGATGGACTCTTTTGGTATAGTATTTGGCTATTTTCTGAAAAGAATAGGTTATTTATGAAGGCAAAATTTGCAATTTTTTTGGGAGGGTTAATGTTATTGCTATCTGTTAGTTCTTGTGTAGGATATTATCATGATCATGGTCATAGACCTCAACGGGGGCATCATCACGGTCACCATAAGAAAGGACATAATAAACATTACAAAAAGGGGCATAACAAGCACCATAAAGGTAATGGAAGAAATAGAGGAGGACATTAACATAATAAGGGGATTATATATCCCCTTATTATGTTATGATATAATGATCATTTCTGATTGTTTAGATAGATTCTCTAATGGTAATCGCGGCATCTAGTTCTATCGTTTCGTAGACAATTTCTCTCTTTTTTAATCGAAATTCTAGAATATGAATCATTTTTTCAAAAGCTAATTTTCCTATTCTTGTAGCTGGTTGAGAAATGCAGGTCAATGGTGGATTAAAAGAAAAGGCATAATTCGTATTTGAAAATCCAATAAGGGCAATTTCCGATGGAATTTTAATTTTTTGTTGTGCTAATAAACCTATTGTACGATTTGTCAATAAGTCTGTAGCAGTAAAAATGGCATCAGGACTTTTATTGTCATTTTTTAATTCTTCTAATTTATTTAGGATTTGTTCTTCAACGATTTGAATTTGTGATAGATCGCATCTCAGTAGTTTTTTGTCATCAAATGCGATGTTATTTTGTTTTAAAGCCTCCTGGAAACCTAGAAGTCTTTCATTTGTAACACCATTAGCAACTCCTGTAATGTGCAGTATCTTGCTGTAGTTTCTATCAATAAGTTCTTGCGTTGCTTTTTGTGCTGCTTTTTTATTATCAATTCCTATTTTGAAGGTTTGTAGATTATTATTGATACGATCGAAGATAACAATAGGACAATTGCCATTATGGAGTTGTTGTAGATAACTTAAGTTAGCACTATCTGATACAGGTGAAATTAATATACCATCAACGCCTTTTGAATATAGGATGTCAATACATTTTTTTTCTACTGCAGGGCTTTCTCGACTTTGCATAATAATGATATTGTATTTCTGAAAAAGCGAGGACTCTTCTATTCCTTCCAAAATTTGTGAAAAGAATGAATTACTGATAGTCGAAACAATAACTCCTATAATATTGGTTTTACCGGTTTTTAAACTTCTAGCTAATGCATTATACTGGTAATTATGTTCATGGGCATAAGCAATGATCTTCTCTTTTGTTTCTTTATTTATTTCGTAACTATCGGATAAGGCTTTGGAAATGGTGGGAGCTGATAAGTTTAGCGCTTTTGCGATATCTTTAAGAGTTAATCTTTTCATAATTTCCTAATATAACTTATAAAGATACTAAATTGTGTAAAGATTCGATCATTGTAAGGGACATAATGTGTTTCCAATAATTAAATCCTATGAAATCTTTCTATCTTTGTATTTATGAGTACATTATTAGATATAGGACAAAAGCCATATAATCATTATGGATCTTACTTGAAAAAGAAATATAATGGTCAACGCGTATATAAAGTCATTGTGGATGGGAATTTTACTTGCCCTAATCGTGATGGAAGTAAGGGGTATGGCGGTTGTTCATATTGTAATGTGGATTCATTTACACCTGAATCTGCACGAAAATTACCAACAATTCGTGAACAGGTGGAAGAAGGCATTAAAAGAGCGCGAGAAGGGTACCGGGCTGATAAATTCATTATCTATTTTCAACCCAATACAAATACTTATGCTCCTGCACATTTTTTAAAGGCTATGTATGACGAAGCTTTAGCTGTTTGTCCTGAAGATACTATTGGTCTTTCTGTTGGAACAAGACCAGATTGTATTGATTTTGAAAAGGTAGCTTTGTTAGAAAGTTATTGTGATCGTTATGATGTTGATCTGGAAATGGGGATGGAATCAATTTATGATGAAACTTTGAATAGAATTAACCGTGGCTGTTCTCATGATGAATTGGAAAAAGCACTAAAATTAGTTGAAAATAGTCCATTGGAAATTTGTGTACATACTATTTTTGGTTTTCCTTGGGAATCGCATGAAATGATGTTAAGATATGCTGATGAAATAAATAAGCACCCGCAGATTAAATTTGTGAAGTTGCATCATCTGCATATTGTTGAGGGATCGATCATGGGCGTTCAGTACAAGCGTGAACCTTTTCATGTTTTCTCCATTGATGAATATTGTGACTTTCTAGCAGAATTTATTCCGCTATTGCGACCGGATATTGTTATTCAACGTTTATTTGGGTTGGCAGATCAAGATTTACTGATTGCTCCAAATTGGGGAATGAAGAAATCAGCTATTCAAACGTACATAGATAAGGCTTTGGAACGTAAAGGGGCCATACAAGGCTCGAAATATATAGGATAAAAAAAGGTTGCTATCATTATAGCAACCTTTTTTTTATTTTTCTATGATTGATTTTAAATCGGCCGGAGAGTAATTGATCGATTTTAATGTTTTGTTATCTTCTGTTCTGAATACTAAGAATAGACCATCTACTTCTTTATAGTAACTATCGACATCTTTTGAAGTTTTGTAATGTGCTATTGTTGCTTCAGCCTCTTCAATGGATTGACAGGCTTTACTCATGTTGGAACGTTGCACTTCTTCGAATAGCTCATTAAATTTGTCTTTTAAACCAAATTCAAGTACAGCACCTGCTAACACATACTGTATATCACATAATGCATCTGCTACTTCTACAAGATCATTATTTTGGATAGCTTCTTCCAACTCTTTTAATTCTTCAGCAATAAGAGATACACGTAATGCACTGCGTTTTTCACTTGGGATTGTTGGTTTTTCTAATATCGGATGCTGGAAAACTTTATGAAATTCGGCTACGGATGTTAATGTTTTTGGATCAGTCATGTTATATTTTATTTTTGCTAAATTATGCAATATAATCTAATTTAAAAATTGAGTCAAATAAAAAAAGCAGCTGTGAAGCTGCTTTCTATATAAAGGAGTAAATATTAAATTAAATGTTTCAATTGAACTAGCTCGCGCTCTTCAATGTATCTCCAACGACCTCTTGGTAAATCCTTTTTAGTCAAGTTAGCATATACAACACGGTCTAGTTTTACTACTTCATATCCTAACGATTCAAAAATACGTCTTACGATGCGATTTTTACCACTATGGATCTGAACACCAACTTCTCTTTTACTTCCGCCAGTTACGTAGCTTAAATCATCAGGTTTTACAAAACCATCTTCCAGTTCAAGACCGAAAACAATTTTATTAAAATCACCTTGTGTTAAGCTTTTATTCAATTCTACGTTGTAGATTTTACTGATGTTATTACGAGGGTGCGAAAGTTTTTCAGCTAAATTACCATCGTTTGTCATTAATAATAAACCAGTTGTATTTCTATCTAAACGACCTACTGGATAGATACGTTCTTTAGTAGCTTTTGAAACTAATTCCATTACTGTGTGACGCTCCTGAGGATCTTCGGTAGTAGTAATGTAATCTTTAGGTTTATTTAATAGGACATAAACCATTTTTTCACGTTTCAAACGCTCACCATTATATTTAACGTCGTCTTTAGCTGGATCTACTTTAGCACCTAATTCAGTAACGGCTTCACCATTAACACTAACAACGCCAGCTGCGATTAATTCATCGGCTTTTCTTCTAGAACATACTCCAGAATTAGCGATATAACGATTTAAACGAATTAGGCCGTCATTTTGAGAAGATTTTGAACGTTGAGGTCTTTCTGTTGATCTTCTTTCAGTAGAACCCTCTTTACGATCTTCGTCATTATTGAATTTTTTATAAGAAGATTTATATTGTCTATCTGATTTGTCTCTAGCTGGACGTTTGAAGTCAGTTTGATCACCATCAGATTTTTGAAAAGATTTGCCTTCTTTGTTAAAAGGTTTGTCAAAAGTTCTTTTTCTGTCGGAGCTATCACCTTCTTTTCTGAAAGGTCTCTCACCGCCAAAAGATCTACCTTCTTTGTTGAAAGGTTTGTCAAAAGTTCTTTTTCTGTCGGAACTTTCACCTTCTTTTCTGAACGGTCTATCACCACCAAAAGATCTGCCTTCTTTGTTGAAAGGTTTATCAAAGCTTCTTTTTCTGTCGGAACTTTCGCCTTCTTTTCTGAAAGGTCTATCACCACCAAAAGATCTGCCTTCTTTGTTGAAAGGTTTGTCAAAGCTTCTTTTTCTGTCGGAGCTATCACCCTCTTTTCTGAAAGGTCTATCACCACCAAAAGATCTACCTTCTTTGTTAAAAGGTTTGTCAAAGCTTCTTTTTCTGTCGGAGCTATCACCCTCTTTTCTGAAAGGTCTGTCACCGCCAAAAGATTTACCTTCTTTATTGAAGGGTTTGTCAAAGCTTCTTTTTCTATCGGAGTTTTCGCCATCAAATTTTTTGAAAGGTCTATCACCTCCAAAAGATTTTTTGTCGTTATTATATGGTCTGTCTGTGTTATCTTTATTGCCGAATGATGAACTTCTCGGTCTTTTGTTTTCTTTGAAATTAGAGGATCTATCATCCTTTGAACGATCGCCTCTTGGTTTGAAGTTTTCTGAGGTACTTCTTGAGTTTTTGGACTTGTCATCACGACTGTTCCTTTTATTGCTGAATGGCATCTTATTACTATAAAATAATGTGAACGGCAAAGTTACCCATAATTTTCTTTTTTTCTAGAAATAAATTTATTTTTTTTTTTGAGGGATGAAAAGTTACAAAAAAATCAAGCTTGAAACATGTTTAAACCTTGAAAAGGTTAAGTGTTTGTTTTTTAAGTAAATAGTCTTTATCTTTGTAGCCTTGAATTTGTACCAAGCTATTTTTTGATCGATTTTATCGTGGATAGGGTAGCATTAAGGGAGTGAATGTTTAGAAAAAAAGTATTATGTTGTAGTCTGATTTTGTCGGCGTTAGTGTTGTCAAAATTGTACTCAAACCCAAACACAATTGCTGCAGGTGATGATAAGATCATTACTGTGAAAGCGCCAAGTAATCTTTCTAATGGGGAAGATGAAAAGGAGAAAAATGAAAATAATGATAATAATAATGATCATTATTTGAGTTCGTTGACATTTGCCAATGATACGTTGCCGATAAATCGGCCACATGTTGAAAGCAAGTTGTTGCGATATTTTAAAAACTTCTCTTTCAAAAAGAGAGGCTCTTACAGTCTACATAAAAAAGCAGAGGCCTATCTGCCGCAGATTGAGAAGATTTTAGCATCCTACGGTATTCCTGAAGACTTTAAGTACGTTCCATTGGTAGAAAGTGGATTGGATCGAGGAGTCGTTTCTTCTAAAGGGGCTGGTGGCTACTGGCAGTTTATGCCTGCAACTGCTAGACTTTATGGATTGAAAGTGAATGGAAATGTTGATGAGAGACGAGATTTGACGAAGTCTACTCATGCCGCTGCTAAGTACATTAAATCACTTTATAAGCAGTTTGGAAACTGGACTCTTGTAGCTGCTGCTTATAATGTAGGTGGAGGAAGCTTAAAGGGTTCTATTAGACGCCAGAAAGAGGATAGTTATTACAATTTAAAGTTGAATAATGAAACTGGTTCTTATGTCTATAAGTTGATTTCGATGAAAGAGATTATCGAGAATCCTGAAAAACATGGTTATACGCGATATGCGAACCGAACGGATCAGAAAGATCCAAATGAGAATATGTTATAAGAAAAAGGCTTGAATTATATAATTCAAGCCTTTTTTTCTAGAGTCTGTTCTACCTATCTGAGGTCTACAATTTCATAACCGCTGTATTTGCTTTTGTTAAAGCTAAATAAACTGTTGTCCAGATTCTTATTAGAAACCTGACTCTTAATCGTGTAACTGTATTGACCACCGTTTTTATCATAGATAGTCGCATCATATATCAGTTTTGTTGCTCTATTGATGCGGAGTTTTATCTTAGAATAGTTCTTTTTGCTATCAGTTGGTGTTAAATGAACGACATTTAAAAGTGTGTTTCCAGCTTTTTCATTTGCAACCAAGTTATATTTAAATCCGGTTTTATAAAAGCTAAAAATATTACTAGGATCTATTGCATCTGTGCTATTCTCTATTGCTGCAATCTGAACTTCTTTTTCTTCTTTCAAAATAGTATATAAGCTCTTTGCATCTGATATCATTTCCTGACTATTCATCGTAATATGATATCTATTGTTTTTCTTATCTAAATAGAGTGTCCCTGCGTCGGTGTAGGCCGATTTATTTGAACCCTGAATTGCTGAAAATGAAAAGTTCGCTTGTACCGTTTGGTAACTATCATACTTTTTACTTACTTCAGTCAATATTTTTTTTGCAGCAGCATCTTGTTGTGCCAGTGCTGGAGTTGCGACTGCTAAGGTTATAAAACCTAGCATGATGCCCATTGTTTTTTTCATCTTTTAATCCTTCCTTAATGTTTCTAAAAACTGTTCTAAAGAATATTCATCGGGATAGAGTACTTCACGGGCCTTGCTTCCTTCAAAAGGACCAACGATTCCTGCGGACTCTAACTGATCAATTATTCTCCCAGCTCTATTGTACCCCAGCTTTAATTTACGCTGGATGAGTGAGGTTGACCCCTGTTGATGCATAACAATTAGGCGTGCTGCTTCTTCAAATAATTGATCTCTGTCTGAGAAATCAAAATCTGTAGAACCTGAACCATCGCCACTTTCATCAACATATTCAGGTAGCATAAATGCGGATGGATATCCACGTTGACCTCCGATAAAGTCAGAAATCATTTCGACTTCTGGAGTATCTACAAATGCACATTGAATACGAATCAAGTCACTACCTGTTGATAAAAGCATATCTCCACGACCAATTAATTGATCTGCACCTCCTGAATCTAAAATAGTACGTGAATCTACTTTAGATAATACACGGAATGCCAAACGTGCCGGGAAATTGGCTTTAATCGTACCTGTAATGATATTGACTGAAGGACGTTGGGTGGCAATTACCAAGTGAATACCTACCGCACGTGCCAATTGTGCTAAACGTGCAATCGGTGTTTCAACTTCTTTACCAGCTGTCATCATCAGATCGGCAAACTCATCTACAATAAGAACTATAAAGGGTAAGAATCGATGACCCTCCTCAGGGTTTAATCTGCGATTGACAAATTTTGCATTATATTCTTTCAAATTACGTACTTGTCCATTTTTTAGCAAGTCATAACGTTGATCCATTTCAATACAAAGTGAGTTTAATGTGTTGATAACCTTCTTTGTATCTGTGATAATAGCATCTTCTTCTCCTGGTAATTTCGCGAGAAAGTGTCGCTCTATTTTTTTGAATAAAGAAAGCTCTACTTTTTTTGGATCGACCAATACAAACTTTAATTCTGCAGGATGTTTCTTGTACAGTAGCGATGTTAAGATCGCATTGATACCTACGGATTTACCTTGTCCTGTAGCACCGGCTACCAGTAAGTGGGGCATTTTCGCTAAATCGGCAATATAAACTTCATTCGAAATTGTCTTCCCTAAGGCGATTGGCAAGTCCATATCCGTCTTTTGGAATTTTTCTGTTGCAATAATTGATTTCATGGAAACCATTTCAGGATTGCTATTAGGGACCTCGATACCAATAGTTCCTTTTCCCGGCATCGGAGCAATAATACGGATACCTAAAGCCGCTAAACTCAGTGCAATATCGTCTTCTAGATTTTTGATTTTTGAAATACGTACTCCAGGTTTAGGAATGATTTCATATAATGTTACCGTAGGACCGATTGTAGCCTTGATATGTTCAATCTCAATATTATAATTACGTAAGGTATCAACAATTCTATTTTTGTTGGCCTCCAGCTCTTGCTGGTTGATCGTGATTTTTCCAGTTCCATAATCTTTTAATAGATCTAAGGTTGGATGTTGATATCCTGATAAATCTAATTTAGGATCATACTGACCGAATTGTGCAACTAGATCATTAGCCGTAATCGTCTTTTCTTCTTTAGGTGATTCTACTTCTAATTCATGACTTTGTACCGGTTTTTCTTCTACAATAGGATCTATTTGAAGAGGTTCGTCTACCGTAAATGAAACGGTATTTTCATTCATTATATTCGTATCCTCATCCGTTGGAGTTGGTTCTTCGATTTCGAATGGGATGAGCACTTTGTTCTCTGGTTTAATTTCCGAAACAGGTAAAATGATTTCTTTATGAGGAGAAGTGAATTCTTCATTTAATTGAATATCAGCATTTCTACTCGATTGAAATTTGTCATTCAGACTAGGTGCAGGTGTATAGGTTTCCCTTCTATTAATTAATGGTTCAGATACTGATGGTTCTGCTGTACGGATGGAGTTTGTGTAGTTTGTTTCTTCTTCTTCCGTATCAAAATTTTCATCTTCCTCATCTTGTTTTTTACGCGAGTCGAAAATACTAAATTTTAGATCTAGGTTGTATACCAGTATCAATGTCGTCAAATAGGCAAAGATTAAGATTCCGGCAACACCAACTGTTCCAATTTGAGCTTCTAATAATTTATTAGTCCAGAAACCAAACTTACCTTCTAAGATGTGAGGCACTTTTGTAATGAAGCTATGCAAGAAACCTAATGTAACAGATATAAATACGATCGCGATAAAAGAGTATATAATGGTACGGTAAACTGGTAATATTGATTTTTTGTACAATAATTTATACCCGATTACAAAGAAAACCAGTACAAAGAGGAAGGACGCAATGCCAAACCAATTGTAAATAAATTGGTTTGCAAATAATGCACCATATTTTCCCAATCTATTTTGTACTACAGGTAGTTCTACATCGGGATTATCAATTTCTTCCGCTGTATTCATCACTACGCCCCAACCACCATTATTGGTTGCAATATAGCTTTGATCTTCAGACCACGTGAATAAATATGAAACAAAAGCTATCCCCAATAATATCGCACATAGTATCAGGAAAGCCCCTAAAATTTTAATTAATTTTTGTTGCAGTTCTGATAAGTCTCTAGCGGGAGCTTCTTCTTTATTTTCTACTTTCTTATTATTGGGAGCTTCTTTTTTTTGACTCCTTTTAAATGATGTATTAGCGCTAGATGGTCTAAATGTATTTCCTTTATTTGACATGAATTTTCACAGTTATCCTTCATACAAACTTAAGTATTTAGGAGGAAATTTAATTGGCTTACTAAACCTTTTATTTTTTCTTGTAGCATTTTGTTTCTAACATACGTTTTTTAATGAGACGATCGTTGAATTTTGTTGTAAATAAAAAATGAAAATGAAAAAAGCATTATTTTTTGGAATCAGTATAATGGTTTTTATGCTGACATTAAATTCATGTAATAAGCTGGATGATGATTACGCTTATGTGGAAATCTCGGCTGTGTCTGCTGTGAATGCTGTACCTGGATCTGAAGGATTAGATATTGGTCTCGACCAGAATAAATTGAATAATAACTGGGAGGGTGTTTTCTCCTTTAATCGCGTTTTGAGTTATAAAAATGCATATCCTGGTAGTAGACTCGTGCGGGTATTTGATCCGAAATCAACTCCTGGAGATACAGCCCTAGTGAGTAAAAAAGTAGATTTTACTCCAGGTAAATTTTACAGCCTCTATGTGATCGGTAAAGATAAAGTTGATGTATTAGCTACTGAAGATGATTTTGGAACTTTGAAAACAGGATATGCAAAATTTAGATTTATGAATTTGAGTCCTGAAGCATCTAAGTTGACGCTTACATTAAATGATGTTGATAGTTTAGCTGTTAAAGATAAAGCTTATAAAGAATTGGCCCCTTTTAAGAATATTAAAATTGCTGATGTATATAAACTGAAAATAAATGGTGTTGGTATGACTGAATTGTTAGGAGATTTTAAACCTGAAGATAAGGAAGTTTATACCATTTATGCCGCAGGTTTGAAGTCAAGTAGCGATGCCAATAAAAAATATAGCTTCCAAATTGTTAAGCATAAATAAGTAGAAGATCTGGTTATAATTGTGGTTGATTATAATAACTAAGCCTGTTCTGAAAAGAACAGGCTTTTTTATCTCTGTACTGTATTTAATCGAATTGGAAGTACGTATTTAACATTGACAGGTATACCTCTTTGTCGTCCTGGTTCCCATTTTTTCATCTTTTTAGCGACTCTCAGTCCTGCTTCTCCGGTTCCATAACCGAGATCTCTTTTAAGTTTGAAATCACGGGGTTCTCCACTTTTATCGATAACGAATTCGATCTCTACGATACCATTTACACCAGCATGTAATGCTTGCATAGGGTAATCATAATTTCGCCCAATATACTGCATCAATGTGTTAATACCTCCTGGATAGGTGGGTTCTTTCCAGCCCGTAATTGAATCATAAGGTGTTCTATTTCCTATTGAATCTGTTGTGATGCCTGAAATCAGTTTACCTTCTGTGAAAGTTTCTGTAAAGGTATATCGCTTTCCATTAAAGTGCCCCTTCCAATCACCTTGTTTTTTGTGATTGACATAGTAACCTTCTTCGTAGCTATAGGAGTTATCTGATACAGCGAAACCATTGCCCTCTTTTAGCAGGATCTTTCCTGTTGAATCTGCGTAGGCTAAATAAAGCGGTTCTTCAATTTTATATTTACCTTTTTTATCGATCGCAAAGGGATAATATAGAATACATTTTATTTTACCATTTTGATGATAGTAGAATGCCGTATCGATCTGTTCTGAATAATTTGAATACATCTGCTCTGATTTGAGATTCCCATTTTCAAACATTTCGTATTTCTTACCTTTAAATTTTGTTCCGGAGATATTGGTTACTTTTCCTTGCAATTTGAGTGCATTATTAGAAAGATAAAATTCTTCAACTAAGGTATCTTTTGTATTTTGATCTGGAATGCTGACAAGACGTACATAATATGCTTTATCTAACTCTTTTGTTACTTCGTTATTTTTTGTATAAAGTGTTTGAATGTTTACTTGTGCATAACTAAAAGTACACGTTATAAGATACAGCAGGCTTATTAATGCGATTTTTCTCATCTAACTTAATGTCTGTTTGGATATGTAATTTTTTTAAAGTGTAAAGATAGTAAAAGTTCATAAAATAAAAATGACCGATCAAGTCGGTCATTTTTATTTTATGTAATTAAAAAAGTTTATTCCGCTATAATTAAATAGTAGTTTTTCTTTCCTCTTTGTGCAATGATATATTTATCATTAATCAAGTGAGAAGCATTGATTACTTGTTCAATATCTGTCGCTTTTTCGCGGTTGATTGACACACCACCACCTTGTAGCATTTTACGCGCTTCACCTTTAGAAGGGAATACCTGTGTGTTGACTGCTAGTAGATCTAATATGTTAATACCACTGCTCAAAGTTTCTGGTGAAACATTGAATTGCGGAATACCTTCGAATACATCTAAAATAGCTTCATGATCTAATCCATTTAAGAATTCAAGCGTACCATTGCCGAATAAGAAATCAGAAGTTTTGATTGCTGTTTCATATGCTTCTTCCGAGTGTGTACGGATAGTAATGTCTTTTGCTAAGGCTTTTTGTACTGCTCTTGTATGTGGAGCTGCATCGTGCTCGGCAATGATGTTATCAAGTTCTTCTTTAGATTTTAAAGTAAAGATCTTAATCCAATTTTTAGCATCATCGTCCGAAGTATTTAACCAGAACTGGTAATATTTGTATGGTGATGTTTTCTTAGGATCTAACCATACCGCTCCGGATTCAGTTTTACCAAATTTTTGGCCATCAGCTTTTTTAATTAACTGTGTTGTGATAGCAAAAGCAGTCCCTTGATCTTGGCGACGGATAAATTCTGTACCCGTTACGATATTTCCCCACTGATCGGAACCTCCCATTTGTACTTTACAGTTGTGATGTTTCCATAGATAATAGAAGTCATATCCTTGAATCAATTGGTACGAGAATTCTGTAAACGAAAGGCCGTTTTCACCTTCCAAACGTTTTTTTACAGAATCTTTAGACATCATATAGTTAACAGTAATTAATTTACCAACATCACGAATAAAATCTAAAAATTTGAAATCTTTAAACCAATCGTAATTGTTAACCATTTTGGCATCATTTTCACCTTCTCCAAATGCAAGGAATTTACCTAACTGAGTTTTCAAACAGTTCACATTGTGATTTAATGTGTGTTCGTCCAATAAGTTACGTTCTGCAGATTTGAATGAAGGGTCTCCAATCATTCCTGTCGCACCACCAACCAAAGCAACAGGCTTGTGTCCTGCATTTTGGAAGTGTATCAACGTCATGATTTGTGTCAAGTGACCTACGTGTAAAGAGTCTCCTGTTGGATCAAAACCAATATAACCAGATACCTTTTCTTTATTTAGTAAGTCCTCAGTTCCGGGCATAATGTCTTGAAGCATGCCTCTCCAGCGTAATTCTTCTACAAAGCTCATTGTGTAAAATGGGTTAAAAATTTTTAATATAAGCCACAAATATAAGAGATTAAGCTGTATATTGAGTGAATATTTCTCGTTAAATGACTACGGTAGGTATAAAAATGCTGTTATGAATTTTTTATCACACTTTTATTTTGAACGTTTTGCGACGACTCCTGAAAGAGTTGTTGGTAGCTTATTACCTGATCTATTGAAAAATGCCGATAAGGCCTTTATCCTCAAACCCAATAATTTTGAAGATCAGATAGGAGCCAAACCGTTACAATCGGAATTGCTTAAAGGGTGGAATGGGCATATTGAAGTTGACCGTCTGTTCCACAATTCGGATTACTTTTTCCACCATACACATGAGATCAAAGAATCTGTCAAGAATGAATTGATCGGACTTCCGATTAGGCCTTCTTTTTTTGCGCATATCGCACTGGAACTGTTATTAGATCATCTTTTAATTCAACATAAAGCTATTTCTATTGCTAAGTTTTATACCGCTCTTGAGCGGGTAGACCGTAACTCTTTACGATCTTTTCTAGTTACTAGTGAACTAAAGGATGTCGCGAAGTTTGATGCTTTTTTTGATAGATTTATTGCCTCTCAATACATTTATGAATATACGGATCTGATACAGGTTACCCGTGCGTTATTTCAGATTTGCAAACGTTTATGGTCTTTTGATGTTCATGAAGATCAAGTTTTGTCGTTAAGCAGTAAATTGAGCCTTTATGTAAAAGAAAATATGAAGGATTTTCATGACATCTATCAATATATTCATTATGAAATGATAGATTTTGAATAGTATTTGTCATGCATTACTATTATCCGTATTATTTTTTTTTATTTTCGTAGCAAATTACTTAACATATTAACATAAACTACATGTTTAAAAGACTTTTTCGTAAGAAAAGTGTTGATCAGATTATCTACGACTCGCAACATGGTGAGGGTTCAGGACTTGCAAAGGTACTCGGAGTAAGAGATTTGGTTTCACTAGGTATTGCGGCTATTGTCGGTGCAGGAATTTTCAGCACAATCGGCCTAGCAAGCTATGAGGGGGGACCTGCGGTTTCACTTCTGTTTATTTTTACAGCTTTTGCCTGTGTTTTTACGGCTTTGTCTTATGCTCAGTTTGCCAGTACAGTTCCAGTTTCGGGAAGTGCTTATACTTATGCATATGTTGCCTTTGGGGAATTATTTGCTTGGATTATCGGGTGGGCTTTAGTTTTGGAATATGCTGTTTCTAACACCGTAATTGCAATTTCCTGGTCTCAGTATTTTGCTTCGATGCTGGAAGGGTTTGGGATACATATACCCGCTTGGTTATCGATGGCTCCTGGCTATGCATTGGACGCATCACAAAAGCTTGCTGAGCACGGTGCAAATGCGTTGACGGCAGCAGATAAGCATGGATTAGAAGCTTATTTAAGCGCTCCGCGAATCGGAGGAGTACCAATCATCTTTGATCTCCCTGCAGGTATTATTACTGTACTAGTAACTGCTTTAGTCTATATTGGGATTAAAGAATCACAACGTGCTAGTGCGATCATGGTTATGATCAAAGTCGGGATTATATTGGCTGTAATTTTTGGGGGTATCTTTTATGTGAAACCGGAAAACTGGACACCTTTTGCTCCAAACGGAATGCACGGTGTTATGGGAAGTGTTGCGGCTGTGTTTTTTGCTTTTATTGGTTTTGATTCGATTTCAACGACCGCAGAGGAATGTAAGAATCCGCAACGTGATTTACCTAAGGCGATGATCTGGTGTTTAGTAATCTGTACGGTCTTATATGTCGCTATAACCCTCGTATTAACGGGTATGGTTAATTACACGGAGTTGAATGTAAAAGATCCTTTAGCTTTTGTGTTTAAGTATGTTGGGTTTGATTATATGGCTGGTGTTATATCGGTTACTTCCGTAATTGCCATTACAAGTGCATTATTGGTGTACCAATTGGCGCAACCGAGGATCTGGATGACGATGAGCCGGGATGGGCTGATGTCTAAACGCTTTGCACGTATACATCCTAAATATCGAACCCCTTCTTATGCAACTATAGTAACAGGTATCGTTGTGGGAGTTCCATCATTGTTTTTTAAGATGGATTTTTTTGTCGATTTAACAAGTGTAGGTACTTTCTTTGCCTTTATTATGGTATGTGCGGGTGTTCTTTATATGGATTATTCTGGATTATCTGAAAAGTCAAAATTTAGAGTTCCTTATGTAAATGGTAAATATTTAGTTGGTCTAGGCTTACTGGGTGCTATTGTTTTGATGTGGATTTATGGACAGGCAATCCTATTAGAATGGAAGAACCTGACTTTTATGGAGATAATCGAACATAAGGTGTTGATCATAATTTTTTGGTTAACCTGGTTAGGACTTAGCATTTATAGTTTTAAAATGAATTTCTCTTTATTGCCGGTAACTGGTATTTTGATTAATCTTTATTTAATGACAGAATTGGGAGCGAGTAACTGGATTATCTTTATTATTTGGCTTATTGGTGGATTAGTTATTTATTTCCTTTATGGATATAAGCACTCTAAATTGAATAAAGAAAGTATTTCTTAACGTGCATCATGACTAGATATAAAAAAAGCTCTAAACATTGTTTAGAGCTTTTTTTATATCTGCTAGAATCTCCAGAGAAGGATTCTACCAACTTTATTTCCCTGTTCCATTCGGATGACTTCCATTTCGGTTACATTCAGCTTTTTAAGCTTGTGTTGTAAACCTCTGATATCTTCGCGGTGAGCTACCAATGTCGAAAACCATTTTACTTGATCTTTATAAAATTGGCTTTCAAAAATCATTCGTCCGATAAAAGCTTTTTCGCCACCATCGCACCACAGTTCGCTTCCTTGACCTGCAAAACTTTGAACGATATTTTCTTGCTCAGCGGGCTTTAAACTTTTTATTTTGCGGTCTGCTTGTGCCAATGCTTCTAATTGAGAGGAAAAGAATGGTGGGTTACAGATCACCATATCATATTTTTCATTTTCGAGAATGATATCCTTGAAGATAGCTTTGGGGTTATTCTGTAATCTAATCTGCACATTGTTTTTAAGTTCTGGATTTAACCGAACGATTTCAATGGCATTTTTGTACGCTTTCTTTACAATTTCTGAACCTACAAATGACCAACCGTATTCGTGATGACCGACAATTGGGTAGATACAATTTGCGCCAACTCCGATATCAAGGATTTTAACTTGTTTTCCTTTTGGAATTTCATTATTGTTGCCTTTCGCTAATATGTCAGCAACGTAATGAATGTAGTCTGCCCGCCCTGGAATAGGAGGGCAAAGGTTCTCTTTCGGAATATCCCAATATTGAATGTTATAGTATTGCTGAAGCAATGCTTTATTTAAATGTCTTACTGCTTCTGGATTTGTAAAATCTATTGTTTTTGTTCGGTAATCGTTAACAAAAATGAATGGTTTGAGTTCAGGAACGACTTTGATTAATTTCGCAAAATCGTATGCATCAAGATGTTTATTTCTAGGGTGAAGTTTTTTTGTGGGAGTTGTTGCTGTTCCTGCCATAATGTTGTATTTGATGCAAAAATAAGCTTTTATTTTAAGAGATCGCTGAAATAAAAAATAGCTGGTGGTAAATGCTCAATAAAAAAACCTCCAAGCTGTGTTTAACTTCTTGGAGGCTTATGGTATAAACAGGATACTATCAGTTGTTTTTCCGCTTTAAATCTATGGTTGTTGTTTGCGGTAAACTTAGTGGTACGCGTTCTATAGTTACAAAACTAGCATCTAAACCAAATCCTTTTTCTTCGGATAGACTTAATTTTTTAAGATAACCATATATCTCCATGATAATACGTTCGGACCAACTTAATTGATTTCCTTTTGAGAGTACTTTTTCTAATACAACAAATTTAAAATCTCCTGGGATTTTGTGTTTCTTTAAAGTATCGTACTGGCTGGTAATATCAATTTCACCTTTTTGCACCATATCTTCCACTACTTTGCGGAATAGCAAACTGATACGTTGCTCCTCCCTAAAGCCTAGTTTGAAATCTATACGAATTAGTTTTCCAGGAATTAATTGATCGATTGTATACTCACGTGTGTGGGGATGATCCATAACATCAACGTGAACCAACCAGTACACGTCGGCACGTTTTGGTTTTTTATTTAATATCGAATAAATTATTTTGGATTCAATTTCTGATTTGAAGTTTGCACTTGTTAGATACACTAAATGTGAAGCGTATGGAGGTACAGACTTGTCTTCGCTCAATTCTGAAATGATCGGATAGTACTTATCGATATTGATGAAGTTAACAAATCTGTTTTTAATACGTCTGGCACTCCACCAAGCGTACATAATGAGAAATAGAAGCGATGCTAATAATAATGTAAGCCATCCTCCATGCGCAATTTTTACACCATTTCCGACTAGAAACATCAATTCTAATATTAAATAGAAGCCTGTAAATAATGCAATGAAATATTTATTGACTTTTTTAGCTGCAAGAAAGAAAGTCATCAAAATTGTTGTCGTTAAGAATGTCAAGTTGATGGCCAAACCATAGGCGGCTTCCATATTACTAGATTCTCCAAAAATTTTAATGATCAGCATACATCCAGCCCACAAAATTAGATTGATGGAAGGAACATATAATTGGCCTTTATGATCACTTGGATAGCGAATAGCAACCTTCGGCCATATATTTAAGCGTACAGCTTCCGAAATAAGGGTATATGACCCTGAGATCATGGCTTGACTGGCGATTACTGCAGCCATGGTTGCAATCGCAATACCGTAACCAAGAAACCAATGTGGCATGATGGCATAAAAAGGATTATTTTCTCCTAGTACTTTGCCTTCTTGTGTCAATAACCAAGCACCTTGACCAAAGTAGTTCAATACGAGTGTTAGTTTTACGAAAATCCAGCTGATGCGGATGTTTCCTTTACCACAATGTCCCATATCAGAATAGAGAGCTTCTGCTCCTGTTGTACATAGGAATACAGCACCAATGATGAAAAGGGCATTCGGATATGCTATGAGTAGTTTAATAGCATAATAAGGATTAAGCGCCTTTAATACTTCATATTCAAGATGAATATTACTAATACCTAATACTCCGATGGTAGAAAACCAAACGAACATCAGTGGACCAAAGATTTTACCAACTACCGATGTTCCAAAGCGTTGGATAGCAAATAATAAGGTAATAATTGTTACCACAATTGGAATTGTTGGTAGACCCGGATACTTAATGTCTAATCCTTCAATCGCCGAAGAGATGGTGATGGCAGGTGTAATCATGCCATCTGCAAGGAGAGTAGCTGCACCGATCATTGCTGGAAAAATCAACCAAGGTGCTCTTTTACGTACCAATGAAAAAAGAGAGAGAATTCCTCCTTCACCTTTGTTGTCTGCCTGAAGGGTAATCAGGACATACTTAACAGTTGTTTGTAAGGTAACTGTCCAGAAGACACATGATAATCCACCCAGAACAAGGTCTTTGTCAATGACACCTTTGTTCATAATGGCTTTGAAAACGTAAAGTGGAGAGGTACCAATATCTCCAAATATGATCCCTAAACTAATTAGTAGACCAGCAAGACTTACTTTTTGTGCGGTACTTTGATGACTAGTCGTCATTTTTTTATTTGATTTAAGTAAAAAAACCTTCATTTTAACACGAATATGAAGGTTCGTTGCAATAGAAAAACTCGTGCCAAATTTTAGCAATTAGTTTGACAACGGCAAATCTTGTTAAAAATTGTTAAATGGCAAATTTTTATTCAATATAAGTTAATAATATCTAAACAAATAACCTACTTTTGTTGTTGATAAATTGATTGGGAAATATTATATTTGATTTAAACTATAACCGATCTAAGAAGTCCTATATACAAATGAAAATTATTATTAAAAAAATAGCTTATTTAGGCCTGCTCTGTGTGATTACGCTGACAGGAAGTTTAGGCTATGCATCTGTATTGCATACTTCGAATTCTACTGAAACGGCCAATAACGATGGACTATCTTATTTGGATAAGGCTGATCATCTGGCTTATTCTATGGGATTAACCGCTAATTCTGATAATACGAAGGAAGTAGATAAGCTGATTAATAATGTTAAAGTTTTTTATAACCCGATTTCAGAACAAATAAGTTTATCATTTAAATTAGGGAAACAAAGTTCAGTTGCAATTAAAGTGATGGACGCACTTGGAAATGAAGTCGTTCAGTTAATGAATGGAAGTTTAGATGCTGGTAATCAAAATCTTTCTTTTGATCCAACTGGTAAACTTAATTCAGGATTTTACTTTATCCGTGTTGTTTCTGGCTCAGAAACTGTTGTAAAGAGATTTTCTGTGCGTAAATAGAAATTAGAACGATAAAAAATATAAAAGGCTTAAATGATATCATTTAAGCCTTTTTCGTTAATTAGGAATTTCACTTTCTTCTATCCACAAGCCATCCGATTTAATGATGTTGATGAGCTCGTCTAAAGCATGTGCTGAACTTACATTTTTCTTAACAACTTCTTGTCCGCGATAAAGTGTAATCTTATCAGGCCCGGCTCCTACATAGCCATAATCGGCATCAGCCATTTCACCTGGACCGTTAACAATACAGCCCATAATACCTATTTTTAATCCTTTTAAATGATTTGTTCTATTTCTAATCATCTGCGTGGTCTCTTGCAGATCGAATAATGTACGTCCACAGCTTGGGCATGATATATATTCTGTTTTAGAAATTCTAGATCTTGTTGCTTGTAGAATTCCAAATGATAAGGATACTATTTTGTCCAAAGGTGTTGCTGGCGAATCAATCCAAACTCCGGATCCAAAGCCATCAATTAAAAGTGCTCCTAAATCGGTCGCCGCGTATAACTGAAGTTTCGAAATTGGTTCTTCCGGATTCATGAAATCACCTATTGGTCCAGAAAATGCCACGGCTTCGTAGGTTCTTTTAATGATAACCGGGTTATCTAAGCCAATTTCTTGAAGATTTTTGAAGAATTGTCTTTGTTCTGCCATGCCATGAACTGCTGTTGTCTCTAAAAGAAACACAATAGTTTTATCAAGTGGTAGCGTTTCAAATAAACTTGTTACTAAATCTTCGTTTTTAATTTTTACTATATTTAAAGAAGCATCCTTCTCATTAGCTTGATTGAATTCTTCCAGCGTAAATAAAGGGTGTATATTGGCTTTATTTTGAATACTTTTCCACGTGTTGTAATTATACAGTTGTTTTAAATTTGCCGGCATGTTAAAAGATGGCAATTGATCGCCTAGATAAACAAAATCAACCGACTGCTCTCCCATGTGATATTTGTCTAACAGCATATCGTAGCGGTAGCCTGCTTGCGACAAGAAACCGGCATCTTTTAGATTTTGTCTGGATATGTCAACTACCACACGTGGGACCAATGATCCTCCAATAAAAGTATTGACTTCTTTTGAGATATAGGGAGTAGGGCTGTTATTGTCTGTTAATTTTAAGATTGGAGGAATCACAGACGTATTGAAATCGTGCTGTCTTTTTGTATATCGATTAACTAAAGCAATAGCAACTGGAGCTTCTTTTTCTGGCTCTTCAGTCAGCGAAACACGTACTGTATCACCTAAACCATCTTCTAATAAAGTTCCTATTCCAACAGCTGATTTGACGCGTCCATCTTCTCCATCACCAGCTTCCGTTACACCTAGATGTAATGGATAGTTCATGTTCTCATTAATCATCTTCTCAACCAGCAGTCTATAGGCACGAACCATCACTTGCGGATTGCTTGATTTCATGGAGATACATAAATTGTAATAATTTAAGTCTTCACAAATTCTGATGAATTCCATAGCCGATTCAACCATTCCTTCTGGAGTATCACCATAGTGACTCATGATTCTGTCCGAAAGGGAACCATGATTGGTTCCTATGCGCATAGCAGTGCCATATTCTTTACAAATATTGACTAAGGGTTTGAATTTTTTATAAATACGGTCTAATTCAGCTTGATACTCACTGTCTGTATAGCTCAGTTGGTCGAACTTCTTCTTATCGGCATAGTTACCCGGATTTACACGTACTTTTTCAACGATTCTTGCTGCAACTTCTGCCGCATTGGGGGTAAAGTGAATGTCTGCTACTAGAGGAACATGATATCCTCGAGCGCGTAATTCTTGCTTAATATTAGCCAGATTATTAGCCTCTTTTATAGAAGGAGCTGTTATTCGTACATATTCGCAACCAGCATCGACCATTCTGATGGTTTGTTCCACAGAACCCATGGTATCCATGGTGTCGATTGTTGTCATACTTTGAATACGTATCGGATTGTCTCCACCCATGGGTACATCTCCAATTTGTACTTCTCTTGTCTTCCACCTTGAATAGGTGGTTTGCGAGTTGCAATAAATACCAGGTAATGTCAAAAGTTTACTTGTGTCCATATCTAATGCAAAGTTATGCATTCTACTGCACTTCTCTAGGGTCTTTTTAGTAGCGGCTAACTGTTACTGAGGTTATACCACCATCAATTGAAATTTTGAATTTATTTTTGGCATTTTCAAAATTAGGACTTGTCAGTATTCCTTTGTCTCCACCTTTTATAAAACTGTCATCAGCATCTACAGTTGACAGTGCCATTTCTGTAATAATCTGGCATGCGACTTCTCTTGGTAATGCTATTTTTATGGAAGAAGCACCGGCGTCAATATTAATATTAGAAATCATTTGTGGATTTCCGAGTTTAAGATCTAGATTACTCGCGCCAGCATCAACTGTAAGATTTTTAATTTTAAAATTTGATAAGTCACCTTGCATATCTGCAGCACCTACGTCAAAGTTTAAATCCCAGATGATATTTTTGTTTAGCTTGATAATGGTGGAATTTCCTTTTGAATCTATTCCTTTTTTTGTTTTTCCACTTAAATTAAGCGTTGCAGCCCCGTCATTCTTAACATCAGTATTTAATGATAGAAAATATTTGTCAGATGTATTGGCTGCTTCAAAGAGATTTGCTACGGTTGTATCTTTTAATACCAACTTGGTAGCTCCTAAGTCAATATTGGCAGTCGCGTGGCTGGTATTTATATTTTTTTTGGCAGAGACAGCGTTTGAGGTTCCGATGAAATCTTCTTCATTTTCGGAATCAATATCCAGATCTCTATTTTCCATGATTCGGGATAAGAAACTTTGGTTAGGTGTTGTGATGCCTATAAATGTGAATATTGCTAAAATGACGCATGTGGTTCCGATAGATATCATATATCCAATGTCTTTCTTAGGAACAAGAATATTTACGCCTACCAAAATGATTAATAATGGCCAATAGCGAAAAACTTCGAACCAATTAAACTCAATAATATCCATTTTACTTAAGAGTAAGATTACTCCGATGAATAAAAATATAATGCCTGTGGTGATTCTTTTTGCGTCCATAATAAAATTATTTGTTCGTTTGTTTTTAAAACTACAATACAAATGTAATCTAAAATAAATTTTTGATTTTATGAATTAGGTTATTCATGTACTAATCTCGGTAAAATATATGATTTCATCGGTAATTGAGAGATTGTATTTCTTGGGGACGATCTATTTTTGCTTGTTTTGAGGTTATGGTATTTTTATGAATCTTGTATCGCTATCGTAATGTTATGGCAAACCAATTTGTAATATATGGTGTTATAGTAGTATATTAGACGTTAAAGAAGAAAAATACTATTTATATATGATATTTCACCATATTGGTTCTTATTTGTTATTGCTGCGGTCGGTTTTTAAGAAACCAGAAAAAGGAAAAATTTATTGGAAGGAAACGATGCATGCCATGAACGAAATTGGTATAGGGTCTTTAGGTCTCATTCTTATTATTTCTACGTTTATTGGGGCAGTTATGACGATGCAAATTGCCTTTCAGTTGGTTTCTGATTTGATTCCAAATTCAATAATTGGTTCCATTAACCGAGATTCCAACATTTTGGAACTGGGACCTACGATTTCTGCTTTGGTGCTTATGGGAAGTGTTGGGTCTTCTATTTCATCACAAATCGGCTCCATGCGTGTGACTGAGCAAATCGATGCTTTAGAGATTATGGGTATTAATGCACCAGGTTACCTTATACTACCCAAAATATTGGCTGGAATTACCATGGTTCCTGTTTTGGTTATCTTAGCAATTTTTTGTGCTATTTTGGGTGGACTCATCGGAGGAGCTCTTTCTGGAGCAGTAACACCATCAGACTATATTATGGGAATTCAAGAGGGTTTTAATGGCTTTACCGTTACTGTTGCAATTGTAAAAGCATTTGTTTTTGGCTTTATCATCACTTCCATATCTGCATATAAAGGTTTTACGGTTCGAGGTGGGGCTTTAGAAGTCGGTCAAGCGAGTACTAAAGCAGTTGTTATTGGCTGTATTACAATATTGGCAGCTGATTATTTAATAACGGCTCTCATGCTTTAATTTCTTTTAAAATAATTATGATAAAAATAGAGCAGATTTATAAATCCTTCGGAAGTAACGAGGTATTGAAAGGTATTGATGCCACTTTTGCACCAGGTAAAGTAAGTTTAATTATTGGAGGATCAGGCTCTGGAAAAAGTACCTTGCTAAAATGTATGGTTGGGCTACATGAGCCGGACAAAGGCCGTGTTCTCTTTGATGGTAAGGATTTTTCAAAACTTAGTTTTGAAGACCGTATTCCAATTCGAAAGGAAATTGGCATGTTATTTCAGAATTCGGCATTATTCGATTCCATGACTGTGGAGCAAAATATTATTTTTTCATTGGATATGTTTACGGAGATGTCTAAATCTGAAAAATTAGACCGGGCTAATTTTTGTTTGGAACGGGTTAATTTGAAAGGAAGGAATAAACTTTATCCTTCAGAGTTATCCGGAGGGATGAAAAAACGAGTTGGAATTGCTCGTGCAATAGCCATGAGTCCAAAGTATCTTTTCTGTGATGAACCAAATTCGGGTTTGGATCCAGAAACTTCCATTTTGATTGATGAGTTAATCTTAGAGCTAACAGAAGAGTATAATGCGACAACAATTGTGGTTACGCATGATATGAACTCGGTAATGGGTATTGGAGAATATATTCTATATCTCTACAAAGGGCAAAAGTTTTGGGAAGGTTCAAATCAAGATATGATGCGGTCTGATGTGGAAGAATTAAATAATTTTGTATTTGCAAGCCCACTGATGAAGCGAGCAAAAGAAACGATGTAATCTATTCATCATTGCGTATTTGTTTTTAGATTTACGTATCTTTGCGCCAAATTATTGATTTTGACTACTACAGATATACAATTATTAACACCACAACATTGGAAAGATTACGAGTTAATCGATTGTGGTGATTTCGAGAAATTAGAACGCTTTGGCAATTTAGTTTTGATTCGTCCAGAACCGCAGGCTGTATGGCCAAAAACGCTATCTGCAGCGGAATGGAATAAACGCCATGATATTAAATTTAAAGGCCGCTCTGCTACTTCGGGAGAATGGTTGAAAAAAAATCCTAAAGCGCAGGATCGTTGGCATATTCAATATAAGAATGATGATGTTGCGATTAAATTCCGTCTGGGATTAACTTCATTTAAGCATGTTGGTATTTTTCCTGAGCAAGCGGTTAACTGGGATTATATTTCACAGTCAGTGCGTGCTTTTGAAACTGAAAATCCTAAGGTTTTAAATTTATTTGCTTATACAGGTGGTGCATCATTGATTGCGCGTGCCGCTGGAGCAGATACAACTCACGTGGACTCTATTAAACAGGTAGTTAGCTGGGCTAATGAAAACCAAGAGTTGTCGGAAATTGATAATATTCGTTGGGTAGTAGAAGATGCATTGAAGTTTGTAAAGCGTGAGGTAAAAAGAGGAAATAAATATAATGGTATTATTTTAGATCCTCCGGCTTATGGTCATGGTCCTAAAGGGGAGAAGTGGAAACTGGAAGATCATATCATGGAAATGATGCATGATGTGGTGCAATTACTAGATCCTAAAGAGCATTTCTTGATTTTAAATACTTATTCGTTAGGTTTCTCTTCTGTTATTGTGGAGAACTTAATTCGTACTGCGTTTCCAAAAGTAGAAAATCTAGAAGTCGGAGAGTTATATTTGCAAGCTACTGCGGGACCAAAATTACCTTTGGGTGTTTTTGGTAAGTTCAGAAAAGTTGCTAAATAGATACTATAACAAAATATAAATTAATAAAAGGATAGCCAATCGGCTATCCTTTTTACTATTAATAAGTTTCTCTTTAATTCAGTATATTGTATTGTTGGAACTTATTAAAATTTTATTTCTGCGAGTTCTCTTTCTGCACTTTTGAGTTGCTCCGGTATACATTCTACAATTTGATCTGAAAACCCCTTTAGCTCATTTTTTAATCTGCTGTAATAAGCTATTCCTTCTATAAGTTGATTTTTAAACTTTTCAACATATTTTATTTTTTTGTCATTGACCGTGTCGGCATTCATTTCTACATATTTTTTGATGTGTGCTACATATAAGTATAGCTCACTAATAAATAAAAATGGCCTTTTATCATTTTTGATCAAATCGTCTTTGCCATAAATATGATTAATCATCTGATCAAGGGAGAACTTATTTTTAAACCAAACAGTATTTGGACCTGGACAAATGGATACAGCATCTTGTTCTTTATGTTTCAGGATGTTATATTTTAAATATGCCGGGGCAGCTAGTCCATCACATAAACATGTCTTTTCTGTAATAAGATCATATTCCATATTATAGGTTTTTTGATCTAATGATTTTGCCTGTAATTCTTTTATTTTTTTGTCTTGATATGCACGTGAAGCTGTACATAGCGGTTCATTACTGAAATCTAAGTTTGATACGAGATATTTCTTTTTACATGGACTTCCGGGTCTTCCGTCTTTTATTCTTTTTAAACGAAGGCGTTCTGCAGAGCTTTTTCTGAAATTATTAAAAGGTACTCCGAGAGGAGAAGCTCCACTGATATAAAAGTCTTCTTCTTCCGATGTGGTCAGTGCTAATAATGTTTCGTCATCGACTGTGGTTGCTTCAGGGACCAATAAAAATGGTGATCCCCATCCTACAGCATCAAATTCATAATGTTTAAGTAGGAATTGATGTTCACTTGATGTGCCCACACCTCCTTGAACAGTGTATTTAATCGGCGGAGCAGCTTGGAAGTTGCAACCTTTTTGTAACCAATAATTCTGATAAATGCTGAATAGTTCTTCCTGTAATTCGTGTTTTTTATTTTTAAATTCGGATAGGATAGGACCTAATAAAAATCCTTCTGTTGCAAAGGCATGTCCACCACAATTTAGCCCAGACTCTACACGAAATTCTGAAACCCAGATTCCTTTTTTCGCTAAAAACTTTGCTTGAATCAATGCCGATCTGTAGTCGCTAACTTTTAGTGTTATTTTTTTCTGAAAAGTTCCATCTTCTTGCTGGCAGAAAGCAGGCAACTCTGCTAAATAGGCGTATAGTCTTGAATTCATACCTGCTGATAAGATGACAGACGACTGCAGGTCTGATTGTGCAAAACCTCGTAAGGCAGCTAGCGCGTCTGAGTAAGTATCATCTAATGCAATTCCATCTTTATCATAATTAATTTTGTCGACTTTAGACATGATATTGACATCGATATCTCCAGCTTTGATAAAGGATCTAAGGATTTGCTTTTTTTTAGCCTTTTCTAAGATATCTGTTTCTGAAAGCATCGCATAATAGATGTTTTTTGCGGGGTGGGATTCGGGGATGAGCTGGAAGTAGCGATCGATCTCTGATCCTTTTTCAAAAAACTCTATACGCATATGCTCAATTTGTTCTTGAACAATGTTGGAAACCAGATTTAAATAGCTGGAAATACGATGAGCTCTGTAGTCAGGTTCTTTTTTTGTTATCGGATGGTATTCTTTTTTGTTTAGGGTACAATAGTATGCTCGAATACGCTCAATTAATTCATCATCTACAATGGATATCACAGATGAAATACCAAATCGAGCGACTTTTAAAGGGGAATCTATTGAAAATGCTAGACCCAAAACGGGAATATGGAATGAATGCGTCATATCAGTTTTATTTCAATACGAAATACCGAATAAAAAGGATATGAAAAAGTAATGTCTGTGTGTTTAAAAAATGATATGCGTCACTTTTATTATATACCTAAAGAATCTTCTGCCCGATCTCATGTAATAGTTATGATTCTTTTACACCTTTAGTTGTGGTACAGTTTTACAGCAGGTGAACGAATGGGATTTCTAAAATGGCTGTATGGATAATATGAAAGAAAAACAAGGGGTCTTAACCCGCTTGTTTTTCTAATTTCGCCAGTTTGGCTAATTCTTCTTCTAGATCTAGTTCTACACGAAGATTATTCACGATATGTTTTTGTCTATCGGGAGTGTTTTTACCCATATAGTATTCTAAAAGTTGCTGTATTTTATTGTCTTTAGATAAGAAGACAGGGTCTAAGCGCATATCTTTTCCGATAAATAAACCAAATTCGGAAGGGGAAATCTCTCCAAGTCCTTTAAATCGGGTAATTTCGGGCTTATTTCCTAATTTTGCAATTGCGCGTTGTCTTTCTTCATCGGAATAGCAATATATGGTTTCTTTTTTATTCCGTACACGGAACAAGGGTGTCTGTAAGATAGACACGTGACCAGCCTTTACTAAATCAGGAAAAAACTGAAGGAAAAATGTCAAGAGAAGTAAGCGGATGTGCATACCATCTACATCGGCATCTGTAGCAAATACAATGTTGTTATAACGTAAGCCATCTAAACCGTCTTCAATATTTAAAGCATGTTGTAGTAAATTGAACTCTTCATTTTCATAGACAATTTTTTTAGACATGCCGTAAGAGTTTAAAGGTTTTCCTTTTAAACTAAAAACAGCTTGTGTCTGTACATCTCTAGATTTAGTAATTGAACCTGAAGCTGAATCCCCCTCGGTGATAAATAAGGTTGTTTCCTGATTACGTTCGTTTTTATCGGAGAAATGGACCTTACAGTCGCGTAATTTACGGTTGTGTAACGAAGCTTTTTTGGCACGTTCATTTGCAAGTTTTTTAATACCGGCAATATCTTTACGTTCTCTTTCCGATTGTAAGATACGTTTTAACAGAGCGTCTGCTGTATCTGAATTTTTATGCAGGTAATCGTCCAATGCTTTTTTTAGAAAGTCATTGATAAATGTTCTTACAGTTGGACCATCTGGACCGATGCTTTGGGAACCAAGTTTTGTCTTGGTCTGTGATTCAAAGACCGGCTCTTGCACTTTGATTGCGATCGCGCCAATGATAGATGACCGTACGTCTGATGCTTCAAATTCTTTTTTATAGAACTCACGGATTGTCTTCACTAAGGCTTCGCGAAATGCTGCTTGGTGTGTTCCTCCTTGCGTTGTATGTTGTCCATTGACAAAAGAGTAGTATTCTTCACCGTATTGCTGTCCGTGGGTAATCGCGATTTCAATATCCTCACCCTTTAGGTGAATGATAGGATAACGCATGGATTCGGTGTCAATATTCCGCTCTAATAAATCTTTTAGACCATTTTCAGAGATGAATTTCTGTCCATTGAAATTAATAGTTAATCCAGAATTTAAAAAAACATAATTCCAGATCATGTTTTCCACAAACTCTAAACGATATTTGTAATTTCTAAAGATGGTCTCATCCGGGTAAAATATAACTGCAGTACCATTACGCTGTGTTGTTTCTTTTTCTTCATCTGATAGTAACTCACCTTTACTAAACTGTGCGATACGGGTTACTTTTTCGCGGTACGATTGTACCGTGAACTGTCCAGACAAAGCATTGACAGCTTTAGTACCGACACCATTAAGACCTACAGACTTTTGAAAGGCTTTGCTATCGTATTTACCTCCGGTATTGATTTTGGATACTACATCTACGACAGAACCAATGGGAATTCCACGTCCGTAATCCCGAACAGCGACTTTATTGTCGTTGACCGTAATATCGATCGTTTTTCCAGCTCCCATCACAAACTCATCAATAGAGTTGTCGACTACTTCTTTTAATAAGACATAAATACCATCGTCGTAAGCAGAACCATCTCCTAATTTCCCAATATACATACCGGGACGTAAGCGAATATGTTCTTTCCAGTCGAGGGAACGTATACTATCTTCGTTATAAGTACTCATGTTTTTTAATTATTCTTCGGTGTGTAGCAAAAATAGCAAAATAAAGATTAAATAAGTGCAGTCACGATCTGAAAACATTTATTTAGAATGGAAGATTTCTCTAGAGGAGCGTTTGTGTAATTGTTCTCCAATAAATTGTATAAATATTTATATTGCATTCCCTATTATTTACTTAAATTTAGGAAACATTATAAATAGAAATTATGGGCTTATTTGATAAAATACGGAATGAGTTTATCGATATCATTGAATGGGTAGATGATAGTCCTGATACTATAGTCTGGAAATTTCCACGGTATCAGAATGAAATAAAAATGAATTCGCAGTTAACAGTACGAGAAGGACAAGTTGCTGTGTTTATGAATGAGGGGGTGATTGCGGATGTCTTTACTGCGGGTAGACATGTGCTGACAACTCAGAATATGCCTATCATGACGACCCTCCAAGGGTGGAAATATGGATTCAATAGTCCATTTAAAGCAGATGTGTTTTTCATAAGTTTGCGTCAGTTTACTAATCAAAAATGGGGTACTAAAAATCCTATTATGTTACGGGATGCTGAGTTTGGTCCTATACGGCTTCGGGCTTTTGGATCTTACGCTTTTCAGGTTAAAGATGCTGCTGTCTTCTTAAAGCAAATTGCGTCGACTAATCCAACTTTTACGGTTGAAAGTATTAATGAGCAACTTCGAAATATCGCTGTAACCAGAGGGATGGATGCAATTGCAGAGTCAAAAATTGCTGTCTTAGACCTAGCTTCTCATTATGATGAGGTATCCAACTTTATACAAGAGAAAATACGTCCTGAATTTGAAGAGATCGGTTTGAATCTAAATAAATTTCTAATTGAGAATATTTCATTGCCCGAAGAAGTTGAAAAGGTACTGGATAAAAGAAGCAGTATGGGTATTGTTGGAAATTTAGGTGCTTATGCTCAATTTCAAGCAGCTAATTCCATGGAAAAAGCTGCTGAAAACCCCAATGGCGGTGGTCTTATGGGCGCAGGAATGGGTGTTGGATTAGGTGCCGGAATGGCTGGCCAGATGTCAGGTATATTTCAACAGAATAAATTTGAAGGCAATAATCCGACGGGTGCCTCTCCATCGGTGGCACCACCGGCGATACCGCAAGCGGTTCAGTATTTTCTAGCGATTAATGGTGTTCAAGAAGGACCTTTTTTGATTGATCAGTTGAAAGACGAGGTAAGAAGCGGCAAACTAGTTTCTTCTACACTCGTTTGGAAAGCTGGGCTGGAAAATTGGATTGAAGCGCGTGAAATTGACGAATTGACAAGCTTGTTTAATGCTGGCCCTCCGCCAATTCCGGGGGCATAGATTCTGTTTATGAGTTTTGAGGAAAAGACAACGGAAGTTAGTCAGGATTTAAAGTGTCAGGGTTGTGGGGCGATTTTAGCTTACCAACCAGGAACGTCATATCTAAAATGTGCTTACTGTGGTACTGAAAATCAGATTAAGGAAAGTGAGTTAACGAACCAAGTTATCAGTCCGGTTGATTATGAAGAATTTACAGCAGCAATGCAAGATATTCATGACGCTCGGTTTACGGTTGCTGCTGAGGTGGTGCATTGTCAAAACTGTGGAGCCAATTCTACATTAGATCCGCATGTTACAGCAGATTTATGTGCTTTTTGCGCTTCTCCTTTGGTGATTGACCATCAAGAAAAACGTATTGTAAAACCACATGGGGTGATTCCGTTTTTTATTGAGGAGAATAAGGCATTTCCGCTTTTTAAAAAATGGGCTGGAGGTTTATGGTTTGCTCCTAATGATTTTAAGCGGATTTTTAGTGCGCAAAATAATAGGTTGAAAGGTGTTTATATTCCTTTTTGGAGTTATGATGCCGAAGCGAGTTCTTCTTATGAGGGGCAACGAGGTGAATATTATTATGTCACTAGAACTAGAAGAACTGCTGATGGCAAAACAGAGACCTATGAGGAGCAACAGACCAGATGGTATTATGCTTCTGGACGTGTTTTTAATCGATTTAAAGATGTTATAGTTAGTGCTTCAACGTCATTACCTAATAATTTTGCTTCAAAAATAGGTCCTTGGAATATGGAATATCTGAAGCCTTTCAATGATCAATATCTTAGCGGATTTATCGCAGAAACCTTTAGTATTGATCATGTGGCTGGTGCTCATGCCGCCAAAAAAATTATGGATGATGAGATCGCTGATACCGTCAGATCGGATATCGGCGGAGATACGCAAAGGATTGATGATATTGATTCTGTTTATAAGGATATCAGGCTAAAGTATATCTTACTTCCGGTTTGGCTGTCGGCTTATCGATATAAGGGTAAAAGTTATCAGATTATGGTTAACGCATTTAACGGTAAGGTTTATGGACAACGACCATATAGCTTTTGGAAGATTGCGCTCTTGATATTGTTTGTAATAATTCTAGTTGTTTTGTTAAGCCAAATGGGATAATCTTCTTATAAATAAAAAATGGTCTTATTGAAAATACAATAAGACCATTTTTTATGATATGATCGATAGCTTTATTTGTTTAAAGAAAGTAAGAAGCCTATTGTAAAGTTGGCATCCCAGTCAAATACAAAGGTATCGCAGTTCGTAGCATCTTTAATTGCTTTATAGATATTTACCCCACTTTTGATTTTTACTTTATCGGTATTATAGGTTTCTGGATTATTTAATACTGTGAAACGTTCTTCGCCAGTACGTGTTTGTTGCGCCAATTCAAATGGCACTCCCCCTATGATAAAACAGATTTCTCTGTTGGCTGCAGGAATTTTTGCTGTTAACGTTTTTACTTCAGTATAAACATCTTCATCTTTTAAGTTCTTTTCGTAGTATTTCGCACCTGGTGCTTCAAGTGATTTTGTTTCACCAGCAACCCATGAAATTTTAGTATTACCTGAGCCAATATCTACGACAAAGGAATTGTCCTGATAAGAAGGAGGAAGTACGCATTTTAGTGCTAATTTACCTTCTTGTTCTGCTGTTACTAAATTAACAACAAATCCCATTTTCTTTAGTTCGGAAACAATAACTGCTGTCTTAGGTTCTTTTTGTGCGCCGGAGCTGATGACAAAGTGTATGTTTTTTGATTTAACACCTTTGTCAAACATAGTTCCAATGTAGTCTTTAAGTCCTTTCCGGATATCTTCTGTACTGGCTAGACCTTCATAGACAAATGATTTGCCAAAATCTTTGGAAATGATTTCCCAGTAATTCTGCTTATCGATATTTACGACAAAAGAATTGAAACCTGAGGCTCCGACTTCGATTACTCCTTTATATTCACCATTTACAGGTTTTTCAGGTTGATAGTTAAATGTTCTTTTATCGTCAGTTGATTGTTTCGATGGATTGGACGATATATTAATAGCTGTGGTATCGGAGGTGCTCGTTGATTGTCCATCAAATTTACCAGAGTCGAAAGCCCAATAGCCCAGAGCCAGTAATGGGATTGCAATAATTATTGCTTTAATTGGCCAACGTAATCTAGCCCATGTTGATTTTTCTTCCATAATTATAGTGTATTTTTTTTTAAATTGATTAATCTAATAATGTAAATCCCTTATCTATTTTTTCTTCCGGTTTGAGTTCATAACTTGCGTCTGCCATCTGGCTTACATTCAGTACTTTCAAATTTCGTTCATCTACTTTACGGATAAATTCTTCTAATTCTACTTGGGTAGGAGCTCCTCCTACTGTTATGTTATTGTTTTGATCTAAAAAGTCAAGGTTTGATCTGATCGAAGCAATATTTTGGCTGATGGCTCCTGTTGCGGCATTCATGGCTTCTTGGAAAGCCCAACCGTCTTTTATATTAAAGACATCGGCAAGCCCTTCTGTAGCATTTTTCATCTTTTGAGTAGCTTCTAGTTTTTTTGAGATAATCGAAATACTGCTGTCTAGAGTACTTACATAAATTCGAGCAGCACTTTCATTATCTTTTAGTACTTCTAGTACCTTTGCAAATTGATTAGCATACTGTACATAGCTTCTCGCATTTTGCTCTTCAGACTCTCCTTCTTTTCCTAAGAGAAATGCTTTTGTCCGCGTTTCTTTTGCATTTCGCATATAAGCATTCGCTTTCTCCGTATTGTTATTTTTCGATTCATTTTGGGCATTTTCATCTTGACTTGCCGCTTCTGCAGTGAAACGTTTTGCATAAATGTATTTTTCTTCTGCTGTTTTTTGTGCGGTTTCACCGCTTTGAATCATATCGATACGAACGCCATCTACATTACTTATTTTTTCTTTTACTCTTTTTAAGGTATCTTTTGCGTCTTTTGATAAAAGCTGTAAGGTCTCTATTGGATTATTACGAATAATGGCTTTTTCGCCTTTAAATAAAAGGACAGTGCCAAAGCGATGTAATAGCTGAATAATTTTTGGCGCTAATAGTAATAAGGTTATTAATAAAATACTGAATATTACGAACAAAATACTTTTAGCGGCATATTCAAGCATGACGGGTAAAAACTTGAAAAAAGCAATTGCTCCGCCAATAACCAATGCCCAAAAGAATATACTGGAGATTGTCTTTTTGGCTTCTGGTGTTTGCATCTGAGCAGGCAGATGGTCTCCTAATACTTGAAAAATTGGTAGCTGTGATTTTATTTCAGCTGGAATATTAATGTACTGTTCTTTCTTTTCCATTGGTTTATATCTTATGAGATTGACCTTTCTATAATTGCTAAGGTTGTTTGTATATCATTGACGACTTCATTGACAGCGGCGTTTCCAATTGATATCTTTTGCTCTATCTCTTTTAGTTTTGGCTCATATTTATCATTAATCTGGGCTAGGGTAATTTGTTTCTTTTTCAAATCATCCTGAAGCTTTGCAATGCTATCGGTCAATGTTTTTATTTCATTATTTAAGGTTGTCTTTTCAAATTCACGGTCTTGTTCTGCTTTATGCTTTTCCGATTCTTTTTGCTGTGTTTCTTTGGCTATGGTTTCTTTCAGTTTGTTAGCATAATTAGTGCCAGTTGTTTTCAGCTTGCCCTTTGTTAACGTATTATCAACAAACTTAAGCGAAGTATAGGCTGCTTTCAGTGTTGTTTCGTCTACTTTTCCCATTGCAGCTGCAGCATTCCATACCTCAAAAAAGTCTAATCCTTGTTCATTGAGTCTTTCCAGTATTCCGAGCACTTTCAGTTTCATTTGTTTAATATCGGTGGAACCGTCATTGGCTGTAATGGGTATGGCTGGAGGCTGCTGGTTTGAAACTGTTTTTATTTCGGGGGATGTTGAATAATCTTTTATTTCTGTAGCGGGTGGATTTTTTTGGATATCGGGAGACGGGTTTTTGAGCTGAGTCTCTTCCTGATCTGTAAAAATTAGCTTTTTAAGACTATCCAATATACTATAGCTTTTATTGTTTCCTTGATCAGTCATAATTTTTGTTAGTTAAGTCTAGTAAAAATAATAAAAAATGGTAATCTTGATTCATATTACTACATTTTTAAAACATTTATTTTATATCACGATTGCTCTGTCGGGTAATCCGAAATTTAATTGTAATCTATTTAATGATAAGGGATAGGCTAGGAGGGATATAAATCAATCTATTGAGTTTGGGATAAAAAAAACTCGGAAAGCTAATTTCCGAGTTTTCGTGATGATAAGAAATAATAATTTGAAACGATTATTTTATCTACCAAAATCATCTTGAACACGAACAATATCGTCTTCGTTTGAAGGATTTTCGATATCGGTATGTTGCCATATTTCAGCTAATATACCGTAACCATCTAATCCGATTAATCGGTGGCGCTGACCTTGACGAAGTTTGATGACACTACCTGCTGTTAGCGTTTGTACAACTGATTCGTCATCTGTATCCGATACCATAACGCCCACAGTTCCGTGAATTACTTTCCAAATTTCGGCACGACGGTGGTGATACTGCCATGATAATCTTTTTTCGGGAGCTACAACGAGAATTTTTGGACTTAATTTGCCAGAAATTTTTAGATCTTTTACATCTAATCCGTCGAAATACTCATCGGCAAATTTTTGTGCTTGATCTTCGTTGATTACAAAGAAACCTCCCCAGGGTCTTGTCTGATCTGATTTATCAATTTCAAATCCTTTTTCTTTTAACGCTTTATCTAATTCCTCAAATAGCGTTGATTTATCAGTTACCATAAATATGTGTCTTAGTAAGAATGTACGGTTATTTTAGTGCTAAATATAAATAAAATCTTTTAAATAAAAAGTGCATAAACGTTTTAGCGATATTTTTTTTGTTTACAATTTAGCTATTGTTTTTATTTCTAGTTACGTTTGGTTTCATCTGAATCTGATATTTATTAGAAGTTGCATACGTCCTATTTGAAGTGTGCTATGATTATATCCTCTCAAAATATTTGATTAGTTTTGTAATCCTATATTAAAATTATCAGTATGTCAGAAATTAAAATAGATCGTGAAAATACGTCTTTTATGCAAGCTGTTGCTTTTGTTAATCAGACAAATCAACATGTTTTTCTTACAGGAAAAGCAGGGACCGGAAAAACGACATTTCTGAAATATATACGTGATCATAGTTATAAAAAAATGGCGATCACCGCGCCAACAGGTGTTGCCGCTATGAATGCGGGAGGAACAACCCTTCATTCACTTTTTTGGTTGCCTTTCGGAACTTTTATAGAAGATCACGAGCTGAAATGGGATGAACAGGATGGACATATTTATAATAAAAGCCGCTTATTCAGTACTATTAAACTAACTAAACAGCGTCGGACGATTCTTCAAGAATTGGAATTATTGGTGATTGATGAGGTATCGATGGTTCGGGCTGATACATTAGATGCTATTAATGTTATTCTGCAATCTGTGCGTCGTGATATGCGACCATTTGGAGGTTTACAATTACTTTTTATCGGCGATCTTTATCAATTACCACCCGTAGTGCGTGATCATGAGTGGCAGGTTTTGCGAAATCACTACAGCTCTGTATTCTTTTTTAATGCTAAGGTTCTTCGTGACAATCCACCGATTTTATTAGAGTTAGATAAGATTTATAGACAGCAGGATGAAGGTTTTATTTCCATATTAAATGCAATTCGAAATAATAACTGTGATAGCGAAATGTTGAAAGAATTGAATACCTACTATAAGCCAGATTTTGAGCCAAAGGAAGGAGAGCAGTTTATTACGCTTACTTCACATAATCGAAATGCTGATGATATTAATGGAAAAGCATTGGCTAATCTGTCTGGTAAGATGCTGAATTTAAAGGCTGTTGTTAAAGATGATTTTTCTCAAGGATCTTATCCCGCAGAAGAGATTCTTTCTTTGAAAATTGGTGCCCAGGTGATGTTTATACGTAATGATACCGGTGAGGATCGGAAATATTATAATGGTAAGATCGGTACTGTGAAAGATATAAATTTGCAAGCTGGAACTGTGGTTGTTAAATTCCCCGATGGAAGTGAGGATGTGACGGCTAAGAGAGAAACTTGGGAAAATATCAAATACAACTATGATAAAGGGCAGGATCAGATCAAAGAAGAAGTACTGGGGACATTTTCACAGTTTCCGTTGCGGTTAGCTTGGGCGATTACTATTCACAAGAGCCAGGGACTGACATTTGATAAAGCAATTATAGATGCGGGTACTTCATTTGCTGCAGGACAGGTTTATGTTGCATTAAGTAGATTGACGAGTTTAAAAGGGTTGGTCCTGAAATCCATTATACCGACCTACGCAATTAGAACAGATAGTCAGGTTGTTGATTTTGCATTGCGCTCTTCTTTTCAAACCGATATTAAAGAAATATTGGAACAGTGTCAGAGGTCTTATTTGGCACAAAACCTAATTCAATGTTTTCGCTGGGATTATCTAACTACTTCATGTCAAGAGCAAGTTACTGCATTAGCTGATCGTAATATCGATAATAAAGTGGAGGCAGAGGCTTTTTGGTCTACCATACAGTCAAATCTGCTCACACAAGAAAAAGTAGCACATAAATTCATTACACAATTATATGAGCTTTTAAAAAAAACAGATCAACATGTAGACTACGCTTTGATCTGTGACCGTACGACTTCAGCGGTCAATTGGTTCTTACCTAAGATGGATCATGATCTCGTTGGTGCGTTGGAACAGCATATTAAGGAATGGCAGATTAAGAAACGAACTAAAAAATACATTGATGAGGCTAAAGAACTGTTGTTGGATTTTAAGCGTAAGCGTGAGCAACTTCAGCAGTGTTTGATTATCGCAGATGCATTATCTAAAAAAGATAATTTTCAGGAAGCTTTGGAACAGGTGCAGGAGCAGTCAAAGACAAAAGAAAAAGAAGATTTAGTCGTGCAAAGTGAAGAGGGGGAGAGCTCTAAAAAGTTGGATACAAAGCAGGTAACTCTTGAACTCTACAAGGATGGTGCTAGTATTGAAGAGATCGCGGTGAAAAGAGGTATGGTAGCGGGAACAATTTATGGACATCTTATTCATTTTGTTGGGACAGAAGTGGAGGCCACAGAATTGATTGAACAGGATAAGCTGGATCTCATCATTAATACCATAAAAGCACATCCAGGTAAATCTTCGTCAGAATTAAAGATGATGCTGGGAGCTAGTATAGACTATCCGCATATTAAAATCGGACAAAAAGTTTTAGAAAATCCAGTTCATGATTAAGATGTTTCAAAATATGTGTATGTTTGTAAAAGTTAGCTATAAATAGCCATGGGAAAGTCTAATAAAAACCCAAATAAGTGGATGGTTTTTATCTCATTGCCTCTGCAAATGGGAGTCACAATTTATTTGATGTATATGTTAGGCACCTGGCTAGATGAGAAATACCATTTTTCTAATGGTCTTGCCATGAAAATATGCACATTTATAGGTATTTTCGCCTCACTTTATCATTTTATACGAGAAGCTAATCGATTGAACAGGGATGAATAATTACATTAAATTTATTGCAATACTTCTAATTTTTACTGCGGTCCTCTTTGGGGCGCACTACTTTGCACTACCCTCTTTTGGGATTGCTGATTTTAAAAGTTTAACTGGTTTTGAATTGTATAGTTTATACGCATTTGAATCTGTTGCTTCATTAGTTGTATTAATTGTTATCCTGATCTCCGATTCCGTAATGCCTAAAAATATAGGTTTCATTTTTTTGGGCCTAATTACGTTAAAAGCAGCATTAAGTTATGTTTTTTTTAGAGGAGGATTGAATCATTCGTCGGATGATATATTCGAATATAATTTTTTAATCGTATTTTTTCTACACTTGTTTTTTGACGTATTAGTTGCTTTTAAGGTCATTAATAAAGAAGTGGAATCAGTCAATAAGTAGTTTTAATAAAAAGTTCAAATTAATCGCAAAAATTGACAAATAATATTGTATTTTTGCGCAAAAATAAAAAACAGAACATGGGGAGCGTTAAGAAAGCATTTCTTTTTTTTGCAGTAATTTTATTTGCTGTTAGTCCATTTTTAGTAAAGGCATCTGAGTCTCATACAGCTGAGATTTCAACTCACGCAGAAGAGCCAAAAACTCAGCGGGAGGAAATAGATGAGTATATTGATCACCACTTACAAGACGATCATTATTTCTCTTTGTATACAGATAAAAAAGAAGGTAAGACTTATGGATTTCCTTTGCCAGTGATTATCATTGACGGGGGTGTTAAAATTTTTATGTCCTCAGAATTTGATTTTGGTAAAAATACTGTTGAAAAAGATGGACAGTTTTATAAATTATACCATGGTAAAATCTACAAAACAGATGCTACCGGTACACTTAATTATGATGAACACCATCACCCGACAAATGCTAAGGCATTAGATCTATCAATTACTAAAAATGTTGTGGGTTTAATTTTAGCAACTGTTTTGTTATTCTGGGGATTTATTGGCCTAGCAAAAACATACAAAAAGGGAGCGAATAATTTACCTAAGGGTGCAGGTCGCGTGTTAGAACCTTTAGTTTTATATGTACGTGACGAGATGGCGGTTCCAAATATTGGACATCGTTATAGAGAATTTATGCCGTACTTATTGTCTGTTTTCTTCTTAATTCTAGTTTTAAACCTATTAGGTTTAACACCGCTGGGATTCAATGTTACAGGTAATATTTCAGTAACGATATGTTTAGCAATCTTTACATTTTTATTTGTGAATATTAAAGCAAATAAGGACTACTGGAAGCATATTTTCTGGATGCCAGGAGTACCAGTTCCTTTTAAATTTGTTTTGGCACCAATTGAAGTATTAGGAATGTTTACAAAACCATTCTCTCTAATGGTTCGTTTGTTTGCCAATATTACAGCTGGACACACTGTTATTATGGGATTGATTGCAATTGTTTATGTATTGCAACAACAATTAACATTGGGAGGTAGTATCGGGGTGTCTATGCTATTGACAACTTTCCTGATGGTAATTGAAATATTAGTAGCATTTTTACAAGCGTTTATCTTCACGATGTTGTCATCGCTATTTATTGGAATGGCTGTTGAAGAGCACAACGAAGCACATCACTAAGAAATTTTTTGTTTAATTATATTTAAATCATTTATTATGTACAATTTAATTGGAGCGGGTTTAATCGTTATCGGAGCAGGATTAGGTCTAGGTAAAATCGGTGGTTCAGCAATGGAAGCTATCGCACGTCAACCAGAAGCAGCATCTAAAATCCAAACTGCGATGATCATTATCGGAGCCTTATTAGAAGGTTTAGCTTTCGGTGCGTTATTATTAGGTAAATAATCACCCAATGAATTTAAAAGTATTATTTATGACGGTTGGTCATAAATAATACTTTCAATTAGACGAAATACAAAAAATATTATCATACATCAATGGAAAAATTAATAGAACAGTTTTCATTTGGTTTGTTTTTCTGGCAAGTCATCATCTTATTAATCATTATCTTTTTATTAGGTAAATTTGCTTGGAAACCTATCATCGCTGCTTTAGCAGAACGTGAACAAGGTATTTCTGATGCTTTGGAATCTGCTGAAAAAGCTAAATTAGAGATGGCGCGCTTAACCAATGAAAACGAATCCTTACTAAAGGAAGCTCGTGTAGAACGTGATCTAATCTTGAAAGAGGCTAAAGAAATGAAAGATAAGATTGTTGCTGAAGCAAAAAATGTAGCCCATACTGAAGGTGCTAAGATGATAGCTCAAGCATCAATTGAAATCAATGAGCAAAAAAACAAAGCAATGGCAGAAGTAAAGAATCAAGTTTCTACTTTGGCATTGGATATTGCTCGTAAAGTATTAAGCAAAGAATTTGAAGACCAAAATAAGCAAGAAACGTTAATTGCAGATTTGCTTAAAGACGTGAAAGTAAACTAATCGGTCATTCAAATTTTATCATTAAAGAAGTATGTCAGTATTTAAAGTAGCATCAAGATATGCGAAATCATTAATTGATTTGGCAAAAGAACAAGGTAGTTTGGACGCTATCAAAACGGATATGGATCAATTCATCGAGGTTTTGAAAGCTAATCCTGAGCTACGTGCAGTATTGTCTAATCCAATTATTAAATTGGACAAGAAAGTAAATATCTTAGAGGCATTATTTAAAGATAAAATCAATCCTGCTATTTTATCATTCTTCAAGATCATGATTGAAAAAGGTCGTGCTGAAGTGATCGAGGCTGCTGCTCATGAATTTGTTCGCGAGTACAATGAAGTAAAAGGAATTGTAAAAGCTACAGTGATATCTGCAGCACCACTTTCTGATACTAATTTATCAGAATTAAAAGCAACAATTGCAAATCAAGTTAATGCGCAGGTTTTGATTACAAATAAAGTTGATCAATCTTTGATCGGTGGGTTTGTAATCACTATTGGTGACAAACAATATGATGCAAGTATTGCAGGTAAATTAAATAGATTAGAAAGATATTTTGAAGGTCAACGCGTTTAGTGTTGATTTTAGCATTTAACAAAATCAAGAACCCCTTATAATAATAACAATGATAGAGGTAAGACCAGATGAGGTTTCGGCAGTTTTAAGAGAACAATTGTCGGGCTTTAAATCAGAAGCCGAACTAGAGGAAGTTGGTACCGTACTTAGTATTGGTGACGGTATTGCTCGTATTTACGGCTTAACTAAAGTTCAGTCCGGTGAATTGGTTGAATTTGATAACGGATTACAAGGTATCGTATTAAACTTAGAAGAAGACAACGTTGGTGTTGTACTTTTAGGTCCTTCAGACATCGTGAAAGAAGGTGATACTATTAAACGTACTAATCGTATTGCATCTATTAAAGTAGGTGAAGGTATGTGCGGACGTGTTGTAAATACATTAGGTCAGCCAATCGATGGTAAAGGACCTATTACAGGTGAGACATACGAAATGCCAATCGAGCGTAAAGCTCCAGGTGTATTGTTCCGTCAGCCAGTAACGGAGCCATTACAAACAGGTATCAAAGCGATCGATGCAATGATTCCAGTAGGTCGTGGACAGCGTGAGCTAGTAATCGGTGACCGTCAGACAGGTAAGACTGCAGTATGTATCGATACAATCTTAAACCAAAAGGAATTTTATGATGCTGGTCAACCAGTATTCTGTATTTATGTTGCTATTGGTCAAAAGAACTCTACAGTTGCGAATATCGTTCGTACTTTAGAGGAACGTGGTGCTATGGCTTATACAGTTGTTGTTGCGGCTTCTGCTGCTGATCCAGCTCCATTACAGTTTTACGCGCCAATGGCGGGTGCTGCTATCGGAGAATTTTTCCGTGATACAGGTCGTCCAGCATTGATCGTATATGATGATTTATCAAAACAAGCGGTAGCTTACCGTGAGGTTTCTTTATTATTGAAAAGACCTCCGGGACGTGAAGCATACCCAGGTGACGTTTTCTACTTACATAGCCGTTTATTAGAAAGAGCTGCGAAAATCAATGCTTCTGATGAGATTGCTAGAAATATGAATGATCTTCCTGAGTCTATCAAACACTTGGTAAAAGGTGGTGGTTCATTGACTGCTCTTCCAATTATTGAGACTCAAGCGGGTGACGTTTCTGCTTATATTCCTACAAACGTAATTTCAATTACTGATGGTCAGATTTTCTTGGAGTCTAACTTGTTTAACGCAGGTATCCGTCCAGCGATCAACGTAGGTATTTCTGTATCTCGTGTAGGGGGTAATGCTCAGATTAAGCCGATGAAGAAGGTAGCTGGTACATTGAAATTAGATCAGGCACAATACCGTGAGCTAGAAGCTTTCGCGAAATTTGGTTCTGATTTAGATGCAGCAACTAAAGGAGTTTTAGACAAAGGTATCCGTAACGTTGAGATTTTGAAACAAGCTCAATACTCTCCGGTTTCTGTTGAAAAACAAGTAGCAATTATTTATGCAGGTACTAAAGGTTTATTCCGTTCAGTTCCAGTAAATAAAGTGAGAGAATTTGAAGAAGAATACTTAACGTTGTTAGAGCAACGTCATCCAGAAGTTTTAAATGCTTTTAAAGCAGGTAAATTCTCAGATGAGTTAACTTCAGTATTAGAAACAGTAGCTAAAGATTTAGCATCAAAATATTAATTAGATATGAGTATAGAGTATTGAGTATAGCGAGTTATACTCAATACACAGTACTCAATACTCAAATCTCAAATTAAATATGGCAAATTTAAAAGAAGTAAGAATCCGTATCGCATCGGTAACATCAACACAGCAGATTACTAAAGCGATGAAAATGGTATCTGCAGCGAAACTAAAACGCGCTACTAATGCAATTGTTCAATTGCGTCCGTATGCGAATAAACTTCGTGAAATTTTGGCAGATGTATCTGCAAGTGTAGAAGGAAGTAATTCTCCTTATACGGTAGATCGTGAACCAAATAAAGTGTTGATTATTGTTGTTTCTTCTAATAGAGGTTTGGCTGGTGCTTTTAATGCGAATGCAATCAAAACTGCAAATAATTTAGTTGCTGAAAAGTATGCTGATCAATTACGTAAAGGTGATGTAAGTATCATTACTGTAGGTAAGAAAGGATATGATTTCTATGCTAAAAAGCCTGCTTATAATATTATTGCCAATCATAGTGATTTATTCGGTGCTTTAAATTTTGAGAATACTTCAAAAATCACTGAATTTGTAATGGAACAATTCAAAGAAGGTAACTTTGACCGTGTAGAAGTGGTGTATAACCAATTCAGAAATGCAGCGGTACAAATCTTGACTTCGGAACAAATTTTACCATTACTTCCTACGGAAGATACCCTTTCGACTAAGGAAAAAACTGCTGAGGTTGATTATATTATCGAACCTTCGAAAGAGAAGATTATTGAGGAATTAATTCCTAAAGCTATTAAAATTCAATTGTATAAGGCTATTTTGGATTCTCATGCTTCTGAGCATGGTGCCCGTATGACTGCAATGGACAAAGCAACTGATAATGCTGGAGATTTGTTAAAAGCATTGAAGCTTTCATACAACCAAGCACGTCAAGCTGCTATTACAACAGAATTAACAGAGATTGTTTCTGGTGCAGCGGCATTATCAAACGGATAATTAAGAGTAATATCAATATAGAAAAAGGCGGTGAATTTATTTTCATCGCCTTTTTTATGCTTTACCTGATCATTTTTTCCCGCTCGTCATAAAGCCCGACTAACAAACTATTTCCTTTATTATCTACTCTGATCCCTCCGAACTTTGCTTGTTCATATTTTGTGGCATGCCCTTCTTGAAAAAAGAAGGATTCGGCACCAATATTTAAACTATGTCTATTAGACATAGTGTATTTGATTAAGAGTTCGTCTTTCTTTAACGGTGTCGTATTGTTTTGCAAGCGAACCCCACTTGCTATACCTTTAGTATTTAATTTGACAACAACGTATCCACGTGGAGGCACTTCAGAAGGCGTTATACTGTCTGCTATACTATATCTTAAGCGCATGTAATCGCCTTGCATAAGTGATCTCGGATCGACAGGTGCTAACTCTAAAAGAATCAGTTTACCCTCTTTTAGAATTTTTTCCTTCTGCAGGATCGTAAAAGCGAAATAAGCAATGATGGCCAATAAGTTCACTGCAATGATCCAGTTTTTATATTTTTTCATTGTTGATTTTGTTTGAATTTATAACAAAGTAAATGGCTAAAAATAACAGTCCGGAAATAACTAAAATCAATGACTTTACCAATAATGAAAAGGTTAGATTATAGTAAAAATGCCATAAGGAAAGGAGTAGGGAAATAAGACCAATTGATAGACCCATCCTATATTGATAATTAAAACAAGTTAAGATGAGTAGTATTGAACATGCGATACCAGGATTAATAACTGTTGAACCTAGCATCAGTATGAGAAGTGCATATGTAGGAAAAAGTACTTTGGATGTTGTGATCTCAAATTTACTTGTGATTTTATAAACCACCCATAAAATTGCAAATGCATATAGTACCGATAATATATATAATGCGAATGAGTTGTTATTTACTTGCTCATTGTAAGTCTCATAATGGGATAGTATAATGAATGCTGTCGTGGCTACTGTTGCAAGAATAAGCCCTAAGCGCAATGGATTATAGATTGTACTGATTAAATTTCGTTTGGATAGTACAGCTGCTTCATGTGATAAAAAATAGATCAATGCAATTATGAGAATAGCATTGATCAGTGTAATGAATAATATATTTTGATAATTGTGATTGATTAAAGCTATTATGGAATAAATAATGCCAAGTATATTTAACAGGGATAACAGGTGGCGTTGTACAATTAATAGTGTACATAAGCTGATGATAAAACAGAGTATAAATATGTAATTTAAATCATGGATATCGAAACCATATATGAGCATCCATCCTCCCGCAATATAAAATGCAATACTTGCGGTATCAATGATAATGGCATTATATTTTTTAATGCAATAAAGAGAAAGAACAAGAAAGATGGATCCACAAATGATTAAATTCAACTTGTCGTTTAAGATGTTTAGTAAAAATAAGGCTCCTAAAAAACTTAAAACACTTAATATAACTCCAAGTATGGATAGTATTTTTATAGTCAGATTTGATCTGTTTTCCTCCAAATGTTGATACGCCGTTAGTGTATCATTTATATTGATCTGAAAACTGGGCTCGTTGCCTTTCCTCAATAGTTCTATTTTGTTTAGTATTTCTTGTTTATTTTTCATTGGTCCATTTTCTTTGAAGATTTAACAATAATTTAATAATGGCTGTCACCATTATTATTACAAAAAGACTGATGATGATCAAGACAAATTCATCTTCAAAGATTCTAATAAGCAGACAATTAGTGATAATTAAAATACTGAAAGCTATGGTTCCAATGAAAAATGTACTTTTTGTCTGTAAGGCATAATAGATGTAGTAAGAGTAGCATGCTAGCGTACCAAAAATTAATAATAATCCGGTTAGGAGTCTTGAGTCAAATATGAGGTAACACAAACCGATTGTTGCAATTGAGGTTACAATAAGAGTAAACGTATTTCTAAACCATAGTGGTATCTGTATTTTCCGATAATGATTTAGAGATAATAAGGCCGTTAACGCACTACCGTTGATAAAGAATAGTAGCGTGGACATACTAACGGGGTCAAAACTATTTAGAACTTGATCGTTGAAAAGGAAAATGGTTGTGTTAATAAGAATTATATGGAGAAGGAAAAGTGGATAAAATCGTGTTGCGATTACCCAAATCGTGATAAATATCGTCCAGGCAAGAAAAAAGTCATAGGCATTAGCTCCTGTTTGGTATATCTGTCCAAATACCGCAAATAATACACCGACTAACATGGAAGCAGCGGTCAATAATGTATTTCTATATACTTCATTTATTTTTAATATAAGTGCACAAAGTACAGTTGCAACCAATAGAAGAAGTATAATTCCGATTTTAATGAATTTGTTTAAATCTGCCCAATTGAATGCAAAGAAAAATATAATACCAGATACAACAAATCCAATTCCTAATACAAGTAAGAATAAATCTAAGAATCGCTTCCAGTCTTTGGTATTTACATAGACATTTTCTTCTAAAAGATTTTCTATCTGCTCTCTTGAAAGATTACTATGCATACTTGCAATCGATATGTCTTCACGATTTAGTTTTTCCATTACTAAATCTAACGAAAAATTGTGGTAATTTTCTGTAATAGAATGGATCTGAAAAAGATTGAAGGTGAGAGAGGCTTCGGAATCTGATACTCTATATGATGTTTTCCACATGAGTTATTAACACAATGTTAATAACTCATGTGGAAAACACAGTTTTAATTCGGAGGGCTAGCAGTAAATTTTAATTTTTTAAAAAAAATTACGGTGTGTTTTCTACCAACGGATGAGGGCTGATCCCCATGTAAATCCTGCGCCAAAAGCAGCTAAACAAATAAGATCTCCTTCTTTAATTTTTCCAGCTTCCCATGCTTCACACAATGCAATTGGAACTGATGCCGCGGTTGTATTTCCATATTTTTGAATGTTATTAAATACTTGATCGTCATTTAGCTTCAATGTCTTCTGGATGAATTGCGAAATTCTAAGATTTGCTTGGTGGGGTACTAAGAGGGTAATATCTTGTGTTGTTAAATTATTTTTGGCTAATGCTTCTCCTATTACTTCTGGAAATTTTACCACTGCTTTTTTAAATACAGCCTGACCGTCCATGACTGGAAATGCTGTTCCATCTTCTAGCATTTCTGCTGTCATTAACATTCCGCCAAGCTCTTGTTCAGGCCATTTTGGTTTTTCATCTAACCATATGCCACCAGATGCACCAGGGTAATACATCGCTAACTTTTCAGCATCCGCACCGTCAGAATGTAAATGTGTACTTAGAATACCTTTATCTGCTTCAGTTGTAGGTTGAAGAACAACTGCTCCGGCGCCATCTCCAAAGATAACGGAGACACTTCTTCCGCGTGTTGAGTAATCTAGGGCAAAAGAATGTTTTTCAGAGCCAACGACAAGAATATTTTTATACATCCCCGTTTTGATAAATTGGTCAGCGACAGATAATGCATAAATAAAACCTGAACATTGGTTTCTGATATCTAAAGCACCTACTTCTTTCATACCCATTTCCCGCTGTAGAAGTACTCCACAACCAGGGAAATAGTAATCAGGCGAAAGCGTTGCAAAAATAATAAAATCAATTTCTTCAGCTGTTGTATTAGCGCGTTCAATCGCTATTTTTGATGCTTCAACAGCCATAGTGGTAGTTGTTTCACCAATTCTATCCGCATAACGACGTTCTTTAATACCTGTTCTTTCCTGAATCCATTCATCGCTTGTATCCATGAAACGGGTTAAGTCTTGATTGGTGTAAACATTTTTTGGTACGTAGTATCCTATACCTGCAATTTTGGATTGAAACATATGATTGTATTTATGTTAAGTTCAAATTAAGTAAAATTACGTAATTTTTGAAAATTAAAGTACTTTTGTAGTATGAGTACAGAAACTGCACAAGAAACCTATTCCTTATCCGAAATTTTAGCTTCAGTTAAAGATTCCAACCGACTGATTTTGTGGAATGACGATATCAATACTTTTGACCATGTTATTTTTTGTATGATGCATCATTTGCAATATTCGGAACCTGAGTCTGAAAGAATTGCTTTTAAAGTGCATAATGATGGTAAATGTGCAGTCTTGGAGGGATCTTTGACGGAGATGGAGGTCTATAGAAAAATTCTAAAAGCAGAAGGTCTTACTGTATCTGTCGAGTAGATTTTTTTTTCCGATATAGGTCATTTTATTGAGTAATAAAGTGGTTACGAGTCGTTTTAGTTCAACAAAAAAATACATTTTTGTAGTATTACAGCTTATAACTTTATTATGTTCTCTAAAAATCAGACCCATTTCTTTACTTTTCTTATTGCGTTTTTATTCTTTCCGATAATTGCTTTCGCTCAATCTGGTAAAATATCTGCTACTCTTATTGATGAAAAAACCGGATCTCCAGTCAATTTTGCTAGTGCATCATTACTGACGGGTAGTGCTCAAGCTTATTTAAAGGGTGCCCAATCTGATGAGAATGGCGTAGTCATTTTTCAAGATGTTCCAAATGGTACTTTTACGTTACGTGTTACTTATGTTGGCTATTCCGACTTCGTGAAAACAAATATTGTCGTATCAAATTCTTCCAATCTTAATCTCGGTAAATTAGTTTTAAAACCTTCTGGTGAATTGCTTAGTGAAGTTGTAATTGAAGGAAGAGCACCGGCGATGCAGATTGGAATCGATCGTAAGATTTTTAATGTAGGAGAAAGTTTGGTGAGTGCAGGTGGTACAGCCACCGATTTATTAGCAAATGTACCAACTTTACAAGTCGATCAGGATGGGACGGTTAGTTTAAGAGGATCTAATGTTAAGATTTTGATTGATGGTAAAGAATCTGCAATGGCAGGTAATGATGTGACGGCCTTATTACAGAGTTTACCAGCTAATTCAATTGATAAAGTTGAAATTATAACCAATCCTTCTTCCAAATATGACGCTGAGGGGCAGACTGGAATTGTGAACATTGTTCTGAAAAAAAATATCCGTACGGGATTGAATGGTGCTGTTAATACATCCGCAGGTTCTTATGATAACTATATGGCTGGATTGACGCTTAATTACAGAGATAAGAAGTTCAACTATTTTGGTAGTTATAATTTTAATCGCCGTAATATGGTTGGGAGCGGGAAGGTTGATAACACTTTTTTAGATAATAACAGCCGTATCTATAATGAATCTGAGTCTTCCCGTAAAGGAAACGGACATAATATTAAGGCAGGAGTTGATTATAATATAACGGATCGTACTACTTTGGGGCTTTCTGGTAATATGAGTATCCGTAATAGTGATCGTTCTGAAGATTTGAATTACCAATATTCTAATCATCCTAAACTTTCGGGGACTAGTAATCGTAATTCACGTCAATTTGAAGATGACTTTGCTTATGATTTAAATTTTGATTTTAGACATCAATTTAAGCGATCTGGAGAAGAGCTGACTGCGAATGCAAGTTATGGAAATGATAAGGAAGATGGAACAAATGATTTCGTACAGAAGTTTAGTGATCCAAATCTCGGAAGTGGTCGTAAAAATGTGACTTCTGAAAACGGAAAGGTGATTAATCTACAAGCTGATTATGTATTGCCATTTTCTGAGACGAGTAAGTTTGAAGCTGGATACCGGACGCAGATTAGAAAATCTTTTGATACACAATTTTCAGATACATTAGTTGTAAGCAACGGGGATTATTTGCCAGATTATAACATCAGTAATGATTTTGACTTTACGAGTTCGGTTCATGCTCTATATGTTAATTATCAAAATAAATTAAGTAAAAAAATTGGCTATCAATTGGGGTTACGTGGCGAGCAATTTGAATTAAAATCAACTTACTTTTCAAAAGATCCCGAAGCGCCATTAGAAACTCCTGCAAATCAAAATTTCTTTCGTCTATATCCCACTGTATTCTTAACGTATGATTTAGATGATAGTGGTGATAAGTTACAGTTGAGTTATTCCCGAAGAGTGCAACGTGCTCGCGGATGGCAAATCAATCCATTTCCAGATGTGACTGATGATATGAACCGACGTCAGGGTAACCCAAATCTAAAACCAGAAGATGTGCATGCTTTTGAGTTGAGTTATGCGAAAACTTATGGTAAAGTAAATTTGGTCAGTTCAGCATATTTTAACCATACCAGTGAAGTAATCCAACCTTATGTCTTCTTTGTCGATACAACGAATAGCGTAACTTATAGTAAATGGGAGAATTTAACAAGCCGTAGTTTATCTGGTTTAGAATTTATTGCTAAGGTAAATGCAACAAAAGATTTTGATTTTACATTCAATCTGAACTTGATTAATATCAATTTTAAAGCGAATGAAGCTTATCAACTTAAAAGCTCAAATGGATTTGCATATAATTCTAATTTAACCATGAACTATAGGATGACACCAACATTTTCTGCACAGGTTAGGGGTGAATATAATTCTTCTCGTGTAATGGCTCAAGGAAAGATGAATGCGATGAAAGGTATAGATGTAGCTTTGAAAAAAGATGTCTTTAATAAGAAAGCTTCTGTTATGTTGAATGTACGTGACGTATTCAATTCTAGAAAAATGGAAGGGTATACGGAAACGCCTCAGTTGATTTCTAATTTTGAAAGACGCTGGATGAAAAGAATGGTTACTTTGTCAGTTTCGTATCGATTCGGAGGTCAGGATTTAACAAAGTCTAAGAAAAGGGAGACTAATACAAATGAAATATCCGGAGAAGAATATTAAGATATATTCTTGATTCCGATGATTTTTTTTTAAATTTAATCCATATAAATACTAGATATGAAATTAAGAACAATCGTTTTAGCAGCTACTATGCTCGCGGGTACTGCAAGTGTTGGTACTGCTGTCGCTCAACAGAAGAAAGAAGTCCCTGCATATAAGGTTTTGGATCTACCTAAGGTAGATTTGAAAAATTTTAAAAAAAATAAACAAGGTGCATATGTCATTTTTGATGGTACTTCTTTAACAGGATGGCGTGGTTATGATAAAGCTGTATTGCCTAAAAAATGGATCATTGATGGTGGTGCTATAAAATTTGACAGCAAGGCAAATGTTGGAAATAATGAAGGTGGAGATTTAATTTTTGCTCATGATTTCAAAAACTTTGAATTGGAACTGGAATGGAAAGTGGCAAAAGGAGCGAACTCTGGTATTTTCTTTTTAGCAAAGGAAATTGAAGGACAACCAATTTATATTTCCAGTCCAGAATGTCAAGTGTTGGATAATGAAAATCATCCTGACGCGAAGATGGGGGTTGATGGAAATCGTAAATCAACGTCGTTATATGATATGATCCCTGCGAAGCCTCAAAATGCTAAGCCTTATGGTGAATGGAATAAAGTGAAAATCGTTGTTAATAAGGGTAAAGTTGAACAGTGGCAGAATGACGTCAAAGTTGTTGAATATACACTATGGGATCAATCATGGATTGATCTATTACAAAAAAGTAAATTTAGTGAAGAAAAATGGCCTTTAGCTTACGAATTATTGAAGAATGTCGGTGGCAAAACTAAATCAGGCGTTATCGGATTTCAGGATCATGGTGATGACGTATGGTTCAAAAATATTACTGTAAAAAAATTGTAATTACCATAAAGCATAAAAAAAGCGAGCTTGAAAATCAAGCTCGCTTTTTTTATGCTTTATGATTCTGTTATTTCCTTCCTATATTTTATAGAATGGACTGTAATTCTTTTAAATTACTGATCATATGTATTACATCTTCTGGTTTTTCACCTTGATTAGGATTAAAGAATATGGCATCCATACCTACATTCATTGCTCCTCGAACATCTGCATCAATATTATCACCGATCATGATGGAATTGTCAATTTTTGCATCGGCTTTATCTAGTGCGAAATTGAATATTCTGGGATCAGGTTTGTTGACCCCAACCACTTCGGAAATGAAGATATTTTTAAAATATTTATTGAGATCACTTTTATCAAGCTTTACTTCGCAAGCTTCTTTGAATCCATTTGAAATTAAATGTAAGTTGTAATTTTTATACAGATATTGAAGCGTTTCATGTGCATGTGGGAATAAATTGGTTTTCTGTGGGCACATGCGTAAATACTCTATTTCAAAACTAGTGGGAAATAGGGAAGGATCTACACCAAGTTGTGTAAATGTGTCTGCAAAGCGGGCACGGCGTAATTCCGTTTTATCAATTTTACCATGATGATACAGATTCCATACGCGATGATTATTGACCGTATAGGTTTGGATAAATTGGGCAGAGCTTTCTTGCTGAAATAGCTGATCAAATTTGTAATGATAAAATAGTTCGTCCAATGTCTCTTCTGCATTTTTATCAAAATCCCAAATGGTATGATCTAAATCGAAGAATATATCTTTTTTGTCTTGTTGAAACATAGTACAAATATAGCGTAATATGGACTAATGAAAGAAATAGGGGCTGTTCGATTTTCCTCTTAGTGTCATAAAGTCCAACACATTTTTTTATACCTCTGTTTATCGTTATTTTTGTTCTGTTGCAATATATCGTATGAAAAAAGCACTTGTTTTATTTTATTTTCTTGTTTTTTATGCCACTTCCCAATTGATCTGGTGGGGTGTTATGCTTGCTCGGTTTCAACCACAAAGGAAATCGATGATTATTGGTGAAGGTATATTTTTTTTACTGATCTTTCTATGGGGCGCTTTACGTTTAAAAAAGCTTTTTGTTCGTGAACAAAAATTACAACAACAGCAACAAAACTTTTTATTGGCCATAACTCATGAATTAAAATCTCCGCTAGCTTCGGTCAAATTATACATTCAAACAATTTTGAAAAGAGATTTGGATAAGGAACAGCAACAAGTTTTTTTAAGGAATTCTTTGAAGGATATTGAGCGACTGGATGATTTGGTGGAAAATGTATTAATCACCACTAAGCTTGAAAGCCGCAATTATAATCTTCCGAAGGAAAAGTTTAATCTCACCGAATTAGTAGAACAAATTGTGGACCGCCTGCAAAAGAATGCTTGTAGAACACAAGTTTTGAAACCTAATTTGGATTCGGATGTTATGATCTACGCTGATAAGTTTGCAATAAGTAATGTCGTGACTAATTTGATCGAGAATGCAATAAAATACTCTCCACCATGTGCAAATGTTGTGGTTAAATTAACAAATGAAGAGCATGGAATAATTTTTTCTGTTGCTGATCATGGAATTGGTATCAGTGATGTGGAGAAAAAACTTATCTTTAATAAATTTTATCGTGTGGGAAGTGAAGCGACACGTAAAACTAAAGGTACCGGTTTGGGGTTGTATATAGTGAAGACGGTCTTGCAAAAGCATAACGCGTCTATTAAGGTAAAAGATAACACTCCTTCGGGGAGTATTTTTGAAGTAACATTTGATAAAAATGCAAAGTAAACAACGCATACTGCTCGTAGAAGATGAAGAACACTTGTTAGAGGCTATCAAGTTAAATTTGGAGTTAGAAGGTTACCGTGTAACAACAGCTACAGACGGTAAAAAGGCTTTGAAAATATTCAAGGAAGAACGTTTTAATTTGATCATTCTGGATGTCATGATTCCTGAGATTGATGGATTCCAGGTTGCCGAAACTATTCGACTACAAAATACGGAAGTTCCTATTATGTTTTTAACTGCTAAAAACAGTAGTGAAGATCGTATCACTGGTCTTAAAAAAGGTGCAGATGATTATTTAATCAAACCTTTCAATTTGGAAGAACTTATCCTTAGGGTAGGTAATTTGGTGCGAAGAAGTTTAAAACCTGATGATCTGAAAGAATTAAACTCTTATCAAATTGGTGATAAAACAATTTATTTTAATTCATATGAATTGCATCATGCAGATGGTACTATTACTTCTTTAACAAAGAAAGAAACCATGTTGTTGAAGCTATTGATTGAACGCCGAAATGAAGCTGTTTCTCGCGAACAAATATTGGAAACAGTATGGAATTATGATGTTTATCCTTCCACTCGTACGATTGATAATTTCATCTTGACTTTCCGTAAATATTTTGAACCTGATCAAAAACACCCCATTTATTTCCATTCTATTCGTGGTGTTGGATATAAATTCACGGATAATAATGCATAACGTTTTATGATGACATTTAAGGCTCGTGTAGCTGTTATTATCATTGCATTATTGTTAATTGGATATGGCGTTTATGCTGGACATTATCAAACTTCGATCCTGATTGCAGGTGGTGTTTGTTATCTGGTGTGGAGTCATTTACGCGAGAGCTCAGTAGCTATGGCTAGTGATTCATTTCATAAGCAGGACTATGCTAAGGCAAAAGTTTTACTGGCTGAAGTGAAAAATCCTGATCGCTTGAGGAAAGGACGTCGTAATATTTATGAATATATGATGGGTACTATTTCACTTCATGAGGATCGCATTGATGAAGCTGAATACCATTTCCAATTAGCATCAAGATTACCGTGGAAAAAAGATAATGAAAAAGGGATGGTCTTAATCAATTTATCGAATATCAGTTTAAGAAAAGAAGAGTATGAACGTGCTCAAGCTTATATTGATGTGGCGAAGAAATTGAATTTAACAGAACGTCAAGCCAGTATAATTGGCAAAATACAAAACGAAATTTCAAAACATATATAGTGATTACTACTTTACAAAACGATTTATTGATTAGAGCTGCACTTTCGCAGCAAACTGAACGCCCGCCTGTATGGATGATGCGTCAAGCTGGAAGATTTATGCCTGAGTACTGGGCAATAAAAAATAAATATTCCTTTTTGGAAATGTGCAAAACTCCGGAGATTGCTGCAGATGTTACCATGTTGCCAGTTGATTTACTAGGTATAGATGCCGCAATTTTGTTTTCTGACATTTTGGTTACAGCAGAAGCAATGGGTGGAGATTTAAGTTTTGAACAAGGAGTAGGTCCGCGTTTCGCTAATCCAGTGCGTTCTTTTGCTGATGCTGATAAATTAGCTACAGATTGTTTACCTAAATTGGAATATGTAGCTGATGCTATTAAAGTAATTCAACAGCGTTTGAATGGTAGTATTCCTCTAATTGGTTTTGCAGGTGCACCATTTACAATTTTAAGTTATTTAGTTGAAGGGGCTTCTTCAAAAGATTTTAAGTTGACCAAATTGATGTTGAATAATGAACCAAAATTGGCTCACACTATTCTTCAAAAGATAGCTGATGTAACCGTCGAGTATTTAAACATGCAAATTGCTGCTGGTGTTAATGCTGTTCAGTTATTTGATAGCTGGGCTTTAGCTTTATCTTGGAATGATTATAAAGAGTTTGCTCATTATTATAATAATCAAATCATCTCTCGTTTGAATCGAAAAGATGTTCCCGTAATTTCTTTCTGTAAAGGATCTTCTGTGTTTGCCCCAATAATGGCAGAAGCAAAACCGGATGTGATATCTGTCGATTGGAATGCAGATTTAAAAAATATCAAACAATCGTTACCTGCGGGAATTGCTGTTCAAGGTAATTTGGATCCATTTGTATTGTATGCTGATAAAAAAGTAATCAAAGATAAGATCCTTCAATTATTTGAACGTATGCGTGGTGAAAATGGATTTATTTTCAACTTAGGTCATGGTATTATGCCTGATATCCCTTTTGATAATGTGAAATACGCAATTGAAGTTGTTAAAGAATTTAAATATTAACAAGTATCAGTTTAACAAACAAAACAAGGAACAAATATTTGTTCCTTGTTTTGTTTGTAGTAAATAAGTTCTTCTCAATAACTCAATATTCAATTATCTTTGTATTCATACTTTTAGGATTATGATTTATCTTTACGCTAAAGCGATACATATCATATTTGTCATTTGTTGGATGGCGGGATTATTTTATATGCCCCGACTATTCATCTATCATACAGAGGCAAAAGATCAATCTAAAGAGGCATATACCGTTTTACATAAGCAGTTTTCAATCATGGAGAATCGATTGTGGTGGGTAATAACTACTCCTGCTATGTATATTACAGTTTTCTCGGCTTTAGTAATGCTGTATGTTAATCCATCATTATTACAAATGGGGTGGATGCATGTCAAGTTGCTATTTGTGGCAGCTATGATTGCTTACCATTTTATCAGTCAACGAATGATGTTTAATCTTAGAGATGAAAAATCAACGCTTAGTTCCTCAAAACTTAGAATGTGGAATGAAGTATCTACTGTACTGTTGTTTTCCATTGTTTTTACCGTTGTTTTAAAATCTGCATTGAACTGGATCTATGGCGTTGTCGGTCTGCTATCACTGGCGATTGTATTAATGATATTGATCAAAGCTTATAAAAAATATAGAACTTCAAGAGAAGGCAAATAATGATTTTTTAATTTCTAAAAAATCGGGATCATTCCAAACTAATTATTACTATTAAATTCGGTTATTTAGACTAGCAGATGTTGATCTGATCTTTACTGGATAACTATTGAGAATAAATAATAGTGTACATTTGCAGTAAATAAAACATTTTATGTCATTTGAGTCTTTAGGTTTATCACACAATATTATCAGTTCTGTCAAGCAATTAGGTTATCTGAAACCTTTTCCTATTCAAGAACAAGCTATTCCAGTTATCTTATCGGGCAAAGATCTGATGGGTATTGCGCAAACAGGCTCTGGGAAAACTGCATGTTTTGTGATGCCTATATTAGAGAAGTTACAAATTGAGGTTGTTAAAAGAGATCGGAATATTGAAGTACTGGTACTTGTTCCTACCCGAGAATTAGCCATTCAGATTGATGAAGTTTTTAGAGCCTTTACGGGTAATCTAAAGCGAGAGATAAAAACTATGGCGGTATATGGTGGTGTATCTATTAATCCACAAATGAAAGGTATGCTTGGGGTAGAAGTTTTAACAGCAACTTCAGGTCGCTTATTGGATTTAATTAAGAACAAGGCGCTGAGCATTAGTCATATTCAACATTTAGTTATTGATGAGGCTGATAAGTTATTTCAAATGGGTTTTGAGGATGAGCTCAGGGAACTTTTGGCTTTAATGCCTAAGAAGAAACAAATTACCTTGTTTTCTGCGACATTAAATGATAAAATAACTGAAATAAATAATCTTCTTTCAATTAAGCCTGTTGTTGTAGAGATTGAAAGTGAAGAAGCCAATATTGATCAGATCGAACAGATCGCTTACCATGTAACTCCTGAGACTAAAGGTCCATTTTTGCGTTATCTTATCAAAGAGCAAAAGATGAACCAAGTACTTGTATTTGTATCTTCTACACGTACGGCAGATAAATTGGTGGAAAAATTATTGAAAAATAAAATTAGAGCAATTTCTATCCACGGTCAGAAATCGCAAAGTAATAGAAAGGATCACCTCGATTATTTTAAAAAAGGAGATGCACAGGTTTTGGTAGCTACAGATCTGATCGGCCGTGGTATTCATATCGATTCTCTGCCAGTCGTTATTAATTTTGAATTACCTCGTTCTCCGTTAGATTATGTTCATCGTATAGGAAGAACTGGTCGTGCAAATAATTTAGGAACTGCTATTACCTTATTAACAGATGAGGAGTTGCATCATTTTTCTGTTATTCAGAAGAAAATGGGCAAAAAGGTCGATATTAAACGAACAGATGAAGTAAATCTGCACGGTTATTAATATAATTTTATTAGCCCGCTTTTTTAGCGGGCTATTTTGTTTAATGTAAAATTTCTGTGAAGACAAACTTGACACTATCATAGTTGATTGCAACGTCAGGCGAGTAACTGGGAATATCCAGAAATCTTACTATAGCTCCATTTCCTAATCGTAGTGTTTTTCCATCCTGCAGTAGTGCAAATGGTGTTCTTTTTTTTACTCCTCCACTATGTGGCATATAAAAATAGTCTCCAATTAATGTGTCTCCCTTTATATTTCCTCTAATTTCTCCTGAGTCTTTGCCGCTATTACCATATTGGATCGTATAGTGTCCGTAAAAATGGTTTTCATTTTTAGTAAGCTGAAGGTATGCTGTATCTCTTTTTGAAACTGCACGATAATGTTTAGCAGGAAAATTGACCGCACTAGGCTGGCAACTTAAAGTGAATAATATTGTTATTAAGTAACAATATGTTTTTATGGAGTGAAAAGTGCTCGGAAAAAAGGCTCGCATAGATTAAATCTGTTTTTTTTGATAATCAAGGTTACTTATAATTTATCGGAAATATAACATGAAACGGAATCTTGTATTTCTTCGATGAGTTCTTTATCCATGTATTTATATTCATCAGGTATTTCTAATATAACGATTTCTATATTATTACATTCATTTGGAAATTGCTGTATTATTTTCTCTTTGTGATGATTTTCCATGACAAATACGATATCTGCCCAGTTTAGATGTTTGGCATTCACTTTAATTCTTGCATTATTTTCTGTACCAGCAGATTTAACGCGAACAGTTTTATGTTTTTTATAAATTGTTTCTGCAGTTAAGCTTCTCCAGCGGTTGCGGCTGCAAATAAATAATATGTTAAGCATGATTATAGGTGAATTATATGGAAAGAGGAAGAAGATAGATTATAGATCAGCATGCTATTGATAATATTTTTTCTCATTTAAATCATAACGGTCTTAATCAGTGTTGGTTCTTCTTGTAAAAATACGCCATATTTTGGTCCAAAATCTTTGATATAGGGTTGGGCATTATGGGCATCAAGACCTGCTTGATCTTTCCAAATTTCATAAAATGTGAATACATTCGGGTCTTCTATGCCTTGATGTAAATTATACAGTTCGGCGGCTGGTTCAAGTCGTGTTAAACGAACCATTTCCTGCAGTGTCTTTTTTACTTGGTCGCGATATGCTTCTTTTGTTCTTAGTACAACAGTAAGGTAAATTTTCATTTATAATTATTTATGGATTAGATTTTATTAAGCTTGTTTTATTATATCCAATTGGATTTAGGGATATAACATTTTTTCTAAAGTATGATTTTTCAATGAAATTTCATTCATCAATGTTTTCAATACGATCAATAAGCTCTTAAAATTGGTCTTTATGAAGTCCTTACTTTATTATATCTGAGGAATTAATGTATTAAGATTTATTTCTACTTATAGATGAGATTAGTAATCATGCGATATTATTTGTCATGATTGTACCTGAATTGTTATCTAAATTTTAAATGTTGTTGTTGTATTTTTTTGAAATAATGTATAATATTACATTTAATCTTCCGATAGTCTTTATTACTATTTACAATGAATAAACATTATTTAATAAAGTTCAATAATGTTTTTACGGAAGATTTTTAGAAAAATAAATTATGAAGAAATTAAAATTTTTAGTAGCTGTCCTTTTGATGGCAGGATCTAGTCTTACTGGATTCGACAGTGTTGCTCAAACATTGAAAAAGAAAGATATTGGCTTGCAATTGTATTCTGTTCGAAGTTTGATTAAAAATGATGCAGATTACTTTCCTGTATTGAAAAAATTGTCGGCCATGGGATATACGGCAGTTGAAGCCGCAGGATTTAGCGACGGGAAATTTTATAATAACTCTCCACAGGATTTTAAGAGTAAAGTTGAGAAGGCGGGAATGAAAGTTGTTTCATCCCATGCCACTAGAAATCTTTCCAATGGAGAATTAGCTTCTGGAGATTTTTCAAAAGCATTGGAATGGTGGAGTAAAGCGATAGAGGCACATAAGGCGGCTGGTATGCAATATATTGTTACTCCATGGATGGAAGTTCCAAAAACAATTAAAGATCTAGACACGCAATGTAAATATCTAAATGAGGTTGGTAAATTATGTCGTCAAAATGGTCTTAAGTATGGCTATCACAATCATGCTCATGAGTTTCAGAAAGTGGAAGATAAAGTTATCATGTTGGACTATATGATTGAACATACAAATCCGCAAGATGTATTTTTTGAAATGGATGTTTATTGGACAGTTATTGGTAGATCTAGCCCTGTAGATTATTTTAATAAATATCCAGGAAGATTTACTGCTCTTCATATCAAAGATCGCCGTGAAATTGGTCAAAGTGGTATGGTTGGATTTGATGCAATCTTTAAGAATGCTAAAACTGCAGGAGTGAAGCATATATTTGTTGAACTTGAAGAGGTTTCTGTTGATTTGGAAAAAGGCTTGAAAGAAAGTATCGATTATCTTTTAGCCGCACCATATGTGCAAGCTAGCTACGCTAAATAGTATATCAGGTCTATTGAATTATAAAAAAGAAAAGCACGAGTCATTTTGACTCGTGCTTTTCTTTTTTAATTTATTTGCATGTTAATGTCCTTCTTATTATTCAGCGATGCAAAGATATTTTATTTCCATGTATTCATCCAATCCATGTTTGGATCCTTCTCTACCGACTCCTGATTCTTTAACTCCTCCAAATGGTGCCGCAGCATTTGAAATTAATCCGGTATTAATACCGACCATTCCTGCTTCTAATTGTTCGGCAACACGAAAACAGCGGCTGATGTTTTGACTGTAGAAGTATGAGGCTAGACCAAATGGTGTGTCATTGGCTAATTGAATAACGGACTCTTCTGTGGTGAATTTAAATAGAGCGCATATGGGGCCAAAGGTTTCTTCTTGTGCTATAAGTACATCATGAGGTAAATCTGTAAGTACTGTAGGTTCAAAGAAAAGTCCAGTTAAAGTGTTGCCTCCTGTTGTAATTTTTGCGCCATGCTTTAGGGCATCTGAAATGTGCTGTTTTACCTTTTCTAAACCTTTTTCATTAATTAGTGGGCCGACTTGTACGTCTTTATCCAATCCATTACCTACTTTCAATTCTTTCACTGCTGCTGTAAGTTTTTCAGCAAAAGCATGATATACTGTTTCCTGAATATAGAACCTATTAATGGATACACAGGTCTGGCCTGAATTACGAAACTTACCTGCAATTGCTCCTTTTACCGCGGCATCTATATCTGCATCATCAAAAACAATGAATGGCGCATTGCCCCCTAACTCCATAGATACTTTTTTGATATTAGAGGCGGCTTGAATTGTTAATGTTTTTCCTACTTCGGTTGAACCTGTAAATGAGAGTTTCCGTATGGTCGTGTTGGTCGCTAGTTCTTTGCCAAAACCAGAACTGTCTTTACTTGTTACCACATTAAATACACCTTTAGGAATACCTGCTTCTTCGGCTAATTTTGCCAATGCAATTGCTGAGAATGGGGTTTGTGAAGCGGGCTTTAAAATAATAGTACACCCTGCCGCTAGCGCCGGTGCTACTTTACGTGTTACCATCGCTAAAGGAAAATTCCAGGGTGTAATGGCAGCTACAACACCTATGCCTTGCTTTATCGTCATCATTCGATTTCCATTTTGAGCAATTGGTATTGTTTCTCCATAAGCACGTTTTCCTTCTTCGGCAAACCATTCGACAAAAGAATTACCATAGTCAACTTCAGTTAAGGATTCCTTTAACGGTTTTCCACTTTCTAGCGTTATAATTTCAGCTAGATCGACTTTATTTTTTAGGATTAATTCGTACCATTTTCTAACAAGGTTGCATCGGTCCACAGCAGCTGTTTTACGCCAGGTCACCCAAGCTTTTTCTGCTGCGGTTATTGCTTTTTTACATGAAGCGATTTCTAAATCTGGAACGGTGTCTATAAGATTTCCTGTGGCAGGATTGATAACATTGAATGTCTTTGTGTGGGAAATGAATTTTCCATTTATATATGCTTGATTAAGCAATAAGGGATTTTTCATAGCTTTTATATTTATGTGATGAATTTTTTGCGGTTTTGTTCTGTTGGTATTTCGCATTGATCTATTTTACCAAACCAGCGATACCTATTTTTCGCGATATAATCATAACAACTGTCTCGCCAGGAAGTTGGTATCAACCTGAAAATAGCAAGGATTTTAAAGGGGTATCCTAAATCCATTGCGATATATAATGCCGCAGTACTTTTTACTAAAACCTTTTGATTTCTAACGTATACAATGGAGTCTGTATTTGACGGCAGACCGCTGATAAAATCCTGTGCAATTTTAGACTGTAGGGAAGCAAATCTAAACTGATCTTTTTTGTCTTTCTTGATGATAAAATTGACTGTATTGTTGCAAAAATTGCAGACCCCATCAAATAAAATAAGCTGTTTAATATCTGCTTTCATCAATTGAAATTATAAATAAAAAGGGAGAACTTCCGAACTCCCTTTTACAAGTATGATTAAAGATTCTTCATAATGGTATGTCCCATTCGATCTCTTTTAGTTTTTAAATATTGCTCGTTATAAGGATTTGATTTGATTTCTATAGCAACATTATCTACGATTTCTAATCCATAACCTACTAATCCAGCTCTTTTTGCAGGATTGTTAGACATTAAACGCATTTTTGTTACTCCTAGATTGCGTAAGATTTGTGCTCCGATTCCGTAATCGCGTAAATCGGCTTTGAAACCTAATTGTGTATTGGCATCAACAGTATCAACTCCATTTTCTTGCAGTTTGTACGCTTGTAATTTATTAACAAGGCCTATTCCACGACCTTCTTGATTCATGTAAACAATAACCCCTTTACCTTCTTGTTGGATCATTTCCATTGCTTTGTGCAATTGTGGGCCACAGTCGCAACGGCAAGAGCCAAAGATGTCTCCTGTAAGACAAGAGCTATGTACGCGTACTAGAATTGGTTCGTCTTCTGTCCATTCCCCTTTATAAAGCGCGAGATGATGTTCTCCTGTATCTTTTTGAGTGTAAGCTTTCAATTTGAAATCACCAAATGCTGTTGGCATATCCACTTGAACTTCTTCGACGATAAGTGAATCATGTTTAAGACGATATTCGATTAGGTCTTCAATACTTACAATTTTTAAATCAAATCGCTTTGCTACTTCCATTAATTCCGGAAGTCTAGCCATTTCACCATCTTCTTTTAAAATTTCGACCAATACACCTGCAGGTTCGAAACCAGCAAGGCGAGCTAGATCCACAGTAGCTTCTGTGTGTCCTGTACGACGTAAAACACCACCATCTTTTGCAATTAGTGGGAAAATATGTCCTGGACGTCCAAGCTCAACAGGATCAATATTAGGATCAATAAGCGCTTTGATCGTTTTTGAACGATCTGATGCTGAAATTCCTGTTGTACAACCGTAACCTTGTAAGTCAACTGAAACAGTGAAGTTAGTCTCATAAACAGCGGTATTTTTACCTACCATTAATTCTAAATTCAATTCATCACAACGCTCTTTTGTTAAAGGAGCGCAGACTAACCCTCTTCCGTGAGTTGCCATGAAGTTGATCACTTCTGGTGTTGCATTTCTGGCTGCAGTAACAAAATCACCTTCATTTTCGCGGTCTTCATCATCCACTACGATGATCACTTTGCCAGCTTTTATATCTTCGATTGCTTCTTCAATCGTGTTTAATTTGAAATCCATTGATATCTTAAATGTATTTATACAAAGGTACTGTAGTATTCTCTTTTAATTATAATGTGCAAGTCAAAATGAGCTTATTATTGCAATTTTGCCTTCTTTTTACCAATCTTACTTTTAATCCAATTCAATCCAGCTTCAGCTTTTATTTTGTACTGATCAATATCAAATAAGGCCGAGTCAGTGGTTGATTTATACGTTAAAAATCCAGCTAATGGCGATAATATGATAATGGCCATCCACATTCCTAAAATAGGTGAAATTGCACCGTCCTTTGCGGATTTTTCTGCTACGGTAGAAATAATGTGGTAAATAAGAAAGAATATAATAGCCATGATAACAGGTAGACCAAGCCCACCTTTACGAATAATAGCTCCTAAAGGCGCACCAATAGCAAATAATAAAAGACATGAGACAGCTAATGTAAATTTCCGATGAAACTCAATGCGGTACCGGATGTCTTTGCCATTTAAATCTTTGTAATCAGGCAATTTGTTACTCAAATCGTCTTTCATGTAGTTTAACTGACTCAACGCATTTCCTGTAATCTGTGCACGCTGTTCGGGAAGAACAAGATCTTCTAATAAATTATTAAAAGGTTTTACCGAAGCAGGTTTTATCTTTTTGCCTCCTTCTAGGGTATTAAAATATGGAGAATATAGATTAAAACGATTATCTACAGTAAGCGAGAGAGAGTGCTTAAGACTGTCTAACTTCATTTTATTAGAATCGGTATACACTTTTAACTGTTTTAAGTTTAACATGGCGTGATGGCTCTTAAACAAATTTTCATCTGTTCGTTGCATCTTATTCCATTCCATATCAAATTTTTGCTCAGTTTCTTTAAATTTAAATCTCGTGAACTGCTGACGGGGATCGTAGCTTTTAGAACTTTTTACGCGTGCATCTTCATAGCGAATTCCATCTTTAAGTTTTAAGATCATATAGCTATTATCAGGAGAATTATAAATAAATCCTTCTTTAGCGATTAAAACCGTATTGCCAGCATTTCCACCTTGATTATCGTAAATCATCAAATCGTACAGGATTGTACCATTCTCATTTTTACCTTTTGCTCGTATTGAATAACCTGGAATAGTATTATTGAAAATACCAGGTTTTATTAAAAAATCAGCCTTTTTATTGCGGACATCATATAATAATGAACCCATCTTTAAATTTACGATAGGTAAAATGTAATCCGAAAAGAGAAATGAGCTTAAACTGAAAAAACCTACTAAAATGAATAAAGGAGTCATGGCTCTTCTGAGTGAAACTCCTGCTGCTTTGATGGCAACTAGTTCGTAACTCTCTCCAAGATTACCAAAAGTCATAATGGATGACAATAGCATAGAAAGTGGCATAGCCATAGAGATCTGAACCGCACATTGATAGCCGATTAGTTTCAGTATGACATACCATTCAAAACCTTTACCTATTAAATCATCTATGTATTTAAATAAGAAAAGCATTAAAAGCACAAACATCACAATACAAAAAGTGACGAAAAATGGCTTTATAAAGGATTTAAGAATAAGTAAATAAATCTTTTTCATCCGATCATATGTTCCTTTCTAAAGCTATGATATTTTTGAAGCTTTAGAGATCTATTTAATAGACCTTATTAAGATGCAAAGATATACTTTTTTATCCTCCAATTACACTTTGGAGATACTCAATTGAATTATTCCAGATCATTTTGCGATTTTCTACATCTTCTTCTTTTGCAAAATCAGTAATGCGGAGTGCTACATCATTTGTTAATTCGTCCTGATCAATTTCTAGTTCAAAGTAATAAGGCTCGTCCTCAAGCCATTTATAGCGGATTAGTTTGTTTTCTTTAACATTTACAATTTTGGCTTTTTGACCTTCATCATCCCAAATAAATTCATAAATAGATTCGCGGTAATTGACATCATCGGCAAACCATTGTGATAAGGCATTTGGCTCCTGTAAATAGGGGAATAAAATCCTAGGTGAAGAATTTACTATATATTCTAAGTTCAATTTTATTTTTTCAGCCATATTATATGAATATTTATTTTTTATTTACTTAAAAAAATCTATATTTGCATTCCCAAAAACGGCGGGGTAGCTCAGATGGTTAGAGCGCAGGATTCATAACCCTGAGGTCGGCAGTTCGATTCTGCTCCCCGCTACAAAACTCTAACATACTTTCTAACTGTGCATTGGTTATACTTATATATATTATTGTAATAATACATATTTATTTTGTCTTTGCAATTATTTTACAAAAAACTTTTCGATTTTAAAAATTAAAAATATTGCATGCTTAAGCTACTGATATTTTATGTTCTCACTTTTGTTTTTTTTATTATTACTATTTGTTTCATTATAAAGTAATTGCGTTTTTTTTGTGCGCTAAGGCGCTAAAACAGTGAAAAAAAATAAAAAAAAGCTTTTTATTTGAAGTGTTATTGCTATATTTGCATACCGAAAAACGGCGGGGTAGCTCAGATGGTTAGAGCGCAGGATTCATAACCCTGAGGTCGGCAGTTCGATCCTGCTCCCCGCTACTTAAAGGAGACACTATATATTAGTTGTCTCCTTTTTTTATGCCTAAATTTGGTGATACGGTATCTACTTCTTTATTGTTCTTAAAAAAATACTATTATATCAAAACAGTTTAACTTGGGAATGACTGGCGGTGCACTATAGCCGGGAGTACCATTTGTACAATGATCTTGCAAGCGGTAGTAGTATATTTCCGGATCCTATTCTAGTTTCATGCTCTTTACCACCGTTAGTTCAGTCTGTAGTTAATTTTACTTCGTTTAAGAATTTAGTAATAACTTTTAGAAATTGCTCAGGATATGCGAAATGAATATTGTGATCCACATTTTCAAAAGCAATATGTTTGATGAAGTTGGAATGCTTTTCAGCAAGTATTTTGTTTTCTGCATAAACAGGCATAGGATCGTGAACTGAAATTGCATCTAGTATGAGGACAGGAATGTCTACTTGTTTAAATATTTCAAATGGAGCTATTTTTATAATGGAGGAAGCATATTTACTGACATTGGGATTGCCGAATATTGCTTCTGACATCTGTAGACTGTCTCGCATATGATAGTATTCTTGTTGTCCGCGGTAGGTGATCCATTTTTGATCTAGCGGTTTCAAAAAACTTAAGATTTCAAATTGATCTGATTTATTGCTGTCATCATAAAGGCTTTTATAGGCAGCAAATTGATCGTTATAAAAGCCGAAATACTTTTCTTCTATGTCAGCAGGGAGATTGACTTCTTGTAATTTTTGTTCTAATTGTCTTTTATTCAACTTGAAGTAGCTGGTATTAAAGGCTACTGATCCGCCATCCTCCAGTATTAAACCTGCGACATATGTAGGAAACAGTTTATAAAAATTTGTTGCTAGGTAGCCTCCACGGGAAAATCCTCCTATAATAGCATGTTGAATTTCTAAAGTGTCCATTAATGATTTGATGTCAATACAGAGATCATCGAATGAAGCATCAAATGGTGCCAAAGGAGTTTTTCCGGCATTATATTGATCTATTGAAATAATACGGTAACCGATTTTGACAAGGTCTAATGCAAAAGGAGCAAATTCGTAAGCGTTACTTAGACTGCCATGGAGCCATATTAGCACTTTAGTTTTATTTTGATTGTCGCCCCATTGGAGATAGGATAAATTTACATTTTTAGTCTTTGTAGTCCTGCGATATTTTTGCTCATAAGTATTGAACTGTTTTGTAGCAGATTCATAATGAAGTTTAAGTTGAGTTTTATCTATTTCTTGAGCAAGCGAGGCTGCGCATGATAAGCAGCCGATAAGTAAAATGAAATGGAAAAGGACATGAATTGATCTATGGCACTTTGTGGGTACCATTGTAATTTTTGATTTTAAGAAGTTTAACATACAGGAATCAAAGCTAATTTTGACTGTTAAAGATAGTGTATAATCAGCTCGTAAAAAAATAAGTGAATATTCTTATCCTTACATAAATTTTCGAAGTAATTTCATCACCCATTCTTTTTTTGTATAAGGAGGATAGATAAGTTGCGACATGTTGAATGCTGATTGAAAAGCTACTGACCTTTCATGTGAAAATGTTTTAAAGCCGAAAATGCCATGACAACTTCCCATTCCGCTACCATTTACGCCTCCAAAAGGAAGGTTTGGGTTAGAAACATGGATGACAACATCATTTATACACGCGCCACCTGAACTCGTGCTTTTTAACAAGCGTTTTACGGTAAGTTTATTTTTACTGAAAATGTATAGGGCCAAAGGTTTACTCTTGCTATTGATGATATTTAATGGCATCTCTAGATCGTCATAGGGAATAACGGGGAGTATTGGGCCAAAGATTTCTTCCTGCATAATTTTGCTGTCTAGCGATACATGAGATAGGAGGGTAGGATAAATGGTCAATTCGGGCCACAGTACTTCTCCTCCCCAAGCTATGGAGGCCCCATTGTCTACAGCATCAGTGATCAATCCCACTAATCTTTCGGCATGTTGTCGATTGATGATCTTACTATATTGTGCCATATCCAGTTGCTGTTGGTCATTAAAAAACTGACGGCTAACAGCTTCTTTGTACTGCTGTATAAACTCTTCAAGTTTGGATCTTTGTATAAATACATGATCAGGTGCAATGCAGGTCTGACCTGCATTGATGAGCTTGCCCCAAGCAATTTTTGAAGCAGCATCTTTTATATCGGCGGTTTCGTCAATGATGACTGGTGATTTTCCTCCTAATTCGAGTGTAACGGTACTTAGATTTTTGGAAGCTGCCTGCATAACAGCTTTTCCTACCGTAGTACTTCCTGTAAAGAATATGTGATCAAAAGGAAGCTGAAGTAGGAATTCTGAAATAGAACGATCTCCTTCGAAGCAAGCTATGTCCTCTTCTTGAAAAGTATTTTTAATTAATTGCGTGATGACATTACTCGTTGCAGAGCTGATTTCTGAAGGTTTTAATATGATGCAGTTTCCAGCTGCAATTGCAGATATTAATGGACTCATAATCAGTTGAAATGGATAGTTCCAAGGTGCAATTATAAGACATACGCCTCTTGGTTGCTGATATATGCGATTTGTTGCCAATATACTTGTCAATGTCCTGCGGACCCTTTTTGGCTTCATCCATTGTTTTAAATTCTTGATGGCAAAATCAATTTCACTGAGTGCGAAAAATACTTCCGTAAGGGCGGACTCAAATTTACTTTTTCTTAGATCAGTCTGTAATGCATCGTAGATCTGTTCTTCAAATTCTTCAATTGCAGTTTTTAATCGACGTAATTTTAATATACGTTGTTGTGCTGTACTCCATTGGAGTACAGCTTTGTTTTTTTGCTGAAGTTCAAAAATGGTTTGGATATGATCTGTCATTAGTCAAGTATGTTTATAAGCTATGCTTCAAAAGTTATTTTTATTGTGGCAATTGCTGTATCCATTCTCGGATCAATGCAACTCCTTCTTTATGAATGATGGTACGCGCGAGTTCTGGCATTGCTGTTCCAGGTTCTACACTATTCATGCGATGTAGTAGAATAGACTGCGTTGGATTTCCGGGAATGATATCAAAATCTAATCCTCCAGCTCCTCCTCCAGCTGAAACGGGTGCTTTTTTTATGCCTAAATGATTTGGATTATTTTCTTCATAATCCAAAAATAGACCAGTATTAAATGCATCGCCACCTTTTGTATGACAATGTGCACAATTAATATCTAAATATGCACGTGCCCGCTTCTCTAAACTGTAATGTTTATTATCTGTCCATACTGGTAACTGTGCTACTTTTGAAATTTCGGGTAAGCCAACGAGTTTACCTTCTAAAGTCCATTTTGTTAGCTGGTTGTTCATTTGATCTTTAGGAATAAAGTTCAAATTTCTTGCTTTTGGACCTATTGGTGTTAGTGTACCGTTGTTAGTATGACACCTTTTGCAATCATTTGTATTTGGAACCATATAATTAGTGACATGTTTATTCCCATTTTCATCAAGTAAAGTAATCGGTACTTTAGCTCCTGTAATGTGTCTAATGGCATCGGTCTGTTCTTTATTCCAAAGGTAATTCATGACTATCCATTTTTTATTTTTGGGATCTTTCACTAATAACCGGGTTTCAATCATGATCTTTTGGTGCGCCTCATTAGTATAAGCAAAATTTTTGATGATAATGCTTGAATCTGGAAATTCTAAGGGGCCACTAGCCCTATAGTTGATCTGCTTTCCGTGCGGAAGTAAAATAAATCGATCTTTTATAGCATAGTCTGTAAATAAGGGTGTACTTAAATCATATCTGGTAACGCCTTTTACTGGTTCTAAATTTTTAAGGTTTCCTTTAAAAAATCCGTAATCTGAAAGTTTTTCCTTAAATGTAAACCCTTCACTACTATTATCGGATTTTGCTTTATTTGTGTTATTGCATCCTTGATGCATGAGCAAAATTAGGAATGTGCTGAGCAAGATGCTTATGGTTAAAAGGTAAGACTTTTGCATGATCATTTACATTGAAATGGTGCACTATCCGTATTTGGTTTCCAGTTTTCCGGCTTTGCAACATTTTGGAAGTCAGCGTTTACAAATAGATTTTCTTCAGGTTGATGGATACAGATAGAATCTGGATTTAATGCTGTTCCTTTTGTTAATACATTACTACTGAAACCGTCATATACGATTAATGGAATTCTTTTAAATTTGCGATTAGGGTCCAATTTATTTAGTTGTTCTTGAGTTGCAACTAATACTTGTCCAATTCGATGTTCGAATGCGGGTTTTGGAAATTCTGGTCCCATTTCAAGTTTATTGCTGTGTATTTTAATGTTTTTGGAAATAGGAGAATAGTTGGCATTAATTTTTTCTGCAGCTTTGTCATCTGTTGCAAAGCCTGATGCAATTGTAATTGCTGCGGTATTGTTTCCAGTAATTTTATTGTCGTAGATTTCAATATCTGAAGCTGCCAGGATGATAATACCACTTCCGGGCGAAGCATTTCCTACTCCCCAAGAGGTACCAAAACTTCCGCTTTTAGCAAAATTTCTAAAATTGTTGTCATAAATGTTGTTGTTATAAACTTTTACTTTACCACCCCTTTTCGATAAGTCTGGCAAATCAAAAATTAGAAATCCTGCTGTATTGTTATAAAATTCATTATTATATACTTCTGCATTAGATGTATTTTCAATTTCACATCCGGCCACATTTTTGGCTGCCTTACAATTGCGAACAATTGCGCCGTCTGTTTGGCCTACATAGATTCCTGCATCTGAAGAACCTTCTGTATAGCAATTTTCAACAAGGACATTTTTGCAGAGCACAGGATAAATCGCATAGCCTCCACTTGTCGAATCTGCTTGACTCCATAGCGCATGTAAATTTGCAACTTTCACATCACTACTATTGCTGATTTTTAACAAATCACCTTTAGAGTCACGAATGGTCATGTTCTCGATAGTAAATCCTTTGACATCGGTAACTCGGATACCTTCTCCGCCTTGCGTTTGACTGGAAAAATTGAGGACCGTTTTATCATGGCCTTCTCCATGAATTAAAATATGTTTGACCTGTACGATACTTAAATTGTCAAATTTGTAATTACCTGCCTGAAGTAAAATACTTGTACTGTCTTTTATTGATAAGAATGCTTCTTCAATCTTTGCTTCTTCGCCAGGTTTAAAAGTCAAGATATTAGCATAGTTGTCCTGCTGTTCTTTTGTTCCTTTACAGGAGCTTATCATTCCTACTATCATAAATAGTAAAGTAAGCTTTAGATAAAATGATTGTTTCATAATGGTTATGGTTTATAAGGTTAAAGGTTAGGGTTGGTTATAATATATTATAAGCATAGGTGACATAATATACTGCTCCAATTCTGGGATTTGCGATTCCAGTTGAATAGTATTTATTGGTTATGTTAGTTGCACCGAGACGAATTCCTGAGCGTGCTTTGATCAACTTATAACTAATTTGTGCATCTATTACTGCAGAACTTGGTACTTCTCCCGAAGCTAATCCTCCCGATACGACATAATGATATCCGGGTTTGTACCGTAAACTTGTATTGAATGACCAAACTTGTTTTTTACCAAAGCCACTGTTTCCAAATTCCATATTGATATGATAATTTGGTGTATTAAAATTATTGATCTGACTATCATTTTTATTTTTCAGGTAGTCGGAATAGTAATTAATTTTACCCAAAAAGTTATATCCCATGTCAACACTTAAACTGGCGGCATAACCATAGGTATTTACTGTCTCACCTCCATTAAAAGCAATGTTATACTGTATGTAAGTGCTGTGATCTTTTAAGGCGTTAACATCATCATTCCCTGGTGTGTTTGCTACATTGGCATAGCCAATGAAATTCTTCCAAGTGGAGAAATATCCTAGGATATCAATCATAAATCTATTGCCCAATAAGGCAGCATAACCCAATTCAAAAGCATTTACTGATTGCGGTTTGATGTCGTCATATTGAAATTTTTCAAGTACACCTGGATCACCTGTTTCTTGAAACTTGAGTACACTTTCATAGACATATGGTGGGTACTTGTCAAATTGATAATTATCGTTTAGTAAGCGTGATGAACCTCCAGATGAATAGCTGTTGTATCCATTTAAAGTATTTTGCAAGGCTTGTATATTCGAAGGAAAGCTATAGGCATTTTGGTAGGAGAAGCGAATGAAATTTTGGTTCATTGCTTCGAAAACCAGGGACGCCCGCGATGTAACTTTTGGTGAGGAGAACAGCGTGTTTTTATCATATCTAAATGAAGCTGCTATGTTCAATCGTTCTTCAGCTACTTTTTTCGCCATTTGCACGTATGCACTATATTCATTTACATTTATGGGTTTATCTTTATCAGGAAATAGGGTGTTTTTACTGTTTAAATTATATAAACGCCAATTGACTCCGGCAATAACAGTCATAAATTTGATTTGATTACTGAAGTTGTATTGGGCTTCGGTATTGTATAATTTACTACGATCAAGAAAGAGTGTACCCCCTTCTGAAATAGGTGTACTTGTGATACTATCTCTAAGTCGATTGAATAGCGGAGTGCCTAACTCTGCTCGTCCCTGATCTGCAAATGCTCGCGCAGCTAAGTGTGCATCATTGAGTGCTGCTCCTCCGGCAAGTGAATTGATCAGTTGGTATGTATACTCAGGATACCAACCACCAGCTTCTCCATCATAGCTTGTTTTCCAAGACTCATTAATGTATTGCGCTGTAGGTCCTGCTACTAATGTACGGCCAGAATTTTCTTGGGTAGTATAGGTTCGGACAAACCAGTTGTCGCTTTTTAATTCCAATCTGTACTGTCCTACTTTGAAACCTTTTAGTTGATATCGGGTATCATTGGTGTAAACGATATTTCCAGTGCCGAAAGTTCCTGATGCTATGGCTTCTATTTTAGGGCTTATCTTATAACGTAATTCTCCATTTATTTTAAAAAGTTTGGCGGTATTGTCTAAGTATCCATATTCTGGATATCCGGTACGAGCAACATAGTTGGGTTTACTCAGTAGTGGTTCTATAATAGGGGCTAGATCCGGATTTCCGGCAAGTGCTGCCTGTAGAAAGGGAGAAATATCGGTGGAGGTAGAGCCTCCGTAAAAATTTACGCCATTGTAGTTGGGATCAGTTAGGCTGGTTCCTGGTCCATTTTTATTGCTAGCATCATTGGCGACCCAATCTTTAGCCTGAGTATATTGTGTATTTATTTTGAAGGCGATTTTATCATTTATTTTTTTGGCGAAGCGAATTGTCCAATCGTAATAGGGGGAAGGTGATACAGGGTCATTTTTTTTCTTATTATTGATGTGATTGACCCCTTGAGTGATTAACACGCTAATTCCTTGGTATTTGAATGGATCTTTACCCGTCATAACCATAGTTCCATTTAATCCCCTTGAACCATATAATGCAGAGGATGCTCCTGAAAGAAGTTCAATATTATCCACATTGAGCTGGGTTAGACCAATTGCAGAGCCAAGCGGGAAATTTAGCCCGGGTGCCTGGTTGTCCATACCATCTACGATTTGGGTAAAATTAGTATTACCGCTTGTATTGAAACCTCTAGTTGTTACACTGGTAAAGCCAAGACTAGAGACAGTTACGTCTACTCCCTTTAGTCCTTGCATCATATCCATGTAATTGAGTTGCGGGGAGTTAACGACATCTTTGGCACTGATCTGTTCGATGGTAACTGGAGATGACAGTTTATTTTGAACTGTTCTGCTTGCCGAGACGACGACTTCTTGGCCAAGAATCTGGGCTGGTTTTAAAAGGAGTTCTAATGGTGTTGAAAAACTTTCTACGATGAATTCTTGAGGTTCATAACCTATTGAGGAAATCAATAATGTGATCGGAAGTGATTTAGAGGTTTTCAATTGAAACCTACCCCGATCGTCACTATACGTGCCATCGGTGCCATTTTTAACGCGAATCGAGATCGCGTATGCGGCTTCATTGGTGGTGCTGTTTTTAATGCTTCCTTTAATAAGGCTCTGCGCGAGGACTGTGCCGGACATACAGAGATAAAGGATCAGATTGAGTAAAAGGACCTTTTTCATATTTATAATTGGTTAGTTTTAGCAACAACATTAAAAAATATCAAAAATAGCTTTTACCCTTTCTCTAGTTTCTATCGAATACTACATTGCGGCTACTTTTTAATTCCTTTAAAAATCAAAGACACTAAAAATTTGGTGTCTTGCAGACTTTGCGAATAATCAATTTCAGGCTCTTGTTTTAGTATAGCCTGTTGCTCTACGCTGTGTTTTAGTGCATTAGAAAAATTGATCAGTACGGAAGCTGTATTTTTCGGATCTTTTAATTCCAATTCTCCCTCTTTAACTGCTTCTTCCAATAGCTGTGTGAGGAATGCTTTTTCTCGAATCATCAAGGCATCATATAGCTCGAAGAATCGCGGAAGTAATTTACCCATTGATTCTACTGAAACGCGATTCATGTTCAATACATTTTTATAATAATTGAATCGTGATTCGAGATAAAATGCAGTTCTATTTTCAATTCCTACTTTTTGAATCGTAGCACTTTGTAGCGAATGAATATAGTTTTCGCCTTCTTCTAATGCTACCTCGATGAATATATCTTCTTTGCTTTTATAGTAATAGTATAATGATGTTTTATTGAGGCCAACAGCTTTGGCAATATCTTCAAGGGTTGTTTTGTCCAAACCGAATTTCGCAAAACATTCCATTGCTGATTTACCAATTTTTTTCTTTACTTCTTCTTTCTTACTCATATTGCTTAGACTAAAGTTATAAATACAAATTCAATTTTCCAAACATTTTATTAAAAAGTTTGAAAAGTTGAAAATAACGTGTTTTAATTTTTTAAACTTAATAAAATTAAGGTATTAATAGTTTTTTATTGATCATCATCTTTATTTTTTCTTTATCAAAATAGATAAGATGATGGTTAATTAGGATTAGTACACATGATTATCAATAATAAGGAGTGAAAGAAAGAGGGAATGTTATTTTTGAAAGCATATCATTAAAATATACCATATTTTCTTTAAGATCTATAGATTTAAGCTACTTGGTTATTTGTTGAAGTTCATCAGGACCCAAGGTAAGATGTTTTGAATAATAAAATACGGGGGCCATAGCCCCCGTAATTCTTCTATGCTTAATTAGGGTTAAGCATCTTTTTGCTGAAATTGTGCTTCAACGTATTTTTTAAAGTTATTGAGGATGGCCTGCCACCCCGAGTGTTGTTGTTCTTCGGAATGTGAGGTTTCGCTATCAAAACTCTGAACGATTGTTACCACGTTTTTGTTTTCAAAAAATGTAGTACTTACCTTTCGGTTATCTCCAAGGGTATATGCTATATGCCTAAGAGGCCTCACTTCATCATATTGTCCTTCAAAATTAAAATCAAAACTTTTATCCTTTGCGGCCATGTGAAAACTGAATCGACCTCCATTTCGCAAATCATTGCTTACGCTTGTTGTTTCCCAATCATCGCTTGCAGCATTCCAGTGAATAATATGCTCTGGTTTGCTAAATAGTTTCCAGACATATTCTAAGGGGGCATTTATATCGGCACTGACTGTAATTGTTGACATAATTTGTAATTTATAAGGAATTAGTATAAAGGTAATTAATATTTTTATCAGGTTGAAATTTCCTGTTAATTATCATCAAAAGCTAGACTTTTCCAATTTTCTTTTTTCAGATATTTAATCATGATTAAAAATATAATCCACGCTATAATGGTAATCACCCAAATTATAATTTCGTATTCGTGAATAACGATATGTAAGTAACCTACTAATGCTAAAAGTCCTAATATAAACAGGTTGATGATTGTTCTACTTTTTCCGTTTTCTATAGATTGTGAAAAGGGAAAAGATTTGACTAGGAATAACATAACAAGAACACTTTCAATACCTCCTATGGCTGTTGCTAGCAGAATGTCATTGGTCACATGTGCGCCAAAAAGGGGGACACAAATGATTAGAAAAATTAAATTGAAGGGTACGAAATATTTTAAGAATGCTGATTTTAAAACTCCTGACATTAATTCTCCTGTTTGTTGAATAGGGGCTGCGTAATAGATCCATGCCGCTTTGTATTTTTCACTTTTAGTGATTAGCTGGAAAACAGTTAATACTGTAAAAAGCGATAGATAGAAAATCATAATATAAAGTCCTGATGTATTCACACGGTCAATTTGTTCAGCCAATGTATTATTTTTCCCCTGCAGAAATAGAAAAATGAAGTAAATCGGTAAGTAAGCCATTGTGGGATACAGTTGCATTTTAAACTCTCTAGACCGTGAAGTTATTAACCAAATGATTGAAAATCCCGCTTTTTCCAATGGTGTATTTGTGAATATTTTTTCTATTTTTTTATAAAACGAAATTTTCCCCTCTTGTGATAGTTCTTCTTTTTTAACTGGGCTGTCTCCGATAGCTAACTGTGCTATTTTATTATTAAAATCTTTCGAAAATAATTGTGATGACCCTAAAATGGCCACAATAAGTAAAATGATGCTGAGAGAAGCAAAAATAAGTGTCAAACCACTGAAATCTTTAACTAGCATAGCTTGAAAAGATGCGATCCATGTTCCTGGAGAAATCCATAGTAATTTAAGATGATAAATACTGTTTTCTCCTTCTGTAAAACTTTGCATTACTCTAGGGCCAATTTGATAACCTAGAAAAATAAAAATGGAAAAGAATATCTGGATGTAACTGATTGTATCTTTAAATTTTTGAATAGACAGAAAACGTAGACATAAGGAATAGAAAATATTGACAAAGAAAACCGCTATTAAAGCTGCGATTATAATTTGAACAAGAAACATCGATGCTGCAAAAATATTCCAACTGATAAATACATAGATTAATGCTGGTAATGTTATGGGCAGTAATTGCGTAGAAATCTTTATTAACATGTATAATATCCTTGAAAAAGCAACTGTTTTATCATTCACTGGTCTTGGTAAAATGATATATTGGTCCTTGTTATCAAGAAGAATTGTTGAGAAGTCTGTTATCAGCGATAATGATAATATGGATAATATAAACGTTAAGAATAATGATGTTGCTAAGAATTTATCGGGGATGATAATAACAAATGATAAGAACATGAGCCCCATAAGGGAGAAAATAAAAAATTGAAACCAGGTTGAATTTTTAGCTGGTTTCTTATTTTGATTCTTCGTGAACGAGGCTAAAGGACGACGATCATCTATTGTTAATTTTGTTTCAATTATTATCCTTAATTGGGCAACATCGATACCTATGCTTGTCCATAATTTGCTGAAAAGCAAAATGAATTTTAATGTTAATTTCTGCATATTATTTTATCGAATTGCTGAAATAATATGTGATGCATCTATGTTTCCATCTTCTTTTCCTGTGAGTTTTGAGAAAATTTGTTCCAACGTATCCGATTGGTTCGTTTTTAATTGCTCGAAACTTCCATCAGCTATAATATTACCTTCTGAGATTAACATAATGCGATCGGATACTTTTTCGACAACGTCCATCATGTGCGAGCAGTAAAATATTGTTTTGCCTTCTTTAGCCAAAAGGGAAATCAATTCTTTTACAATAATAACAGCATTAGCATCTAATCCGGATAATGGTTCATCTAAAATTATAATTTGGGGATTATGTATTATACCTGAAATTAATAATACTTTTTGGCGCATACCTTTAGAAAATGTATCCATCCTGTTATTTAAATTTTCTTCAAGACCAAATGCTTTAAGTAATTGTTGTGCCCTTTGTTGAATTAATGTATCTTCCATACCATACAGTTTACCTACAAAATCAAGGTATTCCATAGGCGTCAATACCTCATATAGTTCTGCATTTTCTGGTACATAACCGATTTGACTTTTTACGGTAAGCGGATCTTCTTTAATATCTATATCATTAATAAAAACCTCTCCTTCAAAATCATTTATCAAACCCGTAAGTATTTTAACTGTAGTCGATTTACCGGCACCATTGGGGCCAATATAACCGATTACTTGACCGGGATAAATATCAAGATTTATGCCCTTTAATATTTCTTTTGATCCGTATGATTTTCTAAGATTTGAAATTCGGATAATTGGTTTGCTCACATCCATAAAATAAATTATTCTGAGCTAAAGATATAAAATTTGAAAGGGTAATGATACTAATTTATGGAGAAAGAAATATTTGATTAAAAAGGTTTAAGAATTTAAGATTTGGATATCGTATTATAGAGAATATTTAACGATATCCATTTCTAAAATGAATCTGTGGTATATTCATTTGTATATGTTTCTAGAAATTTACGCTAGGTCCATTAATCATAATTAATGGGATAGCCTTCCTCATCTAAATCATCGCGTAAATCTTCCGGTGTTTCGGCTAGTTTCTTATCTATTGGCTTCAATTTTACTTCTCCTTCAATCCGCATTCCACCTTCTTCGAGATCGTCTTCGATGAGTTCGTCTAAATCTGCATATTCATCTCCAACGTAAGGGTTTGAATTGTCGTAAGTTGAATCGTCATCTGCAGCCCCTTCAGCGACAGTATCATAATCACTTGGGTGATCGTAATCAGGGTCGCTATCTTCCACATCTAATGAAAATGATTGTTTATCTGGATCGTAAGCTAATTGGTCGGCGTTTGAATTTTGAAGTTCATCTTCATTCGCGATTTTCTTTTTAGACATTTTAAATTCTCCTTTCTATATATAAAGAGAACAAAAGAACACTAGAAAAGTTTAAAATTAAGACTCGATTCTGATATCATATTCGCTAAGTAGGCCCGGCAGACTTAGGAGTGAAAACTTTGCTTTTTTTAATTTGTTTTTATTCGGTGATAGCATCAGATTTTGTGCATCTCGAAAATCGACCTGCTCCAAATTGGTCTGATCAAATATTGCTTGATTTAGATCACAATTTTGGAAAGATGACCCTGTTAGATCTGCTTCAGAAAAATCTACTTCCCGTAATTGGCAACTTCTAAAGGTTGTTTTTTTTAGCTTCAATTGATAAAATGAAGCATGATCGATATTGCAGTTTTCAAAAGTAAAAGATAAACCGAAGCGGTTGCATTGCTGAAATTGTAAGCCTAATAGTTTACAGTTTTTAAATCGGACTTGTTGGAATGTTGTTCCGGATAATTCGGCTAATGAGAAATTACAATCTATAAATGTACAATCTGCAAAAATGCTATTGTTTAATTTATTGTTTGAAAAGTCGCAGTTTTCGAAACGGCAATTATCGTATTCTGCTTGTTCAAAGTTATTTTTTTTATAATCGATGAAAGTTATTTTTTCTCCTTCGTAATATGCTGCGGTCATATCCAAAAATAGAAATTTTAATTTAGGAATATGTTATAAATAGTCCTCTTTATTTATTTTTATCAGTTCATAAGATGCTACAGAGCTATGAGAATAATGGGTTCATGATGAACAGGAATCCGAATTGATTTTGCAATAAAGCAATATGCATTGGCCTTAGTATGTAATTCTGTGGCAAGTGTCATCAATTCTGAATTTCTGATCCAGACGGTTGGTTGGAGTGTAATTTTTGTAAATTGACCAGCCCCAGATTTCTCTTCTGTTAGAATACCTATCGGTTGATCTTCATATCGTACTACTTGTATACCCGATTCGGCACAAAAGTGTAAATACCAAAGCATATGACAGGTTGATAGTGAGCTTAGGAATAAATCTTCTGGGTTATGTTTCGTTGGATCACCTAAAAAAGCAGGATCTGAAGATCCTGCAATTACTGCTTTGTGCGGTATGCTGATTTCAAAATCACGTTTATAGTCTTTATAGGAAGTGGTATCTTTTCCAGTATTTCCCGTCCAGATTACTTTTTGCTTGTATTGATGTTCTTTTGCCATATTAACGTATTTAGAAAGCTGAATTGATAATTCAGCTTTCTAAAATTAATATAATAATTTTCTATTCCGGGGTATTATTATCAACATTGATCATCCAATTGATGCCAAATTGATCTGTTAACATGCCAAAATATGCTCCCCAGAATGTTTGAGTCATTCTCATAGACTGTATTCCATTGACTGAAAGCATATTATAGATCCGATCTGCTTCTTCTTTATCTGTACTGTTAATTGATAGTGTAATATTCGTTCCTTTTATATAATTTCCACAATTACCATCTATACTATCGCTACCCATTAAAATACTATCTCCGTGAATGGGTAATGAAACATGCATGATTTTATCTTTCTGTTCGGGTGATAGCGGTGTTTGTCCCTCAGCTGTAGGCATCTCACCAAATCTACCCATGTACTGGAATTCTTTCTTGAAAACATTTTTATAGAAGTTAAATGCCTCTTCGCAGTTGCCTTCAAATGTTAAATAAGGATTGATCGTTGTCATGGTATTTTTATTTACTCCGTTTCTAGTTTTGTTTTTAACCTTTCTAAGCCTATGGCTAAATCACCGCCTAACATTTTATCAAAATCCATGCAGAGCAGCATGAGATTCATCGGGTAGGTCATGTGTCCATCAAATCCCCAGATTACTCTTGTTGCAGTTGGAGATATTGAATCAGTGATCATGTAAGCCTTATCTTTGGATTCAAATGGTTTAATAAATCGAATTTCAAAATCAATTCTTTTACCGTCTTCGATTTTAACAATTTCCTGCTCCCCTTTTCCTACACTATCTGCTTTACTGTCCCAAGCTGAAATAAATCCAACAGTTCCATCTGTACCTTGATATGTTTTTGTCATCAAAGGATCCATCATTGCCCATTTACTGAAGTTATTTTGATTGCGTAGGTATTTGATATAATCAAATACTTCTTGTTTTGGTTTGTTAATGGTGATTTCTCTTTTAACAGCATAATCTTTTTTAAGAAATAGAGCTGTTATTAAAAGTACTGCCACTATGAGAAGCAATACAATAACTATTTTCTTTAGAATTTTCATATTGGTAGTTTTAGTAGTTTATAACATCGCTTCTTTGGGAAATTTGTCTGCAATTAAATTTAAATTTATACCGTTTTCAAGGTATGCTTTGCAACCATCCAGTACTGTTGTAAATCCTCCGGTAGAATCTATTAATACCTGCAATAATTCATCTCCTGTTTGCTGGAAACCTTTTTGATGGATTGTGACATACGTACGATCTGGAGACAGTGATTTAAATTTGAACTCTACTAAAGTTTCGGGTGGTCCCCATAGTACTGTAATTTTTTCATTGGTGATGATATCCTGTACTGTAGCAGTACTTTTTACATCATACATTTCCCATTCCCAAATAACTGTTTTTCCTATTTCTAGTTTTCCGGAGCTTTTGGTAAACCAAAAATGCACAGTAATTGCAGGATCTATAAATGCTTGAAACACCTGTTCAACAGGTTTTCTAATTAACATTTGAGCTTCTACAGATATTTGATTTTTCATAACGGGTATTACTGAATCTGTTTTAAATAATTAATAATACTGATAACATCCTGTTTTCCTAATCCTGCATCATGTGCTTTTTGATACGTTTCCAGTAGCACTGTATTCATTGGGGTGTTAACACCTTCTTTTTTTGCGAGGTTTAGATCTTTTAACATGAAGTCCAATGCAAATGCGGGTGGATAATCTTGCTGTAATAGGAGTGGAGTTTTTACTTTAGTGGCTCCACTTCCACAGGCACTTTCATTGATTATTTCTAACATGTCTTCTGTTTTAATTCCACTTTTTTCAGCAAATAAAACTGTTTCGGCAAGGCCCTGATAGATGATAGAGAGAAAATAATTTATAGCCAGTTTAGCTGAAATGCCACTTCCTACCGGTCCAACATGCTTTACTGCCTTGCCTAATTTATTTAAATAGGGTAATACTTCTTGCAGGTCTTTTTCTTCTCCACCAGCCATGATAATCAATGTTCCTTCTTTAGCAGGCACAGTACTCCCTGCTACAGGTGCATCCATAAACCGAGCTTGCTTTTCTTGAATTTTTTGTGCTATCGTTAAAGTAAGGTCTTTGGAAATCGTACTCATATCGATAAATATCTTTCCTGATATATCTTCAAGATGAAATATATCTTCATAAAGATCTATTATTGCCGCATCGTTCGAAACCATGGTGAAGATAATATCACAGTTTTTGACTAATTCGATGGCACTTATATAAACTTCTGAAAGATCTGTGAATGGTTCTGATTTACTTGGGGTTCGATTGAAGACGGAAAGGGGAAATCCTGCATTTTCTAGATTTTTTGCCATTGGAAATCCCATGTTTCCCAATCCGATCCAACCTATATTTTTATGATGCATATGTATTAAGTTTATAACAGGTATAACAACTATTTTTTAAGATGGTTTTTACTTTTAGAGGTGATTATTTGTTTGATAAGCGTGATTACAAGAAAAGGTTATTTACGGCTTCGTTAACGGAAGAGTTTTGTAAATAACCTTTTTTATAAATGAATTGAATAGGCTTAGAAATAATCATCTTTAATGATAACTACTTGTTTTCGTATTCGTAAATTTTAAGATATAATTCCTCGACCTTTTTTCTTGCCCATGGTGTTTTTCTTAAAAAAGCTAGCGATGATTTAATACTGGGATTTTCGTTGAAACAGCGAATATTGATCCGTTCTCCTAATCCTTCCCAACCTTCAAAATAAGCAATTAGATATTCTAGTATTGTATCCAGTCTTTTTCCGTGAAGTGGATTATTTTTTTGTTCCATTGTTTGAGTGTTTTTTAAAATTTAGATCTTGAAAGTCGAAACTAAAATCTGTCTGTGGTGATATGGGATTCATTGTAAAGCCCGCTATGTCTTTGTCTTGAATAGTGAAGTGTACAAATGCATCTGCATACATCAAGCGATTGTACCATTTGACAACATACGTGCTGTCTTGATAATAGTAAAGCTCACCACTGAGTTGGGGAGAACGTTTTGAAGCGAATGTTAATCGTCCATTTTCAGTTTTAATTGATACTTCTCCAAGCCAATTGTCGAGATATTTACCTGGTATTGTTTGTCGAAATTGATCTTGAATGTTTTTATTCTCTTCTACGATTTGCCACGTTTTCTGTGTTATGAGATCAGCTTCGGCATTGTTTTTTGCAATTGAAGTTTGATAGGTGGTAATCCAGTGTTGATCGTTAATACCTAAATAAAAATCTTTTATAGTATTACTGATGGCAGTGAATGCTGCACCTTCTTGCTGATTGGTGAGCACTACAATACCCAGTTTTAATTGTGGAAGCATAACGATTTGTGTGACAATTCCTTCTAATCCTCCCGTGTGGGAAACCTCTAATTTACCCGCCATATCTGTCAGACGAAAGCCAAGGCCATATGCTCTGAATAATGAATTGTAAGGGGGAACAGTACTAACAGGCATGATTGTCTGTGGTGTGATCAATTCTTTTAATTGCTTCTTGGAGATCAGCTGATGTCCATTATTCTCGCCATTGTTGAGGTGAAAAATCATCCATTTGTTGAGATCGTCCACATTGGAGTATATGCCTCCGGCTGCATCTAAAATGGTATTGGTATAGCGTGTACTGACATGATTTATACCATCTAGAGGTACATGTGGAGCGATCACATCTTGGCGATCTTGCAACATGTTCCAGTTTGGTGCAGAATGATCCATTGCCAACGGTTTAAATATCCTTTCCTGAATATATGTCTGCCAACTTTGACCTGATACTTTTTCTAAAACTTTTCCAGCTATAATATATAGCAGATTATCATAATCATATTTTGTGCGAAAATCGGATGTAGGTTTTAAATACTGGATGTTATGGATAATGTCATCGGGAGTAAAGTCATGTCCATCGGGCCATATCATTAAATCTCCGGCACCTAGTCCCAAACCACTTCTGTGAGTTAGGAGATCACGAATCGTGAAGTTTTTAGTTACATAATCATTATACATCTTGAATTCCGGGATGTATTTTTGTACGTTGTCATCCCAGTTTAATTTACCTTCATCTACTAAAATAGCCAGGGCAGTGGTTGTAAAGGCCTTTGAATTGGAGGCAATTCCAAAGTTCGTTGAAGCATGAACTTTATTCATTCTATTTAAGTCGGCAATACCATATCCTTTGGCTAATATTACCTGGTTATCTTTTACGATACCCACGGCTATTCCCGGCACATTAAAGGTTAATAATGTTTTCTGGACAATGGAGTCTACGACACTTTCTTGTATATGCTGTGCAAATAAAGAAGTGCTGCTAAAAAATAGAAGAGCTATACAAGCTATTTTTTTCATTCATTTGTGAGATTATATTCAAATATCTAAATAAAACAGCAATTGTATAGTCTTAATATAAGAAATACAGTAATTTTTAAGGGATGTATTAAGTACTTTTTGCTCCTCTGGTCAATTTTTCGACCGTGTCCCATTGTTCCTCTGAAACGGCATCGAGTCCATTAAATTCTCCAGCACCTTTTAACCATTCTCCGCCATCGATTGTGATCACATCACCATTGATGTATGCTGAATAGTCGGAAACGAGGTATGCAGCCAAATTGGCTAATTCTTGTAAGTTACCAGTTCTTCCAAGAGGTATCCTGTTGACAGGGTTGAGGGTGTCACTTAGGTTACTTGGAAAGAGGCGGTCGAAAGCGCCAGTTGTATGAAAAGGGCCGGGAGCAATTGCATTTAATCGAATTCCTTTGCGTCCCCACTCAACTGCTAACGATCTTGTCATCGCTAATACTCCAGATTTAGCACAAGCAGAGGGTACGACATAACCTGAACCGGTACTTGCGTAGGTCGTTACAATATTAAGTACTGTTTTATCTTTATCCTTGTTTGCAATCCAAATTTTTCCAAGTGCCAGTGTGCAGTTTATGGTACCCTGAAGTACAATTCCTAAAACAGATTCAAATGCACGGTGGCTTAATCTTTCTGTCGGCGAGATGAAATTTCCGGCGGCGTTATTCACTAATATGTCAATTGAGCCAAGCTGTTTAATACCATAATTAATGACTTTCTCTACTTGGTCATAATCGCGAACATCACAGGCAATTGCTATACATTTACCATTAGTTTCCTTACTAAGCTCTGCTGCGGTTTGCTGGATAACATCGTCTTTTCGACTCGTGATGATGCATTGCGCCCCTAATTGTAAAAAGTATCGGGTCATAGCTTTACCAAGACCTGTTCCACCTCCGGTAATCAATATGTTTTTTCCCATTAGTGCATCCTCACGAAGCATTCCTTGTGTTGTACTCATGTGATATTATTTAGTGTTTGTAATCAATTATATCATCCAATTTACAAAAAAATAATCTTCCTTTTCGAGTTATTTATGATATGCTTTTTAATGTATTTGATAAACTTTGTTCCTGGTGGTTGGAAATACTGGAAGAGGTGTAGGTTATTTAAAGAACAAAAGGCCTGTCTCATTGAGACAGGCCTTTTGTGATTATATGTTTAAGACGCATGAGCTAACTCATGTTCTATTGCATTTATGCTCCTAATTGAACACGTTTGAATGCAGTAACAGTTAAACCTTTAGAAACTGAATCTAAGAATTGAGCGATAGATTTAGAATTATCTTTCACGAATTCTTGGTTCAACAAAGTCGTTTCTTTGAAGAATTTGTTCAATTTACCAGCAGCGATTTTTTCTGCCATTTCAGCAGGTTTTCCTTCAGCCATGATTTGTTCTTTAGCGATAGCAATTTCACGCTCGATTGTATGCGCATCAACACCATCTTTATCAATAGCAATAGGGTTCATTGCAGCGATTTGCATAGCCACATCTTTACCAGCTTCTTCAACACCATCAACATTTGCAGATAAACCAACTAACACACCTAGACGGTAGTTTGCGTGGATATAAGCAACAACTTTCTCAGCAGAAACAGTTTCGTATTTAGAAACGTCAATTTTCTCACCGATTTTACCAGTTTGATCGATTAATAAATCAGCAATTTTAGTACCGCCAATTTCTAATGCTTTTAGGTCTTCTAAAGTAGCAGGTTTGTTTGCTAAAGCAACTTCAGCAACTGACTCAGCGAAAGCTACGAAATCAGCATTTTTAGCTACGAAATCAGTTTCACAGTTAACTTCAACTACGATACCTGATTTGCCATCAGCTGTAGCTTTAGCAATGATAACACCTTCGTTAGAATCGCGGTCTTGACGGCTAGCAGCAACTTTAGCTCCTTTTTTACGTAAGTAATCAACAGCAGCTTCGAAATCACCGTTTGCTTCAACTAACGCTTTTTTACAATCCATCATACCTGCGCCTGTTTGTTGACGCAACTTGTTTACATCTGATGCAGAAATTTGTACTGACATGATATATTCTTTTTAAATTTTTGACTTATTATTTTCTTGACAATATTAGCATAACTATTGTTAAGCTAATATAAAGTTTATCATTTCTTATTCGAGAAATGATAAACCAAAAAACCGGACAGATAGGTTAGCCCAAGAAAAGAATTCTTTTCCAGAAACCAACGCTACGCTATCCGGTTTGGAATAAAAAATATTATTCTCCGTCTTTCGCTTTACGAGGACGTTTAGCTTCTGAAGCTTCAGTAGTATCAACTTTAGCCTTAGCTGCAGCTGCTTCTTTTTCTGCTTCGTCTTCTTTATCACGTTTGCGCTCGTCCAAACCTTCTTGGATTGCTTGACCAATGATACCAGCGATTAAGCTAATAGATTTACTAGCGTCATCATTTGCAGGGATTGGGAAATCAATGTTTGAAGGGTCAGAGTTTGTATCAACCATTGCAAAAGTAGGGATGCTCAATTTGATTGCTTCAGTAACAGCGATGTGTTCTTTTTTCACATCGATGATGAATAAAGCAGCCGGTAAACGGTTCAAATCAGCGATACCTCCTAATAGAGACTCTAATTTGATACGCTCACGTTGAATCATCAACTTCTCTTTTTTAGATAATACATCGTATGTACCATCTTTTTGCATTTTGTCAATAGTAGACATTTTTTTGATGGACTTACGAACTGTTGTGAAGTTTGTAAGCATACCACCTAACCATCTTTCTGTAACGAAAGGCATGTTAACTGCTTTCGCTTGTTGAGCGATGATTTCTTTTGCTTGTTTTTTCGTTGCTACGAATAAAACCTTACGACCTGATTTTACGATTTGTTTGATAGCTGAAGCAGCTTCTTCCAATTTCGTAAGCGTTTTGTTCAAGTCAATGATGTGGATACCGTTACGTTCCATGAAAATGTACTTAGCCATTTTCGGATCCCATTTACGTGTAAGGTGACCAAAGTGCACACCTGCATCCAATAAGTCTTGATAAGTTGTTCTTGCCATTTTTTGATCCTCCTTTGATTAACGTTTACTGAATTGGAATCTCTTACGAGCTTTCTTGCGTCCTGGTTTCTTACGCTCAACCATACGGTCATCACGTGTAACTAAACCTTTAGCACGTAAAGCTGGTTTAACTTCTGGGTCTAATTCAACTAATGCTTTCGCAATAGCTAAACGTACAGCCTCAGCTTGTCCTTTTACACCACCTCCATTAACGTTCACTTTCGCATCAAAATTCCCTGCTTGACCTGCTACTTCTAATGATTGAGTAACAATGTATTGCAAAGGCAATGTTGGGAAATATTCTTTGTAGTCTTTACCATTGATTGTAAGGACTCCGCTACCAGCAGTTAAGTAAATGCGGGCAACAGCAGTTTTTCTTCTTCCTGAAGTATTAGTTGTTGACATGTCGATTCTCCTTAAAATTTAACTGGTTTTGGATTTTGAGCCTCTTGTTTGTGCTCAGTTCCAGCATAAACATAAAGGTTTTTAAACAATTGACGACCTAAACGGTTTTTAGGAAGCATACCACGAACAGCTTTTTCAATAACGCGCTCAGGGTGTTTTGCCAATAATTCTTTTGGAGTGATGAAACGTTGACCACCCGGGTATCCCGTGTAGCGAACGTAAGTTTTGTCACCCAATTTATTACCTGTCAATCTAATTTTTTCTGCATTGATAACGATAACATTATCTCCGCAATCTACGTGAGGGGTAAACGATGGCTTGTGCTTTCCGCGAATTACTTTCGCAATTTCGCTTGCCAAGCGCCCCAAAATCTCGCCTTCAGCATCAACAACGATCCATTCTTTGTTGATGGTGTTCTTGTTGGCAGAGACAGTTTTGTAACTTAACGTATTCACTTGCTTTTAATTAAATAATTAATAAAATTTTATTCACTTCTTTTCCCTGTGTCTCAAGGGTCTGCAAAGGTACTTTTAATTTCTTGATTACGAAAATCTATTTTACTTTATTTTAAGCAGTTTCATTTTAATCTGAAGCACTTAAGATTAATTTAAATCCGGCGTAATGTCATAATCCTCAAAAAATAACCTATTGAAATGTAATAGCACTATTTAACAGTTGTCCATTATTAGTATATTGCAACATATTAATACAGTAATTGTTGAACGAGAAGGATTATTTATGTTTAAGAAATATTTGAAATACGCGCTATTGGTAACATTGTTAACTACGGTTGGACAAAGGGTTTCAGCACAGGAGAGCAAGCAAGAAAAACCTTATTCGCAACAATTAAAAAATATTGAAGTTTTTTTGAGGAACGGTGATTTCAAGCAGGCCATGGATTCTTTGGATGCCATTACTACACGATATCCTAATGCTGATGATGCTTATTTTACTAAAGCCGTTTTATTTGGACAGATGCGTAATGCTGATCGTGCTTTAGAGGAAGTAAATAAAGCTTTGGAAATTAATCCTAAAAATGAATATTTAAGTTTCAATATCGATGTTAATAAAGGAAAAGGTGATCTCCCTAGTGCGATCCGTTCATTGGATCTGCTGATGACAAAGGAGAAGGTCAATATTGCGGCCTTGAATCGTGAGAAGATTATGCTGTTGTTTAACAGTGACAAAAAAGATGAGGCTTTTGCTTTATATAAAGATGTTAGAGAGCGAGCGGGAGCTACCGATACGCTTGACGTTATAGGAGCTACTCTGCTATTGTCAAAAGATGATTTTCCTGCTGTAATCCAGGTTCTTGAACCTTGGGCAATTAAAAAATCTCCTTTGGCACAGGTGTACAGTCAATTGGCACAGGCTTATCGCGGAATTAAAGATCCTAAAAAAGCTATTGCAATATTAAATACCGGTGTTGCGAATGCGAAAGACGATTACTTATTTTTAGATCTGGCTGATGAATACCGTTTGTCAGGAAAGGCTAAACTTTCTTATGATTACTTAAAACAGGCCTTTTTATCTAAAAGTGTTGATTTCTCGGAAAAAAACAGAATTATCTTATCCTTATTAGCTCCCAATAGTGGATTTTCATTCGACCAGGCACAAGAATTAGCTAATATATTGGTTGATGTACATCCTCGCGTAGCAGAAAGTCATGTGGCTAAGGGGCAGGTGAATTGGATGCGCAATGATTTAGTTGGGGCACAGTCGTCCTTTTCTATTGCAGTAGGTATTAATCCTTATCAAATTGATGCATGGCGTATGCTCATGAATGTTGATTTGGCGTTGGAGCAATATGATCAAGCTATAGAACATGGCGGTGAAGCTTTACACAATATTCCCAATAATCCTGTTATTTTGTACTTCAGTTCAATCGCATATACCTTGAAAGGAAATTATGATTTAGCTAGAAATTTGATGGAGGCAGCTTTGAATAATGGTCAAAATGAGAATGCTATTTTTCAATCAAATATTTATAGTGGTCTGGGCGATATTTATCATTCGCTTAAAATGGAAGCAGCCTCAGATGTTGCGTATAGAGAGGCTATTAACTTAGATAGTACAAATGTAAGTGCGATGAACAATTTAGCGTATTATTTAGCGTTAAGAAATCAGGATTTAGATGATGCAGCTCATTTTGCAGAGACAGCAAATAAGTTACGACCTAATGATGCAACATTGGAAGATACATATGCATGGGTTTTGTTTAAACAGGGTAAATATGCTGATGCATTGCTTTGGATTGAAAAGGCAATAAAAAATTCAAAATCACCTTCAACAGTTCTATTGGAACATTATGGTGATATTTTGATTAAAAATAAAAAAATAACCGAAGCGATGAAGCAATGGAAAAGTGCTTTGGCTAGGGGCGGATCTTCTGAAACCAATATGGAGAAGTTGAGAGAGAAAATAAATAAGAAATCGTATGTGGAATAAATCTGTTGTTACACTTGTATTGCTTGTTGTATTGGCTTCCTGCAGTACTAAGAAAAAAATGAGTAAAGTAGAGAGTAAGCCTGAGGTAGTTGAAACGATCAGTAAGGAAGATTCAAAAAATGCGGTAGTTCAGAAATTTTTGTTGTCAAATCTGGACTTTACTACGTTCTCTGGCAAAGCTAAAAGCAAAATAGATTTAGGAAAGTCATCATACGATGTGACAGCTAATATTAGGATTGAAAAAGATAAAAAAATCTGGATTTCTATTACGGCATTATTGGGTATAGAAATCGGCCGGGTTTTGATTACTCCAGATAGTGTCCAGATATTAAATAAATTTCAGGGGGAATATATAGCAAAACCCTTTAGTTACTTGTATCAATATGCAAGTGAGGATTTAACTTTTTCAAATGTTCAAGATTTGTTTTTAGCCAATTTTTCAACGAATTTGTTAAATACAACCGACTTTGAGGTTGATCAAACGAGTGTACCAATTCAGTTGCGTGGTCAAAAGAATGCATTGACTTACTTATATTTAGTTAATCAACAGAATAGATTAGATTCATTTCGTTTGGAGCAGCCTGAAAAAGGACAGAAATTGGAGGCTAGTTATGCAGATTATTCAAATGGAGGGGGACAATTGTTTCCGATGGGTCTAGAATTACTGATTTCAGGAGGCGATATGAATATTAAAGCAAACTTCAATTACAGCAGAATTTCATTTAATGAAGCTATTGAAATGCCTTTTACTATCTCCAATAAATACAAAGTAATTAATTAATGTTAGTACGATAATCCTTAAGATTTATTACTTTCGCATTTGAGACTATATTTAATTGAACATATTATATTCAGACTCAACTGCTAGTAAAAGATTACTATAGATGAATTTAAAGAAAATAACACTAAGTCTAACTGCGTTTTTTTTGATGCTGGGAATCGGTTTTTCGCAGACTCGTGCAGAGCTTGAAAAAAAACGTGAAAAAATAAATCGTGAAATAGCGGAATTGCAAAAAACGCTAAAAGAAACGACTACAGAAAAGATTTTGACGCAGAAGCAGGTCAGTGCTTTAAGTAGTCAGATTAATCTTCGTGAAGAGAAAATTACAACGATAAGTTCTGAATTAAGCTTGATTAATCGCCAGATTAATACGAATACCAGCGCTGTAGATAAATTGAAAGCGGAGTTGGAGAAAATGCGTAATGATTATGAAAAGATGATTATGTTCGCTTTTCGTAACCGCAATGCCTATAATAAGTTGATGTTTATTTTTGCTTCAAAGGATTTTAATCAAGGTTTTCGTCGTGTAAAATATTTGCAGCAATTCAATGATTCTCGAAAATTGAAAGCAAGTGAGATTGAAGGAACTAAAAAGCAGATTGAGCAAAAAATAGCACAGTTACAGGCTGATCGTAATAAGCATAAGCAGTTATTGAATGAGCAAGAGCAAGAGAAGAAAACTATTGCACAACAACGTGCTGTGTTCTCTAATGAATTGAGTTCATTAATTACGACTGAACGAGGTGTAAAACGCGATATTACACAGAAGCAAAAAGAAGAACGTAAGTTAAGATCTGCAATTCAGGCTATCATTAAGAGAGAAATTGAAGCAGAGCGTAGAAGACAAGAAGCTGCTCGTAGAGCTGCGGAAGCTGCTGCAGCAAGGAGCGCGAAGAAAAATGACACTAAAGTTGATGATAAGGAAACTTCTAAATCTACATCACGTAAATCGGATTCAGAGGTATTACGTGCTACTCCAGAGGCCGCTCGACTTTCGGCAGATTTTAGATCCAACCGTGGTCGACTTCCGTGGCCGGTTTCCAATGCTAAAATATTACAAAGTTTTGGTACGGATAGAACAGGTCGGAACGTCTCAGTTAGTCATGAGTCATTAAAATTACAAACTTCTAGTGGCGCAACTGTTAAGGCAGTGTTTTCTGGAACTGTAACAAGTACGTTAACTTTAAATGGATTGAAGGTGATTATTATTTCACATGGTGAATTCTTCTCGGTGTATAGTAATTTAGCTAGTTTTAGTGTGTCTAAAGGACAGAAAGTGTCAGCAGGTCAGGCTATTGGAACAGTAGCTAATGATCCGGATTTAGATGCGCCAGTTTTAGATTTCCAGGTTTGGCAAGGACAAATCCCGATGAATCCGCAATCATGGTTAGCGAATTAAAAAAATATAGAAATAAAAATTATTATGTACATTTGTTTTTAGGGTATAAGTGTATATACTTAAAGTGAATATTGAAAAACAGTAAATTATAAGTTATGTTGACATCAGGGTTATTAATAATGGGTATTGGAGGTCAGGAATTAATTATAATCGTTGTAATATTATTATTATTATTTGGCGGTAAAAAGATTCCTGAATTGATGCGTGGATTAGGTAAAGGTGTAAAAGAATTCAAAGACGGACAGAAAGAGGATTCTACAGATGATACTAAAGAGAAAACAACTGATAATAAGTAATTTATGTTGTTTTTGAGGGATAAGATTTTACAGCAGTAAAATCTTATTTCATTTTGTACAGTTTCCAGTATTGTTAATGAGGGTATGTAGTAAAATACATGCTTTGTATAAGGACTACTTAGGTTCTATTTATCAACCATAATTAAAAAAGATGATTGAAAGCAAGAAGACTCTCTTGACGATTGGCTTAGCATTTACGACATGTTGTCTGTTTGCACAAGAAAAGTCTATTGAAGAGATGAGAAATTCTACTCAAGCAATCATGTTAGCGAGTATAGATCGTGAAAATGCATCTATTCTGCAGCAGCTTGATAGTATCAAATTTGTAAATGCCGGTGAAAAAGAAGTAGAAGGAATTTTATTTGATATCGAAGATGTAACTGTCGTTCGAAAATTAAATTCCTTAGAACGTGAAGTCCCTCTAGACTATAACCAACATGTTCGAAAATATATTGATCTTTATAATTCTAAGAATTATGCGGGGCATATGTCCCGCATGTTAGGGTTGGCGCAGTATTATTTTCCTCTTTATGAACGTATTCTTGCTGAAGTAGGAGTTCCAAAAGAAATTAAATACCTCTCTATTATTGAGTCTGCATTAAATCCACATGATGTTTCTCGCGTTGGTGCTACAGGGCCTTGGCAATTTATGTATGGGACAGCAAAGATCTATAATTTAACAATGGACAATTATGTTGATGAACGTAAAGATCCAATTGCTTCAAGCTATGCCGCCGCAAAATATATGAAGGAAGCGTATGCTGAATTTGGGGATTGGTTGTTGGCGATAGCTTCTTATAATTGTGGAAAAGGTGGTGTGAAACGAGCTATTTTAAGATCTGGCAAAATTCAACCTTCATTTTGGGAAGTTGCTCCTTTTCTGCCAAAAGAGACCAGAAATTATATTCCTGCATATATCGCTATGACTTATACTTTAGGATATGCACAAGATCACGGTATTGAAGCTAAGGATGGAGACATTGCCTTAAATACGCAGGTATTAGAGATTGATAAATTCATTTCGATAGCTGAGGTTGCTAAAGCGATAAACGTTTCTGAGGAGAGTTTAAAAGTGTTAAATCCAGCATATAAAAAAGGGATCGTTAATGGCTCTGATGAGATACATCGTCGTTTGATCATTCCTGCTTTAGCAGCTGATATTAATAAGGATCAACTTTATCTTGCTTTAAATACAGCAGTAGAAACTCCTAGCCAAGTAATGGCTTTAGCGAATGATGATGTGCGTGTGCGTAATAAACGAAGCGCTCAAGCAAGTACACATCGTGTTAGAAGAGGTGAAACGTTAGCTGTTATAGCGAAGAAATATGATGTGAGTGTTCAAAATTTAAAAGCATGGAATAACGTAAAGGGATCTTCTGTAAAGACTGGTGCTTCATTAATTGTTAGCAGTAGTGGTGTCAATACGCGTTTAGCTCAAAAAACAAGTGCTGAAACTCAGAGAAAGTCGAATTTTGCTTTTTATACTGTAAAAAAAGGAGATACGCTATCAGAGATCGCAAATAACAAGGGGGTGTCATTATCTAAGTTGAAGGCTGATAATAATTTATCACATTCGAGGTTAAAGCCTGGTATGAAATTGAAGATTAATCGGGGATAAGTCTCGACCTAAGTCTCTGTAAAAATAAAGCGTCCAACTCTATAAAAAGTTGGACGCTTATTTTTTATAGCTTTATGACGTTATACCAGCCATGCAGCATCATCTTCTGCTTCATAGCCTAGTAAGTTAACTTCCACATGTTCTTTTAATATCGTTGATAATTTTAGCCCATAATAATCGCTTACAATGGGAAATTTTGGATGACTTCTATCAATAAGAACTGCAGTTCTCATCTTTTTAATAGGGACATTCAAAAATACGCCTAAACCATATGCAAGCGTTCTTCCGCTGTTCAGTACATCATCAACTAGTATTAACGTTTTATTTTTAACATTTTCGATGGGTTGATCTGTTTCAGCTTTTAGGGAACGGCTTGTTTTGCTCATCGTCACTTTAAGTAACTCAATATTTTTATCCGATATTTCCTCTAGAATCTTTTGCAGTCTCTGCGCAAAAACATAACCTCTATCAGCAATACCGACCAATACAAGCGTATTTTCTTCAAAATTATCTTCTAAAATCTGATAAGCGATACGTATCGATTTTTGTTTAATCTGTTCTTTATCTAATATGAGCGTTTTCTTTGACGACATAATGGTACTAAATTTATATACGGGTAAAAGTACTAAATTCTTTGCAAAAAAAAGTCCGAATGTCATGACATTCGGACTCTTGAAAATATTATTTAGAAAAATTTATTAATTAAATTTTTCAGATTTCTCAGCATTAATAATTTCGGCTGTAAGGGATTTGTTGTCATCAGGTAGTCTACCACCATCATAGTAATAACGTCTCCAATATGCTTCTCCTAAATTACTTATCATTACACCTTTGCTCGAAGAAGCATGTGCGAATTTGTTATCACCAATATAAACTCCAACATGCGTAATGCTTTTACTTCGGATTTTAAAGAATACTAAATCTCCTGCTTTTAGATCATCTTTCTTAACAGGTTTAATTTGAGAGTATTGGTTGCGGCTGTTATATCCTAATGTTGTATTGAATACTTTTTCGTATAATTCAAATGAGAATTTAGAACAATCGATTCCTCTTTTGGAGTCACCTCCTAATCGGTAGGGAGTTCCTAACCATTCATAAACAAACTGATATAATTTTGTATTTGTAGTTGCTGAAACCGCAACACCCATTATTTGGGAGAAGTATTCTTTAGCTAGATTGTCCGGGTCTGATTCCGGTTTAGATTGGGTTTTGGTTGATTGTGCCTGCGACACTAGACATAAGCCTATAAATAGCATTGTTGCTAATATTTTCTTTGTTTTCATTAAATCGCTTTTTTGTACAACTTTAAACTTATTCTTTTTTGTTGTTGGATGTTAACTATTTTGGACATCACTGTTGCGAATATAATACAACTCATCTTACTTTGCAAAAAAAATGACATGTATTTAACGAATTTTTAACGTTTTTAACACTTTATTTATTGAGATGCAATTTAACTCCGATGAGGTAATTGTAAACTTTAAACTACAGTGATGGCAAATGATAGGTGTTTAGATTTGCTGTAATAATGTGTTATTCATATATAAGAAGGTGTTTTATTAAATTTATATCAAAAAAATGAGATTTTATTTTGATAGTTGATAAATAATGCATTATATTTACGAAAGTAAAGCAACAGCAATGAAAAATTCTATAATTATTACATCGATTATTATTACCACCGGGATAAAACTTAGGAGGAGGTAGTTTCGTTGTATAGAAATGTAGACAAGATATTTCATAAACGCCTTCCTCTCAGAGTGAAGGCGTTTTTTTTATGCTTAAAACAAACAAACAAACAAACAAACAAACAAACAAACAAACAAACAGTATATATTATGAAGATTTTAAAATTTGGAGGAACGTCGGTGGGCTCTGCAGCTAGTATCAAAGCAGTACTTAGCATTGTGAAGAAATCGTACAACTCTGGAGAGCAACCGTTGGTCGTCTTGTCTGCCATGTCAGGAGTTACTAATTTACTTTGTAAAATGGCTATTGATGCTTCTGAAGGTAAGTCTTTCCAAGAAGATTTAGCTTTGATAGAAACTAAGCATTTCGATGTTATTAAGGCATTAATAGTCGTGCGACACCAAAATCCTGTTTTTACTAAACTCAAATTGTTTTTCAACGAGATCGAAGAATTATTGCAGGGCATCTATGCATTAAGAGAGCTCAGTGAGCAAAGTAAAGATTTGATTGTAAGTTATGGTGAACGTTGCTCTACCTTCATGGTATCTAAAATTTCGGAACAGGATTTAGAAGCATCTTTATTTGTTGATGCATCTCATTATATTAAAACAGATTCTCATTTTGGACATGCCCATGTTAACGATCAGCTGACAGAACAACTTGTTAAGTCATTGTATTTAACAAACAATGATAAACTTATGTTCGTCACTGGATTTATAGCTTCTAATGAGAACGGACGTATGACAACCTTAGGTAGGGGAGGATCCGATTATACTGCTGCTATTTTTGGTTCTATTTTGAATGCTACTGCAATCGAGATATGGACAGATGTTAATGGTATGCTGACTGCGGATCCACGGATTGTAAAAAAAGCATTTTCATTGCCTGTTCTTTCTTATACAGAAGCTATGGAGCTGTCTTATTTCGGTGCTAAGGTCATCTATCCTCCAACTATGATTCCTGCTTTTCTAAAGAAGATACCTATTGTGATCCGTAATACGTTTGAGCCAGATTTCGCAGGTACTTTTATTCAGTTTGAAAGTGGAAAAACAACTTTACCAATTAAAGGTATTTCTTCGATAGGTGAAATATCTGTTATTAACCTAAGCGGTTCAGGAATGATCGGTAAATCTGGATTTAGTGGCAGGTTGTTTACTTTATTAGCGAGAGAGCAGATTAATGTGGTCTTAATCACCCAATCTTCTTCCGAACATAGTATCACTTTTGCGGTCAATCCAGAAGATGCATTACGTGCTAAGAGTTTAATTGAAAATGAATTTGAACTGGAAATACAGGCTAATAAATTAATCAATCCGGAAATTGAAAATGACCTGTCTGTATTGGCTATTGTTGGTGAGAATATGAAGAAAACTCCTGGTATGTCAGGAAGATTATTTTCTTCATTGGGCCGAAATGGAATTAATGTGCGTGCAATTGCACAAGGATCTTCGGAATATAATATATCTGTTATTATTTCGAAGAATGATTTATCAAAAGCCCTGAATGCTGTTCACGATGCTTTTTTTGCTGAACTTAAGAAGACACTTTATGTTTTTAATCTGGGAACTGGAAATATTGGTTCTACTTTATTCAAGCAATTGGAGAGTCAATACGATTTCTTGCTTAGTAAAAATGATCTTGAGATCAAGGTGGTTGGTATTTCAAACAGCAAGAAAATGTTGTTTAATCTAGATGGTATTGATTTGGCAAATTGGGACAGTGAACTTTTGGAACAGGGTGAGGATGCGGATTTAGCGGTATTCGTGGAACGTATGAAAGGTTTCAATCTTCCTAATTGTGTATTTATAGATAATACTGCTAGTCGATTGCCTTCTAGTTATTATGAGGGTATTTTCCAATCTAATATTTCAATTGTTACATGTAATAAAATTGCTAATTCAGGAAAATACGAACAATACAAAACATTGCGGGAGACGGCTCATAAGCATGGTGTTGATTTCTTCTATGAGACAAACGTTGGTGCCGGTCTTCCGATTGTGCGTGTTTTGAAAGACCTGATGTTAAGTGGTGACCGTATTGTTAAAATCGAAGCGATACTTTCGGGAACAATCTCTTATATCTTTAATAATTTTAAAGATGAGGCATCTTTTTATGATGTGGTAAAACAAGCGCAGGCTCTAGGTTATACTGAGCCGGATCCTCGTGATGATCTAGGAGGAGTTGATTTTATGCGTAAAATGTTGATTTTAGCACGTGATGCAGGTTATCCAATTGAAGCTGAGGATGTCAATTTAGGCGCAATATTACCTGAACCATGCTTGAAAGCAGATTCAGTGGAGTCTTTCTATGAAGAGCTTAAAAATGAGAACAGTTATTTTGAAGCACTTAAAGAAAAGGCTCGCCTTGAAAATAAAGTGATCCGTTATATTGGAAAATTAGAAGATGGAATTGTTTCTATTTCTGTACAGATTGTAGACGACAAGCATCCTTTTTATGCACTGTCTGGAAGTGATAATATTATCTCATTCACGACAGAACGTTATAAGGAAAGACCACTGGTCGTCAAAGGACCTGGTGCCGGAGCTGAAGTAACAGCTGCAGGAGTATTTGCAGATTTAGTAAATGTTGGCGCATAATCAAAAGTTTCACTAGACCTGTTATTGCATTGGATAACAGTAATAAATATTAAATATGAAAACTTCTCTATCGAAGAAAAAGATAAATCTGGATAATATGTTGGATCACGTTCATGTTTTCGCTCCGGCGACAGTCGCGAATATGATTTGTGGTTTTGATATTTTGGGCTTTGCTTTAGAAGAACCAGGAGATGAAGTAATCATGCGAAAAACGAGTGTACCAGGAGTTGTGATTACTAAAATCACAGGTGATGATGGACGTCTTCCGATGAATGCCGACAAAAATACGGTGTCCGCTTGTGTACAGTTTCTATTGCAGCATCTGGAGTTAGAAGATCGAGTGGGGGTCGAAATTGAATTACATAAGCATATGCCTATTGGATCAGGTTTGGGATCAAGTGCTGCGAGTACTGTGGCAGGTCTATTTGCTATTAATAAAATGCTGGGCGATCCTCTTTCTAAAGAAGAACTATTACCTTTTTGTGTGGAAGGCGAACGATTAGCATGTGGACATGGTCATGCTGATAATGTTGCTCCTTCTTTATTTGGCGGTATTACCTTGATTAGAGGACATGATCCTCTGGATCTCATTCCTTTGCCTGTACCGGAAGAATTAGTTGCTGCTGTGGTATTTCCACAGGTTGATGTTCCTACCCGTGACGCACGTCAATTGATTAAAGAAAAGGTGCTATTAAAAGATGCGGTAATTCAATGGGGAAATATTGCAGGACTTGTAGCAGGGCTCTTTAAAAATGATTATGATCTCATATCGCGAAGTATGCAGGATGTATTGATCGAACCGACTCGGGCCATTTTGATTCCTCAGTTTTATGAAATGAAGCAAATTGCATTAGAAAATGGTGCATTGAGTTTTGGCATTTCTGGCTCAGGTCCTTCTGTTGTGGCAATCACAAGGGATAAGGATATGGCGAAGCAGATCGTTGAACAGATCAAGGCTCATCTAGCTGAATCAGAGATTGAAAGTTATGGATATGTATCGGGTGTTAATGTTGATGGACCTAAAGTATTAAATTAAGATTATTATGAAATTTTACAGTACCAATAATAAAGCATTACGAGTTTCTTTCAAAGATGCAGTTTTTAATTCACTACCTGCAGATAAAGGACTTTATATGCCTCTGGAGATTCCGCAATTGGATCCCTATTTTATAAAAAATATACAACAATATTCGCTTCAAGAAATTGCATTTACAATAGCTCAAGCTTTTATTGAAGATGATATCCCTGCTGATGTGCTTAGAAATATTATAGCTGATGCTATTAATTTTGATGCTCCTGTTAAGTTTTTGAGTTCTGATACTGCGGTATTGGAATTATTTCATGGGCCTTCTTATGCCTTTAAAGATTTTGGTGCACGCTTTATGAGTCGGGTTATGGCGTATTTTTCGGGTGCAGATGATAAGTTATTGGATGTACTGGTCGCGACATCTGGAGATACTGGAGGAGCAGTTGCTTTGGGTTTCTTGGGTGTTGCAGGTACACGTGTTACCATTTTGTATCCAAAAGGAAAAGTGTCTGATATTCAAGAATTACAATTAACTACTAATGGACAAAATATAAGAGCCATTGAAATTGATGGAACTTTTGATGATTGTCAAGCATTGGTTAAACGAGCTTTCAATGATCCGGAGCTTAATGAACAACTGAGATTAACATCGGCAAATTCCATTAATATTGCACGTCTGATCCCGCAGACATTTTATTATTTCTATGCTTATGCACAACTGAAAGCACAGGGCTCGGACAGAGTTGTGTTTACGGTGCCAAGTGGTAATTTTGGTAATATCGGTGCCGGCTTATTGGCTTTCAAAATGGGATTGCCTGTAGAGCAGTTTGTTGCGGCTACGAATGCAAATGATACTGTTCCACGTTTTATTAAATCTGGAAAATATGAACCCAAGCCGTCTGTACAAACTTTAGCAAATGCGATGGATGTCGGAGATCCGAGTAACTGGGTTCGTATTCAAGATTTATTTGATTATAATCTTGATGATTTAAAGGGGATGATCACGACTTACACGTATACAGATAAGGAAACTCGGGCAGCGATGGATCAGTTGCACCATACTTATCATTATGTGGCTTGTCCGCATACGGCTATTGCTTGGTTGGGATCACAGGCTTACCGTGGTGAACATCCCGGTTCTTATGGATCTGTATTTTTATCTACAGCACATCCTTGTAAATTTCCGGATGCTATTTCGGAGCAGGTATTCAGTAAAATTAAATTGCCTTTAGGTGTTGAACAATTACACAATAAAGATAAGATTGTAGAAGCTTTTCCTGTTGATTATGCTGTTTTTAAAAATTACTTAATCACGCATAAATAGTTGAATAGGCTCATTTAAATGGGCCTATTTAATTTATATTCTTTTTTTGAAGAGTTTTAGATAAACAGCGATATTTAAACTTATGATAAATTTAGGTGGCAAGATGTTTCAAATAAGTTGAAAACCTGTACTTTTGTTCCGATGAAAAAAATTATTCTGAATAAAGGAAAAGATAAGGCAGCTTGGCAACTTCATCCTTGGGTCTTTTCTGGTGCAATAAAGCGTATAGATGGTGCACCCGATAACGGGGATGTTGTTACTGTTTTTAATGCAGAAAATGAGTTTATTGCTTTCGGACTTTTTCACGATTCATCTCGTGTAGCTGTTCGTTTATTAGAATGGCATCCTGATCAACAGATCAACGAACAATGGTGGCGAAAGCGTATTCAAAAGGCTGTTGAAGCACGCCGTCATTTATTGATTGAAGGAAAGAATGATACTGCGAGGTTGATTTTTGCTGAGGCAGATTTTGTTCCTGGATTGATTGTGGATAAGTATGCTGATTATATCTCAATACAAATTCATGCTGCAGGGGTTGAAAGAATCAAGGATGTGGTTATTGATGAGCTGAATAAATTATTAAGTCCTAAGGGAATTTATGAGCGTTCAGATCTTAAATCACGCGAGCATGAGGGATTGCCGGATACAAACGGTTTACTTTTTGGAGAACTTCCACCTGAGTTTGTTGAGATTATTGAAAATGGTATTCGTTATCAGGTGAATATTATAGATGGCCAAAAATCAGGCTTTTATTGTGATCAAAGAGAGAATAGAGCTTTAACAGCTCAATATGTGAAGGGTAAAAAGGTGTTGGATTGCTTTTGTTATTCTGGCGGTTTTACTTTAAATGCTTTCCATGAAGGGGCGGCGAGCGTTACTTCTGTGGACAGTTCCGCTTTAGCAATTGAAACGTTGAGACGTAATATTCTGTTAAATGGATATAGTGAAGAAGCACATGTTGCTATCCAATCTGATGTGAATAAGCAATTGAAGGTATTTGCTGAAGAGCAGCAAAAATTCGATGTCATTGTATTAGATCCACCAAAGTATGCTCCTTCAAGATCTTCGTTAGAACGTGCTTCACGTGCATATAAGGATCTGAATAGAAGAGGATTATTGCTTTTGGAATCGGGAGGTTTATTGGCTACTTTTTCATGTTCTTCTGCTATGGACATTGACACTTTTAAACAAGTATTGGCATGGGCAGCATTGGATGCCGGCAAAGAAATACAGTTTATCAGACAATTTCATCAACCAGATGACCATCCGGTAAGAGCATCATTCCCAGAAGGGGAATATTTAAAAGGATTATTAGTAAGAGTTATTTAAAAAAATAAAAGAGGTTTCTAAATGTGGGGAACCTCTTTTTTACGTTATGGAAGTACAAAATAATAAAATTAGACCCGAGTTTTCTATTTTACTCGCAGTTAGTTTCGCTCATTTATTAAATGATATGATTCAGGGTGTTATTCCGTCAGTTTATCCTTTATTAAAAGAAGAACATCATTTGAGTTTTTCTCAGATTGGAATTATAACGCTTGTATATCAGATCGCGGCATCTATTTTTCAACCTGTTGTAGGTTCGTTTACAGATAAGCGACCAATGCCTTATTCGCAGATTATCGGTATGACTTTTTCGATTTCGGGCATGGCACTTTTTGCTTATGCGCCAAGTTATGCTTTGATTTTGTGTGCTGTATTTTTGGTTGGGATAGGTTCTTCGATATTTCATCCTGAATCTTCCCGAGTTGCTTATATGGCATCAGGCGGAAAACGAAGTATGGCACAATCTATTTTTCAGATCGGAGGTAATGCAGGTACTGCTCTGGCTCCAATTATCGTCGCATATCTTGTTTTACCGAAAGGACAATCTTCTATTGCCTGGTTTTGTGTGATTGGAATCATAGGGCAGATTGTTTCTTATTATATTGGCAGTTGGTATAGTGAAAAGCTTAAAAATAGAGCTAAAAATGCAAGTGCCGGTATGCGTATACCGGATCTATCGGAAGCTCGTATGGTGCTAACAGTTGTTGTCCTGATGCTATTAATTATCTCGAAGTACTTTTACATCGCTAGTATTACTAATTATTTTCAGTTTTATACCATGGAGAAGTTTGGTTTAACGGAAATTCAGGCGCAAGTGTATCTCTTTTACTTCTTAATTGCTGTTGCGGCTGGTACATTGTTAGGTGGAATTTTTGGTGACCGTTTCGGAAGGAAGTATGTGATTTGGTTTTCAGTTTTGGGAGTCGCGCCTTTTTCTTTATTATTGCCCTATGCAGATTATACCATGACTGGTGTATTAGTGGTTATTATAGGTTTAATCTTATCATCGGCATTCCCAGCGATCATTGTTTATGCACAGGAGCTGCTGCCTAAAAAATTAGGTATGGTTTCTGGATTATTCTATGGCTTCGCATTTGGTATGGGCGGTTTGGGATCAGCGTTATTAGGCTGGCAGGCAGACCATACATCGATTGAGTTTATTTATCATGTATGTTCTTATCTACCGCTTATTGGCGTCGTTGCATATTTCTTGCCGAATCTACAAAAAACACCTTATAAAGATGTTATATAAATCTTCTTTGCAGTACATAAAATAAATAAAGCGCTCCATGGAGCGCTTTATTTATTTTATAATATCGAGCCAACCTTTTGCCATTAAACTGGCTCCTGCTAACGAAGTGTGAACTCCATCTGTTGTCCAATAAGAGCCTGAGGCCTTTTGCGCGGCATGATCAAATATTGATTGATATGGAATTAATGAAGCATTAAATTCTTTTGAGATATCAACACAAGCTTGTTGGTAACCTGCGAAGTCGGGAAACCAGTCCTCTGTAACATGTTGTACATTTTTAACGCCGAATGGCTCTCCTATAATCAGCTTTACGTTCGGTAATTTCGATAGGGTCTGCTGTAATAGAGTCTGGTATTGTTTCTTAAACTGTTCTGGTGTATTTGTTGCACCACTATCTTTTGTTCTCCAAAAATCGTTTACACCGATCAGAATACTTAGAATAGTGGGTTGAATATCGATGGTATCTTCTTGCCATCTATTTTGTAAATCTGGTATTCGATTTCCACTGATACCGCGATTGTATATCTTGAGATTTTTATCGGCATATTTTTCTAACAGCACTGCGGCGGCTAGATTAGCATAACCAGAACCTAATGCCCAGTTGTCATTTGCATTTTTATTTTTTCTATCCCGACCATTATCCGTGATTGAGTCTCCTTGAAATAAGATTACATCGTCTTTGCGTATACTTATTCTTTTTGATTTATTTAGGTTGTCCAGACTTTCAGCCTGAGCAGAAAATAAATTGGCGTTAGTTAATAAACTAGCGCCAATAATACTTTTTGTAATAAATGATCTGCGATTCGTTTTCATATTTAGTTATACGTTGATAGACTAAATATAAAAAAACTAAGTATATTTTTCTATACCTTCAAGGATAATTTTACAAGCTTTTTCAATTTCACCGTTTGTGATGGTCAAAGGAGGAGCTACACGCAATGCTGTTTCACAATGTAAATACCAATCAATCATGATTCCGTGTTGTGCGCAATAATTACTCACATTATAAACCTGTTCAAAAGTTTCAAGCTGTAGACACATCATCAATCCTTTTCCTCTAATTTCTTTAATTTTAGGATGTTGTAATAATGTTCTGAATAGTTGTTCTTTTTCAGCAACTTGTTCTACCAATTGATTTTCTCTGATGACTTCTAAAGATGCTTTTGCAGCCGCACAACTAACAGGATGTCCGCCAAAAGTCGTGATATGTCCGAGCATCGGATTGTCTTTGATTACATCCATCACTTGCTTCGATGCAATGAATGCTCCTAAAGGCATACCGCCACCAATACCTTTGGCAAGCATGAGAATATCAGGTACAATATCATAATGTTCGAATGCAAATAACTTTCCAGTTCTACCAAAACCTGTTTGAATCTCATCAAAGACTAGCAATGTTCCTGTTTCATTACAACGTTTACGGAGGGCCTGCATATATGAAATATCAGGAACACGTACTCCAGCTTCTCCTTGTATAGCTTCAATAATTACAGCAGCAGTCTTTTCTGTGATCAGTGATAAGTCATCACTATTATTGAATGTTATGAATTCTATTTCGGGGAGTAATGGTGCGTATGCAGTATGATATTCTTCATTTCCGATCAGGCTTAATGCTCCCTGTGTACTGCCGTGATATGCTTTTTTCGCTGCTATAATCTGTCTTCTTCCAGTATATCGCTTTGCTACCTTCATACTTCCTTCGACGGCCTCTGCGCCTGAATTGGTAAAATAGACTGATTCAAATTGTTTTGGAAGTACAGCTAATAAGTCAGTTGCAAATTCAACTTGTGGAGCTTGTACAAATTCACCATATACAGTAACATGTAAGTATTTTTCAAGCTGATCTTTGATTGCCTGGATAACTTTTGGATTTCTATGCCCAATATTACTGACATTGAATCCTGAAACCAAATCCATATATTCTTCACCATCTGGTCCATATAAATAGACTCCTTCTGCTTTTGCTATTTCAATCATCCTTGGTGAATTTGATGTTTGAGCTGTATTTAGCAGAAAAAGTTCCCGATTATTTAGCATCTTATTAGTTGTTTAAAAAAAAGAAGAAGTCTTTTGGACTTCTTCTTATATGCGTATTAATTATTGTTTTTTCGATTATTGAGCGATTTAATCAAGTATTCTCGAAACTCCTGTTCGACTTGAAAAAATTGAGAGGAGCGTGAAGTTCCAATAACTTTGGAAAATTTCTCACGATAATTTTTCTTGATCTCTAGTTCTTTTGCATCATAAGCGATGACATCGCGAGAATTTCCACGGAGATTATTTCTCGAAGGACTATTTCCTGTTTTAGCTTTTTTAACATTCCACATTTCCTTTGAATATTCATTGTAAATAGGAAAAAAATCTTGAGCTTCTTTTCGTGATAGATTTAATTCTCTTGTAATAAAAGCAATTTTTTCATTTTCAATGATTTGAAAACGTTCATTGTCCTGTGCATAAGTGGTTGATAAACCTACAATACAGAAACAAAATATGATAATTATATTCTTAATCTTTGACATCATTATAACGTGTATTTAAGATAATCCTCAATATCTTTGTCCTTAATTTTACCATTTGTTCCTACTATGTCTTCATCATCGATATATTTTGCAACATATAATAAATCATCACTATTTCCTGTTTGTGCTAGGTAATTAATGATTTCCTGGTCTGACACATGTGTAAGATTCTTCTGTTCTTGAGTGCTATTTTGGAACCCAAAATAACTTCCAATACCCAAAATTGCCACTAGAGATGCTGCTACAGCATATTTATTCCAAGGAATTTTCCTTTTAATAGAATGAATAGGAACTTCAGCTGGAAGATCTGATGGCAAGCCTGCATGAATCGATTTAGTAATTTTAGCCGTTAATGATTCAAAATATTTATTAGGAGCTTCAAAACCATCTGTAGTAACTACTTGTTTTAAATTGTCCGTAATTATTTTTGCGGCTATCTGCTCATTAAATTCATTGAAATATAAAGACGGGGTTTCAAATCCATCTTGAGTCACTTTAGATTTTAAATTATCTTCCGTTACTTTTAGTAATATATTATTTTGTAAAGACGAAAAGTAACCATCTGGATGACTAAAGCCATCGGTTTTAATCTGATCTTTTAGCTTTTCTTCAGCTACTTTGCCTAAGATATTTTGTTGAAGTTTTTCAAAATAGCCAACGGGTACATCTCGGATTTCTTTTGGTGATGATTCCAATTTGACTTGAGCAATCAAAGATTCATTTAAATCTTTGAAGTAATCTTTGGGCACGTCAAAAGGATTTACACGCAGTGAATCGGGTAGATTATTAGCTTCCATTCCCTCATGATATGTGTTATTTTCCTTCATTATAAATCATTAGAGTGCCTAAATCAAAAAAGGTTTAATCGTTGTTATGAAAAAAAGCTTCTATTTTTTTTACAGCTAAATGATATGATGCTTTTAAGGCACCAACACTTGTTCCTAGTACTTCTGAGATTTCATCATATTTCATATCATCAAAGTATTTCATGTTAAAAACAAGTTTTTGTTTTTCTGGAAGTGTTAATAAAGCTTGTTGTAATTTCATTTGTGCTTTATCACCACTAAAGTAACTACCACTTGATAAAGAGTCTGCTAAATAAGCAGAACTATCGTCATCCAACGATACGTTCTGCTTAAGTTTTTTCTTATTCAAGAATGTGATACATTCATTGGTCGCGATGCGGTACAGCCAAGTATATAATTGGGAATCCTCACGGAAGTTCGCCAGATTTCGCCATACTTTAATGAATATGTCTTGGACAACATCATCAGCATCATCATGATCAATGACCATTCTTCTCACATGCCAATATATTTTTTGCTGATATTTGGTCAGCAGCTGATTAAATGCTTCTTCGCGCGTACTTTCGTTAGCAAATTTTGAAATAATTAAAGCATCTTCCATATATTGACGTTGTGATGTTTGTTTTTTTATTTTCTGTTAATAACACGTTGTGCTGCCGCAACAATTGCCGCCGCATTCAAACCATATTTTTCCATTAATTGAGCAGGAGTACCTGATTCCCCGAAGCTATCATCTACTGCTACAAATTCTTGGGGAGTTGGTAAGTTTTTAGCTAAAACTTGAGCAACACTATCTCCCAAACCGCCTAAACGATTGTGTTCTTCTGCAGTTACTACACATTTTGTTTTAGCAACTGATTTTAAAATAGCTTCTTCGTCTAAAGGTTTAATGGTGTGGATGTTGATGATTTCAGCATCAATGCCCAACGCTGCTAATTGCTCACCAGCCTGGATAGCCTCCCATACCAAATGTCCTGTTGCGATAATTGTTACATCAGTTCCTTCGTTTAGTGTTACTGCTTTTCCAATTACAAATTCTTGGTCAGCAGGAGTGAAGTTAGGAACTACCGGACGTCCAAAACGTAAGTAAACAGGACCTTCAAATTTTGCTGCAGCAATTGTTGCAGCTTTAGTTTGATTGAAATCACAAGGATTGATAACTGTCATTCCAGGTAACATTTTCATCAAACCAATATCTTCTAAGATTTGGTGTGTAGCACCATCTTCACCTAATGTTAATCCAGCGTGTGAAGCAGCAATTTTAACATTTTTGTCAGAATAGGCGATAGATTGGCGAATTTGATCGTAAACACGACCCGTTGAGAAGTTCGCAAATGTTCCTGTAAAAGGAATTTTACCACCAATTGTCAAACCAGCTGCGATTCCCATCATATTTGCTTCCGCAATACCAATTTGGAAGAAACGTTCTGGAAATTCATTTATAAAATCATTCATTTTTAATGAACCGATTAAATCAGCACATAAAGCAACAACATTTTCGTCTTGTTTACCTGCTTCTAATAATCCAGCACCAAATCCTGAACGGGTATCTTTTGATTCTGTGAAAGTATATTTTTTCATTTTTTACTAGTATGGAGTAGTTAGTATAGAATAGCTCGTACTTAGATTTCTTCAAATGACGTTTGTGGGTCAATTTCTAAATACTAATGTCTTAAATACTAATATCTAATATAATTAATAATCGCCCAAAGTTTCTGTTAATTGACCTAAAGCCGAAGCTAATTGATCATTATTTGGAGCAACACCGTGCCATTTGTGAGATCCCATCATGAAATCAACACCATTCCCCATTTCAGTATGTAATAATATAATTACTGGTTTACCTTTACCTGTATGAGATTTTGCTTCTTCAAGTCCAGCAACTACGGAGGTCATATCATTACCTTTTGCTACTTCTAAAACATCCCATCCAAATGCTTCCCATTTAGCGCGAAGATCGCCTAATGAAAGAACTTGATCTGTAGAACCATCAATTTGAGCACGGTTATAATCAACCGCTGCAATCAGATTGTCTACTTTATTATGAGGAGCATACATTGCTGCTTCCCAAACTTGACCTTCTTGCAATTCACCATCACCCATTAAAACATAGACTAAATTTGTGTCTTTGTTTAATTTTTTAGCTTGAGCAGCACCAATTGCAGCAGAAAGTCCTTGGCCTAGTGAACCAGATGCAATACGAATTCCAGGAAGACCTTCGTGTGTAGTCGGGTGTCCTTGAAGACGAGAATTGATTTTTCTGAAAGTAGCTAATTCGCTTACTTCAAAGTATCCTGCTCGTGCAAGTGTACTGTAGAAAACTGGCGAAATGTGGCCATTTGATAAGAAAAATAAATCTTCACCGATGCCATCCATATCGAAAGATGGATTACGTTTCATTGCATTGAAATAAAGAGCAACTAAGTAGTCCGTACAACCTAATGATCCACCTGGGTGGCCAGATTGGCAAGCATGTACCATACGTACGATGTCACGTCTTACTTGTGATGCAATTTGTTCTAGTTTATTGATATCTGCACTCATTTTAATATATTGATTTCACAATTAGCCGTAAAGTTAGTCATTTTTAATAGAGTAGGGGTTATAAATTGTAAATTTTAGGGACAAAATAACGATTCAAAATTGTCTTCTAGTTTGTTCTATTTAGAAGATGTGTTTTTTATTTAACTCATGAGTCATAAATAAAGAACTTATCCAAGTATGTATGTGTGTTATAATAGTTATCAGCTTGATTGTATGGTGGCTATGGTTTATTTTTTTATAAGCAAGAATTATATCGCATGCATATTTTATGGATATGAATATCACGTTTATAAATTAAGAATTCAAAAAAAAAGCCGTTCTATTATGAACGGCTTTTTACTTGATATAACTGTATCTTTTACATAGATTCAGCTACAACTTCTTCGACTTCAGGAACCATACGTTTTAGTAAGCCTTCGATACCAGATTTTAAGGTGATACTTGATGACGGACAGCCACTGCAAGATCCGCGTAACTCAACAGTTACAACGCCATCACTAAATGATTTATAAGCGATAGCACCACCATCTTGTTCAACGGCAGGACGTACATAGTCATGTAATACCTGTTGAATTTTAATTTCAATATCAGAACCTTCAAAAGCTACATCTTCGGTATGTTCAATAGGTTTTACTGCAAGTTCAGACTCTACTGCACCTTTTATAAAGTCTTTTAATAATGCTTCAATATCAGTCCACTCAGCATCTTCACTCTTGGTTACTGTAACAAAGTTGCTTGCGAAAAATACACCGTTTACAAAATTAAATTTGAATAATTCTTTTGCAAAAGCTGATTCTTGTGCTTTATCCTTATCCGCATAATCCAAGCTGCCGTTGATCAATAACTTATTGACCAAAAATTTCATCGTCGATGGATTCGGAGTGGATTCAGTATATACGTTAATTGTTGCCATATTAATCTTTGTCTATTTCGAATGACAAATATAAGTTAAAAATCAGGTGATGTTAGTCATTAAAGCGTAAAAGCTTATAGACTTACACCTGTGTAACTAGAAGGGCTTATTGATTTTAGTTCAGCCTTAACTTTATCTGTAACATTTAAATTGTCCACAAATTCAGCAATTGTTTCTTCCGTTACATGCGTGTTTGTGCGTGTTAAATCTTTTAGAGCTTCGTATGGTTTAGGGTAGCCCTCTCTTCTTAATACTGTTTGAATTGCCTCTGCAACAACTGCCCAGTTATTATTTAGATCTGCTTGCAATGCCTGCTCATTTAATATCAATTTTCGTAAACCTCTTAAAGTAGATTTGATTGCAATTAGTGTATGCGCAAAAGGAACGCCGATATTACGCAATACTGTTGAATCTGTTAAATCCCTCTGTAAACGAGAAATAGGTAATTTTGCTGCTAAGTGTTCAAATAATGCATTTGCAATTCCTAAATTTCCTTCTGCATTTTCAAAATCAATCGGATTTACTTTATGTGGCATTGCTGAGGATCCTATTTGACCAGCAGTAATTTTTTGTTTGAAATATTCCATTGACACATAAGTCCAGATGTCGCGGCACAAATCAATTAATATCGTGTTAATGCGTTTGAAAGCATCACAGCTTGCTGCAAAATTGTCGTAATGTTCAATTTGGGTGGTTGTTTGTGAACGACTTAGGCCCAGAGATTCATTAACAAATTTATTTCCAAAGGCTACCCAGTCTGTCTGTGGGTATGCAACATGATGTGCATTGAAATTACCAGTAGCTCCACCAAATTTTGCGGAGTAAGGCACCGCTTTTAATTGATCAAATTGGCGTTGGATACGTTCCACGAAAACTTTGATTTCTTTTCCTAAACGTGTTGGGGACGCGGGTTGTCCGTGTGTACGTGCTAACATGGATACATTGGACCAATCACTAGATAATGTTGTTAATTCTTGGATCAACTCTTCTATCGCTGGTGTATAGACAGCTGCGATCGCATCTTTCCATGAGTATGGAATAGCCGTGTTGTTTATATCTTGAGAGGTTAAGCCAAAATGAATAAATTCTAAAGAGTCATGTAGGCCAAGTTTTTCAAATTGATCCTTTAAAAAGTATTCAACTGCTTTGACATCATGGTTCGTTACTTTTTCAGTATTCTTTATCCAAATAGCGTCTTCTTCAGTAAAGTTTCTATATAGATCACGTAATTTTTCATTCAACGAGCCGTCAAAATGACTTAATTGTTCAATTCCTGATTGAGAAAGAGCGATGAAATATTCAACTTCTACTAAAACCCGATATTTAATTAAGGCAAATTCTGAAAAATAAGCGCCTAATTCTTGCGTTGCGTTATGATAGCGACCGTCTACTGGAGATACGGCGGTAAGTGATGATAAGGCCATAATACATTTTTGTTTGTGCAAAGGTAAAAAAATGAGAGGAGCTTATCAATTTAAATGCGAGGTATATAACAAAAAAAGCCCCAACATGTGGGGCTTTTAATATTTTTAAAATCAGTTCCCTGAAATTAGTGAGCAGCTTTTGCTGAATCAATAGCAACTTTAGCTGAATCAACTACAGTTTTAGCTGAATCAATAGCTGTGTTAGCTGAATCGATAACTGTGTTAGCTGAATCGATAGCAGTTGAATCAGAAGCAGTTTCTGATTTGTTTGCAGTACCATTACAAGAAGCGAAAGCTACAGTTAAAGCTAATCCTAAGAAAGCGAATTTGAATGAATTTTTCATTTTGATTTTATTAAATTTTATTAAAATTTCTTTATTTAAAGGTTTATACCTTAAAATTGAAAAGGTAACCCGTTTATTTTATCTTTTTTTTAAAAGAAAGCTTACATCGTTAAAATGCAAGCTTTTATGTCTTCGGACAGTACTAAAATTATTTTTTAGTAACAGCAGAATCAACTTTCGCAGCAGCAGAATCAACTTTTGCAGCAGCAGAGTCAACTTTGTTAGCTGCAGAATCTAAAACAGTAGCTGCAGAATCAACTAAAGCAGCAGCTGAGTCAGCAGTAGCATTAGTTTTAGTTTCAGCACCACCACAAGAAGCGAAAGCTACAGTTAAAGCTAATCCTAAGAAAGCGAATTTGAATGAATTTTTCATTTTGATTTTTCTAAATTAATGGAAACAAAATTGTTATTTAAACATTAATACGTAGAAAGTTAAAAGGTAACCTGAAAAAAATATTATTTTTTTAAAATTATGTAATGACTTGTAAATCAGTTTTTTATTTTTAATTATTATTTGGTCTTTTTCGATGTTATAGAACATTCTGTTTTAAATAGTGTATATTGAAAAGACAAATTGTAGACAACTGTTACTAAAAGAATGATGCTATGTTTGATAAAATGAAAAATATACTAGATCTGCTAAAAGCTGTTGATTTAGAACAATTGCAAAAGATTTCTCAAAAAATTGACTTGGGTCAGGTATTGAATGCTGTTTCGAAAATGGATGATAATCAATTGAAGGGTGCTATGAAATTACTGACGGCAACAAGCAAGAAAAAGGAGTTGCCTCCGATCAATGGAGATTTTTATCATATTGAAGAAAAATTATCGACCGCTGATAAGATTACGCAATTGAAAGTTCGTGATTTTATGGAGAAGGAGATCAGTCCTATTGTTAATAACTATTGGTTACGGGATGAGTTTCCTTTTGAAATTATTGAAAAGTTTGCAGCTTTAAATATATGCGGATATACTTATGATGGATATGGCTGTGCTGGAGGAAGTTCTTTGATGGAGGGCGTTATTGCAGCAGAGATTGCTCGGGTCGATGCGTCAATTGCGACATTTTTTGGGGTACAGAGTGGATTGGCAATGGGGTCAATATATATATGTGGATCTGATGAGCAAAAGCAGGAGTGGTTGCCACGTATGCAGCAGATGAAGGTGATCGGAGCTTTTGGACTGACCGAACCTGAAGTAGGATCCGGAGCTGCGGGGGGATTGACTTGTACTTGTAAAAAAACTGAATCTGGCTGGGTTTTGAATGGTCAAAAGAAATGGATAGGAAATAGTACTTTTTCAGATATTACGATAATTTGGGCTAGAGATCTGGATGATGGACAAGTGAAGGGCTTTATTGTGCGAAGGGAAAATCCAGGTTTTGCTGTCGAAAAAATAAAAGGAAAGATGGCTTTGCGAATCGTTCAGAATGGTTTGATTACATTGACGGATTGTGTCGTTCCTGAATCGGACCGATTGCAGCATGCTAATAGTTTCAAAGATACTGCTAAAGTGTTGCAGATGACACGTGCTGGAGTTGCCTGGATGGCGGTAGGTTGTGCACGAGGAGCTTATGAAAATGCGCTTGATTATACCCGAAAGCGAGAGCAATTTGGAAAACCTATTGCATCTTTTCAGTTGATTCAAAATCATTTGGTTGAAATGCTATCTAATTTAACGGCTATGCAGACGTTGGTTTATCGTTTATCTGAAATGCAGGATAACGGCGACTTAAAAGATGAGCACGCATCACTTGCAAAAGTTTTTTGCTCATTAAGAACACGTGATATTGTATCTAAAGCTAGAGAGGTGATGGGGGGGAATGGAATTTTACTTGAATATAATGTTGCTCGATTTTTAGCAGATGCGGAAGCTATCTACTCATATGAGGGTACTAAAGAAATTAATTCATTGATTGTAGGACGTAGCATTACAGGTTTTAGTGCTTTTGTATAATAATTGAGAGTCATGTTTAACTGTGAATTCTTTTACCGTAGATTTTATTTAAAATTCGATTATTTAATTATAACCTATGATCTTTAGCTTAGCTGTGGGTTATTTTATCCTATTTTCATTGAGATTTCCGGTGCTACAATAAAAAAGGATCAAAATTAATTATTTTGATCCTTTTTTATGCTTAACTGAATTTTATCCTAGGGCCACATCTAAAGTCATCATTAAAATGAAACCTCCTATAAATCCGATTGTTGCGATGTCTGAATTTTTATTTTGTTGCGCTTCAGGTATAACTTCTTCTACGACTACAAAGATCATGGCTCCGGCCGCAAATGCTAGTGCATAAGGAAGTATGGGTGTAAAAGTAACTACTGCCATTGCTCCCAAAACACCGGCAATTGGTTCTACAATTGCGGATGCTTGTCCGTAGAAAAAACTTTTTCGTCTGCTCATTCCCATTCTTCTTAGTGGCATTGCGACTGCAATCCCTTCAGGGAAATTTTGTAAACCTATTCCAATCGCCAAGATAACAGCCCCGGCAATTGTCGCCTCTGGAATCCCTGCAGCAACACTCCCGAAAAGAACACCTACCGCAAGTCCTTCAGGGATATTATGAAGTGTAATGGCTAAAATCATTAAAGTTGTTTTTTGCCATGGGGTCTTTACTCCTTCCACTTTTTTAAAATTGATATGTAGATGAGGTAAAACTTTGTCTATACTAAATAGGAATGCCGCGCCAATTAAAAATCCGACTACAGCTGGGACGACTTGTGCAAAACCAGTGCCTTCGCTCATGTCGATGGCGGGTATGAGGAGACTCCAAACACTTGCGGCTACCATTACCCCGCCCGTGAATCCCAACATGCCGTCCATGACATTTTTATTCATTTTTTTAAATAGGAATACAAATGAAGCGCCCAAAGCAGTGACTAGCCATGTAAATAATGTTGCATACAGAGCGGCTAAAATAGGGTCGATGCTTTCTAGGTATGTGATAACTGATTCAATCATAATTGTGATATTATTTCATTATTTATTCATCTTTGAAATGTGCTCATATTTTTGCGATATCCACACTTAATATTTCAGGATTGGATGGATCATCTACCATTAATGTGGCTGTGTGTTTTAAAATTTGATTCGTTAGAAGTTAAGCAAGTCTAATCTTAGATGGTATGCAACAAAAGTAATAAGTTAGATTGAACTAACAAATATATTTCTAACATTTTTGTTAGTATATGCTAATAATTTTTAGTTTATCTGTTTCTGTTTGAATAGCCGTATGTTATCTTTAGTGCTGATCTGTATTTAAGAATTGAGTTGGAAGTAGTCAGCTCTGTGCGATAACTTGGTTTTATGCTTTATTATTTACAAGATGGGCTGGAAAATTTAACCAGCCCACTTGTACAACTTTCTATTAAGGGGTAAAGAATGGGTGGAAATTCTCATTCTAAATTGTTTGTTACGATTAATTTTCCTTAAGCATTAGCTTTTTCTTCTTTATTCTTTTCTTGTTTTTTAAAAATCGCATTTAATAGAATTGCTATAGCACCATCACCTGTTACATTACATGCTGTTCCGAAGCTATCCATTGCGATGTATAAAGCAATCATTAAAGCTTGATTCTCGACGTTGAAACCGAGCATACTACCGATTATACCTATTGCTGCCATAATTGCTCCGCCCGGTACTCCTGGTGCTGCTATCATTGTTACCCCTAACATGCAGATAAATCCCATCATTTGTACAAAGTCTATTGGTATACCTTGCATCATCATAAGTGCAAGTACACATGCAACGATTTTCAGCGTACTTCCTGCAAGATGTATTGTTGCACATAATGGGATGCTGAAATTAGCGATGTCTTCATCAACACCAAGTTTTTTTGCTTGTTTTAGTGTTACAGGAATCGTTGCCGCAGAAGACTGTGTCCCTAAGGCGGTGAAATAAGCGGGCAACATACCGATTAATAATTTGAATGGATTTTGTTTAGAGGCTATCCCTGCAATGATAAATTGAATTACAAGTAAAAGAATATGGATGACGAAAATAATTCCTATGATTTTGATGAAGACATGCAGTATGGTGAAAACTTTACCTGTGTACGTCATATCGTAGAAGATACCTAAAATGAAAAAGGGCAATAATGGGATGATAATTTTTTCGATGATAAAACTAATTACCTTTTCAAAATCGATAAATACCTTTTCTAATGTGGAATTTTCTAATTTTGACAAGCCAATACCGATACAGAATGCAAGCACTAAAGCGGACATGACGTCGAAGAGGGGTGGGAACTCAATTTTAAAATAGGGACTCAGTGTTTTGGTTGTTTCGGTAATTAGGTCTGTGTTGATCTGGTTTTGAAGTAAAGCTGGAAATATACTCATGCTGATCGTGTACGAAAAAAGTCCAGCAAATAAGGTAGAACCGTAGGCGATCAATACAGTTGTCAATAATAATTTTCCTGCAGTCTTTCCTAGTTGAGCAATTGATGGAATGATTAATCCAACGATAATTAGTGGAATCAAAAATTTTAAGAATTGATCAAAAAGAAAATTATATGTGGTTAAGATTCTTCCTAATGACTCAGGGAGATAGAGGCCGAGTAAAATACCAGATATGATGGCGACGATTACTTTAAAGAGAAGATTCTCAGTAATTTTTTTCATTAGATTTGTTTTATTATATGATGTGTTATCCTTATGATAATACGTTTATTTCATTATATAAAAGAATTTATCATCTCCATTAATTAAAAAAAGAAGTCAATAGATAATCCATTTTGTTCTTTGTATTGAAGAAAAGTATATATTTAATTATCTGGAATGATTCATATTCTTGACATCTGTATGTGTGGAGTTTAATCTGTTGAGAAACGAAATTGTCATCAATAAAGTTGATTTTGATACGTTGTTGCTCCTTGAGTCTATTCTAAAAAATGTAGACCCGATAAAAAAATATATTACGAAAATAGGAATTAATAACCGATTTATTTTGAAGAGTGCTCGTGTTTGGACATTTGAATGGTGCAGTCTCCGGTTGCTTTGTTTGGGGTATTGCTTTGTGATATAGCTTGTTAATGTCTTTTTAATGGTGTTGTTTGTTATTTAATTAAAATGGATTGCTTTTCATATTTTATTGTTCAGGGACTGTTTTTTTATAATGTAATGTTTCGGTAATGTGAATATAGGTTTTTAATGAAATCAACATTGTGTGTCATAGTGTGATTTTTTTGAAAACAAAGCTGTGATCAAAATAATGGACTGTGATGTTATGTTACTTAATGTTTGTAATGAGGTTGGGTTTCTCATTCTTTGATTAGTCTTCAATTGCTTCAATGCCGTCTTGTTCGAGTTTTTTGAGATGTGATTTCATTGCTTCTAGTTGCTCTAAGGAGTGAGCTTGCCAATCTTTTATTTCTCCGACAACACGTAAAAAATATGCTGTTCGGTAGGATTTCGTCGGATTGCCGGGGAATTTTTTATTCGTGAGATTAGGGTCATCTTCGATAGGACCAGACGGATCTACTAAATAAATCCTTTCAGGTGCATCGCCCTGTGCTAATTCAGCTCCCCATATTGCGGCATCTAAAGTTCCAGTTAAATATACATATTTAGCATGTTTTCGTTTGCCATAATTAGAAGGATGGCCTGGCTCGATCAGGTCTCCTAGTTTAAGATCAGTTTTAGTGCCATGGTAAAACTGGTCTAAGGGTTTATTCTTGTCCATGATTTACTGATAGTTATCCAAACTATTTATGTTTATACAAGATCGTGTTTTTTTGTGTATATCAATTGCTTTTCATTAAAAAATATCTAATTATAGCCAGATATTGAGTTCTTTTTTTTTGTCTATTCTATTTGTTGTGATGCTTTTTAATGTTGAGGATTAAAGATGTTTATGCTTCTTTATGCGCCAATGATAATATCGGCAAAGATTGCATTTGTAGCTTTGATAAGATCCTGAGGATTTATTTCAATCTGAAGTCCTTTTTTACCAGCGCTAATGACAATTTTGTTTTCCAAGGAAGCGAGTTCTTCTATGTATGTTGGAAATATTTTTTTCATTCCTATAGGAGAGCATCCCCCTCGAATATATCCGGTTATGTGCTGCAAATCTTTCATAGGAAGCATTTCACATTTTTTATTACCTGATATAATTGCTAGCTTTTTCAAATCTACCTGTGCATTTCCTGGTATGACAGCAACAATGTAAGGATCATTTTGTCCGGTGAGCACGAGGGTTTTGTAGATTATTTCTTCGCGAATTCCCAACGCCTCAGAAACATCGGTAGCGCTTTGGTGTTCACCCATTACTTCGTAAGTTCTTAAATTATAAGTAAACCTTAAGTTGTCCAGGATGCGGGCAGCATTAGTTTTTGTTATTTCTTTCATAAATCTGTATTCTTAATAATCTCTTCAGTACGCTGATGAATGATTTGGTGTAGATGAATGTAATGATGATTTTATTAAAAAGCAATATGAAATTCTATGATGTTTAATTAAAATATGTCGCTTAAGGATTTTGTTTTATATGAAGTGTGTTTCTAATTATTGCAAGAAAGATTTTCTTACCTATAGGACAACCTATAGGACAACCTATAGGACACCTATAGAGGTGGTAAGGGTTTTATTGTGTCTGTCCTCTGTATAGATGGTGAATAGAAAGGTCGTTTATTGTGTGTGCTAAGGGTTGGCCTATAATTCGGATTGTGTGTTTCTAGTCTCGTTCTTGTGTGAGGCTAGGTTATTTCTTGTGTGCTTGTAGGGTGATTGTATAGTCAGTGTTGTGTGTTTGCAGGCTTTGCCTAGGTTTATCATTGTGTGATACTGGGCTCGGATGGGATTTCATAAGAAGAATTAATGTCTTTGCTTGTTTTATTATTTATGACTGTTTTTTATATACTAATTGTAAATAATATATATTAGTTTCGTTGAGATGGTGATACTTCAATATTAACAAAAAGGGTTTATTCATTTTATTGAATAATCCCTTTTGTTAATATTGCAAATAGTTTCCTTATACTGTGATCCAATTACTTTTATAAAGAACAATATCTGTTATTTATAATCGATTTTGCTGGATTTTAATTTAGTTGTTTTTTAAAAGGCATATACTAAGGCAAGTGAAAATTGTCCGGCATTTTTTGTTGGAGATAGATCTTGTTTTACAAACATCTGTGTTTCACTATTATCAAATCTAACTTCAGGGATAAAAGTAAAGCCATGATGTTTGAAGTTTGCTGTTAACGTAGTGGAAAAGATTTCATTACTGGTAACTTCAGCTACGGGCATGTTTTTAGTTTTATAATATTCACCACGGATTCCTATACCAATATTTTCATTTATATTCACTTTTGGGTATAATGCAACTCCCGAATAGCCGCCTTCTCCTTTTCTGCTGTAGTCGGTCGCATTTGCACCTAATGAAAATAATGGAGAGAATGAATAATTTCCTACAAAATCGATCAAAGTTCCTGAGCTATAATTGCTGGCACCGCCTTGTGAAGATCCTGTCAGAAAATTAAGGAAAAAGCTTGATTTGTCATTTGGTGCAACTGATAATTGTGATCCAAAGTGTGATACACCGTTTAAATCTTGGTAGACATTCCAATCATTAAAGATTCCGACCATAAGCCCTACTTTTTCAGAAAAAGCATATTGTGCTTTTAGTCCTGCATCCTGGAAAGGTCCTGCACCAAAAAGATATGAGGTTGAGTAGTGGAAATTGAATGATGGACAGATGACTTCATAGCCTACAAAAGTCCCCATAAAACCGGCTGTTAAACTTAATTTTTCTGTCAGTGCATAGGAAATGTAGAGGTTTTGAATGTGGAAGCTATTTTTGTCGTCCCCATTTTGACCGTCTCCATTAATTATGGAGCGGTACTGTCCTCTCGGCCCAAATGATAATTCACCTACAAAAGATGCTTTTCCAGTTTTTTTCTTCAGAGCAAGATCAACCATTCCTATGGATACTGAATTATTGTCTTCAGTAAAATAGGTGTTTATATTCGGTTGTTTTTGGAAATCATATTTCCAATATGTATCCACTGATCCCGATATTTCTAGATCTAATAAATCATATTTTTTTGTTTGTGCATATATTTTGCTGCTTACTATAATTAAAATTAGTGTTGTTAAGATGATTTTTTTCATTTTTTCATGTTTTTAAATGTTTGTTTTTATTTTTTAGCATTCAAAAGCACTTAAACATCTAGTTTTTTTAATATTTTATGTAAATATTATTGTTTTTCCTCTTGTTTTGTTGTTTTATTAGCATTTAATCTAGTTGTTTTTGTGTTTTTAGGTTGATTTATTTAGGATCCTGATGTAAATATATGATTTTATTTAATATTTTATTGATTTTTTAATTAATTGAACTTATATTTGATCGAAATCAAATTTATAATAGTTATTTTTGATTGTTTTTTACTGATAAACACATTTTGTTATGAAATTATTAAACTTAAATCTTGAAATATTATGAAAAAATTCATTCCGCTTATTATTTTGGTTTGTTTAGCGATTATTGGCTTAGTTACACCCTCATTAGAAGTCAGTAATGTTGCAGGTGTGGAGATCGACACCGGAGATACGGCTTGGTTACTCGCTTCCTCGGCTTTGGTTTTGATTATGACTCCAGGTTTGGCATTCTTTTATGGTGGAATGGTGAGCAAGAAGAATGTTATCTCCACGATGATGCAAAGTTTCATCTGTATGTGTATTATTTCTGTCCTTTGGGTTATTTTCGGTTTTAGCTTAGCTTTTGGCGATGATATTGGAGGTATTATTGGAGATCCTCGCACGTTCTATATGATGAAGGGGATGTTGGGGAATGTGAGTTGGTCAGCTCTACCTACTATTCCACTGGTGTTATTTGCTATGTTTCAGCTTAAATTTGCAATTATTACTCCTGCTCTTATAACAGGAGCTTTTGCAGAGCGTGTTCGCTTTAATTCATTTATGGTATTTATTATCTTGTTCAGTATTTTTATCTATATGCCACTGGCTCATGCCACTTGGCATCCTGAAGGTATTTTGGCCAAATTCGGTGTTTTAGATTTTGCAGGTGGTACAGTTGTTCATATGTCGGCAGGATGGGCTGCTTTGGCATCAGCTATCTATTTAAAAGGCCGTAAAAAGCCTACGCATTCGCCAGCCCGGATTAGTTACGTGATTTTAGGAACTGCTCTTTTATGGTTCGGATGGTTTGGATTTAATGCAGGTTCTGCAGGTGGGGCTAATAGTCTTGCCGCTTATGCTTTTGCAACCACAACTACTGCATCAGCTGTAGCTTCAATTGCCTGGATATTTGTTGACCTAATCCGAGGTAAAAAACCATCTGCTATGGGAGCTTGTATTGGAGCTGTTGTTGGATTAGTTGCTATAACACCGGCAGCAGGATTTGTGACGATCTCACATTCGATCGTTATAGGGCTTGTAGCGGCTTTAGTTAGTAATTTAGTTGTATTCTTACGTAGTAAAACCAGTATTGACGATACTTTAGATGTATTTCCTTGTCACGGTGTAGGCGGTATGGTCGGTATGGTGCTTACTGGGGTTTTTGCAAATAGTAGTGTCAACAGTGTTGTTACGACGAATGGTTTATATTTTGGTGAGACAGGTCTATTTGTAGCACATATTGTTGCGTTGATTGCAGTTTCTGTTTTTGCATTCTTTGGATCTTTCCTTTTGATCAAATTAACGGATTTAATTACACCACTTCGTGTTCATGAGGTCGAGGAAGAGCTTGGTTTAGATATTACTCAACACGACGAGGAATTGTAGAATTGATATTCATACTACCAATATTAACCCTTGATAAGGTGTGGCTTTTGCCGCACCTTACTTGTTTTATGGTACTTTTTGCACTAGTTTTTATAAATATATAATTTGTAAAATCCAGTTTATTAGGATACTTGTCTTCAACTTCTTTTATTGGTTATTTTGCTATTATTATCTCGGTCTTCACGCTTTTTTGTACTTTGATTAAAGAGATTATTCTTTTATTCGGTTCAGTATGCATTTAGTCATATTCAGTTACAAAATATGATGGTTGGGACTGAATATCTTGTTTATAGTATTTCATAAAAACGATCTTTGTTAAAAGAAGAAAGAAATGGGCATCTTTGTAAGGACGAAGAGTTTTTTAAATTATGTGTGTTTTATTTTTTTATTCTTGAACAAACTGTCAATGAGTTTGATAATCAGATGGATAAAAAAAATTTTATTTGATTACTATTTGTCATATTGCAAATTTATATCTGATAGAAAAAAGCCTGTTGAACTATATAAAGATGGCCAGAATCGTGATGGCAAATATTGAATTAGATTTTATTTAAAGATGGAAAAAATCAAATATATTTCTGATAAAACAAAGCGATTATTACCGACTCGTTTTAAACGTATGTTCTTGGTGATTTTTGCATTTGTTTTGCATTATTTGGTTTCATATATCTTAGATCCTTATTCTGAATTTTGGCAAGATTATTTTGGAAGGAGCTTTTCTGAACTTTTAACGGAATGGGGGATATCATTTTTATTTTGCTTTTTAATTTCTGAATCAAGTATACTTATACATAGGAGGTTAAATCTGCGGGTTCCTTGGCCACAAAATAAGTCTAAAAGACTTTTTCTTGAGATTACGCTCAATTTTTCGGTGGTTATGATTCTTATTTTGATGAATATGGTCTGTTTCGCGATTTTAGATCCTCAATCTGCGAAGGTAGAATCCGTTCCATCTATTGAAGAAATAAAAGGTATGTTACAGTGGATTGTGGTTAGTTTGGTCATTTCTTTTATGATTATTTCTATCAATACCATGAGTTATCTGATTAATAATTGGATTGAAACAGCTACGGAAATGTCCGAACATAAGATAAAGGCAGCAGAATTGAGGCAAGCATCAGTAGAAGCAGAGCTAAATGCATTGAAGATGCAATTGGATCCTCATTTTATTTTTAATAATTTGAGTGTGCTTTCTGAGTTAATTCTTGAAGATCAGCAGCTTGGTTTTGAGTATTCTGAAAATTTTGCCAAGGTCTATCGTTTTTTATTGGTCAATAGTAAAAAAAATATGATCACGCTTGATGAGGAGATTAAATTTTTAAATGCTTATATATTTTTAATTGAGCACCGTGTTGGTAGCGGTGTTAATTTTACAATTAACATTAATGACCATAGTCGTGGTATGTATATCCCATCACTAACTTTGCAGTTGCTTATTGAAAATGCAATTAAACATAATACCACAAGAAAGAAGCGACCTTTAATGATTACTATTTCCAATGATGAAGTAGGTCGAGTTGTGATTGAAAATACGTTATCACCCATGGACAATCCTGAGATTGTATCGACGGGTATTGGGCTTAATAATATAATCAGTCGTTTTCAGCTCTTAGGAGAGAAGGTGCCAGAAGTTATAAAGGATCAGCATATTTTTAGGGTATGTATTCAATTAGTAGCATATGATAGAGAAAATAGTAATAGTTGAAGATGAAAAATTGAATGCAGATCGTCTTAAACGTTTAATTGGGGATATTTATCCAAATGCTCAGATCGTAGCTGTTTTGGATAGTGTTACTGATACGGTAGACTGGTTTCGAAATCAAGAAATTCCAGATGTAGTTTTAATGGATATCCGACTTTCTGATGGAATCAGTTTTGATATTTTTGAAAAAGTGACGATCGATTGTCCTATTATTTTCACTACGGCGTATGATGAATATGCTGTACAGGCATTTAAATATAATAGTGTCGACTATATTTTGAAACCTGTTGAAAAAGAGGAATTATCAACTGCATTGCGAAAGGTTGAGGGCCTAGGTTCAATGATGAATAACCAAATATCCATTGATAAATTACTTCATTATGTAAAACCTAAAGATTATCGGTCCCGCTTCTTAGTCCCCTTTCGTGATGGTTATCAAACCATATTAGTTAATGAAGTGAATTGTATTTATGTCGATTTAAAATTGACAAAAGCACGCCTCAAGAGTGGAAAAGATGTTGTTCTTAATCAAAGTATGGATGATCTAGAAAAACAATTAGATCCAAGAATTTTTTTTAGGGCAAATCGTCAGTTCATTATTCAGATTGATGCTGTAAGTCAATTGGTTCATTATTTCAATCGTAAATTGAAAGTTGTTCTTTTTAATTCTGAATTTGATATTATTGTCAGTAGAGAAAAATCGGTTTTATTAAAAGAATGGTTAGATTCTTGATTTTTTAGGCATGTTTGCATGATGTTAAATTATTAATCACATCCTATTTTTTTGTTGGAGAAATAAGTGTTGACCGTGATCAATACTTTTCATAACGGTTATCATACATTAACATTTATTGTTAATAGAGGAGGCAAACTTAGTGGCATAAAAACCGAGTCGATGGCCTGTTTTTATTTTTAAGTGATTGGTTATTAGGTTTGTTTTGATGGCTCTGTCGTACAGTGTGTTAACGCTAATAAATATTGTTTATTTTATTTTTCGTACCTTTGTACCGTCATATGACACGGATGCATCGGTTTGTTCCGTTATTTTATAGCTCTTTTTTGAGCTATTTCTGAGTTGTTCGCGATATACTTGTTATAGTATTTTAGAGGTGTTTATTAATATCTCGTCTTTTAAAAGATTCATTTCTTTTTCATGATTGCTCTTCATCGAACTAAGAGTAAAGTGTGTTAAATATCAAGTTGATTGAACAAGAAGGAGTTCTTCGGTCGAACTAACTCAACTTTAGAAATTGTTTTTTATGTTATTAAAATAACATGAAGGTGTTTTCTATTGAATATACCATCTGTGCCATGACAATTCGTTTCATACCAAAAAATTAAAAATGGATAAAAACAGAAAAGTTAAAATAAAAGTCGAGGACTTAACGATTGTTTTCGGTAAACAAAAGAAATTGGCGCTTAAATTACTGAATGAAGGTTACCCAAAGAAAGAAATACTAGAAAAAACCGGCTGTACAATCGGTATCAATAAAGCTAATTTTGAAATTTACGAAGGAGAGTTTTTTGTCATTATGGGACTTTCTGGAAGTGGTAAATCTACTTTACTACGTTGCCTGAACCGATTGAATGAACCTACAATGGGTAAAGTCTTTATCAATAATGATGATATCACAAGTAAAAACAATAAAGAGCTTCTGGAAGTGCGTAGAACTGAAATGAGTATGGTGTTTCAGAAATTTGGATTATTACCACATCATACTGTTTTGACTAATGCCGCTTTTGGTTTAGAAATTAGAGGGGAGGACAAAGCATCTCGCGAGGCGAAAGCTCAAAAAGCGCTTGACATAGTTGGTCTTAATGGTTTTGAACAGCAGTTTCCAATTCAGCTGTCAGGGGGTATGCAGCAACGAGTAGGGTTGGCGCGTGCTTTGGCTAATGATCCGGAAGTCATGTTGATGGATGAGGCTTTTTCAGCATTAGATCCCTTGATCAAAACCGAGATGCAGGATCAGCTATTGGAGCTTCAGGATACCTTACAAAAAACGATTGTCTTCATTACTCATGATTTGGATGAAGCTATTAAGCTTGGCGATCGTATCGTGATTATGAAAGATGGAATTATTGAGCAAATTGGTACAGCAGAAGATATTCTAACGAATCCAGCGAGTGATTATGTAAAAGCTTTTGTGGACAAAGTGGATAGAAAATCGATTATCACAGCAGGATCATTGATGACCGAGAAACCGACATTGGTTAGGTTCAAAAAAGATGGTCCTGAAGGGGCGCTTCGGAAAATGAGAACAACGGGACTTGAAATACTCCCTGTAGTGGATATTCATGATACCTTTTTGGGGTTTGTCAATATCAATGAAGTTATTCAAGCTGCTAAGCGGAAAGATCCTACTGTAGAATCTATTATTCATATGAATGTTCCTTCGGTATCTAAGGATGTTACTGTTGAAGAAATGTTACCGTTGATTTCGGAAACACGATCGCCAATTGCTGTGGTCAATGATCAAAATAGATTGTTAGGTATTGTGACGCAAACTTCACTTATTATCGAAGCAACAAAGTTTAACGAAGAGGAAATTAACGAATTAAAAGAAAAAGCAAATAATCAGTAACAATGAGTAAAATAATAGATATAGGTCAATACATTGAAGTTGCAATTAATTGGCTTACAGAAAATTTTAAGCCTTTATTTGATTTTATAAAACATACGGGTAATTCATCCATTATTGGATTAGAGTGGATATTTTTAGCAGTCCCTTTTTTTGTGGTGATCGGACTTTTTACAGGTCTGGCATGGTGGAAGTCAGGTAAAGGCGTTGCGCTAATAACTTTGTTAGGCCTGTCACTTATTTACATGATGGGTTTTTGGCAGGAGACGATGGAGACTTTAGCATTGGTTTTAGTTGCAACGGCGACAGCTTTGATACTTTCTGTTCCCTTGGGTATTTGGGCGGCGAAAAATAAACTAGCTGCGAAGATTATTCGCCCTATGTTAGACTTGATGCAGACGATGCCTGCTTTTGTTTATCTGATACCGGCAGTGTTGTTTTTTAGTATCGGTAAGGTTCCTGGCGCATTTGCGACTATTATTTTTGCGATGCCACCAGCTGTCCGTTTGACGACCCTTGGTATCGATGCAGTTCCAAAAGATATTGTAGAGGCTGCACGTGCTTTTGGAGCGACTAATCGACAGATTCTGTTTAAGGTTGAGCTACCGCTAGCTATGAAAACTATTCTGGCGGGTATAAATCAGACCATATTATTGTCACTTTCTATGGTCGTGATTGCCGGAATGATTGCTGCGGGTGGTTTAGGAGAGAAAGTACTTGAAGGAATTAATAACCTAGATATAGGACTTGGATTTGAAAGTGGCTTATCTGTTGTGATCTTAGCTATTATCTTGGATAGGATAACGCAGGGTTTTGTACAGAATAAAAAATAATATGAAGAACATTAAAATAGCTTTAATCTGTTGCGTTATCATATTTCTTAGCGCTTGTCAACCAGATGGTAATAAAAAATATATCAATGTAGGTATGGTCGATGGTTGGGCCGAAGGGGTCGCTATGACCTATGTTGCTAAAGCAGTTTTGGAGGAGTTGGATTATCATCTGGTCATCCAACGTGCTACACCAGATATGATCTTAGCTTCTATGAATAATGGTGATACAGACCTCTATATGGATGTTTGGCTTCCTTTAACTCATGGTTCTAAAATTGCAAAATTTCCTAATCTTGTTGATATTGGTACGAGTTATGCGCACGCCAAAAATGGTTTAGTTGTACCCGATTATGTTCCAATTAATTCTATTGAAGAGCTAAAAGTGCACGAAGATCAATTTAAGCATCAAATTATGGGGATTGAAAAAGGAGCTGGTATAACAGCTGCGGTAGATCAAGCGATAAAAGACTATGATTTAAATTATCGTCAGGTAAATTCATCTACAGTGGCGATGATTACTGAATTGCAAAATGCGATTAAGGAAAAACGCTGGATCGTTGTCGCAGCTTGGCAACCACACTGGATGTTTGGTAAGATGAAATTAAAATTTCTGGAAGATCCTCGAGAATCTTTAGGAACTGCAGAGCAGATCAAGATTTTTACTCGAAAGGAATTTCCTGCTGACCAACCCGAATTGACCCGCTTCTTTTCTCAGATTCATTTTGATGTAGCCACCATGTCTAACTTGCTGATGAAAATGCAGGAAAGTAAGGATAAAGAAGCTACAGCGAAACAATGGGTAGCAGATAATAGATCTTTAGTGGCTTCATGGTTGAAATAATTGGTTTTGTTTAATTTTCTGGATGCAGTTACAGCATCTGTTGTGACCAATAAAAAAAGGAAGAATCTATTTATAGATTCTTCCTTTTTTTATTTTAAAAGTGGTAAGCAATACTACCTAAGATATTTCTCGGCATTTGCGGATTAACCGTTGTCCAACCTTTAAAGTAAGTTTGGTTAGTCAGATTATTTGCCTTAACAGCAAACTCCATATGTTTGTAACTATAAGAAAGACTACCATTAAGTAAAGTATACGAAGGAAGTACAAAAGTTCCTGTCGGGATACTATTTGTAATGATATTTTCACTAGCATGATTGATTCCAAGACCAATACCTACACCTTTTAACGTTCCTTGTTGCAAAGTGTAATTTGCCCAGATATTGGCTAGGTGTTTTGGTCCAGCTTCGGTTGGGCGAAGGTTGTTCACATTAGCGGCCGCTTTTGTTGTTTTACTATCGTTGAAGCTATAGCTTAAGATCATATTAAATCCTTGAATAGGGGCGGCAGTTAAGTCGAAATCAAGACCACGGCTTAGGCGTGTACCATCCTGTACACTGATATTGTAGCTTTTACCATCAATTTCTATTGTTTCAGGACGGATCATATTGTCTACACTGATATCGTAGTAGCTGGCAGTAAGACCAATTTTATCTTCAAGTAGATTGAATTTTACTCCTGCTTCCCACTGTGATGCTTGTTGCGGTTTGAAATCGCCGGATACACTGGGGTGAGGCTGTACTACTGGTGAAACATTTTTAAAGCCATTCTGATAGTTAGCAAAGAATGAAACTTGATCTTTTATGGCTTCATACACGAGACCTACGCGCGGTGAGAAGGCTGTTTGGTTGAATTTTCCAGTAGTGGTATCTTTATCAATGTTGTACGTTCCTTTATTATTAAAGTAATCCATGCGCAGGGCAAGGTTTAAATGTAATTGTGAAGTTACATCTAAGACATTGGAAACATATGCTCCAAATACCTGTGTACGGCTACGGTTGTTGGTCTGTGCACCGTTGGAAGCAGCAATTGCCGCATCGATGAAAGCTGCGTTAAATTTATAGTAATCTGGATCATCGTATGACGTATTGATTTGATCTGTCTGTACATAAGGAGAGTTGTGCGTTTCCGATTTTTGGGAAAGGAGATCCAGTCCTATAAGTAGTCTATTGCGCATACCACCGATGTGGAAATCTCCAATAAAATTCTGTTGTGCATTGATGCTATTGGCTACATAATTTTGCAGTGCTGCATATCGGTTGATCAATGTGTCATTTGCATTTTGCAAGTACATGATATATTGGAAGTAACCATCAGATTTACGTCTATTATAACTAACAGTTGTATTGGATGTCCATTGCTCGTTGATGCGGTAATTTACATTTCCACGTAAGTTGGTACTTGGGTTTTTAAAAGTAACATCATTGTTGGTATACGACTTGTTAAAGTCAAATTGCAATTCATCGGGCGTTCTTGCAAACAATTGACGGGAACGATTGAGAAATACCATCATTGGATTGGTCGCTTTGCTCTGATAAATTTCAGCATCCAATTGAATGTCTAATTTGTCATTCGGTTTGTATAGTAATGAAGGAGCAACAAAAATTGATTTGTTAAATCCTGCATCCTGAAATGTTCCTGTATGTGAATATGCTGTGTTGATACGGCCTAAAAGTTTTTTATTAGCTGTTAGCGGTCCGTAGACATCAGCTGTTACACGGTGCTGTGCATAACTGCCAAAGATATAATTGACCCGTCCACCTATGGTATCCAGCGGTTTTTTAGTGACATTATTTATCAATCCACCAAAACCAACAGCAGCGCCACCATATAAGGAGCCAGAAGGTCCTTTGATAACCTCGATGGTTTCTAAGTTGGCCGGATCTGGACTTGTGCTAGCAATACTCACGACGCCATTGACCATCGCGGCTTGTGTGGTGAATCCTCGTAATGTGTAATAAGTGACTCCATCACCAGGACGTCCAGTGGATGACCATAATTTGTCTATACCAGAAACGTTTGCCAATGCGTCATCATAATTTGTATTTACCTGACTTTTAAGTAACTCTTTGGTAACGACAGCATAAGATTGAGAGTTTTCCATATTACGAAGTGGCATTTTGGAAACGTATAAACTTTGTTTTCGAGTATACTTATTCTTGCTTGCTCCGTTTATTACAATTTCGTCTAAAGTGGACTGGTCTTCGGTGAGATAGATGTTGGAAATGATATTTCTTTTTTCTTCTAGCTGGATGTCGCGGATTTGAGATTGGACTCCTATAGCTGAGATGTGGATTTGTGCAGGACCTGGTTTCAAGGATTTGAGGAGATAAGAACCATTGGCTTTCGTTGAAACACTGATGTCCTGAGGAAGCAGTTTGACCGTGATACCTTCTACAGGCTTTCCATCGGCGGAGAATATTTTCCCATATATTTCCGTTTTTTGTTGTGCTTGAGCTTGGAGAGAGCATGGAAGCAACAACATAAGGTAGATGATAAATTTATTCATAGTGTTTATTGATTTTATTTAGATTAATTATAAACAGTGCAAATATATTATTCATGTTACACTTTTCAAAACTATATTTTCAATCCTTTAAAAAGAAGTTTGATGTTGATTTTGAACAGTATCTGTGTCGCTTCGGGGATAAATGCTCCTATATTAGTAAGAGATTATTTTACTATTCTTGAACAATTTCCGATAAACTAATTATTCTATTTTTGTCGTTTATCTCCTTGGAAAAAGGGTTAATATTCCAAAAAATAAAAAATAGGATGTTATTGACTAACCTAAAAAAGATATTGGGTTGTACTGCAATTTAGAATTATATTTGATGGCGCTTTAACTAAAAAATAGAATTTACCAATGGTCCATCGCTATCGTGCTACTTTAATTTGGGGACAGAGATCAGACTCTATTTTTTAGTTAAATACGGCATGAGAAGAATTGAAATGTCAATCAGTTATCAATTCGCTTGTAATGAAGTTGTGTCAGTCCAGTCTCAAACTGTTTTGTTGAAATAAGTGTTAATTTTTGCTCCGGTCTTCCATCTTTAAAAAGTTTTACTCCGTCACCTACTAGTATTGGTATAATTGAAATCACAAATTCGTCAATTAAATTTTCTTTTAAAAGTTCATTAACAATTTCTGCACCACCATCAATGAAAATATTTTTGCCGGTTTCACTTTTCAATTTTAAAATAAGGTCTTTTAAATCTTCGGTGTAGAACGTGATATTACCTACATCTGGTCTAGCAGTTCTGGTTATAATATATGTCTTTTTATCAGCATGATGAAATTCTGGAACATGGGCAATGATCCAGTCATATGTTTTTCTGCCAAGAACTACTGTATCTACTGATTTTATAAATGAAGCATAACCATAGTCTTCTCCTTCTTTTTCTACTATTGATAAAAAATCAAGGTTATCATTTGGTTTGGCAATATAACCATCCAAGCTTGTTGCAATATATAAGATTACTTTTCTATCCATATTTATTTTTAGTGATTATTTTTTGTCAGATTATATTCTCATTTATAAAAGAAACGGATGGTAACTCAAGTTGTAGATGATCCTGTATCAGTTTTTATCGGTCACCGGGGACAGCTAGGTGACTATTAGCTTCGACAGTACCGACCTGTAAAAGAATATTCATTATTAATTGTGCCTAATTTAATCAAAAAAGACCGTTTTGATTGGGTTTTTCTTTATAAAGTTTAACGTTGTAGCATCGGGAAATATACGTTCTTCTTCATTTTCAATGCCATTGCAAATCTCATAAGCTATTTCTTGAGGTTCTGATTTATGCGATTTCGTTTCTTCTTTTGTCATTTGCGTATTGACATACCCCATATAGGCACCGATAACTTTGATTCCTAAAGCTTCGAGTTCTTCACGTATTGTTTCTGTCAAAATATGAGCTGCAGCTTTGGAGGCACAATAGGTACCTAATCTTTTTATAACAGCTAAACTTCCTATTGAAAGAATATTGACGATACAAGTGTCTTTATTTTTTTGAAGATGTGGGATAAAGTTGTTAATCATTTCGATTACACCTATATAGTTCACTTTCATCTCAAATAAAGCAGTTTTTGCGGCTTCTTCTTTTAGAAAAGGGATTTTAAGTTCTATCCCGGCATTATTAATCAGTATTTCTGTATCGTTGCAATTTAGGGCTGCCGCTTGTATACTGTCCGTACTTGTTACGTCAAGTTCTAAAAGTTCAACTCTGTTGTCATAATTCTGAAACTGATTTTTTAAATTTTGTAATTTTAAGCCTGTTGCATATACTTTCTTAACGTTTCTACTGATGAGTTCTTGTACTAGCGCTGTTCCGAGACCTCCATCGGCTCCTGTTACTAAAACTGTTTTATCTTTTAAAATCATTGTTCTACTCTATTGGTTCTATTATTCTGAATGCTTAAAATGAGCTTAAATTACCTAATTTTCTTTCATATCAACAAGCTTTTTTTATTGATATTATTATCTGTAGAGAAAGATTCTGATCATCGTGCACTATGGGATAGGACTGTAGATGGATACTGGAAATACTTTAGGTTAATAATTTTCTGAAAGCGAACGAATAGTTATAAGTTAATTGATAGCATGATCATAAAATTATCATTAGGTGGCTTATAAGCCACAATTTCCAGGGTTTAATTTGTACAGGAACATGCTTTATTTAATTTTGTGACTTTATCGCTTTACATGATACCTTTGTACAAGATAAACTTTATTGTTTCTTGATGACGGAAATTTGTATTATTGGATCTTCAGTTAGTTTTTTGTTAAATTTTAAATATAAATTATAGATGAAAAAAATAGTAGCCATTATTTTCCTTTTTGTTACTGTATTTGTTGTGTCCTGTTCAAAGGAAGATAACAATATGGGAGAGTCTAATAGTGTAACTGGGCGCTGGGTTCTCCAAGAGATGATCGAATTAAATACGATGAAGGAAGTTCCTTATACAGATGGTATTGAATATACATTTAAAGCAGACGAAACGTTTACAGGTATTAGTGTCGATATTGATTTTGATGGTAGTGATGTTGTTACTAAAAAGATTGCGATTTCTGGTACATATGTGCTTTCTGATAATGGTCAGAAAATAACAATAAGACAGAATGGAGGGCAGACATTGGTATTTGATATTTATGATCTTACCTCAAAAAAGATGATACTGAGGGGTAAATTTCAAAACTTTCAGGTTGAGTCTACGTTTAGTAAAAAATAATTATTAGAATTTTTTTCATCCAACGCATCCTCCCTTACTATAAGGAGGGTGTGTTGGATTTTATTATTAAATATTGATCTAGTTACTTCCGTTGTCTTTACGAATAGCTGTAACTATGGGTTGTTAATAACTACATAAAATAGCTAGGGATCTGTAATTGCATATTGGAGAAATAAGAAATTACCCTATTTCGTGAAATAAAATTCAAGATTTGTGCTATTTTACTAGTGCTTTTTTACAGTAAATTTGTTGGGTTAAAAACAATAAGTTTTTAAATTCGCTATTTATGATGTTGAGACTAGTTATTTTTGTACTGTCAATCTGGTTTTTTCCTTTTCAATCATTAGGATCAACCTCACTTGCTACAGTACGGAATCGTGCTAATTCATCTACATTTCAAAGAAGATTTGATCCTGCTGATCAGCTTGTCGAAAACGGCGATTCCCATTTGTCGGATAAAAGAAATTCACTTTTTCAACAGATGTGTTTTTGGGATATCGATTTAGATCTTGATAAAGATTTCAAATTGGACACATTATTCGCAATTTACGATCTAACGGTTCATTTGTTATATCCTAATCAAACAGCATATCTGGATTCCTATACATCCTATGCTGATCTACCGGTTCAATCTCGTAAATTTCTCCTTTTCGAGCAGATAAAGATACCTCTTTAATCTCCCTTCCACTCACTTACTTTGTAAGTGGTAGAGTCAGTTATATCCTGTCTGCTACTCACATGAAACAATTCTATATTATCTAAGATTAAACACTATTATGCACGAGCTTAGTATTGTAAAAGATATCTTCGATACTCTGGAGGGCCATTATGGTGCCAAGGTTGAAGATATTCAAAAGATTCAAGTAACTGCGGGTCTGCTTTCAAATGTGCAGCCTGTCTTAATTCAAAATGCCTTTGATGCTTTTATTTTAGATAATAATGGCTATATGGATATGGAACTTGAGGTTGTCGTCAACGAGATCATGGCTTACTGTGAACATTGTCAAAAAAAATTTCCGGTGCTTTATCATCGTTTTGTATGCACCTGTGGTCAACCTTCGTCCACAATCGTTCAGGGAAATGAATTATATATATCAAAAGTAATTTTTAAACAAGAAAAATAAGAAACTATGTCAACTAACACATCTAGTCCAAAAAGTGCTGGAAACCGCGTCGGTTCTGTACAGTGTGATAACACCACATTACATTTATTAAAAGCCAATGATTATGTTGCAAATGCTATCCGTGAACGTTTAAAAGACGTTTGTGTGATCAATGTTTGTTCATCTCCTGGTTCAGGTAAAACAACTTTAATGCAAGAAACAGGTAAGCTACTTGCAAATGATCTTAATATTTCTGTATTAGTGGGTGATCCTGAAACGGAGCGCGACGCGATTAGAATGCGTGATGTAGGTATCAACGCGTTGCAGATTGTAACTGGTGGTATGTGTCATATAGAAGCGCAGATGATTTTGCAAGCACTTGATCATATTGATATTACAGGTACAGATCTTTTATTTATTGAGAATGTGGGAAATTTACTATGTCCTTCTGCTTTTGATTTAGGTGAAGATTATCGTGTTACATTATTAGCAACCACTGAGGGTGATGATAAACCTAAAAAGTATCCGCGAATGTTCTTAACGAGTGAGCTGATGTTAGTTTCAAAATCTGATTTATTGCCGTATGTGCCATTTTCAGTAGATGCTGTAACTAAAGATGCCCGTGAAGTAAATCCGAATATTGAAGTGATTACTATCAGTACATTGAAGAATGAGGGTATTGATGAGTGGTGCACCTGGTTGAAAGAAAAGGTTAAGCAAAAAAAAGAATCAAGACTTCAAGCTGAAGTAAAATAGGAGCTATGCAAGCAGAGTTGGTATATATTGATGCTGTGCTGCCGCAGGGAGCGTTTGCTCAGGATACTGTATCGCTACTTCAGCTGGAATGGTTTGAAGTGAATAAAAAAAGATTGACAAGAGCTACTACTACTGGGCAAACTTTATTGATGGAGCTGGAAAAAGGTCGTGAATGGTGCTCTGGAGATGGTCTGTTCCATGAAGGAAAATTGATTGCTACTATTGCAATTAAACCGACATTGACCATTTGTTTTAATCCCGTTAATACAGTACAGGCGGCTGACTTTTCTTATTACTTGGGGAATAGGCATTTACCATTGTTTATGGAGACTGATCGCGCGATGTATCGTGTTCCTTATGATGGTCGTTTATATGAGCAGCTGCTTGCAAAATTTCAATCTCAGGTACAGTTGGAAGATGGGATATTACTGTCAGAAAATCTAGTAAAGCGGTTGATAAAAAAATCAAGAAATGAAAATGAGTTATAAATTATTTTGCTTAGTAGCTTTTTTATCTATAGCCACTTTTAGTGGGTGTAGTCATGTTACTAAGAATGATCTATCGAAATCTATTAGCGCAACCGATAGCCGTGGAAAAGTGATCAAGTTGAACGATGTTGCCAAACGGGTTGTCGTTTTATTTCCTTCGTTGCTTGATGAGGTGTATATGCTTCAAGCCGGTGATCAGGTTGTTGGTATTCCACAACAGGTATATCAAATGGAAGATACTTATGCTTTTTTATCGAAACTTGATTCGAGGATTGCTGCCAAAACATTGCCAACCCCAACTTATGGTGGGCAGTCCAGTAATGTCGAGAGTATTATTGCTTTACAACCTGATTTGGTGATTACCTTCAATACCGATCAAGATAATATAGAACAATTAGAAGATCTTGATGTCCCTGTTTTTACCTGTTCCTCGGCAGATGACAAAAGTATAATGGCGGAATTGCTGGGGATGGGAACGCTTGTTGGAAAACAAGAAAGAGCACAGGAAATTGTTGATTATGTTGATGGGGAGCTCGATCGTATGCAAGTTCCATCGATTGAAAATGCGAAGTCTGTTTATTATGCTTGGTCAAAAGGCCGTGTCATGTCTACTTCTGGAAAAGGAAGTCTTATTGATATGGCGATTCGTCTTTCTGGAGCTGAAAATGCATGTCCTCTACCTATGGAAGCTCCAAATATCAGTGCAGAAACGATGTATAAGTGGAATCCCGATTTAATAATCTTGTGGAACTCTAAATTGTCGGATGTTTATGATCTGAAAGAGTTAGCAGATCTTCCTGCTGTGAAAAATAAACAGGTTTTTGTCATGTCACCATCGTTTCCTTTTGATCCACATACCGTTAAGTTTTTATTGTTTGCTAAACAAGTTCGTCATTGGAGCTTTCCAAGCTATTCGGAAGAGCAATTGAAAAAAGAAATGCAGGGAGCTTTTGAAGTCATGTACGGTAAAAAGGGTTTACTATAATCATGAAAAATATAAAAATCATCGTCCTGTTGATCTTATTTCCACTGTCGCTTTTTGTGTTGTCGCTTACTATTGGTTCTACACAACATGTCGGTCTGGTCGAATTGTTTCAGCGGATGTGTTTGCAATTAGGGTTAATACAAGATCAACATCTGCTTTCGGATGCAAGTTTAAATACCATTTTATGGCAGGTGAGATTGCCACGGGTGTTATTGACTTTTATGGTCGGTGCAGCTTTGGCTTCGTCAGGAGGAGTTTTACAAGCTATTTTCCGTAATCCAATTGTAGATCCGTTTACATTAGGTATCTCTTCGGGATCTGCTTTTGGAGCAGCACTCGCAATGTTGTTTCCGATTATGTCTGTTAATCTCTCTGCTTTTATTTTTGGAGTTTGTGCAGTGGGGCTGACTTATTTGGTTTCTTACTCTGGAGCAAGGACTTCTATTGTAGGGATGGTATTAGCTGGGATGGTGATTTCTGGGGTTTTTACTGCTCTTTTAACTCTATTGCAGTATTTAAGTGATCCTTATAAACTTCAAGCTATTGTTCAATGGACAATGGGCAACTTACATACTGCTTCTTGGTCTAAGGTATATAGCGCTATGGGACCAATTTCAGTTGGTTTATTTGTGATTGTGCTCTATCGTTGGAAGCTGAATCTATTGTCTCTCGGTGATCAAGAAGCTTTAGCCATCGGTGTCAATCCCAGAATCATTAAATTGATTCTAATTGGAGTTGCGACGATGATTACGGCATCTGCAGTAGCTGCGGTAGGGGTGATCAGTCTGTTTGGGTTGATTATTCCACATATTAGCCGAATGATATTTGGACCTAATAATAATATTTCGGTGTGGGCTAATATCAGCATCGGCGGTAGTTTTCTACTTTTAATCGATGATTTTTCTCGTGCTGTGATGCCTTTCGAAATTCCGATCGGTGTGTTTACTATGATTGTGGGAGCGCCCTTATTTATTTACTTGATGCGTCGAAACGCGATGAACTGGAACTCATGATAGCTATGATTTCAACAAAACAATTATCTTTCTCTTATGGAAATGATATCGTATTGCGTGATGTGAACGTCTCTTTTCCAAAAGGAAAATTGTCGATCATCCTAGGCCGTAATGGCAGTGGGAAATCAACGTTGTTTAATGTGATCGCAGGCTTAGAAAAACGCTACGATGGTCAAGTGACTATTGGCGATGTAGAACGTAGAAAGATTAAGATCGGTAGTAGTAGTCAGTTACGTTTGGGTTTTCTCAATCAATTTCATCAGATGACTTTTCCCTATAAAGTGTTTGATGTGGTTTTGACTGGAAGGGCTTCTTTTTCACGATTCTCACCAAGTAAAGCAGATCATGAAGCTGTACATGCGATTTTAAAAAAGTTTGATCTGGAACATCTTCGTGATAAGCCTTATACCGAATTGTCTGGAGGAGAAAGACAGTTGATCTTATTATGCCGTGTATTGGTGCAACAGCCTGATGTCCTCATGTTGGATGAACCTACTAATCACTTGGATCTAAACTATCAAATGGCTGTTTTGCGAACAGCGAAAGAGCTGGTTAAGGAGGGGACGACAGTTTTATGTGTTATGCACGATCCTAATCTGGCTTATATGTTTGGTGACCAATTTTACCTAATGCGTGATCAAAGTGTTCTTGATATTAATGGTCTGGAGCGCGAAGAAGTGAAAAATTTGTTGGAAGAAACATATGAATTGCCTTTGTTGAGTATAGAGAAGCAAGGAAAATGGATGTTTATTCCAATGCTTAATGAAAATCAATAATGAAAAATATTTCGATATATCATGTTGGATCAGAAGATGTGGTAGAAGTTCTGCCTTATGTTCTGGATTTCAGAAGAAAACTATTTCCGATGTTGGATCCGAATCAGGTGCCTAAAGATTTAAAGGCGTTTGAACAGGTTTATTTACAGAACCGCGCTGGTACTTTTCTACAGGCAAGAACTGCGGATGGCATATTAATCGGGGTGATCGGTATGCTTAATTATGATTACCGGTTCCCTCACTTGGATATTGATGCTAAGAAGACCGTTGAAGTAGCCCGCTTATTTGTGGATCCCAAATATCGTAGGACTGGACTGGGGACAGAGCTGTTTCAAAGTTTACTCGTGGTGGCGCAGGAAAAACAGATTGAAAGACTTTATTTACATACCCATCCATTTTTGGAGGGTGCATATGAATTTTGGTTGCAGCAGGGGTTTCAATTGATAGAATACCGTGATGAATCTGGATTTCTCACTATACACATGGAACTGATGGTTAATGAATCGAAAAGTGTTGTGGTATTGGAGGACATTTTGGAGCAGGAAAAACACTCCACAATATGAGCTTGCAAGCTCTATAAAATAAAGACTATGCATTTATGCATAACAGATAATTGAACAAACAATAGATAATTGTATTCCAATGAAATATAATATAAAGACCTTGGCTTTTGCAATAGCCTTAGGTACTGTTTCCCCAGTGGCTGTACATGCGCAGAATAGTACACCAATTTTTGGAAAAACTTATGATGAGGTTGGAGATATCGTCTCTGGCGTAACATTGACAATAAACAGTTCAAAGCAGGTGACAACTTCCAACGAGTCAGGGGAATTTACTTTTTCTGAAGCGATTAATTTTCCCATTGTCATCCATGCTTCTGCAATTGGTTATATTGATCAAAAAATAACACTTTCGGCGAGTAACTGGAATGTAAAAAAAGGAATATCTCTTGTCTTGATTAAAGATAATAGAACTTTGGATGAGGTGTTGATCACAGGGAGACGTAACAAATCTTATCTCACCAATGATCTGGAATTGGGGGGTAAGTTTTCTGGGAAATTAAAGAATCTACCACAATCTGTTTCTGTTTTAAGCCGGGAGTTTATCGAAGATAAGCAAGCTTTTACGACAGGTGCATTGTTTCAGGATCTGGCAGGAGTGACGGAAGCTTCTTCTTATGATGATGTGGTTATCCGTGGTTTTAAAAGTGGATATGAAACCGGTGTGCGTTTGGTCAATGGTTTACGTTCGGGCTATGGTTATGGTAATAGTTACTACAATACACCATTGACATTGAACCTGGAAAGTCTTGAAGTCTTGAAAGGTCCGGGAGCTTCTTTGTTTGGTGATGTGGTGCCAGGTGGTACGGTTAATATGACCACAAAGAAACCTTTGGACACTTTTAAGGGGAATATCGGTTTTGCATCTGGAAGTTTTCAGACTATGCGTACAACACTGGATCTGGGAGGGCCTTTGGATAGCGCTAAGCGTGTTTTGTACCGTTTCAATGCGGGTTATGAGGATACGAAAACTTTCCGTGATGTCAATCGTCAAAAAAGAATTCTTGTTGCACCATCTTTTACTTTTAAACCAGCAGTCGGTACGCAGGTGGATGTTGATGTGGTTTATAACCAATTTAATGGTTATCTCGATCGTGGGATGGGAATTAAAGCAAATGATTTTTATGCTTTACCTCGATCATTTACGTTAAGCCAACCTTCCGATTTCTATAATTCGAAGACATTTTCACTGAGCGGTAGGTTGTCCCAACAGCTTACGGAGAATTTAAGCTTTCACTTGAGCTATATGAAATCTGTTTATGAAGAAGATGTCAATGAACATCGGACGTTGAATACATTTGCTGATGCTCCTAAAAATACGATCATGAACATGCGTTTTTTTGATCGTCATGGTAAAGATTATACGGATAATGTCGTTGGTTATTTTAAATGGGATCATTATGGTGCTGTGGTAGATCATCACATCGTAGCGGGAGTTGATTTTGCGGAGTACAGAGGTGATCAGGAAAATCAGTTGCGAGAAGCTAGACAAAAGACGGTGAACGGACAGGTTGTACCTCTGACATTTGATTTGAACAATCCAACTTATACGACTCATGATCTAACTTCTTACGTCTGGCGAGAGCATGTAGCTTATCCATTTTTAAGTCCTTATAAAACTACAGGAAAATATATACAAGATCAGATGTCGATTGCTGATAAACTTAAAGTTATCGTAGGATTACGTCACGAGCATTATGCTTCCGAGACTATCGACGGGCAGAAGCGTTATCATGCTACACAAAATGCCTGGCTACCTAGAGCGGGATTAACGTACGAATTGAATAAGCAGATCAACTATTTTGCGAGCTATTCTCAGGGTTTCGTCCCGGTAGGTGCAAGTTTTATTCAGAATTACCAAGATTATGGTGCAGATAAACCTTTTGTTCCGGAACGTAGTTTTCAATTGGAAACTGGCTTTAAAACTGGTTTTTTTAAAGACCAGCTTCAGATGGATCTTTCCTTATTCCGTATCGAGCGTCAAAATATGATGATCGCAACTGGTGTGATATTAGATTCTGGTTTTTCTGAATATCGACAATCTGGAAAAGCAATTTCTGAGGGTATTGAACTGGATCTTCGTGGGCAGTTGACCAAAGAATTTCAGATTATGGCAAACTATACTTATAATCATACTGATGTGAAAGCATCATCGATCGCTTCTGAGGTTGGACAATCATTACCGGGAGCTCCTAAAAATATGGCAAGTGCTTGGTTAAAATATGTGTTTTCACAACATGCTTTGAAAGGCCTTGGTTTTGGTGCAGGGGCTTATTATGTGGATAGCCGTCGTATGGATAATAGTATTGGTAAAGATAGTGATGGTCAAGCGATGTGGGGTTACTGGCCTTCTTATACTACCGTGAATGCTGCGGTATATTACCATATCGGTGCATTGAAGATGGCTGTTAATGTCAATAATGTGTTTGATAAGTATTACTTTTTGGGTGGCTTTGATTATACACGTGCATTTCCTGGAGCACCGCGCAACGTGATGGTTTCATTAGGTTATGCTTTTTAATGAAAAAAAGAGCTAAATCTTAGTTTAAGATATAATATAGACTATTTTATTCAAGATTTGTGCTATTTAAAACTTGTTTTAGTTGGTACTTTTGTCTTGGAAATTTAGATGAAAATGAAAGTAATGTTTCGGAATATATTGACACTTTTTGTAATGCTGTTTGCTTTGGTTACGGCCAAAGGGAATACGCATTTACATCAGAAGGTTAGTGTTTCGAAACAGGTAAAGTTTTTATCAACAGATTATTCATCATTTGAGTTACCTGAAATCAGTTCCAATGTCCATCATTTGACGCTGTTTTCAGGTATGCTCGATGCATGGGAGTGTAACGATCCGCAAGAACTCAATGAGCCGGATCAATTGCTTTATTTTACTATTATTCCGGTTTGGCTATCGGCAATGGGGGTAATGTATGATAGGAAGCAGGATTTTAGTTTCCCAACTGAACACATAGGAGTAATCCTCAATCCGCGATACATACTATTCAAGTGTATCAAAATTCCAATTTAATTTTAATATAATTTCTTCTTCTGCCAAAAGTTATGCAGACCGGTAAGGTTGTGCCATAAACTTTCGGGCGTTATCTGCATGTTTTTTTGTTTGTTATAAACATCAAAAGATTTCGTTGTGGATCAAACAATAGTAATATAATTCTTACATATAAGTTAATATAAAATAGTAATTAGATGCATTTATTACCTAGAGAGACTGAGAAGCTGTTGCTTCATGTAGCTGGTGAACTCGCAAAAAAGCGTATGGCCAGAGGTGTCAAATTAAATTATCCGGAGTCTATTGCGTATATCAGCAGTGAACTTATGGAAGGTGCACGAGATGGTCGGACTGTTGCAGAACTGATGCAGTATGGGGCGACTTTGTTGACCCGTGAAGATGTGATGCAGGGTGTGCCTGAGATGATTCACGATATACAGATCGAGGCAACTTTTCCTGATGGTACCAAATTGGTAACGGTACATAATCCTATTCGTTAATTTAATAAGAACATTGAAAATATGATTCCTGGAGAATATTTCATTCAAGATGGCGATATCATCTGTAATGAAGGTAGAGAAGTAACAACATTGACAGTTGTCAATACGGGAGATAGACCGATTCAGGTGGGCTCCCATTATCATTTTTTTGAGGTCAATAAAATGATGGAATTTGATCGCGCATTAGCCTTTGGGAAGCGCTTAAATATTATCGCGAGTACTGCTGTTCGTTTTGAACCTGGGGAGTCCAAGATTGTAGAATTGGTTCCTTATGCTGGAGCGAGAAGAGTATATGGTCACAACGATCTGGTGAATGGCGATACTGAAACAGAGGTAGGAAAAATGAACGCTTTGAAAAAAGCAGATGCAAATGGCTTTAAAAATAAAAAATCATGAGCTTAAAGGTTAGTAGATTAAATTACGCGGCGATATTTGGACCTACAGGGGGAGATAAAGTTCGCTTAGGAGATACAGAAATCATCATTGAAGTTGAAAAAGATTATGCATACTATGGTGATGAGGCAAAGTTTGGAGGCGGTAAAACTATTCGTGATGGTATGTGTCAGTCTTCGGTGCATACGCGTGATGAAGGTACATTGGATTTAGTGATCACAGATGCGATTATCATTGATCACTGGGGTATTGTAAAAGGTGATATCGGGATCAAAGATGGAAAAATTGTTGGTGTAGGTCGTGCGGGTAATCCCGATACGATGGATAATATCACACCAAATATGATTATTGGTGCTTCGACGGAAGTTCATGGTGGTGCTGGATTTATTGTTACTCCAGGAGGTATTGATACACATATTCACTACATCAGCCCTACACAGACGGAAACTGCTTTATACAGTGGTATTACGACTATGATCGGTGGTGGTACTGGACCTGCTGATGGTACGAATGCGACAACGGTAACACCAGGGAAATGGAATATCCGTAAAATGATGCAGGCTGTTGAAGCTTTGCCTATGAATTTTGGTTTTTTCGGTAAAGGTAATGTGGGGACAGAACAACCGATCGTGGAGCAGATCGAGGCTGGTGTACTGGGAGTGAAAATTCATGAGGATTGGGGCGCTACTCCTGCGACTATCGACCGTGCACTTTCTGTGGCTGATCAATATGATGTACAAGTCGCAATTCATACGGATACGTTGAATGAAGCTGGATTTTTAGAAGATACTATGGCAGCGATCAATGGTCGCGTCATTCATACCTTCCATACTGAAGGTGCTGGTGGTGGTCATGCCCCAGATATCATTAAATCGGCGATGTACCCGAACGTATTGCCTGCGTCTACAAACCCGACTCGTCCGTTTACTAAAAATACGATTGATGAACATCTGGATATGTTGATGGTCTGTCACCATTTAAGTAAAGATATTCCTGAAGATGTTGCTTTTGCGGATTCCCGTATTCGTCCTGAAACGATTGCTGCGGAAGATATTCTACAAGATCGAGGTGTTTTCAGTATCATGAGTTCGGATTCTCAAGCAATGGGCCGTGTAGGTGAGGTCATTACGAGAACATGGCAAACTGCTGATAAGATGAAGAAACAGACTGGTGCACTTCCGGAAGATGAGGGTACAGGAAATGATAACTTTAGAGCTAGACGTTATGTTGCTAAATATACGATCAATCCTGCGATAGCACACGGTATCTCTAAATACGTTGGTTCTATAGAACAGGGTAAAATAGCGGATATGGTGATCTGGCGTCCTGCTTTGTTTGGTGCTAAGCCTGAAATGATCATTAAGGGCGGAATGATTATCGCTTCGAAAATGGGAGATGCCAATGCATCTATTCCTACGCCTCAACCGATCATCTTGCGTACGATGTATGGTGGTTATGGTAAAGCATTGACAGAGACTTGTTTCAACTTTGTTTCTAAAATTTCGATTGAAAAAGGAATCAAAGAGGAGTACGGATTGAGTAAAACATTACTACCTGTGGAAAACTGCCGTAATATCTCCAAAAAAGATATGATTCACAATGATGCTACTCCAGAAATCATCGTTAATCCAGAAAACTATGAAGTAAGTGTCGATGGTGAGGTGATCAAATGTGAACCGATTGATAAGGTTGCTTTGGGACAATTGTATTTCTTGTTTTAATATGATCGCTAATTTTTATGGTGTGACACTAGGTCACACCATAAATTGTGAATAAATAATAATGAAAAATTTGAAACTATTTTTAGCAAGCTGTTTAGCAATAGCATGCTTTTCGATACAATCTGCCTACGCACAAAAAGGTGGTGTTATGCTTTATGGTTCATTTAATTACCATGAAACTGAAGCAGGTCATCAGCTAAGTGCGGCACCACTGGGGGTCGGTTATTTTTTTAATGATAATATGAATGTGGGGCTGAACTATGGTTTCAATACTTCGAAAAATAAGGCATTGGATTTTACTGATCATTTTCATGAGGTCGGACCATTTTACAGCAATACTTGGCCTCTAGGTAAACATTTTAATTTAATTGGTCAGGTTGAGGCTCATTATATATGGGGAAATGAGCATGTTGTCAATGCTGCTAATGTGATGGCTGATGGTAACTATAACGGTTACTTACTGAGAGCCTATCCTCTGGTTGGTATTAGTTTAGGTAAAGGTTGGGCACTTAAAGCAAAAGTTGCAGAGCTTTCTTATAAGAAAAAACACAGTAAAGATGCTTCTATCGCAAATGATCATGAAATTATCACTGGAATCAATGGTTCTACGGTTGGTCTAGGGATATCAAAAAATTTATTTATTAAGGGATAATAATGATTATTACAGAAATCACAAGGAATATCAAAAATGAGGTGGTCAATAAGCGCTGTGATCTGCTCATTATTGAATGGTACGAATCTACGAAACGTATTCAACGTTTGCGTACGGAGGAGGGCATGGATATCGCCTTTAAATTATTGGGAAATACTTCTCAATTGCATAATGGGGATATTCTGTATGAGGATGCTGACAAAATTGTTGTGATTGCTATTCGTAGTTGTGATGTGATCTGTATAGAATCGTTGAATTTTTTGGAGATTGCTTTTATTAGTTGTGAAATAGGAAATAAGCATTTGCCTCTATTTATTGAGGGGAACGAATTGCTGATTCCTTTTGAGCGAACGATGCAAACCTGGCTGAATAAGCAGGGGATTCCCTACACGCTTGCTTCTCGTCAGTTACTAAGTCAGTTGAATGCTAATGTCGATGCAAATTATCATCGTGAACTCAAATTTTCGACAAAGGGTATCCCTTTATTTATTAAAGCATAAAATATATGGAAAATAAATTTCTAGGCAAGCTTCTTCATTTGTCAGATCCGACGTTACCAATCGGTGGGTTTACCCATTCGAATGGATTGGAAACCTATGTTCAAAAGGAGATCGTGCATAATAAAGCTACTGCTGAGTCGTACGTCAGACACAATTTGTGGTATAACTTGAAGTATAATGATGCGGCTTTGATGCGCCTTGCTTATGATGCTACCCGAAATCTTGATATCGATCTGTTGCGGTCTTTGGATGAGGAATGTACGGCATTGAAGAGTCCGAAGGAAATCCGTGAAGCAAGTAAGAAACTGGGAGTGCGCTTGTATAAGATTTTTTCACGGTATCAAGAGCAACCGATATTGATTTCCTGGGGTGAATTGATTAAACAGAAAAAGGTGGATAGTCATTATTGTTTGGTGTACGGTATGTTGGCAGCACTTTTGGATATTCCAATTCGTGAGGCTCTGCATGGTTACTATTATAATGCTGCAATCACGATGGTGACCAATGCGGTAAAATTGGTGCCTCTTGGGCAGTTGGATGGGCAGGATATCTTATTTTATCTGCACGATGATCTGATGACTTTATGTGATGAGACTCTGGAGGTGGATCGTGATCTGATCGGTCTATGTAATGTTGGATTTGATATCCGGTGTATGCAACATGAACGGTTGTACACACGGGTTTACATTTCTTAATTAAATACGAACAAATGGAAAATAGAAAATATGTTAAGATTGGTGTGGGTGGTCCGGTTGGATCTGGAAAAACTGCACTGTTGGAGTGTTTATGTAAACGTTTGAAACATGAATTGAATCTAGCGGTTATTACCAATGATATTTATACGAAGGAGGATGCGGAATACATGGCTAAAAACAGTACGTTGTCTCCTGATCGTATTATTGGAGTAGAGACAGGTGGCTGTCCGCATACGGCTATCCGTGAGGATGCGAGCATGAATCTAGAGGCTGTGGAAGAACTTGCTGAACGCTTTCCAGATCTTGAATTGATCTTGATTGAGAGTGGCGGTGATAATTTGACTTCAACTTATAGTCCTGATCTCGCGGATATTACCATTTTTGTGATCGATGTGGGTGAGGGTGAAAAGATGCCCCGTAAAGGTGGACCGGCGATTACCCGATCAGATTTATTGTTGATCAATAAGATGGATTTGGCTCCTTATGTTGGTGCCAGTCTGGAGGTGATGGAGCATGATGCTCGGAAAATGCGAAAAGGGGCACCGTTTTTATTTTCGAATTTGAAGACAGGAACGGGATTGGATGAAATCATTGGATGGATCAAAAAATATGCATTGCTGCATGATGTAGCTGAACCTAATTTATTGCGTTAATATGATCTGTTCTTTAAATATCAACGTTGCCCATCGTGAAGGAAAGTCTTATCTCAAGGATGCTTATGTCACACAGCCTTTTCGTATTGTTCCAGTAGGACAATACAGGAGGGATAAAGGGGCATACTTGATGATTATGAGCTCATCACCGGGGTTATTGGATGGTGATGATCATCGTATCCAAATTACGATAGATCCTGGTGCTAAATTGCAATTGCAGACTCAAGCGTATCAGCGTCTTTTTCATATGAAAGGTAAATCGGTACAAAAAACGGAAGTGACGCTCGGCGAAGGTGCGGTGTTTTCTTTTGTTCCGCACCCTATTGTTCCTCAAAATTCTTCTCATTTTCTCAGCCATAATATTATCCACATGCAAAAGAACTGTCACCTCATCTTGAGTGATATTGTGACTTGTGGACGGAAACTGTCGGGAGAGGTTTTTGAGTATAATCATTTTCAGAATCTGACTCAATGTTATGTGGATGGTCGATTGATATTGAAAGATAATGTGCTGCTGCAACCCGACAAAATGCCGATACAGGATATCGGGATATTGGAAGGTTTTACCCATCAGGGAACATTTATTTATCTCAATACTGCTGGGAAAGCTGTTGGGGACTGGATTGAAAAATTCCATCAACAGTATGAACATGTCACGGATATCGAATTTGGAATCAGTGCGCTTCAGCATGATGGGTTTATGATCCGAATATTGGGTTATGGTGCCGAACAGTTGTTTACTATTTTTCAGGAGATCCAGCAGGAACTGTGGGATGCTGAACTCCTTATTTAATCATTTTAATGAGACTATATTTTAGTCTTATCTTATCAATTTATCTCAAAATGAGGGATCAAGTTTTAGCTTATATAAAAGCTTTTTTTAGAGGTTTCGGACAGATCATGTTGCAAGGTAATGCTTGGACAGGCATATTATTTATTGGTGCTATTTTATATGACTCGACCTTAATGGGCTTTGCGGGTATATTGGCTAATGTTGTAGGGGTTGCAACAGCTAAAATACTGAAATATGATGAAGATCATATTGATAATGGATTATTTGGTTTTAATGCTTCTTTGTTTGGTGTAGCGCTTGTTTTTTACTTTGAAGCGAATATCTGGATCTGGATGACATTGATTCTTGGTTCCATGTTAACCACTCTTATGATGGGTTTTGCGCTCAAAAGAAATTTACCTGCTTTTACTTTTCCTTTCATAGCTGTTACCTGGATTTCACTGTATATCCTGAGTATCCCACAGCTTGCAATGCCTACTGTATCACAACATTTTGTTGATATCCAAGAAATGGATGATTTCTTGATCGAGGGACATGCTTTCGGGCAAGTGATCTTTCAAGGAAGCCTGATTGCGGGATTGATCTTTTTCCTTGGGGTATTTATGAGCAATCCGATGGCTGCACTTTATGCTTTCGCAGCTGTGATTATCAGCATTTACCTATCTCATTATGGTCATGAATCGGAAACTATGATCAGCAACGGAACGTTTAGCTTTAATGCTGTACTCTGTGGCATTGCTTTAAGCGGTACTCGTGTGCGAGATGGATTATATGTCCTTATTGCTGTCGTGATTGCTACTTATTGTGATCATGTGCTTGTGCACTATGGTTGGACGACATTGACTTTTCCGTTTGTAGTGGCTATGTGGGCAATGGAACCTGTTAAACGTCTGGATAAATGGATCGTGGGGCGGTTTGAAGAAACTTTTAAAAGCAGATTGTCTTAAAACACTAAAACTGATCTGCTATACAAACTACTGATCAATGGTCAAGTGGCCATTGATCAGTTTGTACAGGTATATAATAGAACAGTGGTCATAAAAAAACTATATAATCAATGAAAAATACTCTTTATAAAATATTATCCTTACTCTTCCTTGTTATCAGTCCATTTTTATTACTTCATGCTCAGATTAGTCCTCCTGGATTGGGAAAAGCAAAAACGGCTTCTTGGTCTGCCATTGGTCTTAAAAGACAACTGGATAGTACTGGTACGAAAGAAGCTTTGACTTACCTCGGCCTAGGAACCAAAAGTACACCTGATGATTCAAACCCTTTTCATAAACAAGCTATTTTTGTCCTCAATCACGAGGTATATCACAAGTTTGCTAAGAACCAGCAATATAGTTATGCTTTGAGCTATCGTCGTCAAAATGTATATGATGCAGATGCTCCTTATCATGGTGAAGGGGTAGAGCAGGAGTTTCGCTTGTATGGCCGCTATGCTTATACTTTCAGATTCGGTGAGCGCTGGAAATGGAAAAATACAGTCAGACAGGAATTTCGTAAATTTTTTACTGCGGATTTTAATAAAGCAGAGGAGAATTTTCAATTGCGGACAAGGCTCAAAACACAGATGAATCTGAAACTCTCTAATAAAAATAAACAGGAACTTGCGTTCAGTGCTGAAGGCCTGTTTGCAGTAAGTAAAATGTATGAGCCGAAAGATGAATGGTCAAAATTTGCTTATAAGGAAGCGCGTTTGGCTTTATATTACATGACGGATATTCCGAATACTCCCTTGCACCTTGATGTAGGCTATATGAGCGATTTAATTAAAGGCTATAGTCAAGCGGACTTTGGTGTTCATTATCTTGCTGTTGATCTGATTTGGAATCTGCCTTATAAAAAGAAGCATTAATCGGAAAGAAATTTGTGTTTACGATAATCACTGGGTGAATAACCGGTGACTTTCTTGAATAAACGTGTAAAGTAGGATGGGGATTTATATTTCATTTCGAATGCAATGCCTGCAATATCTCTTGTAGCGTCCTGTAATAAAATTTGACTATGTAGTATGCTGATTTCATTGATCCACTGTTTAGGAGGCTTATTGGTTGCTTCCTTCACACATTTGTTGAGGTAGTTTTCGGATATATGCAATAAGTTGGCATAGAATAAAACATTCTTGTGATCTGTGTGAAATTTTTGTACGAATTCTCTAAATCGAAATGCAATATCCAATTGTCTACTCATCGGTGCTTTTACTTCGTAATCTGTTTTAATTATTTTTAACAGTACACATTGTAGCATCGATACACAGATCTCCATAACCTTTCCTTCGGTAAAAAGCTCTTCTTCCAAGAGTTCAAGCATTTTTTGAATCCATACCGAGACATGCTCTGACAGGGGGGTAAAGGGATGTGAATTGAAAAATCGGATATCATTGATGCCTAATTCAATATCGGTAACAATTTCGTTTTCATAAACGACAAAAAAACCTTCGGCATCATCTGAAATCGCCAATGTAGCTGTAATATTTCCCTGCTTGACATTAATCACTTGATTTTCAGCTAGAGTGTATGCTCCTGATTCCAGATGTTGTGTTAAAGTTCCTTTGGTAACAAAGATTAGGAAATTGAAAGTAGTACGGTAAGGAATGACAGGCATGAGAATACTTCGTAGGTAATTTTCGATGCGGTATACCTGTATTTTGCTTTCATTGAATAGATTATGATCTGTTACATCAGGCAAAAAAAGCTTTTTGTATTCGTAATTGTTGATAATCTTAATCGACGATTTCATAGTGCTATTTCTCTAAAAAACCTTTTCATGTGATGTTGATGAAAGAGATTGTGTATGTACAAATATACGATTTAGCGACCTAATTTACAGTGTAATCCTATCGATAAAATTTGTTTTTAACTGGAATTTTTCTTCATATTATCACATAAAAAAAAGCTCCGGTTTGGAGCTTTTTTTATGTTTAGTTTTAATCTTTTATTGTTATTATTTTTTTTGGAATCGCATCATCGCAATATCGCCCATAATCAGAGTCAATGTATTTCCATTGACATCGAAGGAAGTGATTTTCTCCAGCGTGCTGAAGTATACACTTTCTCCTGAACCTTCGCAGGCCATTTTAGTAGATGCTAGTGGACCAAAACTAATGTGGTTGTTTTCGGTTTTGAAAGTTCCATTGTAATTATTGCAACTACTATTTCCAGATACTTTTTTTGCTGTCAAATCAAAGCTGATCGTAGGCTTTTTATTTGGATATAGACCTTCAAATGCAATACGTGGTCCAGATACATAATCTAATTCCCATGTACCTGCTAGTGCTTGCTCACCTTTTTCTGCTTTGATAAGCGTAAATTTAGCTAATGTTTTTCCACCTTTTTTTAAACTCAATACTTCTCCTTCTATTGTGTAGGTATCTACTGCTATAATGTTTTTTGATAACGCCTGTTCTATCTCGAACTCAGGACAAGCCATCATTGTGGAAATACCTTGTTCAAATTTAATTTTGTTTTTTCCTGTGATATTTACTGCTCCACCTAAAGTATTACAACCTGCATTCGCAGCATATCTATCGTCTTCAAATTGTAAGAAGGGGACACGGCCGTTTACTTGCGCTGGTACTGTTTTTCCATCAACTTCGATCAGTTGCCACTTGTTTCCTTTTAGCTGCATAGTTTCGGTAGTCGAATGCTCTTTGTTCGTATTTTTTTTGAAAACTGAACAACTGCTTAATCCTACGATCAGCGTTGCCATGATTAAAATCTGATTAAATTTCATCTTTTATCTTTTTTTGATATGATTGTTTAACAATAATTAGAACGTTTGGTTTGAGTGAATGCTACATTTTATACAAAAAAAGAGGAAACCTATTCGGGTTTCCTCTTTTAATCAGCACTATAGAATTGCTGTTATTTTTTATTTTGTTGTGCTTGACGCATCGCTTCTTCCATTCTTGATTGGAATGACGATTTCTTTTGCACCTTTGGATTCTTTTTATTGTCTTCTAATTTCGCTAAGATCTTATCATCATTAACCATTGAACGGATGATCAACTGTGTTAAGAATGTTAGGATTGCACTTAAGAAGTAATAATAGTTTAATCCTGCAGGGAAACTATTCAAGACGAAAAAGAAAATTAAAGGCATAATGTAACCAATGTATTTCATTTGTCCTGTAGCTCCTGAAGTCGCATTGTTGTACCAAGTGGTCAATAATGTTGTTAAAGTCATTAATACGCACATCAATGATACGTGATTCACTCCGAAAATCGGTGCGAATGAGAATAAGGTATCGTATGTTGACATATCTTTCATAAACAAGAAGCTTTCACCTCTCAGCTCGAATAAATTCGGGAAGAAGTAGAAGAAAGCAATTGTAAATGGCATTTGTAATACCAATGGAAGACAACCTCCCAATGGGTTTACTCCAGCTGTTTTATACAATTTCATCTGTTCTTGCTGTAACAATACTGCATTGTCTTCACCTACTTTAGCTTTGATTTCATCTAATTGCGGTTTCAATACACGCATTTTAGCCATTGATAGGTAAGATTTGTATGTTAATGGTGATAATACCAGTTTTAACAATAATGTCAGAACAAGGATAACTATACCATAACTCAAATGGAAATTGTCTAAGAAATCAAATACAGGTACTGTAATAAATTGGTTAATCCAACGCATTGGTCCCCATCCCATATTAATGATTTTATGAAAATCATGACCTTCTGCTTTAAGGGTTTTGTATTGATTAGGTCCAAAAAAGAAGTTTAATGAATAACTGTTGTCTTTTTGAGTTGCATAATCAAGACGTGCTGTAGCTGCATAAAGTTTAACAACATCGGATTCGATTGTTGTTTTTACATTTACATCTGCTGTAGTGAATCCTGTTTTGCTTGAAAGAATGTTTGAGAAATAGTGTTGCTTGAATGCAATCCATTCTACTTTTTCTTTTAGCTCTTTTTCTTCATCTTTTGCTTCTGACAAATGGTCTACATTACCTGCTTCTTTATAATAGATGGTAGATTTTTGACGTTCAGAATCAATGTTTTGTTCTTTCTGTAGTAAAATCGTTTCCCAATCTAAAGCAATTGTTTTTTGATCGATCTTGTTTTGAATACCTTTTGTGTTGATATCAAGACCTAGATTGAAACCATTACCTTTGATGGTATATACGTATTCAATATACTGATCAGCTCCATAAGCTAATTGTAATTTAATTGATTTTGAATCTTCGCCTGTTATCTTTACATCAGCATCTTCAGAAGTAAAGAACAAATCGTTGGTATTGATATTTTCACCAGCGACATTAAATTTCAATCCAAATCTATTGTGGTCACCTTCAAACAATACTAATGGTTTACCATTAAAATTTGTTTCACCTTTTAATTGTACAGATTTTACACGACCGCCTTTAGAGCTTATTTTAGCAATGATTTTATCATTTTCTACTGTAATGATTTTTTCTGTTCCAAATTTTGCGGCTCCAAAAGGAAGTTTTAATGCTGCAGAATCAAGAGGCTTGGCCTCTTGTGTTGCTCCTAGTCGTGTATTCGCTTTTGTCGAGTCTGTTAAAGGTGCTAAACCTTTTTTAACACGTGCTAACGAATCTTGTAGAACTTGTTCTTTTTTTATTTCTACGTCGGACGGTTTCATTAAGTAAAATGAACCGGCTATAATTCCGAACATCAGAAGTAAACCAATAAGGGTATTTCTATCCATTTTTTTAAATTAAACTTACTTAATTGTTTCCTGCTTTTGTATCTTATTTTTCTTATTCGACAAAGCAGCGGCTACAAAGCTAACAAAAAGTGGGTGAGGATTTGCAACAGTTGACTTTAATTCTGGATGAAATTGTCCTGCTACGAAAAAAGGATGGTTTTTCAACTCTACAATTTCTACTAATCCTGAAGTTGGGTTGATTCCTGAAGTAATCATTCCAGCTGCTTCATATTGCTCTAAATAAGCATTATTGAACTCATAACGGTGACGGTGACGTTCGGAGATTCTTGTTTTTCCGTATATATTGAATGCTTTTGTACCTTTTTTGATATCACAATCGTACGCACCTAATCGCATTGTACCGCCCATGTTAGTGATGTTTTTTTGATCTTCCATTAAGTTGATCACTGGATGTGGTGTATCTGGATTCATTTCCGTACTATTTGCATCTTTTAATCCCAATACATTACGGCCAAATTCAATTACTGAACACTGCATGCCTAAACAAATTCCAAAGAAAGGAATATTGTTTTCACGTATATATTTAATAGCGGCTAACTTACCGTCTAATCCACGTTCACCAAAACCAGGAGCAACAAGTACGCCATCCATTTCGCTCAACTTGTCTTGGACATTTTGATCATTTACACTTTCCGCGGCAATATATTGTAATTTTACTTTACATTCATTGGCCGCTCCGGCGTGGATAAAACTTTCGACTATAGATTTATATGCATCTGGTAATTCAACATATTTACCGACTAATCCGATATTTACTTCATTAGTAGGATTTTTTAATTTTCCTAAAAATGCTTTCCAGCTATCTAAATCTGGTTCATTCTTATTCGAAAGTTTCAATTTAGCAAGGACAGTCTTGTCTAATTGTTCTTTCAACATATTTAAAGGAACGTCATAAATAGTAGGAGCATCAATCGATTCTACAACAGCATTAATATTGACATTACAAAATAATGCTAATTTTTTGCGAATTTCTTGCGTCAATTTATGTTCTGTACGACAAACTAAAATATCAGGTTGGATACCGTATTCTAATAATGTTTTAACAGAATGTTGTGTTGGTTTTGTTTTTAATTCACCAGCTGCTGCTAAGTAAGGTACTAATGTTAAGTGAATAACTACAGAATCATGAGTGCCTAATTCCCATCTTAACTGACGAACTGCTTCGATAAAAGGTAAAGATTCGATATCACCTACTGTACCACCTAATTCTGTTATGACAATATCATATTTTCCTGTTTCACCTAATAAACGCATACGGTTTTTGATCTCATCTGTGATATGAGGAACAACTTGAACTGTTTTTCCTAAATATTCACCTGCGCGTTCTTTTTGAATAACAGATTGATAAATACGACCTGTCGTCACGTTATTAGCTTGTGAAGTAGGTACGTTTAAGAAACGTTCGTAATAGCCTAAATCAAGGTCTGTTTCAGCACCATCTTCCGTTACGTAACACTCACCATGCTCATATGGATTTAATGTTCCTGGATCAATGTTAATGTAAGGGTCAAATTTTTGAATCGTAACCTTGTAGCCACGTGCTTGGAGAAGTTTAGCAAGAGAGGATGCAATAATACCCTTCCCTAACGACGAAGTAACGCCGCCCGTAACAAAAATATATTTAGTCATATCAATAATGGATTTCAAAATATAAGGCCTAAAATGGCCTAAATATCTGCTTTATGTACGGGATACAAAGATAAGAATATTTGTGGAAGACGACGTTTTTTTTTGTCTTTAATTTTAAAATGCTAATTTTTTGACATGACGCTTGCACGGGGTTTGACCTTTGCTAATTCAATTTAGATCTAAACTTCATGAAAAAATCTTCAAAGTATTTTTTTGATAAATGTGCTGTTATAAATGTACCTGCTATAACTAAACTGTAGAAAATCAGAAAACTTAAGTAGGGATCAAGTGTTAGTAAATGTTTTTTCGCTAAATGAATAACGGCAAAGATCACGATCATATGATACATGTAAATTCCATAGGAGATTTTGCCTCCGTAGTCTAAAAAAGTATTGTTGAAAAATGATTTTGTATTTAATCTGATACCGATAAAAAGAATGAGATTGAGAAAGAGTGCATTTAGGATGATGTATGAAAAGATCCAATGATCAAAAATATTTGATCCAATAAATGCTATACATGTACTTCGGAAGAATAAGGTTGAAAATAATACGGCTAATAAAAGGTAATTGACCGTTGCATATTTTTTGTACCAAGCCAGTAAGTTTATGTTGGTGTGGTATAGAAAATAAGCTCCCAGTGCACCGATTGCCATTGATTCGAAAGCAAAAGTTTTGATAAGATGCACAACAAGTACGTTTGTAATGATGTTGTTAAAACATAGTATCAGTAATAGGATTTTAAGTAAAAATATACCTATAATAAGTGCAAATTTGTTGTCTATCCATTTAAATAGGGGTGCCCAAATGATGTAAAACCATTCTTCAACGCCGATAGACCATAGGGGCTCTAGGAGATGTGAGCCATAGGTAAAGGTGACGATACTGGGTAAAAATAAAACAAATAACAGCCAGACCTGTCCTATGGTATATGGGAATGAATAGTTAATATGTAAGACCTGAAATAGAAAAGGGAAGATAACTATGCCTATGGCGACTAATAAAAAATATAAAGGCCAGATGCGAATGACTCTTTTCAGGTAGAAATTTTTAATGGATATTGTCTTTTTCTGATCTTGTTCTTTCAGTAACAAATAACTGATGAGGAAACCACTTAAGACAAAGAAAAATTTGACAGCAGTAGTTCCATTTTGAAAAAAACTAAAATGTTCATAGGTGATGAAATCATTTTTTGTGCGAATCACTTCTCCATGGTGAAATAGAACGAGGAGTGCGGCAAAAAAACGGAACGCATTTAGATTTGGAAAAAAAGATATGTTCTTATACATTGTTGCTGTAAAAATAGCAATATTAGTTTATTTTTCTGCGTTATTTTGTTTCTACAAATTATTGTTATAGTATTAAAATATTATTTATTTGAGCCGGATTACTCTATCAGCTCAAATAAATGTTGTATGAATAGTATTTTTTTTTGGATTGATGCAAACGTTCAGATAAGCTATGGTGGAGTTACTGGTTGTAAAGATCAAAGTTACCTCTATGATCTAAGGATACTTGAATTTTTTTTGACTGTTTATCCCTGATCTTCATACTATAACTTTGTTTGTCTTTATTTAGTTCCAAAGTGACCTGATAATCTTTCAAAGCGGGTAATAGGTATTGATTATATAATGAAAGTTTCGTTAATTGATCGCTATATCGACGATTTTCCTTTTTAAACAATTGTTGTAAATAATGAATATTCCAAGCTAGTTTAGTTACGGCATAACTATTTGGAAGCGTTGGTTCCTGCTTTTTCGCTTGTTCTACAAATTGTATATATCCCCATCTTTCTGGATAATGCATATTAATTAAACCGATCGGTGACCATACCCAATTGTCTTCAGCTAAAGGCTTATTATTTTCTTTTTTTCTACTGTAATGATTATTTGTGATTTCATGTTGCCATTGTACACGTGAAAAATTACATAACCAGTAATCATTTGCTTTAGGCATTGATGATTTACCGAAAGCATATAATGATTGATGTGGAATTGCAAATTCAACAGACCAGTATGCATCTATATCCTGGGGATTATTAAGGGTGCCGTTGATATGTACTGCGGATTTTAGATTTTTAACATCCCAATGTGTAATGGCCTGTCCTCCGAATCGATATGGTTTTGGTAACATAAGATCGAAAATGGTATGTAATGGATTGACCTCTATTTCGTAATATTCTGCTTGATATAAATTGGGTTTTAAAAATATTTCAAAGTCATTGTTTAGATAAACAATTTCATCGTGCTTGTAGATATCTGCCCAAATATGAGGTTCATACAGTTTTGCGTACACATATAGGTAGGTGGAATCCCAAAGCATTTTTACTTCGGTTTTATACAAAGGTTTTTTGTGCTCGCCACCTTGAATATCTTCAAAATTATTAATTGTTTTTGCTTTTGTCCAGCTAATTTCATCGTCCTTACCGTCAATTATTAACGGTTCACTGATTTTAAGTACCGGATATGTTTTTGGAATGGACTGTAGTGCTAAAAAATCTTGAATTGAATTTTGTGCATAGCTGTTCAGGAAACAGCACAGGAATACGAGGGTAAAAATAGACTTGTTCATATAATACTTTTCAGGTCATAAGATAAACTAAAAAGATTTAGCATGGAAGAAGTTTTTGACTTGTAAAGAAAATGTTGCTATATTGGGGATTTATGGCAATAAAAAAAGGCATCGAAACTGAATTCAATGCCTTTTTTTATACTTGTGTAGTCGTAATTAGATTCTTTTAGACTTAATACGAGCAGCTTTACCAGTAAGACCACGTAAATAAAATAATTTAGCGCGACGTACTTTACCGTAGCTGTTTACTACAATTTTTTCAATGTTTGGCGAATTTATAGGGAAGATACGTTCCACACCAATGCCATTTGAAATTTTGCGTACAGTGAAAGTTGAATTAACACCTTCGCTGTTCAATTGGATAACCACACCTTGGTAAATTTGGATACGCTCTTTATTTCCCTCGCGAATTTTATAATGAACGCTTATGGTGTCTCCTGCTTTAAATGCGGGAACTTCATTTCTGATTACCGCTTGTTCTTCTACAAATTTTACTAAATCCATGATTATGAGTAATTAAATACGATTATTAGCCTGTAAAAATCGGAATGCAATATTACAGCTTTTTTTTTACTTTAAGAAATACTTTTTTCAAAAAATATTGAGCTGCCTTAGTTTGTTGCAAAGATAGAAAAACACTTTTAATATTTAGACCCTTGCTCACGATATATTTTAAAAAGTTTTACACATCGAGGTTAGGATGTGAATTTAAATGCTATCGAATTGAATGCTGATATTTTATTTCTCAATAAATCAGGCTTTTATTTAATAATGTTAAAATTATATTTGACAGATTGAAAAAACGCTGTATATTTGCATCACAGTAAACAAAAGGGGATACCTTTTCGGGGTGTAGCGTAGCCCGGTATCGCGCCACATTTGGGATGTGGAGGTCGTAGGTTCGAATCCTGCCACCCCGACCAAGAAAATAAAAGCTCTAACGAAAGTTAGGGCTTTTTTTGTTTACGTGCAGATTCGAATCGCAGGATCTTTTGGAATAAGCTTGTGACCAACTGGTTTAAAGTATTCTAGCCTCCCGATCGAGAAACTTCAAACCTATAGATAATGACCAATTCGGTTACTCATTTTCTATACTAATCTATGATTTTTGAAATATGCTCAACAATTAACATTCGTTTTTATGCTGTTTGTCACAAAGTGATCTCTTTCCCTTGATCTGTCTTCTTGGCTCCATTATTGTGTCAGTTCAGTTGCCGATAGCAATCAAAGAAATTGGAAATCGCGGAAACGAGATGGTGATGATCTATAAATTGACTTTTAGGATTCAATTTTTTCCATGACGATTTACTCAATATGGTTGGAATTATTTAGTTTTGGCTTGTTAGCTAAGGAAGATTACACTATTGCCTCCTCGGCAAAGGAACGTTTGGAAAAACTCAGAAATACGGACGAATAATGATATTAAAAAAAATAATTGGCTTCAAATACCTGTTTACCGGGATGCTTTCCGCTCTGGTGGTTACGGGTTATGGGCAGGAAGTAGAGAAGCAACAATTTAATGAGCAACTAAATGCAGAGCAAGTGCAAACGATGGATTCCATTGATGTCGTACGCGACTACCGACCTGTTCTGGCCGATGCCGTAAAGGTTCGCAGGAGCCCAGATATGAGTCATATCAATCGGGAAGCCATTGAGACGGAGCTACGTCAAATAGCCACAGCTACCTATTTTGCAAATAAGACGTTTAAACAAGCTTATTACACTATATTGCTTAAACAGCATCCAAACGCTTCACGCAGCAATATTGATAGTTACCGTATCAGCTATCTGGCTTACCAGGCACGTGAATATCCAAGAGCGGCCTCTATTTTGGAGTCGCTGGAAGCTTCGGATGCCTTTTATCAGGGTTCGATCATAACTTTGGGTCATATTGCACTGGAAACCGGCGATAAGCAACGCGCACGAAATGCATTTGTCAAAGCGATGAGACTAGATTTCGACCCCCAATTGAAAGCAGATGCGCAATTTAACTATGCCAAAATCTTGTATGCAATGGACTCCATCCAAGCCGCTCAGCAAGTTCTGGAAAAATATATTGCTCAAGAATATGGGGGTCGTGAACTAGGCGCTCAAGCACAGGAAAGTGCGGAAATATTATCGGCTCAAATCCTGTTGGGGACGAGTAACTTCCATACTGGAGTAAGTCTGTTGGAGTCGTTGAAAGATAGAGGGCGGGAAGTCGATGCTACTTATCAAAAAGCAACTTACTATCGCGGATTGGAGTTTTATAACGAGCGCGCTTTCGAAAATAGCATATCGACATTCATGAGATCTGAAAAATTTCCGATCGATGCAAAAATGGCCGCGCTGGCTACTTATTGGAAAGCGGAAGCGATGTATGAAGTGCGCAAATATGGGGAGGCGGTAGAGAACTTCTCCCGGTTTTTACGGTTGCCTGTTGCAAAAAATACCGACGTATATAATTATGCAAATTATGGGCTGGCTTATGCCGCGTTCAGAAATAACAGTTTTAGTATGTCGGCCGATTATTTTGAGCGCTTTTTGGCTGTCGAGGGAAGTTCGTTAGATGAAAATATACGTCATGACGTAATCGCACGTTTGGGCGATTCGTATTTGTCCATGCGCAATTACGACCGTGCCAACCATTATTATGATCAGCTGATCAACAGCAAAACTTCCAATCAGGACTATGCGTTGTTCCAACGAGGTGTTATCTTTGGATTGCAGGGAGACCATGAAACCAAGCTAAAGATCCTGCAGTCTGTTTTGAAACAATTTCCGGCTTCGAACTATGCAGATGACGCCGCCTTTGAGATCCCCTATACCTCTTTCACTACGGGAGATTATGATCGCGCTATCGATGGTTTGCAACGGATGATCGAAAAGTACCCGCGCAGCAGCTATGTGCCCCGCGCATTGATGACCATAGGGCTCGTGCAGTATAATAAAGATGATTCCGAAGCGGCGAAAGCCACTTTCAAAAGTGTTGTGGAAAAATATTCCAAAACCAATGAGGCACAGCAAGCGATGCGTTTTATTGAAAACATCTACCTAGACCAAGGGGACGCTACGAGCTATATTCATTACGCAATCGGCACCAATGTCAGTAATCTGAGTCCTGCGGAGCAAGATAATATGGCTTTTCAGGCAGCCCAATCTCTGTTTGCCAAGCAGCAATACGCAGCTTCCGTGGAAGCCATCAATGCGTATTTTGATAAATTTCCGAAGCCCAAACAAGAAAAATATGCCCGTTACATCCGCGGGGTGAGTTCGTACCGTACCGGGCATCCAAAGGAGGCGTTGCACGATCTGAATATTATCCTGAACGACTGGACAAGTAAGTATACGGAAAACACCTTGCTGACAGTGGCTGCGCTCTATCTGGACCTGAAAGAATACAACGAGGCAATTGTGCACCTCAAAAAATTGGAACTCAATTCAGAGTATAAAAAGAACTATGGTTACGCAATAAGTAACCTGATGATGTGTTATTTTGAACTCGGCGACATGGAGCAGATGGCCAAGTATGCGAAGTTGATAAAGGATTACGATGGCGCATCGCAGGAGGAAATTGCTAAAGCTCATTTATACAGTGGAAGGGTATTGCTACAACAAAAGAACATCGTGTCTGCCATGAAGGAACTCAATCTGGCTGCTCTGAAGAGCCAAAAGGCGGTTGGGGCAGAAGCGCGATACCGTGTTGGGCAACTGCAGTATGATAACAAGGAATACGACAAAGCCATTGAAACTGCCTTTGAGGTGATTAATAGTGAGGAAGAAAATGCATACTGGGAAGCCAAGAGTTTCCTATTGCTTGCCGATAGCTATGCGCGTAAAGGCAATGCTTTGCAGGCTAAGAGTACGTTGGAAAGTGTAATTGAAAATTATGAAGAAAAAGATGATATCATCCCGTCAGCAAAAGAACGTTTACAGAAATTGAACAATAAGTAACCTTCGCTTGTGAATAAAAAAAAATTCATTTCGTTTCTAAAGGTAGACGTAACAAGTATAGTTATGTTTCCCAAAGGACCAATAGCAGTAGGACTGAAAATAGTGTCCGGTGTGAATAGCATTCAGGTGCCGAGTTATTTTTATATCCTGACATAACAGAAGAAAGTCAAATTGAAAGTGCGATGAGGACTTATAAAGTGAATAGCAAGTGAATAGTAGGTTTACAAATGCCACTGTATAGCAACATCACTGTTTTTTTTAGCTTCATTTTGGCAAGAAAACAAAAATAGAAACAAAAATAAACAAGGTATTAAAGTTATCTTTTTCATATAGCTAAGTTAGCATATTGTTATAACATTGCTATCCAATTACGCTTACCTTCATTAAATGTGTGATCAGTTCATGATAAGGCTTAATTATGCTAAATCTTTCGATGGATTCAAAACCAGAATCTTGACCAAGATTATAGCTATAACATCATTTAATACATAGCCAAAAATATATTCATCAGAAATATCAATAATTTAAAAATCAGTATTATTTAAAATGCACAACGGGTTATTACTAAATTTCTATACCAAGTAAAAGTATTAAGTGTTTCGTTCAAATGATAAGACATCGCCACATCATATGCCCGCTTAGGATAGCTGTATGCCTTATAACCAATATTGATAATGGGATTTAACATACTAATATGCGACCTAACAATTTTGAAGCGTGTTCTACTCAGTAGTTACTCAGGTGTAGGTGCTCATTTTTTAACGCGACGAAGAGAACGCAAATAATTTCCTGTTTTCTTTAAGACAAACACAACAGAACCTGCTTTCCCGGAAACAGTCCCCTTAACGCCATTTTTGATGATTGCCATAATTACCTGATTAGTTTATAGATAATCAAGATAAACATTAAAACGGGAACATCCTAATACCAAATTTTAGCTAATAGCAATTTTTAATCAATTTTTAGACAGTAATCAGTCAATATTGATACAGTCTACACTGAGTAATCACTGAGCAAGCACTGAACAAACACTGAACAAGTAATGTTAAAAGTTATAATTTGGTAATCATCTGATCTTCGTTTGCTGCACCTAAAAATTAAAGAGAGGAACCTACGTTTGTGTAACAAAAATAAGCACAGAAGTTGATAGTGTTGGACCGGTTATATAGCAGCAAGTGGTTCGACAAGTTACTATACCAAAGCGTCTACTATTTTAAATACTTTTAGTATATCAAGAAATTGATTTTAAAAATAAAACTGGACTGTTATGATTAACGTGCAATATTTGATGTATGTCGTTACCTTGAGATTTATGGCTTGTCAAAATCCCGGAGGAGCAAACAAAGGTGACTCCCTAAAACAGGAAGTTTTAACAAGTAATAGTATGGAATCAAATGGTAGATCGCGCGAAATAAAACTATTGGGATCTCCCAATGTATTTAAGCTAGATGACGCAAATAAAATGTTGAAATATATAGTAGATAATCCTCTAGATAGTGAACTTATTATTGATAGCTTCTATAGTTTCGAAAGACTTGCAGGAGATAAGTGGCAAGTAGTTCCCTTTGTTAAAAACCTGGTTTTTGAGGATATTACCTATGTTGCACCTTCACAAGGGTCAAAGACTGCTCAAGTAACTATTCGATAGATTATCCATCTTTTCTCCACATAAGCTTAAAGTAACAATATGGAATCCATCAAAAAGATTAATGTAGCCCTACAGAAATCTTATGTGGCTATTTGTGACATTAAAAGAACCATATTTAGTATGTCATCAATCTACCTGTTGTGAAATGAAAATGGGTGATTCTCTATAAAAACATGCTTCTACTTTCGTTGATTAGCCCTTTTTAACAAATTGCTTTTACTTTTTTATTGTCAGTCAGGATAGTGCAGGATGCTTAAGCTATATCGGATTTTTATATTTGAGGTAGCTAAAAAAAGCAACCCTTATACTTTTGATTATAAACAACTTATAGGTGCCTTTTATCCTGGGTCCTAATATCTTTAATAGAATATAGAATGAAAAACTTTAATAAAAAAGGAGGTTTAGGTATGGGAGAACAATCGTACTAAGAACGAGCTTGAATAAAAAACCGATAGTGTTCTAGCACCATCGGTATGCATTTAAGGCCTTATTTTAAATTAATAGAGAGCGTCTAAACTCTTAATCTTAAAACCATCAAACCTTGCAAAGTTATGCAATATGATCAATTTAACAAAAAAATAACTAAGAATTTTACAGTCCAAAATTTATGTAGAACGCAGACTGAAAAATTTTCAAATCCGCTACTAGGACGATCTAGTCTTTTGAAAGCATCATTATTATTGTCTGGAATATTTTTTATTCAACTGTCTCACATTCAGGCTTCAATGGTGGGTTCTTCTGGTGATGTCTTTGATTTTGAGGAAAATCATGGAAAGCTTCTTACTCATAGCAATATCCAAGAGCAAATCACTGTTAGCGGTATCGTACGTGATGCAAAAGGACTTCCTATCCCGGGTGTTACTATACAGGTCAAAGGTACAGATGTTGCCACATCTACTGCTGAGGATGGTCGCTATGTTATGACTTTAAAGAAAGGCCAAAGTTTGTCTTTTCGGAATATTGGTTATTCTAGCCAAGAAATTGTGATTACAAAAGCAGGTGAGCAGCACATTACACTGATCAGTATGTCACAAGATATAGATGAAGTGGTGGTCGTGGGATATGGTAGTCAACAGAAAAAGGATGTTACTGGATCTATCGCATCGGTATCGATGAGTAATGTTCGGGGGCAAGCTATTGCTAGTCCTGATCAAGCCTTAACTGGCCAAATTTCAGGTGTGCAGGTAAGTACCTCCAATGGAACACCAGGAGGTGGTCCTAGGATTCGTATACGTGGAATTGGTGCTATCGGAGCAGGAGGATCGCCATTATATGTTATTGATGGATTTCCGGTTCCGTCTTCTTCAAGCGAACGCTCAAATCCTTTGACGGCGATAAATCCGAGTGATATTGAATCTATGACCGTATTAAAAGATGCATCTGCAACAGCAATTTATGGATCGAGAGGTTCTAATGGTGTTATCTTGATCAATACGAAAAAGGGTACAGTTGGAAAATTGAAGATCAATGTTGCGGCGAGTTCAGGTATTCAGGAAGTACCAAAAAAAGGTCGTCCCAATATGATGAATGCTATGGAATTTGCTCAGTTTCGTAAAGAGGCTATAGAAGATAAAATTCGATATGAGGAAGGTAGGGAACCTACATTAAATGATATTCCGGAAGAATATCGTCATCCTGAAACTTTCGGAGCTGGTGTAGATTGGTATGATGCAGTTACCCAAATTGCACCAATGTCTGATTTTAATGTGAGTTTTAGTGGAGGGAATGAACAGATACGCTCTTTTGTTTCGGCAGGTTACCTGAATCAATCGGGGGTGATGTTAAACACTGGTTTTGAAAGGTTTTCCGTCCGGGGTAATGTAGATGCCAATATCTCTAATAAATTAAAATTGGGGATGAATATTGCACCTACATTATCTTACCTCAAAGGAGGTGTTAGTGGGCAGGGTAGGGATGAATTTTTCGAAATTTCCACACCCGTTTCTACCATTTATAATGCAGATGGTACTTACAATCCATATATCGTTTCACCGGGTACTTTTGGAAATCCTAATCCAGTTATGTTCTTGAATGAACGTGTTGATAAAAGCAGCAAAATGAAAATGTTGATGAGTGCCTATGCGGAGTATAGCATTCTTCCTAAACTAAAATTTAAGACAACTTTTAATGTTGATTATCAGGATGAAAGTGGTGAATACTTTCGACCTTCAACTCTAGCAAATCAAAATGCTCCAGGACCGTCGATTCCCAGTGGAAATTATACACGTGGTCAATATATCAATTGGGCAAATGAGAATACATTAACCTATGATTACAGTTCGGATAATGGTCATGAAATAAGTGCGCTGGCGGGTTACTCCATTCAGTCCCAAAAAGATAAGTCAGCAGGGTTCAATGGGTCGCAATTCCCGGATGACGATATTCAGACCTTAAATGCAGCGGCTAGGATCACAGGTGGTACGGGCATTGAAGATTGGGCATTAATCTCTTACTTGGCCCGTGTAAATTACACTTTTAAAGATAGATACATCCTGACCGCATCTTTCCGTTCGGATGGTTCGTCGAGATTTGGTAAAGATAATCGATGGGGCTCGTTTCCTTCTGTCGCACTGGGCTGGCGGCTGTCAGAAGAAAAATTCTTAAAAGATGCGACTTGGGTTGATGAATTGAAACTTAGAGCATCATACGGTAGAAGTGGTAATTTCAATATTTCTAATTATGCGCCATTAAGTAGTATTGGAACGGGTAATTATGTCTTTGGTGGTAGTTTGGCACCGGGTCGTATTATGAACAGCTTAGGTAATAGTTTCTTAGGTTGGGAAAAGATGAAGGAGTTAAATATAGGTTTAGATTTTGCGACTTTAAATAACCGTCTGACAATTGCAGCAAACTACTACAAGCGTAATACTTTAGACTTATTGTTAAATACACCGATTCCCCAGTCTTCTGGTTTTTCATCTGTAACAGAAAACCGAGGTGATGTTGAAAATACCGGTTTTGAATTTTCTGTTAGTTCCGTCAATATTACCAATGATAACTTTAAATGGAATACCGATTTCAACATTTCTTTCAATAGGAATAAAGTGATTGCTTTAGGAAGAAGCACTGACCCGATTTTCTCTGGGGCAAGTTCGGAAGGAAACTTTACTAATGTTACCCGAATCGGACAGCCTGTTGGTATGATCATCGGCTATGTGGTTGATGGAATTTATCAAAATCAAGCTGACCTGGAGAAATACGCTGCATTTCCAGGCGCTATTCCAGGAAATCTGCGGATGCGCGATGTTAATGGTGATGGTGAAATCACACCGAATGATGATTTTGACGTCATAGGCAACCCATATCCGGATTTTACATGGGGCATGACCAATACATTTTCTTTTAAAAATTTCGATCTGCGTGTGCTGATGGTCGGATCAATGGGACAAGAGATGTTGCATGCCACCCGGTTTTACACGGATAATATTGATGGAGTTTTTAATGTGCGTAAAGAGATTGCGGATCGTTGGAGATCGGAAGCGAATCCCGGTAGTGGATTAGTCCCGACTACAAATGGTACAGGCAGGGGTCGTGTTATGTATCGCGATACGCACTCCTTGTTTATAGAGAAAACGGATTATGTATGGATCCGTAATATCAATTTCGGTTATACATTTCCTAAAAGTATAAAGGGAGTTATCAAGGACATTCGAGTCTATGGAAATATTCAAAATCCTTTCTTGATCACGGGTTATGATGGTAATCCAGAAGGAACCAACATAAATAGAGGTGATATTAGTCCATTGGTGCAAGGACTTGACTACTCTGCTTATCCAGTTCCAAGAATCTATACGCTCGGATTAAATTTCAATTTTTAAGTCTACTGTTATGAACATAAAATATATTTTATTGAGTTTGGGACTACTTAGCCTCTCCTCATGTAATCACCTATTAGATGTTAAACCATATACATTTTCCAGCGGTGATAATTATTATGAAAATGAAGGACAAGTCCTTCGTGCTGTGAACGGGGTTTATGGCCGCTTACAAGGTTTGTACACCAGTGATTTTTGGGCGATGACTGAAATGGTTGCCGATAACACCAACTATCAATATGATGAAACCGATAGAGGGGCGCAGCAACGGGAAGAGATAGATGAATTTTTGATAACCTCTTCAAATAATTATATCAATACTGTATGGGCAACATTATACAGTGTTATACAAGAGTCTAATGTTATCCTTAGCCGAATCGATCAGGTTTCTTTTGCCGACGAAGGTTTGAAAAAGCGCTATGTAGGTGAAGTGAAGTTTTTACAGGCTTTCACCTACTTTCATTTGGTACGCTTATTTGGAGAAATTCCATTACATACGAAGGAAGTTGCGAATCCAACGGATGCTTTTACCAAAGGTAAGGCACCGGTTGAAGAAGTGTACGCTGTAATTATACAACATGCTAAGGATGCAGTTGCAAATCTACCAAATAGCTATGATAAGAATAATGCCGGACGTATTACTAAGGGCGCTGCTTTAACGCTATTGGGTGAGGTATACTTAACAAGAAAGCAATTTGCTGAAGCTGCTTCTGCTTTTCAGGAAGTCACGCAATTGGGCTATGCTTTATTGCCTGATTATGCGAACTGTTTCAATCCGAATAATAAAAATAATGAGGAGTCGGTATTTGAAGTGCAGTATGACCAATCTGTTGAAGGTGAGAACAGTAATTTTATTTATATGTTCGGCCCAAGAAACGCAAAATTGAAACTGGTGGGGTATTCTGGAAATCTTGGTGGATCTAATATCCCGACACCAAGTATCTATAATTTATATGAAGCGGGGGACTTGCGGAAGGATAAATCAATAGCCTTGTTCGATGATCCTTCAAATGCGTCCTATCAAGAGGCAATCGCTTTTGGTGGAAAAATGCCCTTCATCAAGAAATTTTATCATGCACCTTATATTGAAGATGGACGGTCCAATGAGAACTGGCCAGTATACCGATATGGGTATGTCTTATTGATGTTGGCAGAGGCGCAAAATGAGTCTGGAGTCGGAAATCCTTATCTAAACTTAAACTTGGTACGTAAGCGGGCAGGATTGGAACCTTTATCAGGTTTGACTAAGGAAGGCTTGCGAAATGCTATCGCCACTGAACAGCGTGTTGAAGTTGCTTTTGAGAGTCATAGATGGTACCAGTTGTTGCGTACGGGAAAGGCAGAGGAAGTCTTAAATGCTCACGGAGCGGCAGAGAAAAAACGTCTTTCTCGTTTAAGTTCGGCTTCCTATAATGTGCAACCCTTTAAGTTATTATTTCCTATTCCACAGCGTGAAGTGCTAACCAATGGGATTTCGCAAAACACGGGATATTAATCCATGATTTAAATCAAACAATATATCAGCTTAACGAATAACAATGAGAAAAATTAATAACATGCAACTCGTGTTGTTTGCCATTTTCCTGCTCACTTTGGCAGGGGCATGTCATGAACAGATTAAAGATGAAGGTGCTAAGGATGAGAATCCGAAGACTAAAAAAATTGTTTTACCTGAGGGTTTTGCAGTAGATCATATCTACAGTCCGTCGGATAATAAACAGGGATCGTGGGTTGCGATGACCTTTGATGATAAAGGGAGGATGATTACCTCGGATCAGTATGGAGCATTGTTCCGTATCGAACTGCCACCGATAGGATCGGATACTACGATGAAGCCTAAGATTGAAAAGTTGGATTTTCCATTAGATAATCCCGCTGATACCAGTTCAACGAAAGTAGGAATTGGATTTGCTCAAGGTTTGTTGTGGGCGCACAATAGTCTTTATGTCGTCGTAAACCATAATCCTGATGAGCAGTTTTCGAAAGGTAGTGGCTTGTACCGATTACAGGATACAAATCAGGATGATAAATTGGATAAGATAACACAATTATTGGCCTTAAATGGTGAAGGTGAGCATGGGCCGCATAGTGTTGTACTTGGGCCAGATTCTGCTATATATTTAATTGCGGGTAATCATACTGATTTGCCCAAGATGGATGCCTATCGTTTACCTTCAAACTGGCATCACGATAATTTGTTACCTCATATCGTAGATCCACAGGGTCATGCCACCGATCGTAAAGAACCGGGTGGCTGGATTGCTAAAACCGATCCTGAGGGTAAACACTGGGAGATGATTAGTGGTGGGTATCGAAATCCATTTGATATTACTTTTAATGATGATGGCGAAATGTTTACCTACGATTCGGATATGGAATGGGATTTTGGGATGCCTTGGTATCGTCCAACACGGATCTGTCATGTAACAAGTGGTGCTGAGTACGGATGGAGGACTGGTAATGCCAAATGGGATCCCAGTTACCCAGATAACCTACCTGGTACGCTGAATATCGGACAGGGCTCGCCAACGAATCTACTCTATGCAAGCAAAGCGAAATTTCCTGATAAGTATAGAAATAGTCTTCTGGCATTTGACTGGAGTTTTGGTATTATCTATTCTGTTCAGTTAACACCAAAAGGAGCGACTTATGAGGCAAAAGCGGAAGAATTTATATCGGGATCTCCACTTGCATTGACATCTGGAGAGATTGGGCCTGATGGTGCTTTATACTTTTTGACAGGGGGGAGAAAGTTGGAGTCTGATCTTTATCGCGTGTATTATAAGGGACATGCTGATATTGAGGCTAAGAAAACAAAAAATGAAATTCCTAAGGGGATTGCCTTGCGTCGCGAGATTGAACAATTTCATAAACCTTCTGCACCAGGCACAGCTGAGAAAGTGTGGAAATACCTTGGTGATCCAGATCGTTTTATCCGTTATGCTGCACGTATTGCAGTGGAGCATCAACCCGTGGATACATGGAAGCATCTTGTTTTTCAGGAAAAAAATGTACTCCGTCTTACCGAAGCGATGTTGGCTCTGGCAAGAAATGGAGATAAATCATTACAAGCAGACATGTTTAATAAGCTGGCAACTATTGACATCAGGAAGCTTCCGCAACAGATGCTTTTAAATCTGTTGCGTGTTTATGAGGTCAGTATAGCTCGAATGGGGACACCTGTTGAATCGCAACGTATTCTACTTTCGGAGCGATTAGAGGGTTTATATCCTTCGAAGATAAACCTTGTCAATCGTGAACTGGGAAAAGTATTGGTAGCTATTGGTGATTCGAGTGTCGTACCTAAGACTGTACCACTATTATACTCAGCAAAGGATGATTCGACCAATACCAGTTTTATGAGTTCTTCCAATCTTATTTTGCGAAATCCACAGTATGGTCTGGATATCGCCGACATGTTGGCCAATATTCCTCCTGCGCAACAGATATTTTTAGCAACGATGTTGAGTTCTGCACATAAGGGGTGGACCCCAGAATTGCATGATGAATATTTCAAGTGGTTCTATAAAGGTTTTGGTTACAAAGGAGGCAATAGCTACATCGGATTTATTGATAAAGCCCGAAAAATTGCATTGAGTCATGTAAATAAGGACAAATTGGCCTATTACAGTAAGATTTCTGGTGATTCATTGGTTAATCAATCGGGTAACAGACTAGCAGAAAAAGTTCAGAATGCCAAGGGTCCCGGAAGAGATTGGAAGATCGATACAGCTCTCAAATATATTAATGGTCATACTGCGATACGTGATTTCAAACGAGGGGGGGAACTTTTTGTAGCCTTGCGCTGTGCTTCTTGCCATACTATGAAAGGTTCGGGTGGTTCGGTTGGACCTGATCTTACTCAACTGGGAACACGTTTCTCTCCTAAGGATATGTTGGAAGCGATGATTGAACCAAGCAAAGTGATTTCTGATCAATATGAATCTAAAGTTTTTCATCTGAAAGATGGCACTAAGCAAATGGGACGACTGATGGGCGAAGGAGAGAAGACTTATATTATTTCACAAAATCCTTATGCACCGCAGTTAACTAAGGAAATTGCAAAAAAAGATGTTCAGGATATCAAAGTTTCCGAAGTTTCCATTATGCCTCCTGGAACATTAAATGTCTTGAATCCAGAGGAACTACGTGATTTAATGGCCTACCTCATGTCGGGTGGGAATGAGAATAATGACGTTTATAAAAAGAAAAATAAATAAAAGTGGATTTTTCAAAGAAAGATTGGTTGGAAAAAGTGTCGCATGTGGCACAGGTCGGTGGTATCGAGACTTCGGTTTTGGATAATGGACGGGGACGTGGTACCCGTATTGCCTGGATAAATACAGGTACAGGATTGCGTTTTAAAGTTGTTATAGATCGAGCCATGGATATTGCGGATGCTTATTTCAACCAATTTAACTTGAGCTGGATTAGTAGGCTTGGGGTAGCAAGACCACAGCCTTTGTCAGATAAAGGTGCAGATTGGTTAAGCACTTTTGGAGGAGGATTGTTGGTTACTTGTGGACTTACACATGTTGGTGGTCCTGAAGTGGATGCTTTTGGAAGTAGAGGGTTGCATGATCAAATTAGTAATATCCCAGCGGAAATAATTTATATAAAACAACCCGATTTGTTAAGTGGAGATCTTGAAATGTCGATCTCTGGAAAGATATTACAGGGACATCCTCTTGGACATTATATTGAGTTGACACGTACGATTCGATGTTACTTAGGGGATCCTACAATATATATTGAAGATGTGGTCCAAAATGTTGGTAATATGGATGTGCCACATATGCTGCTTTATCACTTTAACTTTGGTTGGCCTCTTGTGGATGCTGGTACTGAATTACTGTGGAATGGAAAATGGCAACCTCGGGAATCTGGTGAGTCTAATAAAATATTTAAAGCAGGTCTTGATTTTAAAACCTGTCAAGAACCTCGTGAAGATCATCGGGGGGCAGGAGAAGAAGCTGTATTTATAGCTCCGGAAAGCGATCAGAGCGGAAATAGCTCTTGTGGTCTATTTAATGAAAAATTGGATTTTGCGGTTGCGCTAACTTTTAAAAAGGAACAACTTCCTTGGTTGACCAATTGGCAACACTGGGGTCCGGGAGAATATGTGACAGGATTAGAGCCCGGTACAAATCCACCGTTGGGGCAAAAGGTGATGCGTGAACGAAAAGAACTGATTTTTCTTAAACCTAAGGAAAAAAAAGTATATCAACTTTCTTTGGGAATATTAGATACACTTGAAGGAATTCAGGTTTTTAAGGATAAAATGTAGATTATAAACATAAATACGAAGGAATGGAAAATATAGAAAAAGCTTTTGAACAAGGTAAAGGGATATTTAGATTGGCGCCAAACTGGGTGCCTAGATCATTTTGTGTACCTGGAAGAAGGATAAAACTTCATCCAGACGATTATTATGTGCTGGGTGGTGAACGTGGTGGTATCGATGAGCGGTGGTTGTCTTCTACTACTCCTGCGAAAAATGGTCCTTTGACGGGCGAATTTGAAGGTCTTAGTTTCGTGGTATATGAACATGAAGGTGAGATTAAACAACTTTTGTTATCGGATTGCGTTTCCCATCTCAAAGAAAGATTGATTGGAAATCGTATCTGGTCTGATTATCAAAGCTGGCCAATGTATTCCAAATTTTTTGATAACATGGGACCATTGCCACATCATATTCACCATAATGATGAAAAAGCGGCTTTGATTGAGCAAGCGGGAAAGCCGGAAGCTTACTATTTTCCTCCACAGCTGAATAATCATGGTGGCGACTTTCCTTATACTTTTATGGGTATAGCTCCAGGAACTTCAAAAGCACAGATCAAAGAATGCTTAGAAAATTTTAGTAAAGGGGATAATAAGATAACGAATTATTCACAGGCCTACCGTTTAGAACCGGGAACAGGCTGGGATGTTCCTCCTGGATTATTACATGCTCCAGGTAGTATGTGTACCTATGAACCGCAAAAAGCTTCCGATGTTTTTGCGATGTATCAGTCCTTGGTCAATGAAGCGATCATTCCAGAAGAATTGTTGTGGAAGGGAGTGCCTGATGATAAACATGGTGATTATAATGCATTAATGGATATTATTGATTGGGATCTGAATGTGGATCCCAATATGATGCAGAACCGATTTATGTTTCCTAAACCGGTGAAATCTCAAGCTGAAATGGAGCATGCTGGCTACAGTGAAAAATGGATATGCTATAAATCTACAGCTTTTAGTGCAAAAGAATTGACCGTTTTTCCGGGTCAAACTGTTACGATCACCGATAGTGCGGCTTATGGATTAATTATGATGCAGGGTCACGGGAAGTTGAATGATTGGACTTTGGAAACACCGGCTCTGATCCGTTATGGGCAGTTGACCTACGACGAATACTTTGTTTCAGAAATGGCGGCGATGAAAGGTGTCATTATTACAAATGATTCGAAGACAGATCCGATCGTGATGTTGAAACACTTTGGACCAGATAATCCGGATTTGATTGTTGAACCTTAATTATTGAAGTTAAAAAAACGTAGATATGAGCAAGAATAATTTTCCAAAATTGCATAATGCGACCTGGCCGGGTATTGTAGGTAAAGGTGATCATGAACCAATTATTTCTTTAGATGAGCTTTTAGAGAAAACAGCTCATGCTAACGTCGATGGTGTCAAGTTTGATGGCATTGATCTAGGTCTTTTCAATGCACATGTAAAATTAGATCCTACAGATGACAATGTCAATTTTGTTGTGGACAAAGTGGGTGGTTATGATTTAGAAATCGGTACTTTGATTGCACCAATCTGGTCGCCAGATGGTGGTTCTGCAATGGGTAGTCAAGTAGATCGAGATCGCTTTGTAGCTGTTGTGCAAAAGGCTAGTGAGTTTGGATACAAACTAAGAAAACTAGGTATTCGAACTAATAATGTTATCCGTATTGATTCGGCTACCAGTGTAGCTGAATGGGCTAAAAATCCGACTGAAAATACAAAAAGAATTGCACAAACATTTAGACGTGCATGTGACGTGGCAGCTGGATATGGAGAGCGACTTGCTGCGGAAGGAGAAATCTGCTGGGGTGGCATGCAAAGTTGGAGAACGATGCTGGAAACCTTGGAGATGGTGGATAGGGATAATATGGGGTTTCAGGCAGATATGTCTCACACTTTCTTGTATCTATTGGGGTATAATGAACCTGAGGACCGGATTCTTAAAACTGATTTTCAATGGGAAGATAGCGTAGAGCTGGAACGTGGTCTTCAATTCTTGACAGATAAGCTTCGTCCATGGACGATAGATTTTCATGTTGCTCAGAATGATGGAACTGTGTTTGGCTCTGGTTCGCATGATAAAACGGGAAGACATTGTTTGCCGACTGATCCGAATGGTAAGCTGGATATTGTGAAGGATGCTGGATATTGGTTGCGCGATGAGAATGGTAACCCAAACAAAGTTTTCGACCACATTTGTTGGGATGGCTGTATGTTTCCAAATGAAGTGATGCATAAACAAGAGACCTGGAATTCAATTCTGGAAACCATGATTAAAGTGCGAAATGCACATGGATGGTCGGTGTAAAAGGTTATAGACTAATTGTTATGAAGAAAAAAGAACTTAGAATAGGATTGATCGGTTGTGGATTTATGGGAAGAACTCATTCCAATGGGTACAAGCGGGTTGGTGATTTCTTTCCTGATTTAGCATACAAACCTATTTTGAAAGCGGTTTGTTCTAGAAGTGAGGATAAGGTTATCGCTTTTGCTGAGCAATGGGGTTATGAATCTTATGAAACGGATTGGAAAAAATTAATCAGTCGTGATGATATTGATGCTGTTGATATTTGTACTCCGAATAATATGCACATGGAAATAGCTGTAGCTGCGGCAGCGGCAGGAAAAATGGTTTTATGTGAAAAACCTTTGTCTAGAAATCTTGAGGAAGGGGCGCAGATGGTCAAGGCTGTGGAAACAAGTCAAGTTAAGAATACGGTATGGTACAATTACCGCAGGCTGCCAGCTGTTACTCTAGCTAAACAGCTAGTGGAAAGTGGAAAGTTGGGTAAGATTTTTCATTATCGGACGAACTTTTTGCAGGACTGGACTATAAATGAAAATTTACCACAGGGAGGCCGAGCTTTTTGGCGTATGGATGCCGAAGCTGCAGGTTCTGGTGTGACAGGAGATCTTTTAGCGCACTGTATTGATTTGGCCATGTGGCTTAATGGTGGTATTAAAGATGTTTCTGCAATGACAGAAATTTTTGTGAAGCAACGTCTACGTGAGGAGACTGGGAAAATGGAAGATGTCAAAATTGATGACGCTTGTATATTTCACTGTCATTTTGATAATGGTTCCTTGGGATTATTTGAATCTACCCGCTATGCTCGAGGACATAAGGCGCTCTTTACATTTGAAATTAATGGTGAAAAAGGCTCATTACGTTGGGATCTGCATGATCTTAATAAATTGGAATATTTTAATAATGCGGATGAGTCAATCGTTAAAGGTTGGCGCTCGATTCATGTGACCGATGGTGATCAACCTTATATGGATAAATGGTGGGTACCGGGATTATCCATCGGTTATGAACACTCATTTGTTCATCAAGTAGCAGATTTTCTAAAAAGTGTAGAAACTGGTGAAGAATGTCATCCTAATTTTCGAGATGCCTATGAGACCCAAAAGGTGTGTGAAGCCGTTTTATTGTCTGCTAAAAACAAATGTTGGGCGGATACGGATGTAGATTGGAACAATTAATGTTAAATTAACTTTTAGCTCATAACAATGAACAAGATGATAAAATATGGATATCTGACTGCTACAGCTTCGCTTTTGATGCTGGCCTGCAATGCCGGAAATACGAAACATGATCAGGGGCAGCATACCGTTCTTGATAGTTCAGTACAAGAAGGGTTTGTCGCAATGCTTGATTCTAATACATTGAAAGGATGGGAGGGAGACAGTAGCTATTGGCGTATGGAGAGTGGTATATTGATTGGTGAAATTAAAGCTGATGCAGAACCTTTAAAGAATAATACTTTTTTAATCTGGAAAGGTGGTGAACCGGGAGATTTTGTACTGAAATCCCAATTCCGAATTTCTGCTGATGGCAATAGTGGTATCAATTATCGTAGTGAACGTCTTACGGAATTACCCTATGCACTGAAGGGGTATCAGGCTGATATTGATGGTCAACATCATTATACAGGTCAGAATTATGAGGAACGTAATCGTACTACGCTAGCTTATCGTGGACAGCAGACAGAGATACCGAATCCAACGGTAGATGAACCCGGCGCTTCCAAAGGAAATGCCTGGAGTACCCTGATCGTGCGAGATACTTTGGCGACTGCTAAAGAATTGGCGGATGCGGTTAAAGTGGGCGATTGGAATGAAATTGAAATTGTTGCAAAGGGCAATAAGTTATCCCATTATATCAATGGAAAATTGATTTCTGAAGTTGTGGATAATGATGAGCAACATCGGAAGCAGCGTGGATTGATCGGTGTGCAGGTCCATGTGGGACCACCGATGAAAATCGAATATAAAGATATGAAAATTAAAATACTGGACTAACTTAACATAATCATTTTAAATATTTTTTTTAAAAATGATTATATGGTCATTATGATCTGTGTTATATGCCGCATATTTAAATAGATTTTATGCATAACAATCTTTTGGTTAAATTACCTTAATTGCCAATGGATTTGAAATTAGGTTTTAGAACAAAAAGCGCAACTCCATGCTGTGCTTTTTGTTTATTTCTGTTTCTCATTTTTTAGGCTCCTCTCATAGGCCATTGAAATAGGACTGGTTCTCTCAATCTCTTAGTAAGAAGTGTTTTTGTTGAATTTTAGTTCAGTTATAAAAAGTTGGAAAGACCTTATAAATTTTGCTAGTTTTGTTTCGTAAATTCTGAATCTCGTTTACTTTCTCCATTCAAATGAAGAGATCATACCGGAAAGTATTTCATTAGTTTAGTAGATGTTCTATTTGAATGAATTCAGATAATGAAGTTCTCTTATAATGGCGGAGTATTTCATATCTATTTTAATGAAGCAGGAAAGCACCTAAATAGAAAATTGTACTAGATTTAATATCCAAATTAACCATCAAAAATTAATGGCCAATACGTTATCTGTATATGTAAAGAATATCCTATATCGGCTTAGTAATGTAGGGGTTGACCCTGAAATGTCTTATGTTGAATCTCAGTATACTAAGCTGATCAATATCTTAAATTGGATAGGAATGTGCTGTATGCTTAGTTATGCTATTGTTAATTTCGGTAATGAACGTTATTTTCTTTCTTTTCTAAACTTATTGAATGTTTGCGATGCGACAACAGTGCTTATATTGAATAAGTATCGAAAGTATCTGAGTGCACGACTAGTAATGGTGATCTCAAGATTAATCATCTATACTGTGGCTGGATTGTATTTTCATAACGGTGGCGAATACTTTCTGGTGGCATTGCTGATCACGACCAGCTTGATGATTGATAACAAATGGATCAGGTTTTCTTTATGTTTTTTAATTTTTATAGCTTGTGTGGCCGTGATTTTATTTCCTCAACCACCTTTACTGGGATCTCCCGTTCCTCCAGAACAGGCTTATGCTAATATGATTGTAGGGATTTTATTGATAGTCGGTGTGGTGAGTTTCTTTAAAAGTATCCAGGGTACCTATCAGCAGGAAATTGAAAAACAGCGTCAAGCCTTATTTTCTTTAAATAAGGATAAAGAAAAGATGTTTTCAATTTTGGCACATGATATTCGCAGTCCTATGGTAACACTTGAAAATTTACTGCAGATGTTTCATGAGGATTTGCTGACGCATAATGAAAGAATCGAAACTATCGGTCTTTTGAAAGATCAAGTCTCCCAATTGGGCTCGGTTATGGACAATTTATTACGATGGAGTGTGCGGGGGATGCAGGGAATTCAAACTATAAAAGTTACTTTTTTACTTCGGCCTTTAGTGCTGGAATTATTTCATTTTTTTGATTTCCTTGTACGACAAAAACAACTTACGGTAGATATAAATATACCTGAGTCCATGAGTCTTTTTGCTGATTATGATCAAACGGCTGTTATCTTAAGAAACTTATTGAGCAATGCGATAAAATTTAGTGAGGTTTGCGGACGTGTAAAGGTTTTTGCAGATGTTAAAGGCAATATGATTGATATTTTTATTAAAGATGAGGGAATGGGAATGGATGACCGCCGAATAAATATGTTGTTTACCTCCTCTCAGTTATCTACAAAGGGGACGATAGGAGAAAGGGGGTTTGGTCTCGGGTTAATTCTTTGTGCTGAATTTACCCGATTGAATGAAGGAACTATTCGGGTAGAAAGTAAGTTGAATAAAGGTTCAGTATTTGCCGTTTCATTACCTAAAAATAGTTAGTAGTCCTTTTGTAATGGGGTATCAATATATTAAATAGAGACTTATTGACATATAAAAACACTTCAATCGGTAATTTCATTTTCCATTATTTTGAATAACTGGGGTTTATTTACATGCATTTTTTCTCTCTTGTGAGAAAAAATGTATAAATTTATTATTTAAGGAATCTAGTTATATGAAAATCTTCAATATGGAAAAAAGGTTTTTAAGGTTAATTGAGTATTTATACGTTTGAAATGTGAAAATAAAATTTTTAGTATTTGAACTTTTTTTTAAAAAAGTTTTTTTAATCATTAAAACAAAATAACTAAATCTAATGTAAATAGTCAGTGTAGATCTACAAGTAATGATCTACCAATTTATATTTAACATTTAAAAACACACGAATTATGGAGAAAAGTATTGTTCAAAAGGTTTTAAAATTCTGGTATTTACCTTTAATTGCTGGCATATTGTATATTATAGTGGGTGTCTATGCAGCGGCTGCACCTTTTAGCTCTTTTCTGGCTTTGAGTATATTTTTAAGTGTCGGGATTTTGATCAGTGGCGTATTTGAATTGTTTTATGCATTATCGAACCGTAAGAACAGTGATAATTGGGGTTGGCATTTGGTTGGTGGTATGCTGAATTTGTTTATTGGTGTATTGCTTATTGCCAATACGGGATTGACAGCATTGATGTTATCGGTATTTATTGGAGTTTGGTTATTATTTAGATCTATTGCTACGATAGCTAATGCATTTGAGATCAAACGTGCTGGAATTGGTAATTGGGGCTGGATCTTGTTTACCGGTATCTTGGGAGTTTTGTTTTCATTCTTGTTGCTTTGGAACCCCTTAATAGCAGGTATTACCATTGGTATCTGGATGGGGATAGGATTAATAACGGTAGGGGTCATGCATGTGGTACTAAGTCTTATTGGTCGAAGACTAAAAATGATCAATGAAGATCTGGATAATGGAGGTGATCGTCATATCGAAATAAATTAATATTTAAAACAAAAAGCGTAAATTATATTGCGCTTTTTGTTTTAAATCAATTGTATATGGATCCAACTCGTAGTCAGATGCATCATAGGCATTGTATATGTATTTTATTTTTACTGTAAAATAGATCTCTGTTCATTAGAGCTCATTGTAATTTCCGTTTCAGGTTTATACAGATGTTTTTTCAGTTTCTGAATAGGGAGATAAGTGAACAGAACGGAAAGTATACCCGCCAATACACCATCAAGAATAGCCATTGCTGTTGGGTCTAATTTATAATATTTCGACAAACTGAGCTGTGCAAAGATTAAGAAACTTAAAATCAAGAGACCTGTTACTACGGCGTGTATGATACCCAACCTGGCCATGAATTTATTTTTATTCAATTCTTCAGCAATACGGTATTCAATGGCACCTTGATCTGCGGCCACTGCTACTCTTTTGATGATATCGACTGTTAGGATCAGCGGTAGAAATATTGCCATAGGCAACGTTAGACGTGCAAGACTTTGTGGTCCTTCAAAAAAATGTGTAAATCCAACTTCCTGAAAACTAGCGTAAGCAACGAGGGTATTGAACACGATGTTAGGAACAACATAATAGATCATGCGTTTTCTTAAAAAGCGGCTAAGCGTTGTTTTCGCTATTTTTTTAGGACGAGGGGTGGGAAATTTAAATTTCATAGAGGCTCGTTTAATAATTGCGTCGCTTGATCTTTAATTGCAATAGCTTGATCTTTAGTTAGAAAATCGGCATTAGACATCAATATGAAATCCATTTGGTTCTTAAAAGTGCTTACAACCAGTGTGTTCGGGTTGAGCCAAGGAAACGCAACTGTAGGACTATATAGTGTTTCAAGTTCAAAATTTTTGAAGTTATCTGGTATATTGAGTTTACCCATATTGGACAGGGTTATATCATGACCACCTGGAGTTGATCGCAGTATGGCTATCATTTTCTGGACAATGGGGTGCATTTGTTCGCCTACCCAAAGAAGTTCTCTTACGTTCATTTTGTTTATTTTATGCAGGAGGTCTTGTTTGATTCTTTTTGCATTTTCTAATAGACTTCCTGATTTCAACGTGAGTTCGACTGTAGGTGCAAATGCAAATACATGGTCTTCTTTGATTTCTGGTATAAAGTGACGGATATCAACAGGGCTAATTACTTTGCCCTTGGCACTCCTCCCTTGTATTTGTTGAAATGCCTGCATAAAGACGGCGCAAATAAAAGTATGTACCGAGATACCATTCGTTTTACATTTTTTAATGATTTGATTGGTAGTTTGCAGATCTAATTTCCAGTGTAGGGCATAATTGGCGTCCGAAGCCTTTTTTTTGCTGCATCGTTTTATTAGAAAAAATAATCGCGCTAACCCTAAATAGAATTCTGCTTTGAACTTTTTGTTTTTACTGCTGTATTCCACAGGCAGGAATTCATGGATAGACTGGTAGGGCTTGTACGTTTCTAATGATAACGATGGGTCATCCAGTAAACAAAGAAACTCGCGCATTAAGTTGGCGATTGTTGTGCCATCACAGATGCAGTGCGGCATGACCCAAAGAATCTCGGATACGCAGTCGCTTTTGAGCCAAACTAGTTGTGCTAATGGTTTGTTTTTTTCTACAAATAAACGATACCATTCTTTTTCCGATTCGGTAAGCCAATCCTGATCCGTTTTTCGTTCAATGATACGAAGTGGGATGGAGTCAATATTTTTCTGTTCAACAAAGAGTGGTTGCTTCTCGTTGCTATTATCTATTGTTGCTCTTAGTAATGCATGCTTTTTTTGTATTTTAACTAAGGCGGTATGTATCTGTGCTTCTGATAATTCTCCTTTGATTTTTGCTGTAAAAACAGCATTTAAAGGTGTAGTAGAGTCCACATACATGATCCTCTCTACCATCAATAATTTTCTCTTTATCATGCTGTTATCAAAGAATCTAGTTGTAGTTTGATCGTTTGGTTTATTTCATCTCGCATAGCTAATGCTTCTGCATGTGGTAAATAACCTTCGCTTGCAACAAAAGAAAAATCCATTTCGTTTCTAAAGGTAGACGTTACAAGAGTAGTCGTGTTCCCCAAAGGACCGATGACAGTTGGACTGAAAATAGTGTCCAATGTAAAGGATTTATACTCATGTGGAATTTGAATGCGACCTAAATTTGAAAACATACAATCATTCGATGATTTTCCATTTTTTAATAACTTGGTGAAATTATCTAAAGCATCATGTGCTGATTCCATAACCATCATGGTGATGTAGGGATTGAGCTTAGTGGTTTTGCGGTCTACGCTTTCTTGCATGAAATGTAGATTGTCTTCGAAACTTATCTTTTTATTCGAGGATAATACTATCATGAGTCCAAATGCAAAAAGATGATCGTCCTTTATCTGTGGGGCAAATCTTCTAATATCCACAGGACAGGAGACTTTGTTGAAAGCTGCCTTTCCTCTTACTTTTGAAAATGCTTGAAGTAAGATCGCACATAGGAATGTGTTGACTGTGAAACCTTTTGATTTGCAATGGGTGATGATCTGCTTACTTAATTCTTTGTCAAATTTCCAGTGAATCAGGTAGTCTTCTTTACGTTCGATCGCTTTTTTGCCAGTAGGAATAAATTTAATGGCATTAGTAGCTAAACGGCCGATAAACTTGGCTTTGAACTGCTGTTTACGACTAGCAAGTAAGTTTTGAGGTACGACGTCCTGAATGCCGAGTATGGGCTTTTCTATACCGATATCCACGGTAGGGTTGTCCAGTACGGCTAGAAATTCGCGCAACAATGACATCGCAGAACCACCATCACATATGCAGTGGTGAAAAACAAACAACATATCCGAAACTTCTTCTCCTTTTATCCAGATGAATCTTATCAGAGGCAGTTTATGGCCGTCAAATGATATGTTCCACTCTTTTTTTGATTCATGCAACCAATCTTCATCCGTTATCCTCGTCATGACACGTATCGGTATTGAAATGTTCTTTTCGGGCACCTCAAACCAAGGTGTGTTTTTTTGATCACGACTAATGAGTGCTTTGAGCCAAGGATGTTTCTCTTGAATTCTAAATAAAGCATGTTTAATGGCTGCCTCTTCAAAGGTTCCTTTTAGTCTAAATGGAATAACCGCATTGAAGGGTTCTGTTCCATCACCCAAAAGCATACGTTCTCCAAATAACAATTTTCTTTTCATACCTTATCCTGTAGCTAATGTTGCTTGTTCTTTTACTGCAAAATTTTCTAATAATTCTACCGCTTTATCATTCCCACCGGCAGCGGTAAAGGTGTTTAACACTTCTTTGGCCGCATTTCTGTATTTAGGATTTTCCAATAATTCAAAGACGGTTTCACGTAATGCTTCTACACGTAATCGTTTGTATCGGATACTGATACCACAACCTGCTTGTTCAATTAATTTTGCAATATGAAAATGATCATATGCAATCGGAGTAATTAACATCGGCAATCCATTACGGAAGGTATCATTAACCGTATTGAAACCACCATGACAGATGACCATATCCATATGGGGCATCAATTCGGATTGGGGCACAAAGCTGCTTACGATAAAATTGGAAGGCCATTCTTCAAAAATTTCGGGTGGAGTAGCTGCTACAATCGTGACAGGTTGATCAGCAAAGGCTGCAATGATTTTTTCAAAGAAAGCTTTTCGAATATCGACCAACAGCGTACCTAATGATACAAATATTTTTGGTGTGGTAGACGCATTTAACTTTTCCCAATCAAAAGGTGCATCGTTTGGACGTCCTTTTACTGGACCTACAAATTTCATATGTGATGGAACGGTATCAAAACCGGCAAAAGCCTGTGATGTAAACACCATATTTAATTTGTGCGAATGAATAAAAATTCCTTCATCGTAAATCCCCACTTCTTTTTGGAGACCCTTAATCAGATTTTGCTGCCATTCGAATATTTTAGGGGCGCTTTTTTCAGTATCACCCATTACATCCGGAGGGACAGGAGTGGTCGTCACGCAAGGAATATTGTGTTTATGCGCAAAGAGTGCTCCCCCAAAAGTAATACAGTCATTGACAATGACATCAGGTTGCCAGTTTTGTGTAAGACGTGTTAATCCTGGCATCATCATTTTGGCAAATGGAACATACGTTTCTTCTAATGCTAGTTTCATGACTTCAGGACCTGAACAGGCTGGTCCGTCGTCCTGTCTTTTTAGAATACGCTTTATTTCATCCTGATAAGGAATAAGATCTTCTTCTGGATAATAATAAGATCCTCCTTCTGGAATATGTTTGCTGTCCACTGGGGTAATTCCAAACCATTTGACTTCATGGCCACGGGCAATAAGACTTGCTCCTACGCTCAATGTCGGGCTAATGTGCCCAAAAAACGGTGGGATAACAAATAAAAATTTTGATTTTACCATGGGTTTAGCTGTAATGGTCGTGATTGTTTGTTCTAATATGTCTGCCGCTGTGGAAGTGCCACCAGCATCAATAAATGATTGACCAATGGATTGAGCAGCTTTACGATAACTTGAATTATCCAAAATGGTGTAAACGGCATCTTTTAAGTGATGCGATTTAAATCTGTTAAAATTTAAGCGTTCACCAGCACCTGTACGTACGACACGACCTGCTACATGCGATTGATCATATGCAATCGGGATAACAACTAGTGGTAAGCCATGAATTAATGTTTCGGAAACAGTATTGTGACCACCATGACAAACAACAGCATTTAAATGCGGTAATAGCTCCAATTGTGGTACTTGCTCACAGACCATGAAGTTAGCGGGCCATTGGTCAAAAAGCTTTGGATCTGATACAACCACTGCCGTAATTTCTTCGCCTTGGAATGCATCAATTACTTTTTGAAAAAATGCTTTTTTATGGTCATGATCGAAAGTTGTACCAATACTGACCAAGATTTTTCTATTGGTATCCTGATGAAAGGTATCCCAATCAAATTTACTTGATGTTCGACGTGTTGTTAAAACAGGTCCCGTAAATTGATAATTTTCGGTCAGTTCCATTTCCCCAAAGAAATCTTTGGAGGTCAAAACAAGTGTCAATAAATCAGAGCAAGCCAATGACTGCTCATCAAGAATTCCTAATTCTTGCTGTAGTGCCACGATTTGATTGACTTCCCATTCATGAACTTTTGGCAGTTCGTTCATGATTTTAATTGCCGCCGGAGCAGTAACAGTGGTACAATATGGGATTCCAAGTTTTTTTGCCGCAATCGGACCTGCAAATAATTGCTGATCGGAAATGATCAAGTCTGGTTGGAATGCTTTTAACAAGGTAATGATACCGTTATAGCAGTGTCTATTTAGGGGGATGAGAACGTCTTCGTATAAAAACTTGATACTATCGATACCATAAACGACCTTTTGGGAAATGATATCCAAGTATTGTTCACTTGCTTGTTTTTCCTCATCCGTTTGGTCATATTGAATGAGTAGTAGTTGTCCGCCTTCTGGAAGTTTTGAAATCAGATTTTTATCGAGGCTGATCCATGCAACTTTATGCCCTCTATTCAGTAATTCGGCACCGATGCTTAAGGTTGGATTGACATGGCCTGTCAAAGGTGGAACAATGAATACATATTTAGCCATAATTTTTGATAAAGATGTTGGTGAAAAAATGAACGATAGTTTCTGCTATACGAGTTGGTTCTTGTATAGGAATGTTATGATCGCCCGGTATTAACTCAAGTGAAGCGTTATTGATCTGTTCTTTCAGCCATTCGCCAGTAGGTCTGCAATTTGAATCTGCTCCATATAGCAAGAGCGATGGCATAGACAATTGGGCATGACGAATGTCTTCTAGAAAATGCTTCTCCTTGACCATATCTGCTTTGATACTGGTTTGTTGAAACAAAAATTCATATTGACGGTGGTTTTTTTCCATCTGTCTCTTACCCATTTTGACTTTGGTCGTATCGGTAAAATTAGCGACATAATGTTCCAAAAATTCTTTACTGTACTCCTCAATGATATCACGTGCTTTCTCATCTTGCGGATCTGGAGCTTCCATGATAACAAGTTTCTGTATACGAGTGGGGCTTATTACAGCTGTTTTTAACGCAATAAGACCTCCAAAGCTATAGCCAACTAGGAATACTTGCTCTAACTGCAGATGGTCCATCAGGTCTAACAGGTCTGTAGCCATATGATCCAGATCATACCCGGTCAAAACACGCTCGCTCATGCCATGACTTTTCAAGTCATACATCACCACGTGAAAGTGCTGCGCCAAGATTGGCGCAATATTGAAATAGTAAACAGAAAGGTTGCTAAACATGCCGTGGATCAATACCACGGTATGTTTAGCACCTTTGTTTAGCTCTTGTATATGAACTTTTTTGTTGTTTATGTCAATTATTGGCATTCGTAGATATAATTGATAATCATGCGGAGGTCAAGGTTGATCAATTGATCTAGATCCATAGAAGATAACCATCCCGTAAAATCGATTTGATCGCCAAAATGTGTTTTGATTTTCTCTGAAAACGAGACAATCTCGATACTGTCCATTTCCAGATCTTTTGTAAAAGAGCTTTCAGGAGTGATGTCCATTTCTTCTACAAATTCTTCACCTATTACTTCTGTAATAAAACCTTTTAAAAGTGTGAATAACTCTTCATGGGTCATTTTTAATGTTGGGTTTACAGTGTCCATCCGATAATATAATTATTGTGTTTTATAGTTTTAATTTCAATATTGTTGATCCAAAGGTGATCGTCAAGTATTTTTTCGACAGCATATGCTTTGGGATTTCCTTGTAGTCCTTTGCCGATGAATTTTCCATAGGCTTCTTTGGCAACCCAAAAGCGGGTCGTCCACTCTGCTTGATCTCTATCTTTTAATAATTGGAGCTCAGCATCGGTAAATACCAGTGGATAGAATCCAGCGCTACGTTCTTCCATGATCTCCATGTCAATACCTACGGGTCTATCATATCGCGCAATCGCAACAGCATCTTTTCCTTTGTGGGCTAATGATACATGGATGTTTTCCGTCCCATCACCAATAAGGTATGGTTTACCCGCGTCATCTTTTCTTATTTCAAAAGTAATAGGGTAGCGGGCATCTCCTTTTTGTTCCAGTAAAAGGTGGCGTACAGCATCTTTTACTGCTACCCGACTAACCATCCAAGTTTTTCGTTTATTGGGCATCAACTGAGCATGGTGTTGCTTTTCTGTTTGGTTGAAGTAACGCTTAAGTACAAAATCCCAAGAAGCAACTCGAGAGTAAGCATGGTGGAAATAGAATACTTCAGGAGTTATTTGCTCGGATAAACGGTTATGCGATGGGGACATGGAAACGTTCCAAAGCGCGTCATCAATTTCCAGTCTTCGGTTTTGCCATCCACTGATAGCACACCACACCTTTCCATCTCTCTTGAGTATGATTTCTCCTATTGCAAATTCTGCATTTAACTCCGTCAGCATGCAGGTACATTCAAACATGCCTTCTTGGTCAAGCATTTCTTCGAAGAACTCAATTTCCCTGATTTTAACAGGAAAAGCGATCCGATCCTGTGTTAAGGTTAGCTGTAACCATAAACCAAATAACTGGCCTGCATTGTCCAATAATGATCCTTTACCACCATTGCCTTTTATCATTCCGATGATACCTTTGGTTCCAACAGCTACAATTTCTGTGATACCTTGATAAGCGTGTCCATGAAACATATGATTTTCATAGATTTCTTCAGGCGTCCTATGGATCGGTAACAAATCGCCAATAGATAAATTGAATGTAGGTACTGCTGTTTCAGAAGTTTTTAAATACACTTCGGCATTCGCAAAATTTTCAATATCTAGATAAGCATGTTGTTGTGCTCGCCATTCACCTTTTATGGTTTTCTCAAATGTTTTCGCCACATTCATCCATTGGAATACATTCACATGCTTAATTTTATGAACTTGTGTTCCCGGTATTTCAGCCTGTGCCGTTTCCGCTAGTAGCTCAAAGATCATCGTCATAGGAATGACCGGTTCCATATCTGAAACAGGTGTCCAACCAGCGGGTTGTCTAAGTAAACTGTGATCGATTAAATACGGATCGCTGTCTAAACTGACTTCTAAAAGTTTAGTGAAACTGATGCTTGTTGGTTCATGAACGACACTTATGTTTGAAGGTGAGTGTTGTAGGCTAGTATATGCAGGTAGTGGAGCTGTCGTACGGTTTAATAAATGGTGTTCAGAACGCTGTTGAAAAAGAGCCAATACTTCTTCTTGCATACTGATCATATCGGCCATATTCTCCTGAAAAGCTTGTGCGAGCGGATGACTAACTTTGCTAGTTGTAGCACGTAGTGGTGTTGCTGTTCCAAATGATTTGGATAAGGACTTTATTTCGTTAAAGTTCCGAATGATCGGTAAACCCAGTTGAAGTTTTATACTGTTTGCTGTTGACTTTGTAGTGGTGGTTGCATGTAGATCTAGAAAATCTAGTGCTACGGTCTTTCCTTCAACAAAAAGAGCACTGATGACGCGCTGTAACTGGGCCAATGCTGAACGAGTAGGACCGCTTGACGTAATTGTACTGAAAGGTTTACCTTTCAATGTGTCATCAATAAAACCGATTAACCCACCAGCACCGACCTGAATAAAGAAGCGCGCGCCTTCTTCATAGAGTTTTTCAGTCAGTTCCCGAAAACGAACCGGCTGTACAAGATGCTCGGCACTTAATTGTTTAATGGCTTCTTGGTCTTTAGGGTAGGGAGCTAAGGTCGTTGCAGACCATAATGGGATTTTTGTCTCTTGGAAACGAACCTGATCCATACCAGCTAAAATCACATCAAGCTTATCGGCGACAAATGGTGTATGAAATCCTGACTGGAAGGGTAATATCTGATGAAATATTTGGTTCGATTTTAATATAGGAACCAATGTGTCAAGTGCAGTGTTGCTACCGCAAAGAATGACTTGGTGTGGACAGTTATCGTTCGAAATATAGAGCTGAGGTATCTGCTCAATTATGGGTGATATCAGTTCAATACCTGTACCGATCGCAATAAATTTTGAATCTTTTAATTCAAAAGTTGAGGGTTGGAGTACATTGATCAAAGCTGTTACAGAGCTAGCTTCTGCCAATTCGGATGAATAACCCGCAAGCCATTCGCCCAAACTATGTCCAGCATTCATATCAGGGTAGACACCTAGTTTTTTCAAAGCGCTATCCAGTATGCTGCACTTATTAAAAATGGCTAAAGCATCTGTTAATAATCCCTCGCCTTCTGTGTCAATGGGTGCTGTCAATCCAAAATAACGACTCACACTATCTACTTCACCTTTTGCCAGCCCATCTAAACCTGGGAATACAAAGGCAATTTTTCCCTCATTTTTAAGTAAAGGTGTTGCGGTATACCAAATATCCTGTTTGCTGCGCCACGGGTTGCCTTTAGATACAATCTTCACAGCTTTTTGTATTCGTTCTGGGGTGGGGTCGAAAATAGCAATCCGATGGTCACCTTCACCGACTGTATGCTCGTTGTTTTGTAAAGCCATAAGAAGTTCTTCGTGGCTATTTCGAGCAAGAAGCAAAACTGGATCTTTTTTTGGCATATCATAGCCTTCAAGCACGACATGCGCGTTGATGCCACCAAATCCAAAAGCATTGACAGCAGCTATTTTAGGTAAACCAGTCTTGGACCAGTTTTTAGCATCCTGTACAGGAGCAAATCTGGTGAGTTGCATGTCGGCGCTTGGATCCTCGCAGTACAGTGTTGGAGGTAAAATATCATGATGAAGCGCTAAACAGGTTTTTATTAATCCTGCTATACCTGCAGCAGGCATGGCGTGACCTATGTTTGATTTGACAGAACCGATACCAGCGATTTGTGCATCTTCATCCTTTCCAAAAAATTGTGCTAAAGTCTGTAGCTCGGTCTTATCCCCAAGAGGAGTTCCGGTGCCATGTGCTTCTAAATATCCGATTTGTTTTTCATCGAGATTGGCTTTGCTCCAAGCTTGCTGAAGGGCTTTTAACTGGCCTTTGACAGATGGGCTCATGACGCTTGTGCCACTACCATCACTACTCACGCCTACACCTTTGATGACAGCATATATTTTATCTTGATCCTGAATCGCATCTTCTAATCGTTTTAAAACGACAAAACCACAACCTTCACCGATCAATAATCCGTCGGCATCACTACTGAAAGGTTTGATCTTTTCTTGACGAGATAAAGCGCCGAGTTGAGTGAAAATACTCCAAAAGGCAGCATTCTGTCCTGTATGTACTCCCCCGGCGACAACCATATTGCATCGTCCTCGGTGGAGTTCTTGTACCGCATGGTCAACAGCAATCAGTGCGCTGGCACAAGCAGCATCTACTGTAAAGGCAACACCACCTAAATTGAAACGGTTGGCAACCAGAGAAGCGACCAGATTGGGGATTAATCCCATTGCTGTATCGGCACTAAAGCGTCCTTTGCGCTCCTGAAAAGCTTGTTTTACTTTTTCTAAGTCTGCTGAAGATAAATCGGGTAATAGCTCTTGTAGTAAAGAAGAAATCTGTTCACCAGTACGTACGATTTCGATAGCACGAGTTGCACCTGGGCCAGCGTAGTTTCCTTTACCGATGATGATACCGGTTTTCTCTAACGATACCTGCTTGCGGAATACACCTGCATCTTCCAACGCTTTTTTTACAAGGTCGAGCGTCAATAGGTGGTCCGGCTCAGTACCTTCAACCGCCAACGGTAAAATACCGAAGGCAGTTGGGTCAAAACTATAGTCGGGTATAAAACCACCTCGCTTACAATAAAAGCGATCTATTGCATTGCTGTTTTTACTAAAATGAACGGGGTCGATCCGGTCTTCTGGAGCTTCTTGCGTAGCATCAACTTTATTGATAATATTTTGCCAAAAAGTTTGTGCATCCTTTGCACCGGGGAAGACACAAGATAGTCCAACGATCGCAACATCTGTATTTGTCATAATTATTCTTTACCGATGTTACCAATTGTTTCCCGACATAATCAACACCTGATTTTCCGTTCCGTAATTTATTTCATTAAGGAAAACTTCTTTTCCTTCTTCCAAAGGAATTAATGAAATACCGCGACGTTCATATTCTGTTTCTAAAGATTGAGAAACCATACCAGCACCTTTCCATGGACCCCAGTTGATTGAAATCACTTTACCAGCGATGCGCTGGTTTAATGCTTGTGCATAATCATCCATAACGCTATTGGCCGCGGCATAATCGGTCTGGCCTTTGTTGCCGTAAACGGAAGCAATACTGGAAAATAGTACGACAAACTGACAATCAGTACGTAACTGTTCTGCAAGTATACGTAATGGTTTTACTTTTGTGTCGAAGACACGGCTGAAAGAGCTTGCTGTCTTCTGTCTGAAAAGTTTATCTTCTAATAAACCGGCACCATGAATGACACCGTCTATTTTGCCATATTCCGTATAGATGTTATTTAACAAGCTGCTTAATCCAAGTTCGTCGCAAAGATCAAGTGATTGATAAACTACTGTACTTCCAAGACGCTCCATATGACGGACAGTACGTAGGATCTGATTGTTTTTGAAAATTCGAACAGTTTCCTTTTCGATTTGTGCAGGCGAAGTAAATCTTGCTGTTTGAATCAGATAGCTTCTAATTTCTTCTTTGGTCGTCATATCATCCATTTCTTTCAGTTCAGCTGATTCGATTCGTGGATCGGCTGAACGGCCGATCAGAATATAAGTACAAGGGTGTGCTTCGGCCATGTGTTTCACAAGTTCGGAAGTGATGCCCTGTCCACCACCAAGTACTAATACGACAGATTTTGAATCCAGCTGGATCTGTGCTTTGTCGAGACTGTTCGGAAATGGTGAAGGTGTCAAATCCATCCGGTGGCGCTGTTCATTCTTATAGATGACTTCTGCTTGCTTTTCTGTTGTTAGGATTTCTTTTATCGCTATATCTGCAATCTTTTGCGTCTCTAGCGGCGTACTTAAATTAATCAATCGACAAGTCGTGTGATCAAATTCTCGCGCTAAGCTTTTGAATAAACCGGCGTAACCCTGATAATGTCTCAATACATTGACATCTTTTACTTCACCAAGATGTGATGAAGTATCTGAAATTAAATATACCCACTTCGCTTTATCAAAATCAAGTTTTTGAATTAACGATATATAATCAATGATGGTATGCTTGACCTTGGAAGTGAAAAGGTGTAACATGATGAGTCCATCAAATGCACCTAATTCGGCATTGATATCGACCAATTCTACATGAGCACCATATTTCTCCAGATTACTTTTTATTGCTGTTACCTGAGCACTATTATCTTGTGTAATGGCAAAGCGTTTTCCTTTTATAAGATCCATGTTTTGTGTTAGTGGCAGGTCTGCAGGAGCTAAGCCAAGGCTTAGACGTGACAGGCTGCGAGGTACAGGCTCACCTTGACTGATATCTTTAATCCAAGTCGCTAATCCATTAAGCGTTTTGATAGCTGCCAGTTTTTCCATCAAGTCGTCCGCTTGATCCATATCGTCGCCAAAGTCAATTCTGGTTTTCAGATCGCTGATGATCTCCATACGTTTAATAGAATCAATACTTAAGTCAGCTTCCAGATCCAAGTCAAGTCCGAGCATCTCTTTTGGATATCCCGTCTTTTCACTTACAATATCCAATATTGCTGTTTGGAGTTGTTGAAGGCTTAGCTGACCCTGATTTTGAGTTTTTAAATCTTTGGTCTCCGTAGGTGCAGTTTCGATTTCTGGTACGGCAGTTGCACCTGCGTACTCTTTTAGCCAAGAGACTAAACCGCTTAGGGTTTTGATCGCAGCTAACTGTTCCATGATGGTATCTTCGTTGCTATGATCAGCAGCAAATAGATTAAGTTCGGTACGAAGTGTTCCGATGATCTCAACTCTTTTGATCGAGTCGATACTTAGATCTGCCTCAAGGTCCATTTCCATACCAAGCATCTCTTGTGGATAACCTGTTTTTTCACTGACAACCTGTAATAATATGGCTTTAATATCTGTCAATGGAGCCACTTTTACTTGACTTGCCGCCGGTAATTGCTCTATGATCGGTGCCGGAGCAAGTGTTGCTGGACTGTCAGTGATCATGTTAGATACAACAGGAGTCTGAACTGGCATCGGATTTATACCAGGATTTTGCCCTAAAAAGGTAAGCATCACATCGCGTTGTGCCTGTATGAGTATTTTCATACTATTCAGATATTCTTGCAACATACGTTCGTTAGCAAGTTGACCATCAGAAGAAGATGCCGGTTGATTGGCAAAGTTATTCATTTGCAAAGGAGTTAATATTGGTAATGCACCATTGGTAGGTAATGTACCCATAGTGGGTAGGGCAGATTGTCCATTTACACGCCAAATAGCAGGATTCTTTTTATAAATTTCGGGTTGATCGATTTGGATAAAAGTAGTATCACGACCTGCAAAAAGTTGACTTATGTTGAAGTCGCGACCAGTGCCTAAATATTGCGCTAGCATACCTAATAGATGGGTCAATTTATCACTGCTGCTGTCTTCGACATGGAGGGCAACTTCGTCTTTATCCAAACATGATTTGGTTAGACCTGTCAACACTTTCCCGGGACCAACTTCAATGAATATACGTGCGCCATCAGCATACATCGCTTGAATTTCTTCAACAAATCGAACAGGTTCTACTAAATGATCTGTTAATCTGGTTTTTATCGCTGTACTATTTGTTGGATATACCGTAGCAGAAGTATTGGACCAAACAGGGATTTCCATATCCTGAAAATCAACATCTTTTAGTACGGTATGATAGAGTTCTTTTGATTTCGCAACAAGTGGACTGTGAAAAGCACAGGCTACTTCTAATTTTTTTGCAGAAATTCGCTCCTGTTTTAATAGTTCCATTAGTTTGTTGATACCAAGGGAGCTTCCTGCTACTACACATTGCGATGGCGCATTGAAGTTAACAAGATGGCAATTTTCTGCCTGATCAACAATAGATTTTAAACGGTCTATCCCTGCGTTTACAGCTAACATCGCACCTGGATCACCATCTTCTACTGCATCTAAGATAGACTGCGCTCGTTTAGAACTTAATTCAACTAATTTTTCTTCATCAAATACACCAGCAAAGCATAAAGCTGGTAGTTCACCGTAGCTGTGGCCTGCAAGCATATCAGGTACGATACCTAATGACTTTAGGAATTTTGCAATGGCAAGATCTATAATACCTAAAAGGGGTTGTGCTAAACGAGTATCTTTAATGGTTTCCTTCTGCTGTTTTAATGCCTTGTCATCAAAAGTAGCTGGCGGGAATACAGCTTGTTCTAATTCCGGATGATCGGCCAATAATTTCCGCATTTCAGGAAATATCACAAATAAATCACGCGCCATGTTGATGCGTTGACTACCTTGTCCAGGGAATAAGAAGGCAACTTTACCCGGTTTTTGTTTGACGATGTACGTGTCTTTACTTTCAATTCCCGAAAGGACCAATTCGATTTTCATCATCAAATCCTCTGCTGTGTCCGCAACAATGCTTAATTGAATTGGATCAGCTGAGCCGATAGCTAAACTATAAGCAATATTTTTTAATGGAATTTCATCGTTCGTATCTAATACAGATTTGATCTGCTTCAATTGATTTTTTGCTTCTTCATAGGTTTTACCTCGGAAGATAAAAAGCTCTGATGGCCAAGCCTGCAAAGTCGCCGTTTTAGCTGCTACAGAATGGTTCGCGATGACAGTGTGAAAATTTGTACCACCGAAACCAAATGCGCTAATACCCGCATAGCGATTCTTTTCATTCCATAAGCCACTTTCTGCATAAAAAGCAAATGGGCTTGTTTGTGCATTATAATAAGCATTTGGTTGCTTCAGGTGTAGGGTAGGAGGTTTTACTCCGTGATATACGGCCAAAGAAGCTTTGATCAATCCTGCCAAACCAGCCGCACATTTGGTATGTCCAATCTGTGTTTTTACAGATCCCAAATGGGTCTGACCTGGTAATGCACCCGATTTGCTGAAAAGATTGGTTAATGCACTTAATTCAGTTTTATCACCAACTACAGTTCCTGTACCATGCGCTTCTACTAAGCCAACACGAGCAGGACTAATACCTGCTTGTGAGTAAGCCCGCTCTAATGCACGTACTTGTCCAATTTTTCGTGGAGCAGTAAGACCTAATGCTTTACCGTCACTTGATCCACCCACCCCTTTAATCACAGAATAGATGCGGTCACCATCCCGTACAGCATCTTCATAACGTTTCAAAACCATGATCGCAACACCCTCACCCAATGCAATACCATCGGCATCACTATCAAATGTTGCACATCGGCCCTTACGTGAAAGTGCGTGCGTACTTGAAAACATCAGGTAATCGTTGATCCCATTATGTAAGTCGGCACCACCGGCTAATACGACGTCTGACTTCTCTAAGATGAGGTCTTGACAAGCTAATTCAACTGCAGCCAGGGAGGATGCACATGCAGCATCAACCGTGAAATTGCGACCACCAAGATCAAGGCGATTTGTAATTCGACCGGCTATCACATTGGCTAAGATACCAGGGAAAGAATCTTCCGTTGTATGTGGAAAAGCTGTTTTTACTTCCTCATGTAATTCTCCAAAAACTTGTTTATAGTATCCTCTAAAGCTATAGCTATTGGCTAGATCATTTCCGCCTTCAGCACCAATGATAACCGAAATATTTTCGCGGTCAATGCTCTTATCTGCATATCCAGCATTATCCATAGCACGTTTAGCAACTAACAATGTTAATAGCTGAGTAGGTTCAATAGCAGCAAGAGATTGTGGTGGAATTCCAAATGCTAAAGGATCGAAATCAATTTTAGGAATGAAACCACCCCATTTCGAATGGGAAACATCTGGCCCCTCTACATCGGGATGATAATAGAGTTCTTTATTCCAGCGCTCATCTGGTACTTCAGTAACACTGTCTTTTCCTAAAATGATATTACGCCAAAATTCTTCGAGGTTTTTTGCTCCAGGGAATATACATTCCATACCAATAATAGCAACATCCAAAGGTTTTTCCAGTGATGCAGGTTCTTCAGGTAAGATGGCTTGTTGAATATGAACAAAATTATCTGTACTCACATTTTCATGAAGTTCGGAAAGTGTAAGCGCTTGGTTCTGCATGGTCGCAACTTGCCCAATCATATACATACCCAAGTCTAATTGATCATCTTTCGCTATATTGACGAGCTTGTCCCCCTGACGTTCTATGCCCTTAGCAGCAATTCTTAAACGACCTACGTTTAATTTTTCAAGATGCTCCCACATCTGTTTTTTATCCACTCCTGCAGCAAGTAATTTTGCTTTTTCGATGTTGAAATGAGAGGCAAATGCTGTATTAAGACAGCGTGTTTCATGTCCTGGTGCCGTTTCTAATAAAACAGTATCTTGTGCATGAAGTGCTTGGTTCTGAAATTCCTGTTGAATAGCTCCCGTGCTTACTGCTTCTTGAGTATAGAGATAAGCTGTACCCATGAGTACACCTATTTTTACACCTCTGGCAGCTAGTGGAGCCGCCATGATCGATACAAAAGCAGTTGAAAGAGCGTCATGTATGCCACCTGCAAAAAACACACTGATGTTTTCGGGATGATCTTCCTTTAAAAGACGTTCAATCTGTTTTTCCCAAAGCACCATACTAGAAAGGGGGCCTACGTGTCCACCACACTCCCGACCCTCAAAGATGAAGTTTTTAGCCCCTTCCTTTAAGAAAATATCTAAAAGTGCAGGTGAAGGAACGTGAAGGAAGGTTTTTATACCCGCTTTTTCAAATACTTTAGCCTGAGCAGGTCTTCCTCCAGCAATTAATACCACCGGAGGTTTTGCGTCTAATATATAGGCAGCTTGTTCATCTCTTAAATCTTGAGGAGCGAAACCTAAAATACCAACTCCCCAAGTATTTTCACCAGCGAGCGCTTTAGTTTCCATGATTAAGGCTTTTGCTTGTTCCCCTTTTAGTAGGGATAATGCTACAAAAGATAAGGCTCCTGCTTCGGAAACAGCACTGGCAAATGCAGGAACATCACTGACACGTGTCATTGGTCCTTGTGCGATAGGATATCGTAAACCAAGTTCTTTGGCCATCATATTATCTTTGTTGATGACATTTAATGTCTTCGCTTGTTTCAAATGCCCATACATAGCCTCCCTGAATCCAAAGATCATTTTCTTTAAAGTTTTGAAATCGTCATATAGATCTATGGCCAGTGAAATATCTTGTCCCATTGGTATATAGCTCTGGGTAGGATCAAGGTCTTTGAAATATTTCTTTAGATTTTCTGCATTAATTTCCTCTGGTAAAGCAGGGGAGTTGGGTCTGACCAACACCCTATGGTTTGCAATAATCTTAGTTTCTGTGCCATTTAGTTTTGAACAAAGTTCTTTTAAGCTTTTTGGTATACCGCTTTCAGGAAATAGTGCCAACTGGCTATCCAATACAATACCAGCAGAACCTAAGGCCATTGCAGCTGCTGCAGTATGAATTCCGATACCGCCCTGGATCCATATTGGTAGAGTTTTAATTTCTTTGATTATACGCTGAAATAAAACGAAAGTTGATTCATAGCCAACTAAACCTGCTGCTTCGTTGCCTTTTACGATGATACCTGCCGCACCTAATTGTTTGGCAGATTTTGCCTCTTCTAAGCTTCTTACCTGGTAAAAAACGGATAGATCTGAAGCTGGTTTAGTCACGGTCACAGATGGAAGAATAATATATTGTACTTTTCCAGGAATCTGAAGTGATGTAAAACTTTGGTCGGGAAAGTAAATACCACAAGCAGGTATATCTAGCTGATCAAGTCGTTGCAACGCCTCTTGAGCTGTTGTTAAATGATGTCCTAAGCTTAAGAATGGAATTGCACCTGCCTGATGTAATTTGTACATAAGGTTGATGTCAGGCTTTTCAAAAGGGGTTAATCCAAATATGGTTAAATTTCTCATTACTTTGATGATGTTGAAATGGTAGCAGGTGATTCCATAACAAAACGCCAAAACCTTTTCGGCGGAATAGGTTGCTATAGCTGATTAAAAGTAATTATTTTTTGTTACATTTTTAATAATAAGGCTAATTTGATAATGATTTTTTAACAAAAAAGTATTAATTACTTGATTATGATTAACTAAAAATATATAATTTGATTACAATTATTCTTTATTAGCTAAATAATACTTTTTAATCCATGTAAAAAATTTTATTCATACTATTTTAGTAGTATTGGCGTGATATTAAATTTAAAAGTAGAATTTTATCCTACTTTTAAATTTTTAAAGTGAAATAATTTTCAGTAAAAAGTGTTTTTTTAAGGAATATTTACGCGAGCAATGCACCATCTTTCAGGTAGGATTAATGGCTAGTAACGGAGGTATGCTATTATTTGAGTCTTTTTATTTAATGATTTGGTCGTATTAAGGTGTTGATGAAAATGTTTTTGCTCATATTTTTATTTGTGGGCTTTTGAAATTATGGCTTTACTTCAATCGGATCAATATTCCTTTCCGTTTTATAATATTCTTGTAATCCCACTGTATTTTTATTGATTTCTCTAACCAGCGTTTTAAATCGTTTTTATCGATTTGAGAAATGGAATTATAGTAAATCGATGCGTCTTTGAATTTAGATCCTATAATCTTTAATTTTTCTTCTTCAAAATCGGAACCACTCCAAAACATCAGTCTTATTCCAGCTTTTTGTCTGCTGTATCCTACAATGGGATTTTTTTCTATAAACCATACGGGATGTGCATGCCATATTTTATTTTCAGCATCTGGTAAATGCTGGGAAATTTCCTCAGCTAGCATATCACATATGGCTTGGTCTTCTTGATTCAGTTGATTATTGTACATTCTAATATCGGGATCCATATTTTATGTGTTTGATAATTCTTGGTCTTTCGGACTGAATTTACAATAATTTTCACTGGTTTCCACTTTGCAAATGACAAGAAAATAGTATTTGGTTATTTATGATCCAATTGTTCTTAATGCTTTTTTGATGATATATTTTGTTTCTTTTGTACCACTTTCTTTTTCCCAGCGCTCACAAATTGAGCGCACGAAATCTGCTTTTGTCTTACTGGCATCGTTGAGCCAGTTGCCAACACTGTCCTGTACATAACGATCTGGATCGGATCGAAGTGGTTCCAAAATTTCTAATGCTAGCTCAGGTTTGTTTTTGAGTAGATCAATATGCTGACACCATACACCGCGTGGTCTTGTAGCCTCGCTGCTAAATCTTCTTACATTTTTGTTTTCATGCGAAGTCCAGTTGGAAAGGATGCTGATGCTGGAAAATAAATTATCTTTAATTTTATGTCTTACCGCCATCCAGCTGATCTCTCTCACTCCGAAATGTGTGTCTGCAGCAAATGGCTTAATTTGCTCTAGTGTCTGCTCAATGCTCAATTCATGATTTCTGCCAATTGTGTATGTTGCCCAACAGCGAGCCATATCGGCCTGATGTTGGGATAATATTTTTAGAAATTGCTGATCTCCATTTTTGAATGATTGCTCAAAGAGCGCTGTTCCGATAGTTTCATTGATCGTATTGACTGTTTGTTTTTTTAGCTGATCAATAGCTACTAAAACTGGTTTTAGATACGCTATGCGTTTATGTTGCTTTAATATATGCGTCAGTAAAGATCGTTGATCAATTGCTAACCACTCAACCAGATTTGCTGTTTCGACTTCTCCACAATTTAATTGCTTTAAAATAGCTGGAGATAGATCTTTAGTTGATCTTGCTCCTTTTCTTTTTACTTCGATCATAATTGGTCGATAAGGTCTTGAATATTTACTCTGTTCATATAATTGCTATCAACAAATTGGTAGGTTATGTTATAATTTGTATCAATGAGGTATACAGCTGGTATTGGTAATTCGTTATGATCATTTTTATTATATTTTGACAGTTTAATCCCTAACTTTTCATAGGTGGTGAGGGCGTAATTTGGTAGCTCAAATGAAATGCCGAGTTGTTTGGCTAGTGTATTATCCTGATCCGTCAAAATATCATAACGGAGCATGTGTTTCACTTCTAATTCTTTGTTATAACTTTCCGATTGTGGAGCTATAGCGACTAACGAAATGTTTTTTTCTTTAAAAAATTCCATGTGGTCCTGTAATGCCTTTAGTTCTACATTGCAATAGGGACACCAGCTACCACGAAAAAAAGTTACAATTACTTTGCCTTTTTTTAGTAATTCACTTAAGTAGATGATTTGATTACGGGTATTCTTTAGGCTGAAATTGGGGAATTTATCACCGATCTGTGTGCTATTTTCTTCAATTTTACTACTCTTTAATTCTTGAATAGATTGACTAAAAACTTCGATAATGTCAGCCGGCAACTGCACGGCTAAGTTTTTATTAATTTCATCTATTTTCTTTGCTAAGTTTGTCATGCGATATGATTTGTTTTTGCAAATATTTAAAAGTAAATTCATAATGACAATACCGCATATTATTATCCCTATGGGATAAAAAAGTCAATTTTATGAAATCAAAGGTGCAAGCTATATCTGAAAAAATATGTCCATTGGAATTTGCGGTGAATACGATAAGTGGTAAATGGAAAATTCCGATTATCTGGCGGATCAATGAAGGTGAAAAGCGTCCTAGTGAAATGTTGAGGGGAATAGTTAAGGTGGATCGCCGCGTGTTAAATCAACAATTAAAGGAGCTTGAAGAAGATGGTATTTTAAGTAAAAAAAGCTTTAATGAGTTACCTCCTCGTGTTGAATATACGCTTACACCTCTCGGTGAAAAACTGGTGGAGGTACTATGGAAATTAAATGCTTGGGGAGAATTACTGTTGCAGGAAAAATCGGGTTTTAAGTGATGGGTTCACTAGTAATGAACAGATGAAGCATCGCGTCACGATATGGAGGAACAATTTTAACCATGATCGAAGCCATTTCCCTGTAGGGAAATGGAAAGCTTACTTTGTCAATTCTTTTCGTGGTAGTGCAAAATCACTGTCCTGGTTTGGAATAACAGCTACTTCTCTTTCCGGAAATTGGATCTTCATCCAATTCTGGAGCTTGATAAATTCTTCTTCACTTAGTTTTTTATCTGCTATATAAATTAAAGAAATGGTATTGATAGCGCTATCCGCAGTGATTATTTTATTCTGTACACCTATGCTGTAGCTCGTTATCTGCGGAAATAAGATTTTGATATTCTGTTGTAAATTTGGTGTATTGATCTGGTATTTGTTCAATTCGGCATTTAATTGTTTTATTCTAATATCTTTTTCAGAAAGATTTTGTTCTTTTTTGTTGATTTCATTTAAAATATCTGCTTTAAGATCATTGTTGTCTTGACGGATGACTAGTTCTGTATTTTTAATTCCATAATCTTCCATTTCTCTTTTTATTCTGTCTACCTCTTCTTTACTGAATTTTTTGATTAGGAATGCTAATTCTAATTTTTTAGGATTGGAATTATAGTTCGTTCTTTCAAAAACGACTGTATATCCTTTGTCTGTAAAGGTTGTCTGAATAAATTTGTTAACTTTTTGTGCGTATTGTTTTTGTTCTAACAATGTATATGCGAAATATACACTGGGAATAATAAGTACGAGAATAATAAGTGAAATGACACGCGTTATTTTCTTTTCACGGTTTGCATCTACAAAGTTAACCTTTGGATAGTTGAGGTATTTGACAATGATAAAAGTAGAAAGGCAGATGAAAAAGCAATTGATCATATAGAGATATAATGCTCCCGCGAAATAAGAAAGATTGCCAATTGCTAGTCCATAGCCTGCAGTACATAAAGGAGGCATTAATGCTGTTGCTATAGCAACTCCAGGAATTGGATTTCCTTTGTCGACACGGGTGATGGCAATAACACCAACAAGTCCACCGAAGAAGGCAATAAGTACATCGTATATATTAGGTGAGGTGCGTGCCAAGAGTTCGGATTGTGCATCTTTGAAAGGACTTAGAGTGAAATATAAGAAAGAAACCAATAAACTTACAAAGGTTGCAATAAGAAGATTTTTTAATGATTTTTTTAACAGCGGAAAGTCGTAAACTCCTAATGCGAATCCGGCTCCTACTATTGGACTCATTAAAGGTGAAATAAGCATAGCTCCTATAATGACTGCTGTAGAGTTTACGTTCAAACCTACCGAGGCAATGACTATGGCGCAAGCTAGTATCCAAAGATTAGCTCCTCGAAATGAAATATTATTTACGACATTTTCTAAGACATTTTCCTTTTTGTCTTCGCCAGTATGTAAATTGAAAAATCGTATGAATTTGGAGTTTGCCATAATTTCTCTATTATAACTCAATAACAGTATTTGTTAAAAATCGTTTGATAAATGTTAGGATATTCTTATGATATGCTGGATGAGTTTTTTTCTTTAAATATTATGATGCGGCCAACGAACAATTTTGTAAGTTCTTTTATTCAGCGATAAGCTTTCATAGGTTTGTCTAAAATATGTATTATGAAGTTGTCAGAAAATATTGTCGGTTTTCATCATTATTCGTTAAAGGCTCCTCAATTTGATGAAACAGTAAAGTTCTACGAACAATTGGGATTTGTAATTGTGCATTCTTGGTCATTACCTGATTTTAATCTCAAAAAATGTGTCATGATGTATCATGAACAGATTAATATATATGTTGAAATGTGCGATGGTGATGCCGATATGCCTTCTCAGGGTAGAAAGCGAAGGTTAGGGGAGGAAATGGTCGAAAATTCTATTCTTCATATCTGCTTTGTTGTCAAGGACGCGGCTAAAGCAAGGGTGGAAGCATTAAAAGCTGGAGCTATAGACCTGAGCAATGGAGTGCTTGCTATTCAGTTGAAAAATAAATCTAAATCTGTCGGTGTTCATAATAGTTTGGTTTATAGTCCAAATGGTGAGGTTATAGAATTTTTAGAACAGGTAAGTTTCTAGTTTTCACCGATAGCACCTAAGGCGGTTAATAAGGCTAAAATTTTCCTTCCTTTTTCGGTTAGGATGTAAAGCGATTTGACTTTATCTTTTTTGTTATCTATAATTTGATCTTCGACCAATTCTTTCAGTTGCTTGGTGAGTATCCGATCGGAAATATCTGGAAGTATGGATTTAAAACTTGCGTAATATAAATCTTCTTCATGGAGAGCAAATAGTAAAGATAATTTCCATCTACCACTGATTTGAGCGAGTGCTTTATGGGCTTTGCAAAACTCTAATAGCGATTTTTCATTTATAGAATTTGTTGAATTTTCTTTACGCATAGTTGATATTGATCGATGAGAAGGACAAGTTATGGATAAATTGTTCATTTTTCCTTAACGGAAATTCTTTTGATGCTTTTATATCCATAGAAAATGATGTTTTTCCTTTATGCACATTTTAATAAGTAAATCTGACTATTGATTTTTCTTTAAAAATTATTAGATTACGCGTTATATAAGTTTAAAATTTTTGATATGGATACGCTTAATTCAAGTCTTCTTACAGCAGGTTTAATCACTTTAAAAGATAATAAACTCTTGTTGGCCTATAGTAATAATAAAAAAGCATGGTATTTGCCTGGCGGTAAGGTGGATCGTGGAGAGAGTTCATTAACGTCTTTAAAGCGGGAGATTAGAGAAGAATTGATGATTGACCTGAACGATGATAGATTGGATTTTTATTGTCATATAACTGCTCCTGCATATGGCGAAAATCCTGTGGTTATTATGGAGCAGGATTGTTTTATATATGATCTTAGAGAAGAGATTAATCCTAGCAATGAAATAGGGGCGGTCCAGTATTTTTCGAGAGCATCATATATGAAAGAGCAGTTTCAAGTGATTGGTGTTTTAATGGTTTTTGATAAACTGGAAGCAGACCGGCTAATAAAGGTCTGATACTTTACCTTTATTTTCCTGCTATTCACCGAGTTTTTTATATTGTTGATCTAAATGTAATAAAAAGAGCGTGTTCCTTGTCTTAATTTTGAGTCAGAAAGTTAAAAGAAATACTTTTTAAGAATGGGGTATTTAACTGACTAACTGATAACTCAAGAAAACTAAATTTATAAAATAAAGACATTATGAAAACGCTAGTAAAAACATTCACTGTAGCAGTATTGGTTGCAATCAGTACACTTACAATGGCTTCGGGAAATCCTGAAAAGACAATCAATTTGTCAACTGCAAATTTTGCAATCGATCATTATATAGACGTAATGACTGAAGGGCAGTCGCTAGGTTTAGAGCAGTTATTTACTGCTGATTATAATCAGAAAGTCCAGGGTAAAATTGCAAGAACAAATAGCCGTTCGGACGTTATCAGTTTTTTGAAAAAACAAAAAGGAGAAAAGTTAAATTGTAAAACGACAACTTTGATCTTAGAACAGTCTGCACATTATATGGTAGCGAAAGTTACTATGCAATTTGAAAATTTTACTAAAACAGATTTGGTTACTTTAGTTAATGACGGCGGAGCCTGGAAAGTTTCAAAATCTATTAATTGTTATCAATAGAAAATGTTTAATTAAGTATCATATGTTTATGTTAGTCCTGTCGAAAGATAGGACTTTTTTGTTTTCCGATAATTGTTGATTCTTTTATTGATATTATGAAGGCATTTGTTTTCTTGTTATTAAGAATTCAGGTTAATTATTATTTAGATAATGTTAAGCTACCTTTTATGAGTTCTAGATTAAATTGACCAATTGTTGTATTTTTAAGCATGGCACTAAGGTGATTTCTTACTTTTTTGAAATCGTTGTGCAGAGGACATGGGTTTTTCTCGGAACAATAATCTAATCCCATGCCACATCCGATAAAGATCTGCTCGCCGTCTACAGCTAAGACGATGTCGGCAATTGGTTTCTTTAAACCTGCAGGATCAATGTAAAATCCGCCATTAGGTCCTTTCGAAGATTGTATTACACCTACTCTGCTGAGATTCTGAAGAATCTTACCTAGAAAGGGTTCTGGTAGCTTTACTTTTTCAGCAATCTCTTTAATGCCTACTTTTCTACCCTCATGAGAACTTTGAGCGATATAAAAGACTGCACGCATGGCATATTCACAGGTTTTAGAAAAAACACCCATTTTTTTAAATTATATTTTCTTTAATTGTAATCTTATGTGCAAAGATACTGTTCTAATTGATATTTATAACATTTTGCACGCGTTGGACATGATCCTGCTTGTGTATAGAAAGTCTTATGATACTGTTTTTATTTGCTGTAAGATTATGCATGATGGCACCTTCTAAGCCAATGAGATCTCCTTTTTCCATGTTATGTATAACTCCTGCTACATTTAAAATTATGGAACCTTCCTGGATGTGTATGACAATGGGAAATGGGCTTTTGTGATCGGTCATAATTACTCCTTCTGCTAGACATATCCGAATCTCTTTAGTCGATGATGTTTCGAGTAAGACTGTTACTGATGGTTTTTCTCCTTTATATGACACTTCTTTATAGAGTGATACCGGAGTGTTTTGTTTGTTCATTTCCATGTCAGTTTTTTTTGATTAGTACAAATATAGTTATAAAAGATGTTTAACTCTTTTAATTATGGCTATATTTGTTTGTCGATACAATTTTAAAAATAACCCTTTATCAATTTGTGTATTAGGAATATGGAAAAGAAAGATATAACTTCATTAGCAGATATTCAATTACTTGTTGATACGTTTTACGGCAGGGTAAGTGAGGATGCTCTCATTGGTCCCATCTTCAATAATCTACTGGCTGGCCACTGGGAGGATCATTTGAAAAAAATGTATAGTTTTTGGCAAACTATCTTGTTGGAAAAGCATACTTACTTTGGAAGTCCATTTCCGCCACATGCTGCTATGGCTCTTACTAATGTGCATTTTGATGCTTGGCTAAAGCTCTGGTATAGTACGGTTCAGGAATTTTTTGAAGGAGAGAAAGCTGATGAAGCTATTCATAGAGGAGATAAAATGGCAACTATGTTTTTATCTAAAATCACTTATTTTAATAATTTAAAGGCCAAACCATTAATTTGAACTTTATTACTATATACATGTGTTAGTGCTGATCAATCGGATTTTGTTAAAATATTTGAACCTAAGTTTGGTATTGTTAAAATTAAGATCTTTGAGATGGAATTGATTTAAATAATTCAAATACTTTTTCTCTCTCGAGCAATCGCAGACCCAGCTTTTCTGTGGAGACACCTGAGATTAATCGATAAGTGAAGGTAATATGTGATTCTTCATTAATTAAGGTTTCTAAATGTTTTAGCTCAACATGATTTTTGTTTAATTTCGTACTTAGTTCAGTTATATGAGAGGATATCAGAAAAATAGAATTGTTTAATTCTTCACATCTTTCGACTAGTTTTAAAGTAGCATGATAAGCATCGTCATAATTTGTTCCTTTAAATAATTCATCCAGCAAAATAATCATTCTCTTCTTTGAAGCAAGTAGTTCAGCTGCTTTTTTTACTCTAAGTACCTCGTTGTAGAAATGGCTATGACCAGAGCTAAGGTCATCACCAAGATTGATTGTCGTTAAAAGGCCATCAAAAAAAAGTGTATCCATTTTTTCTGCAGGAACAGGTAAGCCCAAGTGAGCTAAATAAATGCATGCTCCTAGGGTTTTTAACAAGGTTGATTTACCAGTCATGTTTGCTCCAGTTAAAAACCAGGTGTTTTTCTCTTGTGATATTATGATATCATTTTTTATAGGTTTGTTTAAAAATAGATTATAGGCTCCTTTTATTACTAACATATGATCTAAATCGGTTTTATTGTGAAATGTGGGAAAGATAAGATGATTTTTCGTCATGGATTTCGCAATTCCTTGATAGATATCTAGTTCGTAGATAAGAGTAAAAATCTTTTTAATATTGTGATTGTTTAAATTTCTGAATTTATAATCATATTTGAGAATTAAAGCAGGTGATATTTTTTTACTGGCTATTACTTTTAATTCTGATAGATTAAAATCTGATGTTAATTCGTTTAAAGATTTAAGCATCTCCGTGAGTCGTCCTATAGGTTTTTCCTGTTCTACTGCTTTATTTAATAATTCTGTCAAGTATGTGATTAACATGGCGATTTCGGCAATAGAGCGCTTGATTAATACGCGTTCCATTTGATTTTCTGCGGACCAGAAATTGAAAGATAATTTTTCTGAGAAGTAACGAAGTAGATTTGCTGAATCAGTTTCTACTCCAAGACTTAAATATTTTTCTAAATCTTGGAACATATATTTATCGAATGGATGATTATCCATTACGTTTGATAAGTATTCGATTGCTTCGTTTCGGTCTTGGATTTCTTTTATATCTTTTAATGGATTGATGAAGTAGCTGTATAATAGGGACCGTCCGCCTAAGGTGCTGGTATTGTCAAAGAAATTACATAAACTAAAATCTCTATGATCAATAGCGTTTAAGTCACTGAGGGTTTGCTTATCAATTGTGAACATATCTTTAGCGATTGTTAATTAATGGTTTGTCGAATTGTTTCTTTTTTATTGCTGAGTCTAAACTAAGATACAAAAATGTGGATAATAGATTCATTTTGTGTGCTACAATTTAATAAGTTATTATTAGTGTAGATAGGATTTTATTTAAAACGCAGAATAAAGTAAGTTTCAGTAGTACAATAGCTATTTTTTATAGAAGTGGGTGTGTCTTCACAAAATAATGAATTACCTTATGCAGTTCGTTATCCTTGTTGCTTAAAAATAGTTGGCAAGCTGTAAAATTATGGTAAGTTTTGTAGTTGTAAAAGTTGACTCTTTATTGTTCTTGATACCTCATTAATCTTATTTCGAGAGAAATTAAACTTATTTTGGAGTTAAATTTCATATATTTATGTGTATATTTTGGTATGATAATAGAAGTTTTTAAGACTTATTTATGCTGAAATCAATGTTAAAAATACAAGATATTAAGTGCTGTTAAGGATTTCTAATTGTTATTTTAATGAGAACAAATAGAATATTCGCTTAAATTACAAGTGCATGAATAATGAAATAGAGAATAAACTTCGGGATAAAAATACAAAGCCAACAAGTATGCGGATATTAGTATACGATTTTTTAGCCTCTCAACATATTGCTTTATCCTTATCTGAAATGGAGGCCCACTTCTATCCAGCAGACCGGATAACCTTATACCGTACACTCAAAACTTTTGAAGAAAAAGGCATCGTGCATAGTATACAGGAAAATAATACGAGCAAATATATCCTCTGTCATGATGATTGTAATGAGGAAACACATAAAGACTGGCATCTTCATTTTTACTGTAAGATCTGTAAGCATACCACTTGCCGGACAGATATTAATTTTTCTGCGCCCAATAATAATTCGGTTCGAATTGATGAGGTCCGACTTTTTGCTAAAGGTATTTGCGAAAATTGTATGAATGAAACTATGCAATAGTATTGCATAGCATGAGCGCTTATCTTTGATATTATTAATTAAGTTAAAGAATCTTATACAATGACTGTACAACATAAACACAAGTACGACGAAGCTGGTACGCAGCTTTGCTGCACACAGACAACAAAAATATATAATCAGGCTGGTGCTCAGGAACTCATCGGTCATCAGGGTAAATGTGAAGGACATAATCATAATGGAGATGGTCAAGTTCAACATACTGATGATGATGGACACGATCACGCTCATGTAGAAGGTAGCCCTTTGAAGCTGTTTACTCCTGCGATTATATCTTTTGTTCTTTTGATGCTTGCTATTGCTTTGGATAACTGGGTAATACAGAGTTGGTTTCAAGGGTGGGTAAGGTCTGTATGGTATGTAATAGCATACATTCCGGTAGGTTTTCCGGTCATTAAGGATGCAATAGTCAGTATACGGAAAGGTGATGTTTTTTCCGAATTCTTTTTAATGGCTATAGCTACTATCGGTGCGTTCGCTATCGGAGAATATCCTGAGGGTGTGGCGGTCATGCTATTTTATGCTGTTGGGGAAGTTTTTCAAACTTTAGCCGTATCAAGGGCTAAAGGGAATATCAAAGCACTTTTGGATCAACGTCCAGATGAGGTGACTGTTCTAATCAATAATCAACCCCAGATCATAAAAGCTGAAAATGTAGAAATCGGCTCAATCATTCAGCTAAAACCAGGTGAAAAACTGGGTTTGGACGGTGAATTGTTATCTGATGTCGCATCTTTCAATACGGCCGCTCTAACTGGGGAGAGTAAACCTGATAGTAAATCTAAAGGAGAGACCGTTCTTGCTGGAATGATTAATTTGAATACGGTTAGTTTGATTAAAGTAACAACTGCTTATACAGATAGTAAATTAAGTAAGATCCTAGAGCTGGTACAGAATGCAACTGCTCAAAAAGCACCAACTGAATTATTCATCCGTAAATTTGCTAAAGTATACACGCCAATAGTAGTTTTTCTGGCGATCGGTATTTGTTTATTGCCTGCGCTGTTTGTGCAAGATTATGTATTTAGCGATTGGCTGTATCGGGCATTGGTATTTTTAGTTATATCTTGTCCTTGTGCTCTGGTAATCTCTATTCCTTTGGGTTATTTTGGAGGAATTGGCGCTGCAAGCCACAATGGAATTTTGTTTAAAGGAAGTAATTTCTTGGATACACTAGCGAATATTCAGCATGTGGTCATGGATAAAACTGGAACGATGACTGAAGGTGTCTTTCAGGTGCAAGAGGTTAATTTTGATACTAATTTTGATCAAGCTGAAATATTAAAGATGGTGAATGCTTTGGAGAGTAACAGTACTCATCCTGTAGCTACAGCTATTCATCAATATGTCGGTGAGGTTGATCATAATATTCGTTTAGATCAAGTGGAAGAAATAGGCGGGCATGGATTGCAGGCTACCGTGGACGGAAAGCAATTATTGGTCGGCAACTTTAAGTTAATGGATAAGTTTAATATCCGTTATGATGTTGATCCCGCTACGATTGTGTATACTTTGATCGCTGTTGCATATGGCGGTAAGTTTGTCGGATATATTACTATTGCGGATAGCATTAAGACTGATGCATTAGAAACCATTCAGCAATTACACAAACTGAATGTAAAAGCAACTATGCTAAGTGGTGATAAAAGTACAGTGGTTCGATATGTGGCTGATCAATTGGGAATTGATCAGGCATATGGAGATTTATTGCCGGAAGATAAAGTCAATAAACTTAAAGAAATCAAAGCACAAAATCAACGCGTTGCCTTTGTTGGTGATGGTGTAAATGATGCTCCTGTTGTAGCTCTAAGTGATGTAGGTATTGCAATGGGAGGTCTAGGTAGCGATGCGACCATCGAAACTGCTGATGTGGTTATACAGGACGATAAACCGTCCAAGATACCAGTTGCAATTCGGATCGGAAAGCAAACTAAGCGCGTCGTATGGCAAAATATTACCTTAGCTTTTGTGGTCAAGGGAGTTGTATTGATTTTGGGTGCAGGGGGGATAGCAACAATGTGGGAAGCAGTTTTTGCTGACGTCGGTGTATCTTTGATAGCTATACTGAATGCTGTAAGAATTCAGAAAATGAAGTTTTAAATTTATTGAAAGTGCTCGTAATTTGATGTAAAGCGAGCACTTTTTGTGTACTTTAGTTTTTAGACTGTTATCCTACAATTTATCCTTAATACTTTTTACAACGGCTTTGTAATACTTGATTTTGTTTTCATCATCAACGATCTTTACTTTAACGTCATTGGCGGCTAAAAGCTGTATTTTGTCTGCCGAATCTTTTACATATTTCTTAGGAATATAGTAATAAATCTGATTTTTGATAAAGGTATTCTTCTTGTAAAACTTGTTTCTTGCTCGATAGGTTAAAAGCCACCATAGGTCGATCTCGACAAAATCCAAGGAGAGACCGAAAATATGTAGATCATTTGTGAAGAACAGATCAACCCATGATTGTAAAACCATTTGTCTGCCTGTTTGTAATCTTCTAATAAGGGATGTTTTATATACTTTGGTGCTCGGGGCATAATTTGGTCCATTGACAACATACTCACGCATTTTTTGTAATTGTCCGCAATAATGTTCATAGCCAAGGTTAATAGAAAACGGATTATTGCAATCTCCGTGAATATGCCAGTAGTTTTTGTTTAAAGATTGATATTGTCTAAATACACTATAGGTCGTTTCATTCACTAAACTTGTTTTTATTTTCGGATGTATGCCTTCTAGACTGAAATCATAATTGGTTGTCATGATATTTTGAATAGGTAATGTTCTAATCAATTCATGGATTTCATTTTGTTGTATAGCAGAAACGGCATCTGCAATGAAAGTTTTAAGCTCTTTTTCATCCACATGCTTTTGTTTTATGGCATTCAGGAATATCTCTTCGTAAAGCATAGGGAATGGCTTTTGACCGTTTTCTAAGGATTGAACATGGTATTTTTTTTTAATGCTCATTAACAGATCATTCCAACTTGTTCCCTTGTTGATATTGTTGATGTCATTGCCAATAAGCAGTGCTATATGAGTCATAGTTTTTAAGGGTCTTGATAATCGCTTGGTTACTGCATTTTATTAAATCTAATATCGTTATTTTCTTCTAATCTATATTCAGCGACGCATATTTTATTGTACTGTAAGATTTTCATCCAAGATGGTATTTGCCTATGCATTTAGCGTGTTCTAAATTTTTTAATTGAGCCATATGAGGAATGTACGATGGGTTGATTGTGGTATTTTTACTGTATTTAATGCATCAATAATTTAATGTAAAATTTTATATTTCCTATATATGTCCAATATGGTCAGTTTAATTTTAAATTTTTAATCGTTCATTTTTATATAAGCATTATTGCGTTTTTAAAACTTATTGATGATCGAATTACAAGAAATTTTAATCTGTAAATACTATTTGTGATTAACAACTATTTCGTAAGGTGGTTGGTGTCATTTATTTAATTTATGATTTATAAATCAATGATATAGTTTTATGTATTAATATTAAGTTTGATTTATTAGTTGTTTAGTATTCTAATGTTTCATTTATTCAGTTTTACTCATATCGAAAAGCTACTTAATAAAATTATGAAGAACGATCTCTCGTTGTTCCTTTTAAAGGTCATTTTTGTCATTTAAAAGTCTCAATAAAACTATTTCTGATTTTTTAAGTCAAAAGGTCAATTTATATTTTAATATTTGTATTACTTCGAAACGTAATAAATATTATGGCGGCATGCAAATGCCTTCAATATCTTATAATATTCGAAACTGCATAGTGATTCATCGTTTTCACAAATGGTGTTAATGTGCTTTTATTTCTTATTTAATCTTTCAATTATTTTTCAATGATTAGAGAAAAAGCAATCAGGTTGGCAATTCAGGTCACTTTTATATTATTCATTTCGGTTTTTTCCGGTTGTAGTGATTTTGAATATAGTCCAAATCAGATTTTTAGTAAAAATTCATATCGCCATCTCAACGCAATCAATTTAAATAAGTTGGGGGATGGTCAGCAAGATGATACTGTCCGGTTTATAATAACAGGAGATACGCAGCGGTCACATAATGAAACAGTAAATTTTTATAAGAAAGTAAATACGATGACAGGGATTGATTTTGTGATTGTGGCTGGCGATATAACTGAGTTTGGTAATCTTAAAGAAATGCAATGGGTTGCCGAAAACCTTACTAAGCTGAATAGACCATTTCTTGCGGTTATTGGCAACCATGATCTTACTTCACGTGGCAGAGATGCATTTCAGCATATGTATGGAAAGCTCAATTATTCTTTTGTATATGGGGGAGTTAAATTTATCTGTCATGATACGAACAGTAGGGAGTATAATTTTAATGGTCAGGTACCTAATATACCCTGGCTTAAAAAGGAGCTAGAGCCACAGCCTCATGTAGAGAGTTATGTGGCTATTTCTCATGTTCCACCTACCTCTCCAGATTTTGATCAAAATCTGGAATACGATTATGCTTCAACATTTAGCAACGCCGGAGGTTTTCTCACATCCTTTCATGCTCATAATCATGTTTTTGAGGAGTTTACTGTTGGAAACTTTGAAACACCTTTTGTGGTCACGAGTGCAATTGGAAAAAATGAATTTTTATTAGTCGAAATTGTAAATAATAAACTGAGCTTTGAACAAATATCTTTTTAAATTAAGCATACTAGTCCTTTTTTTAATTGGCACAGTCAATCCGAGTAATGCACAGAAAAAGAACTTTTTAATCCCAGATGCGGCAATTATTCAATATGCTGGAAGCATTGGTTATATAAGTGTTGGCGCAGGATATGATATTTTTAAAAATAAGAGAGGTAACATTGATTTTAATTATGGTTATGTACCTGTTTCTAAGGGAGGAGAGCTGCATTCGATAACCGCAAAATTTGCTTACAAGCCTTTTGAAATAAAGTTAAATAATTGGGGGAAATTGTATCCTCTTAATCCAGGTGTATTTCTCAGTTATACTTTTCATGATGATTTATCATTTAAATTTAATTCATCGGAATATCCATCCGGTTATTATTATTGGTCTCCTGCTTTGAGACCTCACATCTCATTATCTAATGAAATTGAACTCAATATGAATAAAATATGGAAGGAAATCGGAATAGAAAAGATTGGAATTTATACTGAATTCAATTCAAATGACTATTATATTATTAATTATTTTCAGAATATAAAAGCACTTTCTCTTGCTGATGTTTTTCAGCTTGGGGTAGGTATACGATTTAAGTTTTAATATTTTAAACTAAAAAAGGATTGTTTATGAATATTTTAGTAGGTGTTTTAAGTCGTTTTTATGTTGGTGTCGCTATTAGATTATAAAATCTCAGATACTTTTTTTAAGTTTAATTCATGAAGAAAGTAATTTTGGTTTTGGGTGCGCCAAATGATGAAAGGGGAAATCTGAGTCAAATTGCAACTGACAGACTTAATTGTGTATTTGAACTCTGCAGGTATAATGATTCCTGCCAGATTTTATGTTCAGGCGGATTTGGAGGTTTTAATCCTACAGATCTTCCACATGCAACATACAGCAAAGCATATCTCGTTTCAAAAGGAATCCCAAATCATTTTTTTTTACCTTTTGCCCTTTCTGCGCATTCAGTTGATGATATTAGGAAAGCTCTACCAATATTGGAGGAAGAAAGACCAGACCTGGTGATGTTAGTCACCTCAGATTTTCACATGGAGCGTATAAAAATTTTATGGGATATTATAGCACCTAAGCGTTTTCCGATTATTTTTATCCCTGCAGTTTCAAGCTTGGATACACAGCAATTAGTGATGCTTGAGGAACATGAAAGGAACGCTATTAAGGCCTTAGAGAAAAATGATTTTAAAATATATTAGTTTAAAATTAAGGGATTAAGCCATCTCTATTTTTATGGGAAATTTATAGCCCCAGTTCATTTAATATTTGTCGATAATTATTAATAAAAAGCTTGGTCAATTTAAACTGTTCTGTTTCTTCATAATGCGTTAATTCAAGTCCGCTATCTGTTACTTTATATATTTCTGAATCGGGATAGGATAATAAAATAGGGGAATGTGTTGCAATAATAAATTGAGAGTTTTGATCGACCAATTCTTTTATCCGAATCATCATATTGAGTTGACTATCAAATGAAAGTGCTGATTCTGGTTCGTCAAAAATATAAAACCCTTTTCCTGATAATCTATTATGCATCAGTGCTAAGAAGCTTTCTCCATGTGAACATTGATGTAATGATTGACCATATGCTTCTTCTAATTTCGCTTGATCGCCTTCGTAAAGATTATCTATTTCACTGGCAACATTAAAAAAACTCTCCGCTCTTAAGAAATAACCGTCTCTAAAGCGGTATGGACCTCTGATCAGTTTAATATCCTCATAAAGGTTCGAATGTGATTCTTTCGTTGAAAAGTTAAAATTTAAGCTTCCACCTTCGGCATTAAATCCTGACTTAATCGCAATTGATTCGATAAAAGTAGATTTTCCTGATCCGTTGTCTCCTACGATAAAAGTGACTGGGCTACGGAAAGTAAGCTTATCTAAACTGTGGATGGATGGAATGTTGTATGGGTAAGATATACGATCCACATGTGGCTTAGTATTTTCAACACTTTTTAGGTATAACATATTGATCAATCATATAAAAACAAATATTAAATTAGTGCTAATGCGAATTAATCTCTTTTCCCTTTGATATAAGCATACACTGCTTGTGCATGACCATGTCCTAGCTGATAATCTTCTTTTAACCAATTGATAATCTGATTAGCTTTTATTTCAGCTTTAATTTTATTGTTTTCTATAAATCCTTTTTGGGTTGCTAAGTCTATAAATGCTTCGGGACTTACTCCGGTTTTTTCTTCAATATTCTTTAGGTATGTGTGAAAAGACATGCTATTAAATTTAATTTTCGGTTTCTAATTACTGGTACATTTATCAACTAGCTTTTTTATATTTTGCTGTTGGATCTGCATGATATCACAGCTAAAATTATACCACAATTTTGCCTTTTTTTAAAAAATAAGCATTGATTTTCTATCGGAAATTAACGATACTTTATTTTTTTATGCAGGAAGTATCGTTTGCACAGGTGTACTAATAGGGGATGAGAATCTAGGAGTAGTATCCTCTTTTATGAATCGAAATAGTATAATATATTTTCTAAAGCTTACATAAAATAAAGCAGGGTGAATTAATACGCTTGTAATATGTGGTATATACTTGTTTTGAGAAAATATTGAAAAAAAAGAAAATCTTCCAATCCACTCATAAAAAGTTGTCGTATATAAATTCATAAACTAAAAAATTATACACTAAAAACGAATATGTTATGGAAAAAATGTCATCTCAAAAAGAGTGTTTAGTAGAAGAAAACGAACATCTCGATAAAAAAGACCTTCGGAGAAGGGATTTCTTAAAATTTACCGGTGCAGGCGTAGCAAGTCTTGCCCTACTTGGGGTAACTGGTTGTAAAAAGGACCGCCATGATGAAGATATGGGGGCAGATGGTTTTTATTTTGGCAGTGGTGACATCGCTATTTTAAATTATGCCTACGCACTTGAGCAACTTGAAGCGGCTTTTTATATTCAGGTTGTAAATAGTCCATACTCTGGTATATCAGATTTGGAAAAGACTTACTTAACAGATATCAGAGATCATGAGGTTGCGCATCGCGAATTCTTTAAAAAAGCTTTAGGTGGGAAAGCTATTTCAAATTTAGAATTTAATCTTTCCGGTATTAACTTTTCAAGTAGAGAAAGTGTGCTTAGCACCGCCAAAACATTTGAAGATCTGGGTGTCTCTGCCTATAATGGTGCTGGATGGCTGATCAAAGATGTCAACTATCTTGCCTTAGCAGGTAAAATTGTATCTGTTGAAGCTAGGCATGCTGCATTGATTAGAGATTTGATCGATAACGGAAGTTTTGCGAATATGGAAGTTATTGATTCAAATGGTTTAGATGTTGCTAAAAGTCCCACAATGGTGCTTCAGGCGGCTTCCCCATTTATCAAATCTAAAATTGATGTAAAGGATTTACCTACTTATTAACCTTCTAAATCTTATTGTTATGAATCTATTAAATGTTTTTGACGAAATAAATAATGTTGATCCAGAATTCACTGATCGCATTAGTCCACGCAGAGAAGTTATTCGAAATATGACTTCTTTTGGAAAAAAGGTTACTTTGGCCGCATTACCCTTCCTTATAAGTGATCTTTTTAAGAAAGCTTATGGCGCGACAGCTCCTACAGATGTTAATGGTGTGTTGAATTATGCGTTAACGTTGGAATATCTTGAAGCGGAATATTATACTAAAGGGGTTGCTGCCCCCAATCTAATTCCTTCAGGTAGACCTTTGGGAGCTATTACAACCATTCGTGATCATGAAAATGCGCATGTTAAATTTCTTAAGCAGGTATTAGGGGATAAAGCAGTTTCTAAACCTACTTTTGATTTTACAGCTGGAGGTACCTTTGGAAATGTTTTTAGTGATTATGATACATTCTTAGCTCTTGCTCAAGCTTTTGAAGATACTGGTGTCCGTGCATATAAGGGACAGGCAGGTATTTTGCTCGGAAATAAAGTTGTGCTAACGGCCGCTTTACAGATACATTCGGTAGAGGCTCGTCATGCTTCGCATATACGTCAGATGCGTAGAGCAAGAGGGGGTGCTGCTGCAAATCAAAAACCTTGGATAACAGGTGCAAATGATAGTGGAATTGGTGCTGTTGTAGATCCAGTTTATATGGGGGAAGATAATAAAGTTCAAGCAAATGTTGATATTACAACTTTGAAAGGTGTTACAGGTAATTTATCTTTGGCTGCGGCTACTCAATCTTTTGATGAGCCTTTAGGAGCTGAGGCTGTTCTTAATATTGCAAGTCTGTTTATTAAAAATTAGTGTATAATGCTTTGAAGTGAGGCTCCTTGTTTGTTATGAACAGGGAGCTTTTTTTGATACTATTTTCAGTGCTCTGAAGTGAGAAACTTAATAGATATGAGGTTTAATGTATTGGTTATAATTTTTTCTGGTGCCGCTTTTTTGCCTTGTATAAATTCATAATAATTGTATTTTTCAATTTGATTCTTAAAACATTTTATTCTAATTATTTGTTTAACTATAAAAACATTACAAATCAGATTAAATGCTATTTTGTGCCGGATGTCACTTATTATGTAGCGATCGAATCAGTTAGGATATTTCACAAAAAATATCTGATAAAAACTTAGTTAAGCAAGAAGGATATGTCTTTAGATAGTTTATTTCATAGGTTCACTCAATAAGTATTTGTAAGAATTCTTTTAAAAGATGTGTTTTTGATTTGATTAAGCTTAATACATTTTGTTTTATTAAATGACTATGCAATTTTTACCTGTTAATCAGAACCTATTACTGCAATTGCAAATTAGAGGTTACAATATATTAGCCTCTGCGCAAGGTATTGATCATGAAAATCCAAGTTACTATCCAATCCAAGTTTCTGATGTATGGGATTATCTCGTTCGCTTGGACTATACTTCTGGAATTGGAGAACCAGCACTAATTGTTATCGAAGATGCCCTTAGGAATATTAAAGAGCAACATTTTGATGGAGCTGTTTTTGTTGATTTTGAAGTTGACTAGACTAAGAAAAAAGAAATCATTAATTTAAAATGGTATTAAATTAATGATTTCTAATACTGCATGTTTCAAAAAGTTATTTGAATACGCAGGTTTTAGTAGCTGAATTTTTTTATTCTTCTATAAGAACATGCCACCTGAAATTTCGATTCGCTGTGCATTGATCCATCTTGCGTCATCTGTGCACATGAAAGCAACTACACCTCCGATGTCGTCTGGAAGTCCTACTCTTCCCAGTGCTGTTTGTGAAGCAATTGCTTCGTTAATTTGTTCATTGTCTCGTACTAAACCATTTCCGAAATCAGTTTCAATTGCTCCTGGTGCAATTATATTGGATCTAATACCCCTTACTCCTAATTCTTTTGCCTGATATTTAGTTAAAGTTTCCATTGCTCCCTTCATTGCTGCATATGCCGCATAGCCGGGGGTAGCGAAACGAGCTAAGCCTGACGATACATTGATAATAGCACCGCCGTCACGTAGCAGTGGCAAAGCTTTTTGCGTTAGAAAGAAGGCTCCCTTAAAATGAATGTTTACCAAGTTGTCAAATTGTTCTTCAGTCGTTTCTGCAAAAGAAGCATGGATACCGATACCTGCGTTATTGATTAGAAAGTCAAATTTATCGGTATTAAATACCGATACAAGTGTCGATTGAACATCAGTGAAAAAGCTGTCAAAGGTTTTGCTGTCCGCAACGTTAAGTTGTAAAGCCACAGCATTTACACCTAAGTTTTTAAGTTCTAGAACGGTGTTTTCTGCCTCAATTTTTTGTGACTGATAGGTTAAGATGATATCAATTCCTTTTGATGCGATTTTGAGAGCGGTATTTTTTCCTAGTCCACGGCTACCACCAGTTACAAGTGCAATTTTATTTTTTGTTTCCATTTGTTTCTTTTTTATTGAAAACAAAGTTAAATGACAAATGTTGATTAAAATGGTGACAGTTTAAGTATTATATCGCTATCTTATTAACTTCGGATGATAATGATTGGAAATAATCTACCCGATATTGCTTTGGAGTTTTTCCTGAAAAACGCTTAAAGAATTTGGTGAAGTTGGAGGGGTCATAGGTTAATGTGCGCGCAATTTCGGCAATTGACATATCGCTATTTTGTAAGAGTGATTTTGATATTTCTGTTAATCTATTTTCCATGAAATAGCAAGGTGAATACCCTGTTGCGGATTTGATTGTATTGCTGAGGTGAATAGGGTGAATGTAAAGCAAAGCTGCAAAATCTCTAATCTCAAACATTTGATCCTTTTTGCCCGATAATATATCTATCAGATGGTTATCTACTTCTCGTAAAAAATCAGCAGTTATTTCATGTTGACGGCTTAAAAACTTTTTTGGAATTTTCATGTCTTCGAAAATGTAATTTTAATAAAAGTATCCCTTATTTTCTGTTTTAAAATAATAAAAGTACTATTGAGCTCGTTTGTAAATTTTGCTAATCTAAATGTAGCAATAAAAAATTATTTTTTTTATTGCTGTATGTTTGTAATTATTTAAATCTTTTTAAGATAGCGTCAAATTTATTGACTTTTCACGTTGTTGTTAATGGTCTTAAATGAGTTGTGAAAAGTAGAAATAATTAGAAAATTGTTATATTGATCTGCTTACTAAGGTGGATTATAGGCTTACATATCAAACTTAAAATTTCCATCAGTAACTTGTTTCTCTCGAAAAATGAAAAATTAAACTAGTTAATGAAAAATGAATATTAATTTAAGTGATTATAAGCTAGAGCGGATAGCCCCATCTCAATGGCAAGATTATAAGTTAATCAGACTTGAGGCTTTAAAGACAAATCCTGAATTATTTGGTAGTTCATATGCAAAAGAAGTATTGTATAGTCAGGATGATTGGATTGCTTTATTGGAAAACGATGCACGGGCAATTTTTGCTTTATATCATTTAGATTTATTGATCGGTTTAAGTGGTGTAGTGCTGAACAGAGATAATCAATCTGAGGCCATTTTAATTTCTTCGTTCATCAAAGAGGCTTATCGTGGCAGGGGACTTTCTCAATTATTCTTTCAAGCACGAATTGAATGGGCTAGGCAAAAGGAGTGTGCTCAGGTTATTGTATCACATCGGGTGGGTAATGAAGCTTCAAAAGCAGCGAATCAGCGATGTGGTTTTGTGTATACGTATTCAAAAGAATCACGATGGCCGGATGGTTTATTGGCTGAGGAATTGATGTATTGCTTATGGCTATAAATGTAAATAATCGATAATAGTGATTTGTGATCTTTGGATTGGTTTATAATTTTTAAGTTTATATTTCATCTCCAAGTTTTGAAAATTTGTTTCTGTACTCTATTGGGGTTAAGCCTGTTATTTTTTTGAAAATATCTCTAAACGCTTTTGTATCGGTATAACCTACGTTAAACATGACTTCGGAGACATTCTTTCGTGAGGCTTCAAAATGATTTTTTGCAGCTTCTATGCGTACGCGTTGCATGTATTCGATAGGTGTATTGTTTGTAGCATCTTTAAATCTTCTTTCAAACGTTCTACGACCAATATTGATGAGTTTTGCTAAATCTTCTACAGTAATCTTTTCTTCGTAATTTTTTTCTATATAATCCTGTACTTTTTGGATATCAGTGTGGTTATGATTTCTTTGACCTCTAAAAATTGCAAATTGAGACTGGTTATCTCTTCCGATATCCAATGCAAAATATTTTGATATCATGACAGCTGTTTCTCGATCTGAATATTTTTCGACCAGATACAGTATTAAATTCCATAAACTGTTTGCACCGCCACTACTATAGATATTCTCGTGTTCGGTGATCACAGCTCCATCTTCGATCTCGACTGCGGGGTATCTTTGTTTAAACTCGTTTATGTATGCCCAGTGGGTGGAACACTTTTTTCCATCTAATAATCCTGTTTCTGCTAGTAAAAAAGCTCCTACACATAAGCTTGCAAGGCTTGTTCCTTTTAAATGAAGTTTTCTGAAATAGGGTAAGGCCTCTTCATTTGCTTTTATCCCTTTATCCATATCTCCAAATGTTGGAGGGATAATGAGGAGGTCTGTTTTAGTAACTTCAGATAATAAGCGGTTTGTTTTTATGGTATACTCTCCGTTATTTGCAGTGATATATTCATTTAAGCCAACATATTCGACATTGAAAATGGGTCTCTTGCCAAAGAAGGTAAGAAATTCATTGGCGGTTTGAAAAGTACGAAATGCGGGTGTAATGCCTTCTATTGTACCATGTTGTGGAACGAAAATGGAAATTTGCATATCTCTTAATTTAGTTAGATAAATGTACAAATAGTTTTTGTCGTTATCCACCCCTATAGTTGTCGTTTTTACAACATGTGACATTTTGAAATGATCTCCATCTTTGTATAAGCATTATAAACATAAAGAAAAGAGGAATGATACAATCAACAAAAATTAACGTTACAGCAATAGTAAATGCTCCCATCGAGATCGTATGGGACGCTTGGAATACACCTAGTGATATCATGCAATGGAATAGTGCAGATCCAAATTGGCACTGTCCTGCAAGTGAAAATGATGTCCGGGTAAATGGAAAATTTAAAAATAGAATGGAAGCTAAAGATGGTAGTTTTGGCTTTGATTTTGAAGGTATTTATGATAAGGTCGAATTGTTTAAGGAGTTGGCTTACAGCATGAATGATGGAAGAAAGGTACGTACCGTATTTAAGGAAAAGGATGGTAAAACAACTCTTTCGACAGTTTTTGATGCGGAGAGCGAAAATGAGGTTGAATTTCAAAAACAAGGATGGCAGGCCATCTTGAATAGTTTTGTAAAATATGTAGAATCAAAAAAATATTAATTCCTAAAATTTAATGTCATGAAAAAGAATACAGTTTCCTTACATCGCATTATTCAGGCCAGTCCTGAAAAAGTGTTTCGTGCTTTTGCTGATCCAATAGCACATGCCACCTGGTTACCTCCTTATGGTTTTATATGTACAGTGCAACAAATGGATTTTAAAGTAGGCGGTAACTTTAAAATGACTTTTATAAATTTCAGCACTGGCAATGGGCACTCTTTTGGTGGAGAATATTTAGAAATTTTACCGAATGAATCAATTAAATATAGTGATCGTTTTGATGATCCTAATCTTCCGGGAGAAATGATAACGACAGTTTCACTGAATAAGGTGTCCTGTGGTACTGAACTTCAAATTGTGCAAGAAAATATTCCAGATGTAATACCTGTTGAAATGTGCTATTTAGGTTGGCAGGAATCATTAGATAAAATGAAGAGATTGGTTGAACCTGAAATACCTGATGCATAATTTATAGCAATATGTTATTTCAGAGAACCGATAAAATGATGAATGGTGTTTTTATTACATTTTCAGGAAATTGTAAGAAAGCACTTCAATTTTACCAAAATTGTTTTGGTGGTAAGTTGTATTTTGAAGCATTTAAAAATGAGATGAATAACTATCCGGAGTCACCTATAATTATTGGCTCATTAATTTCTGATATGATTGTAATTCATGGTTCAGATTTGGTACATAATGAAGGTCGTCAGGTCGGAAATTATTTATCTATATTTCTGCATTGTAATGATGCGGGAGATCGCAAATTATTAATTCATAAATTGAAAGTTAATAGAAAGATTACTTATACTCCAGATGAAATCAAACAAAGCTTGATTGAAATAACGGATGCATTTGATGTGCGTTGGATATTGGCTATTTAGAAGATAGCTTCTAATTTATTCGTATTGCAAAAATGAAAAAAGGTTAACTTAAAATTTAAGATAGCCTTTTTTTATTAAGTAGTGTTTTCAATTATTTTGTAAAATAATTGAAATTATATGGTTTGTAGGCATGTTAATTTATCCATCCAAATTTTGATAGAAATGCATCTGTCATGAAAGAGTAAGAAATAATAATATCCGCCAATGTTATTGCAATTAAGTTGCAATAGTTGTTACCTTTAATACACCATCCCACAAAAGTAATTGTTGATGGTGTATTAAAGGTTTATTATGAAAGAAAATAGAATTTATGATGTCATCATTATTGGAGGTAGCTATGCAGGTCTTTCTGCAGCCATGGCACTAGGACGTTCTTTGCGAGATGTGTTGGTAATTGATAGTGGAATTCCGTGCAATCGACAGACGCCACATTCCCATAATTTCTTGACACAAGATGGTAAGACACCCTTGGAGATTGCTACCATAGCAAAGCAACAGGTTGAGCAATATGAAAGCATTATTTTTGAAAATGGTGTCGTGACAGATGGTAGGTTTGCGTCAGAAGGTTTTGAGATCTGTACTGAAGAAGGGAATATTTATATCGGTAGGAAACTTATTTTTGCAACTGGAGTTAAGGATATTTTTCCTGATATAAAGGGTTTTTCTGCGTGCTGGGGGATTTCAGTTATTCATTGCCCTTACTGTCACGGTTATGAATTTAAACATCAAAAAACCGGTATTATTGGAAAAGGGGATAAGGCAATCCATCTATCTTCATTAGTTCATAATCTCACTGATCAATTACAGGTTTTGACAAGAGGTGACGCAAATTTTGAAGAAGAACAAAAAGATAAATTAGCTAAAAATCAAATTGGTATAATTGAAACTGAAATTGTAGAAATTGTTCATACAGACGGATATGTTAAGCAATTGGTGTTTGATGATGGTCGAACAGAAACTTTTGATGCTGTGTATGCTCCAGTTCCCTTCGTGCAGCATTTAGACCTGCCGGTGAGTTTGGGATGTGAGCTTACTGAGGCTGGGCATATCAAAGTTGATAGTTTTCAGAAAACCAATATTCCAGGTGTTTTTGCCTGTGGTGACTCCACCACAATGATGCGCTCCGTAGCAAGTGCTGTAAGTACTGGAAATACAGCTGGAGCGATGGTCAATATGGAATTAACACAGGAAGAGTTTTGATGATGAATCTTAAAGGACGATTTACTTTAACCAAATAATTGGGTGTAAAATATTTTATTCTCTTATTTGTTTATAATAATAAAACTATGTCTAGATTGTTCGTCATTACTTCTTTTATATTTCTCACTTTTGTTGCATGCCAACCAAATACCTCTCATCAGAGGCCAGCTGTGAAAGACAAGTCTCAGGATACCGAATTGCATCGGCAGTCCGGAATTACTTTTTTAGAGGGAGGTCTTACTCATAAAATGGAGAAAAAATCAGGTATTACAGACACTATTTTTATATCTGTCCATAAACCGGATTCCGCTCATATTATACTTGAAAGTCCAACCAATACGGCAAATATCCGTATTGGTCAGCTTTTTTCTCCAAATGGGAGTGCTGATGGTCCCTTCGGAAAAGTTCTGGAATATCGATTTAAAGACACAGGCCAATATTATATTACGGTTAGTGAGAGTCTTATGGTTGGTGATCATTATAACGGAGCTTATCAGGTGCGAATTATAAATGGTCTTTCAAAATAAAACTTTTACTTTATATAGCATGGACAATAGTTGATCATTATTAGTATTTGTTCCAACTATTTATCTTACCCTATACTTTCGTTTTGTATTATAGCAATTAAGAAAGTTTCACTAATATTGCGTCAAAATCTATACTTTATTGGCAGCTATAAAACAATTGGCAGGACAAACTCTGTGGTATGGTGTAAGTAATATTGGGGCTAAATTTCTAAACTATTTACTGACACCTATTCTTACTTATCTGATGGTAGATTCTTCAGGTGTACGAGACTATGGTGGTTATAGTTTATTGTATTCGTGGATTGCTGTAGCTAATATAATATTTACATATGGTTTTGAAACGGGGTATTTTCGTTTTTCAAATAAAGAAGGTGTAGATCGACACTCACTTTTTCAAACAGCGTTTGGGTCAATATTGCTCAGTACCACATTGCTCATTACGGTTATTTCTTTTTTTACTGTTCCAATCAACAATTTTATGAATCTTGATGGACATCCAGAATACATTTTATGGTGTCTTTATCTGATTGGATTAGATGCAATAACTGCTATTCCATTTGCTAAATTACGACAGGAAAACCGTCCCAAAAGATACGCTTTTGTAAAATTATCCGGTATTATTATCAATATACTGTTTACTTTATTTTTCTTGATATGGTTGCCTAAATATGCGGTGCATCATCCGGACGATGCTATTGTACATTGGTTCACTACTAATAACCGGATAGGGTTTTTAATCTTAGCAAATGTGTTTCAAAATCTCTTTGTATTCTTATTATTATTTTCAGAATGGAAGAGTTTCAGGTTTAAGATAAATTTCAATCTTTGGAAACAGCTTTTTAAATATAGTGCCCCTATGATTTTTATTGGGTTAGCGGGTATGATAAACGAAGTGATGGATCGGCAAATGTTGGCAAAATTGCTGCCACAGCATGTCGATGCACAAAGTGTCGTTGGGATTTATTCAGCTAATTATAAATTGGCGATTTTTATTACGTTATTTATACAAGCATTTAAAATGGCTGCAGAACCATTTTTTTTCAATCAATCTAAAGATAAAAATGCGCCAACTCTCTATGCAAGTGTGATGAAATGGTTTGTAATCACACTTTCTATAGCCTTTCTTTTTTCGGCGTTATATCTTGATGTCTGGAAATATATGGTTGGGGCTTCCTATCGTTCTGGTTTGGGCATCGTACCGATACTTTTATGTGCCAACATATGCTTAGGAATATATTATAATCTTTCGGTATAGTATAAACTTACTGATCGGATGCGCATGGGATTATATGTTACGGTGTTTGGTTCCATTGTTACACTTGTTGGCAATTATCTTTTTATTCCCTATTGGGGTATATATGCAGCAGCATGGACTACACTGATCTGTTATGCTAGTATGATGGTCGTGACTTATTTCCTTGGTCAAAAATATTATTATATACCCTACCCCGTGAAAAAAATAGGCACATATCTATTGGCAATGTTACTATGTTTCTTTATGAAAATGAGTATTGATGCGTATTCCGATTCGTGGACTCAAGGTATGCAACTTTTATTACGTATTCCTGTTGCTATTATTTTGATGATACTTTATGTTTTTTTTATTGTAAAAATGGAGCGGAAGGAATTAAAAGACATACCATTAATAGGCAAGTATATTTAATCGGATAATTATTAGCCAAGCTCATTATTCGCGGGAATTTATAATTTGTTAGCCTCAATAGAAAATCGAGACTAACATGTATCATTAAATGATATGAGCAGGTTTTGTTTAGAACGACCAATTGCAGGATTTTGCTGCAAAGAAAAATACTGCTAACCAAACTAAACCTTTAAAAAGAAAAAAGAGAAAAGCGCCTACTCCTAAGCGTTTTACCCATTTTGTTTTATCATTTTTTTGCTCCATTCGTAAATATAAACAATAATGTTGTGGTTTAGTTTACATTTACAATAGGGGAAAATACGTTTCCAAAATTGTAGAAAGTTTGATTTGCCTTCTCTGTCGCAAGTGTATAGCTCTCAGGATCTTCAGCATGTTTATTTAAGACAGTAGTGAATCCTGCCCACATTTCACGACTGTTTTCACCATACCCTTCAAAAAACGAAGTGCCTTTAGTGATTCCATATTTATTCAGCATCTGCACAATGTATGGCCCACCCATAATTGATCCCTCAAGAACATAAAGTGAGCTTAGGGCTTCTAACACATTGTTAACTAGAGGAGCATTAGCTTCTGGAAGATTTTCTACACTTCCGCCCAATGCTTCGATATCCTTTTTTATATAAGAAGAATTACGACGATCTGCTAGATCGGGCAAAATATCCGAAGTTACAAAAGGTGCAATACGATCTTCAACGGCACGGAAATAGGCATAAAAACCTTTTAGAACCTTTGTGTAATCTGCATCTGAACGAATACTTTTTAATTGACGTACGATTGTACCTTCTACGTTTTGGTGAGCAGCATGTGTTTGCTCTTTAATATGTTGACTAAGCATTTTTCTAGTATTTAGTTATAATTATTCTATACAAATATTCGTATTTATTTTAAAACCTTTATGCTGTATAATGATTTATCATCTATGAAAAACGATCTGAATTAAATTGTACATAATTTTTTTAGTTCTTTAATTGAAAATTTGTTTTAAACAGCAGATTCTCACCTATTGTTTCTGGCCAAAAGACGAAGGGAGGATTATCTTTAATATTATCAACACCTTTTTCCAGCTTAGAGTCTGTAATAGAAACAATGTCTTGCAGTGTAGATGCTAGCCAAGGCTCTTTCGGATTACCTATATGTAGGTCTGTTTTTGGGGTGGCTAGGGAAATATCGACAGACATTCCATCAAAATAGTCCGACCAACCATTAGCATTACGAATTAGGAATGATGCAAGATAAATGTCGAAAGCATCAATTTTAAGAGAGAAAAATCCTACTGGCTTTCCAAAAGTTTTCTGGCCAATAAGTCTCACAGGAAAGTAAGGTTTAAAACTACTAATAAGAAGTTCACTAGCTGATGCGGTCCGTCCGGATACAATAAATGATAAGTGTTGTAATGTGTTGAATACTCCTTTCTTGGCGAAATAATGTGTATTAGCTTTTTCACTATAGTCTACATCGGCCATAGTTGCGGAACGACCTTTATATTGTACAGGATTTCCATTTGCATCTAAATAGGGTTGTTTACTTAAAAGAGTAGCCTTGCCATTTTGGACATTCGGATGAAATTGTTCACTGAACATGATTTTCCCATCCAGTTTTGTAGGTACAATCAAGTTGGCCAAATATTCCGCTGTCTCTACATATCCGCCGCCATTGTGACGAAGATCTAAAATCAGATGAGTCACTTGTTTGTTGGAGAGTTCTGTAAAAAGTCTGTTCAGTTCTGTTCGAACAATAGCGAGTTCGGGAAAGGAAGCGATATAAAGATAGGCTATTTGTTTATTGCCTGAAGTCCAATAGGACAGGTGTGTCGCGTATTTGTATTGGTGCTTTGTATTTGCCACATGTCCGTTACTTTTTTTTGTGTTTCTACTGCGCTCAAGATACGAATATTTGGGTTTTCCTTCAATTGGAGACCATTCATATGGTTTGCCATTATGGGCCAATGAGTATTGACTTATTGCGAAAAGCTCACGTTCATAAGCAGTCTGTTCGGGACTAATGCTTCCAAACTTCTTACGAGGAGTAAAATCTGTATAGGAGGGAAGTGATTCCTGCCATCGGTATAATTGTTGAGCATACAAAAAAATTGAATCGAGAATCAGTTCTTTTTTTGTTCCAATGTCAGGACTTAGCCTCTCATCTTGTGTTATAGTTTTATTTCCATGGTCTCTACAGGCACTTAAGAGTAATAATAAACAAATACCAATAGGAGCGGCATGACCCAATAGTTTCATTTGTTTCCTAATAAATTTAGTTGATTTGCCCATATATTTACTTAAATGATTCTTTTACGCCAAATAGACTTTATACTACTGATGTTGAATCCGCTTGAGAATCAATTGATTTAATTTTGCTGTCCCACTGGCTATAAATGAGAAGTTAATCAATCTTTAGTTTTTTTTAACTTTATTTTTCCTTTTAAATTTCTATTTTTGTACCAATTTATTTAATATTGATGCTTCCACATCTTTGGATGCTCAAAGATCCCAAAGGCGACCTCCTTTGGGATTTTTTTGTTACGGCAATATTGGTCTTTCAGTTTTTATCGGTTCACTTGATAAGCTTGATAGAAAGATAATGATATTTTCCTGCTCTTTACTGCTGAGTCTTAAATTCTGTATATGTGGTGATAATATGCCATTAATCTGCTGATCAGTCTTTTGAGGCATTCCTTGGCTTAGTAAGTTGACTAATTCACTCAAAGTAGCAATACTACCATTGTGCATATATGGTGCAGTATTTGAAATGTTCCGTAATCCGGGTGTACGAAACTTACCTTTGTCAATTTCTAATTTAGAAGACTCAAAACGTCCGTTGTCCAATGCACCTTTGTTCGTTACGGCATATCCGAGATTGTGAAAATCTAAGTCTGTAAAATACGGGCCGTTGTGACAATTAATACACTTTCCTTTCGTACGAAATAGATGCAACCCTTCCAATTGTTGGTCATTTAAAGCTTTATATTCACCTTGGACAAACCGATCAAATGCGGTTTGTCCACTATTAATGGATCTAGAATAAGCAGCAATTGCATCAAGTAACCCCTCTATTGTCATATTCTTATTATTATAAGCCGATTCATATAGATCTACATAACCAGGTATGGACATTAGTTTGGAAGATAAAGAACTCGTATTTCCACCCATTTCAATTGGAGAATTGATAGCTTCTGCGATTTGTTCACGATAGGTTTTCGCACGCCCATCGTGAAAGAGATTCCCTTCCAAGTACCAGACATTTTCCATGGATGGTGTGTTACGGTGATGTAAAGCTATACCATCAGCTGTTGTTTTCTGATCGATCCAGTAGGTGTCCGGATTATGGCACGAAGCACAGGTCTTCAAGCCATTACCTGTACGGGGATCAAAAAAAAGCGCTTTTCCCAAAGCAATAAGCTCAACCTTATCATTTGAAGGATTTTTGGGCAATGCTGCTAGTTCTCGTATCTCAATATTTTTATACCATTCTGCGACTGGCCACTGTGCGCTACTTTTACTGTATTTTTCTCGTAGCGTTTCTTCTGGGGTAGGTGTAATTGTCGGCTCCTCCGGCGATGACTTACCCTTACTACAGCTGTATAAAAAAGTGGTTAGTAAAGTTGAAAGGATTACCTGTTTTGGCAAGTATAAGTTCATTAACAACATCAAAAAAGCTTTATTATAAGATGTTAATTTAATGTAATGGACTGTTCGTATTCAGTCATTACTTTGTCAGATTTATCTATTATTTTCAATCTTGTTAACTGGTTACCTTGTATAGTTGTTGGTATCGGTATTGTAACAGTCATTTTTGCTACGTCAAATATTGCATTGTTTAATTTGTAGGTGTTGTTGAGGTTATCAATAGCAATAAAATGATCAAAATCTGCTTTGAAGAATAATTCATAAATTGATTTATTTGCAATCGGCATCACCAGATTTTCTCCTTTTTTTACGGTGTAGTTGCCCAATTTGATTAAGTTGTAGAACTCGGGTAACAATACATCGAAGGGATCAGTTAATACAGTATAACGACCCGATACCAATTTCAGGCGATATGTGCCAGGCTTAAGATCATCTGGACGAGTAAAATTAACTGCGAAAGTGCTTGGGGGCTGGTTAAAAGAAAGTAAGGTTTCTTTACCATCATTATCTACGATATACCCTTTAGTTTGAGCTTCGTTTGGTATAATGTTTTCTCCAACTAAAACAAATGGGTTTGTTCCTGGTAAATAGAGACGATAAGGCGAAAGGAAGTTAATTTTCACCTGTAATAAGGGTTGGTTGACTTGAAAAGATAATGTATAGTTTTTGCTGGAACCATCCTGTGCTCTTACGGTATAGATAATGGGTTTGTCAGACTTTAATTGTATTGGCGTACCCGAAGCAGGAGTCACAGTGGCTAGGTCAGAAATCTTTACGGTCGGTGTGATGCTTTCTGGTTGGTCCACCAGCGGTGGCCAGTATAGGATAATACGGTCTTCCACAATACTTGCCGACAAGGTCTTGCCCGAGGCATCTTTGATGCTAAACGATTCGATTTCGTTATATGGTAGATTGGGGGTTTCTTTTTTGCAAGACCAAGATACCATAGTCAGCATGAAAATAGCCAACAATTGGAATGTACGTATTTGTTTTTTAGATATTGAAAGTAGCATGATTTTTTTTTATAAAAAGATATCGCAACCCATTCACCGGTTGCGACATCTTTTAAGAAATTATTGTTGTTTAAAGCGCTTTATATTCGATATTAGCATCGGCCTTTACCTGCAATTGACCAGCAACTGTTTGTTGACCTACATTGCTGAAGTTATTGAGTTTTACGGCATATAAGGCACCTGAAGAATTACCTACCAAAACAGTTAATGGTTGAATTGCCTCATTTGCATTGGTTGATAAATCGTAATCATACCAAGTACCACTTCCTAGTGATGTTACTGGTGTAGCGGTACTCCAATTGGATGCAGAAACAGCCGAGATGTCCGCAGCTACTGTTCTGATTTCATAACCAGCATTGGCTTTGATCGATCCGTTGACATGGCTAAAGAATGCAACCTGTCCACTGTTACCTAGACTTTGAGAACCTGTTGTAAAATCTACATAAACAGCAGGCCAGTTTGCTGCATTTCTTGGACTCCACCATTGACCATTGATCGTCAAGCTCGTATTCGCTTTTGTCTGAGTAAGTGCCAAAGGCGCTGTTACTTGTTCTGTTGTTGGCGCTGCTGCCCATACCGCTGCCGATAGCACTGTTACGGCCATTGCCGATTGTAAGATTGTTTTAATGTTTAATTTCATGTTGACCTCCTGTTTTTTATTTATTTAATATTGATGCCACCTTGGCATACTGTGAATGCATGTTATTACTATTTAAACCATATGTTTGAAAAATACATTTTAATAATATAAAGTTTTTTATAAAACTTTATATTCAATGTTTAGATCAGTTTTCATTTGAATTTGGCCATTAACTATTTTTTGTTGTATATCATTGAAGCTATTTAGAGTTAATGCATACAACGCTCCAGAACTGTTGCCAACCATTACAGTAATTGGTTGAATTGGTAGGATGCTAATTGTTGATAAATCAAATTCATACCACTCGTTTTTTTCTAGTGATGTTACTACATTAGCAGCAGACCAATCAGATGCCGAAACAGCCGACATGTCTGCCATTACTGTTCTAATTTCGAAACCTGCATTGGCACGAATAGTTGCATTGACAAAACGGGATAATATGATTTGTCCACCATTACTTAAGCTTTGGTTACCTGTAGTAAGATCTAAATAAATAACAGGCCAGTTTGCAACATCTGAAGGAGTCCACCATTGACCTATTACGGTGAAGTTGGTATTTGCTTTTGTTTGAGTAAGAGGCAAAGCAGCTGTAGCCTGTTCTGTTTTTGGAGTTGTTGCCCACACTGTTGCCGAAAGCACTGTTACAGCCATTGCTGATTGTAAGATTGTTTTAATGTTTAATTTCACGTTGACCTCCTGTTTTTTATTTTTTTAATGTTGATGCCACCTTGGCATACTGTGAATGCATATTTATGATTCTGTTATCGTACTTGAATTTTGTTGTGTTTTCACGATATCAGCCCAGTCTTTGAACTGGAATTTGATCTGAACATTTTCGAAATTCCCTGTTGGAAGGTTTGCCGGTAACGAAACCTGCATTTCGCTACGGGTATGGGATTTGATTGTAAGCGGATAATCTTTGCCATTAAGTGTCATAATAACTGCTGTAGGATCAAGTATTACTTTGCTTAAATAGGCTTTGATTGTCCAATCCGTGTTTTTAGCTAGTTTTAAACCTGATAATGTTAAAGCCACATCTGGTTGTCGATAAGTAATCTTGAGCGGATTGGCTAATTTAATGGTATGATTAAGATTGGTCACTTCGACATCGTATATGCCCGCTAGGATATCCGAAGGAATACGATTTTCCCGTTCTGTGCCAGAATAAGATAGTTGATATCCTAAAGGAGAAACTTTTAAACTATTCGGCGTTGGCATCTGAACACGTTGCTTCGTCTCTTGGTTGATGAGTACTATACTGACTAGAGTAGAGTTTGTATGCATGAAAGTTCCGTTTATTGCAGGGAAAGCGGTTCCTGGTCCTTGTATCAGCGCAATGGAAGATGTTGATGCAAAAGCCGCTTCAAAAGAAGGTGTACTTTGTAATTCAATCTTTAATTTGTAAGTACGTGCTGTTCCTGTTGCGGATTTTACAGTATATGTTTTATCCTTTTCATCCGTTTTAACGGGCAGAATCTCTTCCACGATTTTGGCTCCAGATGATACCTGGATTGTAGGATCAATTACTAATAATCCATAATAATAGGGTAAGTAAACCGTTATGGTATTTTCCCCATTATCTATAGCACCATAGATAACATCGTCATTCGGGAGGTTGGTCACCTTATATTCCAGTATTTTGTCGCTGGGAAGTAAAGGCAGATCCTCCGTTTTAGTACAGTTACTAAACAGTAACCCTAGGAATAGTATGCTTATAAAAGTGTATATTCTTTTCATTTTATCTAAATATTGAACTATCGTATTTTATGGATATTATTATTTAATTCTTGATTTCAAATTTGGTACTCCCGGATTTCGCTAATACATATTGGAAAGTAAAGAATGGTGTGGGTGAAGTTTTATACCAATCTTTTGGATCTAATAAGTCTTTGTAGATGCTCTGAATTTTGATTTTTGCATAATTGCCATTAGCTGTGCGTACTACCAAGGTATGCCCTTCAATTGGATAACAAACATGCTTTTTGTTTTCGGCTCCACCACCTTTGATGTCGCCACCAAAATCATATAGATACCATCCCAGACCTTCTCCAAAAGTTCCAGAGTCATCTGTTCCATAGGCCTTTTCTCCTCTACGGAATTCAGCATCGGAGGGAATATCTATAACATCTTCAAATTTTTTCTTGACTAGATAAATTCCACCTTTACCAGGTCCACCTACTCCGTATCCATTTGAACTATTATTGCAATTGACAAAACTCCTGTATATCTCTGCGAAAGAAATATCCCAACGTGTTGTCAGCCTATAATCTGGCGTAATAGCCTTATTCTGTTCTAAACTATAATATATAGGCGATTGCTTCGTTGTGGGTAAAGTTCCCGTTGGTAAGTCCTCTCCAAAGTTCTTTACTGAAATTAAGCGATTGAACATTCCTTCTGAAATTTCTGGATTAGGTTCTGGTTCTATTTTAGGATCGCTTTTACTGCAGGCGCCTAGCAATGTTAAAAAAACAAAGATTGCAACGAATTTTAAAAGGGTATTAGTTTTTGTTATTTTCATTTTTAGTGCTATATATTGTAATACTATAATTTCAATTATTCCCGTGGTTATATGATCAGGTTATTTGATTGCTATCTTTATTTATATTAATTCTAAATAATAGTAAAGGTAATGAGTTTAGCTTATCCATTGTATATTAAAAATGATATTTAATCTATGCTTTTTGCTTTTTAGAGTTTAGCTTTTAAGCTTATTTGTTAGTTGTAATAATCAACAAATATTTCTTGTTAAATAGCTGTTAATTAGAAGTTTAATATTTTTTTAAGGATAATCACTAGCCTGTGGATTATTAAGAGATTTGGAATCATTTACTCATTAATACACTATGGTATATTTGCGTTTTTATTTTTATGATATGATCAGCATCTATGAAAATTACTTTACCATAAATATTATTTGATAAAATTTATGGCAGAATATACTATTAACGGATAATTAATTTTCATTTTTTAGAGCGTGTTTGTGTTTAACGCCTTACTACCATCCTCTTGTACATAGTATTTGAATGTATAATAGGGAGCTGGCCAGTTCATATTTGTAACGGCAGATGGATTGCCTTTGTAGGCATTGATAAGTTGTAACTTAGCATATTTTCCATCAGGAAGTCGAATGACATATGTTCTGTTAGGTAGCGCTTGCATAATGTGATTGTTCAGGCTATAACGAAACCACCCATCTGAACCTTCTGATGATGCCCATCCGATTTTGTTAACTTCACTTTTATTAAACTCGTCATCCGAAGGAGCGAGGGCGATACTTTGATAGGGTTGTTTGAGTAAAATGACTGCGGTATTGTTAGCCTCTCCTTGATATCCTGGGTTATATTGATATTGCGAATTGTTGACAAAAACTTCGGAATTATAAGGGCCAGTAAAAGCTAAGTCCCAATCTTTGGTTTTTAACCATTGCGCCGAATCTGCTTTTGTCTTAATCCAAATTTGTTTCTGATCCTTGAAACGAAATAAGAAAGTATAAAAGTTGCGTTTTTCTTTACCTTCTGTTCCATCTCCCATAGAAGCATCGGTATCACCTGGAAGATCTTTAATGACGATACTCTTGCCATCTTCAAGTACAATATTATACTCCTTATCCTTGCCACAAGAAGCAATAAGGAGTACGATAACTGTATAGAAAATACAGCGACCTATTTTACTAAAAGAAATCAATATGCTGCATTCAGCTATTATTAGTTTTATTGTATTCATTTTGTAGCAATTTTAATTATAATTCATCTTGAAATGAGGATTATCTACTATTAAAAAATTAGGTTCTGTTATTCTATGCCTACATGGAATGTGATCGGTGAAAACTTATTCTTTGATCCAACGATAACTTAGTCCACCCATAATTATGCGACCTGGTTGTCCCAATAAATACCGGCTAGTAAAATTAAATAGGTTATCTCCAATGAGACGAAAAGTAAGTTTTCCTTTCATAAGACTTTTTTCAACAGTCATATTTAAAAGAGTGTGGTATGGAATGAAGATATCATTCTTGTCTATGAATTGGTTTCCATTATATTCTTGAAATGGCGTATCTCCTCTGAAATTAATTCTTGCATTGATATTCATATCCCAGGGTTTATATTCATATTGTGTTTTAAAATTGATCATGTGTCTTGATCTATCTTCAATACCCCAATAATCTGATTTTTTACTTTGGCGATATTCTCCTGTTTGCGGATTATTGATTTGATTGTAGGGAAAGTTTCCGCTTGCTATACTGTCTAAGACACTTAAATCTTTTGCGATCAAATATTGATAGCCTACAGAAAACTGTAAAACTTTGTTTGCCTGATAAGTAATTGAAGTTTCGAAGCCTTTGTTCATGGCTTTTGGTAGATTACGGTAACTGTATATTTGAGCCACATTAGTCCCATTCCCGACACTAACAGTATTGATCTGATTATTGATGCGATGATAAAATACGGAAATATCAGCTTGAATTTTTTGACTAGCATTCCATGTTAAACCAATGTTATTAGACAGGCTAGTTTCCGCTTTTAGATTTCCTGCGACTAAATTCAACATATAACTGTTTTTATAGCTCAATTCACCAGCCACATCCATTGCTGAAATAACATCTGCCACGCGTTCAGTACCAACTACCATATAGTTTGCTGCTGGATTGTAGAATACCTGATACCGCATTTTATAATCAGGAGCTTTAAATCCTGCCCCAAAACCTGCTTTGGCAACAAGAGTTGAATTAATATGGTATTGTAAACCAAGACTTGGGCTGAGACGACCATTATATACATTCGTTTGGTCATAGCGTAGTCCCAATGTGGTCAGTAGCCTGTCAACCGGTTTCCATTCGGTCTGTAGGTATACAAAACCGGTATTTAGCGATCTTTTAGCATCCAGTTTTTGATCATCCATTACCTCTAGACTTCCACCGATACCGGCAGTAAATTTTAGTTTTGTAATTGGACTATAAGCAAATTGTTGTTCTATGCGATGTACATCTTGACCAAATTCTTCAGCGCCGGCCAATACTCCTTGTTGTAGCCACTGTGCCGCAATTTCTGAGTGAAAACGAGAATAATAATAGCGAGACATACTCCGAATCCCTGATTCAAAGTTATGATCATAACTTGCTGCTATGTTGATGTCCTGATCTTTCTGGGTATCTTTCAATATGGTCTGTTCAGACCAGGCATTGATCATCTTTGATACTCGGCCAGCATACCTCGCCGTAATACCCATTGTTCCATTTTTACTGATACGATAACGTGTGCGTCCTTGAAAACTGTAATTGGTATATGGGGGATAAGTGGTACTATTTGACTGCAGATAGTTTTTGTCGGTATTAAATCCATCAGTCCGGTAGTAGTTCCCGGATAAAACAATACTTCCACGTTGATTGTCAAAAGGTGTTTCAGCTTCTAAAGTTGCATCTACCGTATTTAATGTGCCATATAGAAATGAACTGTGTAGCTGTGGCGTCACTGCACCATGTCGTGTAATGATATTAATAGCACCGCCTAAAGCATCGCTGCCATAGAGACAAGATGAAGCCCCTTTAATAATTTCTATTCGTTCTATATTTGTAACTGAAATTCTTGATAGATCAAAATTTCCACTGTTTCTCCCTAACATGGGCTGTCCATCGACCAATACCATCACATAGTTGCTACTAAAACCCTGTATCTGTACGCCGACAGCTCTTGATCCCCCAGCAATGTCATTGACTATGGCTATCCCTGTTTGTTCTTTCAGTACTTCATCCAGTCGGCGACTACCCATCAATTCGATTTCACGTTTGGTAATAATCTTAACAGGCATAGCTGCATTTTCCGCTTTAATAAGATTGTCTACCGCTTCCAGTTTACGGTTTACTTGTACCTCATCAATATGGCGGTTATCGGTCTCCAATACAATGTTCAGATGTTGTTTTTTATTTTCTAGATCAATGGTTCGTTGGAACTTCTTATAGCCAAGAGCTTGAACTTCTAAATCATAGCTACCTGCATAAAGCTGCTTAAAATAGAAATGGCCCGAAGTGTCTGTCCTTATAGCCTTTTTATCAGGATATAAATAAACCGTTACGTTTGGTATCGCTTTGTTAGATTCGTTTTTTACAGTGCCACTAATCTGTAATTTATCTTGGGCATGAGCTACTATTAAGTTGCATGCACAAAATATCAGGAGAGAACTTGTTCGTAGTAAGGATCTTGTTGTAAACACTAGGTTATTTTTAATCAATCTAAATAATATTACAAAAAAAGGCAATTGAATTGAACTTTTCTCTATGAAAACTGGCATTAATTCTATTTAATTCGATTTGATTATATCCTATAATAATTTTTTAATTGATGTATTTGACTGATTTATAGTGGTGTTTGACTTGTTTTTATCTAAAGTACAAGCAAAAGGTAAATTTAAATTAATTTGTATTTAGACTGATTATTGATTTGTTTTGTATTGAAAAGCGTTAGATAAGTTTTCCTGTCATGATGCGTTTAACTTGAATTAAAGAAAAAAGAATGAGTAGATTTTGCTTTATTATAATAATCCATTGTTTCACATGTTTGCCTTTTAGCGTACATGCACAGCAACGGATTATTACATTGAACAGTTCCATTACTGAGACGATATTTGGATTAGGTGTGGGAAATCGTGTTGTTGCTACCGACGTGACCAGTGTCTCACCTATGGCTGCCGCAGCTTTGCCACGTGTAAGTAAAAATCGTTCAGTTTCAGCAGAAGGATTACTTTCGTTTGAACCGAATATCATCTTAGCAAATGAAGGTGAAGTTCCTGCAGCAATCATTCGACAAGTACGCGCAGCTGGTGTAAAATATATAGCCTTAAAACCCAACTATACAATTCCAGGCGCTTTAAATTATATCCAACAAGTGGCTGATGCCATTAGTCAACCTGAGCTCGGAAAAGGAGTGGTATCCCAAACAAAGTTAAGTTTGAACCGTATTACTGAATTGGTTAAAAGTGAAAATAAGGGTAAAGTTCCTCCAAAAGTTCTTTTTATTTATGCACGCGGTACGGGCACTATGAGTGTCGCCGGTAAGGGGAGTAGTTTAGATGCAATCATCCATTTAGCTGGAGGAAAGAATGCTATTCAAGAGTTTTCTGATTTTAAACCTTATACGACGGAAGCTCTGGTACAAGCTAATCCTGATATTATATTGCTGTTTGACTTTGGAGCAAGTAGCTTAGGTGGTGAGGAAGCGATTTTGAAGTTACCGGGTATGAGAATTACCAATGCAGGAAAAAATAAACGTATTCTTACAATGAATGCTTCTTTATTAGTCAATTTTAGTAATCGGCTACCTGATGCAATTTTGGAATTGCACCGAGGTTTTGTAAGAATAATGGATTCAAAGTAATCGATGTGTATAAAAGACAGAAGCTAATTTTACTGGCACTTGTATCAATTTTAATTGTCGTGTGTATAATTTCCTTGGGATTAGGGGCTTATTTTATTCCTCCCAAAGATATTTTTTCCTTGTTGATGCAAAAAACGCATTTAGCATCAGCAACACCCATCAACAGTATGCATGAGGATGTCATTTTTGAAATTCGATTACCACGCTTATTGCTGGGAATACTTGTAGGTGCAGCATTAGGTATCTCTGGTGCAGCTATCCAGGGAATATTTCGTAATCCATTAGCAGAACCCGGACTCATCGGTATATCATCTGGCGCATCGTTATTTGCGGTCATGATCATTGCTTTTGAAGCACTGGTTTTCACCTCAATTTCAGCTTGGATCGGTTACTATGTGTTAGCTTTTGGAGCGTTTGCAGGTGCAGGTTTAACAGCATTTTTGGTTTATCGCATAGCTAGTAAAAATGGTAAGCCATCCGTAACAACGATGTTATTGGCTGGAATTGCTATCAATGCTTTTGCTGGTGCACTGACGGGCTTGATGACCTATGTCTCGACCGAGCAGCAATTAAGGACCATTACATTTTGGTTGCTTGGTAGTCTGGGTGGAGCTACTTGGGACAATTTGTTGGCAGTTGCTCCGTTTATAATTATTCCCTTAATCTGTTTACCTTTTTTTGGAAAATCATTAAATGCATTCGCTCTCGGTGAAATGCAGGCCGATTTATTAGGTGTACAAACCGACCGTATCAAAAGATGGGTTGTAGTCCTTTCAACTTTAGCTGTAGGAGCTTCTGTAGCAGTTTCAGGCATTATCGGTTTTGTGGGCTTGATTGTTCCTCATATTATTCGTCTTATAGGTGGGGCAGATCATCGATTTGTTTTACCTGGATCGTTGCTGTTTGGCGCTTTGGTGCTGACGCTAGCAGATGTTATAGCTCGGGTTTCGGTTGCTCCAATAGAGCTTCCAATTGGCGTGATCACCGCCCTATTGGGAACTCCTTTGTTTTTATATATTTTGATAAAGGAAAAATAATTAGTTCAAATATAGGGTCTGTTATGTTACGTGTAGAGAAACTTAATTACGAAATCAAGGGAAGAAAACTCCTGAAAGATGTTACTTTTCAAGTACGGAAGGGAGAGGTATTGGCTGTGTTAGGTGCCAATGGCGCAGGAAAATCTACTTTGATGGGATTACTCTGCGGAGAAAAGAAACCCTGCTCAGGGAGCATTCACTTAAATGGAAAGCTACTGTCGGATTATACTCCATATATTTTGTCACAATGTAGAGCTTTATTGAGTCAGCAACAGCAAATGACTTTAAGTTTTAAAGTCGATGAAATTGTATTAATGGGTCGTTATCCACATTATAAAAATGTACCTCAAGCGCATGATCTCGAAGTTGTAGCCGAAACAATGAAACTTTGTGGTGTAGCATCATTTGCAGACCGTGATTTTCTAAGTTTATCAGGAGGTGAACAGCAACGTGTCCATTTAGCTCGGGTCTTAGCACAGATATGGGATAATCCAGATGCACTCTTGCTCTTAGATGAGCCTATTTCAGCATTGGATTTACATTATCAGCAGAAAGTTTTAGGTATTGCCAAAGCATTGGCGCGCAAAGGACTCATGGTTATTTTGATCGTACATGATGTTAATTTTGCAGCTACATATGCCAATCGCATTATGATGCTCAAAAATGGCAGAAAGCTATTTGATGGTACGCCAGTGGAGGTTTTGAATAAGAAAGAAATCTATACTATTTTTTCAGTCGAATCAAATGTGACGATGAATCCAAGAACATTGAAACCTTATGTTCAACTTGAAGAAATGCATGTTGAATTTGATAGTTATTTAGAAAGATTATAAATAATTTTAATATTCCAGCTTATTTCATTAATTTTAACTGCGCAAAGCTTATTTTAAACTGTAATCATGTTAGTGAAAAGTAAAATAGTAGAGTTGGAAGATTGGCTTTTTGAGGAAGAAATCCCGGACGGTTATGTGCCAGAGAAACCACTGGTTGAAAACAAAACCATTATTGAAATGGGGCCTGTACATATGGAGAATTTTCAACTTTCAACTTCTGGTCTTTTTATATTACATTCTAAAATGAACTTTGATAGACCTGTACAGATCCTCACTGAAATAGAAGGTGAAACGATTACAAGTCAATTTATATTTTTTAAACCAAAAGATGCAAAAATGCCCTATGGCATGAGCAGACATAATATTCGTTACATTCCTTCTGTGCGAACGACCCATCAAGTAGAACCTGGTATTGAATATATTTATTTTATAGCAGTTATATCTAAAGAATATTACCTCAATTTAATTAAGAGAGATTCATTGCTCCATCAACAGTTTGTGCATGAGATCGAAAAAGGGCAATATGCTTCATTTTCTGAAGAAGATCTTGTTGCTACTTACGAAATGCAACATACCATTTCTGAATTAATTGAATCGAAGAAAAAAGGAGAAATAAGAAGATTACATACCGAATCTCGGATTGTTGAATTGCTGATGTACCAATTTGAACAGTACAACGAACAAAAAGGAAATACGGATTCCTTGTTTCATGAGGAAGATATTCAACGGCTTGAAATGGCACGACACATCCTGGAGCAACGTATCGCAAATCCACCGACCCAAAAAGAACTGGCTGCAGAAGTGTTAACCAGTGAAAGTAAACTGCGTAAAGATTTTAAAGAATATTTCTCAGTTACTATTCACGATTATCTAACACGTGTACGTATGGAAAAAGCAAAAAATTATTTGTTAGCGGATAAAAAGACAGTATATGAAGTAGCATTGTTGACGGGATATGGACATCAAAATAATTTCAGTAGTGCATTTAAAAAGTATTACGGTATTTCCCCCGGTGAATTAAAAATGTAAGCACTTTTCAGCTAGACTTTCTTGTACACATGTGATGAGCTGATCTATATCTTATAAAGATTTTATTGAGTAATAATAGAGGGTTTCTAGAGGGTTCGTAGAGGTAAAGCTCTATATATCCTCTATTTTATCTCGATGTAATATCTGTATAACTACTTCACTAGTCTTAGTTAAATAGGAGAATATCTTAATGCCTGTCGAACAATATTAAAATCAGACCAGAAGAATGATTTTGGTATTCAAGAAGGAGTACTTTTGATAAGAGACTAAATTTTTAGGTGTATACTTGATGCAGCGATGAAGAATAATACTATAAAGCCTCTTGATTTTTTCAAGAGGCTTTATATTTTACTAGAATTTCCTATTTTGGAAACCTTTTTTAGAAAAGAAAGTTATAAGAAGCTTCTTTTTATTGATTTAAAAACTCGGCAACAAAAGCATCAAATGCTTGTGGATTTTCTGCCTGTACCCAATGTCCTGCATTAGGGATTGTTTTTATTATGGCTTTTGGAAATTTCTTTTCAGGTTACTTTTTATCATTTATTTTTAAAATATTGTATTTTATAATAACCTTAAGTTTCTTCTTCATTAGATTTTGAAGAGCACTTCGTAGCTAGGAGAAGTAAAGGTTTATTTAATAAAAATTACGCAATCGATTGATGTAATTTGTGATTTTAATATGAAGGAACTAATATTTACTTTAGAATATAAACTTGAATTTTAGAAAGCTTTTGGAGACTATATAATAGTTTTCTAATCAACCAAATACTTAACTTATGAATCAATTCACTTTGCTACAAAGTAAAAGTTATAACGACCTTTATTATGCTTGTACGTTTGTACTTAATGACTGTAAAATTAAGTATACGAAGTCAAACCTTAAAAACCTTCTAGAAACCCATGTTGAATATCCATCTTTACTTTCTTTAAAAGATATTTTGGCAGAATATAATGTTTCTGGTATGGCAGTTCGTAAAGGAAGTCACTCTTATGAAGAGTTTGAAACACCATTTATATGTTCCATTCAGAAAGAAGGTTGGCCGACATCTAGCTTCACTGTTGTAACTTATGCTGATGAGACCGGTTTGACATACATGGACCCTAATTCCCAAAAGCCGGTTTATAGTTCGATAGAGAATTTTGAAAAAATGGATAAGGCTATCATTTTATTGCTTGATGGAGAAATGGCAAAAGATGAAGCCAACTATAAGGAAAATAGGAGGTTAGAAATAACGGATAACATTATTCAATTTTTACCTATCTTTTTGTTGATCAGTGTATTTGCAGGTTCGATTTTCAATATTTTTATTCACGGTTACTCTTTGATAGCTTTTGTAGGGGGAATTTTTCTTTTTACAAGTTTGGTTGGAGCACTTGTAACTTGCTTATTAATTAGACATGATATCAATTCTCATGACCCTCTTGTAAGAGAAGTCTGTGGTTCATTTGGTAAAAAATCTAATTGTACCTCTGTTTTGTCCTCAAAGCAATCTTCATTTCTCGGGGTTTCTTGGACAGTATGGGGGGGGAGTTTGTTCATAAGCCTCTTTATTAGCAATATTTTTTTTCTCGGACAAGCTAGTAATCTCTTATTATGGGCATCTTTATCCATTTTGGTAAGTCCTTATTTGATATTTTCGATATATTATCAATGGCGCATTGTAAAACAATGGTGCCCTTTATGCTTACTTATTCAAGGGTTAATTGCCATAAACTTGTTTATTTCAGTTATATTTTTTCAATATTATTCATTTGATGTTGGAAAAATAAATTACCATCATTTATTCATTAATCTATTTTTAGGTATAGCGACTATGTTGCTGATTTATTTTGCTATTCCTGTTTTAAAAAGAGCAAATGATAGTAAAGAATATATGATGAAATGGATGAAATTTCGTTATAATCCGTCAATCTTTAATTCCTTATTAGAGAAAAGTAATCAAATCACGGTTCCTGTTAATAATATAGGAGTTCTTATAGGAGATGATAATGCCACAATTGAAATTATAAAAGTGTGCAACCCGTATTGTGGACCGTGTGCTAAAGCACATCCTGAATTAGAAAATATTATTAAAAATAATAAAAATGTTAGCGTACGTATTATTTTTACAGCTAGTGGTGAGGAGCGGGATATTAGAACCGCACCTGTACAACATTTATTAGCTATTCAAGAAAAATTTGGAAAATTAAAAGTACATGAAGCTTTGGATAATTGGTACATGTCTCCTAATAAAGATTACTCCATATTTGCAACAAAATATCCTTTGAAAGGTGAGTTAGAGCAACAAAGGGTGAAAGTATTTGCTATGCGTGATTGGTGTGATGAGATGAAAATTAGAGCTACTCCTACATTGTTTATTAATGGGCGAGAACTTCCTGATCAATATAATATAAAAGATCTTAAACACTTTTTCTAAAATATTATATACGGATCTGAACTTATTCAGATTAAAGTGTCCCACCATGACCATTGGCTTATTTTTATTATAAAATTGAAGCTTCAGCGTTCAAATTTTAAAAACTTGAGTTTTGGTAATGATAAAATTCAGATACTATTTTTTAATATTTATAAATTTATTTTGTTAAAACGATTCCCACATTATAAACAGATGGATGAGATGGACTGTGGTGCCACCTGTCTTCGTATCATTTTTAAACATTATGGAAAACTAGTTTCCATTCATAAGATCCGCAAGCTATGCCAAACGACCAAAAATGGTGTTAATCTTTTAGGCATCAGTGAGGCTGCTGAGAAGTTGGGGTTTCGTACTTATGGTGTTCGGCTATCACTGGAACAGCTCAAGGAAGTTGAGTTACCATGTATATTACATTGGAACCAGAACCACTTTGTGGTACTTCATAAAATTCGAAGTGGCAAATATTACCTATCCGATCCTGCAGCAGGACTGCTTAGCTATGAAGAGAAAGAATTTGCTAAAAATTGGTTTTCTACCAAAGAACTGCACGCAGGATTGTCATTAATATTAAGCCCGGGACCTGATTTTTATCAGATTGACGAAGAAGAGCCTGAATTAAAGTTGGAGTGGACCAAAATCTTCACCTACTTCTTTAAATACAAGAAGCTGTTTTTGCAGCTTATTCTAGGTATGTTATTGGGTACAGTATTGTCTTTAATAGCACCCTTTCTTACCCAGTCTGTTGTTGATATCGGCATCAACACTAAGAATATCAGCTTTATAAATCTGATTTTGATTGCTCAGCTGATGCTCTTTGTGGGCAGTACTGCTGTCTCATTTATAAGATCTTGGATTATGTTGCATATTAGTACACGCGTCAATATTTCCATATTGACAGATTTGCTGATCAAGCTTATGAAGTTACCGATGAATTTCTTTGATCTTAAGACTCATGGAGATATTATGCAGCGTATGTCAGACCAGCAGCGGATTGAATCTTTTCTTACCGGAAGTACATTAAATACCTTATTTTCATTGGTTAATATGGTTATTTTTGGCACTTTGCTCATTATCTATAATAAAACAATCTTTCTGGTGTTTTTTGCCGCGACAGTGCTGTATACACTGTGGATTCTAGCCTTTATGAAATATCGCCGACAACTCGACGAGAAAAGATTTAAGATAGCTTCAGAAAATCAGACCTATATGGTCGAAATGATCCAGAGCATTAAAGACATCAAACTTAATAACGCGCAGAAGCAAAAACGATGGGGCTGGGAGGCCCTACAGGCTAAACTTTTTAAATTTAAAGTAGAAAGTTTGGCACTAGCACAATACCAATCAATTGGCTCTATGGCGATCAACCAGGCAAAAGGTATTCTAATCACCTACATTAGCGCCAAATCAGTTATCGATGGTGATATTACGCTAGGTGGTATGATGGCCATTCAGTATATAGTAGGTATGGTAAGTAGTCCCGTTGAATCCCTACTTGGCTTTATGCAGTCCTTTCAAGATGCAAAAATTAGCTTGGAACGACTAAATGAAATTTATGAAACAGAGGAAGAGGAAAATATCCAAAAAGACTATCTCAGACAGTTGCCTGAAAACAAAACGATCGAAATCAAAAACCTGACTTTTCGTTATTTCGGAGCAGGAAATGATCCGATTTTTACCAAACTTAATCTGACGTTTCCCGAAGGAAAAACAACCGCGATAGTTGGCACGAGCGGTAGTGGCAAAACGACCATTATCAAGCTACTTTTACGTTATTACAATGCCGAAGAAGGAGAGATATTGATTGGAGGGAAAAAACTGGATCAGATTGATTTTGGACTTTGGCGAGACAGTTGCGGTTCCGTACTTCAAGAAAATTATATATATGCTGATACCATTGAACGCAATATTGCTATCAATGATGAGTTTGCAGACAAAACATTACTCAATGATGCAATCAATGTTGCCAATATGGAAGATTTTATTGCCAATGAGCCCTTTGGTCTAGCAACAAAAATTGGTACAGCTGGGAAAGGTATTAGCCAGGGGCAGCGGCAACGTTTAATGATCGCAAGAGCAGTCTATAAAAACCCGGCATATATCTTTTTGGATGAAGCTACCAATTCTTTAGACGCTAATAACGAAAAAGAGATTGTAGAGAAGTTAGATCAATTTTTCAATAATCGTACCGTCATTGTCGTGGCACACCGCCTGAGTACGGTTAAAAATGCAGACAATATCATCGTACTTGAAAAAGGTGCAGTAATAGAACAGGGAACACATCAGGAATTGACAGCATTAAGAGCAAGCTACTATGAGCTGGTCAAAAATCAATTGGAACTAGGAAATTAACGACTATGGAAAAGACAACATTTATGGAAGAAGATGTCCATTCTGAAGACTTACAGGAGATCATTTCCAAACCACCATCTTGGTTGCTCAAAAGAGGAATTACTTTTATTGTACTTACGGTGTTTATGATCTTAGGACTTTCATTTTTTATCCGTTATCCCGAAGTGGTTACCGTATCGATGAAATTTAATACCAGCAATTCGCCCAAAGTATTGACTAGTAAAATCAGTGGAAATTTGGTCAAAATGTTGGTGAATGATGGCGTTTTAGTAGATGAAAATACCGACATCGCCTATCTGGAAAGCGTAGCGGACCATAGCCAGGTATTGAGCCTACTCGATAAGATGAAAAAAGTCAGAGGCGGAACCTTTGGCTTAACCGATCTCAAAGATATTGTTGCTCCTACAGAGTTGGAATTAGGAGAGCTTCAGAATAGTTATCAGAATTTTTATCTTGCCTATCTGAGCTATGTCGCTACAAACAAAGAAGGGATTTATCATAAAAGAAAAAGGTTCATCATAAATGAAGTCAAGTATATCAATGAACAGAGCCAGCGTATTCATCAGGGATTTGACCTTCAAAAACAGGAACTGGCCCTTGCGGAAGAGGAATACGCCAAGTATCAGATATTGGCCGATAAAAAAGTGATCAGCCAGCTTGAACTTCAGCAAAAAGAGGCACTATTACTAGCTAAACGTCAATCTATTCCCCTAACAGAAAATACCATTATCAGTAATCAGAGCAATCTTCTCTCTAAAGATAAGGAGTTGTCCGAGATCAATAATCAGATGTTTGAGGAAGAGAAGAAGTTCTTCCAATCACTGAATACTTTTATTAGCGATGCTGAAAATTGGAAAAAACAATATGTGATCAGTAGTACCTCCAGAGGAACTTTGCAATATGGAGACTTTTTGCAGGAAAATCAATTGGTGAAAGTGGGAGAAGAATTATTTTATGTCAATGCCAATAACAATGATTATTATGGCGAAATACTAATCCCCCAAGGGCTGTCGTCAAAAGTAAAAATGGGACAGGATGTACTGATCAAAGTGCAAAGCTATTCCTTTCAGGAATACGGATACTTAAGAGGGAAGATTCAATACATATCCGATATACCAATTAAAGACAGTGTTTTCTTTTCTAAGGTAGTTTTGGTTAGAAGTGAGCAAGATTCTGTTATCAAACTGAAACCAGGTATTTTGGCTGATGCAGATATTATCACTGAAGATCAGTCTATTTTTAAAAGAATATGGTTAAATCTTACTAAATCATTGAAGTTTTAATTTGTTATTTTCAATAGCGGTATAAAGCTATTCTATTATTTAAATTCTAAAAATATATTTACACAGAGATGCTAATATTAACACATGTATAATAATAAAATATCATTTTGGTTTGTTAGTATTAACACCTTGTTACAATATTGCAAACTGTTTTTAAAGAAATTAAACATCTTTTAAGGTAATTTTATTAATTTCGTAAACTCGTTATTATTGATGATGGATACTTTGATCGTTCAATAGAAATTATTAATACTTTCCCAGATAGTAGGATAAAGTTGTATTCCCTGAAAGATAATGTTGGAAATTATGCCACACGAAATTATGGAGTAAGTAAAGTGCGAGGGAAATACGTAGCGATGATGGATGCGGATGAAATAGTAATCGCTTAGAGATTCAATTTTTATTTATGGAAAATCATAAGGTTGTTGGTACCATAGACGCAAATTTTATTAAGATAGATGAGAGTGGAGAAGAAGTAGAAACAGTAAGTTTAATCTGTAGTTGTAATGAGTTTAAAATCAATTTTTTGCTAGGAAATCCATTAATGCATTCAAGCCTTTTTATTCGAAGCCACTTATTGAAAAAGCATGAAATAAATTATGATAAAAGATTCCATTGTGATTCAGGTTATCATCTTGTTTTTCAGTGTAGCAAGTTTTTTAAAATCTTAGATATTCCAGACAGTTTAGTTAAATATAGAATCAATAATAATGAGATCACAAACACTAAAATTGACATTAGCTGTAATCGGCTTACCTTCAATTGCTGTAATCCCCAGGTAACTGCCATTTGGCAATTGTGTTGCATAGATACCAGGAGATTTGATATCTGTATAAAGGGAATAAAGATGTTCCGAAGGTAGGGATAGATAAAGACCGGGAAAATTTATCGGCATTTAATGTAACGGTACTCGCCTCAAAAAGTAACACTGACCTTTATAGTTGGGGAATTAATTCGTATGGAGAATTGGATAATTGCGCGATTAATTCTGCTGCAAATGATGATCTTGGAGTAGATACAATTACTAAAATCTCAGAATAGTCCAATGTAAAAGGAATCGCAAAAGGATTCAACTTTTCGGTGTTGCGAAAGGGTAAAAGTAAGAGCTTGTGTATAGCCAATAGTAATTTTGGAGGTTTTCCTTATTTGGGTGCTGGTAGTGTTCATCGGCATCTATTTTAACGCATCAATGTGATATTACATTTTATTAAGGTTGCTATATCTTAACTTTTAAGTGACAAGAAGAGCATCGTTCATGCAATACTCGATTTAAAAATAACAGGATGTATAAACTCCAAATATACGTTTGTGCAAGAACACAATGAATGAGTTTTTAAACACTCCGGTAAACGTATCGGAGTGTTTTTAGATTTTCTGTCATTATTAAAATAGAACTAGTGATAACAATGAAATTTATACCGGGATTTAATTTATTATTAATTATCTAAAAACTCGGCAACACAAGCATCAAATGCTTGTGGATTTTCTGCCTGTACCCAATGTCCTGCATTAGGGATTGTTTTTATTATGGCTTTTGGAAACTGCTTTTCGATATTTGCTTTGTCTTCGGGCAGAATGTATCGTGACTTTTCACCAGCCAAAAATAAAGTAGGTCCTTTAAATATACCTGATTTGACACCTACTGTGATAAACGAAGTGTATTTACCTTTCAGAACGTCTAGATTGAAACGCCACCCTAGACTTCGTTCTTCTTTGATATACACGTTCTTCAATAAAAACTGGACAACTCCTGGTTCTTTAATATAGTGCTCAAGTGCTATCTGTACGTCTTTACGATTTTCGACAGTTTCAATATTAACGGCACTTAGTGCATTGAATATATCTTCATGATGCGGAGGATAGGATTTGGGGGCAATATCAGCTATAATCAATTTGGCTACTTTTTCAGGATGATCTATAGCAAATTGCATGGCAACTTTACCACCTAATGAATGTCCAATAAGATCAATTTGATCCGCTCCAATAGATGCGATATAGGCAGATAGATCATCAACCATAACTTCGATAGACATCTCTTCACTATGAAAACTGCGCCCATGATTACGAAGATCCAAAAGATGCACTTGTCTTTTTTCTCCAAAATTGCGGCCAAATGTTCCCCAATTATCGGACATGCCAAATAAGCCGTGTATAACTACTAACGGAATACCCGCGTTTTCTGCTCCATATATCTTGCTGTACTGTAGTTCTTCCAATGTATATTCTGTTTTAATGAGTCTTCTATTATTGATTCAAAATTACAAAAAATAAATTTTATAGGCTTAAATGTAAAACGAATAACTATAGCGCATGAATAGATCTATCTGCAAAAGATAAAATGTAGCTTTGTAATAATAATTTTGTTAGAACGTACTGAAATTAGATATAGAGCATAAATGATAGCAGCATTTTTTCGTGATTTTGGAATTTTTTCGGAAGAGGAGATTGCACAAGTTCTTCAACTTTTTACGATCAGAAAGTTGAGTAAAGGAGATTATTTTGCTCGTGAGCATGAAAAAAGTAATGAAGTGGCATTTATTCGATCTGGAATCTTTCGCTCCTTTTATACAACTCCCAATGGTGACGATATTACTTATTGTTTTCGATTTCCAAATGATCTTATGGCGGCCTATTCTTCTTTTATAACTGGTGGTCCTAGTGTGGAAGCCATACAAGCTATTGTGCCGACAGAATTATATGTGATTCAGAAAAATAAACTTGATCAATTGGTTCTTGAGAAGCCGATATGGACTATGTTTCTTAAGATTATAGCAGAACAGCAATATCTAGAATTGGAAAAACGAGTTTTTCAATTGCAGAAGGAAACTGCCGCCCAACGTTATGCATCGTTGCTCAAAAATCAACCAGAATTTATCTTGCAAATCCCATTACATTATCTCGCTTCCTACCTTGGTATTACGCAAAGACATCTGAGTCGTATACGAAAAGAGATTACTTCTTAGTCGCTAATGTGATATTGATTTATCAATGTGACCTTAATGAATAAAAAGTAATCATTAAGGTTTAGATGGGTATAATAATAATTTTTAGAGGCATTTTATAACTATTTTTTGTCTTGTATCTTTGAATATAGATTGCCTCTTAAAATATGTTAAAGGGTCAGATTTATAGTGATAATATCTGACTCCTTTTGCTTTATTATAAATTCATCTTTAAACCTGCCGATGCATAGGGAGATGCTCTGAAATAATACTCTTTATCTTGAAACATACTTTTCAATGTTCTATCTGTGATCTGAGCTGGTCGCCACAGATTCATACCAACGGTTAGCGGTATTGATATCTTTTTTCCTATTTTTATTTCTGGGCGAAAACCCGCAATCATATATAAATGTGAAAACATTTTATCTTTTCCTTCTTGTTGTAGAAGAGCTGTCTGGCCATTCATTTCTGCGATAAGATTTAACCGGAAATTTTTCGTCAAATCATATCCTACGGATAGCTCTAAGCCCTGCATAAGAGCTATCTTTACAGCATATTTCCCCTCAGTTTTCCAGTTGAGATAAAGGGCAGGAAAGACCATTGGGAAACCAAAAGAATTGTTGACCATAATACCACCGCCTAAATCCAAATTTGGTTTTAAGTGACGAATGAAAACAGTTCCGACATTGCCAAGTACATTTTTGAATCCTGCTTTTGAAAAATCAGTATTTGACATAAAAATACCTCCACCGATAGTCGCCAGTATTGACCACCGGTCGTTCAAAGGTCTTAAATGAGTTAGATTCATCCCAATATTTAATATTTCATCTACCACTAAGGGCGCTGTAAAGTTTTTATTGTCCAGCTTTGCATAAGCACCATTCGCACTTATAGCCCAGAGTGTGGGACGTTTATTTTCGTTCAATTTTAAAGATAGAGGAATCGTAATGTTAGCCTGGTGAACCATAGCATCACCTTGACTATCACCTACTTTTTCGCTTTTTTCGTTCTCTGATTTTCGGTAGTCCGATTTTCCAATATATTCGGTTTTCATTTCTATTTGTACTTGTGCATCCACAAATTGGCAGTAAATAACCATTATAAATACGCAAAGCACTGTTTTTTTAATTTCAAAATTTCTGATCATATGAAGTATCTAAATTTTATTAAGACAATTGGTAGGCACTCTACCCTTTATTTTTATTTCCAACGGCGATGTGTCCACAACCACCAACTAGGGTCTTTTTGTATGCTTTTTTCCAGCATGGACGCAAATTGCCTAGTTATGAATCCTTCAGAAGTTGATGCCGCATGATCACATATAGGTGTAATATCAAGTTCCCACACTTGTTTATTTAAGGGGTGTAAGGAAACATATCCTACATATGTATTTAGTTGCCTTGCTAGCTTTTCGGCACCAGAAAACATGAAGGTAGTTTGTTGTAAAAACTCAACAGCAATTCCATTGTCATTTCCAGGAAATTGATCTGCAATAAATAATGTAATGGAAGGAGTTTGTTTTTCCCGTAAAAGTATCCTTAATGCATGTTGAGCAGGTAACAGGCGCATACCATGTTTGGCCCTTTTTTTATAACTTAAATAATTTAAAAATCTGTTTTTTAAAGGTTTATATAGAGCTTGTGTAGGTATGTTGGTAAATTGTGGTATTTTCGTTATCAGCTCCCAATTTCCGTAATGACCTAATAACAGTATAGCTTGACTTCGTTGTTTTTGGAGCCTATTGATCGTTTCAAGGGCTGATTCTGATAAATGTAATTTTACCTGACGAGGATGAAAATTTTCCCATATAATACGGGCAAGATTTTGGTAGAAATTATGACGATGTATGTTAATTTCCTGATAGGACAAGTGAGGGAAGGCGCGAGCGAGATTTTGTACGCATACGCTTAGCCGATATTTACAAACTTGTCCAATGAAATAACCTAACATATTGATTGTTTTTAATGTTCCGAGAAATTTTAATACTATGCCGTAATTTGTAGAAAAACTAAATCCTATTATTTCAGTACTTCAACAAGTATCCCTTTTTATATCTGACAACCGGATGCTCCCTTACCCTTATTAATTTTTGAAAAAGAAGAGTTCTGAGATTAATTTAATACTAACCAGAAAATTAATCTTTATAGTCAGAACTGTTCTTATGTCACAATTACCTTTTAGACATATGTCCTGTAGAGGTTAAGTTTTCAGCGATATTTTTGTATAAAAAAAATATGCAAAAGAATATCTTAATTATTGGAGGTAAAGGGTTGGTAGGAAAGACTATTTATCGGATACTTAAATCCAGAAATCCTGATGCTGACCTCTTCGTGGGAAGTCGGAAAGCTACTGTGGAAAATAATGAACTAACGATTGATGTCAACCAACCAGATACTTTTCAGTCTATTTTAGATAAAAAAATAGATATTATTGTGTTGAGTGTAAATGATAACGAAGACAATGTTTTACATTTTGCGGTTAAACACCATTTGGATTATATTGATATTACAAAACCAACTCCAGCATTGATGAAAGCCTACCACTCGCTCGTAGGTCATGATATCAATAGCCGGATTGTATTTGCATCGGGTTGGATGGGAGGAATAATTGCTGGTTTGATCAAGGCGAATGTAAACAGCATGACTGATATTGAAAAAGTTGATGTAGCCGTTTACTATTCTGTTAAAGATCTTGCAGGAGAAAGTTCAGCTCATTTTATGGCAGAAAATGTTGCCAAACCTTTTGTCCGATACCAGAACAATGAGCCCGTACAGATTAAACATTTTTTGGATACCGATTATTTTAATTTTGGGTTCGGAATCGGCCGTCGGCAAGTTTATAATTTCGACGTACCGGATTTGTATATCCTTAATAAAGTTGAAAAAATCTCAGATGTCTCTGTCAAGATGACCTATAATTCTAAATTTATAACCTGGTTATTAGGGACGATGCAACAATTCGGGATTTTTAATAAGCTGTCTCTTAATACTAGGAAGAAAGTTTTCGGATCGAGTGGAAATGGAGATTTAGCAGTCTTCGAAATTACGGTAGCAAATACTGAAGGAAAATTTAAGAAAATTAGTGTGCTCAGTGAGAAAGGGCAGGCTGAATTGACTGCCTTATCAACAGTTATACATATTGAATCTCTTTGCAAAAATGTTTTTAATAATCGTGTCTATTTTGCGCATGAATTGCATAAAAAACAGGATTTGCAGCAACAATTAGTGGAATATAAAACCATTAATGTAAAAATATATTAATGGATGTGGCTAAAATGTAGTGTTTACAAATTTAATTACGCTAATGAAAAATATAGTAATTATCAATGGACATCCTAATAAAGATGCGCTAAACTTTGCTCTTGTAAAAGCCTATATTGAAGGAGCCGAACAATCAGGAGCCGAAATAAAAGAGATTACAATAGCAGATATGGATTTTAATCCTAATCTCCAATATGGTTATCACAAACGTATGGACCTAGAACCAGATTTAATCAAAGCTTGGGAAATGATTTTGTGGGCAGATCATCTTGTATGGGTACATCCGGTATGGTGGGGCGGATTGCCAGCCTTAATGAAGGGATTTATAGACCGTTTGTTTTTACCAGGTATGGCTTTTAAGTATCGATCTGATTCGATATTTTGGGATCGACTGCTGAAAGGTAAGACTGGGCATATCATTACGACATTGGATCAGCCGGGCTGGTATTACCGTCTTATCTATGGAAGACCAAGTATCAATCAATTGAAAAAATCAACACTACAGTTTTGTGGTGTTACTCCAGTAAAGGTAAGCTACATCGGTATTGTAAAAACAGCTGATGAAAATTTGCGGAAAAAGTGGATCGAAAAGGTTAAGAGGTGGGGAAAAGATAATCTGTAGAATTAATAATTTTTAAAAAGGGCTATATAAGTTTTAAAAATAACAAAGAAGCAGGTCTATTAAACTTGCTCCTTTGTTCTACTTGTATATGTTAATTATTGATTCCAGCCACCACCTAGTGATCGGTATAAATCGACAATAGCATCAAGTTCTGCCTTCTTAACTTGTGCAAGTTCCAATTCACTTTGTAGCATATTGCTTTGAGCTGTGATGACTTCCAAGTAAGTTGCCATTCCGGTTTCGAAAAGCACATCGGCATGTTGAATAGCTTTCTTCAATCGATTGGTTCTTTCTAAAGTGATGCGTTGCTTTTCTTTTAATTTCTGTATTGAAATTAAAGCATCAGATACTTCACCAACTGCTGTGATCACTGTTTGTTTAAATCGGATAACATTTTTTTCTTGATCAATTTGCGCGATTTCGTATTGTGTTTTTAGTTCACGACGTTGAAATATAGGCTGGGTAATACTTCCTGCGACGGCACCAAATAGGGAAGCTGGTATGTTGAACCAATTGCTGCTTTTGAAAGCATTGATTCCAGCTTCGGCACTGATAACTAAGGAAGGATACATCCTAGCTTTAGCATATTGTTGATAGGCTTTGGAACTGGTAACAGCAAGTTCTGCTTGCTTAACATCAGGTCTACGGCTCAATAAATCGGCAGGTACACCCGCAGACCAATTGTCAGGAAGTTGAATATTTGCCAGTTTTTCTTTGATTTTAATCTCCTGCGGTAGTCGACCACTCAACGTTTGAATGGCATTCTCCTGTAAATGGATCTGCTGCTCAAAATCTGGAATAAGACTGGCCGCAGCAAGACGTTGCGCATCCACTTGCTCTACAGCCAACATACTGATGTCACCAACTTCGTATTGTTGTTGGACAATGCGTAAGGTACTGTCGCTAAGACGTAGATTTTGCTGTGCAATCTCATGTAGCTGATAAAGCATAAGCAACTGGTAATATCCCTGTGTTACTTGAGAAATCAGTTGTGTCTGTACAGCTTTTTTTGCTTCTTCGGTCTGTAAATAAGAAGCTAATGCTACGGTATTTTGACTCTTGATCTTTCCCCATAGATCGGCTTCCCACGATAGTCCTAACGATGCTGTATAATCTTCAACATGATTTTGACCTAGAAATTGTCCTAGACTCAACCCATTCATACTATTATTGGATGGATTAGTACTGTTTGCCTTTATCTGCAATTGCAAATTTGGCAAATAGTTAGCCTTAGCTTGTTTTAACATCAGCTGCGATGACTCGATGTTTTTGATGGCGAGTTGCATGTCTACATTTTGATGGATGGCACTATCAATCAGAACTTGTAAAATAGGGTCTTGAAAGAAGTCTCGCCATGGAATGGAACCGATGCTCGTTTCTTTTACTCCTTCTTCTTGATCACGAAACTGTGTAGGAAGGGCAGGAGCAAGATCCTTGTTGCTGATCAGTTTATCGGTTTTACAAGACCATACAACAAGGGGTAATATGAAAGCCATCAGTATGTTTACTTTTATATTCATGTATTTCAATTTTGTCATTGTTTCACTAAACATTAGTATGTGCGGGTACTCTAACCACTTCTGATTGGTCCAATTCTTGTTTTTCCGTAGGATTTGGACTTACTTTCTCTTGTATATATTGGAAGAAAATAAAAAGCACCGGAATGATGAATAGGCCAAGTACAACTCCACTGAGCATACCGCCTGCAGCGGCAATACTAATAGAGTGATTCCCTTGTGCTGAAGGACCAACTGCCGTCATCATTGGGATCATTCCTACGATAAAAGCGAGAGAGGTCATAATGATAGGCCTCAGACGTAGTTTTGCAGCTTTTAGAGCAGCACTTGCAATCGAAAGTCCTCGTTTACGTCCCTGAATAGCAAATTCAACGATAAGAATGGCGTTTTTGGCTAATAAGCCGATCAGCATAACCAAGGCAACCTGAACATAAATATTATTGGATATATCTGTTAGACTAATCGCAGCAAATACGCCGAAGATTCCTGTTGGAATAGATAGGATAACTGCTAATGGAATGATATAACTTTCATATTGTGCAGCAAGCAGGAAGTAAACAAATATCAAACACAAGATGAAAATAAGAGTAGACTGTCCACCCGAAACAATTTCCTCTTTTGTCATACCTGAGAATTCATAAGTATATCCTGTAGGGAGGTGCTGTTTTGCTACCTCTTCTACCGCACGAATAGCATCTCCTGAACTGTATCCAGGTTTTGGAATCGCATTGATACCAATAGAATTGAATAGGTTATAGCGTGATGCTGTCTCCGGACCATATACACGTGTCATGGTAACCAGCGTATTGATAGGAACCATATCTCCCTGACGATTTTTAACGAAAATCCCGTCCATAGAAGAGGGCTCGGTACGGTCTTGTACGTCAGCCTGAACCATGACGCGGTAATACTTACCGAATCGGTTAAAGTCTGAAGCCTGCGAGCTTCCGAAGTATGCCTGCATGGTCTGCAAAATACTTTTGGTACTTACACCGAGCTGTTCAGCCTTGATGTCATCAACCTGCAGTTCGTACTGCGGATAGTCGGCTTTGAATGTTGTGAAGGCCATCATAATTTCAGGACGTTGCATCAGTTCTCCAATAAACTGTTGTCCTACAGTACTAAATTTACCCAGTTGGCCACCAGTTCGATCTTGTAAAACCATATCAAGTCCATCAACATTACTAAATCCAGGAACAGTAGGGAAAGTAAAGACGAAAAAATTAGCACCTTTAATTTTAGATAATTTCTGGTTAACATCAGCCATAATAGCATTGATATCTTTTATAGCTCCCCGTTCTTTATGTGATTTAAGTAAGATAAAAGCCACACCAGCAGATGGGCTAGTTGACTGTGTCAAAATATTGAAGCCGGCTAAAACATTCAATGTTTTTGTAAAATCGGCATGTTGCAACTGTTGTTCTGCTTCGGCTAATGCGCTTGATGTACGGTCTAAAGATGCTCCTGCTGGCATTGAAAGAGATATTGCAATAAAACCCTGGTCTTCCGAAGGAATAAAACCAGTTGGAGTCTTGCGAATCATGACAACAGTAAGCAGTAATATCACGCCCAAAGCACTAAATGCAATCCATTTGTAACGAATTAAGAAACGCAGACTACCTATGTAGTTTTTAGTTAATCGATCAAAACCGACATTAAATCCAGCAAAAAAGCGTTCTTTAAAGTTGAGTTGCTTTTTATCAGATTGGTTATGATGAGTAGGTTTTAAAAAAAGTGCACAGAGTGCCGGGCTCAAAGTCAACGCATTGATAGCTGAAATAACAATAGCAATGGCCAATGTAAAAGCAAACTGTCGATAAAATACGCCTGTTGATCCCTCCATAAATCCGATTGGAAGGAATACCGCCGACATAACTAATGTAATGGAAATAATGGCTCCTGTGATTTCACTCATGGCCGATGTTGTGGCCAGTTTTGGAGACAGATGTTCATTCTCCATCTTAGCATGTACAGCTTCGACGACGACAATAGCATCATCGACCACAATACCGATGGCGAGGACAAGTGCAAATAGTGTCAGCAAGTTGATGGAGAAACCAAATAACTGCATGAAGAAGAAGGTTCCGACAATCGCAACAGGAACTGCTATGGCAGGAATCAATGTTGATCTAAAATCTTGTAAAAATAGGAATACGACTAAAAATACCAGTATAAAAGCTTCTATTAAAGTATGTTTAACTTGGTCGATGGATTGATCCAAAGCATCTTTCGTATTATAAAGCACTAAGTATTTGACCCCTTTTGGAAAACTTAATGAAGCTTTTTCCATAAACTCCTGGATCGCAATCTGAATTTCATTGGCATTGGAACCTGCCAATTGCATTACACCGATATTAAGTCCAGGTTTACCATTGATTCGAGTGTGGCTGGCATAGGTATAAGAACCCAATTCAACACGGGCAACATCCTTAAGTCTTAAAACCGAACCATCTGTATTAGAGCGAATAATAATGTTTTCGTAATCGCTTGGCTGATTAAGTTTTCCTTTGTATTTGATAACAAATTCGAAAGCCTCTTTACTGCTTTCTCCGAATTTTCCGGGAGCTGCTTCAACGTTTTTATCCTGAATGGCCGCCATGACTTCCTCTGGTGTCAGTTTGTAAGTCGCCATCTGATTAGGCTTGAGCCATACACGCATCGAATAATCTTTACTTCCGCCAAAGGGCAAAGCTTGTCCTACTCCGGGGATACGTTTAAGTTCAGGAATAATATTGATCTGCGCATAGTTGGTAATAAAAGTTTGATCATATTTGCTTTCATCTTCCGTATAAAGATCTAATACCATGATCAGACTGTTTTGCTGCTTGGCGGTTGTGATCCCCGCCTGTACAACTTCGCTTGGAAGTTGGCTGGTGGCTTGGGAAACACGATTTTGGACATTGACTGCAGCTTGGTCCGGATCAGTTCCTAATTTGAAATAAACGGTAATCATGAGAGAACCATCATTACTGGCTGTGGAACTCATGTAACTCATATTTTCCACTCCATTGATGGACTCTTCAAGAGAGGGGGCTACAGCACGGAGTACCGTTTCGGCATTTGCTCCGGGATAAAGTGCCGTAACTTGCACCGCTGGTGGAGCAATATCGGGAAACTGTTGCAAAGGAAGTTTTAGGATCCCGATGATCCCCAATATGACGAGCAGAATGGAGATAACTGTAGCAAGTACGGGTCTTTCTATAAATTTTTTAAACATTTTGTTTATCGTATTATGTTTTAGTTGATGCTGTCTTTAGGTAGTGCTTGTGGGGTGATCACTTGACCATCTTGAAGCAAATCAATTCCCTTATATACGATACGGTCTCCTTCTTTAAGGCCGTTACTAACGAGGTAATTGGATCCGCTTTTGCCGATGACTGTGATAGGCTGTTGCACTACTTTGTTTTCTTTGTTAACAGTATAAACGAAAATTTTATCCTGCATCTCGAGGGTTGCCATTTGTGGTACCAATAGCGTATTGTCATATTTTTTCTGCAATCGTACACGCCCCGTATTTCCATTTCTTAAAACACCTTCGGGATTCTTGAAAGTAGCACGTAAAGTAATGGCTCCGGTGTTTTTGTCAAATTGACCGTCCACCATATCGATCTTACCAGTTTGATCATATATACTTTGATCAGATAGCACTAAGTTAATCGGAGGAAGATTGTTTAATTTTTGTTGTAAATTACTTCCTGCTGTGTTGTTTTTGAATGCAATGAAATCATTCTCGCCTAGAGAAAAATATACATGTAGATCCTGTACATCAGACAGAGCCGTTAATGGTTGTGCATCAGATGGGCTAACCAAACTTCCTTGCTTTTTTTGCAATCTTCCGATAAAGCCATCAGATGTGGCACGGATCAACGTATATCCAACATTTATTTTAGCGGATTCAATTGCTGAAATCGCAAGTTGAACATTTGCTTCTGCTGCATTTCGGGCGCTGATTGCTGTTTTGAGTTGGAAATCTGTCAATACCTTATTATTGACTAACCGTGTCTTTTTCTCTACTTCTAAAGATGCATTTTCTAATGCTGCACGGGCAGATAGTAAATTAGCTTTCGCTTGATTAAGTTGCTCTTGATAAGGACGATCATTAATTTTGAAGAGTGCCTGACCTTTCTTAACTTTTGCTCCTTCATCGACAAAAATACGGTCCAAAATACCTTCTACCTGAGGTCTGATTTCAATGTTGGCCGATGCTTCGATGCTAGCAGGATATTCCTGATAGACTGTTTCCTCACCGTTTGATATGGTCATTACCGGTAAGTTAGCAGGAGGAGGAGGTGCTGGTTTGCTTGTTCCTGTGGTACAGCTGTACAGGAAAATTGCAGATAAAAAATAAAGCGCCTTTACTACATTAAGTTGTTTAACACTGTTAAGTGATAAGACGTAAATTCTCTTAAAATCTAGTAATAGATGTGTTTTCATGTTATATTAAAAAATTGAGGTATGGTATATTTAACGCTGTTAAATCCTTTAACGTTGTATTATTTAAGGTAAAAAAAACTAATCAGTAAGCGAACGTGTGATTCCGTAAATCGCGTCTTTTAAAACTTGTTGGTTGGTAATATCTCCATTACCTTGATTCACCAGATTGATCGATATTAATCCATGTATAATAGACCAGTATGTAAAGTACTTTCTACAGATCAGTTCTTCCGAAGGATTTTTTTCTTTCATAATTTCTCGGATAACGTCACTGATCATCTTCCCGTGTGATTCAGCACATTTATATGTTTTTTCAAAACCACAGCAGGCAGTTCCGACACCAAACATTAATTGATAAAGTTCACGTTCCTCGAAGGCAAAATCCCAATAGCTAAACCACATAGTTTCCAATTGTTTTTCCAGATTTGTTTCTGTAGATTTTGCTTCTTTTACTTTTTGGGCAAGGAGCCTGTAACCTTGGTTAGCAAGTTCTGTTAAGATAGCATCTTTGTTTGCAAAATATTCATAAATCATGGGTGCCGTATATTCGATGATATCGGCGATCTTACGCATGCTCAATGCTTGCCATCCCTCTTCTTTTACAATCTGAAGAGAGGCGTCAAGAATATTGCTTCTATTTTCGTCTTTAAGACGTTGTATGCGATCTTTACTAGCCATGCCTTATAAGCATAAATGATTTAACAGTGTTAAGACAAAATTCTGATTTTTACTTTTTATTTGTGACATATCAAAGTCATTAAATAAAAAATAGTAGTAAACCATTGTTTATTTAAGATAAACCTGTTTTTGTTATCATTTATTGATTTTATGAGAAAGATCATATAAATTAGTGAAAAATATATTTTTTAAAATTCATAGATCTGATAGATAGATGTTTAGAAAATATGCTTAAATAAAACAAAGCCATACCTTTTCAGATTGGCTTTGTTTTAAGAAAATTAGGAATCACTTATTTGTTCCACCATAATTTATTCGTAACCACATCATCGCCCTGTTGTGCAAGCGAAGCCTGATAGTTGACTTTATTGGTGCTTTGCTCTTTAATCGGGTAAACCAGACGACTAGGGATAGCATCTCCGATTTCAGGATTGAAAGTATAGGTAACAGGCTTTCCATCTACAGTACCACTCCATACCACATCTCCCTTTTTAATTAAGAATAAAGGATAACCGGTACGTCTCACTTCAGACCATGATTCAATGCTTTGATTGAATAAAGCTAAATATTTTTGTGATAGTACGCGTTCTTTATTAGCTGCAGGCAGCTTGTCTAAGTAAGCAGTAATGTCGGATGCAGCCACTCCCCATTTCTCTAGGGATGCACGTGTACCATTGATATATTGAGTTTGATCCCAATTGTTGTTCTCGGATAATAAGAAGGCAATTTCTGCATACTCCAATAATACCTCAGCATAATCTGCTGCATTGATAATATCTCCAGGTAAAGAAATCTTGTCTAGGGGAAATAAATTGCCAGCAGCTAATGGTAATCCATATGGCTGGCCAAAATAGCTGCCATTTTCAGTCGTTGGTTTTGCATATTTAGTTAGTCTAGGATCTACGATTGTAAATGGACCTCTTTTCCCTTGTAAAGCTTCTACGATGACATTAGAAAGCGCGAAATCTTTTCTATTTGCCGTAACTGTGGCACGGTATAATGGTGCTTCATTTGGTGAAGTTTTTGAATACTTAAATGTCGCATTGTCACTATTGGAGGTGAATACGCCTTTTTTTATAGCATCATTAATATGAGTGTTTGCTAAGTTGGCATCTTTTGTTTTGATGCGTGTCGCTAAACGTAAACGAAGAGAATTCGCAAATTTAGCCCATTTTCCATTATCACCTTTATAAATAACATCAGACGTACCAAAAGTTTTATCCCCTTGGTATTTGATTAAAGTATCTGCAGCCTGTTGTAATTCAGTGAGTATATCCTTGTAAATCTTTTCTTGACTAGCATATTTTGGAGTCAAGTTATCCGGATTCTGTTGCAAAGCCTGAAAATCTGGATCAGCGTTACCAAAGGATTGATACGGAATATTACCAAACACATCAGTTAATGAGTGGAAAGCATAAGATTTTAAAATGCGCGCAATGGCAATTTGATTGACATTGCTACCTGCTGTTCCTGCTGAAGCAGTTGCTTTCGTTTTTTCATCTGAATTGAGGTTAATAATTTCATTCAGGTTATTTAGTGATTTATAAGTTGCTGTCCAATAATTATCTGAGTAATTTGTTGGTATTTGATAGCGAGACTGATCGGTGTAAATATTTTGTGCAAAGTATTGCGAAAATAATTGTGCCCCTCTTAAACTGATATCTTCGCTGCGTAGCGCATTCACTAATTGTTTTTCGGCCGTCACTAGTAATGTCGGTGTTGTTACAAAAGTGGGACGATTGGGATCGGTATTGATCTCTGCAAATTTAGACTTCGAGCATGAAGATGCAACAAGTGAAATACCGATTACTGAAGTATATAATATATTAATTATTTTCATTTTTTTAGAATTTAAGATTCAAATTGAAACCATACGTGATAGGCAAAGGAATATTTCCTCCTTCAATGCCTTGTACATTACCGCCACTGGAAGTAAACTCGGGATCAATGTATTTACTTTTGGTATAAATATTCCAAAGATTACGGCCATAGACATTTACACCAATATTTTTAATGACTTTGGTATTGGTCAATTTGAAATTATAACCTAAGGTAACTTCTCTTAATTTAACAAATGTAGCGTCAAAAATTGAAAATGTAGTCGGACCATTGTATTCATTACGTGCCCATTGTTGAGCAGTGATATTAGTTGTGTTTTGTTGAATATTAGTTACATCGTATGTCCCATCGCTATTAAATGTAACGTCACCTTTAACTCCATCAAGTACAATTCCTGTTTCACGTATATTATTGGCGGCTGTTTTATCCAGAATACCAGAATACATACCTACCTTATAGGTTTGTGAGAAGAATTTACCTCCAACACGACCGGATACTAGAAATCCTAAATTGAAGTTTTTGTAATGAAAGCTATTTTGAAAACCAAAAGTAAAGTCAGGAAGAATTGATCCTAATGGTACTAATTGTGAGGTCTTCATATAGGTGCCATCTGCTTGAATAACACGTTGTCCATCGGAAGCATAAACAAAATCATTACCCAAAAATTGACCGTAAGATTGTCCCTCTCTTGCCACTAATTGGACTAAGGAATTGCTTAAATTTAGCGTATTGACTTGGTCGTCTAGTTTAACAACTTTGTTTTTATTTTTTGCCCAGTTTATTGTTGCATCCCAACTAAAGTTTTCTGTTTTGATCGGAGTACCATTAAGAACAATTTCGATACCTTTATTATTCATCTTACCTGCATTAAGCCATTTGGCTTCATATCCAAAAGACGAAGATACTGGAACTGGGAAAATTTGATTTCTTGTCGTGTTGTTGTAATACGTAACGTCCAAACCTAGACGATTTTTGAATAACTGAAAGTTGATACCTGTTTCCCATGATCCTGTCCGTTCAGGAACAAGTTGATCGTTTGGTTTTATTGCTGGTGCTGTATAAGAAGGGGAACCTTCAAAAGATTGTTCTGCCTCATACAATTTTGCAAGTTGATATGGTTCAGTATCATTACCTACATCCGACCAACCCAATCGAACTTTACCAAAACTTAACCATGGCAAATTTTTAAATGGTTCTAGATTACTAAAAACAAAACTTCCCGCTAAAGATGGATAAATATAGGACCAATTTGAAGAAGGAAGCGTTGAAGACCAGTCATTACGAATTGTAGCATCTAAATAAAATAAATCATTATATCCAAAAGAAGCACTTCCGAAAACTGAAGCGATGCGTTTGTGATACTTGAAATTATCTATTTTAACAGAATTTGCGTTTTTTAAATTATAGTAATTAGGTAGAATTAATCCTCCTTGGGTTATAGCATAGTTATTTTGCCAGCTTTTGTCTCGGATATTTCCACCAGCAAATGCCACAAGTGAAAATTTATCCCAGTTCTTTTTAGCAGTCGCTATAAACTCATAATTATACTCATTGAGTTTATTGTTTGTTTCTTCATATTGCGATGTGCTTCGCGAGTATACGGCAATACGGTCCTGTGCTTGCAATGAATAGATATCACCATGTACTTTTGCACCCACGGTTAACCAGCTATTCACATTGTATTCGGCTCCGATATTTCCATAGAAACGATCTCTACTGTCTTCCATGTAAGATTCATATGCTGACCAGTACGGATTGTCGATAAAACGAGTTGCTTCAGCAGCAGGTGTATTTTGCCAGCCTGTACGGTTCCAAGCTAATGGTGTTCCATCTGCACGTTTGTAGTTTTCAAGTATTTTATAGTCGACTTGTACCGCACCCCACTGGAAAGCTTCAAGAATAATATTTCTATTGGAAGCACCAGTCCATGGGCGGCCTATAGAAGAGTTGCGGATGTAATTGAAGTTGGAGGTTATTTTGACTTTCCCCAATTGTGTGCCACCAGAAAAATTAAATGCATTTCTTGTCAAACTTGAATTCGGGGTGGTACCTTCTACATTTTTATTGGTGTATGAAAAACGGTAATTGGTGCTCCCACTGTTACCTGCAATGGCAAAATTGTTGGTATTAGCTATTCCAGTTCTGAAAAAATAGCTAACATCATTTTTTGGATAAAGCCAAGGTGTTGGATTCAGATAATTCGCTTCATCTTCAGGGTTGAGGTTATACCATTGTAACACCGGTGTTCCATCTAGTTTTGGCCCCCAGCTTTCATCGGAAGCATAATCGACAATCTTGTAATCTTTTCCATTAATGTTCTGAGTTTGAAAATTGGTCGAATAACCCTGGCCGTAAAGATGTTGTCTTTTGGGCAATCGGGTAATATTCTCAAAGTCAATACCAGTATTAAGAGATATTTCAACCTTTTCACCCTTTGATGCACGTTTTGTAGTAATCATAATAACACCGTTTGCCGCTCTCGATCCATATAGTGCCGCTGCTGTCGCCCCTTTTAATACAGAGATATTTTCAATATCATCTGGATTAAGATCCTGAATCATGTTACCTATATCTTTCCCCGCGCTACCATTGATCGTAGAACTTGAATTAAAGTCTGTGTTGTCAATAGGCGTACCATCAACTACGTAGAGAGGCTGGTTATTGTTTGAGATTGAATTGATGCCGCGCAGCAAGACGGAGGATGAGCCGCCCATATTTCCACCTGAAGTTGTAACTTGAAGACCAGCAACCTTTCCTGATAATGCACTTAACGCATTGGTAGGACGAGTTTGTAACTCAGTTCCTTTTACTTCTTGTACAGCATATCCCAGAGATCTTTTCTCTCTTGATATACCTAATGCAGTTACAACAACTTCGTTAAGCTGTGAACTAGTAGGAGTTAACTGTATCGTATTTAAGCCTGAAATATTTGCTTGAATCGTTTTAGTTTCAAATCCAATGTATTGTATTTGTAGTGTAACCGTATTTTCGTTTGACGGAAATTCAAATAGACCATTTACATCTGTTTGAACCTGCTTTTTACTTGAAATATCAGTAATCGTAGCACCTTGAATGGCAGTATCGTGCTCATCAACTACTTTTCCTTTTATGGTAGATTGTGCGTACAGTGTGCTTGAGCTAAGGCAAAGCGCTGCTGCGACGACAAAATTTGTTGTATGTTTTGTCATGTTGATAAAATGTAATATATGAAGTTAGGGAGTCTTTTGTTATAGGAGATAATTGTATATCATTAAGCTAAAGTACCTCCTAGAAGCATTCGTTTTATGTACATACAGGTAGTGTGTTTTTTCATTATTTTTTGTTAATGATGCAAATATATAAAATCCACCTGATAAGTAGTCTTTGTTTTTGTATTTTTTGTTAAAAAAATGTTAAAATATGCTCTTGTTGCATTTAAATGCTACTTTGATAAAATTGGTTGGATTTAATTATGTAATCTTTTTCATCATTATTTATGATTTATAAAAAAAGTCGATATCTCAAGATATCGACTTTTCCAAATGTTTTTTTATACTCAGTTTATCTATTTTATCTTGCACCTGGAGGACAATGCTGTTTTAAATAATTTGTAAACAGAGTTTTCAGATGTTGAGAAGTTCCTTCTCCTTCGTTGATGGAATGACTTCGATTTGGATAAGACATGAACTGAAATTGCACATTGTTTTTAACGAGTTCATTGATGAGAACTTCTGCATTTTGGTAATGTACATTATCATCTCCAGTGCCATGAATGTACAAAAGATTACCTTTGATATTTTTGGCATATTTTAGTGGTGAACCGTTCTGGAAATCTTCTAAATTTTCCTGTGGTAAACCCATATATCTTTCTTGATAAACATTATCATACAATAATTGATCGGCAACAGCAGCAATAGCTATACCTGTCTTATAGATTTCGGGATATTGTCCCAATAGATTTAAAGTACTGGAACCTCCACCGCTCCAGCCCCATACTGCGATCCGCGAACTATCTACAAAAGACCATTTAAGTATTTCTTTTGCTCCCAATGCCTGATCTCTGATATTGAGCTGTCCGATTTTGCGGTAGATACTTTTACGCCATTCAGTACCTTTGGGCGCAGGTGCACCTCTATTTTCCAGTGAAATGTAGATGTAACCGTCTTTAGACATATTGCCACTATATAAGCTGTTCATACCAGCTCTAAAATTGTCCAATACAGTTTGTGAAGCAGGTTCGCCGTACACCATGAAAACTACGGGATACTTCTTGTTGGGATTGAAATCCGAAGGTTTGACCATCCAGCCATCTAAACTAACACCATCTGCTGTTGTTACTTTGAAAAATTCAGTTACCCCATCTTCAGGTTTTTTACTTATTGTACCTCTAAAATCGATTAAAGTTTTGTGGGTTGGTAATTCAATTAAAGCATTGCTCTTGGCTGTTTTGTTGTTACTAAAATTGAAGATCGCGATTTGCCCATTTTTGGCAATATCATATTCGCAAGTTCCTGAAAATTCTTCCGGTGTAAGTCTTTTTGGAGCTCCCCCTTTGGTTGATACCGAATAAAGATATTTTTGTGTTGCATTATTTGGTGAAGCACTGAAATAAATTATTTCTCTTTTTGCATCGAACAATTCAATATCGATGACATCATAGTCTGCATGCGTGATTAATTTCTCATTGCCTTGAAGATCGATTTGATAGATCTTACGCCAACCTTCTTTTTCTGAAACCCAAATGAAAGCTTTGCCATTTTGAATCCAGTCCCATCCGGTTGGATCGTTATTGTTCCAACGTGATTTAATATCTATCCATGAATCATTTTTTTCACTATGAATATTTTTAGCGTTATTAGTAGCAACATCTATTAAATAAATTTTACTTTCATTTTGCTTTCTATTAAGTTGCTGTAAGATAACTTGTTTGCTGTCTAGACTCCACTCCATCCTTGGAATGTAGTGCTGAATAGCATCTCCAGGAACTTGTATCTGTGTCGTGGCATCTGTAGCTAATTGGTAAGTCCAAATGGTGCATGCGCTAGGTGCTTGACCCACTTTTGGATATTCAATAGGTATTGTATAAGAATAGATACTATCGGTATTATTGATCATTAAGAAATTACGAATAGCGCGTGCGTCGAGTTTCCAGTAGGCAATAGCATTTCCATCTGGAGACCACCTAAAACCATCTTTGCATCCAAATTCTTCTTCATAGACCCAATCAAATGTTCCATTTATAATACGATCAGTACCATCTGTCGTAATTTGTTTTATTGCCCCTGTTGCAAGATCTTCAACATAAATATTATGATTGGATTTAACCACATATGCTACTTTGGTACCTTGTGGATTAAATTTAGCAAACATCAGTTGAGACACGGGGAAAGATGCGCCAAGTTGAGTCAACTGGTTTGTTTTCTTGTCAAAGACCCAATAGTCGCCTCTCGTTTCCTCACGCCAGACTCTTTTGCTATTGGTGTACAATAAAATACGTTCTTTATTATTCGAAATGGAAAAATGACTTATCTCTAATGCATTAGTTTTACCTGTAGGTACAAGCAATTTATTTGCTAGAAATAGCGTGCGTTGAGCACTTTTGGGATTGATGAGTTCAATACCCTTTTCAGAGAATTCATAATATTGTCCATCATCTTCTGCCCAAAATCGCTGTGCCAATAGCAAATTTGGAAAGTAGCATACTATTAGTAATAGTATTATAATACGTATATTTTTCATGTATATTTTTACTTAGGTGCTTCTAATCTGTTCCTTGATCTTTGAGATCATAGATCTCATTGAGTTCACGTTCTAGATATTTTCCTAAACGATGATATCCAGAATCTTTAATAACATAGTCATCTTCGATTCGTATACCACCAAAGTCAAGGTGCTTATTGAGCAGATCATAATTAATAAATTCGTGATGCAAATTTTGCTGTGCCCACATTTGAGTGAGTTCAGGTATGATATAGATACCGGGTTCTACTGTCACTACGTTACCTGCCTCTAATTTTTTTCCTAATCGTAAGGATTTTATACCGAAGGTTTTGGTGTCTTTTGGCTCGTCTGCGGTGTATCCCACATATTGTTCGCCAAGATCTTCCATATCGTGTACATCTAGTCCTAGCATATGACCCAAACCACATTGGAAGAATAAAGCATGTGCATGTGCCGCAACAGCATCTTGCGCATTTCCTTTCATGAAACCAATTTGGATTAATCCTTCAGCAAGTGCTTCGCAGGCTTTTAAATGGATGTTTTTAAAAGCAACTCCTGGCTTTAATGCTGCTTCAGCAGTTTTAAAAGCATTTAAAACAACAGCATATAATTCTTCTTGTAGCGGGTTAAATCTTTTTCCTACAGGAAATGAACGTGTTAAATCTGATGCATATCCTAGCGCAGTTTCAACACCAGAGTCATTTAGCAATATATCACCAGCTTTTATTTTATGATATTGGATATGATTGTGTAATATCTCTCCATGTTTGGTCACAATGGGAGGGTATGAAAATGACATTTGTCTATTTTGTGCAAGATGTTGAATAGCATTACTGATTTCATACTCATGCATACCCGGCCTTGTCATTTTGATTGCTAGACGATGCATATCCACAGCTACGTCCACCGCTTTTTCTAATTCTGCGATCTCTTCTGTTGCTTTTATATTGCGCTGTGTTACGACGGCTTGGATCATTTCGACAGATGGTTTGATCTGGTCAATGGATAAGCCTAATACATGTTGAAGTAATAACTTGTTGTGTGCTTGATAAGGTGGTAGGTAACGTACCTGATTACTATTTTTAAGCACTTTTTCCAAATACGGCTGGAGTTCATGAAAAGGTCGAATTGCTGCGATTCCTACCCATTGCGCTTTTTCTCTTAAAGTCTGTTGTTGACCCATCCATACAATATCATCAATGGTCATTTCATCACCAAATAAAAGAGTTTCTCCGGCATCGATATCGACAACAGCCGCTAATTTCGGACTCTTGATCCCGAAATAATATAAAAAACTACTGTCTTGACGGAAAGGATAGGTATTGTGTTCAAAATTGATAGGATTTTCAATGTTTCCTAAAAAAAGGAGAACACCTGATGAAAATTTAGAGCTTAGTTCTCTTCTTCTGTGGACGTATATTTCTTTTTCAAACATGATGGAATGCTTTTTAATAAAGTATAAATTTATGAAAATAGACTTGAACAAAAACATGTAAGACACCTATTTTTCTGATTGTGCTATTTTACGGTTGTTAAATGTTAAAAATCGGTTGGTATGTTAACCTATCGTTGCTTTAATTTTATCCTTTTAAACTTAATACTGCTTTCATTTTTCTTTAATATGTAGATCATTACTTTGCGCCAAATCGCTTAGCATGATGAAACCATACTCATTAAAATTATTTAAGAAAAGTACCCAAATGACACTCTGTGTAGCACTTCTATATGCTGTGCAGACAGAAGTGGTTTGGGCAAACAAAATTGCTTCTGTTTCACCTGTTGGAATAGTAATGGATCAAGAACTCATTAAAGGAGTAATTCGTGATCAGCAAGGTAATCCTGTAGACGGGGGAACCATCATAAACGAAGCCAATAAACAAAGTACAAGGACAGAATTTAATGGGAATTTTTCTATTAAGGGAAAAGTTGGAGATCGACTTCGAATTTCTTCGTTGGGGTATAAGACTCAATTTGTAGAGATCAGAAACGCTACTCTAGAGATAACCTTGGAAAAAGATGCATCAAAATTAGATGAAGTAGTTGTAACAGCTATTGGTATCAAGCAACAGAAAAAACAAATTGGATATGCAACACAAGAGGTGAAGGTCGATGTCTTAAAAGAGTCGAAAACCATGAACATCGGTACAGCGCTAACAGGGCAGGTATCAGGTTTGATTGTAAATAATCCTACGGGGATCTTCCAAGCACCCTCTTTTCAATTGCGTGGAAAACCCCCATTGATCGTGGTTGATGGTATTCCTGTGGAAACAGATTTTTTTGATATACCAAGTCAAAATATTGAGAACATCAATGTGTTGAAAGGTACAGCTGCTTCATCACTTTACGGTTTACGAGGTAAGGATGGGGCCATATTAATTACTACAAAAAGTGCTAAAAATGAAGGCTTAGAGTTTTCTTTTGGTACCACCAACATGTTTTCTGCAGGATTTACCGTTTTTCCTGAATCACAAAAGGAATTTGGAAGTGGATCAAATGGAAAATACGAATTTTGGGATGGAGCAGACGGGGGTATTTCTGATGGTGATATGGCTTGGGGTCCAAAGCTAAATGCAGGACTTAAAGTACCGCAATGGAATAGTCCGATCCGAGATAAGGTTACAGGTGAAGTAACACCATGGTGGGGCGACGTAAAAGGTACAAAATACGACGATAAATCACGCTATGAAAGAATACCAACAGATTGGGTGTCACACGATAACTTGGAAGACTTCTTAGGAACAGGATTGATTACAGAAAATAATGCTACGGTATCTTACCGCTCTGAAAAAGTAAGCATATTTGGTTCTGGAAAATATGCCTTTCAAAAAGGGCAGGTGCCGAATACAAAATTGACGACCGGAGGTCTGAATTTAAACACATCTTTTCGTTTTAGACCGGAAGTGCAGTTGGATTTGAATCTTTCTTATAATAAAGTTAAATCACCTAATTATCCTCGGTATAACTATGGTCCCAAAAATCATATGTATACCATTTTATTGTGGATGGGTAATGATGTCAATGGCAAAGAGCTTAACGAACATCATTATATTCCTGGTCAAGAAGGATATCGTCAAGCAAATTATAATTATGCATGGTATAATAATCCTTATTTCGCAGCGTACGAACTTAATCAAATATATGACCAGGACGTGTTGCAAGGTCAGACAGCATTAACTTGGAAAGTAGCACCCGATTTTACAATAAAAGGTCGTGCTTCTGCCAGACAAAAAAATGTTTTTCAGGATATGCAAAGCCCTAAGTCTTATATGAACTATGGTGATTCAAGAAATGGAGATTATAAAAACTGGGATAGTAATCAGTTAAATTTTGATGCTGATGTTTTGGCAACTTACAATAAGGAGTTCTCAGATCAATTTGGGCTTACCGTCAATGCGGGTGCTTCAACTTTCAAAAAAACATACCGTCAGTTATATCAAACGACCGATGGATTAGTAGTACCTTTTATATACAGCTTAGGGAATACGCAAGGACCTGTTAAAGCAGAAAGTGCATTTAGTGAAAAAATAGTCAGAAGTGCGTATGCTACTGTAAATTTTAATTTATTTAAATCAACATATCTTAATTTATCAGGACGTAATGACTGGTCATCTACCTTTTCAAAAGAAAACCAATCCTTTTTCTATCCTTCTGTATCACTAAGTTCCGTAGTGTCGGACTACTTTAAACTACCGGAACAAATTGATTTTATTAAACTATATAGTTCTTGGGCATCAGTTTCATCCGATTTAGATCCGTATAGCATTTTAGCGACTTATAAGAAAGATGTAACTTATGGTTCTACACCTTCAGTGACTTATCCTGCAGGAATTGTGAATCCTAATATCTTACCACAGCAATCTAATTCTTTAGAAATAGGTGCCGCATTTGCATTATTTAAAAATAGATTATCAGCAGATGTAACATATTATGAGGTTATTGATAAAAACCAAATCATTGATTTAAGTATTTCTGCAGCTTCAGCTTTCACATCCCGTAAAGTTAATGCAAACAAGTTTCGCACTAAAGGTTTAGAGATCTCTTTAACCGGTAATATTATAAAACAACAAGAGTTCTCATGGACCTCAACAGTTAATTGGTCGAGAGCAGTAAAGAGACTGGAAGAGATTTATAAAGACCAGGTTAAAATGGGTAACTTAAAAATTGGTGATCGTGCCGATAGCTACTATGCAACAGTCTGGGAGAAATCAGCTGATGGACAATTGGTCCTTAATGCCAATACAGGTATGCCAATTCGTAATCCGTTTCCCCAGTATCTAGGATACTTTCAACCCGATTGGCAATTTGGTTTTGCGAACAGATTTAAGGTTAAAGATTTTACGGTCAATATAGATATCGACGGATCAATTGGAGGGGTTATGAATTCGACTACTATTGAAAAGATGTGGTGGGGAGGAAAACACCCTTCTTCAGTATTGTACAGACAAGAAGAATATGATGCTGGAAAACCTATTTATGTACCTGAAGGTGTTGTTGTAACCGGTGGTGAGCTGACTAGAGATGTTAATGGTAATATTACCTCTGATACACGTACCTATGCTCAAAACAGCAGAGCAGTAGATTGGCAGGCATGGAGTCAAAATTACCCTTATCAAGCTCGTGTCTCAGAAGCCGAAAACAAACTATTTGCCAATGTATTTGATCGTTCATTTGTCAAACTACGTCGAGTATCGATTGGCTATGATGTTAATAAACTATTTAAATTGAAGCATCTGAAAACATTAGACGCGTCTGTATTTGGTTACAACTTAGCCATGTGGAAAAAAGTACCATACCTAGATCCAGATTTTGGAGTGGGGAATGACGGTAATCTGCAAGATCCATCTACACGATATATTGGTTTATCTCTTGATTTTAAATTTTAAACAATTCTATAAGATGAAACTTGTTTTCAAACATATAATACTAGGGTTTGGTCTGCTTACTGTAATAGGATTGCAGTCATGTAAAAAATTGACAGATGTCAATATTAATCCAAATGAAGCATCTACAACACATCCGCAGGCGCTATTGACAAAAGTTGAATGGGATGCCTTTAGGACTTGGCATGGAACTTCGCCTTTATATGCATTAAAAATGATTGTGCAAACAGATGGTGAAAATGCCAACCAAATTTATAACTGGCAACGTGGTAGTTTTGAGCAGTATAGTTTTTTGCGTAATATCACTAAAATGACTGAGGAGGCAGAAAAGATCAGTGATAATAATTATCAAGCTTTAGCCAAATTTTTTAGGGCATATTATTTTTATAACTTAACCTTGACTTTTGGCGATATTCCATACGCTGAAGCTGCAAAAGGAGAAAGTTCTGAAATGTTTCTGCCGAAGTATGACACACAAAAAGAAGTTTTTGTTGGAATCTTAAAGGAGTTAGAAGAAGCAAATACTTTATTGAAATCAAATACCAATCCGATTAATGGAGATATTATTTATGGGGGAAATTCTGATAAGTGGCGAAAGCTGATCAATTCATTTCGATTAAAAGTATTACTTACTTTATCCCGTAAAAGTGCAGACTTTCCTATAGATATTAAATCAGAGTTTGCAAAGATTTATAAAGGAGAGACTTTGATCGCTGATGCCACAGGATCAGAGGACGGACAATTAATCTTTTTAAATCAAGAAGGTAATCGCTATCCCGAATTTAATTCAAGTGGTTATGGATCGGGTATGTATATGGACTCCACTTTTATTCAACGATTGCAGGATCATAAAGATCCACGTTTATTTGTTTTGGCCACACAAACACGTTTAGGAAAAGAGGCGGGTAAGGCACTTGATGATTTTAGTTCATATGAAGGCGGGGATCCTATCGTACCTTATGCAGAAGTCAATGAAAAAGCTGTAAAAGGGAAACTATCGAAGGTGCACGAACGCTTTTACAAAGATCCAACTGCCGAACCATTGGTTCTGATAGGCTATTCAGAACTACAATTTATAATAGCGGAGGCAATAGTAAGAGGATGGATTACAGGAAATGAGAAAGATTGTTATGTGAATGGTATTAAGGCATCTTTTAAATTTTATGAGAATTATGCTAAAAATTTAAATACCTACGTTGATGCATCACGTTTAGAAAGTTATTTGTCACAAAAAATGGTTAATTTGGATAACGCAAAAACTTCGGAAGAAAAACTGGAACGTATCCTTATGCAAAAATATTTACGCTCTTTTCATCAAGGAGGCTATACAGCATATTTTGATCATTTAAGAACGGGTTATCCAAGTTTGCTTAAAGCCGATAACGTAAAAATTGCTTACCGTTGGATGTATCCTCAAGACGAATACAATAATAATACGGTACAAGTCTCTGAAGCGATTAAACGTCAATTTGCAGGCAATGATAATATAAACTTACAGACCTGGTGGTTGAAATAATGGAATCTAGAAGACAATTTATAAAAAAAGCGTCAGCATTAGCTGGCGCTACAGCAGTCGTTAATTGGTTACCTGAATCAATTCAACGCGCATTAGCTATTGAAGCACCGTTGGGATCGACCTATATGGACGCAGAGCATATTGTCTTTTTAATGCAAGAGAACCGCTCATTTGATCATTGCTTTGGTACACTCAAAGGGGTGCGCGGTTTTAATGACCCTCGAGCACTAAAACTACCTAACGGTCTTCCTGTTTGGATACAAGGAAATAAAAAAGGAGAATATTTTGCACCTTTTCATTTAGATATTGTTAATAGTAAATCCACTTGGATGGGTTCTTTGCCACATGGTTGGCGAGATATGGTAGCCGCGCGTAATGATGGCCGGATGGACAATTGGCTGGAAGCAAAAAGTTCAGGTATTAAAGATTATAAAGCTATGCCGCTTACGATGGGCTATTATAATCGGGCAGATTTACCTTTCTATTATGCATTTGCCGATGCTTTTACTGTCTGTGATCAACATTTTTGCTCTTCTCTGACAGGGACAAGCGCTAATCGCTCCTATTTTTGGACAGGAACAGTGCGCGAAAATCCACGTGACCCTGAATCAACCGCCCATGTGGATAATGGCCAAATCAATTACAAAGATGTAAGTTGGAAATCTTATCCAGAACGGTTAGAAGAATCTGGAGTATCTTGGAAGGTATATCAAAACGAACTGAGTATCCCTGTCGGATTTGAAGGTGAGGAAGAAGACTGGTTGGCTAACTTTACAGATAATAATCTGGAATTTCACAAACAATATGGTGTCCGCTATCACCCTGCGCACCGTACCTGGATGGAATACAAATTGAAACAGCTAGAAAAAGATGTAATCGGTTTAAAAGACTCAGTCGAAGAATCTAAGTTAAAAAAGCAAATTGAAGATCTAAAACAAGATTTACAGCGCTTTTCAAAACAGAATTTCGAAAAGTTATCCGATCTACATCAGGCCATTCATAAAAAAGCTTTTGTAACTAATATTGGTGATCCTGATTATCACCGGGTAGAAAAATTAGTTTACAAAGATAGCCAGGGTAAGCAGGAAGTTGATGTACCTGCTGGAGATGTGTTTTATCAATTTCGTAAAGATGTTAAAGAGAGGAACTTACCTACAGTGTCGTGGTTGGTAGCCCCATGTCGTTTTTCTGACCATCCTGGGTCGCCTTGGTATGGAGCTTGGTATGTTTCGGAAGCATTAGATATTTTGACAAAGGATCCTGAGGTCTGGAAAAAAACAATCTTTATATTGACGTATGATGAAAATGATGGATATTTCGATCATATTTCTCCATTTGTCCCACCTTTGGAAGGTAATAAAGATTCCGGAAAGACTGCTGTAGGTATCCATACGGCAGATGAATATGTTACTAAAGAACAGGAGCGGAGAAGAACAGGGAAAACCGATTCGGAACTGGAAAGCCCGATAGGACTAGGGTTTCGAGTTCCATTAGTGATTGCTTCACCTTGGTCTAAAGGCGGATGGGTAAATTCGGAAGTTTTCGATCATACCTCTTGTTTACAGTTCTTGGAACAATTTCTACTTCAGAAAACAGGAAAAGATATCAAAGAAACAAATATTTCCTCATGGAGAAGATTGGTATGTGGAGATTTAAATTCTGTATTTCGTAAAGTAACAGATACTTCCCTTGATTCTTTAGTTCCTGTTAATCGGGATCAGTATGTGGAGCGTATTTATAGTGCACGTGCAAAGAAATTACCAACAGAATTTGTACAGATCGCACCTTCAGAATTGGATGAAATTCGTAAAAAAGGTTTACCAACATCAACAAAAGCTATACAGGAGAAAGGTATCAAACCAGCATGTGCATTGCCATATGCATTGGAAGTCAATGCAGAGTTGGAACATAATAGTTTTGAAATTACTTTTGAAACTAAAGTTCCTGTTAAATCGAAGAAAAAAATTGGAGTTCCTTTTCAGGTTAGATCCCAAATGGCTTATGGAAAAGTAGGTGCAGGTCAGGTTTGGAATTTTGCGGTTAAAGAAAATGAACCTTTGAGGTATGCTTGGCATATGGATCAATTAAAGGGCGATAGTATCGAAATGGAGCTACATGGTCCTAACGGCTTTTTCCGAATGTTCAAGTTGCATAAAGAAAAGCCACATGCCATCATTGTTAAACAATATCACAAAAAAAACACGATAGCATTGGAACTGAAAAAGATTAATAAAGGACACAGTTATTTGATTAAAGATCGGAATTATGGTTGCTTTGAGCCTTTTTCGCTAGATCAATCTTTTTCAGGTACCAAAATACTTGACTTCAGCAAAAGCCATGGATGGTATGATCTTGAGATAACTTGTAAAGAAGATCCAGAATTTTGTTTTGTATTTGCTGGGCATATTGAAAATGGGATGCCAAGTAAGACTGATCCCTTAATGGGAGATGTAATTAATCATTCTTAGGTCGACCAATATATAATGTAGATCGTTGGTTTTTTTAAGGTTCATAAAAAAAGCACACTTCATAGGTGCGCTTTTTTATCTGGCGACAAGATGACGAAATTCAAACAGCTTATGGGTTAAATACCAGCATCATGTACACAGCAAATAGAGCCAAATGAATAATACCTAAAATAGGAGTAGTTCTTTTCCCTAAAAAGCTGATTAAGCTTAGTAAGAGTGTCATTGTAAATAAAACAGTTTCTGTACCAGTTAATCCAAATAGAACTAATTTTCCTTTTAGTAATCCTACTAGCAGTACAGCGGGAACCGTTAAACCTACAGTCGAAACAAAAGCACCATGACATAAGTTGATACTTCTTTGAAATTCGTTATTACGAGCTGCTTTAACCGCTGTAATAGATTCCGGGGTAAATACAATGATAGCAATAAGAATACCACCCAATGCTATTGGAAGTTTTGCGGTAGCAATACCATAATCAACCACCACTGCCATTTGATGTGATAGCAATACTATTGGTAGAATCATTAAAATAAGAAGGGCTGAACGAATCCATATTTCCTTTTTATCCTGAGATTTTGGGGCATCTTTATTAACAGAATTTTGTATCTGGCTAGGATATTGGATTTCAAGATTTCCTTTTGCCGGTTGTATGTATAAGTGACTATATCCTTTTAATTGATAGTAAAGAAATGCGATGTATACAAGTATAATTAAAGTTGAAATGAATATCGCTTGTAAAGTCGTAAATGCGCCATTGCCTGCTCCTTGAATAAAATTAGGAAGTAATAATGAAGTTGCTCCAAGTATTACAATCATTGAAAAATAAGACAGTGTTCCCTGAGCATTATATTCTTGTTCTTTATATTTGGCACTGCCAAGTAAAATGCAAAGTCCTACCACAAGATTCATGATAATCATCATGACAGAAAAGATTGAATCCTTTCCGATTGTTGGAGATTCTGCTGGACCAAGCATAACAGCAGCAATCAAAACCACTTCGATCGTAACGATTGAAAGTGTAAGAATAAGTGTACCAAAAGGTTCTCCTAACTTATGTGCAAGCTCGTCCGCTTCTTTTACAACACCAAAAGAAGCGGTTAAAATTGTAGCCAAAAGAATGATAAATATGGTGATTGCCGATACAGGAGAAAATGTTGTTTTAAAAATCTGTTGATCAAATAGCATTAAACAGATGACAATAATCCAGATGGTGATTAATCGGATTATTGTTTTTGTACTCAGTATTGTTTTCATATTGTTTCCGTATATAAATTACTGATACAAATATCTTTACTAAAAGTGGTATTAATTTTAACATTTGATAAAAACTATATGTAACGTAATTTTTTTGTTTTAGTGATAGATGCGCGATTTCTAGTTTAGGAAGAGTATTTCTTATTATATTCAAGCCTGTATTCGTAATTTTTTTGTGTTGATTCGGAGTTACTAGATTCAATAATTGATATTTTTAGTATATTCGTTTTGATAACTATAATAAAAAATCTAAATCTTTGTTACAATTCTTTAAAAAATGTTAAGAAATCATTTAAAATATAGTGTTCTCTTTTGTTTATTGGGAGCAAGTGTAAGTTCATGTCAAACGACAGATCAAAAAAAAGAAACAGAAGTAGAACATAATCCTGCAAAACAAGTCGTACCTGAAAGAGCTAAAGATTTGATCGGTCGTTGGGATTTGAATGTGGATAAAGATGGAAAAGTAGTACCATCTTGGATTGAAGTAAAACTATCTGGATTTAACACATTGGTAGGAAGTTATGTTGGTGACAGTGGCAGTGCTCGCCCTGTTTCTCATGTAAAGCTTGAGGATGGAAAATTTTCATTTGCTATTCCGCCACAATGGGAAGGTGGAGAAGGTGATTTTGTGATTGCAGGTGAATTGACGGCTACGGGTATTAAAGGGACCGTGACGACTAATAAAGGTGTTAGCTATAACTTTACAGGTGAAAAAGCACCTTATTTAAATCGTACAGGAACTGTTCAATGGGGAGAGGCTATTGAGCTTTTTAATGGTAAAGATTTGACAGGTTGGAAAACGATTGGTGGCGAGAATAACTGGTCGGTAAAAGAGGGTATCTTGACGAATGCAAAGGCGGGTGCTAATTTGGTAACAGATCAAAAATTTGAAGATTTTAAATTAGAAGCAGAATTTCGATATACAACCGGTGGTAATTCTGGTATTTATTTAAGAGGAAGATACGAATTGCAAATTGAAGACAGTCCAAAGGATCAACATCCAGGAAGTCTCTATTTTGGCGGTATCTATGGCTTTCTAGCTCCAAATGAAATGGCTACATTAGGACCAGATCAATGGCAGAAGTATGAGGTTACATTGGTTGGAAGATTGGTGACTATTGTCGCAAATGGTAAGACGATTATTAATAATCAAGAAATACCAGGAATAACAGGTGGTGCGTTAGATAGTAAAGAAGGTGAACCAGGACCTATATATTTACAAGGAGATCATGCTCCGGTTGAATTTAGAAAAATAAAGATCACACCAGCTAAGAAATAATAACAATACAAATAAAAAAGCCTCTTTCTACTGAAGGAGGCTTTTAATTTTATAAGATGATTTTTACAAATTGACCACTTGGATCGAACAATAAATCGATATCATTTGTCAGTTCGACTTCAAATCCAGCAGTAACTTTATCGATGGCGCTGATTTGTGCAGTTTTATAATTTGTATCCACGTAGCTGACTATAGTAGTTGAGATAAAACCCGTTGGAATAGCGGTATCATTGTCAGATTCTACTTCTTTCCAATTACCTTCTTGATCAAAATCAACTTCGATTCCATTGGCTAACTCCACACTGTAAGCTGTTTTATTTGTTGCAGTAGGAGTTTGTTTCTCTGTTTTCCGAATTGTTATACCTTTAAAATAAGTATCAAGAAAACTGACCGCCGCTGCAGGTAATTCGGTGTTTGGGACTTGATGATCATCATCTTTGTCACATGATACCACGATGAATGCAAGAGCAAGTAAGGCTGTAAATGTTAAAATTAGTTTTTTCATATTTTAATTCTATTAATCATCTATTTTAGTAAACTGCCCTTTTTTATTAAACTCCAATTCAAGACCATTTGAAATTTCAACTTCAAATTTACGGCTTGACTTTTTGATTTTTACAATGTGGGTATTAGGAAAACTTTTTGTAACATAATTTTGAATTGATTTTGGTACAAATTTTAAAGGAATAGCGTTATTGTGACCATCTACTTCTTCCCAATTTCCCGATTTATCAAATTCTATTTTTGTACCATTATTTAAAATCACTTGGTATTCTTTTGAAAGTAGATTTTCTTTTTCTTCAATTGTACTTGTGATCTGATTGCTGGCAAAATTGTTTTTAATAAATGTTTGTGCATTTGCAGGTAATTGATTGCTGTTAATCACCTTTTTTTGTGCATAACTAACTGTCGATAATGCTACTAAAGCAACGATCGCCATTGTTTTAATTTTGTTCATAATATTTCCTCCTATTTATTTATATAACAAAGTTCCCATACAATTTGGTAAAGAATTAGGAATTATAGCTTTTGTATCTTAAAAATATGAAAATTATTTAAGTATGAGTAATTTATGCTGATGGTCTTATTTGTCTCTATGATTGTTTTAACTATAGAAAGACCTAATCCATTTGAATTGATTGCAGTATTTTCTTTGTGAAATCGATCAAAAATATTTTCTGCTTGTAGTGCAGTGTTTTTGCCTGAATTTGCAATTGTAAAGAAATCCTTATGAATATCGATTTTTATAAATCCATTTTTTGATTTATTATAGTTGATAGCATTACGGAGTAAATTGGAAATTAATATCTTTACCAGATCCACATTGAAATCAGCGGAGAACTTTCCATGCTCAAGAACTTCTAAAGTGATTCCCCTAAATTCAATCAAGTCTGCTAACTCTTCACACGCTTCGTGAATCACGCTATTAAAATCCACTGTTTGCGTAGCATCAAATTGATTGTTTTCAATGCGAGATAGCATTAGTAATGCCTTATTTAATTTAATCATACGTTCTAAAGCTTCTTTAGTTTCACTGATCGTGATTAAATGATGCTCTGCCAGTTGTTCATCTTCTAGCAGTAATTCTAGTTTATTACTACTGATCGCTAAAGGCGTCTGTAACTCATGGGAAGCATTTTCAATAAACAGTTTTTGTTGCTGGAATATTTTTTCATTGCGATCAAGCATTTTATCGATTTCGGTATCCAATAGAATAAATTCGCTAACATTACTGGTGATCGGTACAACTGTTTTTATTTTCCCAAACTGGTAGCGCTCTAACTTGTTAAGAATTTGATAAAAAGGCTTAAAAGCACGGTGAAATACAAGGGTGTTGAGTAAAAATATACTCACAATAATCAAGATGTATAGTATTATCAAAGCAGTTGCCAGATCATATTTTAGTTCATCTTCTTCTACGGTTGAAGTTCGAATTTCCAGTTGATACAGCTGTTTGTCCTTACCATAGAAGTAAGTATTTAAAATTCGATAAGGCTCCATATCTTCATCATATGGCATGTATATGAGATCGTTTTTGAAAATATTTTTTTCATCCTTGTTTACTTGCACATCAGATTTGGTGATTTTAAACTGATTAATACCAAATGTATCCGTTTTTAGAATAGATTCATCTTGGTATGCAGCACGAATAATTTCAATTTTTTGATTCTTTAAGCCGTCGTCTACATTATCATACACTTCTTCTGTGATGTATGCATAAAATAATGTTGCCCACACCGCAATTACAATCAAAATCATGATTGTAATGTATCTTATAGTGTAATTCTTGAGCGACTTTTTCATTAAAATATCTGGTTTTAAATAATGGTAATAGTAGTTAGTGGCAATATTAAAGATCACTTCACCAGTTTTTGAAGCTCTTCAAACAATCGTGAATATATTTTTAGATCTTGGCCATTATTGCCTTGTGGGTCATTAAATCAATTTGTAACCTATACCATAAACAGCCTGGATATCGATATCAGCATGATTATCTTTTAATTTTTTTCTTAAATTTTTTATTTGTGAATAAATAAAGTCTAAACTGTCAACCTGATCAATATGATCACCCCAAATTGACTCTGCTAAGCTATTTTTTTGAATAAGCTTAGTTGGCCTGATAATAAAATAATAGAGTAAATCAAACTCTTTCCGGTTGAGAATCACCGGTTTGTTGTTAATCTGTATGCTTCTGTCTGTTGTGTTTACTGCAATATTTTTATACGTAATGATATCATCACCATGTTGATTCTTTCTGCGTATAATCGATTTGATCCGTGCATGCAATTCTGCCAAATGAAAAGGTTTGGCTAAATAGTCATCAGCACCTAGCTCTAAACCTTTTACTTTATCGTCTACAGAATCTTTGGCCGACAGGATGATGATCGATTCTTCTTTTCCAATTTCTTTAATCTTTTCTAAGAGTTGCAATCCAGAACCTCCGGGTAACATGATATCGAGTAAAATACAATCATATGAATAAATTGATATTTTCTCTAATGCGCTATTGTAATCAAAAGCTTGTTCAACAAGGTATTTTTCAGCTTCTAAAGATTGCATGATAACCTGGCTCAAGGCAACTTCATCTTCGATTAGTAATATTTTCATATCTTTTAATTAGCTAACAAAGTTAATTCCGAAATTAGGAAAGACTTAGGAATTAAAGTCCAATAACAACTACGACAATATCATCATTATGATAAGCAGGATGAAAATGGGAAATTGCTCTTTGATTTTTATAAATCATCAATTCATCATAGACCATTTTTTTCAGAATTCCTTTACCTTTTCCATGTACAAATTTTATTTCAGGCATATCCCAATATATTGCAGCATCCAACATATCGCGCATGTAGATGAGAGACTCATTGGCTAATTCATCTGGTGTATAATCCTGCCAGTCGTATAGAAAGGCTTCAGCATGTAAATCTATTTGTACAGGAGGTTTTTTCATGTAAATCTTTTTGCAAAGGTACAAAAGTAAGATTAACAGGCTACAAATAAAGTTCAAGGAGCTTTACTTAACGTCGACAGCTGAATGGAGTCGGTCATACCATTTTTTGATAGTCGCAGCTTCCTCATAAGACTCTTTTTCAGCATGAGTAAGCATAATATCCTGTATTTGTATTATTAGATCATTATGGTCCTGAAAAATACCATTGCTGTCACGATAGTCATTAATTATTTCGAGCAAATGATTAAGCGATTTCATCTTGTGATATAAAATATGATGCTTTTCACCAATTTGATCTGCAATTTCTTCATACGCTACGCTAGAGTCATTCGTTTGGTTACGTGCCTTATTATAGAGCTGGCCGTAACCAGCAAGACGATGATTAAGATCATAAATCGTGCTTTCAAGATCTTCAATGAGTACAATGAGATTTTCTTGAATTTCAAAATCTTTTGATACGATTGACATAATACCCCTTTTTGTATGAATATAATTAAAATTTTGATCATTTTAAATTACAATAGTGTAAAACAAAAAAAACGAAATAAAGTTTTTTTGTTTTGCATCGAGCTTTTTATATCACCCATACAGCTAGTTTAAAGAAGTTTTAGTGTATATTATTAGTTTATTGTACCTTTGTTAGGTAAATAAGATTAGAGGCTGTTACAGGACTCTACATCTACCTAATGGTTGAGTATAATTGGGATTTTGTACTTAATATAGAAGGGAGGAAGTTCAAATTGATCTTTCTCCCTTTTTATTCGAAAACTTCAGAAAAGATTATTGTATATTAAATTAATGGGAAAAGAAATCACTATAAACGGGTATCAATTGGAAATTTGTTCCAATTCACCTCAATCTGCATTGTTTGCTGCGCAAGGTGGGGCTACGCGGATCGAATTTTGTCAAAATTTGGAAAATGGCGGCATCACACCTTCTTACGGTCAGATCGTTCAAGCAAGAAAGTTGATCGATATTGGAATACATGTCCTCATACGTCCAAGAGGAGGTGATTTTGTTTATTCCGATTTAGAGTTTGATGAGATGATGGCTGATGTACAGTTTTGTAAAGAGGCTGGCTGTGATGGTGTGGTGATAGGAGTAATGAAGAGCGATGCAACAGTTGATATTGAACGAACGAAAGCCCTTGTCGATGCTGCAAGACCTATGCATGTAACCTTTCATCGCGCATTTGATAAGTGCGCTGATCCACTGTCTTCGTTAGCTATTTTAATCGAATTGGGAATTGATCGTTTATTGACCTCAGGATTGCAAAATAAAGCCGTGGATGGAGTTGAATTACTTAAAGAATTGGTCAAATATGCGGAAGGAAAAATTGTTATTATGCCTGGTGCAGGAGTGGATAGTAATAACATTGAAATGATCTTAAAGACAACTGGAACGACTGCTATACATAGTTCCGCGAAAGAAACAGTTTTTTCACAAATGTCTTATGATAGAAGTGAAGTGGAAGGTATGAATGAACCGATCTATCGTACATCAAAAGAAAAAGTCCACCAATTGGTAGACATCCTTAAAAAACAATAGCGTTGTAATTTACAACGCTATTGTTCCTAATATTTTTTAACCTATTTAGCTTCTAAAACTAATTGGTTTAAGATAGCATCGTTTTTAACGATTTGATTTGATTTCTTCATTTTAGATCTTGAACCAAGTTCAACATTACTACCTAAACTTAAGAACTGAACTTCAACACGTGAAGTAGTTTTATTTCTTCTATCTTTTCTTTTTAAACGTGTAACTCCCATTTTGATAAATTTTTTTATTGTTCAATAAAACGAGGTCGGAAGCGGATTCGAACCGCTGTAGGAGGTTTTGCAGACCTCAGCCTAGCCACTCGGCCATCCGACCCTATTTGTTCCCCTAGGGGAATGCAAAAGTAAAATTAATATTTGGATTAAAAAAGACTATTGTGCAATTATTTTTTAAAATAATCATTATCAAGCTGTTTTGTTTTTTGTATTTTTTTTTGATACTCCGCGTTTCAGAAAGACTGTAGCAAGAAACAGGTCCTTGTCTATTTTATTGTACAGTAATCTTGACTTTTGTTTTTTTAATATATGTCTGAATATTAGTGGTTTATCCATTTGGCGTGTAACTTGCATTGTTTGTGAAAACACTAATAACATAATAGAGCGATGAAAAAATTATTATTATCAACTACTGCAGCAGTATTACTTTCTGTTGGTGCATATGCACAAGGAGGATTAGGATACGGAGTTAAAGCAGGTGTCAATCTTCCTTCTTACAGTTACGGAGGAAGTGACCTTTCTGATTCAAAATCCACTGTTAACTTTCATGTTACTGGTTATTTAGATGCACCTGTTACGAGCAACTTTTATATTCAACCAGGAGTTTCTTTACAAGGAAAAGGAGCTAAGTTTGCAGATTATAAAATTGGTGAAAATACATATGAAGTGAAACAAAATACAATGTGGTTAGAAGTACCAGTGAATTTTGTATTGAAATTTCCAACTGCTGGAGAAGGTAAATTCTTTGTTGGAGCTGGTCCATATGTATCATTTGGTTTAAGCGGAAAAAATAAATATGAAGCTAAATCAGGAAGTGGAAGTACATCTGTTAGCGATGATTTCAAATTTGGTAAAGATGAAACTCTTAAAGGTACAGACTTTGGTGTGAATTTTTTAGCAGGATATCAATTGGGTAGTGGAATATCTATTAATGCAGGTTATGGCTTAGGTTTAACTAACATTGCTGGATCTAAATTTATTGGAAAAGGAGATGTTAAAAACCGTGTTTGGTCAATAGGCCTCGGATTCGGAATTTAATTAAAAGGATTAAGATTCTAATTAAATCTTTTAAAATTAAACCCTTGCTTTTTGAGCAGGGGTTTTTTATTGTCAACTAAAACTTTACATTAGTAGTATTGTTTGACAATTACAATTAGATGATACTATGACAAAATTCCTGGGCTTACCATTTTACGTCAAATTAGCTTGTACGCTAATTTCCATTGTTATTTTAGGTTATCTCGCAAAGATAGGGGATACAATATTAGTCCCCTTTATACTAGGGCTGCTTTTAGCATTGTTGCTCGTTCCCGTAAGTAATTTTTTTGAGAGAAAATTGAAATTTCCTCGCACTCTTGCTGGAATTATTACCGTTCTACTTTTTTTTGGCCTTTTAGGATTTGGATTTTACATGCTTGCTTCACAATTATCGATGATTAAGGAAGATTGGCCAGCTTTTAAGGAACAAATATTAGTGGGATTTCATAATGTGCAGATCTGGGTTACGGATCGCTTTGGCGTTATGCATAACGAACAAATGGATATCCTTAATAAGACGGCAACTAAGTCACTTGATAGCGGTACGCTCTTACTGGGAACAGCTTTGTTATCTTTATCTTCTCTCTTGATACTGTTTGTGTTTACTTTCCTTTACACTTTCTTTCTACTTATCTATCGTAGTCACATCGTGCGATTTCTGTTATTGTTAAATCATCAAGAACATCACAATATCGTTATGGATGTCGTTGGCCAAGTGCAGTATGTAGTAAAAAAATATTTGATTGGTTTATTGCTACAGATGCTGATCGTGTCTACATTGGTATTTGCAGCTTTGAGTATCATTGGAGTGAAATATAGTTTACTGTTAGCTATTATCACGGGCGTGTTTAATGTGCTTCCCTATATTGGTATTTTCACGTCTATGTTAGTAATTGCACTACTTACTTTTGCGACGACCTCCTTTACACATGTACTGATTGTGACTGGAGCACTTATTATTATACATCTTATTGATAGTAATTTTATTGTTCCAAAGGTAGTTGGCTCAAAAGTAAAAGTAAATTCTTTATTTGCGATGATGGCGATAATCGTAGGAGAGTTGATATGGGGGATTTCAGGTATGTTCTTAGCAATTCCTATATTAGCTATCTGCAAAATTGTGATGGACCGTGTAAAAGAATTGAAGCCATGGGGCTACTTGCTTGGAGAAGAAGATCATAAAGATTCCACTATACGTAATACAATAAGTTCTAAGAAGTAACAATAAATTAGTTTTTTTGGAGTATTTCAGCGTAAAGCCATGATTTGGAATTGACTTAAAAGTCATTGTGATTTAAATACTGTATTTGAGCTTAAAGCTTGTTTTTTCTTCAAGTCACACCTATGTTAGGAATTATATAAATTATTCATTACAAGGCTCCATAAGTAGTAAAAAGCAGCATATAAAAAAGGCTTCTAATTTAACATTAGAAGCCTTTCTTGTTTTCAATCAGTGCAATTCTATCACACTTTGATTTCTACTTCAACACCTGAAGGTAATTCAAGTTTCATCAATGCATCAACAGTTTTAGAGTTAGATGAATAAATATCTAACAATCTCTTGTATGAACATAATTGGAATTGCTCACGCGCTTTTTTGTTAACGTGTGGAGAACGTAAAACTGTATAGATTTTTTTCTCAGTAGGTAATGGAATAGGACCACTAACAACTGCACCTGTAGGTTTTACTGTTTTTACGATTTTCTCAGCTGATTTGTCAACTAAATTGTAATCGTATGATTTCAATTTGATTCTGATTCTTTGGCTCATTTTTGTTTTTGTTTAAAATGATCTCCCGTTAGAGCTATTATCAACAGGAGATCGGTTTACTTTATATTAGAAAGGATTATTCTCCTTTTAATTTACCTTTTGCTTTTGCAACAACTTCTTCAGTTACGTTACGTGGAGCTTCTTCGAAGTGATCAAATTCCATAGTAGAAGTTGCACGACCTGAAGTGATAGTACGCAATTGTGTTACGTAACCAAACATTTCCGAAAGTGGAACTAATGCTTTAATTACTTGAGCACCATTACGGCTATCTAAACCTTGCATTAAACCACGACGACGGTTTAAGTCACCCATTACATCACCCATGTTTTCTTCTGGTGTTAAAACCTCTATTTTCATAATTGGTTCCATTAAGACAGGAGAACATTTTGGCAATGCTTCACGGTATGCTGAACGAGCAGCTAATTCAAACGATAATGAATCTGAATCGACAGCGTGGAATGAACCATCAATCAAACGAACTTTCATTCCTGATAATGGGAATCCTGCTAATACACCATTTTTCATTGAAGTTTCAAATCCTTTTTGAACTGAAGGGATAAATTCTTTTGGAATTTTACCACCAACAATTTCATTTACGAATTGAAGAGGAGATTTAGTTAAATCGTAGTCAGCATCAGCTGGAGAAATAACAACTTTAATGTCCGCAAATTTACCACGACCACCTGATTGTTTTTTGAATACCTCACGGTGTTCTGTAGTTCCATTGATAGACTCTTTGTACGATACTTGAGGAGCACCTTGGTTAACCTCAACTTTGAACTCACGTTTCAAACGATCGATCAAGATCTCTAAGTGAAGCTCACCCATACCAGAGATAACTGTTTGACCAGTTTCTTCGTCAGTTTTTACTACGAATGTAGGATCTTCTTCAGCTAATTTACCAAGACCAATACCTAATCTATCGATGTCAGCTTGAGTTTTAGGCTCAATCGCTAATCCGATAACTGGCTCTGGGAAGTTCATTGACTCTAACACGATAGGGTGTTTTTCATCACATAAAGTATCACCAGTTTTGATGTCTTTGAAACCAACAACAGCACCAATATCACCAGCCTCGATGAAAGGGATAGGGTTTTGTTTGTTAGCGTGCATTTGGAAGATACGAGAGATACGCTCTTTGTTACCTGAACGAGTGTTCAATACATAAGAACCTGCATCTAACTTACCTGAATAAGCACGGATGAAACACAAACGACCTACGAAAGGGTCAGTTGCAATTTTGAAACCTAATGCTGCGAAAGGCTCGTTAACATCTGGTTTACGTAATAATTCTTCACCTGTATCTGGATGAGTACCTTTAACACCTTCTGAATCCATTGGAGAAGGCAATAATTCCATTACTAAATCCAACATAGTTTGAACACCTTTGTTTTTGAAAGATGAACCACAAACCATAGGAACGATAGAGTTATCCAATACTGCTGCACGTAAAGCATTTAAGATTTCACGCTCAGTTAATGAATTAGGATCTTCGAAGAATTTTTCCATCAAAGACTCATCATAACCCGCAACAGCTTCTAATAAACGCTCACGGTATTCAGCAACCTCTTCCAACATATCTTCTGGAATAGGAACTTCTGTAAACGTCATACCTTTATCATGCTCGTTCCAAACAATACCACGGTTGTTAATTAAATCAACAACACCAGTAAAAGTATCTTCAGCGCCGATAGGTAATTGCAAAGCAACTGCTTCAGAACCTAACATTGATTTTACTTGACCAACAACTTTTAAGAAATCAGCACCAGAACGGTCCATTTTGTTAACGAAACCGATACGTGGAACGGCATAGTTATCAGCTAATCTCCAGTTAGTTTCTGATTGAGGCTCAACACCATCAACTGCAGAAAATAAGAATACTAATCCGTCTAATACACGTAATGAACGGTTTACTTCAACCGTAAAATCTACGTGACCTGGAGTATCGATAACGTTTACTTGGTATTTGTTACCACGGTACTGCCAGAAAACTGTAGTAGCTGCAGAAGTAATCGTGATACCACGCTCAGCCTCTTGCTCCATCCAGTCCATTGTTGAAGCACCTTCGTGCACTTCACCAAGTTTATGATTAACTCCTGAGTAGTAAAGAATACGCTCAGTTGTAGTTGTTTTACCAGCATCGATGTGAGCAGCGATACCAATATTTCTAGTGAATTTTAAATCTCTTGCCATAATATTTTTAAGCATTAGCCCAGATGGAGCTAAATATTTTTCTGTCTAAATAAGTACACCGATCCTGATAAAAGAATGAACGTTTACCAAAGATCGGTGTAATCATATTTTTGTGTGTAAGTTCAAAACTAGAATCTGAAGTGTGAGAACGCTTTGTTAGCTTCAGCCATTTTGTGCGTATCTTCTTTCTTCTTAACAGCAGCACCTTCACCTTTAGAAGCTGAAATGATTTCTCCTGCTAATTTTTCAAACATTGTTTTCTCACCACGTCTGCGTGAATATGAAATTAACCATTTCATACCCAAAGCAATTTTACGCTCAGGACGAACTTCCATAGGAACTTGGAAGTTAGCACCACCAACACGACGAGATTTAACCTCTACAGCTGGCATAACGTTGTTTAAAGCTTTTTTCCAAGCTTCTAAACCGCTTTCGCTAGTTTTTTGCTCTACTAATTCAATTGCATTGTAAAAAATTTCGTATGCTGTAGATTTTTTACCATCGTACATCATATTGTTTACAAAGCGTGTTACCTGAGTGTCGTTAAACTTTGGATCAGGTAAAATGATTCTCTTTTTTGGTTTTGATTTTCTCATTTTTCTTTCCTCCGTTTAATTATTTCTTTTTACCTTTTGCTGGCGCAGCCGCTGCTTGTCCTGGTTTAGGACGTTTAGTTCCGTATTTAGAACGACGTTGGTTACGACCTGCTACACCTGAAGTATCTAATGCACCACGGATAATGTGGTAACGTACACCTGGTAAATCTTTAACACGACCACCACGAATCAAAACGATTGAGTGCTCTTGTAAATTGTGACCTTCTCCTGGGATGTAAGCGTTAACCTCTTTACCGTTTGTTAAACGTACACGAGCTACTTTACGCATTGCTGAGTTTGGTTTTTTAGGGGTAGTAGTATATACACGTGTACATACACCTCTTCGCTGTGGACATGAGTCCAACGCTGGTGACTTACTCTTGTCAACCAGAGCTACTCTACCTTTTCTAACTAATTGTTGAATAGTAGGCATTTACCTGATTTTGTTATTTAATTTTATTCTTAAATTATTATAAGTTCGCAAAGATAACCATTTTATTGTTAAATCGAAATGTCCAGTCAATTAGTTTTCCACATTTTGCTTGAAAATCTTAGAGTTAGCTGTTAGATTAGTTTTTTTTGTAATAAGTAACGAACAACTTGATCAGCTCCATATTTCGATAAATGATCGTCATCATGCATGTAGGGATCTTGACCATTGTATTTAATTATTTCAGGTAAATTGTAAATATCAATGTAAATATCTTCTGGAATAAAGGTTTTTAGATAAGTGTTGATATGTGCAGATCGGGATTCAACGTAGTTTTCTTCTTTTACACTTTTATTTTTTATCTGTAGAGCCAAAATATTTGGAAAGATGATAGAATAACTAGGGGTCTGTCCGATCATTTTAAGCGGAATACCATTTTCTTTGAAATATTGAATTACTTGCTGAAGTTTTATTTTTAAGGTTTCATCTGGATATTGTTGCGAGCCCCAAAAACCAACAAGTATCACTTCATCAATTTTTTTCGTATTTTCTGGTATAAATTTTTGATACATATAGTCGATCAGTTCGCAAGATGCCTTTGGCCCTTTGGTGTCCAAAAGTGGATAAGTGGTGGATACGGTTGCTTGTAAAAGATTGATATTTTGTTTTTCTAATTGCTCTTTTAAACTCTGTCCGAAAACACCCGCATGACTATCCCCTAGTAAAAGAATATTCTTTTTGTTTGGAATGATAGTGGCACAGCTTTCAAAATTATATTGCTTAAATGTATTGTCTATATCCAGATGGCATATGCCTTTTCTGAATTGTGAAGCAAGTCTGTTTTTTCTGTAATTGGTGTTATAGTTCGTCAGGTAATCAATTTCTTTGTTTATTTGTAATCGATTATAAGGAAATAACATCATAATTCCTGTTAGCAACCCAACAGCGATGGTAGCAGCTATTGTAAATGGTAGTTGATCAAATTTCTTATTGATCTCGATGAAATAATAGGAAATACTTGCACAGAGTAAAGATAGTGTGAGGATGGGAATGATAATAAGAGGTTGATTCAATCCAAGATAAATGGCGAATACATAAATTGGCCAATGCCATAGATATAAAGAATAGGATAGTTTCGCTACCCATTGTATTGGTTTAATGGATAAAAAATTGAAATCGCACTGTGCTATAATGATACCAAAGGTCGCAATGACAGGAATAAGTGTATAATAGGAAGGCCAGCTTATATTTTGTTCGTTAAATAAATAGATACTAACAATTAAAATAGCATATCCCGTAATTGCAACTACTTTTCTGAAGAGCTTGGGTATCGACTTTTGAGTATAAGACTCTCCTAAAAATGCAAGTCCCCCAATTAACATTTCCCATGCCCGAGTCGGGAACATATAAAAACTGAAGGATTGATCTGTATTATTGAAATATAAGTTCAGACCTAATGACAGCATAATCAAAAAGATGAAAAAGCTAACAAACCTTATTTTATTGTTCGAGTAAAGACTTTTAAAAGGGAATAAGAGGGCAGGGTATAAAAGGTAAAATTGCCATTCGACCGATAATGACCATGTGTGCAAAAGGATGTTATTTTGAGAGGCAACATCAAAATATCCACTATTTAAATAATATTCAATATTGGAACTAAAGATTATGCTGAAAAATGCATTATTTCCAAGTTGCTGTAAGTCTTTTGGAAGTAATATAAAACTCCCAATAATAGACACACCTACAAGAAGAAACAAAAGTGCAGGAATAATGCGTGTTATACGTTTAGTGTAGAATTGCTTAAAAGAAAAGTTGCTATTCTCAAAGCCCTTTAAAATAATTCGGGTCATTAAGTAGCCAGAGATGACGAAAAAAATATCCACACCACTAAAGCCACCATCAAAATAGGGTACTTTGAAATGAAAAAAAATTACTGCCAGTACCGCTAAAGCACGTAATGCCCCTATATCATTTCTAAATTTCATTTTTAAAGTAACTTGTAAACTGCAAATCTGAACAAAATAATTTATTTCACCTATTAAATTTTGTTCCATTTTATTTTTTAGACAATATCATAAAACATGAAATTGCGTTCATGTTTTTATGATATTTTTGTATCGTTTATCAAAATAGAAAGTATCAATATGAAAAAAATCATCCTGCTTACGCTGACTCTGTTGTGTTCTAAAGTATATAGTCAGACATTTGAAGTAGTGCCTTTGGGAGTTTATGGAGGAGATCATGAAGATAATCTATCTTCATACTTGATTGGTAAGTATAAGGCAAATGCGTATTTAGCGCTAGATGCCGGTACTATAAATGCTGGAATTCGAAAAGCAATAACCTTAAAAACATTTGAGGCTCCAGCAGGCAGGGTATTGCGAGATTATATCAAAGGGTACTTCATCTCGCACGGACATCTTGATCATCTGGCAGGGATGATAATCAATTCTCCCTCAGATGCTGCAAAAAATATTTACGCAACAGCAGCAATGATAGATGTATTGAAAGCGCATTATTTTATAAACGATACATGGGCTAATTTTGCTAATGAAGGTGATTTACCCATACGGAAATATCAATATAAACGTTTAAAAATTGGTCAGATCGATACGGTAACAAATACCGGAATGACTATTCAGGCTTTTGATTTAAGCCATGTGAACCCGATGAAGAGTTCAGCAGTTTTAGTAACTATAGGCGACAGTTCTATCGTATACCTAGGAGATACAGGAGCAGACCGTGTGGAAAAGGTCACAAATCTTGAAAATTTATGGCAATCTATAGCACCCATAATTAAATCACGACGATTGAAAGCTTTAATGATTGAAGTTTCATTTCCTAATGCTCAACCAGAAAAATCACTTTTTGGACATTTAACACCTCAACTTTTAAACCAGGAATTGGGAAAGCTAGCAAGTTTTACCGGAAGAGATATGGTACAAGGTTTAAATGTTATTGTTACCCATATGAAGCCTGTTTCCGATAATGTTGACACGATTAAACGGCAATTGCTGGAAAATAATTCTAATAAAGTTAATTTTATTTTTCCGGAGCAAGGAAAACGAATGGTTTTTTAAAATATACTATTAATGATGGCTATGTTTTTTTCAATTGAATGTCAATTTTTGTGTTTTACCTAAAAAAAAGTGAATTTTTCTACTTAGATTTAAGAATAATTGGAAGGTGTATGAGAGATTGTTTTATTTTGTAAATCAGATTGTTATGAATTATTTAGAGGATGTTCAAAAATTGTTTTTGTATTATAAGCATTTAGTTGATAGTACTTTGAATCAGTTAAGTGATAGCCAGTTATTTTGGCGCTACAATGATGAAAGTAATAGTGTAGCTGTACTTATTCAGCATATATCCGGTAATATGAAGTCTCGTTTTACAGATTTTCTTACTTCTGATGGTGAAAAAGAATGGAGAAATCGTGATGCAGAGTTTGAATTGGTGGATCAGGACAAGAATAGGTTGTTTCGGGAGTGGAATGAAGCATGGGACAATTTATTTAACACCTTGAAGTGTTTGGAATTTGAAGATCTAGGAAAGCTAATTTATATCCGTAATCAGGGCCATACAGTCGTAGAAGCAATTAATCGACAATTGGCTCATTATCCCTATCATGTAGGACAAATTGTTATGTTGGGAAAAATGATGAAAGGGAATAATTGGAAGTCATTATCCATCCCGAAAGGCGAATCAGAAGTTTTTAATGCTGTTAAATTTACGCAGACTAGGCATATTGAGCATTTTACAGATGAGATGTTAAGACATTTGGATGGTTAGTTTCTCTTTGAAATGAAAAGCCCCCAAAAAAGTGTTTTACTTGATTGGAGGCGTCCATTGTATTTTAATATGACTTAACTGATTAAAGTAAAATCGATTTGACGTTTGTCAAGATCAACCTTTTTAACTTTGATCTGTACTTCGTCACCTAATTGATATTTCTTTTTCTTGCGTTGACCTATGATTGCAAAGTTCTTTTCGTCTAATACATAAAAGTCGTCGTTAATGTCTCGTAATCTAACCATACCTTCGCATTTGTTGGTTTCAATTTCTACATACATACCCCATTCAGTTACACCAGAGATAATTCCTGTATATTCAGTCCCGATTTGTTCCTGTAAAAATTCAGCTTGTTTATATTTAATTGAAGCACGTTCGGCTTCTGCTGCCTTCTTCTCCATTTGTGAAGTGTGTTCACACATTTTTTCATAATGATCGGCATTGATTTTATCACCTCCACTTAAATAGTATGCTAATAATCTATGTACCATTACATCAGGATATCGGCGAATAGGTGAAGTGAAGTGCGTATAATAATCAAATGAAAGACCATAATGACTTGTTCCTTTTGTCGTATAGATCGCTTTTGCCATCGAACGAATCGCCAAGGATGTTAACATATTTTGCTCTTTACTGCCTTCAATTTTAGTCATTAAAGCATTGAGAGATTTTGCAGTTTCTTTGTCAGATTTGATCGTTAACTTATGCCCGAACCGAGCAGCAAATTGAGAAAATGTAGTTAATGTCTCTGGATTCGGGACATCGTGAAAACGATAAACAAATGGTAGTTTATTTTTTCCTTTTCCCTGTTTCCCAATGTATTCAGCAACTTTTCTATTGGCTAAAAGCATGAAATCTTCAATGAGTTTATGCGCATCTTTTCTTACTTTGGTATAGACCCCCGTTGGTTTACCGTTCTCATCCAACGTGAATTTTACTTCTTCACTTTCAAATGCAATTGCACCATTTTTAAATTTGCGCTCACGAAGAATATAAGCAAGTTCATTTAGTTTTAGTATCTCTGAAGAAAAATCTCCTGTTTTTGTTTCAATAACTTCTTGAGCTTCTTCGTAAGAAAAGCGTCGATCAGAATGAATGATAGTTCTTCCAAACCATTGCTCTACAACATTTGCCTTTTCATCAAGCTCAAAGACCGCTGAGAAACAAAGTTTATCCTCATGTGGTCGTAATGAACATACACCATTGGAAAGTCGCTCTGGAAGCATGGGGATTACCCTATCGACAAGATATACTGAAGTACCTCTTTCGTATGCTTCTTTGTCCAGTTCAGTCTCTGGAATAACATAGTGCGAAACATCGGCAATATGGACTCCGATTTCATAATTCCCATTTTCTAATTGCTGAAAAGAAATTGCATCATCGAAATCTTTTGCATCAGCAGGATCAATTGTAAATGTGGTGATTGCCCTAAAATCCCTGCGTTTTGCAATTTCTTCATTAGAGCAGGTCTCTGGTAAAGCATTTGCCTCTTCTTCAACTTTTTTAGGAAACTTTAATGGAAATCCGTAGTCTGCCAATATAGCATTCATTTCCGTGTTGTTTTCTCCTTTTTTACCTAAAATAGTCTTGACTTTGCCAATCGGATTTTTTGCACCTTGTGGCCAGTCAATAATAGAGACTACCACCTTTTCTCCATCCTTAGCACCCTCAAGATTATCAAGCGGTATAAAAATATCATGCAACATCTTTCTATCGTCTGCAATAAAGAATGCGAAGTTTTGAGAAAGATTGATAATACCTGTGAAATCTGTTTTTGCACGCTGTATAATTTCAACAACTTCTCCTTCTTTTTTACGGCCTCTGCTCTTCTCAAAAGTATGTACTTTAACAATATCTCCATGCAGTGCTTGACGTAATTTTCTAGGCGCCACAAAGATATCATTCTCAAATTCGTCTTGAGGTATAATATAAGCCGATCCTTCAGCAGTCATATCGACTTTTCCAGTCACGTAAACTTTAAGTTGACGAAGTTTGAATTTACCCTTCTCAACCTCTAAAAAAGGGCTGTTTCTTGGATGGTCAGTCAGAATGTTGGCGATTGCTATTTTTGAATCTGAATCGTGAACGTTCAGCTTTGATGCGACTTGTTTATAGTTGAGTGGCTTGTTGTTTGACTTCTCGAAGATGTCGATGATGAGCTGTGTTAAAACCTCTTGGTACGGGTTTTCTTTTTTTGTCGTCATACGTTTTTATTTACTTTTATCGTGTTGTAAGTGGGGGAGAAGGCTACTGTAGTTTGCAATATAATACCATTGCTATTTAGGCTATTCCCGATGTCTTATCACATACAATATACAAATATTAATCCGAAATTGTGGATATATAAATGTTCTTTGTTTTGGTTATAGAATTAAGTGTATATTTAATTCTATTTAGCTTATTTAATATTTTGATAAACAGTGTATTAAATATTAAATAGCTTAATGAGTCATTATTTGTAATGTTGATAAACAATATACTTTCAGGTTCTGCTCGATTTTTAATATTTTGCTAAATGTGTTTTTATCAAATTCTTATTTATTAAAATTTAATAAAACAATCTGTGTCAATTAGTTAGGTTTTTTTTTGATAAATTTTAGTTGACGATAAGAAAGGACTTTAGCATCAGGATTGATGAGAAGCACGTGCAAAGTAAAGGTTTTCAGAAATGTTGGTACCTTCCTTCTTATTCAGTGAAATTTTGTTTTTGATTATTTTTCCTGACATTGATCACAAAGACCCAGTGCATTTATCGCTACGGCTTCAAGTTTGTAACCTTCCGGAATGTTGAAATTTGGAAGTGTGATTTCATCCATGCAAAATACGGAGTTACAGTTTCTACAGATAAAGTGCACATGTTGGTCATGATGATTGTGCTCGGAGCAGTTGGTCGAACAGAGGGCGTAAGTAGCTGTACCATTTAGATCAAAAATTTTATGCAATATTCCCTTCTCCTCAAATGAAGCTAACACGCGATAGAGGGTGACACGATCAATTTCTTTACCGATTAATTTTTCGAGCTCTGGTTGTGAAATGGCTGATTTCTTAGTCGATATAACTTCTAAAGTTCGCAGTCTAGGCTGTGTAACCTTAAGCTGATATTGTTTTAGTAAAGTTGTAAAATCGACACGCTCATGTACTGTTTTTTCCTGTTGTTGCTCTTTACTCATAATACAAAAATACATCATTATTCTAATATAAAAAAACGGTCAGAAACAAGTTATTCATACTCGTTTCTGACCGTTTCTTTAAAGTCGTTTTATATCGATTTTATTTTCCTGCCGCCTTCGCGTGGTCAGCCAAGAAAGTAGCAAGGCCACTATCTGTTAATGGGTGTTTTAATAAAGCTGTGATTGCAGATAAAGGACCCGTCATCACATCAGCTCCAATCTTAGCACAACCTAAAATGTGCGCACTGTTACGTACCGAAGCTGCTAAGATCTGTGTTGGGAAACTGTAGTTATCATAGATTAAACGGATCTCTTCGATAAGTCCTAAACCATCTGTAGAAATATCATCTAAACGACCAATGAAAGGTGAAACATAAGTAGCTCCAGCTTTTGCAGCTAGGAGTGCCTGACCTGCAGAGAAAACCAAAGTACAATTTGTTTTGATTCCTTTTTTGCTGAAATATTTAATTGCCTTGATACCATCTTTGATCATAGGAACTTTAACAACAATCTTGTCATCTAACTTTGCAAGTGCTTCTCCTTCTTTGATCATTTCTTCGTAGTTTGTAGAAATTACCTCCGCACTTACATCGCCATCTACGATAGCACAGATCGCTTTGTAATGATTGATTACATTCTCGTCACCACTGATTCCTTCTTTAGCCATTAAACTTGGGTTTGTTGTTACCCCGTCTAATACACCTAAATCTTGTGCTTCTTTGATTTGTTCTAAGTTTGCTGTGTCAATAAAAAATTTCATCTTGTATTGAATTGATTGTTAATTGTTTGGTTTATTTACCATTAAGTGGCAAAGTTATCGATTAAAATTCACTAATCTTGTGCAGAAATGAAATTACTGCACAAATATTGCTTAGTCATTACTGTTCATTTTAGATCATTCCTTTCATTTACTTCTATTATTCATTGATATGCAGATATTTCGTTCGCTTCAGTATCCAAATTTTAGATTACATATAATTGGCCAGGCAATCTCATTGATGGGCACATGGATGCAACGTGTTGCTATAAGTTGGTTAGTATATAAGTTAACAGATTCTGTTTTCTGGTTAGGTTTTGTATCTTTCATCTCCCTGCTTCCTTCTTTGGTATTATCTCCCTTTATTGGAAGCTTTGTAGATAAACATAAAAAGTATAAGCTTGTTTTTATTACACAAATAGGTCTAATGATTCAAGCAGGAATCTTAACACTTTTAGTGTACCTGAAGATGGAAACAGTATTGTGGTTGTCTATTTTGGGATTTGCACAAGGAGTGATCAACGCTTTCGATGTGTTGGGAAGACAATCGTTGATGGTACATCTAGTAGATAATAGAAAAGATCTGCCTAATGCAATAGCACTAAATTCTTCTATATTTAATGCAGCGCGTATGGTTGGTCCGGCTATTGGTGGTATATTATTGAGTACATACGGTGAAATGATGTGTTTCAGTAGTAATTTTCTGAGTTTTATCCCTGTTTTGATTACTTTATGGATGATGAATGTCACAGAAAGTACAGCAAGCTTAAGCAAAGGAAGTAATTGGCAGGGCTTGGTCGAAGGGTTTTACTATTTGAAAAGATCGCCCCATATTTTTTCGCTTATTATAGTGATGACTTTTTCTAGCTTATTAGTAATTCCATATACTTCTTTATTACCTGCTGTAGCAAAAGAAATGTTTAATGGCGATGCAGGTACATTTTCATGGTTTGAAAGTGCAGCTGGTCTTGGGGCAATGATAGGAGCGATTAATATGGCACGGCTAAAATCAGGAACTAATATGCGCTACCAAGTAATGGGCGCAGCACTGTTAATGGGAGCCGCCTTGTTTTTACTCGGGCATTCATCTGTTTTAGTTCTTGCTCTTTTATATACGGCGATCGTTTCTTTCGCTATGATGATGCAGAACTCCAGTATTAATACGTATATACAGACGCATGCGATGCCGATCTATAGAGCACGAGCAATTTCTTATTATGTAATGGCATTTCAAGGTATTTTCCCTATAGGTAGTTTGCTTATAGGGGCTCTAGCAAGCTATTTCGGATTACGTAGTGTCTTATATTTTATGGGTGGAGCAGGTGTTTTGATTGCTTTATCTTATTATCTATATTTACGTTTGCATATTCATAAAAGGCTCTTTAAGTTTTAACTTTCTCTTGAGTAATTTAAGCGTTTTCTTTTTGTAATCAATCACTGCGCCATAAGGAGCTAAAATATCTCCTCCGATCACTCCAATCACAGGACGTAGATTCATCTGTTCGTAAGCATAGTTAATAGAACTGAGGTCAAGAACTGCAGCCCTATAATTTTTTATTTTCCAATCATGGATTTTAAAAAGAGGAATATGAATCAAAAAACTTTCCATGTTATTCGTGCCCAAACCTGTTGAAAGCGTATCGGTACTTTCTAATTGGAATTGGTCTGTGTGAATTTTTTCTAATTGGTTTTTATCAAAAACAGTCTTTGAAGCTCCAGTATCTAAAACCATTAAATGGGTAGTTTCGTATAAAGTGACCTCTATTAAAATATGAGTGCCTTGCTCCTGTAATTGTAAAATCTGTAAGGGGATGATTGCCATATTCCAAACATAGAAAAAATATGTGCTTCATGAAAGTTAAAGTATCTTTATTTAGATATATTAATGCACTTGATCTAAAGTTTGCCGTAAAGCGGTAGGATTATTTAAATTTTTAAACTGCGTTGGTGTTAAACCTGTGTTTTTTTTGAATTGATTGCTGAGATATGCGGTGCTTGAATAATTAAGTTTTTCAGCGATTTCAGCTAATGAAAGTTCATCGTAAATTAATAACTCCTTAATATATTCTATTTTTTGGAAGATTGCATATTTTTCAATACTGATACTTGCTACAGAAGAGAAGAGGGCACTTAAAGAGCTGTATTCAACATGTAAATGATCACTTAATATATCTGATAAATTTTTATTCAGATAGTTATAAGGATAGCGTGTATAATCGATGATCAGCAATTTTATTTTTTCAATAAGACGCGTGTTTTTATCATCGATTAATTCAAAACCAATAGCATGCAGATTTTCCTTCATTTTCTTTCGTTGTTCAGGCTGTAGTGAATGGTCCAACGTAACAACACCTAGTTGTAGATCATGATAAGGGATATGCAACTCTTTAAATATATTTTCTACAGCCATCTTACATCTATTGCAGACCATATTTTTAATAAAGAGTTGCATATTATTTTTATAAAACGTTAATATCTTTTAGTACATTATTCATGTTTCGAACAGCATCCGCACTTTTGTGTAGTTTTTGCTTTTCCTCTTCCGAAAGCTTCAAAGGTACAATTTTATCCCATCCATTTTTATTGATGATGACTGGAACACCTAAATTGATATCCGATAATCCAAATTCTCCATCCAAAAATACACTTGCTGTGAAAAGCTTATTTTGATTTCTAACGATACTTTCAACTACAGCTGCAGTAGCTGCCCCAGGAGCATACCATGCAGAGGTTCCGATTAAGGATGTCAAAGTTGCACCGCCTACCATTGTTTTCTGAATAATTTCTTCTTGCTCCTCCTCAGTTAAAAAATCAGTTACAGGAATACTATTCCATGTGGCATGTTTGATCAGAGGAATCATGGTCGTATCGCCGTGACCGCCGACAACAATTGCATTAAGGTCACTTGCAGAAGCGTTTAATTTTTGACTTAGCTGATATTTAAATCTTGCAGAATCCAATGTTCCCCCCATACCTATGATTCTATTTTTTGGAAGACCAGAGCTTTTTAAAGCCAAATATGTCATGGTATCCATTGGATTTGAAACAATAATAATAATGACCTCAGGAGAATGTTTTATCAAATTATCAACTACTGTTTTAACAATATTTGCATTAGTGCCGATTAGTTCTTCTCTGGTCATGCCCGGTTTTCTAGGAATTCCTGAAGTAATAACTGCAACAGTGGAGCCTGCGGTTGCACTATAATCATTCGTTACACCTATTATTTTTGAGTCGAATCCCAATAAAGCAGCAGTCTGTGACATATCTTGTGCCTTACCTTCAGCAAACCCTTCCTTGATATCTAAAAGGATGATTTCTTCAGCAACCTCTCTTCTGATTAAATTATCTGCAGTTGTCGCTCCAACTGCTCCTGCACCAACTATTGTAACTTTCATAAGCCTTTTAATTTTGGTCCTTAGACATTAATTTTTCTTTGAATTTACTCAATAAATAGTAGGAAAGCAATTAAGTTGTATAAAAAATGATAGGAAATAAAAAGGAGAACTTTCGTTCTCCTTTTTATTAAAATGGATAGCCAATAGCTAAATTAAACATTAAGTTGTCCTTGCGCCATCTGCTACTTCCTAAATCAATATCTTTCAAGACCCAACGCTCTCCTTTATCCAAATATGGAATACGGAATGGAATAGCAAAATCTGTTCTTAATATAAGAAAAGTAAAGTCAAATCTTAAACCTAAACCGCCACCGACAGCTAATTCAGTCAAGAAATCTTTGCTAAATTTTGCTCCGGGCTTTTCATCATCTGTATTTTGTAGCCACACATTACCGGCATCAATAAACGCCGCCCAATGGACAAAACCAGCCAATTTAGCACGATATTCTGTACTCATTTCCAATTTTATATCTCCAGTTTGATCAGCATAGAACTTATTGGTCCCAATGTTTTGAGGTTTTAAAGTTCCTGGACCAATTGCTCGAGCAGCAAAAGCGCGAATACTGTTTGGACCACCCACATAATACTGTTTTAGATAGGGTAAAGCACGGGAGTTACCATAAGAGTAACTTAGACCTAAACTGACTCGCGATGCTAATTGTGAATTTTCGCTTAGTTTTAAATAATGTCTACCATCACCACTTGCCTTAATATATTGAGAAAAATAAGCGTTGAATAATTTAAATGTTTTACCCTCATTGTAGTTGGCACCTTTTATCAATCCCAATACATTACCAGATAAATCTAAATTTCCTTTAAAATAAAAGGTGTTTTTTAGATTTTTGTTCATCATATTGGATAAAGTAAAATTATAATTTGGACCAATAGTAAACTGTGGTTCTATAGCATGTTTTAGCGTTGGTACCGTATCCATCTGGGCTTTATATTCATCTGAAATACGACTGGGCTGTACATATGTAATCTCCAATAGTCCCAAATCATGTTGTTTCTCTTCAGATTCCTGCCAGATATAACCATAGTCCAGTTTTAGAGATCGTAATGTATATGCTCGAGTTCTATTTAAGAATTCAAATCCCGTTTTGATGTAGGTTTTTGGTATAAATCTACGACTGGGATTTATTTTGAAAGGCGAAAGAATACGGGGAAACGTTAAAGTAAGATCTGCACCATAGCGATAATAGCTTGAGTTTAGACTTACACTTCCACCGGTCTGTGTTTCGTATCCACCAAACACATTTAGACTTAACAGTTCGGCACCTCTAAAGGCATTGCGTAATTGCCAGTTCACATTAAGTTCGGAGCCATTATATACCGAAGCCATTTTTCCTAACAATTCGAGACGAATAGATTTCTTAGGAAGAGGAGTAAGATAGTAATATACATCTAGTCCGTTTTTGACATCTTTACTATCAACAAAGTTGTTTTTAACAAATTTGAAGCTATTTAGATTTACAAGATGACTGATTGTTTTATTATGGGCACCGCGATTATAACGATCTCCTTTTTTAAAGAAAATATGGTTAGCTATAACGGGTTTTCTAAAGGTATTTTTTGGATCTATAAAGTAATATGAACTATCGAATAATTGCGCATTACGTGGAGCACGTTGATATCCTGTACCTTCGTCCGTATAATTTGGATAGATGTATATATTATTTATCTTGGATGGTGATTTAGCTATAACAGGTGTTTCAGGTTTAATAGTGACATATAAATTGACTTTATTATCTCCAATTGTACTATCTGCTTCCACCAATATATAGTCGGGACTGAAATAATAGTACCCAATATTTTTAAGTTCATTATCAATCCGATCTCGTTCATTCAGGATATCATCTAAACTATAATGCTTACCAACCTTTAAAAGAGACTTATCACGAGATAGGAGTATATCTCGGCCAAGCTGTATCGTACTGTCTACATTAAACGTAACAGATTTTATTTTATAAATCAGATTAGTCGTCGCAATATAGTGTATGGTCGCTTCTTTATCCTTAATTGTAGTGTCAGACTTTACCTCTGCATTAAAGAAACCAATATTTTCAAGTCGATTTCTTAACAGGTTTTCATTATATTCCCTATTTACATCACTCAATAAAACGGGTTCTTCACCCATTTTTTTTAGTTGTCTGCGAATGAAGTTTTTTCCAACTGAATCACCAGCCATGTTGTTAAAAGCTAGTTTGTAACGCCATCCAAAAAGTGTCTTATTGGGTTTAGGCATTAATACCTGTTCCAGATGCGTAGCTAAGGCCTTTTTATGTTCTTTAGAAATCGTATCCGATTCAATATCGACATGGCCATCCACATATAAGGACTGACCCTCTTTTAAATTTTTTGTGGTCGAACAAGAAGCAATGAAAAACCCTATAAATACAACAAAAGCTATAAATTGATTGCTATTTTTCATTATTCTCCCTTTCTTCATTTCTAATCACTTTTTCTCCTATTGTATCTGTTTTCTGATTCGTTGAATCAGTCTTATTGCTTGGTTTGGTTTGCTGGATTTGTTTTCTATCCAAGTAACGTTCTTTATATTTCTTAGGATCGTTACGCATCATGCTATCTCGAATTGCAAAGCGGACGCTATCCCTGTAAACGGAATCGGTTTCCATACGTTCGACGTCAAAACGTTTACGGAAATTTTTGCTTCGGGTATTATATTCATTTAATTTTTTAGAATTCATCCAAATTTCTCTGAATTTATTGTAGCTCATATTGATGATAAACCCAATACCTGTTTCAACATATTGGCCCTGAAGTGTTACCTGATATTGGTTTTTCCGATATACGCGAGCGAAATAGCGACCATCTTGAGACAGTTGGTAATCTAGACTAATATCTCCGGCAATATTCGCAGCCTGCTCTCCAGGTCTTGAATTCCCTTCAACTTCAAAATTCGAACCTATAGTGATTTTCAAACGGTCGTTAAATAGCATTTTTGAAACACCAATATTTAAATCGGTACGTGTTTCCCCAACTCCAGTTGTAAAATCCTGCTCGGATTGTAAGTCAAAATCTAATTCCACTCCTTTAATTAAATCCGAAGCTAGTCGGTTTAACTGTGACGTTAGTAATGAACTCACACTATTACGAGCCATAGATTCGACACCGCCACCACCAGATAAACTTTCAAATGGATTAGAAGCCAAAAAGCGTCCTAATACGATCAATGAGAAAACCTGCTTATTCATTTCAGAAGGGTCTGTTCGTATTTGTGAAAGGGCATTATTGACTTTACTCACCACATCTTGAGACGCAATGGCGTTATTTTCATCCAGATCAATATCAAAGCCTAGTTTAGGCTCGAATAACTTTTCTGTGATTAATAAATTGACATTAAATGGTACTCGCTGTTTGTATAGATTAGAGTTATCTGCTCCAAGTTGAGTTTGTACTAGCTCAAGGGTAGGGGCTTTGACTTTGTATACTGCAGTGATATCCATTCGCGCATCTAGCGGGTCTCCTGCCCATGTAATTGTACTTCCTTCTTTAAATAAGAACTCACGTTTCACAGGTCCAAAAGAAAACGAATAACTTCCTTTGTCGACCGTATAAGTTCCCGACATGGTGATTTTGTTACTCGCATCGATACCTGCATTTAATTCAGCTTCACCTTGGATGTTTAAGGCGTCCTGAGATCCTTCGTCAAGAATAACTTTGAATTTAGCATTCTTGTCAGTTTGAAGATTCAGCGTCACATCGATTCCTGTTAATTTTGTTGTTGTTAGTGAATCCAATTTTGCAAAAACATTTGCTCTTGTTGTATCACTTTTATCAACAAATTCTACGACACCTTTTCGCTCCACCATTCCAGGGTCATCATTCGGCATAATGAATACAAAATCCGTTTTATCTTGAACTTTGATATTTCCATCGACAACAGGTTTATCCAATGTGCCTCTTATACGTAGATCAGAAGAAACGTACATTTTACCAAAGAACAGATCATTATCCTCCCGAGTCGAATTCACAACTTCAAAGTTATCAGTCTTAAGATTCAAATTAAAGTCATAATCTGTATAGTTTTTAGTTAAAATGGTACCATTCAAATCACCAGTATTGCCTTTTTTATCTTTTATGTTGAAATTGGATAAAGAGATTCCCCTATTATCAAAACTAATTTTTTCGTTATCAATTAAGAACGCCGCATTAAGCATAGCAACATTAAATTCAGCACCATTAAAATTCAGATCACCGTTGATAACAGGTCTATCAGTCGTCCCGGATATTTTAAGCTCTCCTTGGACATCCCCTTTAGATTCTTTTAAGTACCCAAAGCTGAAAGCTTGGATTGTCTTCATTTTTAAAGGAGCAATGTTGAGCGTAGCATCAAAAGTAGCTTCTCCGGTTGGAGGACTTATAAACTCTCCGATTAAACTGACGTTATTACCATTTTCAGTAATACTGACATTGGCTGCATACGTGTTTTCTTTTTCATTATTAACTTTAATATTGACATTTCCAATTGTATCCGTCCCTAAGTAAAATTTATCAATTCCAATATCTGATACAAAAACAGGGTTACTTTCAAGGCGTGAAATCGTTGCTTGTCCATTAATACCACCACCAATATTCATGTCATCAGCAGCAATCATTTTACTGAGGGTCTCAATTCTGAAATTTTTAAAAAGTAGATCTATAGGTGAATTCAGAACACTATCCTGTGATTTAATTTCCAATAACTGTCCCTTGTTTTCCAGAATGAAATTATGAGCTTGAATACCCGCTTTACCAAAGGATAAAACATTCGTACTATCGACATTCCATTTATCATAATTTAGCATTAATCCATCTTCTAGTAAGCTAAAAAGAAAGTTGCCACGATCTACTTTCATATGGGCACCTAAATGGTACTGTTCTTTATCTTTTTTGTCTTTAATCCAAACGCCAAAATCTAAGTTATTTTTAATGACTTTACCACTGAGTACCGTATTGATCAATTCGATATTGCTAACTTTTATTTTGTTAATCAAAGCAGAATAATACATGGTGCTGTCAACTGTTGTAAGATCAAAAGTCACACTATTAATATCTGTGCCTGCATAAACAATTTTTGGTGCATCGAGCTTAGCCTGGATTAACTTGTTCTTACTATTAAACATACCATCAAGTGTGATGTCTTTCATTTCAGTCAGATCAGGTAAGAAGTCCTTTATAAATTTTGTTCTGGTCAACTGAGCAGAAAATTCAAATTGTTGATCTTCGTATTTTGGAATAGTTACCGGAGCTCCAGGTTGATAATAAACGTGTGCAATGTCTTGTATTGCTGTACCAAGCTCCATTAATTTATATTTACCAACTAAATGGGCATTTAAAAAGGCAGATTTTAACATTAAAAGATTTGAGCTGCTATCCGAACGAGCGATAATTGAAATACTATCAAGAGTGTAGCGGTCATTATTGTATGCAATAGAAGAATTGATGATATGTGCTTCTCCATTCAGGAAATTAGGGTCTGCTGTTTCAAAATTTCCGACCATTTTGCCATGATAACGGAAGTCATCATCCATTAACTTTAAATTCTGTAAATTAATGCTATCGACCATCAGTTCAAAATCGACTTTCGGATATTTTGCATGCATATTAGCGGTAGCATTTAAATTGAATTTGACATTTGGATCAATACTATTAATTGAAGCTTCGATATCGCCTGCATTAGCATTCATATTCATATCGATATTATGGTATTGATATCCTAAAGCATCCAGACGGATTAGTTTTCCGTCCACATTCGCTATCGCTTTTTTAGGATCTAATCCATGCCCTTTTACGTTAGCTTCAAATGATAAGATACCTAAAACAGAATCTTGTTTCAAAATTTTTCCGATGTCAAAGTCTTTAATAGATACGTAAGCATCATATGTCGTATCACGCTTTGCCATATCAAATTTACCATTTACTTTAGCAGTTCCTTTTTCCGTCACTAAGGATAAATTGGTGTTGAATGATTGCATTCCCCCTTTAAATGTCCCAGTAAGCCCTATTGCATTTGGAAGTTCAAGATTTTTAGGAAATAATGATTTGGCAACAAGTTGTTCAATATCAGATCGGCCAGTTGTGAATTTTTTGAGCGTAAGGTCAATAGACATCTTATCAACATTAGGAAGACCCTTGAGTCTAGCACTGGCAATTACTTTTGTATTCGATAATGTGCTGAAATCTAAGTGTGGGATATTGAGATCGTTCAGTTTTCCCATTACTTTTCCGTCAATATTGAATTTTTTATTCATGAGCGGATGCATGATCTCCATAGTATCCAAGAACGGAGCAAAGTAATAAATATCGCGCATATCAACATGACTCTTTTTAATGTTGGCATTGACAGTAAGCAATTCAGGTTTTTCCGATATAGCCTCTAAAGAAGGATAAGATATTTTAATATAATCTTGTAATAATGTTTTAGAAGTTGCAGCATACAGATTTTTGATCTCAGCACCTGTATTGGTATAGATAAAATCACCTTTTAGATTTTTAATTTCGAAACCGGAATGATCTTTTGCTGTTAATGATTTTAGCGATCCGCTAATTGAATCTGCGCTATAATACAAATCAGTCATCGCAGTATTGATCGCAGGGATTTTAATATTGAAATAATCAAATCCTTTCATCCGTGCTTGATTGTCATCTTTATACCATACATTGGTATTATTGATGTTGATATCAGAAACAGAAACAATCCAATTAACCTTGGATGGTGCTGATGCTGTTGTATTTTTATCTGCGGCTGGTTTAGTTATTTTTGCTATTTTATCAAAAAACACCTGTGAATCAGATCCTTCTAAATTAATCTTTTTTATTGAAACAATTTCCTTATTAAGATCAATACTATTGATATCCGCGTATAGCTTTTGAATGGCAAACCTTGTTCTCAGTTTTCCCGCTTTATCTTCATATCGAACATTAATATTTCGCAGGTCTGCCGTATTAATACCAATATCAGGTAATAAAGAAGTGGCAATTGCAGTGGAATCAGTAATTCCAAAATCTTCAACACTGGGGCCATCGCCTTCTTGGGTAGGATTCCATTGTGTGACTAATGCACTTAAGCCATCAATAGTAACTTTTGGCATATCAAATGCCATATTTTTTGTCAAGTCAAATTTCTTGATCCTGGTATCAAAATGTTTCAAATAGACGTCAGCGCTTGTACCAATTACGTCATCGGCATATACCACGTGAAAACGATCAAAGATAACTTTGTCCATATTGAATACCATAGCAGAAGAAGTATCAGTTTTTGCTTTGGTACTTTCGGGACTCGCAAATGCTTTTATGATATAGTCAAAATTGAAACTGCTGTCAGGCATAGACCGGCGTATTTTTGCGGTAATGCCAGTAGCCTCCAGTTGCTGGATTTCTACTGTACTTTTTAGTAGTTTCATCATATTGATGTCCACTTTGATGGCCTCACCTGCTACTAATGTATCTCTAGATTGATCTTCCAGATAGATGTTTTCTAAAACAAGTTTTTTTGGAAATTCAATATTGATGCTACCAATATGAAAGGGCGTGCCAATTTTGCCCTCAACATAAGTGGCTACTTTTCCGGCAATAAAATTTTGCACGGAAGGAAGTCGAATCAAAAAAATAATGAGAAGTAAGAGTCCAATGACAGATCCAATAATCCATAAAAGGGTCTTTAATGCGATACGGCTAAATTTATTCAAAATATTTTTTAGTCTTTATATAAACCTTAATTTATTATTATAACGTAAAACAAGTGATTATGTTTATATCTTATTTACTATTTTACATTTAATTTTATTACAAAGAAGGATGGATATTCCAGTTTTTCTCCAAGAACTAAATATAGGGAGAAGTATTTGTAATGTTGTCGAAATTAATCAAAAATAGTGCCTTATTTCTAGTATACAACCTCTATTTTTAAGTTTGGCTTTTAGATTGGTTTTTTGCTTTTTTTCTACGTATATTCGAGATAATCAACATAAAACAAATGGAAAGAAAGAAATTTTTAAGCTCATTAGCGCTAGCGAGCGTTGGTGGAACAGTACTGACTTCATGTCTAAATACACAAAGTAATAATGAAACAACAATAACACAAGCCGGATTCAATGCCGGATTTATATTTCATAGCGTCTATTTCTGGTTAAAAGATGGAATCACGGTAGAGGAAGATAAGGATTTTTTAAAGTTTTTTGACATTTTGAAAAAAGTGCCGGGAGTACAATCTTGCCATATCGGTAAACCCGCTAAAACTAATCCAAGACCAGTGGTCGATAATTCTTTTTCATATCATATCATGTTGACCTTTGAAAATCTGGAAGCAATTACAAAATATGAAGAACATCCAGATCATCTAGCTGGGATTGATCAATATAGTAAGTATTGGGTAAAAGTAGAAGTAAAAGATACGGTGATTAGCTAGTTCTTAATAAAAAGCATAATATGAAAGAGAGAATCATAAGTGCTCTCTTTCATCTGTATATCATTTTACCTCAATACTCTGAGATGTATTTTGATTGTCTTGGTCATTATCATCTTTTTCTTGTCGTTCGACAGTTATTTTGCATTCTGTCAATAAAGCCGCCATAGCACCAACTGCTGCAAATATAGGGGCAAAGATGAGGCCTATAGCACCTACAGTAACAGGGAAACTCATGATTTCTTTTCCTGATTTATCGGATATGCTGATTTTCGTTACATTTCCATCCGCAATGAGTTCTTTAATCTTCTTTAGTAGATTTTCACCTGTAATCGAGAAAGTTTCTTTAATGCTCATAATGATTTGATTTTTAAAATGATGTCCAATAAATATAATCATTATTGTCCAAATAATTGGATCGAAATATTAAAAGCGTTGCTCACGCTTAAACTGATTAAATCTGGATTTATTTTTACCATCAACTCGTGAAGCTACTGCCCATATTGCCGCGGGCAACCAACCGATAAGTGTGCATTGCAAAATCAAACATAAAATTCCAGAAAATATTTTCCCTCTTAAAAAAAAGGAAAGCCAAGGTAATAATACTGCTATTAAGATCATATCTTTTGTTTCTTTGTTTAGTCAAAGATAAATCCTACAATAATTTATTCAAGTCTTTTTTAGGTAAACCTAGAAGAAGCATCGGCGAACATAGGTTATAAAAAGGTGAATAAATTCCTTCTTTCAATTGCTTACCTCATTTCGATGAGCTCACTTAACGTTTTTCCATCCCAAGTGTATTTCTTTTGACTTTTTGTTTCCTTGTAATTAGGCTCATCTAAATTGTCATCAATATTTTCGCCTTCAACTATTTTTTTGTAGATCATAGTGGGATCACCTTTATGTTCGGAGGGGAATAGGATTGTTTCATCGTAATAGAATACACCCGCATCAGAAACAGACATTTTGCTTGGGAAATGAATCAATTCTTGACCAGTCCATGCAAAATAGTAATATTGGGTAGCGATTCCACATGCCTCACCTAAAAAAGCAGAACGATGAATATTTTTAATGTTTTTTAATCCCATTCCTCCTAAGATCTTAGTCTCGGTACCAGTTTGATCATTTACCTCAGCTTGATATGAAGCGCGCGCAATAACGTTTTTTTCTCGATCAAAGACTTTGAGTTCGGCGTCATAATAAGATGGTGAATTTTCAGTAGAGGAACGGAATTTTTTGAAACCATAAATGAACTGTTCGCCCTCCTGGTTACGTATACTGTTGAGAGCTAGTAAACCTAACCATATAAAACCCTCTTTTTTGACATTGTTTTTTATAAAATTAATTTTATGCCATGGCGCATAAAATCCTCTTATCGTACTTCCATTGTACCCCTCACTGTTAATAACAACCATTGCGCCTTCTTGTAGAGAATCGACCAACTTCGATTTAGTATCCGCATTTTCACGTACATATGCCACGTCAGCGAATACATAAGCTGTATCACCTTTTTGAAAATTCCATAAAGTGTATTCATCACTTACAGCATACGCTGCAGGTTGTTCCTGTGCACGAACCAATAAAAAGGTAATTGAGAATAGAAAGAGAAGTGCTTTTTTTTTCATGTTTTTAACAATCTAGTTTTTTGTGTAAAATACTTATTTTGTAATGATCATAATCAATTAGATGACAAATTTGATTCCAATTAGGGATATGAATACAATTATTTTTACACATCATTATAAATAAAAATATTGTTCAGTTCTATGCGTTTGAAGTTTAATTGTTTATATCGTCTTTTAAACGCACATATTTTTAATATAGGGTAGCATTGGCTATAAGGATGAAACTCTATAATTTAAGAGGGCCAATTTTTATGAAAATTGGCCCTCTTAAATTTTAATTCTGAAATGATTTAAGCAAGACTAGCTAAACTATCTTCCAATATTTTAATTTTAGATTCAGCATCAGCTTTCTTGTTTTGTTCATTTTGAATAATTTCTGGCTTCGCATTTTGAACAAAACGCTCATTCGATAATTTTTTGTCTACAGAAACGAGAAATCCTTTTAAATAATCGATTTCTTTTGTGATTCTTTCACGTTCAGCGTCTACATCTATGTTTTCTTCAAGCGCAACATAACATTCTTCTTTGCCAGCTAAGAAACTAACTGCTCCAGCTACTTTTTCTTGAACAAAGGTTAGTTTTTCAATGTTAGCCAACTTGATAATACTTTCTTGATAGTTTGTAAAATCAATTTCTGTTGCATTGATAGCTAACGGTAAAGCAATTTTAGGTGAAATCTGCTTAGTATTACGGATATTTCGAACTTCAGAAATAATCTGCTGAACAAAAGTAAATTCCTTAATGATTTTTTGATCGATAGCGCCAACCGTTGGATACTCTGCAACAATGATACAATCTTTTGCATCGCGTTCTCCAAATAGTTCATCATGCCAAAGTTCCTCAGACAAGAAAGGCATAAAAGGATGAACCAATGTAAGTATACGTTTGAAAAATCCCTTTACCACTTCAAAAGTTTCCGTTTCAAGAGGAGTTTGATACGCAGGTTTTACAAGCTCTAAATACCAAGCACAGAAATCATCCCATACTAATTTGTAAGTAGACATCAGGGCATCGGATAGGCGATAATGATTAAAGTGATCTTCGATCTCAATTAAAGTAGCATTAAATTTGCTTTCAAACCATTTTGCCGCAGTTTTCTGAGCTTCAGTTGCAGGAGCATCTATAGTCTCTAAACCTTTAACTAAACGGAATGCATTCCATATTTTATTCGCGAAATTACGGCCTTGCTCACAGTAAGAGACATCAAACATTAAGTCATTTCCAGCAGGCGAAGAAAGTAGCATACCTACGCGTACACCATCGGTGCCGTATTGAGCCATCAGTTCGATCGGATCAGGAGAATTTCCTAATGATTTGGACATTTTCCGGCCCAATTTATCACGAACGATACCTGTTAGATATACATTTTTGAAAGGAGCTTTACCCGTATATGCATGTCCCATGATCATCATACGTGCTACCCAGAAAAATAAAATTTCGGGAGCTGTTACTAAATCATTTGTAGGGTAGTAATAGTTGAATTCTTCATTTTCAGGGTTGCGAACGCCGTCGAATACCGACATCGGCCATAAACCTGACGAGAACCATGTATCGAGTACATCTTCTTCCTGACGGATCGCACCAGCAACTTTACCTTGAGATTTAAACTCTTGAATTGCCTCAGATTCAGTTTTTGCAACTACCCATTCGTTTTTTTCATTGTACCATGCCGGAATACGTTGACCCCACCATAGCTGACGAGAAATACACCAATCTTTTACATTTTCCATCCAATGCTTGTAGCTGGATGTAAACTTGTCTGGAATTAAATTTACTTCTCCGCTTACAACATAATCTAATGCAGGTTGAGCTAATTTATCCATTTTGCACCACCATTGCATGGAAAGTTTTGGTTCAATAGCAGCATCAGTACGCTCTGAAAAGCCTACTTGAGATTTATAATCTTCAATTTTTTCGATCTGATTGACTTCCTCTAAAAGTTTCGCAATTTTTTTACGAGCAATGAAGCGGTCTTCACCAACTAAAATTTGAGCATTGGCATTTAATGTTCCATCATCGTTTAATAAATCAATGATTTCTAAGTTATGTTTTTGACCTAAAGCATAATCATTCAAATCGTGAGCAGGAGTTACTTTAAGGCAACCTGTACCAAATTCTATATCCACGTATTCATCTTCGATGATTGGAATCTCACGATTTATTAATGGGATAATAACTGATTTACCTTTTAGGTGTGTATAGCGCTCATCATTAGGGTTAATACAGATAGCTGCATCGGCCATGATCGTCTCTGGACGAGTCGTAGCAATGATGATTTGTTCATTTGAATCCTTAATTTGATAACGGATGTAGTATAGTTTTTGGTTGACCTCTCTACGGATTACCTCTTCATCAGATAAAGCTGTTTTTCCCTGTGGATCCCAGTTTACCATACGGACACCACGGTAAATATAACCTTCTTTATAGAACTTGATGAAGGTGTCAATCACTGATTCTGATAAATCAGCGTCCATTGTAAATTTTGTGCGTTCCCAATCACATGAGGCACCTAATTTCTCAAGTTGTTTTAAGATGATACCACCATATTTCTCTTTCCATTCCCAAGCATGTTTTAAGAAATCTTCACGCGATAATGATTTTTTATCAATTCCCTGCTCTTTCAACATAGCGACAACCTTTGCTTCAGTTGCAATAGAGGCATGATCGGTTCCAGGGACCCAACAAGCATTTTTACCCTGCATACGTGCTCGACGAATCAATACATCTTGAATGGTATTGTTCAGCATATGTCCCATGTGCAATACACCGGTGACGTTCGGAGGAGGCATTACTATTGTGTACGGTTCACGCTCATCAGGTGTAGAACGGAAAAATCCGTTCTCCATCCAGTAGCTGTACCATTTGTCTTCAGCTTCTTTAGGATTGTAAGTTTTTGCTATACTCATGATAATTTTTTTTCAAAATCGTTTGCAAATTTAGCGAATTTAGTTGTTTTATAGAAGTTTAATATTGCTATTTCAAAAATTGGTTTTCGACTCATTTATGCTTTTCATTGCGTATAAAACCACATTAGTAAGTGTAAATATATAATTAAGAGTATATCTTAAATTTTATCAAGCTTTAATGTGTTGAGTATGATCTTGTTGTAGTGTTGGTTTTGCAACCATTTCTCTTGTAAAATTGAAATTGACCTTATGGTAATATTTTTATAACATAATCATAACATTTTAGACTATTATTACTGAAATAGCGTACATTTGCGTGTTTTACATAAATACTAAAAATGAATAGAATTGCCAATGAGTTAAAGGCCCTAACTCAGTACTTTTTATTTTGGCTTATCATATGTTTTATTGATCGATTGCTGTTTATAACAGCTTTTTTTGATAAAATTGGATCGAAAAATTTCTCAGAGATTTTCAAAATCTATTATCACGGCCTTAGTTTAGATTTTTCAGCAGTATCCTATATCTGTGCAGTTCCATTTCTTATCTACTGTATCTTATCTTTTTTACCGAATGTACATTATAAAAGAAAAATATTGGATGTGTACACCATCACTTTACTCGTTATTTATTTTGTTGTTTCTTTTATTAATATCAATATTTATAGGGAATGGGGCGATAAAATTTCAAAGAGAGCAATTGATGCTTTTTTAGCATCACCATCTGGAGCCGTTGCTTCTGCCGAATCAACACCTGTATTCTTTCCAGTTTTTGGAATGATTGTCGGAATCGTTGTGGGCTATTTTTTATATCGTTGGATGTTCAAAAAAGTGCATTTTTATAATATTAAGTTGCCTTGGCAGAATGCTATTAAATTATTGATTGGAGCTATTTTGCTATTTACTTTTATAAGAGGAGGATATGGAAGAGCAACTTTAAATCCGAGTAAAGCTTATTTTTCTGAGCAAAGCTTTTATAATCATGCTGCGGTAAATACACAATGGGCATTGTTGCGGGATTATTTTGCGAAAAGTACCCGGTTAAAAAGTCCTTATCAGTTTTATAATGATGAAGCCCAGCTCCATTCGACTTTAAAACCTGCATTTAATGCAAATCCAGATTCATCCGTTTCTATATTGACTACGAAACGTCCCAACGTTGTTGTCATCATGTTAGAAAGTTTTGTTGGCGGTCTTATTGAATCAATGGGAGGAGAAAAAGGAATTACACCAAATTTTGAGAAATTAATTAATCAAGGCGTATTTTTTGATCACATTTATGCGGCCGCAGATCGATCTGATAAAGGAATGGTGGGAATATTCAGTGCCTTTCCGGCACAAGGCCCCGAAAGCATTATTAAGTATATCGATAAACATGAGAATTTGCCGGCCGTAGGTCAAGAATTAAGCAGTGCAGGTTACCATGGTTCATTTTATCATGGGGGTCAAAGTGAGTTTTACAATTTTAAATCGTACATGTTGATGCACGGTGTTTCGAAAGTTGTCGATAATGCAAACTTTGGTGTAGATGTTTCACGGGCTTCATGGGGTGTCTATGACCATATTGTATTAAAACGAATGCTACATGATTTTGATACCGAGAAACCCCCCTTCTTTTCAACAATTTTTACACTAATCAATCACGAACCCTTTAACTTGCCAGGGCGTTATAAATTTGGGACTAAATCAAATGCAGATAAATTTAGAAGCACGGCCTTCTATACAGATTCGATTGTTTATGATTTTATTAATCAAGCCAAAACCAAAAGCTGGTATAAAAATACCCTATTTGTTGTTGTAGCAGATCATGGACACCGGTTGCCTGCAGAGAAATGGGAGTTGTCTAACCCGCATCGTTTTCATATCCCACTTTTATTTTTTGGCGATGTAATCAAACCCGAATTCAGAGGTAAAAAAATCGACCGTATCGGTAATCAGACCGATATGGTAGCTACATTGCTTCATCAATTAAATCTTCCGGCTACTCGATACCATTGGAGTCGCGACTTATTGAATCCAACCACACCTCAAATTGCGTTTTACAATTCTAAAGATGCTTTTGGTGTAATTACACCAGATCAAGTCGTGAGTTTTGATAATGTAGGGAAGATTATTAATTATAAACAGAATAGTGACTATTCTCCTGTAAAAACAGATAGTTTACTCAATATAGGAAAAGCTTATTACCAAGAAGTGTATAAAGAGTTTTTAAAATATTAGATAGAAAATATGATAAAGTTGAAAGGTTCATTTGCACCATATCTCGGTTTGCTGATTAGATTTCTCATACTGTTGTTGATTTATGCTTTTTTAAGACTGGGTTTTTATGGGATTAATTATGCTCTTTTTCCCCATGTAGATAATGCTCAATTATTGTATATGTTATGGGGTGGGGTTAAATTTGATATCGTAGCGCTACTATATTTAAATATACTCTATTTATTGATGCAGATTATTCCTGCACCATTCAAGTATAATACCTTATATCAAAAAATAGCAAAGTGGATTTTTATTATTACCAATTCAATCGGAATCGCTTTAAATTTAGTTGATTTTGCTTATTATCCATTCACCTTGAAACGAACTACAGGGACGGTATTTGATCAGTTTGCAAATGAAAAAAATTTAGGTTCCTTGGCTTTAGATTTTTGCCTTGACTACTGGTATCTTTTTGTACTATTTGCGATATTGGTTTATGCTTTAATTAAGCTATATGATCTCGTACAAGTGCAGCGTCCACTACTGTTTAGATGGCCTACATATAGCATTCAATCGGCTTGTTTTTTAATTGCTATTTTTCTGTTTATTGGGGGTGTCCGTGGTGGATGGGCGCATAGTACAAGGCCTATTACATTAAGTAATGCAGGAGATTATGTAACGAATCCCGAAGAGATGAATATTGTATTAAATACTCCTTTTAGTTTAATGAAGACGTTAAAAGCGGTTAATTTAAAACCTATTCATACGTATACCGAACAAGAGCTGACTACAATTTATAATCCTGTTCATTATCCTCAAAGTAAGGAGCCTTTTAAAAAAATGAATGTTGTCTTTCTAATTTTGGAAAGCTTTGCAAAAGAACATTTTGGAGAGTTAAATAAAGATATTCAAGGCGGACAGTATAAAGGATATACACCATTTTTGGATTCTTTAATCCGGGAAGGATATACTTTTGAACATACCTATGCTAACGGACGTAAATCAATTGATGCACTGCCTTCTGTTATAACAGGAATACCATCTGTAGGTGAACCATTTGTATTGTCGGTATATTCAGGTAATAAAACGACCAGTATTGCTAATTTGTTAGCAAATAAAGGTTATGAAACAGCATTTTTTCACGGTGCTCCAAATGGAAGTATGGGATTTTCTGCATATATGAAGTTAGCCGGTATTCAACATTATTATGGTAAAAATGAATACAATAACGATGCAGACTTTGACGGTATCTGGGGCATATGGGACGAACCGTTTATGCAATATATGGCTAATGAAATTAACTCCTTTAAACAGCCATTTTTTGCAAGCTTCTTTTCGCTTTCTTCTCACCACCCTTTTAAAGTACCCTCAAAATATGAAGGAGTTTTTCCAAAGGGACCTTTACCTGTTCAAGAACCTATAGGTTATACTGATAATGCACTGCGTCAATTTTTTAAAACTGCATCTTCTATGTCTTGGTATAAAAACACCTTGTTTGTTATCTGTGCAGATCATGCAACGGTAAGCGCATTGCCAGAATACCAGACTGCGGCCAATAGTTATGCGATTCCTATTATCCTTTACCATCCAGGAGGAGATTTAAAAGGTAGAAGTGATAAATTGGCGCAACAGATAGATATCATGCCTACAGTTTTAAATTATTTGAATTATGATAAACCATATTTTGCATTTGGTTTCGATGCATTAAATCCAACAAAGGAAAATTTTGTAGTCAACAATAATTCAGGAATATTTAATTTTTATTACAAAGATTATTTGCTGATCAACGATGGAATAAAAAATATTTCCCTCCACAATCTAAAAGAAGATCGGTTGATGAAACATGATTTATTGAAACAACCACCCCTAGTGCTAGATACCATGGAAACAAAATTTAAAGCTTTTGAACAGCAATATAATAACCGAATGATCGAAAATAAATTAATTTACGACGGTAAATAACTGGAATTATTATTATTTATATTAAGCATTACCCCACAAAGGTGATGCTTTTTGTATTTTTAAGATTAACAATACGATCACCCTAGCACGATATAAGAATGAGCCTGCAGGATGATAACAATGGCTATACGATCACCCTAGCACGACATAGGATTGAGCCTGCAAGTAGATAACATTGACTATACCATCAGCCTAGATCGACACAATGAATAGGTTATCTATGCACCTGCTATGCACAATATACGCACAACAAATAGCCGAATGAGCTTATAGGATGACTATAGGTTGAAACTCATTTTGAAAAGTTTTAACACAAACTTTAGAAATAGGATAAATGATCGATGGAGATTACACGTTTGTGAAAGATTAAAATAACTAAAAAATATTTATTCGCTATTCGTTTTTTATACGTCAATTTGTAATTTATTTGCCCATGAACTAAAGTAGTAATCCTTATCTTTGTATCATGTCTGAACACGCTATTTTGGAACAAGAAACAATTGTGGCATTAGCCACAGCAAGTGGTAATGGTGCTATCGCTGTAATACGTCTTTCTGGTAAAGATGCTATTGAAATAACCAACCAGGTATTTCGGGGTAAGAATTTGCTTAAGCAAGCTTCACATACTCTTCATTTCGGTACAGTACGAGATGGAGAAGAAATCATTGATGAGGTATTGGTCTCACTATTTGTAGGTCCTAATTCTTATACTAAAGAAAATGTAGTTGAGATCTCCACCCACAATTCTAAGTATATAATTGAACGTGTGATGAGTTTGCTTATTAAAAAAGGAGCACGAGCAGCTAAAGCAGGGGAATTCACATTACGTGCTTTTTTAAATGGGGGAATGGACCTTTCTCAAGCAGAAGCTGTTGCTGATTTGATTGCTTCAAATTCTGCTGCTTCCCATCAAATTGCGATGCAACAGATGAGAGGCGGATTTTCCAATCAGTTGAAAAAATTGAGAGATGATTTGATCCACTTTGCATCACTAATAGAATTAGAACTCGACTTTTCAGAAGAAGATGTAGAATTTGCAAACCGCGATCAATTGAAAAGTTTAATTAAACAAATTAATCAAGTGGTGAGTAAGTTGATTTCTTCATTTGAACAAGGTAATGTCTTGAAAAATGGTGTTCCAGTCGTAATTGCAGGTAAACCTAATGTCGGAAAATCTACTTTGTTGAATGCTTTATTGAATGAGGAGCGTGCCATTGTATCGGACATTGCGGGTACCACAAGAGATACGATTGAAGATGAAATAAATATCAAAGGAATTACTTTCCGATTTATTGATACTGCCGGTATTCGTGAAACTATCGATGTTATCGAGGCTAAAGGAGTAGAGCGTACAAGAGAAAAAATGAAGCAGGCACGTTTAATCATTTATTTATTTGATCCTACACAAGACGAGGTGGTAGATATTGAGGAGCAGATTGCAGAAGTTGCAGTATTGAACATACCTTTTGTTACAATTATTAATAAAGCTGACTTGCTTACAGTAGAGCAGAAAAAGCAGTATGAGGTTTTAAAACCGCTATACATATCTGCAAAAGAACAAATAGGGGTAGAAGAGCTAAAAGATGAACTATTAAATCAAGTAAATCTATCTAACTTAAATACTGACGATGTCTTAGTAACCAATATCCGTCACGTAGAAGCTCTTCAGCATACACGAACATCCTTGGAACGTGTACTCAACGGAATTGACAACCCGGTTACATCTGATTTCTTAGCCATGGATATACGTCAATCACTATATCATTTAGGCGAAATTACAGGTTCTGTTTCAACCGATGATTTGTTGGATAATATATTTTCGAAATTCTGTATCGGAAAATAATAATTGGAATAATTAACAGTTAAAAAGCACTAACAGTCAAATTGTTAGTGCTTTTTTTGTGATTAATGATTTGCTGAATAAAACTTCGTGTTTGCTATAGTGGATAGTAGAACTCAAAAATTAGAATTGACTCTGTTTTCTATTATTGACGTTTATTTTGTTCCGATCGATCTGATTGATGCTAGTGTGTGGTAATTAAATGTGATGTCTATTTTATATTCAATTGACTATTACTTAAAGTGCTGTAATATGGGGTGATGAAATACAATATTCGTTTTATCATTTTAAAAGCATATGGTGATTTTAAATATTCGTATTTCCCACTGAAATTCCTTAAATTTAAATACTCCAATATTAAGCGGGTTTAGTTAATCAATATCTTATTAGCCTTAAGCTTTTTGTCAAGCTTGTATTGTTAATGTTCATAAAAACATAGAAATGAAGATCACATCCATTTTATATTTATTGCTATTGGGGCCCCTAATTGGCAACGCCCAGGAAAATCTCGATTTTAGTGGCAATAAAACCATTGTTTCTCCCGAGATTAACGGAAAACAGATTACCTTCAGACTTTTGGCTCCAGAAGCGAAGACTGTAAAGTTACAGGGAAATTGGATGCAAACTGATGACTTGAATTCTGGAATTAAAGATTCAAGGGGAGTATGGTCGTTTACAAATCAAGACCTGAAACCCGATATTTATACCTATTCTTTTATTGTGGATGGAGTTAAAGCTACTGATCCCAATAACGCTTATCAGGTTCGGGATGTGAGTTCTGTCATGAGCATGTTTATCGTAAATGGATCAGAATCATCTAATTATACTGTTCAAAATGTCCCTCATGGTACTGTTGCTAAAAGATGGTATACTTCAAGAGGGCTAAAAGAAGATCGTAGATTAACCGTTTATACACCTCCCGGTTATGAGGCTTCAAAAGAAAAATATCCTGTCCTTTATCTTTTGCATGGGATGGGGGGGGACGAAGAAGCTTGGATGACCTTAGGGAGAGCTTCACAAATTTTAGATAATCTAATAGCGCAAGGAAAAGCAAAGCCGATGATCGTCATTATGCCTAATGGTCACACGAGTAATGCGGCTGCACCAGGGGAGTCTTCTAAGGGTTTTTATAAAATTGATATGGTAACTCCGGATATTTTTACAGGAGATATGGAAGCTAATTTTAATGAAATCATAGCTTTTACAGAACAGAATTATCGGGTGAAAGCTGATGCGAAAAATCGAGCTATTGCTGGACTTTCAATGGGAGGTTTTCATTCCTTGTATATTTCAGCTAACCAACCTAAAACTTTTGATTATATTGGATTATTTTCTCCTGCAATTCTTCCTCCAGAAAATAAGAAAAGTACAATTTACGAAAATCTTGATGCCAAGCTTCAGGTTCAAAAAAACAACGCTTACCGCTTGTACTGGATTGCCATTGGGAAAACGGATTTTTTATACAAGCATGTTGCCGGCTTCAGGGATAAACTCGATAAAATGAATTTTAGCTATCAATATGTCGAATCAGAAGGCGGTCATACCTGGAGCAACTGGAGGAAATATCTCAATGATTTTGTTCCTCAATTGTTTAAATAAAAAAAGTGTTATGATGCGAAAAATTAAAAGTATTGTTGTTTTTTGTGCTTCTAGTTTAGGTAAAGAAAATATCTATGAGGATCAAGCTGCTCATGTCGGGCATGTATTTGCGAAAAAAGGTATTTGTCTAGTATATGGTGGTGGACGAGTTGGATTGATGGGGGCAGTTGCCAATGGTGCACTAGAAAAAGGAGGCGAAGTGATAGGTGTCATTCCTGAGTTTCTCAATTCCAAGGAAAGAGAGCATACAGGGGTTACAAAGTTAATTACAGTAGATACCATGCATGATCGCAAGCGAATCATGCACGATTATTCAGATGGAGTCATTGCATTGCCAGGGGGCTTTGGAACACTCGAAGAGCTATTTGAAATGGTGACTTGGGGTCAGCTGGGGTTGCATAAAAAACCAGTTGGAATTCTTAATACGAATGGTTATTATGATCACCTCCTGCTATTTATTGATCACATGACGGCAGAAGGTTTATTGAAAGAAGAGAATAAATCCATGCTTCTGTTTGGAAATACCATTGAAGAGTTATTAGAAAAAATGGAACGGTACGAAGCACCCAAGGTTACTAAATGGATAGAAAAAGATGAAATTTAAACCTATTTATTAGTTGTTTAAGCATCTCTCTTATTGTGATTTTACTTTCGTCTTAATTTTTTTACAATTTGACTGATTAAAACAGATTTATAATCTGTTTATTTGTGTATCAGTAATGATGAAATTTCATCGAATAAACCTAACCGTATGGCGTTAATTATTTTAAATATTATTTTTTGTATTGCCTTTATTGGATTTGCCTATGTAAATCTCAATGATAAAGATTCATGGCTATGGATCCCAATTTATATGCTGGCCTCTATTTGTTGCGGACTAGCCGTGTTTAATTTCTACTATCCATTTATATACCTTGGTGCTATTGTATTTTATCTAGTTTATGCAATTATACTTTTTTTTGCAAAAGATGGCGTTCGCGATTGGTTGATGAAATATCGTAGACCAAGTATTGTGGAAAGTATGCAAGCAACGAAGCCATATATTGAGAAGACAAGAGAGTTTTTTGGTCTTCTGATTGTTAGTGGCGCATTAGCTATAAATTATTTTGTTGCTGTTAATTTATAAAATTTATACTTGTGATTGATTTAAAAAGGAAAAAACAGCTAAGTGATATATTTCAAAAAGTTATCCAACAAAACCTAGAATTAGATGCATGGTCTTGGTTGGACAATAAAGTGGAATTGATTAAAAATGAAGAAAAAACACTTCAATTAAATTTGAGTTTTTCCCAGCTCCCAAGAAAGCTTGGAAAAGAAAATATTGTTGTCCAATCCGAAGATGTTGCTGATCTAAAACAATTATTACCTGGCTTTTCTTTGGAAACATGGACCATTGATCGATTATGTAGAGTATGGTTGTTGATGCAGTTACCTGATCAGAACAAGGAACAATATCTGAAAAAAATCAATACTTTATTTATTGCTTCAGAAATGAATGAACTGATTGCATTATACTCCGCTTTACCTTTCTTGAGCCATACCGAAGAATGGGTCGGTAAATGTGAAGAAGGAATCCGTAGTAATATAGGTACTGTATTGGAAGCAATTATGTATCATAATCCTTATCCATCAGTTATGCTTTCAGAAGGAGCATGGAATCAAATGATTTTGAAAGCATTTTTTACAGAGAAAGATGTTAAAAAAATTACTGGATTAAAAGAGCGCGTTAATCAGGCTTTAGCGAATACCTTGAACGATTATGTACAGGAACGCTTGGCGGCCCATAGAACTGTTCATCCAGAAATCTACCAATTAATAGAATTAGGAAAATAAAAAAATATTGAATTATGTGCTGTAATGAAAATTTCCAAGAAAGAAATTTAGGCGAAAGAAACCAAAGTACTCTTGATTTAAATGATATTAGTGGAATGAAGTTTTTTGACCCTCATATTCACATGACTTCACGAACTACCGATGATTACCAAGCAATGGTTGATGCCGGGATTGTGGCAATTATTGAACCTGCTTTTTGGTTAGGACAACCTCGAACAGGGATCGATAGTTTTACGGATTACTACAGTAGCTTAATTGGATGGGAAAGATTTAGATCTTCTCAGTTTGGTATTAAGCATTATTGTACTATAGGATTAAATTCACGTGAGGCGAACAATGAGCAATTAGCCGAACAGGTGATGGAATTACTGCCTCAGTTTATTTTCAAGGAAGGTGTGGTCGGTATTGGTGAAATTGGTTTTGATGATCAGACTGCTGCCGAAGAAAAATATTTCCGGTTACAGCTGGAGCTTGCTAAAGAAGCTGGACTTCCAGTGCAGATTCACACACCACATAGAGACAAGAAAAAAGGCACGCAACGAAGCATGGATATTGCTATTGAACATGGACTTTCTCCGTATTCAGTGATTATAGATCATAATAATGAAGAAACGGTTAAAGAAGTCTTAGATCGAGGGTTTTGGGCAGCTTTTACGATTTATCCTTTTACGAAAATGGGAAATGAACGTATGGTTGAGGTTGTTAAACAATATGGTTCTGAAAGAATTATGATTAATTCAGCTGCAGATTGGGGAATTTCTGATCCGCTCGCTGTTCCTAAAACGGCAGCTCTGATGAAACAATCAGGTATTAGTTTAGATGATATTGAATTGGTGAGTTACCGGAATGCAATTACGGCTTTTGGTCAAAGTGGACAGATAGACGAACGTGATTTTGTAACTATAAAAAATATTGATCAGTCTCAAAAATTTGAAAGTAATTCTATTTTGCGTGGTGGTCAACAACCAAGGATAGATAAGAATTCGATCATTATTACTTAATCGTACACATATTGAAAAAATTAAAAGGATATATACGATTAATGAGACCAGCAAATGTCGTTACTGCAGTAGCCGACGCACTCGCTGGTATAGCAATATCCGGATATTTATTAACAGAAGGATGGAATTCTCCAGTACCTATTATTTTACTTTGCATTTCAACAATAGGGCTGTATAGTGGTGGAATTATTTTTAACGATGTTTTTGATGCAGATCTGGATAGAATAGAACGACCTGAGCGAACCATACCTAGTGGATTGATCAGCGAAAAAGAGGCCACAGTATTTGGATCTTTATTCTTCTTAGTTGGACTAATAGCAGCCTATTTCGTAGGAAATATCACAGTAATATTAGCCATAGCGATTATTTTAGCTTGTCTTGTCTACAACAGATGGGCAAAACATCATTCATTTTTAGGTCCGCTTAATATGGGACTTTGCCGTGGCCTAAACCTCTTATTGGGAGTTAGTATTATAAGTACAGAGGTAAGTCAATGGTGGTTCTTGGCTATTGTACCTATTATCTACATCGCTTCTATTACAATGATTAGTCGGGGAGAAGTACATGGAGGAAGTAAAAAAATGCTTTATTTTGCCGCTGTTCTTTATGCAGTTGTTATCGCTAGCATTTTATTTTTTGCACAAACGAAGGGGGATATTATTATTACTCTTTTGTTTATCATTCCGTTCGCTTGGATGATTTTTAAACCCCTATTAAGAGCTATAAATAATCCGATAGGCCCCAATATAGGTAAAGCCGTTAAAGCAGGAGTGATTGCATTGATCCTCATGAATGCTGCATGGGCAAGTGTATTTGCAGATTGGAAAATTGCACTTGTCATTATTTTTTTATTACCATTATCTATTATACTGAGTAAAGCATTCGCAGTTACTTAATTAATGATTTTCAATTATGAGCTTTTTAGAACAGTCATTTAGTGTGAAATTTGAATATAAAATACATTTTACTAAATCGTTATTTCACACCGATAACCCTACTTTTACAGATTTTTTTAAAAGCAATCCTACAGATGTATTGCGTAAGATTTTTTTCGTCCTAGATCAGGGAGTTGCTGATGCACACCCAGATCTGGTTTCAGCGATCAGAACCTATTTCGATCATCAGCAAGAAGTACAGCTGATTTCTGAAATTTTGATTATACAAGGAGGAGAAGCCTCAAAAAATGATACAGGTCTATTCGATCGTTTGGTTGAAGCAGTAGATGAATATGGAATAGACCGACATTCTTACATTGCCGCGATCGGTGGTGGTGCCGTGCTTGATCTTGTCGGTTACGCAGCCGCAGTGTCACATCGTGGAATTAAACACATTCGTATACCAACGACTGTACTCTCGCAAAATGACTCTGGGATTGGTGTTAAGAACGGTATAAATTATAAGGGTAAGAAAAATTTTTTAGGCACTTTTGCTCCCCCCGCGGCTGTGTTTAATGATGATCAGTTTTTGTTAACATTAACGGATAGAGATTGGCGGTCCGGAATATCTGAAGCAGTTAAAGTTGCTTTAATCAAAGATCCTACATTCTTTTATTGGATCGAAGATAATGCAGCGAAACTGGTGAGTCGTGATTTAGAGACCATGGATTACTTAATTGTACGTTGTGCCGAATTGCATTTAAACCATATCGCATCAGCCGATCCATTTGAGATGGGATCTGCGAGACCATTAGATTTCGGTCATTGGAGTGCACATAAACTAGAACAATTGAGTAATTTCAGTGTGCTGCATGGGGAGGCTGTAGCCATGGGAATAGCTTTGGATAGCACGTATTCTTTCTTAAGTGGATTGTTAACAGAAGATAAGCTTTTGCGCATATTGAATGTGCTGCTTCATTTATCATTTGATATTTCTAATCCATTTATTCAGATCAATGATGATGAATCGCCAATACTTCGCGGTTTAACTGAATTCCAGGAACATCTTGGCGGTAAATTGACCATTACATTATTGACGGATCTCGGAACAGGTAAGGAAGTTCACCACATGGATCACCAGTTATTGATTGCGGCAAGTAACTATGTCTTAAATTTTACCAGCGCAACAGCTGGTTTGGATCATTAAATTAGTTAAAATGAAAGTTAATACAGGACATTTAACCTATTGCACCAATATTCATCCAGGGAAAAATTGGAATGATGATTTTACAGCTCTAAAAGATAATTTTTCTTTTATCAAAGAATCAGTTTCGCCTGGCCAGCCATTGGGAATAGGATTGAGATTATCAAATGTATCGAGTTTAGAACTTAGCGAGCAGGGTAATATAGCGGAATTTAAACATTGGTTAAAAGAAAATAATGCTTATGTTTTTACAATGAATGGATTTCCTTATGGAGAATTTCATCGTACTGTTGTCAAAGAAGATGTACATACCCCTGACTGGACTACCGAAGCACGTAAAGATTATACAATCAGACTTTTCACTATTCTTCAATCCTTATTACCAGAAGGAATGGTCGGTGGAATTTCGACATCGCCGCTTAGTTATAGACACTGGTTCAAAACGACTACCGATTTTACGGAAGCCAAAAATGCTGCCACGATAAATATAGTTGCTGTAATAAAAGCATTAGTTACAATAGCAAATGCAACAGGTACGGTTATGCACCTTGACTTGGAACCAGAACCTGATGGAATCATTGAAACTGGACGAGAATTTATAGATTGGTATACAGACGATCTGCTTCCAACTGCTATTTCAGATCTTGTAGATTCATTTGGCATTACCGCTATCGAAGCTGAAGCTCTTACCAAGAGACATCTTTGCCTTTGTTATGACGTATGCCATTTTGCAATTGGCTATGAAGATCACGCCGATGTATTAAAAGAACTTAAGGAGAAAGGTATTGCAGTAGGGAAGATACAGATATCTGCTGCTTTGAAAGCAAATATGGATCAGTCCCCTGATCAGCGTATAGCTATTAAAGAAAGTTTTCAAAAATTCAACGAACCGACATATCTACATCAGGTAGTGGCCTTAAAAAGAGATGGCAAGCTTATTCGTTATACAGATCTAACACCAGCCATAGCAGATTTTGAGCACCAGGATGTGATGCAGTGGCGCGCACATTTTCATGTTCCTATATCTGTTCGGGATATTGGAGTCTTGCAATCAACGCAACAAGATATTATAGAAGTGTTGAATCTCCAAAAAGTTGCCCCTTTTACCGAACATTTGGAAGTTGAAACCTATACTTGGGAAGTATTGCCCGAACAGTTAAAGATACCAATAGCTGCATCTATCAGTAATGAACTGGAGTGGGTAATTAAAACAAATGTATAAGATGAAGAAAACAGTTGTAATTGACGTAGTTGGGCTATCTGCAAATTTAATTGGAAAATATACCCCATTTTTGGAACAATACATAAAAAGAAAAAATTTAGCAACTATAGCTCCAATGTTACCGGCTGTTACTACCAGCGTCCAGTCTACCTATCTTACAGGTAAAAAACCTACCGAGCATGGTGTGGTTGGAAACGGTTGGTATGATCATGTAGATTCGGAAATTAAGTTTTGGAAGCAGTCTAACAAACTTGTATTAGCGGAAAAGATCTGGGATAGAGCAAAAAAAGAAGACCCGAACTTTACGTGCGCAAATCTATTTTGGTGGTATAATATGTATTCAAATGCAGATTATAGCGTTACACCACGACCTAATTATCTGGCCGACGGTCGAAAGCTTCCGGACTGTTATGCAGAACCGGCAACATTGAGAGATCTTTTGCAGGAAAAGCTTGGTCAGTTTCCTCTTTTTAATTTTTGGGGACCTGGTGCTAATATTAAATCAAGCCGATGGATTGCTGATGCATCTATGATCACAGATGAACTGTATGATCCTACACTGTCTTTAATCTACTTGCCACATTTGGATTATTGTTTGCAAAAATTTGGAAATGATTGGTCTAATATCGGTAAGGAACTAGGTGAGATCGATATTCTGATTAAGGACTTGGTTGAATTCTATGAAAAAAGAGGAGCGAACATTATTATTCTTTCGGAATATGGTATTGTACCTGTAAATAATCCCATTCATATCAATCGAATACTAAGGGAAGCCGGATTATTACAGATCCGTGTAGAACGAGGTCTGGAATTATTGGATGCAGGAGCCTCCAAAGCATTTGCAGTGGCAGACCATCAGGTTGCACATGTCTATATCAATGATTTATCGGTAGTTGATCAGGTGAAGGATATGTTAGATAAATTATCAGGAATTGCGGTAGTGCTTGACAAAGAAGGTAAAAAGGAATATGGGATAGACCATGACCGTGCTGGAGATTTTGTTTTGGTTGCAAATCCAGAAAGTTGGTTTACTTATTATTTCTGGCAGGATGATGCTAAAGCACCCGATTATGCAAGATGCGTCGATATCCATAAAAAACCAGGATATGATCCTGTTGAAATGTTTATGTCTTCTAAATTTCGTGCATTATATAAACTGTTGAGAAAAAAAGCAGGTTTTCGTTACGTTATGGATGTAATACCTTTAAATGCTAATTTGGTAAAAGGTTCACATGGTAGTGTCAATACATCTTCCGAATTTCATCCTGTTTTGATTACGGATACGGAATTAAATAAGAGCAGTATACAGGCAACAGAAGTATATGAGTTAATTTGGAAATCTTTGCATAGTAAAAAGAATTAAGTGACTCACAGTAAAATCCGATCAAGAACAATATATGTTCTTTTCAAGAATAAAAACAAAGCCATTCTTTTTTAAGAATGGCTTTGTTTTTTAATAATACGTTGATAAAGATCAACTCATTATTTTAATGAGTTGATATACGCTGCAATTTTCAATCCATCAGCCTTAGAAACTTGTGGCATAGGCGGCATTTCTGTTGCATACCCAGGCCAGTTTTCTGGTTTAGGGTTGTAGATGAGCTGCAAAATTTTCTCATTTGAATATTTGCGTTTTGCAATATCAGTGAATGACGGTCCAATCTGTTTTTTCGTAGGATTGTGGCAGGCTAAGCAAGTATTGCTAGTCAATATTCCCTTCACCTCAGCATAAGTAGGAGCTTTAGTTACTGTTTTCACTTCATTTACTTTAGCCTTTGCTTCAACAGGTTTTGCTTCTGTATTTTTTGTTTTAACAGTCGTAGTTTTTTTACCGGCAACAGTTTTATTATTTGCTGTTACTGTCTTTTCTGCCGGTTTAGCTGTAACATCAACTACAGGATCATGAGTTGAATTTCTGGTGCTAAGTGCACTTATTGCTAGTTTTTCTCCAGATGGAATTGCATTTAAAGTATAGTAAGCTTCAGGATGGACAATTGAATAAAAGTTTTGTTTCTCACGAATACCATCTACACTTATGGTGTGGATATAATGTTCACGTAAACCATCGACAACAATTCTTGCTTTTAGTCCATCAGGAGAAACCTTAACTCCTTTTATGTTTAAAGTCTCTTTATTTACTGGAGGAGAACCATATACAGGATGGTATTTATAGATGAAACTTTCAACACTGTATGAAGCTAGATCTTCAGCAGATTTTAAATCTACAGGTTGTGTAAATTCGATCTCAAAACCGTCTGGCATAGCTCTTACTGCTTTCATTTCAAAAGGCGTCTTGTTGTTGTATACTAAGCGCTCAAGTCCTTCATTTGCTTCACCTGCAGAACCCCACCCACGGTTGGTTTCACCGACAAATAAAGATCCATCCTGTCCCCACGCCATTCTCAAAACACCAGAACGGAAACCACTCTTAAACAAAAATGCGGCGCCTTGCTCTTCACCATTTACCGTCTCTAAGAAAACACGTGAAATGATGCTCATACCTTGGTCACCAACGAGTAATTGTCCTTCAAATGGACCAAATGTGCCTTTCGGAATTTTAACCGGTTCAGAGTTTGAAATACCAAGAATACCATGCGGCAACCATACCGACGGTAAACGAATCTCTGGAATTTCTTTTTTCATCTCAAATACAGTTTTGAAATTCTCGTTGACTCTATTTTCAGGTTTGATGTAGCGACCTTCCGCATTTTTGATACGACGTTCATCTACTTTAGAATAGAAAGATTCAGATGATAACTTTAACGGTGAATCAGGTCTTTTTGTCCATACTAAACTGGCTGGATGTCCCATAAAATCTCCTTTACTGACCTTCCATAATCCTCCGGAACCAACCCAGTCACCTTGGTTTTCTGTATAGTAGAGTTGACCGTCAATCACATTTATTCCTGCTGGAGAACGCACACCTGCAGCCCATGGTTGCATTTTTCCATCTGCGCTAATGTTCATAATCCATCCACGCATAGGAACACGACTTTCTGCGCGCCACCATTCTTCATCACCAAAAGCAACATTTCCAGATACGAAAAAAGAACCGTCAGATGCGATTTTAGGACCAAAACTATATTCATGATAATGTCCGCTTAAAGGCCAAGCATACACAGTTTCATAAACATCAGCTTTGCCGTCCATATTTTTGTCAATTAGCTTCGTTAGCTCACCTCTTTGTGCAACATATAACGCACCATCTTTGTAAGCAAGACCTAAAATCTCGTGAAGACCCGTTGCAAATTTTCGAAAGTACGGTCTGTTGCTGGTGGGGTTTTCAACAATAAATACATCACCTCTACGGGTGGATATGCCTAGATCTCCATTAGGTAAAGTAACCAGGCCACCAACCTCTAAAACAGGTCCTTCGGGCATTCTTACTTTCATGATCTTAAAAAAATCTTCTTCTTTTGGTGTTTCTTGAGCTTGGGAAACAGTATAGCCAAAACTCAAAGCTAGCATTGCTAGCATTCTAAAAGTGTGTTTCATATAATATTTGTACTCTCTCAATTAGAATGAAATAGAATAATTTAATTGTTTGTCTAGGAGAATGATTAATTCTTTTCCTCCGTTAGCATCTCGAATAATAGGTTTAGGAGCACCTTTGTCAAGTTCAAGGTAATAAGACTGACCATCAACGAGGTAATAGCCTTTCGCTAGTTCTTCAATTGAACTTGCATTTGCCAGTAAAACATACAAGTTAGGGACAGTTTTGTCTATGTTTATGGATCTGTTCAGTCCTTTACCATCATTTGAAACTGTGATGATATCAGTGACTTCAGCGCCATATATATTATATTTAAATTGTGGTCTATCCTCATTGTCGATAATATAACCTTTAGTTTTAAATCCACTACCAGTACTGTCAGCAGGCCATGTGGTTTGAACCGTTGCCAGCTGTGCTAAAGCAGGAGAAGCTTTCTTTACAAAAGAAGTTACTGCTCCACGGGCTCTAGAAGTACCGTTTCCTCTACCGTCCCACATAGGAGTGGCATCAATAAATTCGCCATGCCATCCCTGCAACAATAGGCCATTGTCCAAATCATAGCTGTAATGTGTCTTTAATGGACTGCCGACAGATATTGCGTGAACAGCAAGCAACTTAGGTGCATAATTCACAAAACTTCTAATCATGGTATTAGAAGGTGCATCTATATAAATAGGGTCAGCATCACCACCGCCTCTATTGTTTACATTAATCTGTTCTTCGGGAAGTTTTGATATTTTAATATTTCGAAAAGCAACTGAACCATGATCGCCTTGAAGACGCAGTGGACCTAACGGCTTTTCTTTATCGGCCGCTCCGCCCGTTGGACCAAACAATTCAACATTATCCTGAACTAAAACACCATTAAGTTCCACAGCTAAAACTCTCGCATTTGCAGTCTTTTTTCCTGTAGCATCAAATTTAGGCGCTTGAAATGCAATTTTTAAGTGTTGCCATAGACCCGGTGCTTTGCTTGCATTTTGACGAGGAGCATAACCTTCAAAACCTTTGGATCCTTCTGGTCTAGCATCATCCCAACGTTCGTATATACCGCCATTGTCAGACGACATGGGTTGCAGCACTCCCCAAGAATCTTTAAGTTGAACTTCATAATTTCCCTGTAGGTAGATTCCTGAATTTGAGTTCTTTGCCATTAAGTAATCCACTTCAAGAATTATATTTCCATGAACTGCATTTGTTAACAAGTCAGACCCCTTCATTTTATTAGAAGTGATGTTAACAAGGATACCGGATCCTTTTGTAGCTTTCAATTCATTCTCATTTCTTGGGTCAGAGATTACTTTTTCAGCAATAGTCCAAGATTTTCCTGTAGCATTGAAGGCAGCAAGATCATTAAGTTTAATTTCCGATTGATCGGTTAGCTGTTGGGCTAGTAATAATGTCGTTCCAAATAACCAGCATAGGCCGGTTGTTCCGAACTTCAAATAGTTTAATTTCATATGGAGTACTAGGTTTAAAAATTTAAATATAGTAATTTTTGTGCTTGCTAAAAGGATTTTGTGTAACAAAGTGAATATACTGACTGTTGCGGTTAATATTAAGCTATGATTTCTAAATATTCATATTACTGGTAAAATAGCCTCTAAAAATGGATCAGCAAAATAATATATATATTGGCTAAAATAAAGCTAGTATGAGTGGGGTTATAGTTGCATCTTTATGTCAAGAATACAAATTTAAGTAAGTACAACCGATAATATTAAAATTTATTATGATTAAAACACTTTTGTCTAAGATTTCTTTACTATTGATTTTTATATCAGTTTTGAGTTCTTGCCATCAAAAGAGGTCCGGAAAACCAAGAGTATTGGTTTTCAGTAAAACTGCAGGTTTCCACCATAATTCTATTGAAAAAGGAAATATTGCCCTCCAGAAGTTAGGACTCGAAAATAACTTTGATGTTGATACAACAACAAATGCAGATTTGTTCACCGAAGATTCGTTAAAAAATTATTCAGCTGTGGTATTCCTAAATACGACTGGTGATCTTTTGAATAATTATCAGGAAGCTGATTTTGAGCGTTATATACAAGCTGGAGGAGGTTTTGTCGGTATTCACGGAGCTGCCGATGCCGAGTATGATTGGGGCTGGTATGGAAGGTTGGTAGGTGGATACTTTGCTACTCATCCTGAAGTCAAAGAAGGAAGATTAACAGTGGTTGATAAAAAACATCCGGCAACAAAAATGCTTCCCGATATTTGGGTACATACAGATGAGTGGTATGTCTTTAAAAAACGTTATGAAGCTACCCATGTGTTAATGAATATCAATAAGGAGGTATATGCAAATCCAGAACAAATGGCCGAGACACCAATGGCCTGGTATCATGATTTTGATGGTGGCCGTTCTTTTTATACAGGTTTAGGTCATCAAGATGAAGATTATTCAGACCCTTTATTCTTAAAGCACATCTTAGGTGCTATCGAATATGCAATCGGAGATAATTACGAATTAGATTATGGTAAGGCTAAAACAAAGCGAGTTCCAGAAGAGGAAAGATTTACGAAAGTTTCACTGGCTGTAGGCGAGTTCTTTGAACCTACCGAAATGGCCATACTTCCTAATTTGGATATTTTAGTAGCACAACGTCGGGGAGAATTGCTTCATTACAATCAAGAAACAAAAAAAGTAACTCAAGTGGGACTGTTAGATGTTTATCACAAAACTGAAACACCCAATGTTAATGCAGAAGAAGGCTTTATGGGGTTAACAATAGATCCGGATTTTGCAGATAATCATTATATATACGCTTTTTATAGTCCAAAGGATACATCTGTTAATCGTTTGTCACGTTTTGAGTTCAAAAATAATAAGTTAGACCTCGGAACCGAAAAGATTGTGCTTCAGTTTTATTCACAACGAGATATCTGCTGTCATACTGGTGGTTCTTTGGCATTTGATAAAGACCGAAATCTTTATTTATCAACAGGAGACAACTCAACACCATTTGACGAAAAGGATCAAAAATTTGTCAGCAATGGTTATTCACCGCGGGATGATAGGGCTGGACATGAGCAGTATGATGCCGCACGTAGCTCTGGAAATAGCAATGATCTGCGTGGTAAAATTTTGAGAATAAAAATAGCAAAAGACGGTTCATATCAGATTCCAAAAGGAAATTTATTTCCAGAGGGACAGGCAAATACAAAACCTGAAATTTACGTGATGGGAAATAGAAACCCCTATAGGATATCTGTTGACCCGAAAAATGGATTCTTGTATTGGGGAGAAGTGGGACCTGATGCCAATACCGATAGTTTAGGTAGAGGTCCTCGCGGATATGATGAGGTAAACCAAGCGCGTAAGGCAGGCTTCTTCGGGTGGCCATTTTTCGTAGGTAATAATTATGCCTACAATCCGTATAATTATGAAACTGGAGTTAGTGGACAGGCATTTGAGGTTCAAAAGCCAATTAATAGTTCCCGGAATAATACCGGTATAAAAGAATTACCGGCCGCACAACCGGCCTTTATATGGTATCCTTATGCAGAATCAACAGATTTTCCACAGGTGGGTTCAGGAGGGCGTAATGCGATGGCCGGGCCGGTATACTATTCGGATCTTTATCCAAAAGAAACGAGGTATCCAGATTACTATGATGGCAAGCTATTTATTTACGATTGGGTTAGAGGATGGATCAAAGCAGTCACTATGTTACCAAATGGAGACTTTGATAAAATGGAACCATTTATGCCACATACAAAATTAGCTTCTGCGATTGATATGGAAGTTGGTCCTGATGGAAGAATATATCTTTTAGAATATGGTAACGGTTGGTTCAGTAAAAATGCAGATGCAGCAATATCAAGAATCGATTATAATGCAGGTGAATTAGCTTCAAAACGTGTTAATAAAACTGTTTCGGCAAAAAAATCACCAAGTGATACGACTTATAAAGATTTAGATAAAGCAAACGGAGCATTGGGGCATAAAGAAGGATCAGATACACCACAAGGAGAAGCTTTAGTGTTAGCTTCTGATTGTCAAGCATGTCACGGTATCGACAAGAAATCAGTTGGTCCTGCATATACTGTAGTTGCTAAACACTATAAAGATAATAAGGACGCATTATCGTTGTTATCTAAGAAAATCATCAATGGTGGAGGCGGTGTCTGGGGTGAGGTAGCCATGCCTGCTCATCCATCATTAAAGCAAGAGGATGCGAATGAAATTGTTAAATGGATACTTTCATTATAAGGGGTTCCATAGATTTTTATTAAACGTTACAAAAGAGGTTGTATCATCAGATACAACCTCTTTTGTTTTCTCTGGTTTTGTGATTGTTTTCAGACAATTACAGAAGATAGAAATGAGTAATCAATTTTCATACAATGATATTTTGGTATTTCTTAATACTTCATTGCTCAAAGGTAATTACGGGTGCCAATCCACTAAACCATTATACTCCGCATATAAATTCATTTAATAGAATTAATAAATTGACTTGGATATTTTGTCAATGTTTGTATATTTGTCCATTATCTTTAATTAATCTAAATAACAATGTACTACGTTAAGCAACTATTAATTGCGATGATTGTACTTTTTGGCGGTAACCAAATAGTTCAAGCTCACGCGATTTGGATTGAAAGTAATCCTGTGGGTATTAAAAATCAATCTCATACCATCCGGGTTTATTACGGAGAATATGCAACTGGAGAAATTGAAAAAACAAAAGACTGGTATTCTGACTTGAATCAGTTAAAACTGAATCTTGTAAATTCTGAGAATAAGGTTGAACTAAAACTTACTGATAAAGGAGATTATTTAGAAGCTAGTTTTGTACCTGCTAAAGATGGTATTTATCAGATCTTTGTTTCTCACCCTGCGAAAGAACTTGGAGGCACCACACGATACGAATTTTTAGCGCAAAGCCAAATTCAAGTAGGTAAAGACGCTGCATATGCAGCAATACCGTTAGCTGCTCACTTTATCTTCCAAAACAAAATCTTTAAAACAAATGATCTGGTAGAAATTCAGTTGTTACGTGGGAATAGTCCGCTTGCTGATAAAGAAGTTTTAGTGATGTCTCCAAACGGTTGGAGCAAAAACTATAAGACTGATAGTCAAGGTAAAATTAAGGCAGAGGCTATCTGGGCTGGTACTTACGTAATCGAAAACAGTCATATGGCCGATCAATCAGGAACTTGGAACGATAAAACCTACAATAAGAATTGGCAGGGACTTACCGCAAGTTTTCAAGTAAAATAAAAGAAAAAGCGTCATCTAGAACGGTAATTCTAGAATGACGCCAAAGGTAGTCTAACGGTAATTAGGCTGCCTTTACTACTACGTTAAGCATGTAGTATATCCCTAAAAGTGTTACAATTAAAAGACAATGCAAAATAGCAAAATAATATTGACTATTGGTATGTCGTTATGCGTTTTGAATGGCGTAGCGCAAAATAAAACCAATAGTTATAAAGGCCAGGTAAGATCTGCGACTGAGGTGGTTCCTTTCGCAACAGTAAAAATAGATCAACAAATTATTCGTGCTGATAAAAATGGAAATTTTTCATTTACAAATAACAAATCTACTGTTGATATCCAAATAACTGCCGTTGGTAAAATCACGGTCAATAGACAGCAAGTGGTTTTGTCCAATTACTTCAATAGTCCTATTCTTATCGAAATGCAAGATGATAGTCAAGGGATCGATGAAGTAGAAGTGATGGGGCTTACAAAAATTAAAGAGATAAATCGTCAAGCCTTCAATGTTACAGCGATAGATGCAACAAAATTATATAATTCAACATTAAATATTGCAGATGCACTGGATAAAGTATCTGGTGTACGTGTACGTGAATCAGGTGGTGTGGGTTCGAATACGAGTCTGACACTTAACGGGTTCTCCGGTAATCATATCCGTTTCTTTTTGGATGGAATTCCAATGGACAATTTCGGTACTTCTTTTCAAATTAATAATATACCGATCAATTTAGCAGAAAGAGTAGAAGTATACAAAGGTGTTGTTCCCATTTGGTTAGGTTCTGATGCCTTAGGGGGAGCTGTTAACATTGTCACGTCTACTAAAGCACGCACCTTTGTAGATGCTTCATATTCCTATGGTTCTTTTAATACCCACCGAACAGCTGTCAATGCTGGTGTTACCAATAAAAACGGGCTTACGGTATTGTTAAATGCCTATCAAAATTACTCAGACAACGATTATACCGTAACAACATTAGTCTCTAATATCAATACTTGGGAATCGAAAGAAAATGTTAAAGTAAAGCGGTTTCATGATAAGTACCATAATGAGGCTTTAGTAGCTCAGGTTGGCGTGTCCAATAAAAGTTATGCAGACAAATTATTGCTAGGTATTACTTTGGGGCAGAACTACAAAGAAATCCAAACCGGAGCCCGTATGGTTTCGGTATTTGGAGGTTGGCACCGTCGCGGAAATACAGTTATGCCGACTTTAAAATATCAGAAAAATAATTTGATAAAGGGTCTGGATGTTACTTTAAACGCTAACTACAACTTTGGTAAGGAACAGAATATTGATACGCTGAATAGACGGTACGATTGGTACGGTAATTATAAAGAAATGGGTACCAATGGGGAGCGTAGTCGACAGCTGTATGTTTATAAAAACAATGAAGGTATTGCATCTTTAGCAGCTAACTATAGACTTTCTGATCGTCAGTCTCTTTCTTTAAGTAATGTCGCGACTACTTTTAACCGTAAAGGAGAGGATGAACTCAATCCTCAAAATAGTAATCTTGAACAAGGCCAACGTTCTATCAAAAACGTGATGGGTTTAGGCTATAGTTATGATGTCAAAGATCATTGGAGTACAACAGTTTTTGGAAAAATGATCACACAGAATAATAAACTTGAGGAAGCTGAGTCCGCTTCAGTTACCCGCTTCGGGTATGGACTCGCATCTACATATTTTATTCAGCGGGATCTACAGATAAAAGCTTCTTATGAAATGACCAATCGAATGCCGACTTCCTACGAGATCTTTGGTGATCTGGAAAATCAAGAAGCCAATGGTAACCTCAAACCCGAACGTAGTCACAATATTAATTTGGGAGCTATATATGGCTGGAAGCAGGGCGATGATCATCGTTTTTCTGTAGCTGGAAATCTGATATATCGCTATTCTTTTGATTTTATTTATAATAGATTAAACAACAATCAGTCGAAATTGGTGGCTGACAACCGCGATGGTGTAAGCACACGTGGAGGAGACCTAGATGTACATTATTCTTATAAAAACTTTTTGAATTTTGGAGGTTCATTGACTTATCAGTATTTACAGAATAAGCAAAAGTATGAACCAGGGTATACAGGAGTTAGCCCTGTTTATAATGACCAGATGCCAAATATTCCTTATCTATTTGGAAATACCAATGTAGATGTTTCATTCCATGATTTTGGTGGGAAAAATAATAAGCTAACGGTCGGTTACAATCTATTGTACGTGCACGATTTTTGGCTGTATTGGCCTAGTCGTGGAAATTCATCTGCAAATAAAAAACAAATTCCTAAACAGTTAAGCCACGATGTTAATCTTGTATATAGCTTAGGTTCTGGTAAATATAATATTGGTGTTGAGGGACGCAATTTGGCGAATGCAAATCTTTATGACAATTTTAGTCTGCAAAAACCGGGACGCTCTTTCGCGATTAACTTACGCTATTATTTTCAGCGTGATCATAAATAAACAAATAATAAATTCTAAATATTAATACATATAGCATGAATAATACACTTAAAACCGTGATTGCCATCGCTTTTTTAGCAAGCACGACAGTGTCATGTAACGATAAGGATAAAATAGATCTTGATACAGTTAAGGGCAATTATGTACTGGCAGTTTCACCTGTTGCATCAACAGGTGTGGCAGATTATTTACTGACTGCGCCAGATCTGGAATCGGGAAGAGTGACCACAGCTGGGCAGGGGGTGGAGCAAGATGGTACCTATCGTTATTACGTTACACACAATAATAAGTTTTTTTCTATGCTTTACGGCCAAGGTAACCCCGGAGCAGTAGCCGTTTATAATTTATTAGATGGTAGATTAAACAAGCTTTCTGATTTTGTGACAGAAACTGTACAGGCTTTTGCACCTGTCAATGAAGACATCGTGATGATGAAAATTACACGAGCAATGACTAATCCGTTGGTAAATTATTATCGATTGAATACCGATAATCTCTTGTTAGCAGGAGAAGGAACTATAAATGTACAAAAAGTTGCCGGAAACGGAGAGTCAGCATTCTTCACTTGGATAAAACAAGTCGGAAATAAAGTATATGCTCCTTATATGTCCATTCAGGCTTGCTGTAAAGCAGCATTTGACACCGCTTATCCTGATAGTGCATATGTTGCGGTATATTCATACCCCGAAATGAAATTGGATAAGGTAATAAAAGATGATCGAATGAGTTATATCGGACGTTATTTTAGAGATGGATTAGCCGTTGATGAGCAAGGAGATGTTTATGCTTTTTCTTCAGCAGTAGCCACAAAAGGTGGAGCTATTACCTCTAAAAAACCTTCTGCTATTTTACGTATAAAATCTGGAACTACTGAATTTGATAAAGCATATTATATCGATATCGAAGCTATCAGCGGTGGAAAAAACATTACAAATTGGATCTATGTAGGTAAGGGGAAATTTGTAGTTCAAATGACCACAAAAGCAGAAAAAGGGGGGTATGCAGATGGGAAACGTATCGGTATACTCGATGTTTATAATAAAACATACCAAGATGTAACCGGAATGCCTGAACTAAGTAAAATTAAGGAAATTTCATATAATAATTATACAGCAAAAGATGGAAATGCTTTTATTGGAGTTGCATTAACAGATGCGGTGAGTTATGTGTATAAAGTTAATGCGTCTACTGCAGTAGCAACACAGGGTTTGAAAGTTGAAGGTGGATCAATAACTGCTGTCACACGTATTCAATAAATATTTAGTATAAAAAATTGTTTCATATCAATAACAGGTAGAGCATAAGGGAATCTCAAAGAGATTCCCAAGTTCTATCTTTTAATTTGCTTTTCTCATTATGATAAGTACAGTATGTTTAATATTGTTTATTGCATTTATGTTATGGATGAATACTTCCAAACGTATTGCGTGGAAGAATAAATCCAAACTTTGGGCCTATCTCGCCGATCGAAAAAAACAATCACGTACAATAGCAATAGTTCTGTTCCTATTAGCTATTGCCTGCTTGATTTATACTGTAGGTATAGCAAGTGGAATATTTGCTTTTTTTGTTATCCTGATGTGTATGGGCTGTCTAGGAGTCTTTTTCTTTCCTTTTTCCTACTTTGGTTATCGTGTAGTTTTAGGAATTTATTTATGTTCATTTCTGATTGAAGTATTTATTCATTAATATATGCCTGCTAATAAAAAATATTTAACAAAATCTCCCTGGATAAGGCTTTGTCGTATTTTGTTGGGAACCCTAGGTGGTTATACGGTCATGATCAGTTTTCATGTATTATTAACAGCATTATTTCCACCAGAAAATGTAATTGCTACGGCCTTCTTTACCGGATATTTACTTTGGGCATTTTTATTATTCTGGGCATTTTTAGAGCCTAAATTGTGGCGGTTGGCACTAACTTATATTGGCCTTACTTTATTGTTTTCGCTACCTTATATTATCAATCATTAAGTTTATACCATGGATCAAAGAAAATATAATATTTACTTTCATACCCACACGATCAGTGGTATTGTTATCGCAGCACTGCTTTATGTGATCTTTTTTGCAGGCTCTTTCTCTTTTTTTAAAGATGATATCGCTGCATGGCAAAAAGGTAAATCGCTTAGCAATGTAGAAGCTCCCGCTGACTTCAATTATATATTGGATTCGATGGGAACAAAATATAATCTCCAAGGTAGAAATTTCGATTTCTATTTATTGCGACAAGGGCACGGAACTTATGTCAATATGAGTGTGTCACAAGATACCACTATTAGTAAACCTAAGCCAAAAACCGAAAAAGCGAAAGGTCGAAAGAGAAGAGGTGAAAAAAATGAAGATTCGGCCTATTTTTTACACTCTTTCGTAGATAAGACGCAAAGTTCTTATGAAGAAGGTTATAATATGGGTGAGTTTTTATACCGCTTACATTTCTTAGCTCCACTCAATCAGATTCCAATCCAACTCGGAACACCTTTCGGCTACCTTCTAGCGGGTATTGTTTCATTCTTATTTCTTTTTGCTTTGATAACAGGTTTATTTCTTCACTGGGATAAGATTAAAAATAACTTCTTTTTATTTAGACCCTGGAGTAAATGGAAAACAGTCTGGACCGACATGCATACTGTTTTGGGAGTTATCGGATTTCCATTTCAATTGATATTTGCCATTACAGGAGTTGTTCTTATCGTCAATTATGTATTGATTTCACCATTTAGTAAATTAATTTACAATGGTGATCAGAATAAATTATACCAGGAGCTTCAGTATAACAGAGCGATGGAACCAACTTACAGTTATCAGCCCTTATCCAAAGAATTAGATGTCAACGCATTTGTAAACCACTGGATGAATGAATGGCCAGAATCGGATATTTCGAGACTTTATATCCGAAATTTTGGAGATAAAAGTATGGAAATTGCTTTAGAAACTAAACCTAAACCCAGCGCTAGTTTTGCGGGATCTGGTTACGTTCTTATGAAAGCCGCTGAAGGAAAACCTTCATCAGTGAAATCACCTACAACAGATGCAACATATGTTGATTGGGTTAAGAGTTTGGTTTATCACCTTCATTTTGGAGATTTTGGAGGCAGAACCTTGCGTATCGTTTATTTCGTTTTGGGTTTACTGGGTTGTGTCGTCATTATTTCAGGCATTATGATTTGGCTGGTTGCACGGGAAAAACCTAATATTCCTGCATATAAAAGGAAGTTTAATTTTTGGGCAGCCAATCTTTTCATATCCATGTCATTGAGTATGCTTCCTATTACTGCATTTACCTTTATTGTCATAAAATTTTCAGCTGTCGTAAATCAGAGTTTTATCTATAGTCTTTATTTTTATAGTTGGTTAGTGATGATCATCTATTTATTAATACTGCGTGATCTAACGAAAGTAAACAAGCATACCCTATTCTTATCAACCATTTTGGGTTTGGCAGTACCGATTGTAAATGGTATCACCACAAATCTCTGGATCTGGAATACATTTCAAACAAAATCATATGATATCTTATTTATTGATTTGCTTTTTACTACAATGTCGATTTTATGTGCATTTGCTTTTTTTAAAGTAATGAAACAAGCAAAATCTTTTAAAATATTGAAATAAGTATGTCCTGTTGTTGATCAGGAAACATAAGTATCCAGTTCAATAGATAACAAAAGCGCCAATCTAATAAAGATCTGGCGCTTTTGTTATTCAATACGTTATTCGATTATCATCTTATGAGAATAGAACTTAAAAAAATGATCGTTCCAATCTCGATGCTGATCTTTAAACTATTTCCAAATGTTTATTTCTTATTGCTATATCGTTAAATTTAAAAAATGAATTTATTTTAGAGCACTTACAATATACTATCTTTACAATAGCTAAAAGTGAAAAGATGATAACCGTTGCCATAATAGAAGACGAGCCTGCAGTTCGTAAAGAGATCGCTTACCTGATACAGCAAGAAACCAATACCGAACTTGTGGGTTGGGCAGACAGCGTACATAAAGCCATTAAGTTGCTTGAAGAAAAGCAACCAGATGTAATATTTATGGATATTCAGCTCAAAGATGGAACAGCATTCGATTTGTTGAAAAAATTAACGCCCATTCCACAAAATATAATATTCATTACTGCATATAATCATTTTGCTATAAAGGCCATCAAGTACGGAGCACTCGATTATCTGCTCAAGCCTATTGATGAGGTAGAGCTCCAGGAGGCATTAGAGCGATATCGTCGTCGAAGGGAAAATAATCCGCAATGGATGCAACAATTGTCTTTAGCACAGACCTCAATCCAGATAGGTGAATTACCAGAAAGTATTGTTTTGAATTCCATTAATAACACACGCATTGTTTCTGTTAGTGATATTGTCTATTGTAAAGGTGATGGTCCATATACTCTTTTCATTTTAAGTAATGGTGATAAGGAGCTTATCTCAAGACCTCTTAAGTATTACGAGGAACTTTTGCCAGCTCCACATTTCTTACGCACGCATCAGTCTTATTTGGTTAATCAGCAATATATCTCAGGCATTAACCGATCCGAATATATTGTTCTGAAAAATAAAGAAGAGATTCCAATCTCTACACGACGGAAGAATACGATATTAACCCAACTTTTTTTGAAAAAATGATACGTATACAGCTACTTATTTTTTATTTATGGATGGTTATAGGTTATTCATCTTGTAAAGACAATAACAAGAAAGTTTTGTTGGCAAAATCTGATGATGCCATTTCGGTTCAGATAAAGGATTTGGAAAAAGTAGGAGCTAATCCCACCAATAGAGATTCATTGATTACTGTTTGGCGAAAACTCGATCGAAACCCCATTGTGAAAAATGATACCATACAATCATCAACCGTTAAATATCAATTGGCAAGGCTCTACAGTATGCTGGGCAATGATTCTTCTCGCGTTCTGATCGAAAGCGCACTTGAATTAATAGATCCTACTGATGGTAATTTTAAGAGTAAGGCGCTTATATACAATGGGATGGGGAATGTTTTGAGTATGGGAGCCCGGATGAAAGAAGCCAGTTATTATTATAACAAAGCAGCCGCAATTGTTTTAGCAGACTCAACGGTAGATCTGTCATTTATAGCAAAAACATCTATGTTACTATCTGCAGCACAAAGTAACCTCTTAAGCTTTCAATATGACTTAGCTGAAAAAATGAACCGTGCTGCTTTGCCTATGGCAGATTCATTGCCACAAGGACATATTAATCGACAACGTGTGCTGGTACAAATGATACAGACTTTGAATAAGCGCCAGAGGCCAGCAGATAGTATGGCTTTTTATCTTCAAAAACTGGAAGTGTTACATGCGCAGAACCCTAATAAATATAATATTAGTTTTCTATACGATTCTAAAATTCAATATTTTGAAAAACATAAGCAACTTGATTCGTTACTTCATTATCAGCTTCTTAAAATTAAATCAGATGGATATCTGTACAATGAAGAGGCAACTTCGAGTGAAATTAATAATCTTTTTATCGATTACTGCAATATTGCAGCTATTTATACGGCTCAAAAACACGCAACATTAGCCTCACAATTTCTTGAAAAAGCAAAATTTCTAAAGGAAAAACATACAGGACTAATTTTCGCAGACAGTGATCTCGTTTATCAGCAAAGCTTGGCGTCATTGTACAATTTACAGGGAAAGAAAAATGAAGCCATAGCGGTATTGACTCAAACAGCAGAATTACAAAAAGGAATCTATCAGACAGAAAATACACAAGCTGTTGCAGAAATGAATGCTCTTCATCAGTTGCAGACTAAAGATCGCTCTATTCATAAATTAAATGAAGGTATAAAAATTAATAAACTGCAATTGCAACAAAATCGTTTATGGCTTGCCGTATCTGTTTTAGGTATTATCCTCCTTGGTGTCACCGTATTGTTTTTGTTTTATAGTTTTCGTCAACGTCGTTATCTTCAAGAAAAAGAAAAAATACTATTGCAGCAACAATTGTTACGCACACAGATGGAACCCCATTTTATCTTTAATACATTAGCCGCTGTACAGAGTTTTGTGCGGTTGGATAAAAAAGAAATTGCCATCAAATACCTCAACCGTTTTAGTCGATTATTGCGTAGCAGTCTGGAGCTCAGCCGTGAAAATCTTGTACCTCTAGATGAGGAGATTGAAACGTTAGAAAACTACTTAAGCTTACAGCAAATGCGTTATGAAAATGCATTTAGATATACTATATTACAATCAAGCGAACATGATCTGGGAGCAATTATGGTTCCGCCCATGCTTATACAACCTTATGTAGAAAATGCGATACTTCACGGGATTGATTTGGAAGAAGGTCTAGGAGATATCAGTATTCATTTTGAGATAGAACAAGATATCTTACAAGTAAAGATTGCAGATAGTGGTAAAACTGAAAAAAGTAATTTTGATCCTGCACATCGTTCATTATCAGGTACGATCAGTCACGAGCGAATACAATTATTGGGTAAAAAAGCAAGTGTCTCTATTACAGAAATTCCAGAAGGTGGCGGTACATTAGTAATTTTACGCATACCTGTCGAATAGGAATAAATGTTCTGTAACTCATTTTATGTTTTGGCACGGCATTCGCCTTACTCTATATAGTATTATTCGATATGGCACAGAGACTTATTTTAATTTTATTACTATTCCTGATAGGAGATATTTATTTTTATCAGGTAATAATTACACTTTTTTCAAATCCGCTGATCCATGTCATTTATTGGCTTATTGATATTGTTGTACTGGGTGCTATTATAGTCACTATATTTCTGCGGAAACGTATTAGCGATATTCAGCGTTATGCATCGAGTTTGATCACAGCGATGCTGCTTATCTTTATTCCAAAATTATTTTCTGTTCCGATTCTATTATTGGAAGACATTGGTCGACTATTCCGTAGTTTTCCGCCCAGGAATTTTTACGTCAGTGAACTTGTCGCAGCACTTGCTGGCATAGTCTTTTTGGCGATTATTTTCGGGCTGACTAGAGGTCGTCATTTTTATAGGGTTAGAAAAGAGATCTTACATTTTTCAGATTTACCCGAAGCTTTCGATGGTTTTACCATTACACAATTGTCCGACATCCATTCTGGTAGTTTAAGTAACATCAAAGGTGTACAGAAAGGTATTGATCTTGCGAATGCCCAAAACAGTGATCTGCTCTTATTTACAGGAGATCTGGTCAACAACATGGCTTCCGAGATGGATCCATGGATTGATCTTTTTACCACCTTAAAAGCTCCTTATGGGAAGTATTCTGTTTTAGGGAATCATGACTATGGTGATTATACCAAATGGTCCAGTACATCACTTAAAGAGGCAAATTTGATGCGTGTTAAAGAAATACACAGTGAGATGGGTTTCAAATTATTACTTAATGAAGCTGTCTTACTGCATAAGCATGGACAACGTATTGCATTAGTCGGGGTGGAGAATTGGGGCAAAGGCGGTTTCCATCAGTTTGGCAATCTCAATCAAGCAACAGCTGCTATACCTGCCGATTCCTTTAAGATCCTAATGTCGCATGATCCATCACACTGGGATGCAGTTACTGTAGATCACGCTAAACATGTTCATCTCACCTTGGCCGGTCATACGCATGGTATGCAATTTGGAATTGAGCTTTTTGGTTTTAAATGGAGTCCTATCCAGTACTTTTATAAACAATGGGCAGGGCTGTACCAACGAGATGGAAAATTTTTATATGTCAATAGAGGCTTCGGTTATCATGGTCTGAAAGGCAGGGTGGGCGTATGGCCCGAAATCACAGTTCTTACCTTAAAACGTTCGACCAACTAGAATAAATGAGTTATTTGCAGTTTAATCTTTTCTTAAAATACCCTTTTCCACGCTTTCGTTGATGAGTTCTTCAGCATACTTCCATATCGTAGTAGATCCCTCATTAATGATTTTCTTTTTTTCGATAACCTTACTGTAATCAACATCAAACTCTTTCCAGGTTCCCCCATTATTTGAAGTGTTTTGCAAGAGAGGCTCCAGTCGGTCCATTGTTCTCGCAAACTTAGCTTCAGCGGTTAAACCTTCCTCAAATTCTTCCCATACTGCAATAAATTCTTTCGACTGTTCTTGAGGCAACAGGCCAAAAATTCGATTAGCAGCTAGTCTTTCTTGATCTGTATTAACATGATTTTTTTGCGTATCGTAGATGAAGGTATCTCCAGCGTCAATTTCAACAATATCATGGATCAGAACCATTTTTACCACCTTCAATACATCAATTGGTTCGTTTGCATGTTCAGCCAAAATCAATGCCATCATCGCCAGATGCCAACTGTGTTCCGCATCATTTTCATTACGGTTACTATTGAACAATTTAGTTTTCCGTTGTATGTATTTGACCTTATCGATTTCTTTTATAAAATCAATTTGTTTCAATAAGATTTCAAAATCCATCTTGACAGTGTTAAGAGATTGTCTTACAAAGATAGTTTAAATTATAAAAGTAATCCTACCTGGTTCTTTGATAAATTATTAAGCATCATTTAATAAGTCATTTAGCCCTTTTCTAAAGAAGTTAATAATGCATGTATTTCATGTTAATATTGAATGCATACTTTATGACTTTACTCTATAGCTTTATAGGAAGAAAAACAATTTAATAATAACCAATTGCAGCTATTAGCATCTATTTATTTTAAAAGTTGATTAGGCAAGCTATTAATAGATCAATTCGTATTGACACATTGATTTGATCGATCTCCTATAATTTATGAAAGTTGTGCTATCTGCAGTTTGCATTTAAAATATTTAAAAAAATGAGTAGACTCCGACTAACCATCTTGTTTATAGTGCAATTGCTGATATTCGAAGCATTTCCGCAGGAAGAGAAGAATAACTATAAAATCGTTTTTAATACGCCATCTATCAACGAAACAGGTAATGTTCCAATTGGTAATGGCAGTCTAGGCAGTAACGTCTGGGTAGAAGAGAATGGCGATCTTTTACTATATCTGTCACGTAATGACTCACATTCTGAATTACAGCGGCTGCTGAAGTTAGGAAGGGTCAGGATTTCCTTTTCAGATAATCCTTTTTTTAAAGGGAAGCCCTTTCGTCAGGAATTGAATCTGAAAGAAGGAACATTAAAAATTTTAGCGGGGAAAAAAGGAGAGGAGTTAAATTTAAAGATCTTTATTGATGCAAACTCTCCTGTGATGTATATTTCTGGATACAGTGAAAAACCAGTTCAGGTAAAGGTGACTTTGGAAAACTGGAGAAAAAATAAACATGAACTCAATACGGAAGAACTTGCTTCTACCTGGCTCTATAGAACCGGAGTTCCGGACGGGGCAGAAGCCTGGGAATCTGCAGATGTTTTTCTTAAAAAAACGGATGTTATTGCTTGGTATCATCGAAATGCCTATAGTAGTGTGCCTGTGCACATTAAGAAACAAGGAATGGAAGACTTTGCGAATCAGATTATTGATCCCTTGAAGGATAATACTTTTGGTGGTTATATCCAAGCTTCAGGTTTAGTAAGTCTTTCTGATAGCGTTTTATACACCAAGAGACCATTAAAAAACATTGATATTCGGATCGCCGGTTATACCCGGCAAACGCCTGATCCGGCGACTTGGGAAAAGGAAATTGCTCGATGGATTGCTCAGTCTCCTAGTCCTAAAAAAGCCTATCAACAAACCGCTAAGTGGTGGACAGATTTTTGGAATAGAGGATGGATTGATATCAATAATGGTTCTGATAGTCTATCAACGTACACCCAGACTTATATTCTGTCTAAATATCAGATGGCCTGTCAGATGCGGAATGAATTTCCTGCTCGGTTCCAGGGAGGAATTTTTAATGTAGATCCAAAGTATGCCTATTATGGACCTGATGTACGTCAAAAGAATTACTCGGCAGATTATCGATTTTACGGCGTGAATTACTGGTGGCAGAATGTGCGCTTTTTATACCTACCACAGTTTGCACAGGGTAATTTTGACATGATGAAACCGTTTTTTGATTTTTACATCAAGCAAGCGAAGACTTTTGAAGCCAGATCAAACAAATATTATGGTGCATCGGGTATCTATATGCAGGAATGTATCAGTACATTCGGCTTACCGGGAATGGGCGATTTTGGATTGGAATCCGATGTATATTCTGAAGAATATACAAAAGATATATGGCAACAATGTTTAGAGATGTCAGTGATGATGCTCTATTACTATCATTATACCGGTGACGAAGCGTTTTTAAAAACAAAAGCGTTGCCTTGGGCACGAAAAGCACTTCAGTTTTACAATACACGTTTTAAGAAAGATGAGCAGGGCAAGTTACATATTTTTCCAAGCCACGGATTAGAAACATATTGGAAGGATGTTGTCAATGATATGCCTTCTATTGCCGGACTACATTATGTATTAGAAGAACTTTTAAAACTACCTCAAAGTACATTAACTCCTGAAGATAAACAGAATTGGACTAGCATGCTGTCCACTATTCCCGATCTGCCTAAGAAAAAGGATAGTCTTGGGAACGTTGTGGTGGACAATGCCGCTTTTTATAATCCTCAAAGAACAAATTATGAAGCACCGGATTTATATTGTTTATTTCCATTTCGGATTTATGGGATCCACAAACCCAATATTAAAGAAGTTGAGCGAGCCTATTTCAATATGCCCAATCCAGGTCGGGTATGCTGGTATCAAACAGGAATTTTTGCTGCCCGTTTGGGACTCGCAGCAGAAGCAGCTAAAGATATTAAAGCCCGCAGCAGTGCGTATCTAAAAGGTTTTCGATTTAAAGGATACATGGATAGCCCGCACGATTGGAAGCCAGATTATGATGGTGTTGGCAATATGATGAATACCTTACAGGAAATGTTGGTTCAATGTGACGGAGATAAGATTTATATGTTGCCGGCTTGGCCAAAAGACTGGGATGTAAATTTTAAAGTATATGCTTTCAAAAACACGGTTATTGAAGGTACTTATAAAAATGGGAAAATGGAACTCTTGAAAGTGATGCCCGAAAGTAGAAGAAAAGATATCATCTTTTAATGAGATGCCTCTTATAGAAATATTGAAAAAATCGAATAATAGTGCATGAATAGAGATAGTTTGAAATTACTAATTATTTATACACTTATGAAAAGCCACATCGCGTTGACTGTGAATAAAAAGAGTCTAACTCGCGGTGATACAACGTTGCGATGTGGCTTTTATGTTTTGAATTATTTCAACTTATTGATATGATAAACCTGTGTAACGCCAGGATCTATTTCAGCACCTTTTTTTACATTGTTATTTTTAATATTGTACTCATAAATGAACCACTTTGATGCAGGCGTTTTTACGGCTGTGTAAAGATTGCCATTTTCGATCAGGTTAATTGTAGTTGTTGGATCTCCGCCAGTCATTTCAGCTAAATTTGCGATGATCTTTTTGTTGGCAACATCTATCACATAAGGTCTGATATAAGCCTTGCCGTCCCCTAACCAAGCTAAATCCCCTCCCTTTACAGCATAGTCTTTAAGATCGTAAAGATAGCTCTTGTCAAAGCTGGTCTGGCCATTGTTTACACGCAAAATCGCATAAGTACCATCTGTCTTGCCTCTGGTTAAAAGATATAGATTATTATTGTCGTCAAGGAATGAATAGTTTTCTCTTTGCCAGTGACCTGCAACATAGCTCGCTCTATCGTCGCTCATGATATGGCCATTTGCCATGCTGGGGTAATCGCAGATATAAGCGTAAGCTTTTGTGTTGACAGGCTTATAATCGACGTTGTAATAAAAGAACCCGAAATATGCTTTGCCACCACTAATGCGCATACTGGTTACGTTTAATATGGTTGGATCAATACTGCCATCTGGTTTGTAAACCGTATAATCTAAGGTTGGAATCTGGGCTTTTAATGTCTTATTGAGCGTCATATCCTTAGTATTCATAAAGTAAATGTCTTTTTCAAATACTTTTTTCTCCAGATTTGCATCACTGGCGCCTGTAGATGTAAAGACGATTTCATCAGTGGTACTGAATTGGCTTGCTACTTTTCCAAGATAAAAATCGCTCGGAAAAGCGTAGTTATCAACCTCTTTAAACTCTCCGGCATCTGTCAATTGATGCTTGCTAAAACGTGTACCATCATTGGATAGGTAATAAGAACCGTTAAAAACATAAGCATAACCTGCGTATCGGGCTTGAGGCAAGTTACCAGTGATATCAACCCCTTTATTATTTGCAGGTGATAATAAAGTGTCTTTCATGATTTCATCGGTTGTCAGGAGATATGATCCATTTGCTGTCGCAACCCATACTGAATACTTGGATGGTATTTTTTCTATAACTTCAGGAATACTAGGGCTGTCTTTACATGAGGATATCAGCACTGCAGCTAGTGTACAATAGCCAAATAGTCTATTTTTTTTCATGATTATTAAGGATGTTTAGTTAATTATAATATTGAAACTCTAAATTTTACAAAAAATGCTCTTCCGGGCTTTTGGAGACGAAAATTGTCATACGCACGTTCATCAAATATATTGCGGGCCTCACCGGAAATATTATAACGGTTGCGGTTCCACGAATAGCTGACCAACAAAGAGTGGACGAGCTGCGTTGGAATATAGTTTTTGGATGCCAGTGAACCAAGATGGCTATCGCTTAAATAAAACCATTTGGTATACTGCGTCGTCCAGTTGATCTGTGTGCGGCTGCCTTTACTGAACCAGTCGTTTTGCGCAAAACCCAGATCAAGGTTACCATAGACCCAAGGACGATTAGGAATTTGGTAGCCATAGGTCAAGTTAACTTGCTGGTTTGTCTCATCGGTATATTTCTGATTGTCGATGGCTCTGTCATAACTTCCATTTAATGCGGCTGTGATGATATCTTTATAGCCGTAGCGAAATTCAAAACTTCCACCGTAGATCTTTACCCCCGGAATATTATAGTACTGAAATTTGTCCTGTCCATTATCTGCTACAACACGTACATTTTGATAGTCTTTTGCCAGGCGATAAAAAGCGGAAAGATCAACATTGATAAAATGGTTTTCGTTAAAGAATGTATTGTAGTAAAAACCAGTGTTGAGATTATCGCTATTCTCAGGCTTTAAATCCCAATTGGCAAGAATATTGAAATTATCGCCATATATTTCAGTCATCTCGGGCAACTTGTAGGCACGTTCGGCAGAGAACTTCACGCCACCATCTTTGAATATTCGATATCGGGCAGCTGCACTATAGCCTGTATACCCCAAATATCTTGTTTGCGTAACAATGTCACCACTCACGTATTGATTGTTAGCATCATATTTCCGTTCATCAATCTTTTGGTAGGTATCGATGCCATAGTATTTAAAAGCAAGGTTGGCAACCAATCGTTTGTCAAACCATTGACTTTGCCATGCTAATCCGGCAATATGTTTAACCATATTCTTTGGTAATCCGGAACTATTGTGATTTAAAATTTTATCATAGGTTTGACGGTCATTGGTGCTGACATTATAATTGAGGTTTAAACTTTGGTTGCGGCTCTCATCAAAATCGTAGTTCAAGTTTATTCTTCCAAGTACGCTATTGGTATTATCTTTTATGTATTTCTCGGGGTTAGCTTGACTACCTGTTCCATTGGTGATCGGAATGCCAGTCCACTCATAGTTATATTTAGCCGTATCTCGGTTGCGGGTAATGTCAAAGCCATAATTGGCATAGATATCGGCATATAGGCGATTTACAAGAAAGTTTTGCTTTTTGTAGCTAATGGTCGGCATAATATAAGCCGATTCGGTCCAATTACCACCATAAGGCTTATTAATCGTTGCACCAAGCTGATTTTGTTTATTGTTGCCCGAATAAGTCAGACCAACAAAAAACTGATCAGCCCAGCTTTTATCTCGTAGGCCCACTTCTACTTGACCCATGCTCGAATAATAGCGGTCTTTGAAACGTCTCGCTTCAGCAATAGGTACGAATTTATTGTTGACTACTTTTTCCAAAATTACACCGTATTTTTCTTCTGTATACATCTTGTAGTCATTGTCCGAATAGTTGTAGAAGGCATTGGTACGTACCGATAATTTATTTTTGGGGTTGGTATACATGCCCACTAGTGAAGCCTGATGGGTATTGAAAGAACCATAGCTATAGCTTAAATCAAGAAAGTGTCTATTCCGTTGTTTAGTAATAATGTTGACTGCGCCGCCTAATGCATCCGAACCTAAAAATGCTGGAACAACACCTTTATATATTTCAATGCGATCAACTAAGTTGACTGGAATATTATTTAACGACATGGCGGGACCAAAATCATCCATAGGTACGCCGTCGATATAAATTTTAGCTGCCAGGCCATTGATCCGAAAAACAAAATTTGAACCTAAACCCCCATCTTCCCGAAAGGTAACACCCGGTGCTGTACGAAGAATCTGGCTCACATTGGCGGTTTGATTGGCATATCGATTCATGTCAATAACATTAACGTTAAATCCTGACCGTTGTATTTCGTTGACCCGTCGTTGATTTTCCGTTTGTCCCTTCACATTGACAGCTTCAAGCATGCGTTCGTCATTTTTTAGCTGAAAGTTTTTGTATGTTTCATTATTTTTCAACAGGATACTTTGTGTAATATACCCCACAGAAGTCACTTCAATTTTAAGGTTCTGTTGGGAAGCTATCTTCAATTTATAAAAACCGTCTACATCTGTGGAGGTTCGGGTATCGGTTCCGATGACAGATACCGTAGCACTTTCTATTCCTTTTCCAAAGGTATCTTTAACATATCCCGAAAGAGATGTTTGAGCCTGTGCTAGCGAGCTTAAGTATAATAACGATATAATAAAAATGTAGGTTGACTTTAACATGTTATCAGTATTATGAATTTGTTTTTAAAGTGATATGGGATTGTGGCATTTTATTAACTATTTCCATTTCAATTAGTTGTGTAGGTGATTGAGTTTTTATTGCGGGACAAATATATGTTTATTTAGATTAAATACAAATAGTAGTTTAACATTTTATAACATTTTTTCTTTAAGAGATTCCAACCATGGTTTTTCCAACTATCAAAAAACGAAAGGAAAAACAATAGGTGCGAATTAATTTAGAATGCCATTGTGATAAAATCAAAGGCCAAGTAAAACAGTAATATGGAGATCTTAAGAATGAGTGTTTGCTATATACAGCAGGCAAAGAAATTGAATTATCCAGGTCAGGTATGCTGGTATCAAACAGGAATTTTTGCTGCTCGTTTGGGTCTTGCCGCAGAAGCTGCCAAAGATATTAAAGCCCGTAGCGGTGCATATCTAAAAGGTTTTCGATTTAAAGGATACATGGATAGCCCGCACGATTGGAAGCCAGACTATGACGGTGTTGGCAATATGATGAATACCTTACAGGAAATGTTGGTTCAATGTGACGGAGATAAGATTTATATGTTGCCGGCTTGGCCAAAAGACTGGGATGTGAATTTTAAAGTACATGCTTTTAAAAACACGGTTATTGAAGGTACTTATAAAAATGGGAAAATGGAATTCTTGAAAGTGATGCCCGAAAGTAGGAGAAAAGATCTCATCTTTTAATGAGATGCCCCTTATAGAAATATTGAAAAAATTGAATTATAGTGTATGAATAGAGATAGTTTTAAAGGACTAATAATTTATACACTTATGAAAAAGCCACATCGCGTTGATGATCAATAGAAAGAATCTAACTCTTCGTGATACAGCGTAGCGATGTGGCTTTTATGGTTTTAATTATTGTAGCGATATTGACGATGATGTCAAAATATCCAACAGTTGCTTCGGTTTATCAATAATGAATGTTGCTCCATGTCGCTTTAATTCTTCGACTTCGCGAAAGCCCCATGAGACCCCGATTGCTTGCACACCAGCATTGTTGGCAGTATCCATATCGACCGACGAATCACCGACATAAAAGCAATCATCAGGTTTTACGTTCAGTATATTGAGCGTATCGAATACAATATCAGGATTAGGTTTAGCCGGGTGTCCATTACGATGACCTAATATCAGATCAAATGAAATCTCCGAAAAATATTTTGCCACCAATGGCAGGACAGCCTCATGGTATTTATTCGATGCAATCGAAATTAAATAACCTGACGACTGCAGATCTTGTAATAATTGAATAATACCGGCATATGGTTTAGTATGGCTCTCGGCTTTTTCTTCGTAATATTTCTTAAATGCTGACAGTAGGTGGGTTATAATATCGTCTGTCCTGGCATCTTGAGACAGTGCTCTTTCGATAAGCATTCGGACACCATTTCCCACAATTTTTTTGTAAGATTCAAGAGGATGAGTTGGATAGCCATATTGCTCAAGGATCGCATTGCAACTATCACCCAAATCTTGTAGTGTATCTAATAATGTTCCGTCTAAATCAAATATTATAAGCTTCATGGGTTAAATCTAATAAAAATGATCTAAAAACAATTTTGTGTATGTAAGATTTGATCGTTGCTTTCATACATGTGCTATTTAGCAACTAGTGAAATATTATCAATTAGATTTTGCTGCCTATTAGAAAAAAATCACCAATTAGAATACCATCCTTTTTTAGATCATCTCTTTGAGATAAAGAATTTATAATAAGTCTGGAAGATGAGAATAGTCATTTTCATAATAAATATATGCAGTTGAGCCTAAGGTGATTCCAAGTTTAAAGAAATCAGATAACGATTGGAGCGAATACAGTTTGTAAGCTATCATTTACAATAAATAGTTGATGCAAAGGTTTCAAGACACTGTAAGCGTTTTTTATTGATGTATCAGAAAAGAGTATATTAATGCGAAGAGGTTATTTTGGAGCGTATTCTTATAGCGGTATAAATCAGAATAATCAGCAAAAGGAATTTACCTACTAAATATCCATAGTTATAAGCATCTAACGGTTTTTGGTACGAAAATATTGCTGTCAATATATTGAATATTATGCAAATGCAGAATGCGATCGTTAAGTAATAATATACTTTTTTCATATCTCTTATTTGGACCAATTGTTAAAAGACTACTCTTTAAGAAGTAGTCTTTTAGTAAATTTCAGAAATTACTATTTAGTAACAGTTGTAACGGTTGGTGTATAGATACCAAAAGTAATTGCCGATAAAAGACCATTAACAAAAGATTGTCTCGTATGAACCGTGTAATTTTCGGCACCTCCTGCCATTTCTTTAGAGTCCGATACTCCTACAGGTGCTAAACCAGCTATCACATAGTGATTCCATTTTGTGGTTGATTGATTTCCTTGAGCCCCATTTCCTACCACACTCGTGTAAGAATAACAAGAAGTTAGCATAGCAAAAACTGTTACAACAGCTGCTAATTTGAAAAACATTTTCATTTTTTTAGATCAGTTAAATATATGGTACAGTTACAAATCTTAATCTAATATTTGGCAATAGGTTAATATCATAGATTAGGTAAGTAAATATCGCTGCAAGATAATGAATTGGATTAATATTTACTCAATGGTATTATCTTTAATTTTAGAATTATTATTTAGGATTTTACATGGTGTTGATTAATGTATTGAATGTCAGTGATTTTTTTGTAAAAAAAATCGTCATTACCACCTCTGGTGATTTTTGGTTTAATCTGAAAAAGCGTGCTAATGCGATATCATTTATTCCTTAGCATATATTTCTCTTATCATATTATATAATTTAAAAATTGGAAGAGACAGGAGCTTGTCGAGTCAACTAATATTATATAGATAGTGAATATTGCATTGCTTATTAACTCCAAATCAACGTATATCAAGAAATATAGATAATGAATTTAAAACGAAACTTTTAGATTCAGAAAAACAAGGAATAACAAATAGAAATTAATTATCTTTAAGTAAATTATAAACCATGTAGAATGTTGAAATCAATTATAACCTTAGGAATCGCCATCCTATGCCAATCCATGTCCTATGCACAGACGATAAGCAATCCCGAAATAGAATTTACGAATACCGGGTTATACAAGATTGAAAAGATACAAAAGCTTCCCAGAGCTACTGTGGTGGATTTAAGAATTACTTTCTTACCAAATTGGTGGACCAAATTTGATAAAGATATCTACTTAGAAGATTACGATACCAATAAGAAGTACTTTGTAGACTCTTTACGTGGAGCAGTCCTAGGTAAAGAACTTTTTACTCCAGCATCAGGAGACACTTTGATTCAGCTGTTTTTTCCACCTCTACCACAAGCTGCTAATAAAGTCAATTACGGTGAGGCCAAATCAGCATTGTTTTGTGGTATTTCTCTATCTAAAAGCAATGATCAAGAAAAAAATACCGCTATCCCAGAGTCAGTACAAAAATGGATGGATAGTCAAATCTCAAAGTCAAAAAATCAGCAGACTAGCGAACTGAACAATGCTTCATTTTTTCAAAAAGATAGCGCCAGCATTGTGGGTTATATCAAAGGATATGACATTCGTTAGGTGTTCAGTAGCGGGATTATTTATCATCAAAATTCTTTAACAGGAGAAAACCTACCCACTACCATACAGATTTATCCTGATGGCCGATTCGAGGTTAAAATCGCAGTATTTCACCCGATGATGAACAATCTTTACATTAAGGACCAGCCGTTCCCATTCTATATCGAACCTGGACAAACCTTGGGAATGGTCTTGGACTGGAAAGATTTTCTTCAGATGGACCGTTATCGCGATCGTAGTTATACCATGAAGTATACAACTTATTTAGGTCCATCTAAACAAATCAATGAACAAATCTGGAACTTTAAGATCAATAAACCCAATTACAGTATACTCAGAGAGGTTCAAAAAAATCAAACTCCAACTATTTTTCTTCAAAATCAGTTCCAAGCTTGGGATAAAGAAATAAAACGAATCGATGAAATATTAAAGAATAGCCCGAAGTTGCCACTTGCAAGTCAGCTTATTCGAAACAACGCCAATCTTCAATATGCAAACTATATTTTTGATTATACAACGGGTCGAGATTATTACAGTAAACAAAATACGAACAATCAGATTTTAAAAATTCAAATAGAGCCATCTTATTATAGTTTTATAAATCGATTAGACTTGGATGACTATATTCTGTTCACTTCGCAAGAGTTTTCTACATTTATTAATCGATTTGAATTTTCACCGCTATTTGACAGGTTTAAGTATCAAAGTGATAAAAATAGGGAAAAGTTGATATTAGAAAATTTTAAAAAAATATACCATACCCAACAAACACCCTTTATTTATCAGATTGCTCAACTCAGGGAAGTCAAAGGTTATATTGATGACATCTCAATAAATAGTGTTCTTGACAAATATGTCCAAAACTTTTTATCCAGTGTAGAAGCACCAGTATTTCAAAATGAAGTTACACGATTGCTGCAGTTAAAAGAGTTAAAAAAAGCAGGTTATGATCTTCCTGATACTTATGGTGCTAAAATATTTAAAAAATTGATTGAGAAGCATCAAGGTAAAATATTGGTCATAGATTTTTGGGCGCAATGGTGTGGCCCATGTCGTGTAGGAATCGAAGGCAGTGTAGCGAAAAGAAAAAAATTAGTGGATAACCCGGATCTTGACTTCCTTTTCGTAACAGACGAAAGTGGAACTCCAGATGTCAAATTTTTTGAGGATTACAATCAGACAAATTTCCTTAAAAATTCCTATCGTGTTACAGCCGATGAATACCTTGCATTGCGAGAATTATTCAAATTTAACGGTATACCGCGCTATATACTTGTTGATGAATCAGGCAAGATCAGAGATGATAATTTCGCTTCACACAATCTAGATTATGAATTGAGAAGAGTTTTTCCAGAAAAATTTAAAGATGTTGAATTATAAGGTTTACTCCAGCAATGCTATGATCTAGTATAATAAAAATAGAGGGTAGCAACATAATAATTGGATTCAGCTCTTTTAAAATAAGATTTCATATCTATTTAAAGAAGTAAAGACTAACTTTAAAAAGATATTTTATAAGCATGAACATTCAATTTTTACTCATACAAACTGGTTATTTAGATCCTGTCGATTTTATTACGCGAATTGCCATCGCATTTGCCTTAGGTCTTTCAATAGGAGCAGAACGTCAGTGGCGGGACAAGAGCGCCGGCCTACGTACAAATGCGCTGGTATCCATTGGTGCTGCCGCATACATGCTTTTATCAGTATACCTATATGGTGCAGATGGTGGCGATCCAGGACGTATTGCAGCACAGATTGTGACCGGCATAGGATTTCTTGGCGCAGGTGTTATCATGAAAGATGGATTGACGATACGTGGACTCAATACCGCCGCAACGATTTGGTGTTCGGCTGCGGTCGGTACGTTATGTGGTATGGCCTTATATATCGAGGCTACTATTGTGACCGGTGCGATCCTGTTTACTCATATTGCGATGGGTCCGTTTAGTGATTGGTTAGGAGCATTAAAATCGTATAAAAGCAGAAAAGTACAGGAAGCCTTTTATTTAATCAAAGTCGCCTGTAAAGTTGAAGATGAAACCGATATCCGGAGTCATATTGTTGGTCAGATCGAAAATAGACATACATATTTGCTACGATCTGTCTTACGCAATGTGTCTGTAGAGAATGCAAACACGGTCATATTAAATGTAAAACTTTCAACAGTTGGTAAAAGTGACGATAAAATTGAAGAACTGATTTTTGAATTGACCAAAGTAAAGCACGTTCAGGAAGCCAGTTGGTTTTATTTAGGTAACTCTATGGAGAATTAAATCAGTGGTTTACTTTTTCATCGCCATATGTTCTTTTTATAAAATGCAAGAGAGATGGATAGTCAGACAGGATTATCCATCTCTTTTAGTATTTTCGAATAACCAAAAACCATCTTTTTTTATCCGGAATTAGGTAAGTTCCAAAGATTGAAACTCCACTTTCTTTATCACTTCGCCATTATCATAATAGTTTTAGCTTTATTTAGGCTAAAATCAATTCCTTCTTTGTAATATCACTGAACGTTATTTATTTGCGCTTAAAATTACGCAATCGATTGATTTAATTTATTAGTTTAATATTTGAGACTATTTATTTATCTTGAAGTATAAACTTAAATTTTAATAACCACCAGTGGATCTTTCTGAATCAAATAAGAATAGTCAAGAATTAGCTTGACCATTCTATAATATCATGCATTATGAAAATAATATTTTGCCCACTATTTTTTTTATTGTTTCAATTCACTGTTCAAGCTCAGGTCAAACCTGTGAAATTTGATACGAAGATCCTTTATAAGTTTACCTATCAGAACGATAGTACCTCCAGTGCCTCGCGAAGAAGTGTTTTTACACAACTGATGATTGGTGATCAAGAAAGTCATTTTCAGACCCTATCAAAATTTAGAAGCGATTCAGCATTGGCACTGCAAGAAGGTAGTAATATGTTTGTCTACACTTATGGTCGTATAGAGCCCAATAACTTTTTGATTGTTAAACGAGGAGATGTTATTGCTACCTATGAACCTGTCAACGGGATCAAATTAGATTGGAATAATGAACTGTCCTATTACGAAGAAAAGAAGGGGGATATGCAATGGGAAATGCATCCGGACACTGCTCATATACATGATTTTGTTTGTCAAAAAGCGACAGCAGATTGGGGAGGGAGAAAATGGACAGCGTGGTTTACCATGGATATTCCTATTTCAGATGGACCTTACAAGTTTTGTGGACTTCCTGGTTTAGTGTTGTCCATATCAGATCAGGATAAGTTTTTTACATTCGATATAGCTTACATAAGTAAAGTAAATAGCGTCTCCGTCACTTTTGATCAACTACGTCCAGATCTTGCTCTTCAAAAAACTACAAAAGAATCTTTTTATAAAGCGCGTAAAAACTTAAGAAACACGATGGCCGAATATGCGCTATTAACCGGTGCTAGATTATCTGACGCAAGTAAAGTCAATATCCGTGCAGAAATGAAAACAGATAATAACCACATCGAGCGGTATTAATTTGATGAGCAAAAAGATCATATGAGAGATAAGCTCTTTTTTACAGTCATTTTTATATTGGTTAGTGTCCATTCATTTGCCCAAACTGTTATTACGGGAAAATTACTCGACGAAAATCAAAAACCGATCGCTAATGTTTCGGTATCCTATAAAAAGATCGGTTCTGCAGCATTGTTGGGGTTTTCAAAAAGTGATGCAGGTGGAGCCTTCAAATTGACGATCAAAGTCACCGATGTAGATTCAGTACAGATGGATTTTAATCATCTTAGTTATTCCAAGCGAAGCGTAAATGTTGTCAATGCTAGCGCTAACTATGCTTATATTTTAAAAAGCGAGGTGAGGAAGATACAAGAAGTAAAGGTATCTGATGTACCCGTTTACAATCGAAAAGATACAATCAATTATAATGTGGCCTCCTTTACGGGAAAACAAGATCGGGTAATAGGTGATATTATCAAGAAGCTTCCAGGAGTAGAGATGCGTGGAGGTCAGATTTTTTATCAAGGTGAACCGATTCAGCAGTATCGCGTCAATGGCTTGGATATGATGGGTGGGCGTTACGGCCTTATCAATCAAAATCTCCCAGCAGATGCGGTTTTGAAAGTACAGATTCTTGAAAATCATCAACCGATTAAAATGCTGGATAAGTTGGTTTTTTCCAATCGCGCCACACTTAATCTACAGCTTAAGAAATTCACCACGACAGGTACAGGTAAAATTGGTTTGGGGGCCACTCCCGTACTTTGGGATGCGAATATAACGCCGATGACATTTGCCAAGACCTTTCAAATGCTCAATTCATTTCAGAGCAACAATATTGGTGATGACGTGTCACAGCAGTTACAACCATTCTATTCAGGTACTGGTTATTTTACAGCTCGATCTAGCTTTTCTGATAGTCCGACTTATCTTTCTATTCGCGATGTGGCCACTCCGGGTTTCGATCAGAAAAAATGGTTGGACAACCAGATTTTTTTAATGAGTAGTAATATGATTCAAAAGTTGAAGAGTGGTCTCGAAGTCAAAGGCAATTTTTCTTATTTCCATGATAATCGAAAGCGTCAGGGGGCGACCATGACCCAGTATTTTACTAACGATGAAGTGATTCAAAATCAAGAAGTCGTGGACAATAGTTACGGCGTTGATGAGTTGAATATTGGGGTATTGGTCGAGAAAAATGAATCCAATGTTTTTCTCCGCAACAGTACCAATTATCGTAAACAATGGAACAACAGTGTCGGAAATATCCTTTTTAATGAAGACACCCCTATACATCAGGACAAAAAATTTTCAGACGAAGCCTTTCTTAATTCTTTTTCACTTGGCCGTTTCATAGGTAAACAGCTGGTCAATATCACATCTACTATAGAGTGGCACAGTACACCCCAACGTCTTTCGGTCAATCCAGGTCAATTTGAATCGTTGATCAATGACGGGAAGCCATATGATCGGATGGGGCAGATCGTCCGTTTTAAAAGCTTTAATTTTGAAAACGGCTTGAGTCTATCACGAAAGATCAAAAGATGGACATTCTCGCCCAGTGTTCATCTGAACTATAACAGCAGTAAGTTGAACAGTCATATCGAGATACAAAATCAGGATGACGTTCACAAATTGGACACTGGTTATTTCAATGATATGAATAGCGCGCAGATGCAGTTGCGTATGGCGCTCCAAATTGGAAAAGAAGTGCGTAAGTTTAGATACAGTTTCAATCTGCCCTTCAGTCAATATTACTATAATGTCAAACAGCAAGGGGTACAGCGCTTGAAAAATGAATTCCGGAGCAGTTGGAATCCATCTGCTTCGATGACCTATCTGATTAACAGTAAAAACAGCCTCGGTACAAACCTGGGCGGAGGAAGAAACTTTGGTGGGCTTGGTAACTTCTATAATGGTTACATCATCAGTCAGTATCGCAGTATCCAAAAGTATGATGCACGCTTACTCAAAGATGAAAATCTCAGTACTGGAATAAATTACGAGTATAAAAACACGTTGAAGGCCAATTTTGCCAATCTGGGTTATAATGTCAGGATGAGCTGGCGCGACTATATGTTTAGTACCGCATTGGATAGTTTGGGACGCAGCACCACCAGTATTAATAACCGAGATGCACAGAGTCTATCTCAGGGGATAAGAGGAGGACTTTCCAAATTATTTATAAGCATCAAAACTGTTACTAAAATGAGCGGAAACCTAAGTTGGAGTGTATCAGATTATCTGCTCAATGAGCAGTTGGTCAAGCAACATGTAAATAGCCAATCGTTAACTTTTGAGTTGATCAATTCATCCTCATCTATGATTTCTGGAGATTATCGGGTTTCTCTGGGGCGCACGCATAATAGATTGCCCGATGGGCTGAGTAATAAGCTGTTGTATAACAATCATTTTTTCAATCTGGTATTTGTTCCCCATCATCGACATTTAATAACGTTGTCCAATTCATTGTATGGGAATAATGTAAAGGCACAAAAGAGCCAATATTTTATGGATGCAAATTATCGGTTCAGGCTAACACGATGGCGTACAGATTTAGAGTTGACGGCATCCAATATTTTGAATAATAGGAATTATTTGCAACAGTTTTCTTCAGATTATGAGCTTATACAGAGTTATTTCGAAATCAGGCCAAGACAGTTTTTGATAGCAATGAGATTTAAAATTTAGTATTTTCTCTCTATGTCCGATGGTTTTAAATAAGTGGACATAAATTATTCATTTTACTTAGTTCTTCGGAAAAAATTGAAAAGCAAAAAAGTTGAAAAAAGAGCGTTGATTCAGATAACAACTGGATAGAGTTAAATTTTTAAAGAGCGCGTAAAATAAACTGTATCAAGGGGCCATTCAGATTACAACAGTTCAGCGTCGATTTATAACCAAATTATGAGAAACTATTTGTTGATTTTATTACTGTTGCCATTTATGTTAAAGTCTCAGACTCTTTCTCAGATTTATGTACATACAGATCGTGGTGCCTATTTCCCCGGCGATACGGTTTGGTTCAAAGCTTATGTCATGAATGAAGGACTATTGGATACAGAAAGCCAGAATCTTTACTTGAATATTGGGAATGCCGATGGTGTTATTCAGCAACGATCTGTTCTATTGCTCAAAAATGGTATGGCAGCGGGTCATCTTGTTATTACCAAAGAAGGCAGCGCAACTAACCTTTTCCTCAATGCCTATACCAAGGCAATGGCTTCCTATCCTGAACTATATTATATCAAGGCCATACCTCTAATTCAAGAGCGTACAACAGCTCCTCTAATTGCAGATATTCTTTTTCAAGACAACGAGCTTCAATTGGAGACTTATCCTATTGGCGGTAGCTACATTGCGGGAGTTGAAAATGAGTTACTGGTCAAGTCCTATTTTAAAGGAGGAAAGGGTGTTTCCACGAAAGGACGAATTACAGATTCGGAAGGGACATTTAGTATCTCCTTTCAGACAGATAGCAGTGGTTATGCGCAAATAAAACTTAACCCCGATCCACAAACGAGTTATAAAGTTTTTTGGACTCTTGCAGATGCTGCACACGAGACGATGAGCGCCTTGGATATTAATTATGCATCAAGTAAGGTGCTTGTGCAGGATATTGGTAGCGATTCCATTCGGATTACAGTCCAAAGCAATATTACAGCAAATTATGAATTAGAAGCCCGAATCAATTACCGTAAGCTTTTTAGCAGTCCCATCGACTTCTCCGTATCCGGACAGAAGAATATATACCTAAAGAAATCAGATTTAGAACAAGGTGTACTGCAAGTGTTCCTTCGAGACAATACGGGCAAACTATCGGGGCGTTCAGCCTATTTGTTAGGCTCACCATCGGAACTATCGCTTACACCTGAGCTGACCTTTACACAAAACTCTAACGAAGAAAAGGGAAAAAATGTATTTTCGGTCTCCCTTCCAGGAGAAGAGGCGGCCTATCTGTCCATTGCCATTACCGATATTCAGATGCCCGTAGATTCAAGCGATAATATCGTTGGTGATCTTTATCTCAAGCCTTTTTTAAGCAAGAAAAATAATGATTTGAAGCATTATCTAGAAAATAGCAATAAGTTGAAAGATATCTTGCAAAATGATTTAAAGCCCATTGACTTTACTGAATTGGATCAACTGTCTATTGTCAAGGATAGTCTACTTTATTTAAGCGGGAAGATCCAGATGCGTAAAAACGAATGGTCAAAATTTTACTCACGTTACCAAAAATTGATCTCCAATGACAAGAAAAGTAAGATCGGTCAGCGGGGCGCCTCTTTTGGTTATAAGAAACAAGGTGATAAGCAAATGACCTACACCGAAGTCATTCCTGATTCAAACGGTTGGTTTTCCATCCCGGGATTGACGTTTTATGACTCTTTAGAGACCCGATTTTCGCAGATCTACCGCGATCTGAAGTTTGATGAATATAAGATCTCCTATCAGTTTTCGAATATTCCTCCATTGGAAAAGTTGCATTTACTGGCAAAAGAAGAACAGGGGATCAATATTGGTGTCATCAACAGCCAACGTTATTACTACGGCCCAGATTACTACATTGACAACAAAGGTATGCGGCATATCCGTGAAGTTCCGATATTCCGCTCTAAGCAACAAAAGCGGTTGGATGCATTGGAAGAGAAATATACAAGTGGTTTTTTCAAAGGAAAAGCCGAATTTGTTTTTGCTCCACTTAATGAAGAAAAGGTTATCAAGCGGAGCATGTCTTTAAGACAGTATTTAGAAGAAAAAATTAGAAGACCTTCTTATGGAGCAATTTTTTTAAACGGATGGGAGGTGGTTGATTCAAAAAGAATTCATGATCTTCTAGAAACAGATGTAAGTCAATTTGCATACATTAAACATTTTGAAATGTTCGCTTGGGCTCAATTTCGTAGTGCTACCTGTCTCTATCAATTAGCACCCAGTGAGATCGATAAAGATTTCGGTAAACGTATAGACGAGCAAACTGTGGCAGGTTATTTAGGAGGTGTCAAATTTCAGAACAAAGTCTATAACCAGACTTTAGAACGCCTCGTATCCGATTATGATTACCGGCCCACTTTATATTGGAATCCCGATTTTGAAATACAGCAACAAAAACAAAGTGTGACATTTTATAATAACAGTCGCGCTAAGGGATATTGGATCACGATTCAAGGTGTAACCCAGTCCGGTAAGTTAGTTTTTTACCAAAAAAAATATTTTAAATAAATGATCTATACTTCAGCATTCAATATAAGCAGACTGGTAAGGATAAGTTGGTTGCGCTAGTCGCTAAAATAGACCTAAAGTGCTGTAAGTAAGTTCTATTTATTTTTTTAAGTATATCGTCCATATGGGCGGCATGTATAATTTTTATATAAATATTAAATTAGACCTATGCGCATTTTTTCAACATTAAAAGATAGGCGATCGAACATATTGTTCATGATCTATGTAAGATTTTCACAACAATTTGGCATAAAAAATAGGCATCCTAATCAGCCCGTTTTTCAAAACAGATCTACAGTATTTTCATTTTTATTTACGGTGCTTCTGATTATTATCATTACCAAGTTTGGAATGGCACAATCCAGCAATATCTTTATACATACCGATCGAGACTATTATTTTCCGGGCGATACGGTATGGTTCAAAGGTTATTTTATGAAAGACGGTTTATTTGCAAAAGATCTTCACAATATGTACATGAAACTAATCGATGAGAAAGGTAATGAACTATTTCGTTCAGTAGCGCTCATCAATGATGGCGTTACGGTTAGCTATTTTAAAATACCTAAAGACTATAAAGCTACAGAAATATTTATTAATGCAAATACCGTTTTAGATTCTAGTACGAATAGTAGACCCTACTTTAAAAAATTGGGCACTCTACAACTTGCAGAATCAGATAAATTGATTAACCAAGATCAGAGTCCATCAGGGGTACAGTCCTCAAATTTCAATTTGTCCATTCGTCTCGAAGGAGGTGTACTGTTTAACTCTGTAGGAAGTTTACGAATGGTGGAAATATATTTTTCAGAGCTACTTACTCCGACGAAAGTAAAGTCGTATTTTAACAAGATCAATTATAATTTATGAAGATAATACACCTATTCTTTGCTTTATTTGTAAGTGCGAGTTTATATGGGCAAAAACTCTTAATACCTGATTCGACTGTTATACAGGAGATTCGAATATCCCCATCAGACGCATTCGGTGGTACTGTTTCCGAATTATTAGATAGTGTTGTATATATTAAGCTTGAAAAACCAAGTAAGGACTGGGTTGGTAATTTGCACAATTATTATATTATCAATGATAAATTAGTGCTTTCAGATGGTCTTATAAAAGGAGATATGTGGCTCTACAATTTGACAGGACAGTTTATCAAGAAACTTAATGTACCAAGTGATATTGTCCGTAATAATACCATTTTTTATAATGTGGATAATACACATTTGTATTTAAGTGATATCTATAGTGAAAAAGTAAATTCAGACGGAGTTATAACAGATGGAATTAAATTTTCTTTAAATGGAGATGTATTAGAAGAATTTCCTTTAAGACATAAAAAATATAAGGGTAAAAAGCTGCTAATAGAAGGTACAGTTCGGTTTGATAAAGATGAATTTTGGTTTTCTAGGCCACAGCGTGCTTATAAAGAGTCTAATAATGTAATTCTATATCAAAAAATAACCTCAGAAGAGATCTTGCCGTTATTAAGCATCGATACTACCGATCGCGATTATAGCAAAATAAAGATCCATAACATGAATCAATTTTTCACATCTTTTGCTAAGGGGGTGAATTACTTGTATTACTCAAACCCATTTACTTATGAAGTTGCGGAAGTGTCTAAAGGGGGCTTAAATAAAGTTTATAAATTTATTCTTCCATTAAAAAATACAGCTTCACTTGAAGTATATGATAACGAAACATATAATAACAATAAATTCAATTTTTTTAAAGCAAATTCAGATTTAGTAGTCGCTATTGATAATATTAATAGATATAAAGAATATCTCCTTTTTAACTTTAATAGGGGATTGAAAGGTCGATTTGCATACTCTTTAAGTAATGGTGAACTGATCAATTTAGCACAAATTGTACCTGATCAAAGTAATGATTATTTGCCAATCTTTTCATCAATTAATCCACACATTGTATCAGATGGTACTTATTTATATAGTATCATTTATAGTAATGATGTTAATGCATGTATTAATGAATTTTATAAAGGAAAAGTTGTTCCTGATAAAATCAAAAATCTTTCAAAATTCAACAATCCTATTCTAGTTCGTTTCAAGCTTAAATAATGGTGAAACTGAAATATTTCTTCCTATTCTCGCTCGTACTTGTTTGTAATGTTTTATTTGCTCAAAGCATTTTAAAAGGTATTCTAGTTGATTCAGTACATAATAATGTACTCGGTTCAGGAACTATATCTATTTATGAACAAAATATTGAAACCGTCGAAAAAGTTTCATTAACAGATAGGTTTGGTCGATTTGAAGTACTATCACTTCCTGCAAATAAAATATTTAAAGCAGTATTTTCCTATAACGGTTTTGAGAGTAAAACCATTACGTTTCAGTTGTTTCAAAATGAAAAAAGGGATCTTGGTAGGATAAGCCTTCAAAAAAGAGTTATACAGCTTGAAACCATAGAAGTAAAAGCTCCTGTTGTGATGAATGGAGATACACTTGAGTTTAATGCTGATGCTTTCAAATTGGACACGAATGCCGTTGCTGAAGATCTGTTACATAAGTTGCCGGGCATTGTGGTTTGGGGAGATGGAAAGATCACCTATAAAGGGAAACCTATACCAAAAGTATTAGTTAATGGAAAGGATTTTTTTGGAAGTGATAAAGTTATAGCCCTGCAAAATATCCCCAAAAATGCCATTGATAAACTGCAGGTATATGATAAACGTGATGAAGCAGAGAAAGCTCAGAATCCATTTGACAATGACTACGAAATGAACATTGTTCTAAAAGACGGTAAAGAAAATATGTACTTCGGAACGATCGCTTCCGGTGTTGGAACCGATCGGAAATATGATGGTAATCTAAATTTGAATTATGCCAATAAAAAATTGCAGAGTACATTAGCTTATTCGCGGAATAATACGAATCGAAGCCTGACGAGTATAAATCAACTACTCCGCAATACCACTTTTAAAGGAATCGGTATCATGTCAGATTTTGACTCGGACTTTAGTCGTTCAGGTCACATTGCTCAAAATGTTTTAGGAGGAAGAGTTCAGTATGATTTTAAAAAAAATGAAGACAAAAGAACCAAAAATATACTTTCAGCAAATTACCTCATCCATTGGGATAAAGAAATATATGAAGATAAATCAATTACCCGGCTGTTAGCAGGTCAAGATGATCATACAAATGAAAGTAGTTCCTCCTTAGCATTGGAGCAAAATAGAAAGTCGCAACATGCAACTGTTGATTATAGATTTACCAAAGAGATTGCTCAAAGAAAAATCGTGTTGCGATCAAATCTTGATTATAACAATCAACAACGGAACGATAATTCAAGTTCGAAAAGCATTTATAATTATACCAATAATAAGTCGGAGTTTACAAATGCAGTTTCAACTCATTCAGACTCCAAGTTGATGAATATAGGACTTGAAATGGATATTTCTTCTAAAGATCCAATGAGTCTCTTTTCATCGCAGGATAGTCGTATAAATTTAGTAGATCAATTGGCATTTACAATTAAATTTACACCAGAATGGAAAGATGAATACTTAACGAAAAATGCCATAGGGAACTATTATAATTTAATAGATTCGAACAAAACAAAAAGCTCGAATAGAGGCTATCAGGAAAAGCTAGAAAGTAAACAACAGTATGTTTTTTTTGGAGTGAGTTTAAAGAACTTTCAATTGACAAATGAATTGAAAAATAGTGAAGAGCTTGTAGACCGGATTGTTCGGGATCGTATAGGTCAAATAGATACAACTAATTACGGGCTTACATACCTTTCAAATCTAAAAAAATTATCGTACATCCCGTCAGTAAATTATTCGTTTAATGTTATGCAAAGACAACTTAGCGGTCGTGAATCAGAATATTTAACAGTACGAACAGAATTAGGACTGAAATTATTTAAATTGGCAAATAGTTCATCCATTGAGGCATTAAATATTGAGAAGAAATACTATACCTATCAACCTAATGTAACGTTGAATTATAAGTTTTCTAAATTAGGAAAGTACGAGTTCAGTACAGGATTAGCTTATAAATACGATGAGTATTATCCTATGATACACCAACTTGTTAATGTGTATGATGATATTAATCCATCCTTCCGCATTTTTGGCAATATAAATTTAAAGCAGGAACAGGTCAATTTGCTGATGTTAAATGCTGCTTTTGTGCAAAATCGTTCCCATGGTTATGCTATTAAATTTAATACCACTATTCAGGGGAAAACTCAAGGTATTATGGATAGTGTTGCCTATGTGGTGGATCAACAGGAGATTCATTATATTAATAGTCCGAGAACAGTGTATGAGTGGAATAATAATTTTGAATTTGAAAAATCATATCTTTTTAAAGAAGGACATACTTTAGCTATCAAAAGTCTAATAGGTTTAAACTGGTATAACGGATTTCAATACGTGAACGATCAATTTTTTAAAAGTCTAAACAACAATCAACAATTAGATATAAAGCTTTATTATACTATTAATAATCGATATTCAATGAGCCTGTTGAATGATTTAAATAGATATCAAAGGCGTAACCGAGACTTTAATGCAAATAATTATCTCAATAAAGATTGGTCAGTAGGTATGGGGTTTTCTTATCTATTTTCGAAGAAGATCAGTTTTAAGTCCGAGCTTAAATCTAAATATATATCATCAACTTTTGGAAATGACGATATCCTACTATTAAATACGTTCTTGAACTGTCGTTTTAGTAAAGGAAATAATTTCGAAGCAAAAATTGCGGCGTATGATCTTTTAAATCAAAATAAAGGTATCTATTTTAAAAATGGAATTAATGAATATACAAGTGGACAGCGGAATAATTTAGCACAGTATTTTATGTTGACTTTGACATATTTTCCAAGAAAATTTGGATTTTAACTTTTGTAAAGGAAAGGTTGCTAAATATTAAGTCCAATAATAGTCATCTCTTTTGATTTATAATATTGAGAAACTGCTTCCTTAAAATATGGGTAATTACAAGAAGTTATTTAAAATCCCATTTAGTAAAATCCATAATGACTGAATCCATGATACTTTCTCCTGCAATTTTTAATTTTTCATCAACAGGACGATAATTATGTTGTAGCCCAGGATAAGGTTTCATCGTCAGATTTGTTTTTTTTGCCCTTATAAAATAAATTGGTAAATTATCACACATCACTGATTTCGGATCTACTGTGCCATAACAAACATAGATGGGCTGTTTTGTCTTTAGAAAATAAGGTACCAAATTTTCGTCAAAGCTCAACCAAGTCCTATTAGCATCACCAGATTTATCCTCGATGGTTTTGGGATTTGCAACTATATCGATCCACAATCTATAAAATGAATCAATAGATTTTTGTGATTGTTCATAAGATATGTCTCCCATCATCGCATTGTATCGATGCTCTCTAAGGAGGTCGTCAATTGTTCCAAAAGGATTACCTCCAGAAAAACCAACTTTATATACTTGCTTATTACCTGAAGCTGCTACAATTGCTACTTTAGCCCCTTGTGAATGTCCAAATAAAGTAATATGATTTTGATCAACCCAAGATTGATTACTTAAGTAATCAATTACTCTATTTGTCCTTTTTACATAATTACTTAAAACATTCGCAGCGTGATATTCGGGATAAAATAAAGGATAAGGATCCTTTTGCTTAACATGCCAAGCCTGTTCATTGAGGTCTTCGCTGCCAAGAGATAATGGAACTGCTGGCATCGAAATAGCTACAAGATGATACTTTTCTTTCAATTTCTTTACAGTCTCATCCTTCAAAAAAGAAAAAACTAAGAGAGCTTTCATATCATCCGATTTATAATCATAAATAAGAGGAACAGGTGTAGACCCTTGTAAATAGAACAATACGGGTTTCTTTTTATCGAAATCATCGCTCAATACTATAAAATCAATTGTATCTCTAGCATGTTTTAGTTGAAAATGTTTAACTTTTTCTTTTGTGGTTTGAATAAAACCTTGATCTGCATTTTTGAAATAGCGCAATGGTGCACAGCTCCCTAAAAAGAAAATAAATAATACACAAAAATAAATTCCGACTTTTGTTTTTATCATAATATAGTTTAATCAGTTGTAACTGCATTTTCAACAGTTTTTTAAGTATTCTTTTCCGTAATTTGAGCCTCGGTATTGCCATATAATTGTTCTTAGCACAACCACGGTGATAATTTACATTAAATTTAATAGATTATTTTGCTTTTTGAATTTTCAGTTATCATGCTAGTCTTTATTCTCAAATTGTCTGTAACTCCACGGGATTAGGTCTAGATAATTTTTGGCATCTATGTGTTAATTGAATTTTGCTATCATTTTATTTCCTAAACCAAAATGTACTATCTGAAAATTTGGGTTTTATAGTGTAGTTTCATTACAAATTCTTATCTTATAATTGTTTAACTCTTCTTTTAAGACCTTTATAAAAAAGTCTTAAAAGAAAGAAAGGTTACCAGTTTTGAATAAAATATAGCCGTTGATTACTAATATCAATATTTTATGAAGATACTTTCAAGTGTGGTTGTTTTATTTTCCCTTTATTTAATAGGGTGCTCACAGGCATTGATCTCTCAAAATCAAGATTTAAATCTTGATTTTGAAGTTCATGAGAAGGGTTTTCCGGAAAAGTGGGATTACTTTGGAAATGGGAGTTATAAGATATATGTAGATTCTGTAGAGGCTAGGAGTGGCCGATATTCTGTAGTAATAGAAAATACCGGCGATAGCGCAAGTTTTAAAGCACTCTCTCTCGTTCTACCTGATAATTATAAAGGTAAATCTATCCACTTGTCTGGTTATATTAAAACAGAAAATGTAAGAGAAGGGTATGCTGGATTATGGATACGGATCGATCCTAAAATTGGTTTTGATAATATGGGTGATAGGGGAATAACAGGTACAACAGATTGGAAAGAATATGAAGTTACACTCCCACTTTATCCAGAAAAAACAGAGAAAATATTGATCGGTGGTTTGTTGGTTGGAAAAGGAAAGATGTGGTTGGATGATCTAAAAGTTACTGTTGATGGGAAATCATTGGAGCATCCCAATCTTGAGCTATGGGGGAGCAATGCAGATCGAGATAGAGAGTTTAGTAACGGTTCGAATATCATTCTTCCTAAACTAAATAATCAGGACATTAATAATCTAGATTTACTGGGAAGAGTTTGGGGGTTTGTGAAATATTATCATCCGAATATTGCAAAAGGAGAATACAATTGGGATTTTGAGTTGTTAAGGTTTTTACCAGATTATTTAAAGGTGAAAAATAATACAGAAAGAGATGAATTATTAGAGAAGTGGATTAAAAAATTCGGAAGTTTACCAATCTGTAGTACCTGTAAGGAAACTGATAATGAAGCGGTGGTAAAACCAGATCTATTATGGATAAATCGTTTGAGTATATCAAGAAAATTGAAAAATGTACTCAATGATCTCTATAATAATAGAAATCAAGGGGAACATTACTATATTTCACTACACGCTGGCATAGGGAATCCGGATTTTAGGAATGAAAAACAATATAGTGATATGCTTTATCCAGATGATGGTTTTAGATTACTTTCACTGTTCAGATATTGGAATATGATACAATACTTCTTTCCCTATAAACACTTAGCAAATAAAGATTGGAATACCGTATTGAAGGAGTATATTCCTGTTTTTTTGAATGCAAAGGATAAGTTAGAATATGAGCTTGCCACACTCCGAGTTATCGGAGAAATTAATGATACACATGCAAATCTATGGGGTGGCGGAGATAAACTTCAGCATTTGCGAGGTCGATACTATGCACCGCTCAAAACTGATTTTATCGAAAATCAATTGGTCGTTACTGATTATTATAAGTCTGATTTTCCAGGAATGACAAAATTAAAAATAGGAGATGTCATTACACATATAAAAGGAAAAACTATTGAATCTCTTGTAGATAGTTTACGACCTTATTATCCCCATTCTAATGAAGCAGCTATGCGTAGAGATATTGCCAGAGATTTATTGCGATCTTCCGAAAGTACTATGCCGATTAATTATCGTTCATCAAATCAACATAAGCAGACTAAGATTATGCTTTATGATCACAAAGATTTAAATATTCAAGCCTGGTATCAAGAGAGGAAGAAAAAACCTACATTCAAGTTTTTGACAGATAGTATTGGATATTTTACCTTAGAAAATGTTGAATTTTCAGATGTATATGAACTCAAAAATATGCTTGGAGATCTTAAGGGGCTCGTGATAGATATTAGAAATTATCCAAATAATTTTGTTGCCTTAAAATTACCTTCTTTATTTGTTTCTAATAAAAAAGAATTTGTGAAATTTTCTGTTGCGAATATCAAAAAGCCAGGAGAGTTTAATTTTAGGAGAGGGCCAATGATTGAATCAGATAAATATACTTATCCGATTAAAAAGAGGAAACCATTTGGAGGAAAGGTAGTTATATTGGTTAATGAAATATCTCAGAGCCAATCCGAATACACTGCAATGGCATTGCGTGCTCTCCCAAACTCTTTAATCGTTGGAAATACCACAGCTGGAGCTGACGGCGATGTTTCGTATATAAACTTACCAGGAGGCATATCAACTACAATCTCCGGATTAGGTATATATTATCCTGATGGTAGAGAGACTCAAAGAGTAGGTATTGTTCCAGATATTATAGTCAATCCAACAATAAGAGGCGTGAAGAGTGGGAAAGATGAAGTGTTGGATAAAGCAGTAGAAATATTGAGACACTGATTTTGTCTTATTTTGAAATGCGTTCTGCTAAAGTTTATTCGTCATAAGGTTGCAATGGAAAATGTGTAGATAAAAATATTGGATTTATATTGCTATTACTTGTTGTATTGGTCATACCTGCGATCTCTTATATTTATGGTAATAAAATCTCTACGTGATATGATTGGATTTTGTTTCTCCGTTCTCTCGCATATTGATAGCGGAAAGTTCGTTGATCGAACTTTATTTTGCAATTATTTCTTGAAGGTTGACCTGTTTCGATTTAGAACTATCATTTTAAATGATTTTTTTGTACTGATGTAAACTTTCAGAATTGTTTTTATATCTACGGTGATATTCGTAAGTTTATCAAATCATTCAAACCAATTCTGATTCAAATTTCAAAGAATTGAATCTGTATCGACTTATGAAGCGTTATGATGAATATTCAGATATTGAACTGCTTGATCTTATGAAAAAAGATCATGAGCAGGCACTTTCTGCGCTTTATCACCGCTATTGGAACAAATTGCTTGTTGTTGCGGCTCATCGGCTTGATGATATTACGATAGCAGAGGAATGTGTACAAGATCTATTCTGTAGTTTATGGAGCCGTAGGCATACATTGGTTCTTCGATTCTCATTAGCGACATATCTTTCTGTAGCGGTAAAATATCAGGTAATTAAACAGCTGGATCTCCAATACCGTAAGGCTGAACGAAAAGAAAAGTATATTTCCGATTATGCCTCATCGATTAATCTTCCATCGGCAGATGAATCCATTTTAGAAAAAGAAATGATTGAACGTATTTCTGCTGCTATCAATAGATTGCCAGATAAATGTCGCATTGTTTTCAAATTGAGCCGTGAAGAAGGAATGCCTAATAAACAGATCGCAGTTGAATTAGGTATTGCAGAAAAGACAGTTGAAGCACATATCTCCAAAGCTTTAAAAGATTTGCGTACTGATCTGGTCACGATTTCTCCGCTTGTGTTATTCTATTTATTCGAAAAATAATTTTTTTTCATCTTGACTAAGGGTCGGTCTGATTTTTCAGTACTATATCTTCAAATTACCCCAAATTATGATTCAAGAATACGACAAAGAACTTTTGTTGAAGATAGCCTATAAGCTAAAACTAGGTCAAGTTAGTCCTGAGGAACAGGATTATTTTGACCGTTGGTATCGTGAACACAAGGATGATATCTTAGAACTACCCGAGGGTTATGTACCACATGTGGAAATGATCCGCGATCGTATGCATGAAAATATTATGCATAGAATAACTGCAGAACAATTTCCAAAGAATAAAAACAATCCAAAGAAATGGTGGAGTATTGCGGCCGCAGCTCTCCTTATTATGGGTTTGTTTTTTTATTTCCAAAACAATGGAAATGTAAATGGAAGTGATCCTAAACAAGCGGCTGTAGATACTGTCATATTACCAGGTACGCAATCTGCAACGCTTACATTATCAGACGGCAAGAAAATAAAATTATCCGATCTCAAGACTGGTCAAACGGTAAAGGCAGATGGTGTTCTGATTACTAAAGCCGCAGATGGCAATTTGATTTACGAGGTTGACCATACATTTACTGGAAGAATGAAATTAAATACAGTTGCAACGATGAACGGAGAAACCTATACCATCAACCTTCCTGATGGTACGCTGGTATGGTTAAATGCTGGATCATCCTTAAAATATCCTGTTGTTTTTGATAAAAAGGAGCGAAAAGTAACCTTGACAGGTGAAGCTTATTTTGAAGTAGCGTCGAATAAAAAAGTACCTTTTAGCGTTGTCAGCGGAAAACAGACTGTAGAAGTATTGGGGACTCATTTTAATATCAATGCTTACGATAATGAAAAGTATATAAAAACAACTTTACTGGAAGGACGTGTAAAGGTTAAAAATGACGATGTAGTTTCAATTTTAAATGTAGGGCAGCAGTCTCGCATTAACAAAGAGAAAGATGGAATTGATGTCTTGGAAGTTGATCTGGAGGAAGCAGTGGCTTGGAAAGAGGGATATTTTAGATTCAATAATGAAAGTATTGAAAGTGTCATGAGAAAAGTTGCGCGATGGTACAATATCGATGTTTCATTTCAAGGAGTGATATCTAAAGAAAAATTTAATGGTACAGTATCTCGAAATAAGGATATAGATCAGGTATTGGAAATATTGGAATTGACGAATGCGGTGCATTTCAAGATCAAGGGAAGGAGGGTTACTGTGATGGAATAGCTATACCACTATAGTAATCAAAGAAAACCAGGATTGATGCTAATCAAAATCCTGGTCTTGTTTGGACGATTTAATTTATTGCTAATGTATTATAAACCACGAATATCAGCCATCTGGACAATGTATTGATATTCGTATAACCAAACTTAACAAATGTATGAAAATTTAAGACCAAATCTACGGCCTTCTACTATGGGCGTAGCTAAAATCCTATTGGTTATGAAACTGATTGTTGTATTAATGATTGCCATGGTACTCAGGGTGAATGGAAGCTCATTTGCTCAAAATGTAACATTGTCGGAGCGAAATGCTCCGCTGGCAAATATCTTGGAAAAGGTTAGAAAACAGACGGGTTATGATTTTCTGGTGACTGAGAGTATGTTGATTAATGCTAAACCGGTTACCATTAATGCTAAAAATGAAAAGGTATCAACAGTTTTGACTAAGATCTTTGAGCATCAGAATTTAAATTTTAAAATTAAAAATAGTTCGATCATTGTTAGTAGTAAGTCGGTATCCTTAGAAGCTGAAGAAACTGAGAAACCGGTGCAGGATAACCTATCGGGTAAAGTTGTGGATAGCAAAGGAATGCCGATTACGGGTGCTACGATTAAAATTAAGGGTGGAACGCAAACGGCGGTGAGTGGTGAGGGCGGTCGGTTTCAACTGCGTACTTCTGATAAGAATGCGACACTTATTGTTTCATTTGTGGGGTATGAAACTCAGGAAGTTCGTGCAATAGCTGCAAATTTAACCATTACAATGACCCAAACTATGAGTGGTTTGGATGAGGTGGTTGTGGTTGGTTATGGTACTCAGAAAAAAATTAACCTAACTGGCGCTGTCAGTTCTGTTGGTTCTGAAGTACTTGAAAATCGTATGATTACGAACATAGGTGCTGGTTTACAAGGTGCAGTTCCTAACCTAAATATCGGAATTTCCAATGGTCGCCCAGGTGCTGGTGCTAGTTTTAATATAAGAGGCTATACTTCGTTGAATGGTGGCGGACCACTTATTCTTGTCGATGGTGTTCAGATGGATCCCAATCAGCTCAATCCGCAAGATGTGCAGAACGTAACGGTTCTAAAAGATGCAGCAGCGTCTGCTATTTATGGAGCACGTGCAGCATATGGAGTTGTTTTGATCACGACCAAAAATGGAAACTATAATTCGGGGACACGTGTCAATTATTCTTTCAATCAAGGTTTTTCCAGACCGACCACTATTCCAAAGACGGTTAATTCTTTAGAATATGTAGATATGTATAAATATGCGGATCTGACGGGTAACCTTTCTGGTGGTGGTCGTGGATCGGAAGTTTGGACAGATACTGATATTGAAAAAATGAAGGAATACATGGCCAATCCAATTCCTGAAAATGCGGTATATATTGATCCAAGTAATCCTACACGCTACCGTTATGTTGGCAATACCGATTGGTGGGAAGAAATGTTTCCGGGATGGGCGCCTATGAGCGAACACAATTTGGGTCTGACTGGAGGTAGTGAGAAAATAAAATACCACACTTCACTGGGATACTTAAATCAAGGTGGTTTGTTTAAATCGGCGAACCAAAAATACAAGCGTTATAATGTCAATATGGGATTGGAGACAAAGGTAACCTCTTGGTTGGATCTGAATGCTAAGGTTCGTTTAAATCGTAAGGAGGATGACAAGCCCGCGCGGTCTGCCGCTATTGAGGGTATTTTTGGAGATCGTATTGCGACAGATCTAAGACCTAATATTCCGATTAGACATCCAGATGGTCATTACTCGGGCCAGGGTAGTACGACCAATCCATTTGCTATGAACGAGTATAATGGACGTGATACTTATCAATCCGACGATATCTGGTTGACGGGGGGATTCAATATTCATCCGCTTAAAAACTTTAAAGTGGTAGGGGATTTGACCTGGAATAGCTATAATTATAACAATAAGATCAACACAAAATCATATGATGAATACGGAGCGGTTCCTGCTGGTCAAGATCCTACAAATCCGGACAATGCTTATCTGGTAGGACCTTACCCACATAACCGTGTGCCTTGGGTTTCGGAGAGTAACTCAAAGGATCGTTATACAGCAATCAATATTTATGCGGAGTATGAAAATACCTTTGCTGAAAAGCATTATTTGAAAGCTATGGCAGGGTATAATAGGGAAGAGAAGATTTATAGTAATTTTAGTGCACGTGCTAAAAACCTGTTGAATCAAGATTTTCCATACCTTAATTTAAATAATGACGATAAGCCTATCGTAGGCTCTCTACCGTTGGATTGGGCGCTTTTGGGACAGTTTTTTCGCGTTAATTATATATATGATAATCGTTATCTAATAGAAATCAACGGTAGACATGATGGTTCTTCACGTTTTGCTGCAGATAAACGCTATGTCTTTAGCCCTTCGGCAAGTGTTGCATGGCGCCTTTCGAATGAAGAATATTTAAGTTTCTTGAAACCAACTTTCAACGATTTAAAAATCAGGGCTTCTTATGGTACACTACCTAATCAAAGTATTGATTTGAATAGCAATCCGACTAATGGTTCACTATACCCATACATTGCGACGATGCCTTATGGTACCACCAATTATATCTTTGGAAATGCTAACCAATCCTATATTACAGCTCCTGGACTTGTAAGTACGTTGTTTACCTGGGAAAAAGTGACATCTAAGAATATTGGTTTAGATTTCGCCCTGTTGGACAATAAATTGAGTGGTTCATTTGATTTATACCGCAGAGATACCCGTGATATGTTGGTGGGTGGACAGCCATTGCCAGCGATTCTGGGTGTTGGTGCTCCTAATAGAAATGCGGCGGATCTGAAAACAACAGGCTGGGAGTTTGAAGTTAAATACAACAATAAGATCAGTGACTTCAACTATTTTGTCAGCTTTAATATGAGTGATAATAAGGCTAAAATCACCAAATATGACCTTAACCCAACGGGTGAGTTAACGTCACATTATGTCGGCAAGCAAATCGATGAAATATGGGGCTACACTTCCAATGGGTTATATCAGAGTGATGCCGAAGCAAATGATGGCTTGAATAAAGAACGACTTTTTTCGGGAACGTGGCTTGGTGGTGACGTTCGTTTTGAAGATTTGAATGGGGATAAAAAAATTGATAACGGTAGCAATACGTTAAGTAATTCGGGTGATATGCGTATTATCGGTAACCAAACTGCTCGATACTCCTATGGTATGCGTTTCGGTGCTGATTATAAAAACTTTGATTTATCGGTATTCTTGCAAGGTGTAGGACGTCGTGATGCTGTAGTAGGTGGTACTTATTTTTATGCATTTGGTGGTGGTGAATGGGATGTGCCAACTAAAAATCAAATGGACTACTGGACGCCAGAAAATCAAGATGCGTATTTTCCACGTCTCCGTTTTGGAGGGAATGGTAATACAGTGACTTCGACCCGTTATCTGCAGGATGCTTCTTATATGCGCATCAAAAATATCACGATCGGATATTCTGTGCCAAGTTTGATTTTGAAACGAGCGAAAATTGAAAAGATCCGCTTATTCTTCTCTGGAGAAAACTTGTTCACCTTTACCAAGATGTTTGACAATTTTGATCCAGAGCAATTAGACAGAACTGCGTATCCATTAAGTAAAAATATCTCCTTGGGAGCTCAAATCACATTCTAGCCATGAAATACAACCATAAATATTTGAATATATTGCTCGCTTCAGGTCTTTTCCTTAGTCTGAATAGCTGTAAGGATGATGGATTTTTAGATCGTTATCCTAAAAATGAATTTAGTGAGGTGACTTATTTTAAAAGTGAAAACGATTTAAAATTGTTTGCCAATCTATTTTATAATAATTTACCATTTGTGAACAATTATTCGGCTGATAATAATTCGGATAATATGCTTCCAGCGACTTCCGATGCTTTGTTGGGCGGTACAGTTTCAGTCCCTTCTGCTGGCGGAGGTTGGGCTACTGATGACTGGCTCCCGATTCGCAGATGTAATTACTTCCTTAAGCGTTATGAACAAGTACAATCGACCAATAAGGAGCGTTATGCTGCCGAAGTGCGTTTTTTTCGGGCACTCTTCTATTGGCAAAAAGTAACGGCTTTTGGTGATGTTCCATTGGTACTATCGGATCTGGATGAGACCTCTCCAGAATTGTATGGACCTCGTGTCAAGCGTAATGAAGTGATGGATCAGGTTTTGTTGGATTTAACATATGCCGCGAGTAATCTACCTGAAAAAGGTTCTGAAGAAACGGGGCGCCTAAATAAGGATATTGCAAATGCTTTGTTGTCACGAATCGCTTTATGGGAAGGAACTTTTCGTAAGTATCACGGCTTGGGCGACCCCCTGCCTGTACTGCAGGCTTCGTTAACGGCTTCTGAGGCTTTGATAAATGGTGGAAAGTACCGTTTGTACACTACAGGAAATGTGGATAAAGATTATCAAGATTTATTTACGCAGACTGATCTGAAACCAAACCCTGAGTCGATTATGCATTGGGCTTATATTATTGGAACTTTGACACAAGGTTATACGCGTACTGCAAATGAGAATAATACAGGTGTCAGTAAGGATCTGATGGAGGCTTACTTGTACAAAGATGGAAAACCTAGCGGTTTGACTTCTTTTCCAACGGATGATAGCGAACCTGCTAAAGAAGCGGAGAATAGAGATCCTCGGTATAAGCAAACGGTTGCCAGCCCGGGTTTTATCTATCGGATAGGTACGAGTACGGTTGCACCACTTGCTTATGGGCTACCTTTGATCGGAACGTCTCAGACTTCTAGTGGATATTGGTTAATCAAAGGGCGGTCAAGTGATCCTGTTCAAGAGATCGCGAATCAATCGGATATTGATGCTTTTATTTTTAGATATGCAGAGGTATTGCTGAATTATGCAGAGGCGAAGTATGAAATTAATAAAACGCTAAGTCAAACTGATCTGGATAAAAGTATTAATTTACTTCGTGACCGTGTAGGTATGCCACATTTAACAGCAATGGTTTCAGCAGACCCACGTCCGGTTGATTATGGATATGTGGTGACGCCTTTACTGTACGAAATACGTCGAGAGCGCCGTATCGAACTCATGGGAGAGGGATTTCGATTGAATGATATCAAAAGATGGAAAGCCGGAAAACTTATCGAAGGTATAAAAACGGTGAGGGGAATGAAGCTGAATGCTGATTTGAGGAAAAAGTATAGTTATGATGTGAGTAAGATTGCGACTGATAATAATGCTTTGATCATTGTAAATACGAACTACAGTAATGGTCGCAAATGGAACGATAAATACTATTTTAATCCAATACCATTGAATCAGATTAACCTTACTGCAGGCAAGCCAGGTGCTTATGTGCAGAATCCGGGATGGGAATAATTGGACAAACTGATAGATTAATAAGGAATGAATTATATCAAAAAAAGTCTAGCGCTAGGGGTGATAACCCTTATTACGACATGGCATGTCAATGCGCAACAGGCTGCTCCAGCGCCCTATGGGGCGCTGCCGAGTGCCGACCAGGTTTTATGGCAGAAATTAGGATACTATATGTTTATCCATTTCGGACCGAATACTTTTACGGATAAGGAATGGGGTGATGGCAAGGAAAGCCCTATGGTTTTTAATCCAACTGATCTCGATGCGCGTCAATGGGCTAAAACAGCTAAAGATGCGGGTATGAAAGCTATTATTATAACCGCTAAGCATCACGATGGTTTTTGTTTATGGCCAAGTAAATACAGTACACATACGGTACGTGAAAGTCCATGGAAAGGTGGGAAGGGTGATGTGTTAAAAGATCTCTCTGAAGCTTGTAGAGAATACGGATTGAAGTTTGGGGTATATCTGTCTCCTTGGGATCAAAATCATCCTTCTTATGGAACTCCTGAATACAACGATATCTTTGCCAAAACGCTGGAAGAGGTGTTGACGAATTATGGTGATATCTATGAGATGTGGTTTGATGGTGCAAATGGAGAGGGACCAAATGGTAAAAAGCAAGTTTACGATTGGCCATTGTTTCGTAGTGTGGTGTATAAGCATCAGCCTCATGCGGTTATATTTAGCGACATTGGCCCAGGAGCTCGCTGGATCGGCAATGAGTCTGGCTTTGCAGGAGAAACCAACTGGAGCACGCTCAATACGGATGGTTTTGGAATGGGAAAGGATGCGCCAAAACAAGCAATCTTAAATTCTGGTGATGAAAACGGTAAATATTGGATACCTGGTGAGGTGGATGTCTCCATTAGACCTGGATGGTTTTACAGCCCGGATACAGATGATAAAGTAAAGACCTTAAGTCAATTGCTGGGTATTTATTATACTTCAGTGGGACGTAATGCTAATTTGCTACTCAATGTTCCTGTTAGCCGTACTGGAAAGATTCATCCGACAGATTCGACACGCTTAATGGAGCTTAGAGCTGTTGTGGATGCTACTTTTAAGACAAATTTAGCTAAAGGGAAAACTGTATTGATCAATACGACTCGCGCACCTCAAATCACAGATGATAATTATGATACTTATTGGGGAGCTGAAGGCAACGCTAAAAAAGCAGTTTTAACACTTGATTTGGGAACAAAAACAAAGTTAAATCGTTTACTTCTACAGGAGTATATTCCGCTTGGACAGCGGGTAAGATCCTTTGAAGTAGCCTATTGGAACGGTCAGAAATATGTAGCACTGGTTAAGCAAAGCACAATAGGTTATAAAAGAATCCTTGCTTTTCCGACAATAGCGACGAATAAACTTCGGATTACACTCGAGGCTAATGCCGCGCCAGTACTTTCTGAAATTCAGGTTTATTTAGCTCCAGAAATGCTTGATGTACCTGTTATCAATAGAACCAAGGAAGGAATAGTATCTATTAAGACGAATAGTCCGGATCCGATTGTTACTTATACGCTAGACGGTAGTGAACCCAACATGAAAAGTATGCGTTACAATCAACCCTTTGAGCTGAAAAAAGGAGGAACTGTAAAAGCAAAGGCTTTTATTAATAACGGAAAAGATTTTAGCGATGTGGTGATCGCAGATTTTGATCTTTCGACAGCCGATTGGAAAGTCTTGCATGCAAGTGAATCTAAAAAAGAATCGCAGATAAACAGGGCCTTTGATGGTAACGGTAGGACTAGTTGGGAAGCTAATCCTGCTGGATCTACGGGTATTTATGAAATCGCAATTGATATGGGCAAGGAAATGGAAATCGCAGGATTTACTTATACACCTGCTAACAATGGTAATACGGGCGGAACTGTTACTAAATACAATTTTTACGTTAGTAGGAACGGAAAAGATTGGGATCGTATCCTAACGGATAAGGTATTTGGAAATATCAATAATAATCCGGTAAAACAGCAGGTGATGTTCCCAAGTAAAAAGCAGGCTCGCTTTATTAAATTGGAAGCCCTTGCGGTAATTGGTGCCGATCAAAGTGGAATGAAAATAAATGAAATCGGCGTGATTGTAATGTAAAGTATAAATAGCAGATGTGATCAATCTTTCTAATTAAGGTTGTCAATGAGCAATAAACGATAGTTTATTGCTCGTTCTGTTTAATTGAAAGAAAATCTCCTTAAGATGCGATTCGAAATTTGGCTTTTATTATGATCTGATAAGAAAAGTCTTTAAGGCACAAAGACAGCTCTCCCTTTGGTCTTTCCACTTCTTATACGCTCCTAAACTTCATTTGCTTGATCGAGTTTAAATTCCTCTATCTCAATCAATATAAGTTAAATTCTTTCAATTATCTTCCTTTTTCAATTTACAGTAATTACAATATTCTTACCTTCAGCAAGTACATATCAGCGCAGGATTAGGCCTAAATAATTTTTAGCATTTGCATATCGAATGCGTTTTGTTATCATCGTATTATGTAAATCAAGGTTTATGATCCGGAAGTAAATTCAAACTTCTGGATTTCGTTTATTTAGATCTATTATGTTATTCATTATTCAATGACTAGTAGATAATGGCGTATATTTATGATTTTATTTGAATGGTTGATTATATTTTACTTTGCATATGCAACGATATTAATCAAGCTTCTTCTTGATAGCGTTTATATTAAATGATGTTTTCATCGTTAAAATGGAAAAATCGATCGATTATTATTTTAACGATGTGAAATGATTACTAGCTTCACATTAAGCTTTGAATGTTATTCTATACTTAGAGTCTATTTGGAAATTCCTATCTGTGTGATTGTTTTTTAAGTTTATGTTTAAACTAGGTTTGCTAACTAATGGAGTAATGGTTGTATTTGTTTATATTTTATTAAAAATTACGCAATCGATTGATTTGATTTAATGTTTTAATTTTTGATAGCTGTTAATTATCTTAGAGTATAAACTTAAGTTTTAGAAGTCTCTTTATATATTACATAATAGTTTTCTAAGTAACCAAATATCTTATTTATGGGCAGTTTTAATTTTCTGCAAAGTAAAAAACAGAGTGACCTTTATTGTGCTTGCGAATTTGTACTAGACAGTGCAAAGGTTAAGTACAATAAATTAAACCTTCAAAATCTCTTGGAAGCTCATATTGAGTATCCATCATTACTTTCTTTATAAGATGTTTTAGCTGAATATGATGTTGTAAGCATGGCTGTCCGTAAAGGGAACCATGTTTATGGAGGCTTTGCTATAAGGCAAGGCTTCTGTTTTATTGTAAATTTTACAAAGATTAGGAATAAGGGAAATAATAATTATGATATACAAATGTAAAATCAGCCCATTGATCATCATGGCAGTGTTAGGGTTATTCATTGCTACAAATAGCTTTGCCCAAAATTATAAGATTATTTACCTTGCTGCTTATCAACGTGACACGACAGAGTCTCATAAGATACGAGAAGAAGCACAATTAATTATTAACGAAGGGAGATCTTTGTTTCAGATGAGTAATCATGCACAGTTTGATTCTATCAGATATCATGGAATAGAAAGAAAAAAGTCGTCGAATTATACACCCTATCCAATTGATATTATTAAGGATTATAACACGAACAAGCTGACATTTTATGAAGATATTCTGAAAGATAAAAGTGTGTTTTATTATGATGAGCCTATGTTAAATAAGGAAAACTGGCAATTATTGAGCGATACGATGACGATTGGAAATCATTTATGTCAGAAAGCTGAAATTGAATTTGGGAATAGAAAGTGGACAGCTTGGTTTGATCCAAATATCCCGATTAGTGATGGTCCTTACAAATTCGCTGGATTACCAGGTTTAATCGTAAAAATGAATGATGTAACAAATTCATGGTCTTTTATACTTTCAACCATAGAAAAGATAGGAGGAGATATAAAAATTAACTTATCATATTTACCAGAACCAAAGGAAATTCCGCGTGCAGACTTTCTTAAAATGAGGAAAGAGATGTTGGATAATATGATAGATATTCAAGAGGCTGCTGGTACACTTAATCTTCGAATGAAAGGTGACGTCAATAATGTTAATATGAAAAAAAACTACGCTAATGCTCGTAAAAAGGATAACAATTGGATAGAGCGATAGTTTTACACATCTATTAATATTTTAATCAATTTTATATATAATTAAATTATTAATCTCCACTATTTATTTTCAATATCATTCAATTGATTTTTCACAAACAAAAGCACATCATGTATTTGTAGTTTTATTCTTAGGATTAACCACTATGTTGCTCGTTTACTTTGTAATTCCAGTTATTAAGAGAGCAAATGATAGTAAGGAATATAGAAGTAAATGGATGAAATTATGTTACAATCCATCCATTTTTAATTCATTGCTCCAAAATATTAATCCTGTTACAATTGATAGTGATGATTTAGGGATATTGATTGGAGATGAGCATGCCAGTATAGAGATTATTAAAGTATGTAATCCATATTGCTGGCCATGTGCTAAAGCACATCCTGATTTAGAGGAGATTGTGAAAAAAAATAAAGATGTTAGTGTTCGGATAATTTTTACATCTACTGGAGATGAGCATGATGCTAAAACTGCTCCAGTACAGCATTTGTTAGCTATTCAAGAAAAGTATGGAAGATCTAAGGTAAACGAAGCATTGGATGCTTGGTACATGTCCCCGAATAAGGATTATATAACATTTGCTTCAAAATATCCGATGAATGGAGAACTGAAACTTCAAAGGGATAAAATAGTTGCTATGCGAAAGTGGTGTGATGATATGAAGATTCGGGCAAATCCAACAGTATTTATTAATGGTAAAGAACTGCCTGATCATTATAGCATAAAGGATCTCATTAATTTTTTCTAGAATAAGAATGCCTGAGCCAGTTCGAAATGTACTCAGGTAAACAGAAGGCTACCTGTAAAAGACCTTTCCATGCTATTCAGGAAATAGTGAATAGCAAGATTTGTTAAAATAAAAAACAAAGTTATGAAAAAGATTTCATAAAAAAACTTGAATCTGAATGAGACAGAAGCCTTGTCTCGTGAACAATTGAAAAATGTGCTTGGTGGGTATGGTGGAGGAACTACTGTAACAATTCCATTGCCAACTGGAGGGTCAAATTGTTCTTTTAATTGTGAATGTATAGGGACTGATGGTTCATATTACAATATATCTGTAAGTTGCGCCGGGTTAACATCAGATCAAATGGTAGGATTATGTGACAGCAAGTGTTAAATTAAGATACATCCCGATTCAAATGAATCGGGATGTATTCAAAGAATTAAAAAAAACATAATTAATATGAGAATATTTCTATTTTTAAACATTTTACTATTTTGTTTTTCTTTTTCTCATCTACAAGCGCAAGAAAAAGCTAATACAGATGTGATGCAGGCAACTTATAAGTTAGAATTGTTGCGAGATAGTCTTAATCCTAATAGTAAGAGAACACTGATGACCGAATTACTCATCTATCCCAATGAATCCTGGTTTAGAACGCTTTCGAGAGGTGTATTTGACACATTACAGTATTATCAATTACCCACTCGAAATCGATATAGTCCTCGTGATGAACATGAATTAAATTATATTATTAATAAAAATTATAACACAGGTGATATTCGTTATTATTCCCCTTTAAGGGCTATTTTTCAAGATTATTGTTATTACGATGAACATGTAAATCAGCAGGATTGGAAGATAACAACTGATACAATTGTTAGGAATGGCATCACTCTCCAGAAAGCAACACTAAATTACAGTAAGAGAAAATGGATAGCCTATTTTAACAAAGAGATCCCAATCAATGATGGTCCTTATAAGTTTTCAGGGCTTCCAGGACTTATTTTTGAGATATCAGACGAAAAAGGCACTTGGAAATTTTCTCTTCTGAGGCTAATCCACTCGAATCATAATTCCTTTAATTCAAATTTTTTAGAAAAAGCGAAATATATGAATAAAAAAGAATTCCATAGCTTACAGCGTCAATTATTTGAAAATAACGTACAAGATTCTGAAGCTCGTGGAGAAATTACTTTTAGGTCAGCAGATGAAAGACAACAAGCTATAGAAAGAAGAAAAGAAAAAAGTAAGACATATAATAATCCAATTGAATTAATCCGGTAGATGCTATTAATACAAAATATATTGTTTTTTAAAACACACGTTATCAAGACAGTAAAAAACTATGTCAAAATACTTAATCGCATTTTTATTCACCCTCTGCTATTATACTAATTTATTTCCCCAAACGACCATTTCAGGCAAATTAGTTGACAATCAGCATAAACCTATACCTAATGTAACTGTTCTGAAATACCGATCAGAGACAGTGTTTTCTTTTCGAAGGTTATCTTGGCCCGAAATGAACATGATTCCCTTATTAAGCTGAAACCGGGTATTCTGGCAGATGGTGATATAATTACGGAGGATCAGTCTATTTTTAAAAGAATTTGGTTAAATTTTACAAAAAATTTAAAATATTAAAAATGGAGAGGTAGAACAAGGGATTAAAAGTTAACTTGTTCTTTCAAATTTTTGTACAATTATATGCTTAGTCTAGTTTAGCCTAGCTCCTTTCGGAAATATAACCAAGTCAAGGATCAATTCGCTGTCCTATGGAGCTTTTTTAAATCTTCAGTATTCTCAAATATGGGTAATGACAAAAAGTTATTTAAAATCCCATTCTGTAAAATCCATAATGACTGAATCCATGATACTTTCTCCCGCAATTTTTAATTTTTCATCAACAGGACGATAATTATGTTCTAATCCAGGATAAGGTTTCATCGTTAGATTTGTTTTTTTTGCCCTAATAAAATAAATAGGTAAGATATCGCACATCACCGATTTAGGATCTACTGTACCATAACAAACATATATGGGTTGTTTTGTCTTCAGAAAATAAGGAATTAAGGATTGCTCAAAACTTAACCAATTCCTGTTTGAATCACCTTGTCTTTCATCTAGTACTTTCGGATTAGCAACAATATTTTTCCATACGCTATAAAAAGCATTAATCTTTTCTTGCGAGCGTTCGTGCGATATGTCGCCAAACATCGCTTCGTATCGATATTCTCTAAGTAAATGGTCAATGCTACCAAAAGGATTACCTGCAGAAAAACCAATTTTATATACCTGTTTATTCCCAGAAGCTGCTGCAATCGCTACTTTAGCCCCTTGCGAATGTCCAAATAAAGTAATATGATCTTGATCAACCCAAGGTTGTTTAGTTAAAAAATCAATCACTTTTTTTGTTCGATTTACATAATTAGATAATACATTTGCAGCATTATATTCAGTATGAAAAATAATATATGGTTCTTTTTCCTTAACATGCCAAGCCTGTTCATTGAGGTCTTCGCTGCCAAGGGATAATGGAACTGCTGGCATCGAAATAGCTACAAGGTGATACTTTTCTTTCAATTTCTTTACAGTCTCATCCTTCAAAAAAGAAAAAACTAAAAGAGCTTTCATATCATCCGATTTATAATCATAAATAAGAGGAACAGGTGTAGACCCTTGTAAATAGAACAATACGGGTTTCTTTTTATCGAAATCATCGCTCAATACTATAAAATCAATTGTATCTCTAGCATGTTTTAGTTGAAAATGTTTAACTTTTTCTTTTGTGGTTTGAATAAAACCTTGATCTGCATTTTTGAAATAGCGTAATGGTGCACAGCTCCCTAAAAAGAAAATAAATAATACACAGAAATAAATCCCGGCTTTTGTTTTTATCATAATATAGTTTAATCAGTAGTAACTGCATTTTAACAGTTTTTTAGGTATCCTTTCCGTAAATTGAGGCTCGGTATTGCCATAAAATTGATCTTAGCACAAACCATGGTGCCAATTCAGATTAAATTCTATAGATTGTTTTCCTTTTTGAATTTAGAGTCACTGCACTAGCCTTTATCTTCAAATTGTACATAACCTCGCAGGATTAGATCTACATAATTTTCAGCATCGACAGGTCGATTAAATTTTGCTATTAGCTTATTTTCTAGACCAACATGGACGACCTGAAATTCTAGATTTGCTGATGTAGTTTCCTCAGCATTGCAAATAATAATTTCATAGCCCTTTAGCTCTTCTTTGCTGATCTCGGGAAAAGATTTGTCGATATAAATAGCAATTTTTGAAAAGTTCTAGCTTTTAAATTCTTCAGCAAATAGATTGACTTTGTTAATTAATTCAGGATTTATGACATCGAATTTCTTTTTACCACCATTTTTAGGGTCGTCTACTTCGATTTCAATAGCAAATGCAATTTTTTCAATCTTAATCAGACGTTTTAATTCCGTGTCTAAAGCTTTCGCTAAGCCAATAGGTCTTCTGGAATGGCTAATTTTCAACAAAGACTCATCTATTTCAAATAATTCACCTTGCTTTTTTTCTATAGCCTTTTCAATTAATATTAACTCATATGTAGAACTTACTTTTGGTATTTCGTCCACTTGCTTTGGTATAATAAATTTCTAATATCTTCATTAAGAAATTCAGCTATTTCATTAAGCGTATTCAATGTTGGTTGTTGTTTATTATTTACCCATCTTGAAACAGTCTCCTTTTTCACTTTAAAATGAATTACTAAATCATTGTTTTTCATTCCTTTTTCTTCTAAGACTTCTGATATCCGATTTATTTTATTTTCTGACATAATTTATTTTAAATAATTGTTGATTTTTAAAATCAACTTTAGTATATTTGTATATGATTAGTAAATAGCTAATCCAATTTTGTTTGAGCTGTAATTGGGTAAAACCTAATTAACTGAATGAGTCTCTAACTTTTCGATTGATACCCGAGAAAGAGGCAGTAAGATTAGCTCATTTCCTACGGATATTATATCTTTGTATATAATGTAGGGATGGGTCTTGCTGTGAAGTCACTTTCGGGTATCCCCTGAAGATTTATCTTTGGGGCTGAGCCAAAGCTTAGGCTTTGGTGAAAAGAGTGATGGAGCAAGCCCATCTTTTCATTTTAGACTCGTTCGCATAAAACCAAAAGATTATGAGAACGATTAAAAACCAAATTCAAACCCTGTATTGCACGATCAACGATCCGGGTTGTAGGTCTTACAGATCACCACCATTAAAGAACGTCATCGCTCCGCCAGAGTGATTACTTTCAAGAAATAAAAACCAAAATAGGGGAAAGGAACAGTATGTTCTTACGATTGCGCTTAACCGTGCAAATGATAAAACCCTGCTTGAGGTTTTTACCGATACATCTTATTGCAATTTCTTATTTAGTTTATCACTCCTTAAAAATGCTATTTCAAGCGTCAGACACTTTAAAAGTAGCACTAAAGAATTAGATAACCAAATAGTTTGATGCGGCTTTGTATAGCTTTTCTATATAAGAGTGGTCGGTTTTTACTTATTACAATGAAATGCAATGACGAAGACCATATTATAACCAATTGACGAAGATTTAATATTGCATTTTTTCCATCCTATTTTTTAACTATTGAACGGTTGAACAGGGAGCTTATTGCTTAGATTTTAGCTCCAGTTTCACCTTCAATTAACTAACGAAAAATGCAAAAAACTTGCAATAGGGAGAGCTATGCGCTATTCCCAAGGGAAAGAATTGTCCCGACTTCAGGGGTATCAATTGGTCTTTATTTTAAAACAGACCGAAAATTAAACGTATTGAAAAATTATATCCAATCTAGGAAAGGAGAGACGAAGTCATTATTTATTGGTCATGGTCTACCTCTCTACACAAAATATTATAAACAGTTATGGACTGTAGTAGTCAGCAATTGGTTGACATACATTATGCTGTTAGCCTTTAATCTTGTACTATGCTTATTAAAAGCCATAAAAGTTATTGCGATCTCATCTATCATGATGATCGCAGTATTTCATAGTTTATGTTTATCAGCTCAGACACCCCGCAAGGACAGCGGGGTGGAAGGGTCTGATCATAATGTACTACGCGGTACAATCGTATCTGCTGTAGACAACAGACCATTGGACGGTGTATCTGTTAGAATCGAAGCCGAAAAGGAGAGAACCTCCAGCAAGAAAGACGGAACATTCAGCCTGCCTGTAGAACACCGAAAAGGGATGGTAAAGTTCACTTATGTAGGCTACAGAACTCAAGAGATCAGTTATACCGCAGGAGTATCGTTAACCATAAAATTGATACCTGAAGACAATAAACTAGAGGAGGTAGAGGTCGTATCGACAGGATTCCAGAAGATCCCAAAAGAGCGCGCCACTGGTAGTTTTGAGTTTGTAGACAACAAGTTACTGAATCGTAAAGTCTCGACAGACTTTGTGAGTAGGTTAGAGGATGTCGTGCCGGGTTTGACCTTTAATAAGACAGGTAATAGTCGAGGAGACTATTTAAATATGAATGTGCGAGGGTTAAGTACTTTACGTTCTGAAATGTTTCCTTTAATTGTTATTGACGGAGTGCCATATGACAATAAAAATGCTGACTTTGGAAAAGGAACTTTTAATAACATCAACCCCAATGATATCGAGAGTATCACAGTATTAAAAGATGCAGCAGCATCGTCTATTTGGGGTGCACAATCTGGTAATGGGGTAATTGTCATCACGACGAAAAGAGGGAAATTTAACGAACGTACCCAGCTAAGTTTCAATTCTAATGTTGGTGTCAAAGCTAAGCCAGATTTGTATTATTATCCGCAAATGGCTACATCAGATTATATCGATGCACAACAATATTTATTTGATCAAGGTAAATACAATAGCTGGTTTAGGAATAAATTTAGAAATCCGCAACCAGCAGTATGGCTCATGTTCAAGAAAAAGAATGGTGATCTATCCGAATCCGAATTTAACGCTGAGATTGGTAAAATGAAAAATATGGATATGCGCGATGATTTCTTGAAATACATGTACCGCAATGCAGTCAATCAACAATATCATGCACAGTTGCAGTCTGGTGGGGAGAAGGTCAATACACTTTTTTCAGCTGGTTATGATAAGAATTTAAATGATGTTATCACTTCAGCGTATCATCGGTTGAATTTGAAATCGAATAGCCAGTTCAAGCCCATTAAAAATATGGTGCTGGATTTAGGTGTCATGTACACTGAAAGTAAAATTCAAGAGTCGTTGTTGCCAGTTGGCTATAATAGGTTAGCAAATGGTATGCAAAATTATCCTTATATGCGGTTAGCTGATGAAAATAGGAATCCTTTAGAGGTAAACGTTGGGGGCTATAATCCTGTTTTTAAGGATACAATAGCTGGAGGACGTTTGTTGGATTGGTCCTATTATCCTTTGAAAGAATTGAATGATACAAAAGAAACTCAGAATATCAATGAGTTTTTCACGACTATAAAGGTTGATTATTACTTTGATTTTGGTTTAAAATTGAATCTATTGTATGCTTATCAGCGTTCTTCAACAGAAATAGAAATGTGGAGAGGCATTGGATCGAGGATACAGCGGGATTATATTAATCGTTATGCAAGCTGGGATGATGCAAAGGTTACATGGAATCTTCCTGTGGGTGATTTGTTAAACGTTATCAATTGGGATAGTCGTACACATCATAGTCGAGGAACAGCTGAGTATAGTCGAAAATGGAACAGTAAACATGAGTTGTCATTGTTCTCAGGAATTGAATTTAGGAAAATTCAGAAAAATGTAATCTCAAGTCAATACAATGGCTTTAATCCGGAAAATGGATCCTATAAATCTGTACCATACGGTGTTGAGGTGCCCTTATTAAATGGAATCATGGGGACATCGACTATTGATGATTTAAGTCGTTATGAACTTTATCAAAATAATTTTTATTCGTATTTCGCCAATGCGGGTTATACCTATTTAGAGCGCTATTTGTTTAGTGGTTCTTATCGGAAAGATGCTTCCAATCTGTTTGGTATCAAGAGTAATGATCGTGGACAGCCTTTTTGGTCCCTTGGTGGAGCTTGGGTACTATCTAAGGAATCATTTCTGCAAGGCAGTCCATTTGATTATTTGAAATTACGCAGTACCTATGGCTATAATGGAAATGTGAACAACAGTGTGTCTGCTTATCCCATTATTTCCATTGAAGGTGAGGCACATTATATCACTAATCAAAATTATGGGATGATTAGCACTCCACCTAATCCTAGTTTACGATGGGAACGAGTAGCAATTACGAATCTTGGGCTTGATTTTGCATTAAAAGGAGATAGGCTTTCGGGGAGCATCGAGTACTATGTGAAAAATGCGAAAGATCTAATTGCTCCAGATCGGGTAGACCCTAGTACGGGATTTACGACCTTGATGATCAATAGTGGTAATATTCGTACGAAAGGTTGGGATATTTCTTTAAATGCGATTCCTATTCAAGGCAAAAGCTGGACATGGAACAGTAATGTGGTTTTTACCTACGGCCACACGAAAGTGTTACAATCTTACATTGAAAATGAGAATGGGAAAGACTTTATCAGTTCAGCACAATCTAATGCAAGGACACCAATAGCAGGCATGGATCTCTATAGCCAATTGGCGTATAAATGGGCAGGCTTAGATCCTGAAACGGGGCAAGCTCGTGCTTATCTTAATGGAGAGGTTTCCAAAGATTATAATGCCATATTAGCTACGAAGGTAAGCGATCTTGAAAACTATGGATCAACAGTTCCTTTGTACTCGGGGAGCTGGCGCAATAGTATTCGCTATAAGGACTTCGAGCTTTCTTGGAATATTTCCTATCAATTGGGGCATAAATTCCTACGAAATTCATTTGATAACCTATTATTTATAAACAGTAATATTGGGCATAAGGATTATTCTATGCGCTGGCAGAGGCCAGGCGATGAATTAACGACTGATGAACCTGCTTTGAAGTATCCTGCTGATTTAGGTAGTCAAGTGTTTATGCGATCATCAGCCCTGTTGGAGAATGGCGGGCAGATCAAATTGCGCGATATCCAATTGAGTCTGAATGTGCCTTTTGCGAGTAGGATTAAATTGAAAAATTGTCGTGTATACGCTTACCTTCAAAATATAGGTACCATTTGGCGAGGCAATAGGTTGGGTATTGATACCGAATATGGCTCCAATATACCAGATGCGATGATGTCTTCAGTAGGTCTTAATTTTAATCTTTAGCCTCCGAAATTATGAAAATATACATTTATATCTGTAGCATCTATGCGATGTTATCATTTTGTTGCTGCAATGACTTATTAGAAGTCAAGCCGGATATCAAAATGGTCGTTCCGAAAAGTTTGGAAGACGCCGAGCTATTGCTCAATGATTATAGTGCGATGAACACAGGGTACCCGATTTATGGGGAATGGTCTGCTGATGAATATTATGTTACATCCGAAATATTTGATGGTCTGTTAGATTTTGACCAGCGCAATACTTACACCTGGATGGATATCATCTACGACGATGTCGCACAATGGCAAAGACCCTATAAAGCCGTATACAATGCCAATCAAATCATTGAAATCATTCATATTGGTGGAACTGCTGAGAATACTGTTAAAGCCAGGAACCTACTGGGGATGGCGCATTTCTTTCGGGCATTTGCTTTCCATCAATTGGTAGAAGTATTTGCACCGGCATATCAAGAAGCAACTGCTGTTACTGAAATGGGTATCCCATTACGTTTGAATCCAGGTATTGATGAACCTTCTGTCCGCGCTTCGTTACAGAAAACTTACGATCAGATCATCACAGATTACAAGGAGGCATCTTATAAGTTGCCAATTGCAGAAGGAGTAAAGGGTAGACCTTCGCGTGCGAGTGCCTATGCGGGTTTGGCAAGGACATATCTAGTAATGGGAAAGTATGAAAATGCCTATTTATATGCAGACTCCTGCTTGCAATTGCAATCCGAACTGATGGACTTTAACGAACTTGATAAAAATAGGGATTTGCCAATTGATCGATTCAATGTGGAAGTGCTTTTTTCTGCAATATCGGCAACTGCAGGGCCAATGAGTCTCAATAATGGATTGGTTGATTCGACTCTTTACCGGAGCTATTCGTCGTTAGATTTGCGCAAAGGTATTTTCTTTCGAGATAACATTTATCCCTTACATTCTTATGGCTATAAAGGGAGCTACGATAATTCGATGGCGAATCTCTTTGTAGGGCTTACTACAAGTGAAGTCTATCTGATCAAGGCAGAGGCAGCTGCACGAATCGGAAAGATTGATGAGGCTCTATCAGCATTGAATACTTTGGGTCAAAAACGATATGAACCGAACAAATATATGGCCGTTACAGAACGTAATCCAACATTATTATTACCTCTGATCTTGACAGAAAGACAAAAAGAACTGGTCTTTCGCGGTCGTCGCTGGTCTGATCTGAAAAGATTGAACTTGGATTCGAAGTTTCAGAAAACGTTGAAGCGCGAGATGTATGGGGTGATTTACCAATTAGAACCCAATAGTCGAAAATATGCCTATAGACTGCCTGAAATCGTGATCAATAATGGAAAAATACCTCAAAATATTCGCTAATCATAAAAAAAAGCAACATGAAATATATAAGAATAATAGCACTGCTGTCCGTGATACTGATGTCGGCTCTATATGTCACTGCACAGTCTGATAGAAAAATAGATTTGAGTAAAGCACTTAAAGTGGGGGATACTTTTGTTGCGCCAAGCGCAGTACAACAGATGCGCGGCAATGAAAAAGTTATCGATCTACAGAAATTAGCGGATAAGGTCGTGATCTTGGATTTCTTTGATACCTTTTGTGGCACTTGTATTCAGACCATGCCTAAATTACAGCAACTACAGGATAAACTGAAGGACAGGGTGCAGATCATCACTGTTAGTTGGCAGGATAAAGCGACATTGGAGGAGTTCTTTGAGAAAAATAAATTTCTCAAAGAAAATAAGGTCAATTTACCTGTTATTTATTCGGATGTGTATTTGAAAGAGCGATTTCCTCATCAAAGTGTTCCTCATGTCGTATTCCTGTATCAAGGAAAAGTGCAGGCAATAGCGAGTAATAAGGTGATTACTGCTGAGCATATTATGGAATTATACGCTAATGGAACAATTGATCTACCCCTCAAAGATGACTTTGGAAAAGGAAATCTTATAAGAGGAGCTCAAAATGAAATGCAAATAAAGGGGGCTGTATCGTTATTGGGCTATCAAAATGGTGTTCCTTTCGAATCCTTTAGAATAAAGCAGGACAGCATAACCGGTTTGCAAAAAAGTTCTTTTTATAATAGTTCTATCTATAGTACTGTTATGGCAATTTGGGCCAAGATAGAAAAATCGGACTATATACCCAGATCAGAGCGATTATGCTTGAAAGTAGGCGATCCGAATCGTTATCGGGATATTGTTAATGTTGGGGCTATGTGGTATGTGCAACATGCAATTTCTTATGAGCGCTTGGATGCTATATCAAGAAATGATTCTGCCCAGGCAAGAATCGTACTACATGATCTACATAGCTTAATGGGGATTCGTACCTATAAAAAGATCAAGAATATTGAATGCCTCATACTTAGGCCTTGTCCAGTAAAATCATATACTGGTAAATTACCTCTCAATGGTTTGACATTTCAAGGGAGTTCAGTTCTTGCGGTTATGCTAGATATGGGAGCTAAATTTCCACCAGTGTTGGACATGGTTAAAAGTAAGGAAACTATAAAACTTGGAGAATATAGCAAGTTGGATGAGTTGAACGAACAGCTTGCCAACTATGGTATCGTAGCAGAAATTGGAATGGGCGAGCAGGAGGTTCTGGTAATTGAAGAGGTGGAGTAATATAAAACAAAATAGGGTATGGAAATTCATACCCTATTCTGCGTTAAGGAAATACAGATGTTAAATCAATATTTATATTCTTTCCTTCAACTTCACATGCGTGCCATTGACCTGATTTTGTAATGAATTAATCATTTCATTTTTCAATGCATCGGTGATCACAGGTTGTCCGCTACCATTATTAGCGGCTTCTAAAGTACACATCTGTTCTGTTGCGCCAGGACAGCTTGGTGTACCTGAAGCTAAAGTATAAGAACTCGGTTGCGATGGGTCTGAGCCCGTATAATTAAATAGTGCCATAATTGACAAGTATAAATAAAGTGAAATTTTTTGTATTATTTCAATGTGTATACCTAGTACGCATTGATTGTTATCATAATTTTTGCACGTTAAAATTGCTGCGGAATACCAAACGGTATGCCATCTAAACGCGGCTTTTTTGGTTGTTTTTTTATGTCTGTACCGCTAAGCGGGGAAGACCGTAAATTTGCGTCGGTATTGTTGGATACCTTTGTGAACTTGTTTCATGTTTCTTTTTTATTTAAATCGTAAAACTATATTTTCAAGATTATTATTTGCGTTATGTTTCTTAAAGTAAAATTAGTGTCTATAATCTTCGTTGTCTTGTAGCATAGCTACCTATTTAAATTTTATTGTTTAAGGTGTTATCCCTTGTGAAGCACATACAATTATCTTCAGCTAATTAAATTAAAGTTATAACCAATATACATCTTGATGTTGTTGCATTGCTACAAGATTTACGTTTGTTTAATATGGTATCGTAAAGCGATCTAGTAATCCCGGTTACAAGAAATATTTAAAAAGGAACGACGCTCCTTGATCGTGAGCAAAGGCATGATATGAGGCATTTTGAGGTATAGCTCGTGTACGCGATGTGCAGGAGGAAGGTTGAGAATATGAACAATATCCTGCAATCTGTTGACCTTATGTTGCTTGAGGATATGGAAGATCACACTCAGTTCAGGATGTTGAACAAGTGCATGCTTGAAATCGGTATTGCTGATCTCATATAAAATCGTGGGTTGCAAAAATTTGATGGCTACTGCTGTTGCGGTATCGCTATAGGGATGATTGGTCCCCGTAAAATATTCGTTCTTCCCGCTGATGCGTTCTATGCGAACGGTCGTATCGGCCTCGAGAACTTCTTTGGCGACGACACCATCAATAATAAAACACCAAGTCGACATCGGAATACCGGCTATCTTGTAATAATTTCCTTTTTTATAAAAACTGAGCTTGCCATGTTCTTTGAGGAATGCTTGTGATGCGGTACTCATTTCATGGTATTTACTGAAGAAATTTTTCATTCTTTCCATAATTCATACTATTGGCGTCTAAATGGAATGCTGTGAACTGTCGGCTACTTTCACAATGTTTATTATTTTGTAATGGTTAATTGCGTATTAAAATTTATAAAGGAGTTTTGGAATTGCTTGAGGGGCGGGGATCTCGGTTCCGCCCCAAGCAAAGTGATATTTATCTAGCTCAGTTTAGCTGTATTGTATACGGATCATGAGTGGAAGAATAAGCATATTTGTCGAATGACTCCCTACGGGATCTTGCCACTCGTCCAATCCATGAACAACCATATTTTTTTTGTCTGGCACTTCTGCCTCGTCTTTATCTTCTTTAATAAAATTGACGGTTAGGCCCGCAGCATAGTTGTTGGCGATGGCATTTGCTAATTCTTGTTTAAACGCGGGATCCATATTTTGGAGCTGTGATAGCTGACTTACCGTAAGGTTGAACCATTTGTAAAGCCAACTATCAAAATCAGTTCGGATTTCGTTCATTTCAATCAGCAATAGTGTCATTGAAAGTCCAAGGATGTGCGCTTGCAGATAGTTGACTCCTGCTTGATTAAAGATTAAAATATTCATTGTTTGTTATAATTGTTGAATTTCAAATTTGGGAAATATATCTTTTTGCGAAAAGAACTCTTAGCTACTTATAGGCTAAGGGAGAGTTAAACGTGCCATTAAAGTGGACATTTGAGATTAAAGTACCCTAAAAAAGTCCTTTAAGTTCTAAAATGAGCTTGAAATTTATTTAAATAAAAGGTTCTGACCTATATTTTATACTTACAGACGACTTTGTTTAATAATGAAATTTTATTAACTTGCATGTTGACCTAATTAGGCAATGTTTTTCCTGTTATGATGATTAACCTATTTGATAAGCATATTTTAAATATTAATGTCTTATATCGACACTTCAGGTCATATTATTTTTATTATCTGATTCTTGTCTGTTTACCTTTGCTGTACAATAAGATTACCTATAATTATACCTGGACTGCCTTACCGGTTTTTTCTTTTAAATTTGGATCTCTTTTTCTGCTCACTGCATTAGTGATTGTTTTTATAACGGCAGTAGGTATTCTGATTCAACGGAAAGGTACCATTCAAGAAAATGATTTTAAGATTGTATGGAAGAATGGAACCGCTAGAGTCTTGTTTTATATCCTGCCAATTGGATTAGGGCTATGCATTTTGATCGTATTTAAGTATATCTGGTATGATGGTGAACAGATGTATGCAATCTTGTGGGAGCATGCGAAATCTCGGTTTCTGTTATACTTGGTCATCATGATATCTTTTACGGTCTGGCTGGATGCAAATCCGGAACGTAACTTGCTGATCATGTATTTTCCGCATGAACTTCCCATTCAGGTAATCATAGAAGAAAGAGTTGATGGTGCCGGTGTCCTTGCTAGTCGTGAACCGATGCATCCTGATATCCAAATTGACAATACTGTAGAAAAGCTATCGCAAGTTGTGGAGGATAAGATAATATCCGTACTGGAAAATAGATGGCATGATACCCAGGTAAAAGGACTATTTAAAGATGCGCTGTCGGAATTTGCTGCTGATCATCAAGTTCCCAGTACTGCAGATGAGCAACTGCTCCATACAATACCTTTAAAACAGTTATTTAAGGAGGTACTAGAAGAGGCTGAAAATGAGCGTGATGGTCTGGATAATATCCTGCTCGAGAATCTTTATGCCTGCTTATATGCTAAAAGCCCAACTAGGCTTGAGCCATCTTTTAACGATCTCAAAAGTGTCATACTGTTCCATATTTTTGCTATAGAGTCGCATTCTAATCATGCTGTTGTCATATTGACCGATGGAATGCGGATTGACTGTCCTAAAATTATTGGTACCCTGAAAAATAAAGGTTTTCTAAAATGGTTGGTTAAAGTCAATAAGGCGCATTATATCAATATGATGCATGTGTGTTTTATGGACTATAGAACAGGTGGATATATCAAGATACAAAGCCAGACCTTACAGGCTTTAAGAGAAAATCTGACCCAAAATGAAGTGCTAAAAATATGTGCACAAGGAAGTAAGGTAAAGAATAAATATATAGAGGAGTTTTTGAAATCGCGATTTGATCTTAGTTACGAAGGTTGGAACGCTTTTGTTCCGTTGACATAAATTGAAAATTAACCAATTATAAACCAGATCGATCGGACCGGTCAGCGCAGGTTTACTGCGTTGCACGGTTATGGATCTCGGCGGTAGGTCGCCCTTATCGAACCTACTTATGCTTTTTTATGAAAATACTCCTGCGTGGCAGGAGTCCTACAACAGCTATGCAACAAATGCAACATGCGTTGGTACAAGATTTTCTTACAATATTCCTACTCATCCAGATGCGGCAATAGCATTGCTGCATACTAAAATTGACCGTGTATTGCTGCTGCTGGAAGATCAACAAAATGATGAATATGCCGGACTCATCGGCACGATGGATACCCGAGAGGCTGCCGCGTTTATTGCTATTTCAAAACGCACTTTTGAACGCAAGGTAAAGGAGGGTCTGATCAGTCCGATCGCTAAAAATATGAAAAAGAATAGGTTTTCAAAGCAGGATGTGGTACAGCTTTATATCGCATATCGGGGCTATAGGCCTACACATCTGCCATGATCTTATTCGGACCTTCTTTTAACCTTGTTCGGACCTTATTTTAACCCGCTTTTAAGTTCTATCGTTGTTGCAAAGTACTTGCAAAGCTGTTGCACCGTCCTTTCCCCGATGCAGGGACGGCGCAGGGACGGTGCACATACGACGCAGTTGTAGCTTTTGTTAAAAGCAGGTTACCAGCAGGTAGCCTAATGTTTGGTAAGAGGTACTTATTTTTAGTAATAGATCTGAGTTTTTTTGCTTTGAAGATGCGTATGACCGGAACCTGCTCATGGGATACACCGACATAACGCCGACAATATCATACCGGTACGCCGACAAACACCGACAATCTCACTTAGCCTCTTGACAAACCCTATGTCCAGATGCTATGTTTGTCATCGTAAAGCGAAATATACCGGTATGCATCAGGCTTTTACGTATGGTCAAATCTTTTAAAAATTAGAAAAATGGGAACAATTAGACAGGGCGCAAATGGGGGTTTTAGCGGTAAGACCGGCTCAATAATAGGCAGCAGTTGGAAGGGTATCGACTACATAAAAGGGCTGTCCAGAAAGCGGACAAAAGCAGCTTCGGAGGAACAGTTGATCGTGCAGGCACGCTTTTATGCAATGACAAAATTCTTAATGCCGATAGCACCGATTCTACGTCTGGGATTCGGTCTGGTGAATTCCGACAGGATGACGCCGACCAATGTTGCACTCAAACAGAATATCGATCAGGCAGTGATCGGAACCTATCCAAATTTTGAGCTGGACTATAGCAAGATCAAGATCAGCGCGGGTTCATTTATCGGTGGTGGTACGACAGGTGCCTCGGCTTCTTTGGGTCTGCTGTCTGTAACCTGGGACGCGACGCTCAGTACTTTATACCAGTCCAAGGCCGATGATCAGGTCATCATCCTGATGTACCAGCCGACAGCGAATGAATTTATGACGGCGCCGACACCACCTTTGCGTGCAGATAGCGCTATTGATATCTCCATACCGGACCATCTGCTGGGTGCGAAAGGTCATGTATGGATCTTTTTTGCAGACCGTAAAGGTACAAAGGTTTCCGGTAGCACCTATCTGGGAGAGATAGATTTATTGTAATCAGTTTTATTCATTCATCAGATCAGGAGAAGCGTAAGTTTCTCCTGGTTCTGATCTTCAAAATGTGTCGATATGTTAGTAATATCAAATAAAAAAGAAACGAAGCCCGAACCTAATAAAATCAAATCCATCCAGCTTGGCTTTAAAGTGGTTCGGTATTTCCTCAATCCGCTCAATCTTTTGATCCAGATTGGATTTGCAACCCGTAAAAAAGGAAAAACTGCTCTTGGCAGAGCCATGTCCCATCATCTATGCAATGCGCTCACGGGAGAATATCCGGATATTACGATCGATCCTGCTAAAGCAAAAATAAGTGAAGGAACTTTGGCCCAGGTACTGCTCGACAAAGTGGAAAGGGGAGGTGATTTTATTACGTTGAAGTGGCATTTACCGGGTCGTTTTTTTCCGGATCACAGTAACTGGGATGATGAGTTGGTGTTATGTGCTTATGATGTTGAAGCGGGCAATGCGGCGATTAATGAACAGCAGGTAATCCGAAAGGATGCGTGCATGATGCTTGAGCTTCCTTCTGTTTTGAAGGGAAAACAGGTGCATCTTTACTTGATGCTGCATGACCGGGACAAACGGAAAGTCTCAAGAAGTGAGTATCTGGGGAAATATTAATCTGATGGTTATGCATTTAAAAGTGATCCGTATCCAGCAGGGAAAGAACAGTACCCTGTCGGAAATTTACCTGAATAATCAGTTGATCTGCTATGGTTTGGAGGACATCCCCCGTGAAAAGAAAATACCTGGCAGTACCTGTATTCCCGCTGGAAGATATAAGCTTGGTTTCAACCGTGATGGAGGGATGAACGGTAACTATTACGACCTTTTTCCGAAACTGCACAAAGGTATGATCGAAATCAAGGCTATTCCAGGTTTCAGCTACGTCTATCTCCATATCGGTAATACGCATAAGGAAACGGCTGGTTGTCTGCTCGTAGGAACGGGTTATGTGTTCGAAAAAGGGGATTATCGATTGGTGCAGTCAGTTACGGCGTATAAGAAATTGTATGCCTTGCTGTTGGAATTAATGGTATTAGGGGAAGTGTTTATCGAAGTAACATAGTAACTAGTAAAGAAATAACTAGTAAAGAAGTAACTAGTAAAGAAGTGACTAGTAAAGGAGTAACGTAATGAGTAGAGTAGTGACGGAGTAACAATTAATGGGGGGACGGGGAATACTATTTAACCTACTAACGCTCTCAACTTATAACTTTCTTACTAACCTTCTAACTGCATAACCTTCTAATTATTTACTAACCTTTTAACTTTTATACAAATGAAAAAAATAATTCAAAAGATAGGTCGCGCACTCCAAGTTGTACTGCTGGCACCGATTAAATTGCCGGGAAAAGCTTTAAACATCATCAGGTATATAGCACTTGGACTTGGTGTAGTGGAGACGGTACTGGATGATAAAGATAAAAATGAAGAGGATGAGTCACCGCCACCAGAGCAGATCGTGTCACATAAAGAAAAGGAGGTGCCTGATGAAATTGAATGATATCCGCTTTGGTGCTTTGGGTGGGACACTTTGTTCCATCTGGGCTTCTGTTTCATTCGGTGATGTGCTCCAAACCATGCTAATGGCCGCATTAGGAACCGTTGTTAGCTTTGTGACAAGTCGATTGCTTGGTAGGATCCGAAAAAGGGAATAGTTTTTTGCAATAAGCTCTTTTGTATTATATGAAAGGGCTTATTCTTTTGACTGATTTTGAAATTAAAGAACTTGTTGTTGAATAATTTTTTGAGATTGACTAGGGTTAAGTCTTGTGGAGTCGTCTTTTATTTGTGGTATTCTCTTTTATTTGAAATATGCTGTTTGTTTAGCTGTATCTGAAAGAAGAAATACCAAAATCTAGATAACGAATAATATGAATATACTGAAAAAAGATGCCTTCCTGAGGTTACCATTTGTATGTGGGTTATTGTTGCTCGGTAGTAATAGCTTCGCACAGCAGGTGGTCCTGAAGAATGATAAAATACAGCGCACATTGACCTATGACGGGCAGGTATGGAGAACAACTTCTTTTACGGATATGGATCACAAAAGAAAATTGAAAGTAACGAGTGATGAAATCCATATTCTACCAATGGAAACTACTAAAGGCTATAGCATTGATGCGTTTATAGCCGTAAATAAACCTAAAGAATTCAACAAAGGAGATACCTGTTTTGTTGAGATCAGTTATCGTCCGAAGGATGAGTTTAAGCAAATTTTAGAGATTCCCCAAGAATTGAAGATCACTTATTTTGTGGTGGCCGACGAACGTTTTTCTAGAAAAAAAATGCAATTATCGTATGCCCGAAAAGTAACGGTAGACCGTCTGGAGGTAGAGCGTATGTATATGCAGAAGAATGCTAACGGAGGTGGACGCGGAGAGCCTGTGTTTATTGATAATGCGTGGTTTTTTGGTCTTGAATATCCTGCGGGGCACAGTAGACATACCGATGGTAATTTACCTAAAGCAGATGCGCGTAATTTTGAAAAAGTTGGTAATTACAGTTTCATCGATCTGGAAGGCCGGGATATCGAACCGGAGACAAAAAATGGTGCCATGCGCCTGATGCATTTTCCGGGTTTTGCGAAACAAAATATGACGGGTGGCTTTACCATAGACAGTAAAATAGCAGCTACTGGGGTTGTTAAAGAAGATCTTTCTATCCAGCAATCTTTTATGGACTATCTATCGACGATGTGGAAGGCACCCCGTTCATTTTTACATTATAATAACTGGTTTGACGCTGCCGCGAAAGACCTGAGCGGTGACGGACTGCTCAACGTGTATAAAAGCTTTAAAAAAGCAATTGAACCCTATGGCGTGAAAATGGACGCTATGGTGGCCGATGATGGATGGCAGGACAGAAAATCGATCTGGGAGCCTTCGCCCCGCTACTTTCCGAATGGTATGGCCGATGTTAAATTATTGCGCAATAAATTGAAAAAAGAGGGTGTAGATTTCGGTTTGTGGCTATCCATATCGGGTTATACCAACAATATTGATTGGGGGAAAGCAGCAGGTTATGCAGAAGCGGTGCGTAATGAATATTTTTCACAGTATGGTCGCTATTACAGCTTGAGTGCCGATAAGTATAAAAATGAGGTCATGAAAAAGATCCCTGCAATTGCGAAAGAACTGGATTTGGTTTATTATAAACATGATTTCAATGACCTGTCGGATAAGAGTACCGGTAACAACCATCCTGGGACAGACAGGCATGGACATGAGGCTAATCTGGATGCACAGATCGACGTTTTACTGGCAACTCGTGCAGTTAAGCCTGATATTATACAGAATCTTACCAACTGGGTCTGGTTTTCGCCTTACTGGTTGGTTTACTCCGATTACTTATGGTTGCTGGCTGGTGATGATGGAATGAACGCAAATTGGCCTGAATTGTCCAAATGGGCAATGAAATCTACCGACCGCGATGCTTATTTTGCGCGCATGTGGGGAAACGCTGGCGACCGTCCCTTGGTGCCGATTTCCAGAATTATGACACATGGTATCGTGAAAACGGGCGATGCTTCGGAAAATGAAACATTGCAGGATTGGATGGACTATGCCTTGATGCATTATGGACGCGGTACCCTCTTGAAGGAGTGGTATATCTCGGCTGCTTCGATGACAGATGACGAATGGAAGGTCTTGTGTCTGGTAGATAACTGGGCTAAGAAACATCGTAATGAACTCAATAAAACATTTTATGTAGGTGGTCGTCCTGATGAAGGAGCCGTGTACGGTTATATAGGCTGGGAGGGCAAACAAGGTGTTCTGACTGTCAGAAATCCCGCAGCTGAAACGCAGACAATTCGCATCCCTTTTAATGAGACGGTAGGTTTTTCACTAGCTAAAAACATGGGATATCATGCGCAGGTGGTTTACCCTTATCATGATCAATATGCGAAAACCTTTACATCAGGTAAGGTGATGGAGATTGAGGTTCCGGGTTATTCAACGATGGCTTTGGAATTTAGAGAGGGAGCAGTTCCGTCGATGAAACCTGTCGTTTCAAAGCTGGTGTTTAAAACCGAAAAAGGAGTGGACCAGGTTACGACGAAATTGCAGGTACCTGTAGCTATCAAAGACAGAGCCGAATTGTTAGTTATTGGCTGGCCGCACGATGTACAGGTACGCATCAATGGAGAAGTTCAGGCTCCATCGAAATCGGAAAAAGCAAAGTTGAATGCCTTTGCCGGATATGCAAAAGCAGGTATGATACTCCCGAAGGCTAAAGATTGGAGAATGAACAGTTTCGATTTGATGCGGTACAAAGGTCAGGAGATCGAGATTACGTATAATCGTGTCGATGGGTTTGAAAGTCATGTACTTTTAGAACGTAAGGTGGTTGCGAAGGATTATCCTGCTGCTCATGATGTGCTTTGGCCCCTGTCTAACGATACACGTAGACAGACTGTGAAGCTCTTTTAAGTTCAAAAACATAATAATTCATAACATGAAATCAGTTTTTTTAACGATCGGTGTAATCGTCGTTAGTTTTTTAGCACAAGCGCAGGAAAAGTTTTCCTTTGCATTTTTTACAGATCTGCACTTGAATACGAGTGAAGAAACCAAAAGTTTTGACGCTTTAGGGAAAGCTTTGGAACACGCAAAGTCTAAAAAAGTAGATTTTGTTCTATCGGGTGGTGATAATGTTGATGTCGACGCTTACAAAGCAGATCAGTTACCGAAAGCGAAGAGTATGTTCCAGAAATACAAGGATCAGATCGATGCTTCTAAAATGAAGTATTACTACGCTATTGGTAACCACGATCGTTATTGGCACTACGATGGTAAGGATGGTGCAGGATTGTTTGAATCTGTATTCGGTAAAAGCTACTATAGTTTTGAGCATAAAGGATGGCGCTTTATCGTGCTCAATTCGGCTCAAATTTGTAATGGTAAATATTGTGTCGATGACGAACAAAAAGCTTGGTTAGAGCAAGTGCTGGCAAGTACTCCGAAAAACCAGCCGATCGTTGTAGTAGCACACGTTCCGTTCTTGTCGCTGTACTATCCAGTATTGGAAGGAAAGTATACAGATGCAGATACCTTTAGTAATCAGAAAGCTATTTTTGATCTTTTTGGTAATCATAACCTGAAGTTGGTTTTGCAGGGACATCAGCACCTTTATGAGGAAATCAAAGTAAAAGGTGTACAGTTTATCACTGCAGGTGCTATCTGTGCGAGCTGGTGGGGTGGCCCATTTCATGGTACACAAGAAGGTTACCTAAAAGTGGATGTGAACGGTGATAAATTCAAATGGGACTATATTGATTACGGTTGGACCGTTAATGGTAAGTAAATAACAGGGAAGGGATTATTAAGCCTCTCACGTCAAGTGAGGGGCTTTTTACTTATCGCGTTTTAAATACTTAAAATAAGGGAAATTCACCCTCTTTTAAATAAATTTTTGCACTTTAGCAACATCAAATCTAAAGAACATAAGATCATTATGAAATTGAAAAAAATCTATGCAATATTGGCATTCCAGCTTATTGCTGGAGGTCTTTTTGCACAGGAACAGCTCGATAGCCTTGCTGTTACAAAATTAAGTCCCCTCTTTTCTCAACCGACTCTGAAGAATAACAAGCTGGTTGTCCCACAGATAAAAGGATATGAAGTCTCTCTGATCGGGTCGGATAATAAAGTGGTGATTGACCTAAATGGTCATATATCGCAACCTCTGATCGATAAAAAAGTTAATGTACTCTATAAGATCGTACGTAAATCGGATCGGGCTTTTGGTGAAATTCCGATGAAAGATATTGTCATCAAAGGTGTATATGGTGATAAAGGAGTGGGGGAACAACCTTTCGTAATTCCTTCCTTGCGCGAGTGGTATGGTGTGGATGGCGTATTCCAATTGCGTCCTGAGTCAGCGATCGTGCTGGAACAACAAAATGAAGAGTCGTCAAAAGTTGCACAGCTTTTAAAAGAGGATATCAAAAAGTTGATCGGACTGGATCTGCCTGTGCGAACTGGAGAACCAAAAGCGGGTGATATTTTTATTGGATCTAAAGGTGATAAGGCTCTGGGAAATGAAGGGTATTCGCTAAAAATTGATGATGTCTTCAGTATTCAGGCTCCAAATTATAACGGTAAGGTTTTCGGAACGAGAACATTACTTCAATTGCTTGCTCAAAATAAAAAACAACTGAGCATATCGAAAGGTTTCTCTCGTGATTATCCTACATACGAGGTGCGGGGATTTATGCTGGATGTGGGACGTAAATTTTTTACGATCGATTTCTTAAATGATTATGTGGAGATGATGTCTTATTACAAGATGTCAAATTTCCATATCCACCTTACGGATAACGCCTTCGATAAATATTTTAACTACGATTGGGATAAAACCTATGCAGGTTTTCGGTTAGAAAATGAACGCTATCCAAATCTTGCCTCTAAAGATGGACACTATACCAAAGCTGAATTTATTGCCTTACAGAAAAAGGCGCTTCGTTATGGGGTGACTATTATTCCGGAAATCGATGTGCCTGCCCATTCATTGGCAATTAGCCATGCTATTCCTGAAGTAGGGAGCCGTAAGTTTGGAATGGATCATCTTGATCTGGATAATCCAAAAAGTTATGAGGTGGTCAAAAATATTTTTGATGAATATACAAAAGGCCCTAATCCGGTGTTTATCGGAGAAGAGGTACATATCGGAACGGATGAATATGCAAAAAGTGAATCTGAGAAATTTAGAAAATTTACCGATTACGTGATCAAAGTGGTGCAGGATAATGGTAAGAAAGTACGTGCCTGGGGTGCTTTGACACATGCTCAAGGAACAACACCTGTTCGGGTTAAGGATGTACGATTAAACATGTGGTACAATGGTTATGCCGATCCTATCGCGATGAAAAAATTGGGTTACCAACAGATCAGTACACCTGATGGTTGGTTATATATCGTACCGGCTGCGGGTTATTATTACGACTACCTCAATACCGACCACCTGTATAATAATTGGGAGCCGAGAATGATTGGTGATATCACCTTTGAAAAAGGTGATCCGATCGTTGATGGTGGTATGTTTGCCGTTTGGAATGATATCGCAGGAAATGGGATATCGGAAAAAGATGTGCATAACCGTGTGTTCCCGGCCATACAGGTACTTGCTGAGAAAATGTGGGGAGCAGCAGATCAACATACAAGTTTATTTACTTTCAATCAAAAGAAAAAATCAGTCATTGAAGCTCCAGGTCTAAATATGAGAGGTCATTATGCGGCTCTTGATCCTGTGATTGTTCACCTGAATTTTGATTCGCAAACGCGCAATCAAATGGATAACGAATGGAAAGAAGCTAGCACCACGGGTACTCAATTTGAAAAAGGTATAAAAGATAATGGTCTTAAGTTTACGGGTGAAACAAGTAAATTGATTTTACCTATTACTGAAATTGGTGAGCAGTATACGGTGTCTTTCTGGATCAAACCTGAAACAAATTTAGTTGGTGATCTGTTTGTATCGAAAAATGCAAAAGTTTTCAGTGATGGTAAAGGTCTTGGATATGCTCGTGACGGTTATCAATACTATTTTGATTATACTTTACCTATAAATGAGTGGAGTCAGGTAAGCATCACAGGTGATCATATCGGTACACAATTGTATGTGAACGGTAAATTGATCAAGGATATGAAACCTTTTGATGTGGTGATGCCTTATAAGGATAAGAATAATGGTAAAGAAATCAAATATAAGAAAGTGCAGACCTTAGTTTTTCCGCTGTCCGAGATCAGCTTAAAAAATGCTATTTTAGATGAGCTAAAGGTTTATAATAAAAAATTGACCAGTCAAGAAATTGTGAGTGAATTTAGAACATACTAGCACTTTTTTACAATCATTTCGAACTGCTCTTTATATCTTACATGCCTGCCATTTTGAAATGGTAGGCATGTTTGTTTAGAGTATAATCGTAAAAAAAGATTTCATCCAATCTTTGGATGAAATCTTTTAAAAACTTTATTTTAGGATATAAGACGAAAGGTAATAGTCCTGTCGGAAATTAATTTGAAACAGCGATGATGCTTTCAAATACTTTGTCCATAAAGAGTACAGTATCCATATTTTTTTCATACTTCCTATGTTCAAATAGAAGTTCAAAATTACCGTTATATTTCATTGCAACAAGTTCAAATTTGCGTAGTTCCAGCCAGGTTGGAATCTCCTCGATACTGGGTACGGCACAGGTGATGGTTTTAAAATTTCCTTGTTGCGTAATGCTATAATGAACATGGACCGGAGTAGAGGTCTTCTTCGGATAGCTGACCATAATGTTTTGTTTCATACTGAATATAAAAATGAAAAAATAGTTGATGCCGCTCACTACGAAGAGCAGGAATCGCTAAGTGCAGACGATCTGCCTAAAGCCAGAAAGATAGAAGGAGAGATGTCGTTATCAATGAACGAGGACGTAGCGTAATCTCAGTTTTTAATCACATTTATGTAAGATACTGAAATTAAGTTAAATAAACAAATGTTAGGCAATTGTTGTATGAAGCGTTGAAACGCTATTATACCTTTTTGGAGCGTAAAATTATTGTGATTTATCGGTTATTTAGTGTTAAATTAATATCTTTAGAGCTAGGTCGACAGCAGGTATGACCACTATCAATTAAACCATTCGAGTAATACCGAGATTATTATGAACGCAAGAAGAGAATTTCTCCAAAAGGGATTTTTGGGAATATCTGGATTAGCCTTAGCCAGTACATTTCAATTGGAGGCACAAGCAACTACTTTAGTAAAAAAAGGAAATGAAGATGGGTTCCATTTGGGAGTTGCAGGTTATAGTTTTGTCAATTTTAAGTTAGATGAGTCTTTAAGTATGATGAAGCGGATGGATATTAAACACCTATGCATCAAAGATTTTCATCTTCCTTTTAAGAGTACAGCAACCGAAATTAGTAATTTTCATGAAAAGCTAAAGCAATCTGGTGTTACGGGGTATGCTGTAGGTCCGATTTACACCAATTCGATAAAAGCAATCGACGATGCTTTCGATTATGCTAAACGTGTAGGAGTTAATTTAATCATCGGTATTCCGAATAAAGAAGATTTGACCTATCTATCCAATAAGACAAAGGAAACAGGTATCCGTTTTGCGATTCATAATCATGGTCCTGAAGATAAATTATATCCCAATGCGACTTTGATCTACGATCTGATCAAAGATTTAGATGCTAACCTGGGGATGTGTTTTGATATGGGACATGATACGCGGGATGGACAGGACGCGATCAAAGATTTACAACAATATCACAAAAGAATATTTGATATACATCTCAAAAATGTCACTTCAGCAACTGCAGAAGGGACTACCTGTGAGCTTGGTCGTGGAGTCATTAACATTCCTTTGTTTATAAAAGCATTGCGTAAGGTGAACTATAGTGGTAAGTGTAGCTTGGAACATGAAAAAGATATGGAGGATCCTTTGGCAGGTCTGGCCGAATCGACAGGATATTTTAGAGGTGTTTGTGCTATATGATCTTTTAAATAAATTATATGTTTTCAACTAAGTTAATCCCATATTTTACTTCAGTGAAAGTATGGCTATCCTTCTTGCTTTTCTTTATGATTGTTGTGGATGTAAGGGCGCAACATCAGGATCATGTTTTATGGTATAAAGAACCTGCTAAAAACTGGAATGAAGCATTGCCGGTCGGGAACGGCCGTTTGGGTGCTATGGTATTTGGAGATTATAATAAAGAGACGATACAGCTTAATGAGGAAAGTTTATGGGCAGGTACCAAACAAGATGCAAATGCAGATGCTGCTGCAAAATTGCCAGAAATACAAGCGTTATTGATCGCTGGTGAAATTGAAAAAGCTGCTGCGCTATCCGAAAAATACCTAAAAAGTGATCCGTTAAGAATACGCTCTTACCAATCTTTTGGAGAATTACAGATTGATTTTGCGAACGAACGATATAAACCTGAACAGATTACAGATTATAGACGTGAATTGGATATTCAAAGTGGTATTGCCGCTGTCCAATATCAGTTGAATGGGGTACAGTATAAAAGAGAAGTTTTTGTATCGGCTCCTGACAATGTGATCGTCATCCGCTTGACGGCAGATAAACCAGGTAAGCTTACTTTTCGTTTATCGTACGGTAGGGAGCAGGATGCTACTGCGATGCCACAGAGTGAAAAGGAACTGCGCATACAGGGACAGATTGCAGATCTGCCACAGAAAGATGCGAGTGAACCAGGTCTACATATGAAGTTTGCAGGTTTGATGCGAGGCGTAAACAAAGGAGGTAGCCTAGTGGCGACAGCCAATTCGTTTTTTGTGAAAGATGCCGATGAGGTGTTGTTCTATTTTACCGCTGCGACCGACTATAATTTCTCGATATTAAATTATGACCGTACGATCGATCCATTTTTACGTTGTCAGGAAATCATCGATAAGGTTAAAAATTTACCCTTTGACGAGGCTGAGAAACATCATGTAATGGATCATCGTAAATTATTTGACCGTGTGGTTTTTAATATGGGTACCCCCTCTCTGTTGCCCACCAATGAGCGTCTAAAAATGGTGAAAGACGGTCAACTGGATTTGTCTCTGATTAGTCTATATTTTCAATATGGACGCTATCTATTGATGGGGTCATCCCGTGCGCCAGGTGTACTTCCTGCTAATCTGCAAGGTATCTGGAATAAGGATATGAATGCGCCATGGAGTTCTGATTTTCATACCAATATCAATATCCAGATGAATTATTGGCCAGCAGAGGTGTGTAATCTTTCTGAAACGGTCGTGCCTTTTTCAAACTTTATTTCGGCTTTACGTGAACCCGGTCGTGTCACCGCCCGGAAAACATACAATGCTTCGGGATGGACAATGAACCACCTCACGGATTTATTCGGACGTACCGCGATAACGGATGGTGTTGGATGGGGTACTTTTCCTATTGCAGCTTCATGGCTGGTACTGCATCAATGGGATCATTATCTGTTTACAAAGGATAAAGAATATTTGAGAAAAGAGGCTTATCCGTCGATGCAGGAATCCGCGCAGTTTATGTTGGATTATCTTGTCGAAGATAAAAATGGAAATTTGGTTACAGCTCCTTCGAATTCTCCTGAAAATCAATATCGCATGGCTGATGGAAAGCAGTTTATGTTAACGTATGGTGCAACCATGGATGTACAGATCATCAATGAATTATTCCATGCATGTGTGGAAGCAGAAACAATTTTAGGTCAAAAATCTGATTTTTCTGATCGCTTGAAAAATGCAATGAAAAAACTACCTCCGGTTAAAATTAGTCCACGCTATAACACGATTCAGGAATGGATAGAGGATTATGAAGAGGTTGAACCGGGGCACCGACATATTTCGCATCTTTTTGGTTTGTATCCAGGGAAATCAATTAATGCAAATAACCCTGAAATTTTTGAAGCTGCACGCAGAACGATAGCCCGTCGTCGTTTTTATAATGAGAATGAAGGCAACCGTATGGGAAGCTATACAGGATGGAGTCGAGCTTGGATGATCAATTTTTACGCACGTTTGCTGGATGGTGATGAGGCTGGGAAAAATGTGCAGGAGCTCCTCGCTAAAACAACTTTGGATAATTTGTTTAATACGCATCCACCATTTCAGATTGATGGTAACTTTGGCGGAACTGCAGGTATAGCAGAGATGCTAATTCAAAGCCATAATCAGGAGATTCATCTTTTACCAGCATTGCCACCGACTTGGACAACAGGTGAAATGAAAGGATTGCGGGCACGTAACGGACTGGTTGTGGATATGAAGTGGGAAAATGGAGTACTGACTTCAGCGACGGTACATGCGACCGAGACGAAGCAGGTATCCATTCGTTATAAGAACAAGTTGAAAAAGATGAAGGTGACGGCCGATAAACCGCTGATTGTTCAATTGTAATTTTAATTTATTGTGAAACACAAAGGGCTCCATTGCATTGGAGCCCTTTGTGTTTATTGGTATTTACATGGATTATTTATATTCCTATTATAATATTTTTTGCAGTTCAATCATACATTTTGTTTCTAGAACCTATTTAAGAATAGCTGACAATATCCTAGTTAAAGTTTAGTTCTCGAATAATAGTACTATTTGCAAAGAAAACATAGATATAGGTCAAATTAAGCGTGGTTGTATTTATATGAATTGCGAATCTTTACCATGTACGAATAGAAGATATATTACTGCGAAAACAACGATGTTGTTATAACCTAATAAAAAATACGATACGCAAAGTAAACTGTCTATTCTTTATTTCGGAATTGAATGATGGAGCAGGTACAGGTAAAACAAAATTTTAATGAGTTGTTTAAGGAATATCATCAAAGATCATTTTTATTTGCACGATCTCTTGTTCATATCAATGAAGTAGCGGAAGACATTGCTTCCGAAGCGCTGATTGTGTTGTGGGAGCGAATGAATGTTGAAATTGTTCAATCTCCTAAGAGTTTTCTTTTTAGAGTTGTAAAAAACAAGGCTCTTGATTATCTCAAACATCAAAAAGTTCTGAAAAGATTTGTCGAATCTATTGATGAATGGAATGGAAAGCAGTTGCAACAGCATATGAATACTTTAGATAAAAGAGATGAAGAGGTTCTTTTTTCGAAAGAAATCAAAGAAATAGCTGCGAAGACTTTAGAGTGTTTACCAAAAAAAACCAGAGAAGTATTTGTACTAAGCCGACATCAGCATCTGTGCGGTAAGAAAATAGCAGAGGAGTTGGGTATTACCGTGAAAGGTGTGGAATATCACATTACAAAAGCTTTGAAAGTTATGACGGTCAATCTCAAAGATTATATAACCAAAGTCTAGTTTATCATTATTCTCGCCTACTACTTAAAGTGTTTCTTTGGATAAATTTTCATGGATATGAAATTTTGATTAAAATTTTACAATCTATTATGAAGTGAATTTTGTGTCATTACAATACTATAAAATTAGTTGTACATCCGATGTTTTGTGCAAAAAAACATTGATAAAAGTCAAAATAAGCGTAGCTGCTCAGGCAACATATTTTAATCTTTACAGTATAAATAAGCAATGTTGTTTCTCGTAAACGATTATTGTTTTTTTATTAACCATCTATGATCAGGACATAACAGACCAACTGTTATGATCGGATAAATAACCAAGTTTACTTACAAAGTATTATAAACCAATGAAAAACTATAAAATATGGATTAAATTGTCCCTACTATGTGGCCTATTTATACTTTCCTCTTTTCGAGTAGACATCAAGTTTCATATTGAGAGCGACTATTTGAAAATTACTATTGATGATAAAGGAAGTATTAAGAGTTTGTTTGATAAATCTAAAGAAAAGGAGTATTTTTCTAATGGACAATCTTCCCCTATATTAAGTCTTTACAAGAAATCAACTTATATCCATCCTGAAAAAGCAGTCTATAATAAAACTGCCCAGACAATAAGTCTATACTATCCATCCAAGAATATTGCAATTGTTAAAATAATCAATAAAGGAAGATACCTCCGATTGGAGTTACTTTCTTTAAGTTCTAGTAAAGATATTGAAGCTATAGTGTGGGGGCCATATCAAACAACTATAAACCAAATAGTAGGTGAAACAGTGGGAGTGGTGAGAGATAAGGAATTTGCTTTGGGTATACAAGCATTGAATATCAATACCATAGAAGGGATTCCTGAAAGTGGAGATAATGCTGGTGGAGGCATGTTTATTGACCCTTTACCAGGACAACAACTGCCTGAATCTTTAAGAGATCAAATAGGCAAAAGGGTTTCTATTGATGTCAATAAGGATGGTGATTTACCGGAATATGTACGGATGTATAGAGGTAGTATGGCTGTAAAGAAGCCACATGGTAGTGAACTCCGTCTGTTTTCTAGAAATAGAAATATACCTAGAATCATTGGTGCGGATGCATCTATTCAGTATGTTCCTGCAATCGATTCCGATTTTTTGGGTAGTGCTATTGCACTTTTTGGTTGTCCTGAGCCTGAGGTATTGAATGTGATTGAAGCAATCGAATTGGGTGAGGGCCTACCGCACCCTATGATTGATGGTGTTTGGACTAAAAGATCAAGAAGACCTTCGGAAGCTTATATGTTGTATGAAGGGAGTAATATGGACCACTGTTTAAATTACGCTAAACAGGCTAATTTCAGATTAGTACATATTGGCGATATTTTTGAAAGTTGGGGACATTTCGGATTACGGACTAAACGTTTTCCAAATGGAGCTGGTGATATTAAAAAGTTTACTGCAAAAGCTAAAGATGCAGGTATATCGATTGGTATACATACCCTGACTACTTTTACTGGGGTAAACGATGCATATGTTTCTCCAGTTCCTAATGATAGTTTGGCAAAAACAGGTAGTTCTATTTTACTAAAGGATCTAGGTGAAGATGACCGGGAGCTATTTATAAAAGATCCTTTATGGTTTAACAATATGGGGACAACACATACCATTAAAATTGGGGATGAGTTGATGGCATACAAGTCTGTTTCGAAAGAAGAACCATGGCGGTTAGAAGGTTTGGTTAGAGGTCAGTTTAAAACGGTTAAGGCAAAACATAAGGTGGGGGATAAGGTCGATAAATTACCAAATAATAGCTATAATGGATTTTTACCTGATATATATCTGCAACAGAAGTATGCCAAAAGATTAGCTGAAGTATGTAATGAGACCGGTATAGATCTGATGGATTTTGATGGATTTGAAGGTCTTGAGGCGACGGGGCATGGTACTTACGGTGAGAATAAATTTATATCCGAATGGTATAAGACGTTGGATCGTGATCGTTTGGTTTGCGGCTCAAATACGGCACATTATTTTTGGCATATCTATTCTTTTATGAACTGGGGAGAACCATGGTATAGTGGGTTAAGAGAAAGTCAGATCAATTATCGTATTGAAAATCAGCGTTATTTTCAACGGAATTATATGCCCGGCATGCTCGGTTGGTTTAAAATTGATCCAAGCTATCGTCCAGAAGAAATCGAATGGATACAGGCTCGAAGTGCTGCATTTGATGCAGGTTACCTCTTGCGAATTGACGAAAGTATTGAAAAAAGCGGTTTTAAAAATCATTTTTTTGAAGCTATCCGAGAATGGCAGAAGGCTAGAAATAGTCGGGCATTTAGCACTGCCCAGATTGAGATGTTTAAAGATCCTAAAAAGGAGTTTCACTTGAAGAAATTGACAGATTCTAGTTGGGAGCTTTATCCTGTTCGTTTATCAATGGGAAATGAACACAAATTTAGAGAAGTACAGACTGGCGAACCTGTTGCAAGTCATTTTAATATAGAAAATTCATTCGGTGCTCAACCTGTTCAATTCTATATCGAAGCGAATACAATTGAAGGAAATAAAACGGCAACAATAACCAATTTAAAGCTAGAAATAAATAAGTTTCAAGTGATTGAAATAGATGAATCAATTAAAGCAGGTGACAAGCTGATGTGTGATGGCCAGGTACTTTATTTATGTGATGCAACTTGGAACAAGCTTAAAGAGATAAAAATAGGGAGTATGCCGCATTGGGATGAGGGTAAAAATGAAGTTGTGATTACAAGCGATTTTTCAGGCGAGCAGTCCCCTGTTTTAAAGTTTGACTTCAAGACTATAGGCAAACCTGAAGCTGTTAAGTCAATAATTGATCAATAACCTCTTTTTTTAATCGAATTATAATAAATTAATTTAACCTTAAATCGTTACCGTAAAAGTGATCGCCTATGATAAAAACTGATTAAAAACTCTTTAGTAAGGGAATTGATAATATTCTTTTCCAAAGAAATTACTATCCAATGCTAACCATATTAACCTATGAAATTATGAATGAAAAATATAAACTCTACAAACCAAATTTAAATAATGGAGTATTGACGATGGGCGTCATGATTATCGCTTCTGCGATACACACACTGCCTACTTTTGCATCAGCAAAAGTGATAAGATCTAATTCAGTTTTTGTAACAAAAGAAAATCTATTAGATTTAAGTAGTCAACAAGCAATAGTAACTGGGGTAGTTACCGATGAAAAAGGTAACGTTATTCAAGGAGCTTCAATTAAGGTTAAAGGTACAAAAAATGCTACTTTAACAAATAAGAATGGAACTTTTGAACTATCAAGTTTACCTGCAAATGCGGTATTACTGATCTCTTATGTCGGTAAAAATTCAAAAGAAATACCGGTCAATAATCAGTCTGTTATTAATATTGTTCTTACGGAAAGTGCCTCCGATTTGGAAGAAGTAGTCGTGGTGGGCTATGGTACACAAAAGAAAGTAAACCTAACAGGTGCAGTTTCCTCGGTGAGCACAGAACAAATTAAGAATATCCCAGCAGGAAATCTGTCTAATTTAATTGCAGGAAGAGCTCCCGGGGTAACAGCTGTTGGAACTTCGGGATTGGCAGGAGCTTCGTCATCGATTCGAATTCGTGGAAGTTTTGCAGAGCCTTTGTATGTTATTAATGGTATCATAAGTGGAAAGGCAGATTTTGATGCGCTAGATGCCAATGAGGTGGAAACGATCAATTTTCTTAAAGATGCTGCAACTGCATCTATTTATGGATCAAAGGCCGGTAATGGTGTTGTACTTGTTACAACAAAAAGAGGTGTGAGTCAAAAGCCAGTATTTGAGTATAAAACATCTTTCTCATCCTCATCGCCTACAAAACCTATTCAGGATTATAGTGCCGCAGAAGAAATAGAATTTTTGAATCAGGTTGCTGTTACAAAAGATCAAGAAAAACCTTATGGACCTGATATCGTAGATTATTTCAAGGATAAAAGTTATAATATTAACGACTATATCTGGCAGTCTCCAACAGTACAACAACATAATTTATCTGCAAGAGGTGGAAGTGAATCGATCCTTTACTATTTCTCGATGGGCTATCATACGGAAAAGGGATCCTATAAAAATTTAGGGTATGATCGTTATAATTTCCGATCTGATGTAAGCGCAAAGATTACAGATCGATTTAAAGTGAGTGTAAATTTGAGTGGAAATCAACGAAATTATGATCGATGGTATTGGCCATATGACGGTGAAGATGACTTTAACGTGGGAGATTTTTACCGAGCGACGTTTAACTGGACTCGTCTATACCCTTTTTATGTGGATGAAAATGGCAATCCAACTTCGGATACAAAGGCGTTTCCTGTGGTTCCAGGAGCTTGGCATCCAATTGAGTTAATGGAAAATAGTGGCAGTTATCGACATAAAAAAAATCGAAATTTGGATGGAATTGTCCGGCTTGATTTAGATCTTTCAGATTTTTTGAAAGGTTTGAGTACCAGCTTGCAAGGACATTATATGGCTTCAGATCGTAACTCAAAAGCTTTTGTGCTTCACAATAAAGCATATATCTTTCAGTCGGCAAGTACAACAAATAAATTTATCCCAGGTCCCATTGATCCGACAAAAGTAAATATTCACAATTTGAGTTCGACTTACCCGAATATCAATGAACAGGTCAATTTAGATAATTCGTATCAGCTCAACTGGAATTTAAAATATGAAAATACCTTTGGTAATCATTTTGTTTCAGCCTTAGGAGGCTATGAACAGGCGGGTGGCAATGGTAAATACTTGACAGGTCGTGCAGATGAATTGTTAACGACGAACATAGATCAAATTTATAATACCTCCTCCGATATTTTGAAACGATGGTTTGACGGTAATGAGTCTGAAAGTGCACGGGCTTCATGGATCGGACGCTTTAACTATACTTATTCTGACAAGTATATCGCTGAAGTTTCATTCCGTTATGATGGTAATTATAAATTCGCACCAGGTAAGCAGTGGGGATTTTTCCCTTCAGCATCAGCCGCTTGGCGGGTTTCGCAAGAGCAATTTATGAAGGATTTGCCTTGGTTAAGTGATTTGAAACTGCGGGCTTCTTATGGTTCATCTGGTAATGATGATTCAGGAAGCCAATCTGTAGCGCCTTTTCTTTGGACTCAGGCTTATACTAAAAGTTCTGGATTTGTATTTGGTTCATCCTTACGTGACGGTTTAACAGCAGGACCAATGCCCAATCCATCTATAACTTGGTCTACTTCTCGTATGTTTGATTTCGGCATTGATTATGGCTTTTTTGGTCAAAAATTAACAGGTGAAATAGACTTTTTCAAAAGAACGCAAAGCGATATTTTAGGAGCAAGACTTGCTTCTACTCCTTCTACTTTGGGAGCTAGTTTACCCGATGTGAATTATGCTGAACGCTCATGGAAAGGTCTTGATTTTTCCGTTAACTGGAAAAATAAATCAGTTAATGATTTTCAGTATTCTTTTTATGCTAATATGGGTTATGCTGTAGATCAATGGGACATAATTGATGAGGCAGCAGCGCTTAGAGATGGAACATATCAAGACAATTGGAGAAGTGCAATTGGTCAACCAGCAAATCGGGTTTATGGTTTAGTCTCAAAAGGAATTATCCGGACGCAAGAGCAACTGGACCAATTACCGGAAGGGTTTATACAATATGGGCGTTCTCCTAAATTGGGATACCTCTTGTTTGAAGATATTAGAGGGGCTAATTTCTCAGAAGGTCCTGATGGTAAAATCGACGATAATGATATGACCTATTTGTCGGATAATGGGTCTCCTCGTATTAACTATGGAATTGGTTTTAACTTTGAATGGAAAAGATTTAGCTTAAATGCGCATTTCCAAGGAGTGGGTGCCTATGATCGAATGGTGAGTACTAGAAATGGTGGTGGTGTATTCCAAAATGACCGTCCTTATTTTGAGTTATGGGCAAATAATTATTGGACTCCTGAAAATCCAAATGCCGAATATCCAAGAGTTTCAGGAGAGTTTCAAGTGGCCGATGTAGGAGGTGGACCATCTACATTTTGGATTAGAAATGGGGCATATATCCGATTGAAAAATTTAGATCTTGCTTATGCATTACCAGATAATTGGTTTAAATCTATTGGTCTAAGTCGTGTTCAGTTTTATTTTAATGCAACAAATCTCTTCTACCTTACTGGACTAAAAGAGCATGATCCGGAACAAGAAACCTTGGATTCTTATCCACTGATGAAAACTTTTACTGGCGGATTGAATATTACTTTTTAAAGCAAATTAACGATGATAACTGTACGAAATAATAAAAGAAAATTTACAATTTTCTTCTCTATAATGACTATGATGGCTATCTTTTCAAGTTGTAGCAAAGTATTGAATGATGTAGATGACTTAAGTCGCTATCCTACTGAAGGAACTTTTGAAGATCCACTCACGGCAACAGCATATTTAAATAATTTATATGCCAGAAGCTTATCGGGTTGGCCTGTGAATAATGGGATTTACAGTGATGAGTCAAAAGGAATTATTGGAGATGGCGCAATTACGACTGATAATGGAACTATGAAATTTTGGCCCTATGCCGCGGTAAGAAGTATCAATATCTTTTTAAAAGAGATGTCGAAAAGTACGATATCAGCTGCGCAGAAAGACCCTATGATTGGACAAGCCAAGTTTTTACGCGCATTCTTGTATTTCAAAATGGTTTATTACCATGGTGGTGTTCCTATCATTGAAATACCTCAGGAGTTGACTGATGACCTAAAAGTGAAAAGAAATTCCACTGCAGAGTGTTTTAATTTTATTATTAAGGATTTGGATGAAGCAGCGAAGGTGTTACCTGCGAAGTACGCAGATAACGATAGAGGACGAATTGATCAGGCAATTGTGAAATCATTTAAAGGGAGAGTTTTGCTGTATAAAGCTTCACCTCAATTTAATCCAACCAACCCTTATGGAAATGCTTATTGGCAGGATGCTTATACTGTCAATAAGGATGCAAAAGATTTTTTGGATCTGAATGGTTATGGCTTATTGGAAGATTTTAAAAAACTTTTTGAAACTAAAGGACATAAGGAAAATGTGTTTTCAGTAATTTATGTCAATCCAGCGAAAACGAATGGACGAGGAGAGGATGGTATCCGTCCACTTTCTGAATCAAAAAATGCGACAGGAAATGATGAGCCGATTTGGGCAATGGCAGAGGCTTTTCCAATGAAAGACGGAAAGAAACCTGGTGATCCAAGTTCTGCCTATAGCTATAATTTGCAGAATTATTGGAAAAATCGTGACCCTCGATTCGATGCAACGATGGTCTGGAACGGTGAGCTTTATGAATTGAGTGGAATAAAAGGACGCCGGCAGTATACGATGGCTGGAATCGCAAAGTCTATGGATGCTTTTGGTTTCGTGATTCAAGGAGAGAATTTTAGTCGTACAGGTTTTTATACGAGAAAGGGCATCATGGAGGAGCTCCCATCTGCACAAGTGACTTTGAATGATGTCGACTGGCCAGAAATTAGGTATGCAGAGGTCTTGTTTAATTATGCTGAGGCGGCTAATGAAATAGGAAAACCAGCTGAAGCGTTAGCAGTTTTAAAAGCTATCCGTCATCGTGCTGGTATTGAGCCGGGCATAGATGGAATGTATGGCTTAAAAGTGGGGATGAGCCGTGAAGAAATGCGTACCGCATTACTGGATGAGAAGTATGTCGAATTCATGTTTGAAGGAAAGCGATTCTGGGATTTGAGACGACATCGTTTATTGCATAAATTGGATGGTATGCATAAGTATGGTCTCATGGCAACAGCTGTGAACGGACGCACCGTGGAAGAAATAACGGCTGATGATATTCTGAAAGCTAATCGCTTTGAATTGTTGCCGGAGCATTTTACGTATAAGGTAGTCGAATTGATTACAAATGGACCTAAGGCAATGGTAATGCCAGAAAGTTACTATTTTTTCCCTATTCAATTGTCGAATATTAACCAAAATCCAAACTTGGAGCAGAATAAAAATTGGGGAGGAAACTTTGACCCTACTTTACATTAATCGTTTTTGTTATAATAAAATAACTTGTTTAAGCCATTTGAATTCCGTTAGTCTTGAAGAGATTCGAGCTAACGGTTTTTTTTGATATTTTGTTAAATCTGCAAAGAAAATACTACAAAAAGTCAAGTTTCGGGTAGTTTTAAAATGCTAAATATTCCAATTTTAAACGGAATAAAAACAACACATAAGAATCATAGTGTTATTTTTAAATTTATGGACGAAGATCGATGAAAAAAAATCACCTGTTAAAAACATTATGATCGGTACAACTAAAATTATTTTGAACCTTATAAGCTATAATTTATATAAATTGAATGTATTAAAAACAAAAATTAGTTTTTGGTCTTAGGGAAGAAAACATATGTTTTGGATAAAATACCGCTGGTTTGGGTGAATATTTAATTGGACTTTTATAAGTGAGATATGTTAAATGTTTTACAAAATTAAATATGTAGGTGAAGTCCAGACAATATAAAAAGGGATGCAGAATTTGAAGTAAACAGTGAAATGCTTTAGTTATTTTTTGAAAAGTAAAATTTAGGAATGTACAATCTGGGAATAGATAAAATAATATTGGGAACTGCTGGTTTAGGTGGTGTATGGGGAAATGTAAAGGCAGAGGAATCGATCACTACAATTGAGTATGCCATGTCGCATGGTATAAGTGCAATAGATACTGCTCCGGCATATGGAGATGCTGAAGAATTTGTAGGCAAAGCACTTGTACAATGGGAAGGTGAATTACCTAAGATTAGCACTAAAGTGGGACGGCTAAAAAGTTATAAGGCCGATCAGGCATCATATGATTATTCTGCAGATGGGATGAAAAGAAGTGTGGAAAATAGTTTAAAAACGTTAGGTATTTCGACTATTGATGTACTTTTTTTACATGATCCAGCGGCAATTCCTACTGAAAAAATCGAAAATGTTGTTTCGCGAATGCGATACTTTAAACAAAATGGCTTTGCAAAGAAAATAGGTATTGGGGGTAATTTACCTGTTGCATTTGCGCCATACCTTGAAGATGATGTATTTGATGTTATCATGGAATATAATAGGCTTAACGCTTGTTGCATTGATGCGCTTCGTACAACTATACGAAGTTGTGAAAATACCCATAAATACTATTATGCGGCTAGCCCACTAAATATGGGACTATTAGGCTGTAATTTTCAAGAATTTTTAAACTTCCCGCCAAGTTGGCTCGATATGAAGAGTATAGAACAAGCTCAGAAGATAGATGCAATTGCGCAACGATATCATATTCCCTTAGATGTATTGGCCTTACGCTTTATATGTACAATCCCTGCTTCATTTAAAATGGTGCTGGGGGCCGCAGATCATGAGCAACTTAAGAGTTCGGTCCATGCGATTGAAGCCGGTATTTTGCCTGCAGCTATTTATAATGAAATCCTTCAAACCTTTAAAAAATAATAAATGAATGAAATTGATGATGAAATTTTTAATGTTCAAAAAATTAGCATTAGAGTTTTAGAACCAGTGGCTAACGTCACGCCCTTTCAGGATGCAACAATGGGTCCCTTCCCGTCTTTTGGCTTGTCCATTATCAGAATAGAAGATGAGGATGGCTATATTGGAGAGGCTCCGGTATATAATAGCTACACGAATATTTTAGAGACTTGCTTATTTCCAATTTTGTTTCACTGTAAAGGTGTTCCATACAAAGAGTTTTTTCCAAAATTATATTGGTCTATTCGAAATGAAGGATTTAAAGGTGCGGCTTCAGCCTTATTGGGGCAGGTCGATATGGCCTTGTACGATCTAGCTTCTAGACGTAAAAATATTCCCCTGTACCGCTATATTGGTGGCACTCGAAATACGGTCAAAATATATGGTAGTGGTGGCGGAACGAATTATACGCTGCAACAGTTGGAGGATGAGGTGCGTGTGTTTATGGAAGCTGGAGTGGATTGCTACAAGATGAAAATCGGAAAAGATTTTGGAACAAATATCAGTGAAGATATTGAGCGCGTAAAACATGTTCAACGTTTGGTGAACAATAGGATGAAGGTGGCAGTGGATGCCAATCAGATCTGGTCGTGTAAAGATGTGTTTAAATTTATTGACGCTATCGGCGAGCAATCTCTGTGTTGGATAGAAGAACCGATCCATTCTGCCGCATACGATCAGATCGAAGAGCTTTGTAAGCAAACCTCATTGACTGTCGCTTATGGAGAATCGGAAAGGACTTCAAAAATTTTTCCTATGCTGGCTAATTGTGGAGTTGGCCACCTGCAACCGGTGCCGACACAATTTGGAGGAATGAAAGAATGGATGGAGGTACGTGATTTATGTAAATCACGCAATTTACAGCTTTCTTCTGGAGGTTATTCTTTATATTCGACCTTCCTAATGACCACTGCCGATGATAATGGAATGATCGAATACCTCTATTCGCTGATGTATGGATTAGAAAAGTATTTTTTGATAAGCCCTACTTTAAGCAATGGACAGTTTCATTTACCTGAATGTGAAGGATTACCAGTACGGATAGATTGGGATTATTGTTATAAAGAAAATAAAGTAATACGGGAACAGGTATGGGAAAAGCATCAAGTCTCGAATTACAACCCATTAGTAACGATGTAATAAAATAAAAACAACCATATTGTGAGCTTATCATTCAATTATATTGATTATTTAGTTTTAGGATTATACGCGTTAATCTTATTATATGTTGGATTTCGTTTTAATAAAAAGGAAAAGAATCAGCAGGATATATTTTTGGGTGGACGTACACTGAAATGGTGGCAGATCGGTTTTTCTATTTTTGGTGCTAATGCTGGCCCTATGATGTTGATCGGTTTTGCCAGTATAGGTTTTACACATGGTATTGTTGCCAGTAATTTTGAATTATTGGCCTGGGTCTTTCTCATGTTGCTCGCGATGGTTTTTCTTCCTTATTATTTGAAAACGAAGATCACTACAATCCCTCAATTTTTACTGATACGTTTCGGTAAGCGATCCTATAATTTTTTAATTGTATATAGTTTGATTTCTATTCTGGTGGTGTGGTTAGGAAGTGCGCTTTATGCAGGAGGTTTGCTCATATCTGGAATATTCGGTATTTCGTTATTTACTGCGATCGCCGTGATCGCGGTTATTGCAACAAGCTTTACGGCAATTGGAGGGTTGAAAGCAGTGGTACGGACCGGTGTATTTCAATCTGTTATCATTATCATCTCTTCTGTTATACTTACCTTTTTAGGGTTTCAAAAAATTGGCAGTGTTGATGCATTAGTCAGTCAAACGCCAGAATCTTATTGGAAACTTTTTTTGCCAGCATCCAATGCCGCATATTCTTGGGTAGGAATTTTATTAGGTTATCCTGTCGTCGCAATTTACTATTGGTGTGCCGATCAGACCATTGTTCAGAAAGTGTTGGCGGCTAGAGATTTGAAAGAAGGCCAGTACGGTGCTATCTTTATTGGAACCCTAAAAGTGATTATGCCGATTATATTTATCCTGCCGGGTATCATGTGTTATGTTTTGTTTCGAGATACAGCGCCTGATAATGCTTATATCACAATGATCAAAGAATTGATGCCCCACGGTCTTCTTGGTTTAAGTATTGCCGCATTGATTGCTTCGTTGGTCGATACTGTATCATCAAGCTTGAATTCATTTTGTACTGTTTTTACATTGGATGTTGTCCAGCAATTTAAGGTGCTTAATCGGGAACAGCAGGTCAGGATGGGCAAATGGGTTACGGTGGTCGCAGCGATTGTTGGGGTAGGTATTGCACTTTTATTTTCGTATTCCGGTAAAGGATTTTTCGATCTAACACAAGGATTAGTGTCCATTCTTTCGCCACCGCTCGCTGTGGTTTTTCTATGGGGCATTTTTTGGAAGCGTATTAATGGTAAAGCGGCTGAAGTCGTACTCTACGGTGGAGGATTCATTTGCTTGGTTCTAGGTGCTTGTCATGTACTTAATTATCCTTATGAAGGATATTGGCCTCATTTTTTAATGCTTTCTTTTTATATTTTTGTAGCATTGAGTGTCGTTATTGTTGCTATAACTTTATTAACAAAGTCTGAAGTTAAGACGGAGATCCCTACATTATTGGACGTTAAAGATAAAATGGGCAGTTCTAGTTCTATTTGGTGGACATGGGCTGCTCTTGCAACGGTCATGATTGCGATATATATTTATTTTAATTGATATAGTTATGAAAAATTTTGGGATAAGTTTTGTTTTATTATGCAGTTCTATCTTATTTGTCATGTGCAAGCAACCTGAAAATAATCAGGATTCTACAACATTTGAAGAGAAAGTATTTGTTGTGAATACGGTTGATAATGATGAAAAGCTACAGGAATATTTAACTTATCATAAGCAGGTATGGCCTGAAGTTGAGGCTGGATTTAAGAAAGCAGGCTATAAGCGGATCACACTTTATCATTTTAAAGATCTCATTGTAATGGCGATATCTGTACCTGTGGGTGCTGATCTAGATGAAATGGGGAAAGTAGCTGAAGCCCATAATCCCAAATGCGCTTCATGGAATAAGTTAATGAATACCTATCAAAAAGGTGTCAATGGAACAGAAGAAGGGGAAAAGTGGGTAGAGGCTTTGCCCTTCTATGAATTTAACAATTAAAGTGTTTCAATCTCGGCGGTAATTTTGTATTTCTTGGCAAAATCTCGAGGTGAACTTCCCTTGACATCTTTAAAATGCTTGTTGAAGTTGGAAATATTATTATAACCACTTTTGTAGCAGGTTTCCGTGATGTTGTAATTTCCTTCCATTAATAATTTGGCAGCATGCCCGATACGTATTTCCTTGATAAAATCAACTAATGTCCGGTTAGTCTGCATTTTGAAAAATCGACAAAAAGCAGAGGTGGACATTGGTACGACAGAAGCCACATCCTGAAGAGAAATATCTTCTTTAAAATGCTTAAATATATAGTCGAATACACGATTAATTCGATTGGCCTCAGTTGAAGTTTCGATAATATGAAATGAGGGTGATGATAGTGTTTTGCATGTAGTCGATAAAGCCAATTTGTCCAATAGTTGTAACATTAGAACTGCACGTGTAAGTCCTGTAGCCGTTAACATTTGGTATAATATTTCCTTTGCATCAACCACAATTGTACCGGTGAACAATACCCCTTTTGATGCATTTTCGAAAAGTTGATTCAAGTGTACTGCCTCAGGTTTTGTCAATAGATCTTTTCCGAGGAAATCGGGATAGAAATGTACAATAATAGCATCAGCAGGACGCTTGCTGTTTATCGTATTGTAATATTGCCAACAGTGAGGTAAATAACTTCCCAGAAGTACGAGTTCGTCTCCCTTAAAATCTTCAATATGATCACCTATAAAACGCTTTCCAGTGCAGTTTTCCAATAAGGCTATCTCAAAATTCACATGCGATTTTAAGGAAGTATATTTCTTGATTTCCAATTCTTCTGCACGAATCGTAAATGATTGATCCGGCGGAAAGGTGAAATTTTCGTAGATGTGTTGCATAATATTAGTAATAAATTCTGGTAGAAGAGCAGATATTATAACGGGTTATATTCTTAGTGCACCTAAAGATATATAAAAAATGTAACTAAATAAAGCTGTTCTGCTTAAATATAATTGTGCGCAAAAATAACATTATAAAAAATCAAATTATTGGTGGTTATCCCTTTATATAATTTTGAGATTTATTCCGATAAACAATCTGCGACCACAGGTTAGCATATCAAAACCAAATTATGAATTATACTATTGGAAGACAGGCATAAACTAAAGACTATGCAATTCTTTAGGTATAAATACTCTAATGAAAAATATAATTGCCTATGGATAAGAATATAGACGAATGAAAAAACAATGAAGGAATGCGACTCCTTCATTGCCCATTAATTTCCTAATTAACTAATCAAGAATATACTAAATTATGAAAAATGTCAAATTAATACACATTCTAAATTTTGGCAAAAAGACAAAGAATCTAACACTATTATGTGCGCTGGCTACGATCAATAACTCGACCCATGCAGCAACAGAATTTGTTACTTTAAATACTGGTCAAATTGAGCTTGAAAATCAGAAAAATAATCAACAAGAAATAATTGTTTCCGGTAGGATCGTCGATGTAAATGGAAATCCTTTGAAAGGAGTTACTGTAGCTGAAAAAGGGAAACGAAACCAACAGAAAACACAAGAAGACGGTAAATATCAAATAAGAGTTTCTTCTTCAAGTTCTTTAGTTTACACCTACATCGGATATGAGACTCTTGAGCGTGCAGTTCAGGGTAAAAGTGTTCATGATATCACAATGAAAGTGGGAATCAGTGATTTAGATGAGGTTGTAGTTATTGGCTATACTTCTCAAAAGAAATCATTATTGACAGGAGCGGTTTCTACAATGAAAGTCGATGAAACATTAAATACAATTCCTACAACATCAGCGGGAAATTTATTGATTGGAAAACTGCCTGGTGTAAATGTTAGTACTGTAAATGCGATTCCTGGATCGCAACCAAGTATCAGTATTAGAACAGGATCATCTCTTAATGATCAAAACGTAACTTACGTGATTGATGGTGTGGTGAGAGGTGCAGGAGATTTTAACAATTTAAGCCCTAACGAGATTGATGATATTACCGTTTTGAAAGATGCCGCCTCAGCAGCTATATATGGTTCTAGGTCTGCTGGCGGTGTTATTTTAGTGACGACAAAAAAGGGAAGTTTAGGTAAACCGACTTTTAATTTTTCGACGGGATATAGTATCGATACACGTACTAAAAATATGGGTCTAACCAGCGCAGTACAAGCGGGGGAATTGTATTCGCGCATCAATGGATCAGCAGATCCTGCTGGTTGGGCATGGTCACAGGAAGAATTGGACCATTATAAAAATATCAATAATGGATGGGGCTACGATCAGTTGGCGGATGTCTGGCAAAATCCAACAACGCAAACCAATAATTTAAGTGTTAATGGTGGAAGTGAAAGGGTGCGTTATTTTGGGGCAGGGTCTTACGTAAAGCAAAAGGGATTTTTAGAACCGATGACTTACGATAAGTATAATGTGAGAATGAATGTGACAGCTGATATTACGAAAGATTTAGAAATTTTCACGGGATTTGCGTTGTACAATGACATGACAGGACGCATTGCTGATAATGCCGATCCTGCTGATACTTATGGTAAATTGAGGATCTGGCAACCCGATCAACCCGTTTATACCAATAATGGTCAGTTTATAGATTATGGATGGATCGGTAATGTTGGGGCTCGTGTTGCAGGTGCTAGTGGTTACGATAAGGAAAACCATTTGAAGCCACAATTGATTTTGAGCGGTACTTATAAAGCTCCTTTTTTAAAAGGTCTGAGTGCAAAAGCGATGTATAGCAGAAGTTGGGCTAATAATATGAGAAATCGCTTCTTTACAAATTACGATATGATGGTGATGAAGAGAAGCGGAACGAATAATCGTATTGTGTCTACCGATGATAATGATATTACAGGTGTGCGGAGATCAACATGGGTAGGTAAAGATTTTATTGAGCGTAAATCAACTTGGAGCGATGACAAACAGTTTAATATGCAATTGAACTATGCAAATGTTTTTAATGAAAAACATCGCGTAGCTGCAGCCTTAGTTACTGAATGGTATGAAGGTGCTGGTTCTGGTGTAACGGGGGGACGCGAAACCTTTCCAGTTTATAGAACGGATCAATTTTGGGCAGCTAGTGGTGCTAGGGCAGACACGTGGGGAGATGGAGATACGGATTGGGTGAGTGGACGAATGTCGTATATAGGTCAGTTTAATTATACTTACGCTGATAAGTATTTGTTTAACTTTTCTTTTCGTGAAGACGGTTCTATGAATTTTGCACCTGAACAACGTTGGGGCTTTTTTCCCGCTGGATCTGCTGGTTGGGTGATTTCTGAAGAAAACTTCTTTAATAAGTCAATCGTTCAGACCTTAAAATTGCGTGGATCCGTAGGCTTAACTGGTAACGATGCTGTAGGAGGTTGGCAATGGCAACAATCGTATCAATCGGGTAGTTCAGCATATTTTGGTACTAGCCCATCGCGATCAGTAGGGTTAACTTATGGAAGCGTAGTTAATCCAAATCTAACTTGGGAGAAAGCACTGAGTTACAATTTTGGTGTGGATATGAATTTTTTGAAAAAATGGAATTTATCTGCGGATTACTGGTTCCGTAATTCTTATGATATTTTAGGAAACCGTCAAAATACACTACCGTCAACTTATAGTTTATCAATGCCCGCTGAAAATTATGGCGAGATTGATGCACAAGGAATGGATTTGCAACTAGGCTTTCGTGATGGAAATGAAAAAGTAAGTTATTTTGCAAACTTAACTATGTCTTACGGATGGAATAAAGTAATTAAACAGGATTATGCAGAGAATGCGCAATGGATTGATATTCCTGTCGGTAAATCTAGAAGCAATATCACGGGTTGGGCGTTCGATCAGATTATCCGTACTCAGGAACAATTAGATGCTTTTAATCAAGCCAATCCTAAATATAAACATAATGGATTATCGCCTGAATTAGGAATGATGGTCTATAAAGATTTAAACGGACCTGATGGTGTTCCTGACGGAATTATAAACGATTGGGACCGGATTATGCTCCGGTCAAAAAATTTCCCTGTCATATTTGGTCTGAATCTAGGAATAAGTTGGAAAGGGTTTCATTTGGAAACGATGTTATCTGGACGTTTAGGGGAAAAGAAATGGATGTCAGATCTAGCAGGTGGAGTCGAGTGGAACCGAATGTGGGATCAATGGTATGATGATAGCTGGACTTCAGAAAATCCAAATGCAACTTTGCCAAAGCGTATCGGAGCCAATAATGCAAAAACATATCAAACGAATAGCGAGTACTGGTTGAAAGACGCTAGTTTCATGCGAATGAAATATTTGACACTGAGTTATAATCTGCCGAAGAATGGTGCATTTTACAATAAAGTATTTGAGAATGTACGCTTATTTGCTACAGGTACGAATCTATTTGTGTTGAGCAAATTCAATAAATATTATGATCCTGAGATCGGTAATGGGAATGCATTTCCAGTGTTAAGGTCTTACAATTTTGGTATCGATGTTAAATTCTAAACCTAAGACGATATGAAACTTAAAAATATTATATATAGTACTGCTTTTGCATTGCTGTTAAGCAGCTGTAGTTTAGATTATGAAAATACGGCTACAATTAGTCCAGAAAATGTATGGTCTGATAAAGTTATGATCAATGCTTTTATGACAGATATTTATGGAAGGATGTTGCCAGAGTGGCCAATAGCTGCTAATGGAACGGATGAAGGTATGAATGGTCCTACAGATATGGGAAACTTGGCTAGGGGATTGATCGACGTCGATAATCAAGGTCAAAAGTGGGATTATGCAAATATAGATCGTATTAATTTCTTTTTAAAACAATTGGAGACCGTGACGGTATTGTCCGATTCAGAAAAGAAAACGATGATTGGTCAAGCTAAATTTTGGAGAGCCTGGGATTATTGGGGTAAGGTATGGGCAACAGGAGGCGTACCACTTATTTTGGATGTTCAAGATATTACAAATGTGCCTTCCTTGTTTGTCTCTCGCAATACTACCTCAGAATGCGTTGCTCAAATATTAAAGGACTTGGATGAAGCAATCGCCGTATTACCTGATACTTGGACCGGTGCAGATTATGGGAAAATTGATAAAGGAGTTGCACTGGCTTTTAAGGGACGTCTATTGTTGCAGTATGCAAGCCCGCTATTCAATCCATCTAATGATAAGGTACGATGGGACCAAGCTTATTTAGCAAATAAAGTGGCTGTTGATTTTTTAAAGACAGTAGGAAAAGGATTGTTTAATGGCAAATTTGAAGATATCTGGTATAGCGAACGTAATAATGAAGTAATTATGGTCAATCAGTATTACTATCCTGATCATAGATTGGATCAAAAGAATATTCGTCCTGAGCCATTAACTAAAGATAATGCCAATTTTAATCAAGCTATTTTACCCCTATTAATGGCTTATCCTAAAAAGAATGGATCAAAACTTGTCTTGGATGAAAATCGTTTGAAAAATGATCCAGCCTATAACGAACAGTTTATGACCGATTTTTATGTGGATCGGGATCCACGCTTCTATGCTACTGTTTTTTCTCCAGGTACAGCTTATCCAGCAAGTGATGTACTGTCAGGAGGGATGAAATATTGGAATGCCTGGCGTAAAGTGGCCGATCCGAAAGCAGAATCTGGCTTTAAGTATACCACCCTAATATTTGATCAGTTAGGTAAGGGAGTAGGTGGTAGTGCTTCCGGATACTTTCAACTCAAAGGTATTGATAAGGCATTGACCATACCTACAGTATATGATGCACAGACAGATTGGGTTGAAATCCGCTTTGCAGAAGTGCTCATGAACTATGGTGAATGTGCCAATGAGGTTGGAAAAAGTGCAGAGGCATTACAGGTACTATATGACATACGTAAGCGAGCGGGAATTGAGCTGGGAACAGGAAATTATGGTATTACAGCTACTGATCAAGCTGGCATCCGCAAAGCCTATATGGACGAAAGATTCATTGAATTTGCTTATGAAGGTAAACGTTGGACTGATATTCGTCGATGGAAAAGATATGATTTGTTGAATACTATTAAATTTCGTTCTGGACTTAATGCTGTAATTAAAAATGAACAAGATTTGAAAAATTTTGATTGGGCTAAAGATATGTATGATCCATCAGTACGCAAGTTGTTCCGTTTTGAATTTGTAGAATGCCTAGATGGTGATAAACAATATCAATTTAAATTGGATCTAAACCATTGGTTTTATCCGGTCCATAAGGATGTACTGAATCGGAATTCTAAAATAGAACAAAACAAAGAATGGGGAGGAACATTTGATCCTCTACTTTAAGATTTTTTTAACTAAGATAAAATGGCGACTTATTCACAAAATAAGTCGCCGTTTTGTTTCATGAGAAGCCATCATTAGTTTTGATCATAAGCATAAGTGCAAAATAACATTATAATAGATCAAATTATTGGTGGTAATCAAGATAGAATATAGTGAAGTTTACATTTGAATCGTTTGAGATAAAGTTTTTAGAGGAAAACCAGCGCTTTATTTCTCGATTTTAACCAGTAATAAAAATCCCAATGTTAATCTAATGGGTTGTTAGCAGTTGATTATGAAAAGAATACAGATACTTTTATTTTTTATTATCCTTCATCATGCCTTACAGGCAAAGGTGAAGCCTTTAGGGCATTTTAATTTTGGGAAAGTAGGAAATGTAACCTATGCAATTGGGCCTGAAAAGGTGAAATCAACGCAAGGGAATTTTACGTTGACACGAATAGATAGGCCCTTGTTTTATGCTGATGCACCTGCTGAAAAAGCACAGCAGGGTGAAGGAGCCATTTTATTTAATGGTAAAACTGATGGTTATAGTATGTCATCTGGAATAGGAGTAGCTACAGAAAATTTTGTTTTTGAAGTCTGGGTAAAAGCAAAGGAAATAGATTCACAATCTGGTGAAATGAATATTGTCGCTTTGAACGGTACGACAAAGGAAGGTTATGGTTTTGCGCAACGTGGGAAAAGCTGGGTGTTTATTTCAGCAGATAAAGGCACGACAAGTATTGGGAATGCAGTCAAAGGTCAATGGATTCATCTAGCGGCCACATTACGGAATGGAGTTGGTGAACTTTGGATGAATGGAAAAAAAACAGGAAGCTTTAATGCGACTAAAACAATAGCTCCTCATTTTTCAATTGCAATTTCTAATGAAGGAAAACAAGCTTTTATGGGAGAAGTTTATGAAGTAAGATGGAGTACTTTTGAGAAACAGGGGTTCGATGAAGAATCTGATTTTTTAATCAATTATAAAAAGAAAAAAGAACGGGATAGAAGCAGAGATCTCTCTAGATTGGCTTTAATGAAAAATATCCAAAAGCCTGGTCTAGGTAAGAGTGTGGTTAGTGAATTTGAAAATAAGAGCTACGGAACTGACTGGTTGATTGCTCCAGTAAAGGATGCTACAAATTTATATATAAAAGAAAATAAAGATAATAAAACTGCTCAATTTCAATTGAATAATGGTTTAGTGTCCCGTACGTTTTATGTAGCTGATAACTTAGCATGTATAGGTTACAAGAATTTATCCAATCAGGCAGAATATGTCCGAGCAGTAAAACCGGAAGCGAGAGTTATGCTCGATAGTATCTGGTATGAAGTGGGTGGGCTCAAGGGGCAACCTGAAAAGTCTTATCTGATGGAAAGCTGGTTGCCTGAAATGGAAACGGATGATCAAGCTTTTGAATTAGTCTCCATTGAAACAGCAGCTCCGTTGGAACGATATCCATGGCAACAAAAATACAATGCTGTAGCTACTGATTGGCCGGTAAAAGGACTTCGTCTGATTTTGACTTTCAAACCTACCGAGCGAATGGACATGGTTAAAAATATCGAAGTAAAGGTAAACTATGAGATTTATCAGGGACTTCCTGTTATTACCAAATGGGTTGAAGTTTTGAATAATAGTGATAATTTGATTCGGTTGAATCAAATTGAAACAGAAGTTCTGGCCGTAAACCAAGATCAAATTAATCGTATTCATGTCGAAAGTGACTTTTCTTTTGCATTGGTTAATGCGAACTTAAAAGGTAGTGCGCTGATGCACTATCAAGGGGATAAAATAGAAGCATATCAAGCTGGAGAATCCACAACGAAATGGATCGTGGATCAAGAATATAATACTTGGGCTACCCACAACCAAGCGGAGGACGGTTTTCTTGATTTCCCACATCGTAATCTTTTAGTCAGCCATTTACCGATGGGACCCGATGTGGATATTTCGAATAAAGAGTCATTCAAATCCTACCTGACATTTGAATTGCTACAAGACGCAGACGACCGAGAAAGGAAAAGTCTGGCACATCGTCGTATGTATAAAAAATTGGCGCCTCAAACAACGGAATCCTTACTGACTGGCGGCATCACATCTCATGATGAAAAAACGCTTAAAAACTTTATCGATCAGATGGGGGAGTTGGGTATGGAAAGATTGGATATTCAGGCATGGCCAGGGATCAGTCATGATAATCTGGATGATAAATATGTAGCCTTATGGAAAAATATTGCCTCATACGCGAAAAATAAGGGAATTGTAATGGGCGGTTATGAATTACAGGTAGCCTCCAGAGGTCGTGGTGCGGAAGTAGATTGTGTTCATCCCGTTACGGGAAAACCGGGAAGTCTTTTTGGACAAAGTGTTTGTATTGCCAGTACTTGGAAAGATACCTACTATAAGAAGATGTGGGAGTTTTTTGATAAAACAGGCTTAATGACCTACAACATGGATGGTCCTTATCATGGCGATCCTTGTGCTTCTACAGTGCATCCACATCATCATGGCCTTTACGATTCTCAATGGGAACAGTGGAAAAGTCAGGTGCAGGTAATACATGAATTGCAACGTCGAAATATGTATGTACCGATACCGGATTGGTATTTTTTAAATGGTCAATCAGCAACAGGTATGGGGTATCGGGAAGCGAGTGCGAATCTGACTCCTGATCAGCAGATGCTCTTAGGAAGACAGTATATTTATGACGGTACATGGCATAAACTACCAACTATGGGCTGGATCAGTTTACAATTGGTCGGATTCTATTCCAACGATCCAAAAATTGGACTCGAACCGCTAGCTCAAAATCTGGATCGCTATGAACGTCAATTGATGCAATTTCTAGCAAGCGGCAGTCAATTAACAATTAGGGGCAATAGACTGTATGATACTCCCGAAACTAAAGCAATGGTATCACAGAAGATTAAGTGGTTCAAAAAGCACCGCGAAATATTAACTTCAGAAATTATTCATGTAAGCCGCCCAAATGGTCGTGACCTCGACTGCATGCTACATGTAAATCCGTTTATTAATGAAAAGGGTATGGTGATTTTCTTTAACCCAACGGATAAAACGATCAAGAAGGAGGTAAGACTTCCGCTGTATTATACTGGTATTAAAGATAAGGCCATATTTACCAATGAAGAAGGTATCACGACGGCAAAAGCTTTGGATGATAAAGCAGATATTGAGATGACCGTAGAGGTTAAACCGGGTGGTACAGCTTGGTATGTTATTGAAGATGCACAAAAGAAATAACTAATGAAAATAAGTGAAGTAGTAGCAATAGCCTGCGGATGTTTAATCTCCATATCTGTTTCTGGGCAAGATTGGTTGCCTGTGAAAAGAGATAATCAAGTAAAATTACGTTTGCTGGACTGCAAGTATGATAAAGCGAAATTACTAAAGAGCCAAGTGATAGGATCAAATTCGGATAATTGGGAGGTTAAGCAGACAGTAGAAACCATAAAAGATGGTGAGGAATCGATCTATCGGTTTACTTTTAAAGCTAAAAGAACAATGGACAATGTTGGTGTTGCAGTAGCTTTTGATGAATACGATTGGAACAGCGACAATTTTGTGATGATACCAGCAGTGGTTTATAACGGAAATAGACAACGCATTGTTAATCGGGAATATGCAACAGGATTGGATAAGTCGGATTATTTTAGAAAAGATCTGGCTTTAACGTCTAATCCGATTCCACAGCTTTCTCCTGAATTTGGGGCTAAATCCCGCATCGAAGTTAATGTGAGCAACACAGCAACGCCCATGATCGCTTATTTGAACAGAAATATAGGAAAGGGGACTTTCTTATTTACAGATCAGGGTATAAGTTGGAAAGAGGAAGTGAAAGATCATGCTTTGATTATTGAAGAGAGTTTAGATCGTCGTGTGGCCAGCTTCATTATCAGTGCACCTGGAGTAAGGGAAAAGAAACCTGAATTTATTGGTTTTAGTGAAAGTCCGGATCGAGGGGTGTCTGTCACCGCTGGTGAGGAAATTACGATTCGAGTGACAAAGATTAATTTTCAAAGCCAAGATGTTGCGACATTATATAATCGTTTTATGCGTGAAAGAAAGGCACATGTGACAGCGGAAAAACCAAGAAATCTGATGCCGATGAGTGAGGTACTCCTCAAGATGGCGAAAAATATCGATGAGCGTTATTACGTTGGTGATGGTGTTGCTTTTTATTGTCCAGAAAATGCAAATTGGATGTCCTATGGATGGGTCGGAGGTTTGATGAATACCTATCCCATGTTAGCACAAGGTGATAAAGAACATTTGGAAAAAGTGAAGAATACATTTGATTTTGCTCTTCCCCAAGGTAAAGGTAAAAGCGGATATTACTATGATGTCCTTGGTGCCGACGGAAAAGTCATAAACCGCGATGCAGCGAAGTGGATTCCTGGAATCGGATTGACCCGAAAAAATGCAGATATCTTGTACTGGATGATCAAACAGTTTATGTTGCTGGAGAAACAGGGGAGATCCAATGCGATTTCAGATGAATGGAAAACGAATATACGACAGCTTGCTGATGCTTTTGTAAAAACCTGGAAAGAAGAGGGAACATGGGGTAATTATTTTGCTATTGAATCGGGAAAGGTAGCTGCATATAACACAACGGGCGGTGCTATGGCAGTAGGTGGCCTAGCACTTGCTTCGTTGTATTTTAATGTTCCAGAATATTTGGAAGTAGCTCACTTGGCAGCCAAGGACTATTACGATGGTTTTGCTTTGGTCGGTTTTACTTCTGGTGCTTGTGGAGATATCCTTCAAAATGCTGATTCAGAAACTGCTATTGCACTGACGACATCTTTAATGACGATGTATGAAGTGACAGGTGAACAGAAATATCTGGATCAGACAAAACAATTGGCAGATTACACAGCATCATGGACGGTTTCATTTCCGTATCGTCTACCAAAAAATACGGCATTAGCAAAGTTAGGAGCAAATTTAACTGGAGCTATTTGGGCCAGTACACAGAATAAGCATGGTGCTCCGGGATTTTGTACCCAATCTGGTGATGTGCTTTTTAAACTGTACCGTAAAACACAAGATACGCTATATGCAGATTTTATACGAGATGTTATTCATGCCCATGCAGAGGGAATACAGCCCAATGGAAAGATTACAGAACGGTTGACTTACTGTGACGCGGATAGTCGTGGTTCACGTGGGGATGGAGGTCAAACAGGTTGGAATGAGACAAATGGAGCCTTAATGGCTTTGGAAATACCTGGAATATATATACGTAAAGATCTAGGAACGGTTTATACATTTGATCATGTTGTTGTTAAGGAGATCAAGAAAACGAAAGTTGGTATGACATTGACAATTTTTAATCCAACGACATTCGATGCAACAGTAACGCTATTAACAGAAGATAAGCAACAGGCTTCGACACCTTTGGGTGAAAATGCTTTTTTGGATTGGAAGAATAGGGTAACCATTAAAGCAGGCAAGTCTGCGACAGTAAAAATTTAGTAAATTCAACTTATAAAATAATTGATGATGTACGTAAATAAGAATTTTTTGAAATGTTGTAGTTTGTTTCTGCTTCTGGTGGGAATCGGAAATACTTTGCAGGCACAAACTGTTTTACAGACTGCATATTTTAAGATTGCGATAGATGGAAAGGGGTATATAACCAGTATGCAGAACATAACAAAACGGCCTTTCAGAGAGTTTAGTCCTGCAGACAAACCTTCACCTTTGATGACTCTTTATAATGCAAAAAAAAGAGTTTATTCTTATCCCGAAAAAGCGGTCTATTCGAAAAGTGAAAAAATTATTACAGTAGTCTATTCGAATGGATCTTCTGCTAGGATTCGTATTGAACCGCATGCAAAATATTTTAAAATGAAGTTGCTGTCTTTGACAAATTCACAAGATATTGAAGCGATTCAATGGGGTTCATACCATACAAATATCACGAACCTGATGGGAGAGATTATTGGTGTGAGCCGAGATACCAGTGTCTCGGTAAATTACGCCATTGGTATGCTTGCCCTTAATGATAATACCATTGGCGGTACTGCTGACATTCAAGGTGATGCTGCTCCATTTCAATACATCATTCATTCACCAGATGATAAGCGGTTTCCGTTGCCTGCCCATTTGCATGAAGGACAGGTTTTTACCCTTGGGGGGGATGGTGTTAATGATGTTGCATTTTATGGACATAAAGAACCTTACTACCGAATTTTATATGGAAATGCTGCTGAGGTGGATAAAAATGGTCGGATTTCGATTACTTATCAATCTAGAGATAGAAGAAGTCCACGTGAGGTTTATTTTTCATTGATCCCGAATATGGCGATCAATACTCCTAATCACCTACAGGTACAACCTTTACCTGGTGTAGATTATATCGGATCTTCCATTGCTTTTTGGGGAAGTCCGGATAGCACAGCATTAATGGATGTTGTTCAGAATATTGTCAAAGCCGAAGGTTTGCCTTATCCAACTGTAAACGGTAAATGGATAAAAGATCCTGCGGCCTATGTACCAGATGTGCTGACTGAAGGAGGACAATATGATCATATGATTGACTACACGCATAAATTGGGTTTTAAAGCAATTAGTTTATATGATCAGGGCTTCGTTAGGCCGGATCGTGGAAATTTGGGCTACTTAGATGGACGAAATTTTGAAAAGAAACCTTTGAAATTGGCGAGTGGAAATCTATCTCATAAAGAATTTTCTGATTTGGCGAAGAAGTATAATATCGTGATCGGAAGAACTCCTATTACTAATTCTTTAGCCCCTGGAACGAAAGATGCTAGCCCCATTCCTAGCGATAGCATATGGTACCAACAGAAACGTTTATTAGCGAAGAATATTGATGCAGTCGATACGCTGCTATATGTAAACGATCCGACGCATTTGCAGGAAATTGGAAGTTGGGAAGGCCATTCAAAGAGCTTGAACATTATTAAAATTGGTAAAGAGCTTATTCATTATCTAGGTGTGTCGGATAAGGCTCCATATCGATTGTTGAATGTTAAGAGAGGATATTGGTATACAAAAGCGACTTCACATCAGGCGCTTGATACACTTTATAAACTGCAGGTAACGATTAACTATGGGTATGACGGACTGATTCCGAATATGCAATTGCAGGATAAGATTGCCGAGTATTATGCTGATTTAGCCAATATTAATGGATTGGGGTATTATGATTTTGATGGTCAAGAGTTTTTATTTAACAACGGGCATGGGTATTATTCTACCAAAAGGTTTTTCCGAAAAATGTTTGAGAAAGCTAAGGTGCACGGTATAGCTGATATCCGTTTTACTGGTGCTACCCTTTCGGAAGGCTCTTGGCACTATCAAAGTATCTGGAATGTAGGTGGGGGTAAGAATCTGTATGATGCTGAGACACGAGAATGGGGCAGTGCCACAAGTCAGGGTAAAGATCTAAGAGATGTTTCTTATGCTAATTATTTTCCTGTGGGAATGGGAGGAAACTTTCCGATTACAGAAAAATCAAAAGTAGAAGAGTATGAACATATTCAGGCAATGGCTGTTGGTACGGGTGCCACATATAGCCTCAAATTAAATCAGAAAAATGTAGAAAGTTGCCCAGAGAAAGATCAGATTTTTAAAGTGATCCGTACTTGGGAAAATGCGCGTGCTGCAAATGCTTTTCCAAGATGGGTAAAACAACATCTTGTCGATCCGACCCAGAGTTTTAGATTGGAAGAGTTGGATACAAATAACTGGAATCTATATCGTGTCAACAACAAAACTTCAGGGAGACAATTAATAGCAAAGTTGACTAGGGCTACGGGATATTAAGATATCTAAATTTTAAAACAAAAAAATTGAAATATAAATACTTGATCGTACTGTTGCTATTCGGATTGAATGGCACAGCACAAACAGGAATACAAGTAAAAGAGTATCACGTTGCGCAATCGGGTAATGATGCGAACAATGGAAATAATACAAAGCCTTTTAAGACGATAATGGCCGCAGCTCAAAAGGCGATGCCTGGCGATATCATTACGATACATGAAGGGATTTATAGGGAGCAGATAACTCCACCTCGCGGAGGAAATTCCAATCAGGAGCGGATCGTTTATAGAGCGGCTTCTGGAGAAAAAGTTATTATTAAAGGCTCTGAAATTGTAAAAGGATGGAAACTAATCGGGAATGATACGTGGGAAGTAAAGGTGTCAAATAGGATATTTGGGAAATTTAACCCTTTTCGGGATCAAATTAAAGGCGATTGGTTCTGGCCAACGCCTAAAGAACGTAAATATCATACAGGTGCTGTGTATCTCAATGGACACTGGTTGATGGAAGCTGCTGAGAAGCAAGAGGTCTTGAAAGGGGTAGATGACAAAAATCCTTTGTGGTGGGCTGAGGTTGATTCATTGAAGACGACCATTTGGGCGCAGTTTAAAGATATTGATCCAAATCAGGAAACAATTGAAGTTAATGTACGTCAAACGTTATTCTATCCGGATAAGCCATTTGTGAATTATATTACGGTAAGTGGCTTAATTATGGAACATGCGGCGACAAATTGGGCCCCACCAACTGCAGAGCAAATTGGATTAATTGGAACGCACTGGAGTAAAGGTTGGATTATTGAAAATAATGATATCCGCTATTCTAAATGTGTAGGTATTACTTTAGGTAAGTATGGTGATGAATACGATAATAATATGACTGAATCTGCTGAGGGCTATGTAGGGACAATAAAGAGGGCTTTAAATTTTGGTTGGAATAAGAGTACAATAGGTGAACATGTGGTTCGGAATAATACCATTGCGCATTGTGAACAAGCAGGAATTGTAGGAAGCATGGGGTGTTCTTTCAGTAGAATAGAAAATAATGTCATTCATGATATTCATATAAAACGCTTATTTACGGGAGCCGAGATGGCGGGTATCAAATTTCATGGTGCTGTTGATACGAAGATTTCTGGCAATCGAATCTATAGAACTGATAAAGCGATTTGGTTGGATTGGATGGCGCAAGGGGCTCAGGTAGCGGGCAACCTAATGTATGAAAATGATCTCGATGTGTTTTTAGAGGTTACGCATGGCCCCATGTTACTCGCAAATAATATCATGCTTTCGAATAAAAGTTTATTGATGAATGCTCAGGGAGCAGCGTTTGTTCATAATTTATTTGCCGGAGGTATGGATGTGATCAATTACGATAGTCGTTTGACACCTTATCAAAAACCACACGTTACGGATCTAGAAGCATTGGAGGATAATCCAGGTGGTGATGTGCAATTTTTGAATAATCTCTTCGTCCAAGGCGCAGATGTAAGTCAATATAGTAAAGCATTTTTGCCTGTTTTATTGAATGGAAATGTATATACAAAAGGTTCTGTTCTTGTAACTCCTGATTCAAAGAATGAAAAACTCGGTGAAATGAATACAGAAGGTAAAAACAAGATGAAAGGTTATAAGATCAGGAATGCGGTGGAAAAGAATGCTTTAATGGATACCAGTTTTGTTGTTGGAGCAAAATTGAGCAAAGTTGAGAATCAGATATTTCTTGAATTGACTCTTAATGATAAATGGTTAAATCAAAAGCGTAATATGGTTACCTCGCAAAATCTAAATAAGACGGTGATTTCGAATCTACCATTCGAAAATCCGGATGGTACGCATATTCGAATGGATCTTGATTATTTGGGAATGAAACGAAATAGAGCCAACCCTGCTCCGGGACCTTTTGAAATCAAAAAAAATGGAAAATCTCTAATTAAAGTTTGGTAGTATGTGTTTGATAAATTGGATGCTTACAAAAGTTGGCGGGTTTTAATTCTATTTTTTACTCAATGATTATCTAAAATAGAACAATAAATTTCTAGGAATCGGTTATTTCGTTCGTCATAGTAACACCTATATTTTTTATTTCGAACGAATTTAGGTTGATGTAAGAATTTTGTCATGAATACTAATGTTATAAAACAGCTGCTATTGAATACGTTTTGATAATTAAGATTTTATCTAAAGAATCTATACTGTAACTTTTTTGAAGTTGACAAGTAGTTCGCTTTTTTCATAAAAAAGAAATGTATTTTTAAATCATTATAAATCAACCGTAAAAATTATTTATTTAACAATTATTATGAAGAGGTATCTTTTAGGATTACTATTGGCAGTAGCCACTTTACCTACTATGGCTCAAAAAGGTTATGTGCCAACTAAAGAAAATTTAGAAAACCGTAAAATTTTTCAAGATAATAAATTCGGTGTATTTATTCATTGGGGGATTTATAGCATGCTGGCTGATGGGGAGTGGGCAATGCTGCAAAAGAATATTCCCTTTGATGAATACAGTAAATTGGCTCGAGGTTTTGATCCGTCTAAGTTTGATGCAGAGCAATGGGTTGCTGATTTAAAAGCTGCTGGTGCCAAATACATTTGTATCACCTCTCGTCATCATGATGGTTTTTCTATGTTTGATACCAAATACTCGGATTACAATATTGTAAAAGGGTCACCTTTCAAACGAGATGTCTTAAAAGAATTGGCGGATGCCTGTCACAAGCATGGAATGAAATTGCATTTTTATTATTCACTACTGGACTGGGGAAGAACGGACTATAATGTAGATGGTAAACTGGCTTCAAAGTCATATGGTTCCGATTATAAAACTTATCATCAATTCATGCTGAATCAATTGAAGGAGCTGCTGACAAATTATGGTGATGTCGGAGCGATTTGGTTTGATGGAGCTTGGGATAAAGGCAAGACTTTTGATTGGAAATTTGATGAAATTTATGCGTTGATCCATTCGATACAACCGGGATGTCTTGTGATTAATAATCACCATTGGGCGGCATTAGAGGGAGAAGATGCGCAAGCTTTTGAACGCGATCTTCCTGGGCAAAACGCGGCTGGCTATTCGCATGGAGTAGAAATCTCGCAACTACCCCTAGAGACTTGTGAGACGATGAATACATCATGGGGGTATAAAATCACCGATAATAATTATAAATCGGATAAAACTTTGATCCAATATTTAATAAAAGCTGCAGGTAATAATGCAAACCTTTTGATGAATGTAGGACCTCGACCTGATGGAACTTTGCCTGATGTGGCAGTGTTGCGCTTTGGAGCTATGGGACAGTGGTTAAAACTGTATGGTGAAACTATATTTGGTACCCGAGGCGGAAGTATTGGACAGCACAAATGGGGAGTGACAACACAAAAAGGCAATAAATTATATGTACATATATTGGATCTGCAAGATAAAGCTCTTTTTATTCCTTTGACCGATAAAAAGGTAAAATCAGCCAGAGTATTTATCAATAAAAAAACAGTAGAATTCGTGCAACGAAAAGAAGGCGTATTAGTATTGCTTGATACAGTGCCCGATGATGTAGATTATGTATTAGAACTCGATTTTTAGCAATCTGTAATTGAAGCAGAGGATATATAAATGCCCATTACGGTTTCTAAAAATAGCAAAACGTAATGGGCGCTCTCATATGTCCATAATGGTTTGGGACCAAATCGCGTTTCATTAACATCTCTGAGGATGAATGCATGTTGTACACTTTTTAAATCCGATAGCTGATTCTATGATTTTTTCTAGACTTGAAACAATAGCATATAGACGTACCGTGATTAAAAGAGGCTAAAATAGCATTACAATAAGTTAAAATACTGCTAATAAAGGACGTCCGATTTGTTGAGATTTATATTTTGACAGGAAGGTGAATAAAAGCGATTAATAATATAACCAATACTATTCGAGTAGTGATCAGTAAATTTTGACCGGTTTGTTCGTTTCTTAAACTTTAAATTATGACAACGTTGGAAGAAATGTAGTATGACTGTGGATAGTAAAGAATGGTGGGGGAAAAGAAAATCATATTTCTTTCATTAGCTTTATTTATAAAATTGAATTAAGGTAAGTCAATACCAAATAATTCGATACAGGCAACCTATATGTAAAGGCTTGCAGGTAAGTGTTCAAAATACAAAAATAAGGTTATATTATTCGGTGGGATTTGATGTCAATATTCCACGAAAGATTCGCATTGGTTTGTAATTAAATAAATAAGATTGACATGTTATTATTAGGAATAGATCTAGGTACATCTTCGATCAAAGTTTCTGTTATTGATGCAGCTACAAATAATAAAATTATTTCCTGCCAATTTCCTGAAACAGAAGCAGAAATTATATCCCTACAGGGTGGTTGGGCAGAGCAGGATCCTAATCTGTGGTGGGAAAATACGTGTTTGGCAATTAAAAAAGCAAATGCGTCTGGATTATATGACCCGTTGGATATTATGGCTATTGGTATCGCTTACCAGATGCATGGGCTAGTAGTGGTAGATAAAGAGCAACGCGCCTTACGTAACGCCATTATCTGGTGCGACAGCCGTGCTGTAAATATTGGTCAAAATGCCTTTTCTGTATTAGAAGGAAAGGGATTCTTGAATAGTCATCTCAATTCACCAGGTAATTTTACAGCTTCAAAATTAGCATGGGTGAAAGAACACGAACCAAATGTTTATGAAAAAATAGACAAGTTTATGCTACCTGGAGATTATCTGAGCATGCGCTTAACTGGTGAAATCAATACAAATGTAAGTTCGATATCAGAAGGAATTCTATGGGATTTTGATCAGCAGCAAATTTCAGATACGTTACTAACTTTTTACGGTATTGATCGCGAATTGGTGCCTAAAGTACAACCTGTATTTTCTAATTATGGATCGCTTCGTTGGGATGTAGCAAATGAACTGGGATTATCACCGCAAGCAGTGGTTTGTTACAAGTCCGGTGATCAGCCCAACAATGCATTATCCCTAAATGTTTTTGAACCAGGCGAAGTGGCCGCTACTGCTGGTACATCTGGCGTTATCTATGCGGTTACTGATCAAAGAGCTCATGATCCGCAATCCAGGGTAAATACTTTCGCGCATGTTAATTATGAATCCGAATCGGAACGGTTAGGGGTTCTATTGTGCATCAATGGGACAGGTATACAAAATAGTTGGATCAGTCAGGTCACTGGTAATGGAAATGATTACGAAAGTATGAATGCGAAAGCTTCACGTATACCCATTGGATCTGAAGGTGTACATATACTGCCTTTTGGAAATGGTGCCGAGCGGATGTTGAATAACAAAACGATAGGAGCACATATCCAAAACTTAGATTTCCTCAGACATGGCACGGCTCATCTTTGGAGGGCATCACAAGAGGGAATAGCATTTTCCTTTCGCTATGGATTAGATCTGTTAAGGGAAAACGGGATCACACCGCAAGTGATTAAAGCTGGTCATGCCAATATGTTTTTGAGTCCTGTTTTTCAAGAAGCATTTGCAGGAGTAACGAATACACCAGTAGAGCTTTATGATAATGATGGAAGTGTAGGGGCTGCTTTAGGAGCGGGTTTGGGTATTGGCATATTTGCGAATCGACAAGAAGCTTTTAAGGGGCTTCGAAAATACAAAACAATCGAACCAGAACATACTTCGCAATATGAGGAAGTATACGGTAAATGGAAACAATTATTAGAAGACAAACTATAAATTAAGATAAGATGAAAATTTTGACAGGAAATCATGTGTTCTTTAAGCATGTAGAACAAGTTCAATTTGAAGGTGTAAATTCTGACAATCCTTTGGCTTTCCGTTGGTATGATCCAACACGAGTTGTCGCAGGAAGAACCATGGCAGAGCATTTTAAATTTGCCTGTGCCTATTGGCATTCTTTTAATGGTAATGGGGCAGATCCATTTGGTGGTCAAACGCATTTTTTTCCATGGGATAAGAAAGCAACAATCATGGAGCGTGCAAAAGATAAAATGGATGCTGCTTTTGAATTTATGACGAAAATGCAGTTGCCATATTACTGTTTTCATGATGTTGATTTAGTGGATTATACCGATGATATTCATGAAAATGAACGCCATCTTGATGAGATTGTTGCTTATGCAAAAGAGAAACAGCAACAGAGTGGTGTGAAATTGCTATGGGGAACAGCAAATTTATTCAGTCACCATCGCTACATGAATGGAGCATCTACCAATCCTGATTTTCATGTTTTGTCCCATGCAGGTGCTCAGGTTAAAGCGGCAATTGATGCAACGATTGCATTAGGCGGTGAGAATTATGTATTCTGGGGTGGCCGTGAAGGGTATATGTCCTTGCTTAATACAAATATGAAAAGAGAGAAAGAGCATTTAGCGAAATTTCTACATATGTCAAAAGATTATGCACGTAAAAATGGATTTAAAGGTACGTTTTTCATTGAGCCAAAGCCATGTGAACCAACAAAACACCAATATGACTACGATGCCGCAACAGTGATTGGATTTCTTCGTGAATTTGATCTAATGGATGACTTTAAACTTAATCTTGAAGTAAATCATGCCACATTAGCGGGCCATACATTCCAACATGAACTACAGGTTGCTGCTGATGCTGGTTTATTGGGGTCAATTGATGCAAACCGTGGTGATTATCAAAATGGATGGGATACGGATCAATTTCCAACCGACTTAACCGAATTGACAGAATCACTGATGATTATTCTTGAAGCAGGAGGATTACAAGGTGGAGGTGTCAATTTTGATGCTAAAGTGAGACGTAATTCTACAGATCCTTTGGATTTATTCTATGCACATATCGGCGGTATGGACAATTTTGCACGCGCATTGGTTACTGCAGATAATTTACTTCAAAATTCCCCTTATAGAGAATTGAGAAAAGAGCGTTATAGTAGTTTTGATACAGGTGCTGGAGCAGATTTTGAGCAAGGTAAACTGTCTCTTGAAGATCTTCGTGCTCATGCTATCAATGAGGGAGAACCTAAGTTGATCAGTGGTCAACAGGAGTTTATGGAGAATTTGATCAACCGTTATATATAGCACATTATTCATTTATTATAAACCTACTTCTAATTATATGAATAATATCTTGGCGACCAAAGATTATTTGGTTTTTTTCATCTACTTTATCATCGTATCGGGGTACGGTATTTGGGTCTATCGGCAAAAGAAGACCAAACTTAATGGTACCGATTCTAAAGATTATTTTTTAGCAGAAGGCTCACTAACTTGGTGGGCCATCGGCGCTTCTTTGATTGCATCTAACATCTCTGCCGAACAGTTTATCGGTATGAGCGGCTCGGGCTTTAAGATGGGTCTTGCTATTGCTACTTATGAATGGATGGCAGCTGTGACATTGATTATTGTTGCAGTTTTTTTTATTCCGGTATATCTTAAAAATAAGATATTTACGATGCCTCAATTTCTGCATCAACGCTACAACGGCACGGTTGCCATGATTATGGCTGTATTTTGGTTGATGTTGTACGTAGTAGTCAATCTAACCTCAATTTTGTATTTGGGAGCACTCGCCGTTAGTAGCATTTCGGGTTTCGATTTAGAAGTGTGTATGTATGCCATCGCTTGCTTTGCTGTTATTATTACATTGGGAGGAATGCGGGTTATTGGGTTTACAGATGTTATTCAGGTTTTCTTCTTGATTCTAGGAGGTCTGGCAACCACGTATTTGGCGCTGAAATTAGTGGCAGAAAATTACGGTGGAGAAGGGGTGCTAGAAGGATATCAGATTATGGCTACTAAAGCCACGGATCATTTTCATATGATCCTACATCAGGATAACGAGAATTATTTGGATTTACCAGGGCTTACTGTTCTTATTGGGGGGATGTGGATTGTAAACCTGAATTATTGGGGCTGTAATCAATATATCACGCAACGAGCTTTAGGTGCAGATCTTAAAACGGCTAGAAACGGAATTTTGTTTGCAGCATTCCTGAAGCTTTTGATGCCGATTATTGTTGTTTTACCGGGAATAGCTGCGTATGTGTTATGGAAGGATGGGTTATTTCAACCTGAAATGCTTCAGAATGGTGAAGTAAATCCAGATCGGGCATATCCAGTATTATTGAACTTACTTCCTTCGGGTTTAAAAGGTCTATCATTTGCCGCTTTGACTGCCGCAGTAGTTGCTTCATTAGCCGGTAAATCGAATAGTATTGCAACTATCTTTTCATTGGACATTTACCAGAAGGTATTCAATAAAAAAGCAAGTGAAAAGCAATTGGTTAATGTCGGTAAGATAACCATTATATTTTCGATGGTACTTGCGGTGATCATAGCACCTCATTTAGGGATAGATAGTAAAGGTGGTTTTCAATATATTCAAGAATATACCGGATTTGTTTCACCAGGTATTTTTGCCATGTTCATTTTAGGATTCTTCTGGAAGAAAACAACTTCAAATGCAGCTTTATTTGCAACAATAGGCGGGTTTATTTTATCCGTTCTATTTAAATTTTTACCGCATATTGCAGATCTGTCGTTTTTAAGTTCGACTGGTTTTTCTGTTTTAAATAAAGCGTCAGGACTGTACGAAATTCCATTTTTAGACCGTATGGGTTTTGTTTTTGTCATCTGTATTATTGGTATGTTGATCATTAGTTTAATCGATCAACGAAATGGCGTTGTATCAAAAGGATTGGAAATAGACAGAACAATGTTTAAACCGCATACCGGATTTATAATTGGTGCATTGTTGATTATTTTGTTAACGACCGCGCTGTATATGATTTACTGGTAATTTAAAATGAAATTATTTTTTACAATGTTATCGTTGATCTGCTTAACCGGATCAACATTTTCACAAGACAAAGTGTTGTTTGAAGTGGGAGAAAAGGATAGTAAGTCTTCTGAGTTTTCATTGTCTCCAAACCAATATGATAGTTTTCTAGCTAGTTTTTCAGGAGAGCCCACATATTATGTGGGCTATTCTTTTTCAAATAAACAATGGCCTTATGTGTTACCAGGACCACTGGACAATTGGGCAGGTGGTGGTTATTGGGCGGGATTTCATCCGCGTCATTTTCCGTCGCTTTATTTTGAGCTAGTGCAATTGGCAATTGAAGGTGAATGTGAATTTACAATTGATTTTGTAGGTGCGAAAACGGGAACCAACAAGATTCGTATCGAAGTGAATGGGCATCGTTTTGAAGAAGATATTCAAGGAGTGGATAGTAATACGCTTTTGGAAGGGAAAGCGCAAGAAGCAAACCCAGCTCATATCAAGATTCGATTTCCAGTTTCTTGGTTGAACAAGGGTATGAATAAGATTCAATTAGGGACAATAGCTGGTAGCTGGTCTATTTTTGATGCGATGCAATTGAAAACTCCTGTAGCAGTTATATTAAAGGAAGCATCTTCTACATTAATTCGATCGGCCGAGACAGCGCCATTTGAATATTTACGAGATCAGGGCATGCGTGTACAGCCCGTTCTTGTAGATATGTCTCAATTTGATGTAGCTAGAAAGTTGAGTTTTGAAGTGGATGGTAAATTAGTTGAAACACGTATCATTGAAGTCGGTGCTTCTATTCAAGAGATATATTTACCTGCATTACTAAAAAAAAATGGAGTTAAAATTTCCATCTTAACCATAAAAGATGGCCAAAACATTGTCTTTACTGGTTCCATAAAACGTTCGTTTCAAGAGCTGCATAAACGGACAGATTATGTTGATTTGTTAATGGGAACGGGTAATTCTAGGTGGATGTTTAAGCCATCACCTGCACTTCCATTAAGCATGGTACAGATTGCACCCGATAATCAGGATGAAACTTGGAAAGCCGGCTATGAATATACGATTGAGAATATCATGGGTTTTAGCCACTTTTGTGATTGGACCATGACTGGACTCTTAATGCAACCTACTTGTGGCGAACTCCAAGTTACTCCTGGAAGGGAAGCTTTTCCTGATGAGGGGTACCGGTCTCGTATCGATAAAAAAACGGAGGAAGCAAAAGTGGGACATTATTCGGTTTTTATGACCGATACGAAGATAAAGGCTGAATTGACTGCCACACGTAGAGCAGCATTGCAGAAGTATACTTTTCCTAAGCGCAATGATGCACGCATCATGATCGATATGTTTACACCAAGTGAGTATCCGCATAATTTGACGGATGCTAAAATAACCAAGGTAAATGATCGTGAAATTGAAGGCTATGCAACCTATTATAACGCCTTTACAGGTTATTCTCTTCAACAGGAGTATACCGTCCATTTTGTTTTGCAATTTAGTAAACCTTTTGATGCTATGGGAGGATGGGTTAATGAAGGTGTTGAGGCAGTGAAAGGTTATATACCGGAATGGAACCGGAATCATGAGTTTAAAAGTACAAATGACATCCGCATGGATATCAATGAAATTCATGGAAAAGGAGATCTTGGTGTTTTTGTGAATTATAAGACCACCGAGGGAGAAGAAATACTCGTACGATCCGGAGTTTCACTTGTGGATATCGCTGGGGCAAGAAATAACCTTAAAACTGAACTTTCAACTCCATTTGGATGGGATTTTAATCAGGTTGTTGCTAATTCGAGAACAATCTGGGAAGATTATCTAGGACGTATAGAGGTTGAAACAGATGATTACCTTCAAAAAAAGAAGTTCTACACAAATTATTATAGAGCTTTATCGGCTAAAGCAATCTGGAGTGATGTGGATGGTCGTTATCGTGATGAAGATGAGGAGATCAGACAATTAAAGGATAAGAAGGATGCTATTGTAGCGGGTGAATATTGGAATACTTTCTGGAATAATCAGCAACTGTTTAATCTCATTGCACCGGAGATTTCTTCTACTTGGGCACGTTCAGCTATACAACTTTATCAGAATACGGGTTGGTTTAATACCGATCCCGCGGGTGTTGAACATACTGGTGTCATGGTCGCGATGCATGTAGCCTCTCAGATTCAAGGGGCATGGCAAAGTGGTATTCGAGACTTTGATCTCAGCACAGCATATGACGGATTAAAAAAAATGTTGACGGTTTCTCCTCAACGTTATCCAGGCGGTGGTACAGTTGGGGTGGAACATCTAGACGTTTACAAAAAGTATGGATATGTTCCTGCTGGAAAAGGTTATGTATCCAATACGTTAGAATATGCCTACGACGATTGGTGTCTAGCCCAAATGGCTAAAGAGCTAGGAAAAAAAGATGATTATAATTATTTCCTGAAAAGATCTGAAAACTGGAAACATATTTTTGATCCTAAAACCGGTTTTATGCGACCGAAGGATGAAAAAGGAAATTGGATAGAACCATTTGATCCTTATCATACGCCTGGATTTGTAGAAGGAAATTCTTTTAATTACAGCTGGTTTGTGCCACATGATCCCAAAGGGTTAGTAGAAGGTGTTGGACAATCACGTTTTGTAAACAGACTGGATGAGGCAATGGAGAAATCCGCAAAAGCAAATTTTAATGCCGCCGGTGATAATTTTAGTGCTTATCCGTTGAACCATGGTAATCAGACATCAATGGAAGTGGCATATTTATTTAATTGGGCTGGTTCTCCTTGGCTGACCCAAAAGTGGTCGCGGGCCATACAAGAACAGTATTATGGAACCACACCTTACAATGCATATCCGGGTGATGAAGATCTTGGACAGATGAGCAGTTGGTTTGTAATGAGTGCCTTGGGTTTGTTTCAATTAGATGGTGGTGCATCAACGACACCTACTTATGAGTTGGCTTCGCCACGTTATCCTAAAGTAACACTAAATATGGGAGGACGCTATGGCCGTGGTCAAAAATTTGTGATTGAAGCAAGAAATGCATCAAAAGAAAATAAGTATATCCAAAATGTAACACTTAATGGAAAGAAAGTCGAAGGATTTTTAATTCCTCAAAGTGATGTTTTAAATGGAGGTAAATTAATTATAGAAATGGGAAGTACTCCGGTTAAATAGCGGAGAGTACTATTCCGAATTAAAGCAAAAAAGTCATCGGGATGTCTCCTTCCGATGGCTTTTTTGCTTTAATCAGTACGGATCAGTAATTGCAATTTTCTATTTTTTTTACTAGGGAGAATTCGTTTTGAATCGACTTAGTTATTGCACATCATGTTTTTAAGTAGAATTAAATCAATCTTTAAATAAAATCGATCAAAATCAAGTTGATGAGTAGAAACTAAAAGTAGAGATGAGTGAACCAGGTTGTACGAGCTATAAACACAAAAATATAATGAAATACTAAACTATGAGGAACAAGTTGAAAATATTATGGACACTATGTTTCATCTTCATGTTGACCAATCTGAGTCAGGGTGTAGAACTGAAAACGAAACAAACTCAAATTACACTTGATGGCAAGGGATATTACAGTTCGATTAAAGTTGCAGGAAAGGAATTGTTAGGCAAAGGTAGTTATCCGATTTTGTCAGCAGTCAAGGCACAACAGATTATTCTACCTAAAGAATTAAAGATTAAAGGAGATCAGTATTTGCTTTCGATGGAAGATGGTCAACAAATTGAACTTAAGGTAAAACAGCTGGCGCAAGCCATCACTTACGAAATCATTAAGATCAGTGATGTATACAATATGGTTGTTTTTGGTCCGGTAAAGATCAATTCACATGAGGTTGTTGGAGAAATTGTAGGTATTGCACAGGATGTTGATGTCGCATTTGGAATGCAATCATTAAATGCGAAAACCAATGGTGGAATACCACAGGAATCAGCAAGTTTATATAGTTCTAAATTTACATACACAGGTGCTAATACGGAACTTTCAGTAGCCAGCGTTCCTTTCTATAATCTGGTCGCGGTTGATGCAAAAGATGGAACGGTTTTTCAATTGTCAGCCCGTAATAGACAAAAAATTGAATACCGGAAAGTGCAACAGTTGGAAAAATCGCTGACACTTCCAGTTTCTGGTCCTGATGGATCGATAATCGGTGCAAAGATCGCTCTCTTTGGAGATCATAGGGATGCAATTTTAAATCGCATAGGGCATGTAGAATTGGAACAAGGATTACCACATCCCATGCTTGATGGTGAATGGGATAAAATATCCCGATCAGCGATGGATTCTTACCTGATTTCAAATTTTTCAGAAGAGGATTTCGACTTTGTTTTGGATAAGGTACAGATGGCCGGTTTTAGGAATGTGTACCATACGGATCCTTTTGAGACATGGGGCCATTTTAAATGGAAATCGTCTTTTGTTAAGGATGGAGATCAGGGTGTAAAGGTTCTGGTAGACAAAGCGAAGGCTAAAGGTATTCGTGTTGGGGTGCATACGTTAACTAATTTTTTAACCACTAATGATACTTATGTCACTCCGATTCCAAGTAAGCACTTGCTTAAACAAGGTGAGTTGAAGTTATTGCACAATTTGAATGCAGATCAGCAAGAAATAGAAATTCAAGTGTCCGGTTTATTTGAAATGCCACTTTCCCTTAATGCTATGCAGATAGATGATGAGCTGATTACATTTGGTAAAGTTGAGAAAATGAACAATCGGATGCGGTTGACAGATTGTAAAAGAGGGGCTTTCGGAACAAAGGCTACTGCACATGATCAGGTACAACCGTTGTATAAATTATGGGATTATCCTTACAAGACATTATTCCCTGATTTGGTGCTACAGGATGAATTTGCACAACGACTAGCGACCATATTCAATACAACAGGCCTCAAGCAGATTTCATTTGATGGCCTTGAGGGCAGTATGTATACGGGTCATGACTACTATGCTACAGCACGTTTTATCACAGAATATTATAAAAACTTGAAAGATAAGACCGATTTGATTAATGATGCAAGTCGATTGGATCATTTTTTATGGCATACGCATACCCGTATGAATTGGGGAGAGCCGTGGGGTGAAGAAATGCGTAAGGGACAGGTCGAAAATAGAATCAAGAATCAGGAATATTTTAGACGCAATCTGTTTCCACGTATGCTAGGTTGGTTTTTGGTTCGTTTGGCAGATCGTAAGTTTGAAACAACAACTTTAGAAGATCTGGAATGGGCTTTATCAGAGTCAGCTGGTTTTGATTCCGGATATGCAATGAGTATTAATATGCAGACACTCCGAAAACATGGTCAGATTGATCAGTTATTAGAGGCAATGAAAAATTGGGATGTGTTGCGAAAAGCGAAAGCTTTTAATGACGATCAAATGAAGCGTTTGCGGGATCCAGAAACGGAATGGCATCTTAAAAAAGTAACTGAAGATCAGTTTTTGCTCTATCCACTTTATATTTCAGATCGCTATCGTTGTGATTTATCGGAAATGCAACCCGGACAACCTGGCGGAGCTGATTGGTCCTGGCATGCCCCCAACGAAGGAACTTATGCGCTACGTTTAAAAGTAGAAGGTGGAGGAACAATTTCAAATCCTTCATTTACAACTTCCAAAGGTGTGATTAAAATAGAAGGAGCGATCGAAACCGATCAATACTTATTATTGGATCATGACGGAAATGCCTTGTTGACGGACAAAAATTTTAATACGATAAAGAAGCTTCCTGTCCAAGGTAAAGCCGTTTTGCCTCAAGGTAATTCAAGTATTGCATTTGCCTGTGACGTACAAGATGATACTCCAACAGAAGTATTGGTGCGATATAGTGTGAGAGGGGAAGCGGAGAAGATAACGAAAAGAAGATAAGGTAATCTTGAGCGCATCATCATCATATAGGATGCGCTCAATGAATGATAAAAATTAATGACTGCAATAATATTTGATATTACGTGTTTATCAACAGCAGGTAAAGTTATGGGCAGATGCCAAAAAGATATTATGATTAAATTTTTGAAGTACAGCATTAGGAGTATGATTTGCTTCCTACTGTTTTTGTCATGTTTTTCAACTGCTAATGCGCAGCAGGTTTGGTCTCCAGATAATGGAAATGGAACATTTACAAATCCATTGATGTGGGGTGATTGGCCCGATCCGGACATCATCCGTGTCGGAGATGACTTTTACTTGATCTCGACAAGCATGCATTATGTTCCTGGAAGCCCAATAGCAAAATCTAAAGATTTGGTGAACTGGGAGATCGTTGGGTATCCTGTAGAGCGTTATGATGAAGATCCACGTTTTGATATGAAAGGTGGTACTTTGTATCTCAATGGATCGTGGGCCAATACCATCAAGCATCATAATGGAAAGTTTTATGTTGGATTTTGTACACCTAAGAACTGGGGATGGGATAAAGGAAATTTTTCTATCTGTATTGCTGATAAACCAGAAGGACCATGGGAAAGAACTATTTTTCCAGAATTCTTATACGATCCAGGATTATTTTTTGATGATGATGGTAAAGTTTATGTAGCTCATGGTCAAGGAACTTTGTACCTAACGGAATTAAATGCCGATGCTAAATCTGTAAAAGGTAAAGACGTTAAAATTTGGGACAAACGTTTTAAAAACGCTAATGAATTTGGAGGTGGATTTGGTATGGAAGGTGCTCATATGTATAAGATTAATGGAAAATATTATATTACTTGTCCAGCTGGAGGTACGGAAGGATGGCAGATTTGTCTACGGTCGGACAATATTTACGGACCTTATGAGCATAAATTAATTATCAATGATAGCAGTTCTTATCCACCAAATGGTTTACACCAAGGTGGAATGGTGCAGTTAAAAAATGGAGATTGGTGGTTTATTATTATGCAAGATCGTGGGGCGATTGGTCGAGTACCTGTTCTTTTGCCTGTTGAGTGGAAAGACGGTTGGCCGATGTTAGGAAGCGGAAATAAAGACGTGATTACTTATAAAAAACCTAATGTTGGTAAAGTGTATCCTATTAAAAGTCCTGCAACAACAGATGAGTTTACAAAGCAAAAATTAGGTTTGCAATGGCAATGGAATCATAATCCTGACAATGAAAAATGGTCCTTAACAGAGCGCAAAGGATATATGCGCTTAAAAGCATCTTATGCCGATTCATTAAAAGTTGCACGTAATACACTGACACAACGCGTTCAAGGCCCCAATTCAGAAGGAACAGTTGAGATTGATTTAATGAGCCTGAAAGATGGTAATGTCGCTGGATTCGGAGTGTTTCAGTTTCCTTATGCTTTTGTAGCAGTAGAACAGACGGATGGTCAAAGACGTATTATTATGAATAACAATGATAAGATTATCGAGCAGATCGATAATTTTAAGGGTGATAAAATTTGGATCAGAGCACGTGTTACTGATCGAGATTTTATTGCTAAGTTTTACTACAGTATAGATGGAGAAAACTTTTATGTTATCGGAAATGATCTCAAGATGCAATTAGAATTATATTGGACAGCCAATCGTTTTGCTTTGTTTAATTATAGTAAAACTAAGACTGGCGTTGATGGGTATGCCGATTTCAATTGGTTTAGATTTACAAATAAATAAATTAACACACAAAAAAGAAATCCCGCCGATCTATGATTAGCGGGATTTTTTTTATACAGACTTACCAGTTTCAGTAAGCGGTTTATTTTTTATATCATCCAACGGAATAAGCTTGCGCCCCAAGAGAAACCAGCCCCAAAAGCTGTTAACATAACAAGATCTCCAGTCTTCATCTGTTTTACATTTTCCCAGATACATAATGGAATTGTCGCTGCGATTGTATTCCCAAGGTACTCAATATTACTTAAGGTACGGCCTTCAGGAATATTTAATGAGCGACCTACAGCATCGATAATACGTTGGTTTGCTTGATGTGGTACTACCCAGTTGATATCCTCAACGGTTAAGTTGTTGCGCTGCATGACCTGCGTGCAGGCATCACTCATTGATTGTACTGCTTGTTTAAATACGGTTTTACCGTCTTGACGTAAGTATCTTTTTTGTGTATCTTGATCCGATAAGCTTATTGGATATTGAGTTCCACCAGCTTCAATATTTAGGAAAGCGCGACCATCTCCATTACTTCTCAAGTATGCGTCCATAACACCTCCTTCTGTAGAAGGTTGTAGTAATACAACTCCAGCACCATCTCCAAATAGGATGTTGGTTGAACGGTCATGGATATCGACATAAGTACTGATATTATCAGCCCCTACGATAAGTACATTTTTGTATCGTCCTGTCTCAACAAGTGAAGCACCCATATCCAGCGCATATAGAAAACCAGAACAAGCAGCGTTTATATCAAAAGCCCAAACATTTGTAAGACCTAGTTTTTCAGCGATGATGTTCGCAGTCGCTGGCATGGGCATATCAGGAGTTGAAGTTGCTACTAAAATTGCATCAATTTCAGCTAAATCTTTACCATACTTTGCTACGAGATCCTGAATCGCACGAACGGCCATGTCAGAAGTCGCCAATTCTTCTTCTAAGATGCGGCGTTCTTTGATACCAGTTCTTTTGATGATCCACTCATCATTCGTATCACATAATTTTTCTAAGTCAGAATTTGTTCGTTTATTTTGAGGGATATAACCTCCGATTGCGGTAATTGCAGCGTAAAGTTTATTCGGGAGAGTTGTATTCATATATTATGGTTATCATATTCAAGTATGATCCGCCTTTTGGTATTTAGTTTAATTTTATTATCTCTAATGAGTATGTTTATTTATTCTGCCTTTTTCTTTTTTCCAAAAAGAGTTGTAAAGGAGGTGTAAAAATAGGATAATTTCTACAACAGTATGAAAAATATTAAGATTGTGACAAAATGATTACGATGAATCACTTTTTTTGAACCGTTTTGCAAAACGGTCTAGTTATGATACCGTTTTAGTTTTATTGTTTAGAATATAATTTTGATAAAGTTGCTGTTGACAAAATATGTGAAATTATTGTAATGCAATTAAAACACGGTAAAAAACAGTCTGTTATTTAGATTTTTAGCCCTTCTTTATTATTTAACCATAACCTGCCGGAAAAAAAACGAAAATAATAAATTTCCAGAAATATTTCATAGATCCCTGTTGAATTAACGAATGGTTTTCTTAATTTGTTGTTCGGGAGCTCATTTTTTATAAAGGCAAAGCTTACCCCAATTGAATTTCTGTTATTAAAATATATATGCAATGATTCCATTTTCTATTCAAGCACCACTCGAAAATAGTAAGATAAGACTAGTTCCGCTACAGGATAATGACTTTGAAAGGCTTTTCGCTGTCGCTAATGATCCTAAAGTATGGGAGCAACACCCTAATAAAGATCGGTATAAAAGACCTATGTTTGAAAATTTCTTTGAAGGTGCGGTAATCAGTAAAGGTGCCTACCTGATCCAGGATAAACTGTCCAATGAAATCTTAGGAAGTACACGTTTTTACAATTATAGTTCCGATGATAACAGTATTTTCATCGGTTACACTTTTTATGGTACAAAGACATGGGGCACTGGTATAAATCCTCAAGTAAAAAAAATGATGCTCGATTATATATTTGATCATGTGGATACTGTATATTTTCATGTTGGGAATAATAATGAAAGATCAAAAAAAGCAATGGAGAGATTAGGGGCACAAAAAATAGCTTTGGAAGAAGTGGCTTATCATGGTGAACCCACCCGTATCAACGTTCTGTATGCAATTAGAAAAGATGACTATTACAAAGTATGATGGGATTTAATAGGAGCTTTTTGCATTTTAAAATATAACATGCTGTACACGTGCAAGCGCATATGTTTAGGAGATATTAGAATCATTAATTTTTGCGAAAATTTGAGTTAACTCGGACTTTTAGTTAGATGATTTCAACTTAGTGCAAAGAAGATTGTAAAAAGAACAAGATTTCATTGCTAATCTTGTCATTTTTGCTTGTGTAAATAGATTTTTCTACACCTAACTGTTTCATATGCTATCGTTTATCTTCAAGAAAATAAGTTAAATTTGTTTATAGCTCAATTATAAATGGAAACTTACGGCAACCCAGTATTAAATCGCTTACCCCAACATCTGAAACGTTTTATTGTACCGCAACAATATGATCGTTATACGGCAATTGATCAGGCTGTGTGGCGCTATGTCATGCGCCAGAACTATGCATATCTTCGTAATATTGCATATTATCCCTATATTCCAGGGCTTCATAAAGCAGGATTAACGATTGAGGAAATCCCAAATCTGCAAACGATGAACGACAGTCTTAAACATATGGGTTGGGGAGCGGCTACAGTGGACGGTTTTATTCCTCCTGCAGCTTTTATGGAGTTTCAAGCTTATCGGGTACTCGTGGTAGCAGCAGATATACGTCAGATTGAACATATTGAATATACTCCTGCACCAGATATTATTCATGAATCATCTGGACATGCTCCGATCATTGGAGAGCCTGAGTATGCGGCATATTTGCAATATTTTGGCGAGATTGGTACAAAGGCAATGTTTTCAGAGAAAGATTTTGAACTGTATGAGGCAATTCGTAACCTTTCTATCCTTAAAGAAAGTAGTAGTGCAACCGAAGAGCAGCTGTCAAGTGCAGAAGCAAAGCTTACTGCGATACAAGAAAATATGGGTGAACCTTCCGAAATGGCATTATTGAGTAGATTGCATTGGTGGACGGTTGAGTATGGACTAATTGGAACAGTAGATGATCCCAAAATTTATGGGGCAGGGCTTTTGTCATCAATTGGAGAAAGTGCGTCCTGTATGCGTAAAGAAGTTCCTAAATTACCTTATTCATTAAAAGCATTAGCATATTCATACGATATTACGAAGCCACAACCTCAATTGTTTGTTACGGAAGATTTTAATCAGTTGCGAGAGGTTTTAGATCAATTTGCAAATACCATGTCATTTCGGGTAGGGGGAAAAGTTGGTTTGGAAAAGGCTATTGCTTGTAAGAACCTATGTACTATTGTGTATAGCTCCGGATTGCAGGTCTCCGGACTTTTTCAGACAGGTATTGCTGGGAGTGAAATAGAATATATCAAGACTGTTGGTCCAACGGCATTAGCTTATGCAGATAAACAGCTTTCTGGTCATGGAAAGACGTATCATGCTGATGGATTTGGGTCCCCTGTTGGGTATCTGTTAGGAGCAGTCAAAGCACTGGAAGATTTTGATGCTGCTGATCTAAAAGAATATGGCATTGAAATAGGGCTGCACACCACACTTATCTTTACTTCTGGAATTGAGGTAAGAGGAGTTGTTCAGTCTATAGAACAGCGGGATAAAAAAAATCAATTGATTACCTTTTCTCCATGTCAGGTTGTCGATAGTAGATCCTGTCAGATTCTATTTGATCCAGAATGGGGAACTTATGACATGGCTGTAGGGAAACAGATTATATCTGTTTTTTGTGGAGCAGCAGATAAAGAAGCGTATGAGCAAGGAGCCTTTGTGTCAGAAACTAAAACAATCGTGCATCAGCAAAATGAGGTCGAAAAATCAAAAAATAAGCTTTATAAAGTTATTCGTGACCGAAGAACAGGTCAAGAATCGGATGTTTTACTTAGTGAGATTTATCAGAATATAACACATAACTATCCCGAAGATTGGCTTGCTTATATTGAAACACTGGAATTGGCTATTCATGATGGAGATCATTTGTTAGCAACTCAAATTGAAAATCGATTGCTGGAAATTATTCAAGATCATCAACATTGGAGTAAATTGATTTTGGATGGCATTAACTTAGCTAAAAACGACCAAATAGCATTGCTTTTAGGACCTAAGTAATGCATATCTACGATTAGAACGAGATTTAAAAATGTATCCAGGGATACTAATAAATCTTTTCAGGGCTTCTAAGTAATAAAGAACTGCCATGAGCTATTGGTTTGATAGCTCATGGCAGTATGTATTTTGAACCGTATTTTAATATTAGGCTCCTAATAAAAGAATTTGCCAAGCTGAAATCAATTCACCTTGGTCTAACAGTTTTGCGGCATGCATCTGGAGCAACTTACGTCTTAGGGCAAGATCTCCGTGAGATTTTTCCCAGATTGCTATAATTTCAGGATTTACTAATAAAGTCTTCTCGTCATTCAATACAGGTAATTGCTCTACATTTGCCAATCGACCTAACTGATTTCCCGTAAGAATATCCGAATAACGGATATGTTCGGGAAGTGCGTCAACTCCTATACCTAAATTGCGGAGTGGCTTTGGGACTTCGAAGAGTGATTCTTTTGTTACTCGACTGTACCAATTCCCACCTAAACGGGCAACGAGATCAAGTGATTCCTGTGAGACTTCATTTTTATCATTTAGTAAGTTTTCATGAATATGCATCCGGACTATTTCTGCAATGACGAGATTTCCTGCTCCCGGACCATCACCGAGATTGATAATTTCATGAACTTTACATTCCAATTGAACTGGTGATTCTGCCACACGTGGAGGGCTGATCAGATCTGAAGCAATAGCCGTAAAACCTGATTTATCAAATTCATTAATTCCCTTTCCATATTCGGTGCTTGCGAGAGACTGTTGCTGCACCATGGAATAATTCACAATATTAATAACAACCTCTGGTACTTCTAGCATGTTGTCCAAGGTATGTTTAGTAGAACCGTCGCGCATTCGCCGCAATGGTGAAAAAACACAGATAGGGGGTTGCTGAGACATAAAATTAAAGTAGCTAAAAGGGCTCAGGTTGACATTTCCTGCCGCATCAATTGTACTTGCAAAACAGATAGGGCGCGGAGCTACCGCATATTTGATAAGATTATCAAATATTGCTTGTTGTTCAACTGGATCTATTACTGTTGTTTTTTCTGTAGTCATATGTTGAGTAGCTTATTTAATTTAGTGTTCTTAATTATTTGCGGCTATGATGTAATTTTGTAATCGACCTAAACCGGTAACTTCCATTACGATTTGATCGCCGATCTGTAACCATTGTTCTTTATGAGATGGATCATGCAGCTTCGCAGTCCCATTAAGCTCCAGAAAACAACCAGTACCAACAGTACCTGAGCCGATGACATCTCCTGGAAATACTTCAACACCATAGGATACACGTTCTATGATTTCAGCAAACGTCCAGTTCATATCGCGCAGGTTTCCTTTGGATACTAATTTTCCATTAACTGAGCAGGTCATTTCAAGATCATAACAGACGCCAATATGGCCCACGGGCGGATCAACACGATATTTTTCCAATTCATCTGCTGTGACAAGACAGGGGCCTATCACCGTAGCAAAATCTTTTCCTTTAGCAGGCCCCAGGTTAAGTTTCATTTCTTCCATCTGTAATGCTCGGGCACTGATATCATTCATGATCATGAAGCCACCAATATAAGAGTCCGCTTCTGATGCAGTTATATTTTTACCCTGTTTATCAATAACAATAGCAACTTCCAATTCAAAATCAAGTTTGTCTAAATGTTTGGGCATGCAGGAAACAGCGCCTGGACCGTAGATAGCACGGTGGTTTGAAAAATAGAAGACAGGAAATTGATCAAATTCAGGAATCATCTCTAAACCACGGTTTCTACGGGAGGTTGCTACATGCTGACGAAATGCATAAGCATCGCGTAAAGAACCTGGACGGGGTATGGGAGCTTCTAAAATTGTGTTAGTAAGTGTATGGTGTGTTTCTTCATTTTTTGAACTAAAGAGCTTTTGATAGGCATCCTTCATGGCGGCTTTGATACTTAAAGCTGCATGGAGATATTTATCCATAGAATCTGGAAATTTAGAATCAACATTCCCACAAGGATATATAGATGTACCAATTAAAAAAGCAAGGTGTTCACTATCTTCCAGAATACAGGTAACAAGTTTCATAATGTCATGAATATAGTATTGAAATCGGTTTTTTCTTTTATTTATATGTACGTTTTCAACGTTAAAAAAGAATTTTTGTACAACGTGTTTGATGTAATTTGGTTAAATATAGGAAGTTCGGGGTTAACTTTCTTTGTTTTTTATGAATTATTAAAAATTAAAATATTATATTTGATATAAACAAAAATCCAATTATGAACACCAGCAGACTCACATATGTAAGAGTCATTTTCGGAATGAGTGCTTTCTTGAAGGCCTTGATCGCTGCTGTGGTGTTTGCGCAGTATTAAATTTTTCCTCTTTTCTTATTTATCTGTGCTTGTGTCATTCGTTTGATCCATGCTTCACTATATATATCATTTCACTTTTTAAAACTTATTTACTTATGCCAATTTATCATCAATTGGGGAAAGTTCCTTCTAAAAGGCATACCGTATTTCGGAAACCTAATGGTGCTTTGTATTCCGAAGAACTGGTTTCTACACACGGATTCTCAAGCACATATTCGTTGGTTTATCACTGTCATCCGCCAACATTAGTTAAACAGATTGGAGAACCCTATGATGTGTCTCCTAAAATAGCACGGCGAAAGCATTTGAAACACACGAGTCTAAAAGGATTTGCTATAAAGTCGAAAGACGATTATCTGGAAAGTCGGGTACCGGTTCTGGTCAATGATGATTTGCATATATCGTTAGCAGCTCCTAGACAATCTATGACGGATTATTTTTATAAAAATAGTCAAGCAGATGAAATTATTTTTATTCATCAGGGATCAGGTGTCGTTAAAACAGGTTATGGTCAGATTCCATTTTCATATGGTGACTATATTGTTATTCCTCGCGGTGTGATTTATCAGATTCATTTTGATCAATCTGAGAATCGATTATTTATTATTGAATCCTTTTCGCCGATCCGTACGCCAAAGCGCTATCGAAATGAATTTGGTCAATTGATGGAACATGCGCCATTTTATGAACGCGATATTAGAAAACCGTCACAATTAGAGACTAATGATTCATTAGGTGACTTTGAAGTGAAAATTAAAAAACAGGGATTAATATATCCGTATATATATGGTAGTCATCCTTTTGATTTCATTGGCTGGGATGGTTATCACTATCCTTGGGCGTTTTCAATCCATGATTTTATGCCTATTACGGGGAAATTGCATCAACCGCCACCGGTACATCAGACCTTTGAAACCGACAGTTTTGTTGTCTGTAGTTTCTGTCCACGTCTATATGATTATCATCCGGACTCGATTCCAGCTCCTTATAGCCACAGCAATGTGGACTCCGACGAGGTTCTATATTATGTAGATGGCGATTTTATGAGCCGTAAAAGTGTAGAGCGTGGTCAAATTACGCTACATCCTGGAGGAATTCCTCACGGTCCGCATCCTGGAACTGTGGAGAAAAGTATCGGTCAGAAACAGACCGATGAATTAGCGGTTATGATCGACCCTTTTAGACCATTAATGCTGACAGAAGAAGCTTTGGAAATTGAAGATCAAGAATATTTTAAATCCTGGTTGAGTTAATAATAAATTATAAAAGAAATCTAAAATGAAACAGACTTTTGCTGAAAAAATAGCTTTGGCGCAAGATTTTTTGCCCATTAACGGTACTGATTATATTGAATTTTATGTGGGCAATGCGAAGCAGGCCGCACATTTTTACAAGACGGCTTTTGGATTTCAGTCCGAAGCATATGCTGGTCCAGAAACGGGGGTACGGGACCGTGCATCCTATGTTTTAAGACAAGGTAAGATTCGTCTGGTGTTGACTACCGCATTACGATCAGACCACCTCATTTCAGAACATGTTAAAAAGCATGGTGATGGTGTTAAGATTCTTGCCCTCTGGGTAGATGATGCTACAAAAGCTTTTGAAGAAACAACTAAGCGAGGTGCTCAAGTGTATCAGGAGCCACAGGTATTATCTGATGAATATGGAGAGGCAGTTACCTCGGGTATATATACGTACGGTGAAACGGTTCATCTGTTTGTAGAACGTAAAAATTATAACGGTGTATTTTTACCAGGTTATCAAGTATGGGAAAGTGATTATCAACCAGAAGAAGTAGGCTTGCTATATATTGACCATTGTGTTGGAAATGTCGGTTGGAACAAGATGAATGAAACGGTCGAGTGGTATCAGCAGGTTATGGGCTTCGTTAATGTACTTTCTTTTGATGATAAGCAGATCAATACCGAATATTCTGCATTGATGAGCAAAGTGATGAGTAATGGCAATGGATATGTGAAATTTCCGATTAATGAGCCTGCAGAGGGACAAAAAAAATCGCAGATTGAAGAGTATCTGGAGTTTTATGAAGGTGAAGGTGTACAGCATGCCGCATTAGCGACGAAGGATATTGTCAAAACAGTAAAAGAGCTGAAAGCGCGAGGTGTTGAATTCTTAGGAGCGCCACCAGAAGCGTATTATGATATGTTACCCGATCGTGTCGGTCAAATTGATGAAGAAATAAAAATTATTCAAGACCTCGGAATACTTGTTGATCGTGATGATGAAGGTTATCTCTTACAGATTTTTACTAAGCCAGTAGAAGATCGACCAACTTTGTTTTTTGAAATCATACAGCGTAAAGGTGCTCAGAGTTTTGGTGCTGGAAATTTTAAAGCTTTGTTTGAAGCAATAGAACGTGAACAGGCAAAGCGAGGAAATTTATAATCATAGATTAGCGAGAATATGGAAAACATGAAAGATCTGCTGCAGGCGTTTGAGCGTAAAAGACCTGAGATTGTATTTGAATGGAAAGATACGGAAACAGAGGCTGAAGGCTGGGTCGTTATCAATTCTTTGCGTGGAGGTGCCGCAGGAGGAGGGACACGCATGAGAAAGGGGTTAGATAAAAATGAAGTTGAATCATTGGCTAAAACCATGGAGGTTAAATTTACAGTTTCTGGACCTCCAATCGGTGGGGCTAAATCTGGAATTAACTTTGATCCTTCCGATCCACGAAAAAAAGGAGTACTTGATAGATGGTTTAAGGTGGTCACTCCGTTACTTAAAAATTACTATGGTACAGGCGGTGATCTGAATGTCGATGAAATTCATGATGTTATTCCTTTGACAGAACAGTATGGCCTTTGGCACCCGCAAGAGGGGGTATTGAATGGACATTTTAATGTGCGTGAAAATGAACGAATTCATCAGATAGGGCAGTTGCGGTACGGTGTTTCTAAAGTTTTGGAAGACCCGCAGTACAGTCCGGATATGAAGCGCAAATACAAAATTGCTGACATGATTACTGGTTACGGTGTGGCAGAAGCGGTTAAACACTTTTACAGATGTTACGATACCGATTGTATTGGTAAAAGTGCAATTATACAGGGATGGGGGAATGTAGCCGCGGCGGCTGCATTTTATTTAAGCAAATTAGGGGTTAAGATTGTAGGCATTATTGACCGTGCAGGAGGTTTAATAAATCCGTTGGGCTTTACAGAAGACGAGATCACTGCACTATTTTTAAATCGTAAAGGAAATGAACTAGCAAGCCCAGATTTGTTATCTTTTGAAGAAGTCAATAGCCAGATCTGGCGTATGGGTGCATCTATTTTTATTCCGGCAGCTGCTTCTCGTTTGGTTTCAAAAGAACAGGTAAGCGAATTAGTCACACACGGATTGGAGTTGATTGCTTCTGGAGCGAATGTTCCCTTTTCAGATCGGGAAATATTTTATGGGCCGGTCATGGAATATGCCGATTCTCAAGTCTCTGTCATTCCAGATTTTATAGCAAATTGTGGTATGGCTCGGGTGTTTGCCTATCTGATGCAACCCAATGTAGAAATTTCTGATGATGCGTTATTTTCGGATGTATCTCGTGTTATCGGGCAAGCTATAGATCGGATTAGAGCAATATCAGAATCCAAAATACATCTGTCTTCAAAAGCATATGAAATTGCACTTAAACAATTGGTGTAATCGAGATGTCAACATATAATGGAAAAAGCATTTGCCGTTCAGCAAATGCTTTTTTCTGTAATTGATTTTTGATATCGTTTATTGCCTACCGTCTTTTTGTATATTTTCATTCGAATTATTTATACTAAACTCATTCTCTTTTAGTTCTTCTTCTTTAAGTTCATCTAATATTTTTTTCAACTGCAGGAGATAAGGACTATAAAAATATCTTGTCCATGTAAGGACTATTAATATCGTAATGATACTTACAGTTAAAGTTAATATGGTAAAAGAAATTACGGATTGATCCGGGTCGGTAAATTCTGTAAACTGCAATCGCATACTGTATCTATACATACCTAGGGTAACTAATGCTATTGGGAGCAGGAGAAAACTAAAGGCATGATAGCGCTCAATATTAATTTTAAGCTCATAGTATATTTCCAATAAACTATCCTTTGTATCGGCTGTATAATGATTGATCTTATTATAGAATAATCGGAAAAGGTTTAAATAATATGCTGATATCGCTAATGATAGTGCGTAGAAAGCATAATATAGAACATATAGGGATGGATCTATATTCAGCAGTTTTGGGATAAAAGCCACAAATAGGATACAGAAAGATTGCAGATAAAATTCGCTTTTCATTTTCCGCTTTAGTTTATCTAAAGGATGCTTAGCCTGCCCGAGCTGTTTTATTTTTGATGGAATACGCACATCATTTGTGCTTTCGGAATTCCATGCCGTTTTTAATTCATCAAGATTCATAATTTGTTTTTTTTATGATTTGTTGTAATTTTTCTTTCGTTCTATTCAATTTTACACGTACATTTCCTTCACTTAAACCGAGCTGTATACCTGTCTCTCGATGCGATAGTCCTTCCATAAAGTAAAAGATCAAAGCTTTTTCCACCGCATTTAGTTCCTGCACCGCCTGGTAAAAAATCTCTAGCTGTCTATCTTTTTCAGGATTGTAATCTTCATTTTCAGGCTCTTTTATATTGTCGTAAGTATACACATCACTTCTTCGTTTTTCTTTTTTAAAATAGGAAATGGCTGTGTTAATAGCCACCCGGTACATCCAGGACGAAAAGGCACTCTCTCCTTTAAAGTTATGATAGGATCTCCACAATTGTATGATGATTTCCTGTTGCAAATCTTTCCGATCTTCCGAACTGTCCATGTACAATCGAGCGACCTTATGCAAGATGCCTTTGTGAACCTCTATTAGGTTTAAAAATGTTTTTTCGATTAAAGAGTCTGCCTGCATATTATGCTTTTGCAAATGTTTTAATTAGTAATGCCTTATTTCTTTTCATAAACCTATTGCTTAGGGATATGTTCCTTTCTGTTTGTTTGGTAGTAAGTACAGGGTCTGGTTGTTTCGTTACACTTTTTTTTGCTAAATTAAATTAAGGCTTGTGGGCTGTTGTTAAAATGTGAATGATCATCACTGATCAGGCTATCGGATAACTGTTCTAAAAATAGGATTTTATCCGGATGAATTTACAAGTGCACATAGCCTAACTGTATTACGATTGCCATAAATTTCCTACGTCATGTTTTTGTCCTGTTTTACGCATGGATTAATGCTATTGTTAATCCATTAGGTATTTGCTTGTTCCGGAAGTTAGCTCATAACTTTTTCTATTGCCCTATACATACTGTGTACTTTTAAGTTCACTTCGGTTTTGGAAATCATTTATGCACGGCTTATTTATATACTATAACAATAAAACTATGATATTGATTTTTAATATTTCGTTTAGTAATTTGTTAATTATCCTAAATTAAAATTATGTTAAGCTTTTAATTTATTAGATTAAAAGATGTTTAATTAAGGATTAGATGAGTATTTGAGAATATTCTGAACCTGAGCATAAAGGTTTAAAAATGAAAATGCCTCAGGTTGGGAGCCTTAGGCATTTTCTAACCAATTATTAATCTAAATTATGAATAAAAGTTATTTCAAATGTTGTGCCAAAAGATAAACTAGTTATTATTAATTGTGTTACATTAACAATATTACATGATTTACAGTAATTTTAGTTACTTTCTTTAATCACTTTCTCTAATTGATAAGAGTTTTCGCCTAGTTTTGTAACTTTAATGGATATTCCCGCTTCAAGTTCCAACTCTTGTGCGGCAGCAGTTCCCAGACTGAGCACATGTGAACGATCCCTTCTATATGAAAAGGAACACTCATATTCATTATCAATAAGAATTCGGATTTTTTTTGTCTTATTTGGGAACAACTGTTTTAGATCCTTCGTTATCCTAATCTGATTTTTAGTAACATCTTCTGCAGTGATCTGATTTCCTTTCGAGGGAAGGATTGCCGTTTCTAAATTTATTGTTGTATTTTTTACTGTTGAAGGTGTTCCATCAGTTGTTTGAGTAGCTTCTGATGCATTATTGTCTGCATTACCTTGATTAGTTACAGTAATTTCAGCTTTTTCAGTGTGAGCTTGCGCTTTCCCTTGTTTCTGATTATTGGTCGCACTTTTGGATTTCGCAGAACTTGATTTTGTATTTTCTTGTTTTTGATTTCCGGAGATATTTTCTGCTTGATCAGGGGGATTCTGTGTATTCACAGTCTTTCCTTGATGACTAGATACACTTTCTGTTTTGGTGGAATTCGGTGTATTTACCACTTTATTTTGCCCCGGATTGTTTTGCTTTCCTTGATTATGTCCTTTATGTCCTGTTTGCGCGGAACTGGAGTGAGACTGTGTCGTTTTTAATTGATTAGGAGTAGGATGTTCCGCTTTCGGGACGGCAGAAGTAGCCGGTGTGACTTTATTAATGATATTTCTAATGTAGTAATTCTTTATTCTTGATTTTTCAGTATTCCGTTCTTCAATCTCAAAATCTTCTTTATAAGCCTTGAAAAGATGCGATATTTTTTCATATCCATAATTACGGGCATCAAAATCAGGTTTTCTTTTATTAAATAAACTACCAATTTCCCCTAAAAATGCCCATCCGCTTTCATCAGCCGTATCATCTACAGTGTCTTTTAATAGTTCGAGCGTCTCTTCATCCAATGCTGATATTTTATTCCGTTCAATTGGTGATGGCGTCGGACTGGTATTATTGTTTTTCTTTTTTACCGCCTTTTTTGAAACTTCTTTCTCAAGAATTTCCACATAAATAAACTTATCACATGAAGATATGAACGGTTTTGGTGTTTTTCTTTCTCCTATGCCAATGACAAGTTTTCCTGATTCACGTAGCCTAGTTGCTAAACGTGTGAAATCACTGTCACTTGAAACAATGCAAAATCCATCTACCCGATCCGAGTGTAGGATATCCATGGCATCTATGATTAAAGCCGAATCAGTCGAGTTTTTGCCCTGTGTATAACTGTATTGCTGAATAGGTGTTATAGCATGAGTCAAAAGACTGTCTTTCCAGTTTTCAACATAAGGACTAGTCCAGTCTCCATAAATACGCTTGATAGTAGGGATCCCATATCGTTTTACTTCATTCAATATCTCTTCTATCTTTTTATAGGAGATATTATCAGCATCAATTAAGATCGCTATTTTTTTTTCTGTTTCTTCTGGCATCCCTTATTTCTTTAATATGCACGATCTATTATTTTGCAATAAAATTCTAATCATTTATTTCTCTAATGTAATCTGAACGAAGTATAGTTGATAAAAAAAGCAGCGTAATACACTTCGTGGAAAAGTATTTAACGTTATTTTAATAGCTCTTCTCTTGTAAATATAATGGTTTCATTTAATATTTTTCTTAATCCATGTTCCGCTTTTTTCAATTATTGAAGCTATTTCATTGTTAGAGATTAAAACTGTTTATTTATGAAGGTATTATTGACCAGACTTGATCCTGTATAAAGCACCGAAGGCCCGGCATCGTCTTTCTGTCAAAAACTTATTATTTTTGTTAAAATTTCAATCTTATGTTGATTATCGATTCACCTTCTAATAATGCTTATTTTAATATAGCATCGGAAGAATACTTATTATATAAATACCCAAAAGAAGCTATTTTCCTTCTGTATATTAATGCACCTTCAATTATCATAGGCAAATTTCAAAATACATTAGCTGAAATTAACTTGGATTATGTTCAAGCTCAAGGAATAAAGGTCGTTCGAAGGATGTCAGGGGGAGGAGCGGTTTATCATGATCTTGGAAATCTGAATTTTTCTTTTCACATCTTGTTGGGCGAAAATGATTTTATGGATTTCTCGACATTTACTCAGCCCGTCGTATCGTTGTTAAATAGTATGAACATACCTGCAAAATTGGAGGGGAGAAATGATCTGTTGATTGAAGGGAAGAAATTTAGTGGAAATGCCAAACTTGCAAAAAATGGAAAAATGATCCAACATGGTACGTTATTGATTAGTTCACAGATGGAGGTACTGGGCGATGCGCTAAAAGTTAATCCTTTGAAGTTTATAGATAAAGCTGTCAAGTCCAATCGTGCACGTGTAATTAATCTGAATGAGTACTTACCACAAGATATGACAGTCTCAGCTTTCAAGCAATTGTTGATTGAGGAGATGAGGAAGAATAATCCTGAAGCTAAGATTTATAAACTAACGGATGAAGATATTCTGGGGATCGAAAAATTGGTAGCAGAAAAGTACAGTACCTGGGAATGGAATTTTGGCTTTTCTCCAAATTACAATTTTAAGAAAGCGATAAAGATACCTGCTGGATTTATTGAAATACATTTAGATGTCCATAAAGGGTATATTGAAAAGGCGAAGATATTTGGAGATTTTTTTGCATCAAAACCAATTGAGGAGCTGGAGAATATATTGATTGGACAAAAACATGAGGCTGTCCACCTTGCACAATTACTGGAAAAGCATGATGTAACGGCTTACTTCGGTAAAGTTAATATTGCAGAATTAATGGAATTGTTCAAATAACTGTGGGTTATTTCAGTAGTACTCTTCGTTGGTTATTGAATTTTTAAGCCAATTTGAAGAGTGCTCATAATTTTTAAGTCTTACTTTACCCTTTTTCTTATTTGAAGTCAGCAAGAAGATCTCGCATCTTTGATAATTATGCTTCATTTTAACAAGTCCCTGACAAATGGACTTGCCGTCTTTAATCTTTATGGTTATGTTTGTCGTTTTGGGCATTGAAATTTGAAAACGGAAGTTTCAAATTTCAATGCCCATTGATTTAATATTAAAAAACGTCATGATTGCCGAAATAGAAGACAAAGAAATTAAACAGATTTATCAAACATCAATCATTCAGCAAACGGCCTATTGGTCTGAAGTAAAAAGGTTACAGGGTGTAACTTCAAAAGCATTTAATTTTAAAACTAAAATAGCAGATCTTTATGTCGATTCCGAAGACAGTGCCTATTTTATAGGAGATCTATTGATTTTGATTCAGGCTATCGATCAGGAGCACAGTATTGCCTACGTTCCCTATGGACCAGAGATCGAACCATCGGTTGAAAATCAAGGCTATTTCTTGGAGCAATTGTCCGAGAGTTTAAGATCTTGTTTACCTAAAAACTGCATTATGATTCGTTATGATTTATCTTGGGAATCACATTGGGCAAAAGACGATGACTGTTATGATATCAATGGCAACTGGTTAGGAGTTCCGGATAAAAAAATTCAGGAAATCCGTTTTAATTTTAATACCAATAATTGGAACTTAAGAAAAGCCAATACCGATATTTTACCTTCAAATACCATTTTTATGGATTTGAGAAAAGATGAAGATAGCTTATTAGGTGCAATGAAGGCCAAAACGCGTTATAATGTCCATTTAGCAAAGCGAAAAGGAGTCAACATTCGCTCTCTTGGTATGGATAGTTTAGCGATTTGGTATGACCTGTATAAACAGACTGCAGTGCGGAATAATTTCTTTTTACATGATATCAGCTATTTTAGAATTGTACTTTCTGCTCGTGCTAATGATACCCTTTCACCGGCAGATGTTCATTTATTAGTTGCTGAGGTCGAGGGCAAACCGTTAGCAGCCATGTTTTTAGTCGTGTCAGCAAATAGGGGGACATATCTTTACGGAGCATCAGCCACAGAAAATAGAAATTATATGGCAACCTATGCATTGCAATGGCGTGCTATGCAAATCGCAAAAGAAAAAGGCTGTACTGAATATGATTTTTTTGGAGTTGCTCCACAGGCAGATGAGTCACATCCGATGTATGGATTGTACCGATTTAAAACGGGGTTTGGTGGTGAAATCTTTCATCGTATGGGCTGTTGGGATTATCCACTGGATAATGAGAAATATAAATATTATACTTCTATGGAATTCAAGAACCAGAGTTACCACTTGAGTTAAATTAAAAAGGGTTGATCATCGCTATGATCAACCCTTTTCGATATTGAAATATGTTCCGATTTCTTGGATGAGTAAATTTTACACGGTTTCCTTTACTGCATCTACATTCCAGCCTGATAGGATACCTCCATAAAAATAAAAAGTGACGTGGAATTTTTTATTACTGATTTTATCAGACACCAAATAACGTTCTGTAACATCATAGGAAGCTACTTTTTTGAAACTTGATAATTTTACCGCAGGAAGGCTGGTTGCAGTTTCTGAACCAGATACCATCTTTTGGATTTTAGCTGTGATCGAATTCATAATACCTTCTTTTTTGAAAGGATCTTTTTCAACCTTATTCGTCCCAACAAGAGGCATTATTCCATTGTTAGCTGCTTTTTTTGCTTTTGCCTGTGTAGTATAATTTTTAAATTTTTCTTTGACTTTAGGATCACGGATGCTGTTTACCGTAAAAATTGCGATTCCCTGTGCACCATGATTTAAAGCTTCGTCCATCTCTGTAAACATAGCATCGCTATTACTAGCCATCAGCCCACAATATAAGCTGGTCATTTTATTTTTATCTCTTGCATTTTCAATTGTACAGTCTCTGACGAAACTAGCATCTTCCGTGTAGAAATTACTATATACCATTGGGAATACCATATCCAGATTCCACTTTCCCCAATCTTGTCTTACCATACGGGATGCCATTTTAGGGGTTGGAAATGGCGATGCTGCCATAATTTTTCCACTAGCATGTACAACGTCTGCGATCATATTAGCCACATCTGTAATCTGATCACAACGGAATTGTCTCCATTTAAGATCACTGGAAGGATCTTTTTGTGTTCTAGGATCATAGCCATATTGATCCTTAAATTTTTGGACTGCGACGGGATGATAACCATAATCCCAGGCCGCATATTCGCGATCTTGAACAATATTATATTTTGGCCAAAGTGTAGTTGGGAGCACAACATCTACATAGCGGTGATAATCGATCGATATACCATCTAAGCCCTCTACAGCACAGTATGATTCGATTTTCTTTTTAATATAGTCTTTGACTTCAGGTAAGACTGGAGATAAAAATTTATAATAACCGACGTATGCTGTTGTATCTGCTAGGCTTTTTCCGTTACGGTTTACACTGAACCATTCCGGATGTTCTTTTAATATCTTCTCGCGATCATGTTCTAGATTCATGGTCCATAACCAAGCCACAACTTTAATCCCATACTTATGTGCTATCGGGATAGCAACTCTGTAATCGTCGGGTGATGGTGCATTGAGCATCACTCCGTCAATACCTAGATATTGCATTTCACGGCATAAGGAATCAAAATTGCTTGTAGGTCTGTAATCCAACCAAGTCCAGAACATAGGCTGACCATCCTTTTCGGCCGCTTTGGTTTCAGAAGCGGTAAATAGAAATAGCCCAAAGAAAAAAAGAATGTAAAAACGCATGCGTGACAAATGAAGGTGATTCATAATTTATAGCTTTATTGAAACACGGTTTTGGTTATGTTTCGATTTATACTGTTTAAGCTGCAATATAAATATTTTTCATCAAATTGGACTAAATGGTTATAGCTTTTGATTCGTTTTAATCATTAATTAGACAAAGTGATTTTTATTGTTTGATCTAGCAAAAATTAAGGATAGCGTTAAATTTCTAAAAGAAAACGTTACATGGTGTACTAAAAAACGCCTGAAGCGGGGAACTCCAGGCGTTTTAACTAACCAATTATTAACCTAAATTATGAATACATACTAAACGCATTTAGTATGCCGATTAATATAATTGATCATGAATTTTAACAGATTTTAACTATTTTCCTCACAATTTGATCATTTGTGTCGTATATTTAAGCAATAAGGTCAGTTGAGAGAACTCTTAATATGATGATGAGGAACATATCAGTTCTCTGTACGCAATGATAAAGTGGCATTATCATTGAAGAAATGTAAAAAATGAAAAGTATACGAATTATTACGATGACTTTAGGTTTTACCATTTTAGAAATTTCCAATAGTACAAGAGAAATTTTTAACAGCCATATGCCTGCTGTATTTTATAATGTAAATAGCATCATCATACTCTAATTTTATTATTACGCAATTTCAAGCTGTTCTACATGAGAGAAAAAGTAAATGCCAGTCAAGAGATAAAACAACTTTTTGAGAGATTCGAGGCTCAACTTAGTGATCCAGCCTACATCGAGCTGGACTTTTTGGCTGCATTAATAGATATCTTTAGACCAAAGCGACGATCGTTATATTACCAGGTCGATATTGCGCCATTATTGATTTATTTAGAAGCTTCACCTGATGTCAGGTTCAGTTTTTCTTCTTATGTGCGTCGAGTTATTGATCATAAAGATTTTGATCAATTAATTTCAGATACCGGAATTATCAGTTATGCCGATTTTAGGTATGAGATCAAAAAGAGAATAACGGAGAAATACCTTCCTTCACAACCTCCCAAATCAACATTGCAATATGTGTTAAATCAGATTTTCTATCATTCGCAAGATGCAGATTGGGTTGCCGTCATTCCCAATGATCAGTTGCAACGACTCTATCTGATATGTGATTTCAATTCATTATACGAGAGCGATGTCAACTTCGAAATCAAGGAGATTCTCTATGGTCTTGAAGTATTGGTTCAACGTATTACAGGTAGGGCAATGGAAACAGATGTCAACAAGATGGTTCCTGAATTTCAAAATTTTGATAGTCCATTTATTGCCATCATGCGTGAGTTTAGCGAACTTAACGATCGTTTTTTAGCGGGTAACTTGCATTTTATGACCTCCGATGATCTTGCTTATAAACAAATCCTGGTTTTGCATAAGCAATGTGAAAATTATATTGATACCGCCTTTGCAAACTCTCATCGTTTTGGCATCTCAATTAAGGTCAATCAATCTTTATTAAGGATCCGGCAACAATTGGAAAGAATTAAAGCCATCATTTCTTTTTTGGTTATTGATAAAGAGCAGGAAAAGGTTGATAAAAGTATTGCTTTTGCTCAGACGTTGATCGGTTACAACTGCCGTAAGAGTAATATTCGCAAACTTGTTGGACAGAGTACACAATTATTGGCTTACGAAATCACGCACCATACCGCACAGACCGGAGAGCATTATATTACCTCCAGCAAGAAAGAATATTGGAATATGTTTCGCTCGGCCTGTGGTGGCGGCATCATTGTAGGCGTTATGTGTATCCTGAAATTGTTTTTAGGTAAAGTAGAGACAAGCGAATTTGGACATGCTTTACTTTATAGTATAAATTATGCGATCGGATTTACAGCTATTTATCTATTTGGAGCAACCTTAGCGACAAAGCAACCCGCAATGACTGCGTCTGCTTTAGTTGCTGCAATTGAGAATGGGTCATCAGCACAAGATGAGACCAGACACAGATACTGGAATTTTGCGGTATTTTTTGCAAGATTGTTCCGTTCACAATTCATTGCATTTGTAGGTAATGTGATAATGGCTTTTCCCGTAAGTCTTGTTTTAATTTGGGGTATACAGGAACTTTTCCATTATAATGCGGCAGCAGGGAAATGGATGACCTTGGTCAATGATCTTAATCCGACCGAAACTCCTATGATCTTGCATGCTTGTATAGCAGGTGTTTTTTTGTTTTTGTCAGGAATTATTGCCGGTAGTATCTCTAACCGTGATAAACACAATTCAGTGTATTATCGAATCGAGGAACAACCGGTGTTAAAGAAAGTATTCGGTAAGGAGAAAACTGCAAAAGTTGCCCGTTTTTATGAAAAGAAATGGGCAGGGATCGTTTCTAATATCTGGTTCGGGGTTTTTATGGGAACAACAGCTTCAGTCGGTATGTTTTTAGGTCTTAATTTAGATATTAGGCATATTACTTTTGCGAGCGGAAATTTAGCTTTAGGATTATTTGGGAATAACATGTCGCTGACTACTGATATGTGGATCTGGGGTATTTTAGGTATAGGGCTTATTGGTTTTTTTAATTTTGCTGTTAGTTTTTCATTATCGTTGACGCTCGCATTTCGATCCCGTAATTTATCCTTTGGAGAATTGATTAAAATGGCAAAAGCAGTCTGGATTTATTTTAAAATTAGTCCGAGGTCATTTTTCTTTCCACCTCACGATAAATCGTAATATAGGTCTGCATATGTAAGCTATTTTAACTGACCTTTTCTGATGGTGACACATAAAAGTTGATACCCTTCATCTGTTCTTAAGAATTCAAGATGATCCTGAACCATATCCTTTTTGTTCTTATGGGAAATAATGATAGACATGGTCGGATATTGCCAATCTTTTGATTCACCACAATTATTAAAATATTTCTGAAATTCTGGGGTATCGAACATAAAGGGATTTAAGCCATCTGCCGAAATGAAATAATCCGTATCTAAATTTGTAATTTCCATCAATTTATTTTTAATAAGATCAAAATTATGTTCGATAAACACGATTTTATCCGATGTTTCCCAAGCAATGGACGTTTCCCAAGTAACTTTTGGATAAGTTGCCGTTAATAGTTTTGACTTTGTTAAATCAACCAGTAAGTCTGTCTTTAACCAATTTTCAAATTCTTTCTGAAAATTAATAAAGGAATAATGTAAACCGTCATTTCCGACAAAAGAAATTCGAGCGGGATCATCTAAAAGCTCTTTTGTTTTTTGAAGAGAGAAAAAATTTAGAGTTGGTTGGTATTTAAAATCTGCAATTATAACGTTATTACTTGTATCTAAAAGTACTTCTTCACCACCAACCCAAGTTATTAAGCTGTCTATTCCGACGCGTTTTTTTGTAGCTCCTTTTAAAGCAACCAGAAGACCATTATGAACGCGGGTCAAGCCACTGTACATGGCGGGAATGACGATATCGCCATTCCGGTTGAAAAGACCTGTTAAATAAGTTTGTGGATCTCTAAATCGGATAAATCCCTCACTTTCACAATCGGCGCCATTGTCGATGATATGTAGGCTATCGTGACCAATTTTACGGCCTGATTTTGTTAGATAGAATGAATTCCATTGACCATTATTTTTTTCAGTAGCAGCTAAGATATCATCAAAACGATTTGCTCTTGTGACACCTTCAAATTTAGGTTTGATTTTCACATGGCTAAGTCCATCTTTAAAACCAATAAGAGTACTGTCTTGATTGTAAAATGCATACCATGGGTCGCTTTGTTGCGCAAACAGATTACAGTATGTAAATACTAAAAACAAAGACAGTGTGAAATATCTCATAGGACTAAAAATAAAAATCTAATAAAAAGGTTCTGATGTAAATTCTGATCTGCTCAGTTTATTGCAAAGCTTGTTCGAGGTCTGCAATTAAATCTTCGATGGACTCCAGACCAACACTGATGCGGATAAGACCATCCGTGATACCGGTTTTCAGTCTGATTTCCCGAGGAATACCAGCGTGCGACATTGAGGCCGGATGCGAGACCAAAGTATCTACAGTGCCGATTGAAACAGCTCGTGTACATATCTGTAGCTTATTGACAAAATCAATTGATTTTTCATATCCACCTTTTAGCTCAATACTCATGACAGATCCCGCATGTCGCATCTGCTTCTTGCTAATTTCAAAATCTGGGTGGCTCGGTAGACCGTTATAATGTACGTTAGCAATCTCCGGATGATTATTCAGAAAATAGGCTACATCCATGGCATTTCGGCAATGCTGTTCCATTCTTAATGGTAACGTTTTTATTCCCTGCAAAACTAAAAATGCATCAAATGGATTACTGTTTACACCCAGTAATTTATGTGTCTGGTGCACGTAAGTCTGCATAGCATTTAGATCACGGCCAATCAGGACACCACCGATTGCACTACCGTGTCCATTTAAAAACTTTGTAGTGGAATGAAAAATAAAATCCACCTGATATTTAAATGGCTGTTGTAAATAAGGCGTTGCAAAAGTGTTGTCTACAGAAACTAGCTTCTGATATTTTTTTGAAATCTGAACAACACGTTCAATATTGATGCATTGCATCGTTGGATTAGCGGGGGACTCAAAATGAACAAGCTTAATTTCGGGATTTGCTTTCAAAAGTGCTTCCAGTTCAGTAACATCTGTCATATCCGAAAAATAGGTTTTGATCCCAAATTTAGGAAGCATTTTCGTGATAAATTCATGAGTGCCACCATAAAGAGAAGGCGTAGCCAATAGTGCATCTCCGGCATTTAAGCAAGAAATAAATAAGGTAGCCATCGCCGCCTGTCCACTTGAGGTTAACAGCGCCCTGGCGCGCATTGGCGTTCCGTCTTCATTTAAGATCTTCCAAGTTTCAAGATCGGCTATAGCTTGAGCTGTGGCATCAGTAGTTGGGTTTCCAAACCTGGAGTAAATATAACCAGAATCTTCACCGGAGAATCTTCGCATACCCTGTTCGGCACTGTCAAAAGTAAAAGTGGAACTGGCATATATGGGTGCTAAATGAGAATGGTGACCATCAGTATGCAATTGATGTATGGCAAGTGTTCCAAAATCGATGCTTTTGTTATTCATTGGGTGTAGGTTTTAGGTTTATGATGAGTTTATTATTAAAATTACTTTCGGGAATTGTAGCAAAATATCAGATATTCCTGCAATACAAGCGCATGCGTGTGCTCTTTATCCTTAGCAGCATAAAGTAATGTTATGATGGGATGTTCTTCCCATTTATCCAGATAAGAAATTAACTGTTCATTGTTTAGGAGTTCGTTTTTGTACTGGATTTTAAAGATTTCCCATCGTTCCGGAACATGAGCATAGGCGAGCCGGGTTGCTGTAGAAGGTGCAATCTCAGTAGCCCATTCGTCAATATGAGCTTTTTCTTTAGTAAGACCTCTTGGCCATAGTCTATCCACCAAAACTCGATAACCGTCATGACTATCGGTTTCTTCATAGATACGTTTAATACTTATATCTGGTCGCATAGTTTAAATTTAGTGATAAATCCTGATAGCAAATCTATTTATGCATAATTAATATAAGTACAAACCGCTTATTCATTTCATTGGTAAAGGAATCAATATGGAAAAGGACATCGACTATTAATAGATTGTAGTCGATGTCACACTTTATGAAGCATGTTAAACAGTAATTTGTATACCTATTTCAGTAATTGTGGTAAGTCGCAAACGATTATACATGCGATATTTGTTTTAGACCGAATATCATGACATGATCGTATTGAAATTTACCTTGAACACGGTGGTAAAATGATATAAAATGATGTGAAGGAGCAGAAGTAGAAAATGACACGTAATTAGTTGTTATTACTTTGGTCAATTTATGTTTAGTTAGCTCCGAAACCCCATTTCGGAGCTTTTTATTTCCATCTTTATTGATAGGAAATCTGATTCGCTTTTAGCGAGAATGGATGAAGCTTGTTGGAAATTAAGTGCAGTATCAGTTTAAAAAAGAGATAGTTGAATGCCTTGTTTATTTGGGTCGGGTTTCTGGGCTTTTCCCATGACAGTTCTACCTTCATATTTCCAGGAATCTCGTCGTTCCTGCTCAATGATTTCTTGAATATCAAACTGAGGGTTGAAATTCGCCTCAGCCTGAAGAACAATCTGATGCAGTTTATTGATCGTACGTAATTTATCAGACTGTCCCAATTTTGATTTTTCTATTCCTTTTCTTAAAACAGCAATGCTATTGTCATATATTGTTATTGGCACGGGAAAAGGGTGGCCATCTTTACCACCATGTGCAAATGAAAAACGGGCCGGATCTTGAAAACGGGCCGGACCACCGTGTATAACCTCACTGACCAAAGCTAGGGACTGCATGGTGCGGGGGCCTACACCTTTTAAAAGCAACAGTTCTTCAAAATTGTCGGTCTGTAGTTCACGAGTTACATATAATAAGGCGCCAAGCCTTTTAAGATCAACATCAGAAGATTGGATATCGTGTCTTTTAGGCATGATCAAATGTGCAAATTCTTGTATTGTTTTTGCAGGATCTGTTTTTGCAATGGCGAGAATTCCCTGTCTATTGGAAGAAGCGCCCGAAGCTGTTAGGTTTAATATTCGCCCCTGTGATATACCGTTAATACCGGTATGCGGTTCATCGATGAAAGATTTTAATTGTTCCGAATGCCAGTGGTAACGCCTAGCAGTCCCATCATGATCATGCATTCCCTGTTGGACAACTGTCCAATTTCCTTTATCGGACACAATGAAATTGTGCAGGTACAATTGGTATCCATCTTGTATTGCGGTGTTGTCCACTTTTGCAGTCAATTTGCTCGCACGCACTAATTCCTGTCCTGCTAGACCAGCATGATCGGCTACCCGCAATAGCTCCATTGGGGTTTCTTTGGATAACTTACCTTTTCCGCCACAAATGTATAGACCTAAAGATGTGGAATTTGGATTGATGGCTCGTTTTAAAGCACCCATTACCGATGTGGTGATACCGGAAGAATGCCAGTCCATACCGAGTACAGCGCCAAAACTTTGAAACCAAAATGGATCGGACAAACGACGAAGTACTTCATCTTTACCATATTCCGTTAAAATTGCCTCTACTATAGAAAGTCCCAAAGCCGACATACGTTCATAAAGCCAAGCAGGTACTTTTCCATAGTGAAGCGGTAAATCGGCTGTCCCGGAACGTTTCATGTTGTTTTTGCTAATATTATTAGTGTAAATGTAGTAAATAAAAATTACAGTTCATTTTTTTATATCTTGATTTACCAGGTAAAATGGCTATAGCAACAGTTGTTTATTCGTCTTCATTGTATATATTCGCTTAGAAAACAACACGCCTAAACTAAACTTAATTATGCAAGACCAAAAATCACAGCGACTGGAGTCACTGGATATTCTACGGGGATTTGACTTATTTTTATTGGTTGCTTTACAACCTGTGCTAGTCGCGATCGGTCAGGTATGGGACAATTCTTATTATCATGCCTTTTTGTATCAATTTGATCATGAAGTTTGGGAAGGTTTCCGATTATGGGATCTGATTATGCCTTTGTTTTTATTTATGACCGGTGTTACTATTCCTTTTTCTCTTGACAGTAAGATCGGGCAACCTGTTGGACCGATATATAGGCATATTTTTAGACGTTTTGCTACCCTTTGGTTCCTAGGGATGATTATACAGGGAAATCTACTGAGTTTTGATTGGCATTACTTCAAACTTTATTCCAATACATTGCAGGCCATAGCTGTGGGATATTTATTCACTTCATTAGCTTACTTTAATTTGCCGATACGAAAAGTTAATTACTTTGAGTGTCTGTTTATTGGTTGTATATGCTATCCCATTTGTACTGGACGGGAATTATAGCCCGCAAGAAAACTTTGCAATTCGTGTGGATAAAAAAATATTAGGTTCCTGGATGGATGGAGTGTACTGGGATCAGGGCATTTGGGATTTTTCAGACACCTATGATTACTCTTGGATATGGAGCAGTTTGACCTTTACAGTTACCGTGATGATGGGCTGTTTTGCAGGTAAAATCATTAAAGAAAATGCACGTATTAATCCCAATAGAGTTTTTCGTGATTTGATCGCTATCGGTTTTATATGTTTATTGGCAGGAGTATTATTGCATTTTCAAATGCCTATTATTAAACGTATCTGGACCAGTAGTATGACCTTGTTTTCAGGTGGAATCTGCTTTATTCTGATGGCTATATTTTATTATGTGATTGATGTTAAAAAGGTGGTTAAGCCCTTTAGATGGTTAAAAATATATGGCATGAATTCTATTGTTGCTTATTTTATTGGTGAATTTGTTAACTTCAGATCAGTAGTTCATTCTTTGACATTTGGTTTAGAGAACCAGTGGGCGGAACTTGCTCCAATCATATTAACTGCCGGAAATTTTTATATCGTATTTCTGATTTTATACCTGTTCTATAAAAATAAGTATTTCGTGAAGATTTAAAATGTGATTTATATCTTTTTCGCTAACCTAGTAGATGGCAACTATTTGGATTGATTTTTGATTTTACTATCGTGGAGACTTATTATAAACTTACGGCACACAAACAGTTTATTTAATACCCAAAATAAAAAACAGTCAAATAGTAGAAGAACTAAATTATGATTTTAATTGTTGATGATAAACCAGAGAATATCTATTCCTTGCAGCAACTGTTAGAGTCTAGAGGTTTTAGTGTAGATACCGCTTTTTCAGGAGACGAAGCATTGAGAAAGACGTTTAAGAATCGATATGCGCTTATCATTCTTGATGTAAAGATGCCCGATATGGATGGATTTGAAGTGGCTGATCACTTGGCAAAGTATAGCAAAACCAAAGATATTCCGATTATATTTTTATCAGCAGCTAATCGTGACAAGAGATTTATAGAACAGGGATATAAATCTGGCGGTATTGACTATGTGACCAAACCAGTTGATATGGATATATTACTGCTCAAAGTAAAAAATTTTTATCGACTATACGAACAGACTTTGGTTCTTAATGCCGTGCAAGAAGATTTAAAGGCCGAAATTGAACGCCGTAAAAAAGCCCAATATTCGTTAGTCGCCAAAGCCAATCATTTACGTTTGATATTAGAAGCTCTTCCACAGATCGCATTTACTGTAACACCGGATGGGAGGATTGATTTTGTTAATCGTAACTGGTTTACTTTTTCTAGGACGCAAAATGATTTTCCAGAATGTCATCCAAATGATCCAGCTATTCTGGTAACTTTAAGATCACACATTCAAAAAGGAACTGCTCTGGAAATGGAGGTTCGAATAAAACCTTTAGATGCACAACTTTACCGTTATCATCTTTTAAGAATTGTACCTATTGAAGAGGATCAATTCATTACCCATTGGGTTGGTACTTTTACAGATATTGATGATCAAAAACAGCTTTCACAAAAGAAAGATGAATTTTTAAGTATTGCGTCGCATGAGTTAAAAACACCACTTACAAGCATGCGTGGTTATGTGCAACTTCTGAATCGTTCTTTAAAAGACGAGCCACATTCAAAAGCATATAAATATATGAACCGGGTTGAAGGACAATTAAATAAACTAAGTACTTTGGTTGCAGACCTGCTCGATATTTCAAAAATTGATAATGGTAAATTATACGTCGATCACCAATTTTTTGATTTAGATGCTGTGATTGATACAGTGGTCGATACGATGCATCAGACTCAGGAAAAGAGAATATTAAATATTGAACGCACAGGTGAAAAATTGGAAATCCCGATTTTTGGAGACGAGATGCGTATAGAACAAGTTTTGATCAATTTTATGAGCAATGCAATTAAGTATGGACCAGATTCTGACCATATTATAATTCATACGGAAAAGGATGATAAGGAAGTGAAAGTCAGTGTGCAAGATTTTGGTATTGGTGTTCCGCTTCAAAATCAAGCGCCAATATTTGATAAATTTTATAGGGTAGAGGAGACTTCGGTACGCTTTCAGGGATTGGGATTGGGTTTGTATATCTGTGCCGAAATTATCCGTCAACATGAGGGACAATATGGTATGACGAGTAAAGCAGGTGAAGGTACCACATTTTATTTTACACTTCCTTTAAGAGTAGTACACTAAAATTACCCGAGCTTCCAAAAATGTGAAAAACCTCAGTATCACCCTTGATGAAAATGAACATACTACAAAAAAATTAGCACGAACAGTTTAAAGATAGAGCCATGGATAATAGAAAGAAGATTTTAATATTTGAAGATGATGTTTCCATTTTAGAAATTGTGACCATTATTTTAGAAGATGCGGGATATCAAATTGCCATATCTGAGACCTCTCACGATATTATTGAGAAGGTTGCTGAACTGACACCCGATTTGATTTTGATGGACAATTGGATTCCGGATATTGGAGGGAAAGAAGCAACAAAACTATTGAAACAACATCCTTTATTTCAACATATACCCGTTATTTACGTTACAGCAAATAGTGATATCGCGTCTCTTGCAGCAGATGCAGGTGCAGATGATTATCTTGCTAAGCCATTTGATTTAGAGGATCTTGAAAATATTGTTGCTAAATATCTGGAGTAGCATTTGAATTACTTAGAAACCTTTTATAAAATCACTTTTTGAGAAAGGGCAAAGATCAATAATCCAATAATATTCGTTCAGATTACAGTGACGACTATTATTGGATTATAGTAATGAACTAACTTAATTGCGGATCTGTTTTTGAATGTTTTCCAGTTTCCACACGGCCTGCAAAATGGCGTTCGAAAGCTGTATTGACTACATGTAAACTGAGATCATACCAGCCAGATTGTTGGTGTGTGTCAATTTTCCAAGTGATCGATCTTCCTGCAGGTAATGATACTTTTTTATGCCAGTTGCTATATGCATTATCTTTTGCTTCAATAAGTAAGGCTTCTTTTCCTTCATTTATTAAAGTAATCAATAGGTTACCTGTTGCCTGCTTTCCTTTATCCAATTCATAAGAAGACTGTACCTCTAGCGCTTCATCTTTACCTTTAAATCCGCGCATAAATCCATTCGGCCCATAGGCTGTTAAAGTATAGGTATGGTCTTTAAAGTCCAATAAATTCCAGCTGAAATCTAGAGATTCTCCAGCAAGAACAGCAAAAGGCCAAAACTTCACGCAACCTTTATAAGTTGAGCCTGCGTATACATTGTATGGACTGCTTAGCGCCATTTTTCCAAAAATGGAATTCCCTGCTTCTAGTTTTAAATTAATTTTGTTCTCTTTTTTATCAATTTTTTCATGCACATATAGTTCGTAAGCGAGTGCATTAGATGGTCGTTGTCCTTTTTCTTGCTTCGCTAATAACGAATTGCTTTTTTTATGAAGTTTCAATTGCGCAATATCTACTTCAGACCATTGATGATATTTATTAGGCAGTGGTAATTTTTTAGCTTCATCAATAGCACGAATTTGCGCATTACGATCCAAGAAAGGAAGTTTTTTAGCATTGCCTGAAACAGCAGTGCGAAAGACAGATGTCAGATCTCCAGTAATTGCTCTTCTCCATGAACTAATATTATCTTCATGGATATTTTTACCATATTTTTTATTTACGAATTGCTCAATAAATTGAATAGTAGACGTAATATCAAAAACTTCGGAATTGACCCACCCACCTTTAGACCAAGGGGAAGCTATAACTAAAGGAACACGGTACCCTAGTCCGACAGGTCCTTCGGTGGCATTTTCCTTATCAACACCTGCGTCCAATTCCTGTTGCAGACTGACATACTCGCCAGAAATATCCAGTCCAGGCGATACTTTTCCAGAAGTAGGATCGGCAGGATTCGGTGCTACAAAAGGGGGAACGTGGTCAAAATAACCATCATTTTCATCATAATTTAAGATGAAAATTGTTTTACGCCAGACATCAGGATTTTCAGTTAATATGTTTAAAATTTCTGAAGTAAACCATGCACCATACATGGGGGCACTAGGATGATCTGAAAAATATTCTGGGGCGACCAACCAAGAGACAGTCGGTAGGTTTCCCAATTTTACATCTTGTCTAAATTGATGTAATACGTCACCTTTAGGAACCCGAATGTCTGTACCTTGTTCATTTACGGTAATGGCTTCGCGATAATTCGGGTCGTTTTCATTTGTTTGGAAGGCACGACGGAAAAGGGCTTGTTCTGATGGTGATAGCTTGTTGAAGGCTTCCGGTGTTAATGACTCAAGCTTTTTCTCAAAACTTAGCAGCTGTTCTTTCTTTTGCTTCAGTTTATTCTGTTCTTTTTGTACACTTGTTGCTTGACCGTCCTGAAGCAGTTTCTCTATACCAGCGATTTCAGCAGGAAGCTCTGCTACGCGTTTCTTTAGAAATGCTAAATGACTTTCCTTAAATTCTATATGATATTGTGAAAACCACTCCAGATTATTATCCGTGTAATTGCCCAATAACCCATCGTCTTGTAGGCCAGATTGTATGCTTACTTCATTTTGGTACACCTTCCAAGATACAGCCGCCGCTTCAAGTTTCTCTGGAAATGTTTTCCAGCTCGCCCAGCGGTTAAAATAAATATCCGAATTGCGTACTAATGGTTTTTCTCCTTTACCCGGTACACAGGTACCTGTCCAAAAAAAGTGTCGGTTTGTTGTCGTACCGGTTATTGAAGAACAGAAGTTTTGATCGCAGATTGTGAAAGCATCAGCAAATGCATAGTAAAATGGATTATCTTCCCGTGTATAATAACCCATTGTTAAAGGTATATCTCTAAAATCTTTATAGTCAGAGCGTTTTGCGTCGATCCAATTATCGTGTTTTCCCTGGTTGCGTGCAGCAGATTGATTCTCCCAGGAGTGTGGTAGATAGCTCGTCCAGGCCGCCTTAGATCTTTTAATATCCAACCGGAAAGGAGAGAACGTTTTCCCATCTTTTCCAGATTGTAACCATACTGGATTTCCATTCGGTAATTGTATCGCTCTAGGGTCTCCATAACCACGTACACCAGACAGCGTACCAAAACTATGGTCAAATGAACGATTTTCCTGCATAAGCATGACAATGTGCTCCGCATCTAAAAAACTAGATCCGGCAAGAGGCTCGATTGCCATCGCTTTCTGTATGGCGTCGGGCAATCCCCATTCTAAACCCATCGCTCCAGCTAAAAGGGAGGCTTTCTTTAAAAAATCTCTTCTATTGTCCATTTCGTGTTTTATTGTCTTAATTAGGTTTAAAAGTAAAAAGAATTTGTAAGTATGTTATGTAACGATTAGGTTTCAAAAAAAACTGTGGAAGATTTTTTTCTCCCACAGTTTCATCATTTGCTAACGGTTTATTTCAAGATCCATATTAGGTTATTGATGTCATCAACACCATTAAATTGTCTTTTCAATGCTTCGTCCAGATTTGCACTGTTATTTTGAAACTCTACACTTGGGTAACGCCAGCGTACCGGAATTTTAGTCGGAGCGTCTGCATTTAAACTAGAGGCAGGATTGATTTTCCATTTTGGATAACCTGTACGTCTGTAATCGTAGTACGGCGTGATGCGTGCCTGTAAGAAACTGGCTAAATACTTTTGATTAATAATAGCCTCGATTTGTTTTTCTGCATTTGCAGGAAATGTTGCCCCATATTGCGCTGTTGTATTTGCTATGTAAGTGGCATCCATAGGCATATCGTGTGTATATTGACTTGTAGCCGGTGTATTGCTAGCAATGAAACTCATGGAGGCCTCAATTCCTTTTTTATACCAGTCAACAGCTGATTCTTTTACCCAGCCCCGGGATGCGGCTTCGGCAATTACGAAGCAGAGATGTGCATAACTGTACTGTTGTGTTGGTTCTCCTGTTACCAGCTCTGTATAGCGATCATTGAGTTTTGAAAAATCTTTAGATTTTGCAATTCCGCTCAGATTTTCAAAAGGTAAAGAAGGATCAACTCCAGTATAGGCATCAAAGTTATTTGGCTTTAAACCCTTTTCAAGTTGGGCTGCTGCAGGATTTGCATAGAAAAATAATCTTCTATCTTTTAATGCTTTCAATGGGCTGATGATTTCATCAGATACCATCGGATAAATGACAAAGTTATTTCCTACCTTATAAAAAGGATATACCTGACCACTTTTATCCGATCGCATTAATTGAAAGTTATCTGAATTTGAAGTGAAAATAGGTTTTCCAGCTAGAACATTTGCAAATCGTTCTTTAACTTTTAAATCAGTATCATCAGCTTTCTTACTTAACTGAATCAATACATTCAACTGAAAGCTATTGACAAGTTTACGCCATTTAGCCACATCACCGGCATATAAGGGATCTCCTTCAAATTTTGTTCCGGCAGCAAATAATTGATCTGCTTGATCCAGTTCTTTCAGGATACCTAAGAATACATCTTTTTGACTATCGTATTTTGGAAAATACACTTTCTCCGATTCACCTTGAAGAGCTTCACTATAAGGGATATCTCCAAGACTCATCGTTAGATCATAGAATTTGATGGCACGCGCAAAATGCATTAAGCCGTCATAAGAGCTTTTAAGTGCTTCACTGGTTGCAAATTTACCCATAAAGTGAGCGTCATTGATAGACGTTAAGCTCATATCCATGGTTCCCAATCCATTATATTGATAGCCTTCAACAAGTTCAGTCCATACAATCTGTTTTGTTAAAAGATAGGGTTGCATAAAACTCTTCTGACTGGACTGATTACTGATGTTTAGAATAATCCGTGTTGCCAACATCGAAGATTTTACCTTTTCAGGTGTTTCCGGATTGGTATTTATTTCGTCAAATTTAGAACAGCTTGAAAGACTAACAAGAGCTAAAGTAGCCATTGTTATCCATGTACTTTTTATTTTCATGATGGTATAATTGGTCTGCATTAAAAAGTCAGGTTAATATTAAATCCGATGTAGCGTAAAGAAGGCGAGCTTAAATCTTCCGATCCTACATCTGGATCAGCATATTTATATTCTTTGGTCCACAGAAATAAATTCTGTCCCGTGATACCTATACTCGCTTTTTTAGCTTTCATTTTGCTTGCAAATGCTGTTGGAACAGCGTAGCTCAATGAAAGTTCGCGCAATTTGATAAAAGTTTCATCCCAATAATTGCGACGGCCAGAATATGCAGATTTCCAGTAGGATTCGTACGATACTACTTTGTCATTCGGTGCAAATACGCGTGTATCTTCTACAGCTTGACCGTACTTATCATAGGTCACACTTCCCGATACGATTTTTACACCTGGAGCAATATATGTTTTATTACCATTGACCACTTCTTCATAACGGTATTCATTATCCGAGTCGGGGTGGGCACCTGTTTGCCATAGACGGGCGTTTGTACCGGAATAGGACATCCCTTTGATACGTCCATCGATACTCAAAGATAGTTGGAAGTCCTTATAGCGAAATTGATTTGATAAACCCCAGAACCATTTTGGAGCTGTATAGCCAATCAGTTGACCGGCATATTTTCCAGATATTGGCATTCCTGAACTATTATGTACAATTTCCCCGTTCGGTGACCTTTCCCAGTCTGAAGAGACAATGTAATCCGTTCTTAACCCTTTTTTTACATACAGCGCATCAGCAGAATATTGTGGATCCAGCTTATGGAAGTAATTCATGTTTTGAGATAGGTTTCCAATAATATCCCATTGAAAATCGGTGTTTTTTATTGGTGTTCCACCTACGGTGATTTCATGTCCTTTCGTCATGATCTCTTCTTTTGTATTGATCAGGCGGCGTTCAAATCCGGTCATGTTAGAGATAGAAGCATTAAGCATCTTGTTATGCTCGAGACGGTAGTAACGGGTATAGTTACCAAAAACTCTATTTTTTAAAACGGCAAAATCGAAACCAAACTCATATGAATCATTTTGAGTAGGTGATATGGCGTAATCCTTTATTGAATTTGGATAAGAAGCTGTTGGATAGCCATCCCATACGTTATTACTGATTGAAAATGCTTGTCTTACATCATAAGGATTAGGTGTTTTTTTGGTAACTACCCATGCGCCCCTTACTTTAAATTGATCTAACCACGATAGTTTAAAATCAATGAGATCAGTTAGTGATGCACTTGCGGAAAGTGAAGGGTAGAAATAGGAGCGGTTTTCTTCCGGTAAAGTCGATGACCAGTCATTACGGCCAGTAGCTTCTATAAAAAGAGCATTTCTCCAAGAAAGTGCTAATCGTCCATATAGCGCATTGGTCATTAATTCCGAACGACTCTGAACGGTACTGATCGGGTCAATGGAATTCCGTAAAGAATAATAACCTGGTATCGATAGGCCATTAACGGTAGATGAATTACTCGTTTTATCTAATTTGTAATAAACCGATCCACCGGCCATTCCGTCCAATCCAAAGTCACCCCAAGTTTTCTTTGCTGTAAAGATGATATCCGAATTAGAACTGAATCCATTATACTGTGCATTCTGGAATTTTCCTTTATTATGAAATCCACCAAAGCCTTCAAATCCTCCACGGGTACCATAAATACCCATCGGGTTTTGTTGCGTTCTTTCTTTACCATAATAATCATAGCCCGAACGCACAATCACTTTACCCCAGTCATTAACTTTATAATTTAAGGTAACTGCTGCGTTAATTTTGTTGATCAGCTCCGGTGTTGTTTTTTCATAAGCAGTCAAATAAGGATTGTCATACCAGCCTTTGTACATCCAATTTTGAGATTGGTCTTTTACCAGCCAATAATCTTGATAATCTCGTAAATCATATTCTGCTCCAGTCCAAACTAAGATATTATAGATGTAACCTTGATTATTGTATCCCGATCCAAAATTACTGCTGGACGAATTGCGGTTGTAGCCAAGATTTGTTTCTAGATCGACTTTATTGCTTAATTTGGTTGTTCCCGTTACCGATATATTGGTTAAGTTCAACTGTTGATTTGGGTATTGCCCTTTGTTGTATATGTGACTTATGGATGTACGGACACTTCCGTTTTCACCCTGATTTGTAAAGCTCAGTGAGTTATTCGAAATAAAGGACGGAACTAGAAAGTTTCTGAAATTATCTTTCCCACGAGAGGTGAGAGGCTGATCCTCCATTTGTTTGGTCATCGGATTCCATTGTGAATAGATTTTGCCAATATCCATTTTATCGCCCCAGACATAATCGTTATTGTTGAATTTTCCACCCTCTCCAGACGAATAAGAATGCTGTACCTCAGGGAGCTTAAGAAAACCAGAGAAGAACATATTATTGCTATTTACATTAATTTCAGCACCTTGTTCTTTCAATCCTTTTTTTGTGGTGATCATGATTGCACCTCCAGAGCCTCTTTCTCCATAAAGAGCCGCGGCTGCGGCACCTTTAAGAACATTCATATCAGCGATATTATCAGTTGGAATATCGCGCAGTGTCATATTTTCATAAAGTACACCGTCGATAACCAAAATCGGATTTAAACCGCGTACCTGAATAGCAGGTGTAGTATTAAATTCAGTACTGTTTAATACACGGACACCTGAAATTCTTCCGGTTAGTGTTGTTCCGATATCAACCCCTTTTACTTTTGATAATTCTTCCCCACCAATATTTTGCGTGGCATAACCCAATGATTTTTTATCCCTTTTGATTCCGAGTGCTGTAACTACCACTTCCTGTAATTCTGAAGACGTTTTTTGCAATCTGATCAATGAAATCTGTGATAATGGTATTTCTACAGTACCGTATCCAATATAAGAAATCTGAACAACAGCATTAGGATCAGTTACTTTTAAACTAAAAGCACCTGTATTATCGGTACTAGTTGCATGTGTTGTTCCTAAAATGCGGATCGTTACTCCGGTTAGTGGTAAACCAGTTTCCTGGTCGATGACCTTACCTTTTGTGTCACTTTGCTGTGTACTAGCTGTGATTAGATTGTTTTGTACACCTTTCAAAGCACCATTCTTCGTGATCACATACATCTTGTCGTCAATTTTGTTGACCGATAACTCCCCGTTAGAAATCGTCTGGATGAAAGTCGCGATGTTGCTTTTGTTTACTTTGCTTAAATCTGAATTTTCGCGTACCTGTTGATTGGAAATAGAAGCATCATACCCAAATTTGATGTTGAGTTTCTTTTCCACTCTGGTGATCACAGACCCAATCCCTTCCTCTTGCATCGCGTGGGACGCCATTACCTGTAAGGCAAGTGCTTGAAGAAGGATCCCTGTTCCCATAATTTTAAAATAGTAATTGGTTTTTTTCATATTACTGATGTTTATAAATAATTGTCGTATTAAAAGCTCGATTTAAGATCTCAAGTGATTTATCCAGGTCATTGGAAGGTAAGTAGCCCGTGAAAATTTCCGCTTCAAATTTCTCATTAAGTCGTAGACGCTGCTCAGGATAAAGACTGTTTAAATCCGAAAATATTTTCTGTATCGGTTCCCGGTCAAAGGCAAGTAGATTATTTATCCAGTTGGAAGATTCAACAGTGTCAGTAGGAGAGACCTCAAAAGATTGTTTTGTTTTATCAAACGCAGCTTTTTGACCCGGTAGAATAATTACTTGTTTTAGACCATTTTTTACCTGTACTTTTCCATGGTTTAGAACTAGTAGATTTTTGTGAGGGGTGTTGATCAGGTTGAAAGCTGTTCCGAGTACTCTCACATCAAAAGCACCCGAATTTTCTACGACAAATGCTTTTTTAGGATTTTTTGAAATTTCAAAGAAAGCTTCTCCGATCAATTGTACACGTCTTATGGTATCTTTTGTAAAATCAGACAGCACGAGCAATTTAGCTCCTTGCTTTAAGGAGATTGTACTTCCATCATTTAATTTGATTTGCTTAACAAATTTGGTGGTGTTTTCGAAGTTAGATTCAGGTTTGTTATGGTTCGGACTAATTATTCCAGTATTATTCAAGTAGAATAGGATAGAAAACCCAGTTATTATGAGTGCGGCCGCAGCCCTTAGAAAAACTTTTCTCTTCCAGATCGGTTTAACAGCAGGATATAATTTTTCACCTGTTATTGACGTAAAAATTTCATCCGATTTATGATCGTTTAAAACAATATTTCTGTTCTCGCTGTTTAAAACGTCTTCAAAGTTTGGGAGATCTTGTTCATCACAGTCCTGCAAAATCGTCAAGATTAATGCACGATCTCTATCCGAGGTCTCGGGAGATAGAAATTTTTTATATAAAAGGGTTAGTTCTTCTTTACGCATCTTTTCGTATTGTTATAGTATATACGGGTGGTAAAGACGAAAAGACGATGGGAACTTAAAATATTCTTAAAAAAATTAAAAGCGCAATAGAATCCTTCATATGGGCTATGAGGTATTGTCTCACAGATTTATTTGCTTTGACCAATTGATCGCGGACGGTATTGACTGAAATACCCAATTGATCGGCGATTTCCTGATTATTTAAAAAAGCTTCTTTGCTCAATAGAAAAACCTCTAATCGTGCTTTGGGAAGTTTACCGATTGCTTGTTTGTATAGGTTTTCTAAGTCTTTATAAGCGATTGACTCTTCATTTGAATTGTCTATTTCATTGTTTTTGTTCGCATCTGTTGTGCTGTAGTCCAAGCGCACTTTGACTTTACGAAGTTCATCAAAAACAAGATTTCGGGAAGCAGTGTATAGATAAGCGCGCATATTACCCTCTTCATCCAGCGTATCCCATTTATTCCATAATTTTGAAAAAACCTCCTGTACAAGATCTGCAGCCATTTCTTCATCTTTAAAATGCAAAAAGGCATACTTGAAAACTTTGTCTTTATAGGTTAAATAGAATTGTTTAAAATCTAAGGCTTTATTCTTAATGGCTAACATCCCCATATTCTCTCACTCTAATATTACTGCAAGTTTAGTCACAATTTTAGAAAAGAAAAAATGATCATCGTCCTAATGTGTTTTTAAGAACCATTTTTAAACTGCCGAATAAGAGCTACTTAGTGCTCATATGACGTCAGTATTAAGGTGGTGTTAAATTAAGATCATGTTTTAACCTATGAAAAAGCTTACTATCACTTCGACATTATAATTTATGAAGAGCAATTTTGATATAAGTGAAAAATTTCAGATAAGGACAACATAAAATTAGAATTCCTAATTTTTTCCTAAATGTGCCTATAAGTTTGTTTAAAACATTAATATCATGAAATTTATATATACACTTTTATTTTTCCTATTCGTTTCCAATTTTTTATTTGCACAAGAAACCACAATACCTAAGCCAGCAAAAGTAAAACATGCAGAACCACTCTATCTAGACCTCATGCGGGATCTTGGCGCTAGAAAAGGCGAAGCAGAATTTAATGTAGGATATGGTACTGGACGTTTCAAAAATAAAGTTGAGCATAATGCTTTTATCGAATACGAGTGGGCTGTTGCCAATCGTCTGGGACTGGAAGTTGAAGTTCCTGTACTATTTGCAAAAGATAATGTAGGACAAAGAACCAATCATATAGAAGGTTTAAAATTAGGAACACAATATACGTTTCTGGTAGATGAGAAACACCAGACTTCTTTGGCTATCGGGTATGTGCATGAAATGGAATTTGGCCGTTCAAATCCAACTGTAAGAAATACACCTCTTTTTGATGGTTTTGTATCATCACCCTTCTTTATAGCAGCTAAGAATTTTAATCAGATCAGTACCTTGATTTATACAGGACCTGAATTTGAATATCACTTTAAAAAGAAAGAAATGGAAACCAATTTTGTATTAAATGCAAACGTGCATTATATGGTTCCCAATTCAAGTCATTATATCGGTATTGAAAATGATATGCGTTTGGAGCATGGTCATTTGGAATATATCATGAGACCTCAGATGAAGCTCGCATTATCTCCGAATTTTGCAGTAGGTTTAGTATGCGGTGTTCCGATAAAATCAAAAGAGTTTCAAATGGATTTTATGACCAGATTAATTTGGGAACCAAAGTTTTAAGCCTACCAGCCTTGTTTTATAGTTTCTTTATATATTAAAAAAGCCTCAGTATTGTAATATTGAGGCTTCGGTTTCTTATGCTTCTCTTCTTATATCAAAAGATATGTAATTTTCAAAATACTCCAATGATCTTATGGGAGTAGTTCGGTTGCTCAACAGTTCTAGATAATTTTTTGCCATCAATCTCCATGTTGATAGTTCTCCAAAACTTTGCGCTTTGAACCGATACCAAGCCAATAATCTTGGGGAATGATATAAAAGACTGATGTTTTCGCGCATCGCTTCTATATCATCGAAAGGTGTGAGTATGCCTCGGTCATCGATCAATAAATCCTTAGCGTGCCAATAGGGAGTAGCAATAACAGCTGTTCCAGCTCCAACTGCGAACGATAGTGTTCCACTACTTGATTGTTCCTTATGTTGATAGGGAGATACATAAATATCGCATGCTGTAAGATATTCTTTAAGCTGCTCATCAGATAAAAACTCATCTACAAATACAACTTTATCCTGTAATTCTAATTGTTCGACCAGATTTTGTAATTCATAACGATAGGATTCCCCTTCACTTGCCAATACATGAGGATGTGTCTTGCCGACAATAAAGTATTTAAAATCTGGTAAATTGAGACCTACCAAAGATTTAATGGCATATTCCAAATTTTTACTCCGTCTTATTAAGCCGAAGGTCATCATCATAAAATGTTGCTGTAAGCCTAATTTTTGTTTCGCTAGCCCTTGGTTATAATCAAACTGAGGAACCCCATGTGGAATCATTTTAATCTTTTGATGATCCTGATTGGGAAAAATCTCTTTCAAAATTGTACACCCTTTGGGCGAAAGAGAAATGACCTGCTTTGATTTTTTCAGCAGTGATTCCATGATTTCTTTTTTCCTTAAGGTTGGATCTTGTATTATAGTGTGAAAAACCGTTATTAATGGTATATTTAAGTTATTGATCAGGTTATTGATGAAAATTCCGTCAGCACCACCAAAAATTCCAAATTCATGCTGTAATATGCAATAGTCATATTCTTCATTAATGATGCACGAGGCTTGAATATAACTATCCACTCGATCTTTATCAATAACAAATCTTACTGAACTGTCAAATTGCTCTTTACCCAGTTTACATACTGCAATAAGGTCGACTGTAACATCTGGATCGAGTTCCATTCCTTGCTTCAGATCATTTGTGAAGGTTGCCAGTCCACATTGTTGGGGAGGGCAGGTACTAATAATGACTATCTTTTTCATATTACTGCCACTAATTAATGTTATTTTCTTCCTGCTCAACAGGTATATCCAAAATCGCCATCAATAATAAGTAGTATCCCCTGTCTAAGCCCATTTCTTTTGCTTTTTGATCGATATGCTCCATGATATATTATATAAATAAATGCTACGTTATTTTATGCAGATTGTGAATCAAAAGATGTACCTAAAACTTGTTTTTATGTACATAACCGTAGTTTTTAGGTCAGTTAAAGTAGATTATTACTTATCTACAGTACTAAGCGTAGAGCGTGCGTATTTGTACGGGCACATAGAAATATTCTTGTTTTTAGCGTTGGCTGATACGGATTGGTTTGCTTTTGTTCTGAGGTAAAAAGCGAGATTACCATGCAAGAAATAGATAATTAAATATAATTTGCTTACAGGTGGTCGATAATTCAGCAAGAATGAATGTGGTCATTCATTAAATTTATTTATAAAAAATAAAAAGGCTTATACATAAAAATATGTATAAGCCTTTTTAATGTGGAGCATATCGGAATCGAACCGATCACCTCTTCACTGCCAGCGAAGCGCTCTACCAAATGAGCTAATACCCCAGTATGTCGTAAGACAGGACCAAGATAGTACTTTAATATGAAATTCAAAACATCGGCGTTCTAATTTTTTCATTAAGCTCTGTATTTTTTATTAGAATAGCTAGAGTAAGAGACTATTTTAGTTTATGCAGATTTAAAACTGTTTATTTTACATAAGTTAATTTATTGTATTTGAGGGTAATAATCTGTTTTCTTTATTTTTTAACCATAAATTTTTGATAAGTGAGATTTCATAAAACCTCAACTTCGGACTATTATGTTCTTGTTAAATTTTGTTAAAAAATAATTACTTGAAAATGAGTGATTTGCTGATTGAATTTCTATTTTAATAGAAAAGACTACTAAATCTATATATAAAAATATTACTTTTGCCACATAATAAAGACTACCTAATTAGTAGACTATTGATTTTCAATAAATATGAATAAAAATAGTGTCTATGTTATATGCTTTATAAGTGCAGTATTAAAATTCTAAACAGTATTACATGCAGTTAACAAACAAAATTTTTCCATTAGTAGCCACGGTATTAACCGTATCAAGTGTGAGCCAGCTCCAGGCACAACAACGCAATGTACAAGGTAAAGTTACAGATGCCACAACAGGAAAAGCACTAGCTGGAGTCAATGTTGTATTCACTGGACAGACTAGGGGAACAACAACCAATTTAAATGGCGAATTTACACTTCCTGTACAACAGGTTACCGACGCCACTATTGAGTTTTCCTACATTGGTTATGAGTCACAACGGGTAAAAGCCGATGGTTCTAATCTGACTGTCGCTTTGCAGGTCACCAGTCAAAACCTTGATGAGGTTGTTGTAGTGGCTTATGGTACTTCTAAGCGTGCGAATATTACCGGTTCAGTCAGCACGATCAATGCAAAAGCAATTGAAAATAGACAGGTATCCAGTATTTCTAAAGCTTTGGAAGGTCAAGTACCCGGTTTACAGTCGGTCGCATCTTCTGGTCAGCCCGGTACCGATGCGGCGATCAGAATCCGCGGTATCGGTTCTATCAACGCCTCCAGTTCACCGTTATTTGTCGTGGACGGAAATCCATTTTCAGGAGATATCAACTCGATCAATCCCAATGATATTCAATCCGTTTCTGTTTTGAAAGATGCTGCTTCAAGCGCCTTATATGGATCTAGAGGTGCTAATGGTGTCATTATCATTACGACAAAAAGTGGTAAGTCTTCTGAAAATACGACGATCAATCTCAATTTTACCCAAGGTTATTCTGGAAGAGCGGTTCGTGACTACGATCAGGTATCTACGGATGATTATTTCCAAATGTATTGGGAGGCACTTCGTAATAAAAACCTTTCAAATGGCTTGACAGCCGCGCAGGCAGCAACAAATGCGACGAACAGTGTTATAACTGATCTGAATAAAAATCCATATGGGTCGGCATTTCCGCAGCCGGTAGGACTGGATGGGAAATTAGTTCCAGGAGCAAAAGCATTATGGAATGATCCATGGACCGATGTTTTGCAACGTACAGGTGTGCGTACACAAGGAGATTTAAGTTTCAGTGGTGGTGGTCCTAAAAATACCTATTTTATGTCCGGGAGTTATTTGGATGATCAGGGTATTGCAATTGAATCAGGTTTCAAACGGTATAATGTACGTGCCAATATCGATGGAAAGATGAAATCCTGGTTAAATGCAGGTCTCAATATAGCAGGTAGCAGTACACAGCAGAAATATCCGCAATCCGAAGATAGCAACACCGCTAATATTATCAATTTTTCCCGCTTAGTACCTTCTTTTTATCCTTACTACGAGCGTGCAGCAGACGGTTCTTATGTGCTGGATGAAAACGGAAATAAAATATATGATTTTGGACTTTACCGTCCGAGTGGCGCTACTCCAAAGAACAATCTGGCAGCTTCACTGCCTTTAGATAAAAATGATATCCGAAGAGAAAATGTTGCCGCTAGAGCCTACCTTGAGGCTGTTTTTTCAAAAGATCTGAAATTCCGATCTACTTATAGTCTAGACTATATCAATAGTAATACCCATAATTATACCAATCCTACGGTTGGTTTTGGTGTCGATACAAAAGGATCTGTGTCCAAATCCAATGTACGAACAGTAGGACAAACTTGGAACAATATTTTAACGTTTGATAAGCAGTTTGACCTACATCACTTGAATGTATTGGCAGGTCAGGAATATTATGATTTCAACAGTTCCAATATGAGTGGTAGTCGTCAGGGATTTGTACTTCCAGGATTTTACGAACCGGTCGCAGCGTCGCAATTGAATAATTTTACAGGATCTAGCGTCGATTACAGCTTATTGAGTTTCCTTGGACGTGCCGAATATAACTATGATAACCGTTATTATTTCTCGACCTCATTACGTACCGATGGATCATCCCGTTTTGCACCTGAAACCCGTTGGGGAACTTTCTGGTCAGTGGGCGGTTCATGGAAAATTGCGCAGGAAAATTTCTTGAAAGATGTTTCAGCTCTTAATCAGTTAACCTTGAGAGCTAGTTATGGAGGCCAGGGTAATGACAACTTGGGAACTTACTATGCTTACCAAGGCTTATATACTATTTCCAATAGTTTAGGTGAAGGCGGAACGGTTACAAGCCGATTGCCAACACCAGATCTGAAATGGGAGACAAACTTGAACTTTAATGTGGGTTTGGATGTTGCTGCTTTTAAAAATCGAGTTTCATTAAGTGTGGAATATTTTAATCGCCAAAGTAAAGATCTGTTATTTACAATGCCGATGCCTTATTCGAGCGGTTATTCAGGTTATGATGCCAATATTGGATCACTTCGAAATAGAGGATTCGATATCGATATACACACGATCCCAGTACTGACTGAAAACTTCAGATGGAACTTGGATGTGAATCTATCTCATTATACCAATAAAATCACCTCGTTGCCAAATAATAACAAAGATATCATTACGGGCACACGTGCATTACGAGTTGGTGGTACGATCTATGATTTCTTTATGCCGGAATGGGCGGGTGTAAATCCTGAAAATGGATTACCTCAATGGTATGTGGCCGATCAGGACGGGAAAAAAACAGATCAAAAAACATCTGAGTATACTAAAGCTGGATTTTTTGATGCCGGAAGCTCATTGCCTGATTTAATAGGTGGTGTAAGCAATAGCTTTAGTTATAAGAATTTTGATTTATCTGCTTTGGTCAGCTTCAGTTTAGGTGGACAAGTATTGGATAACGATTATATCCAGTTGATGCATACCGGAAATAATGTGGGAAGAGCGTGGAGTGTTGAAATGTTGAATCATTGGACACCAGAAAATACAGCTACAAACGTCCCAAAGTTGACCACAGATAATTTAAACTGGACTTCAACCTCCACACGCTTTTTATATGATGCAACGTATGCGCGTTTAAAGAATGTGAGTTTAGGCTATAGTTTACCTGGAGATTTAATCCGACGAATTGGACTCGGTAAATTACGCGTATTTGCAACAGCAGAAAACTTGCTAACTTTTTATGGACATCAAGGAATGGATCCGGAGCAGACATTAAATGGAGCTACTTATTTCCGGTACCCGGCTATGCGTACCATTTCAGGAGGTTTACAGCTTGTTTTTTAATGTTTAGGCAATCATATAAAAATAAAACAGTATGAATATGAAATTAAAATCTACCTATATACTTTTGGCAGTTTCCTTACTCGGTACATCTTGTAAAGATGTCTTGGACACGAATCCGACAACTGCCGTCGCTGAGTCCGAGATTTATAAAACGACCGCGAATGTTGAAACGGTTATTAATGGAACTTGGAAATACCTCAATGATACGTTTTTCACGTATGCCAATCCGGGCTACTCAGCTATTTTGCGTACCAGTGATGCCATGGGGAGTGACGTTGCTTTGACGACAAAATACGGATATCGCGATGCTTATACATTTTCAGAACTCAATAATAACCGATCTTACCGCATTAACTCTTTCTGGACTTTGCTTTATAAAGTCATCGATAATGCCAATAATGTAGTGGCTAAAGTCGATGGGGCTGAAGGCAGGATAGAAGATAAGAATCGGTTAAAGGGACAGGCAAAAGCACTTCGTGCATTTGCTTATCTAAATCTAGCCTCTTTTTATCAGTTCAGCTACCAGAAAGATAAAAATGCGTTAACAGCACCGATTTATACTGAACCAAGCACCACAGCGACCAAAGGAAATCCGCGAGCAAGTCTACAGCAACTTTACGATCAAATTTTAAGTGACTTAAAAGATAGCCAAACACTTCTTGAAGGATATACCCGTACCGAGAAATATAAGATCAATCAGAATGTAGTTCAAGGTTTATTGGCACGTACCTATCTGCAGGTGGGTGAATGGAAGCTAGCAGCTGAGGCTGCAGAAAAAGCAAGAAGTACTTACAATCTTATGGGTGCAGCTGATTATCAGGCAGGGTTCAATGATCTTGGGAATTCAGAATGGATATGGGGACATAAGCAGACTACTGAACAAAGCAATGCTAGTTATACCTTCCATTATTTAGACGTATCCTCCGATGCATCTTATTATTTCAGCTTTATGGCAGATCCTTATTTTAAGAATTTATTTGACGAAAGCGATACGCGCTACAGTTTATTCGAGTGGGATCCATTGGCTGGACGTGAAGGGTTTTTAAGATATAAAAAATTCAAATTTAAACCCAACGTGATCGGAGATATCGTATATATGCGTTCTTCCGAGATGGTATTGATTGAAGCCGAAGGTTATGCGCGCGCAGGGCTGCAGGACAAAGCCATTGCTGCATTAAACACATTGCGTACAGCCCGTCAAGCAAAACTTTATGATGTGAGCCAAGGGAAAAACTTAATTGAAGAGATCTTGATAGAACGACGTAAAGAACTTTGGGGAGAAGGCTTCGCTTTATCGGATATTATTAGAACGCAAGGAAAAGTACAGCGTAAATTGTTTATTGATGAAACAGGTAAACCAATCCAGGTTTCGATCAAAACAGCAAATGGAGGTACTAAACTTGTTAATGGACAGGGACATCGCGTAGTGAAATTTCCGGATGGATCTAATTTCGTCGCTAATAGCCCATATTATCTATTCACTATTCCAAACGAAGAAATTGTTAGAAATCCTAATTTATAATATGAATTGCTTTTTAATAAAAATAGGCCTCTTACAGTAGTAAGGGCCTGTTTTTTTATTACTTATTTCACGCTCATTTTTAATCTTTCTGATTACATAATATTATATACTTTCAGTCAACTATAATTATTTTAGAGGTACTCGTTTGGCTAATGTTTTTAATGCTCCTTTATAAGAATCGACTCCGCCAAGAAAAGGTTTTCTTGTGTCCGAAAACAGTTGCCTTCCAGTCGCATCATAAATAGTCATTAAAACTTTTGTGTCATAATTTGTACTGGTGTAGCTGTTGTTTGATTGGACAACAGTACCCTTCGTTTTATTATCTTTTTTCTTGTCATCATAAGATGCTACCCCAGATCCATAGCTGAATGTTCCTTTATTTTCAATATCATAAACCCCTAATACTACATAATCTACACCTAATAGTTTTGCTAATTCTTCCGGTGTATGATTGGCAATATCAGCGAGATTAATACCTGCTTTAGAAAGGGTAGCGTTGGTCGTCCTTGAATCTTGCATCTGAATAGAAAGTGATCGTGATCTCAAAGCATCGACACAGGCCTGCTGCACTTCCCGTCTCATCACATCGGTGGTAAGACCTTGGTCATTACTGGCAATTTCAAATGGAATAACAGCAAGTCTGTTCCCGCCCTGTATAGCGCTAGATTGTAATGCTGTTGCATTTACTGTACTGCTGGGATTACCAGCTGACCTAAAGGATTCTTCTCTTCCATTGGCAAATACAATTTTATCAATTAAAGATTTTTTAAGTTCGTATTGTAACTCCTCACCGGTATAAGAAAACTTGATGATTTCGTCCCCAATCGTGATGACTTTTCCTTTTTTCTGTCCACCGTCCATCAGATAGATGACATCTTCTTTTTGCTGTGCAATAGTTGTGGTGGCGCATATCAGTAAAGTGAAGAGATAAATTGTAAATTTTAAAATGTGTTTCATAGTCAAGTTAGATTAATTTTGCCTGCTTATAATTTGCTATCGTAAATATTGCCTGTTAAGCGAGCTTAAAAGATTAACAAATAGCCATTAGAAATGGTTTTTAATCTATCAAATTATCTGATTCAAAACAGAAATGCAATGGCTGGAAAAGCAGCTTAAAAGAGTTAAAAGAAAATTGAAAGAGGTCATTACATTTTGACATCAATAGGTTGATCTACTAAGTCTTTTGGCTCTTTTAGATTTAAAATTATAAATATTGATTTGGCGTTTTTCGCAGATATTTTTTAAAGAATTCTATAAATGCACTCGGGCTAGAAAAATCTAATTCATGAGCCGTCTCGTTCACATTTCTACCATTGGTTAATAATTCTATTGATTGATGCAGCCTCCATTGTTGCCTCCAGTCCTGATAAGACATGCCTGTTTCTTTCATAAAAATGCGTCCAATTGTTTTTTCAGTTATCCCGATTTCTAACGCAAATTTCTTCATTAGCGGAGGTTTTGACTTCCCTATATTCCATTGGTCTATATAGGGTTGAAATCTTGGATCCGATGGCTCTACTAAAGTTAAGTTTTCACGGGATGCGTTCTGAAATTCTTCAAAAAAAACAGCTGTTATATTTTTCTGATTGTTCCAGAGCATATCCCAAGGCCAATACGATATGCGTTCAATAACCTCTCGTAATAAAGGGCTGATATTCATAATTATTAGTTCATCGGGTAAATTTTTAAACTTACTGGGATCAAAATATATAGAACGATAAGCGACTGTATTTCTAATCGTAACGCTATGTAATACATTTGGTGGAATCCATGCCGCCATTGTGGGCGGTAATAAACTCTGTGTACTATCTGTTCGTATTGACATGCATCCGCTTGGAGCATATAATAGTTGGGCTTTTTGATGTTTGTGGCTTCCTGAATCATGAGCATTCAGTTCTGACGCAATACCAATTACAGCAGCATCTATTTTGTCGGGATCAAAGTAATCATCTTTAGCTATGTATGTCATTGTCTTGATATTGATATTTTTTGTCTTAATACCAATAACAAGATACGATAAATCATGTGTTATTTTGCAAAATAATTAAAGTGAAAAATGAAAAATAAACCAAATTTAATGCTATTAATCATCTTGATTATGTTTCCACAATTTGTCGAAACAATTTATAGCCCTGCATTACCCGGTATCGCACAAGCTTTTCAGGTAAGCAATCAGCAGGCGTCGTTAACCCTATCATTTTACTTTATTGCTTTCGCATTTGGTGTAATCTTTTGGGGCATATTATCCGATATAATAGGGAGAAGAAGTGCTATGATCTGGGGACTATTTTCTTATGCAATTGGAGCTGTTATGGCACTATTAACCAGGGATTTCAATATGATATTAATCGCTCGGGTAGTCGCTGCTTTTGGAGCTTCCGTAGGTTCTATTATAACACAGACTATCCTTCGGGATGTATATCGAAAAGAAGAACTTGGTTACGTTTTTTCTATTATTGGAATTGCGCTCTCTTTAAGTCCTATTATCGGTTTTATAACAGGAGGTTATATGACTGAAAGCTTTGGATATCAGGGTGTATTTATGGTAGTTTTGTTAGTTGCGGTATTGTTGTTAATCAATGCTATTAAGTTTTTGCCTGAAACAAAAGCGCCTATTAAACAAGACCGTCCGAAAATTGGAGCAGTTTTGAGAGAATTATTAAGTGATCGGATGATCTGGTTAAGTGCACTATTGGTAGCCTTATTCAATATCATGTTATTTAGTTACTATTCTCTAGCCCCATTTATATTTGAGCACTCCGGCTATAGTCCTACACACTTTGGATATAGCGGTATCGTACTTGCCATTGGTTCATTAGCTGGGGGGGTACTGAATAAAAAACTTATTCATTTAAATTTTTCTGCATATAGATTGATTTATATTTCATCGGCGATTTCTATAATCGGTGCAGTAGGCACCTTTATATTGCAGGGCAGTCTATGGTTTTTATTTCCCATGCTTTTCATACTGATTGCATTTAGTATTGCAATACCCAATATATTAAGTCAGGCACTTATTAAGTATAAGGATGTTGTTGGAACTGCGGGAGCCCTCTTTGGATTACTCTATTATACACTTATCGGTTTAGGTCTTACAGTATCAGGGTGGATTCAAGATTTTGGTTTAGTTCTTATAATTTCGTCTATATTAGCCATATTATTTGCTGGCGCATATAAAAAATCCGCCTCACGCACGCATTAGCACTATTGAAAAAATAGTTACTTTTGGCCCATATCAGATCTAGTCAAGTGAATAAATTATTATGAAGAAAATAGCTTTTTTACAGATACACATTTAGGTCAGTAAGTTAATGTAGTACATGACGGTTTAGGTTCTGAAAAAATGAATTATCGGCAAGAGCCAGATACACATAAAGAAAATTTCACTAAAAAGATTTTGAATATTGATCACTGCATCAGCTAAAAATCATTTCATTGGCATGTCCAGTGAATGTTCCTATATCTAACATCGCGATTATCAAAATTGGGTTTTACTATTAATTTGACAATAAATTGTTCACTTCCGATATGATTTCGTTGAGATCAAAAGGTTTTGCTAGAAAGCTGTCAGCTCCCGCTTCCATGGCGATCTTATTTCCATCTCCACTCGCAGATATCACAATAACAGGTAACTTTTTTATCTCCGGATTATCCCGAATTATTTTTAAAATCTCATCCCCCGGTAAGATGGGCATCCAAAGGTCCAGCAATAGCAGATCGGGCGATTGCATTAAAATTTCATTAATAATATGAATACTATTGATCTGTGGCAAAACCTCAAACCCTTCAATCTCCAGTAACATCTGGAGCACATCAAGTATTCCTTGATCATCATCACAAATCATTATCTTTTTCTTATCCATAGCATTAATTTTTTATGACCGGTAACGTAAAATTAAAGGTCGATCCTTCGCCAACTTCACTCTCTACCCATAACGTTCCTTTATGATTCACGATAATTTCATGAGAAACATATAGTCCGATTCCTAATCCGGGATATTTCTTTTGAATATTACTTGCTCTAAAAAACCTTTCAAAGATTTTGATCTTATCTTGGTGGCTGATACCCATTCCAAAATCTTTAACCGAAATTTTTACAAAATTTCCGACAGTATTGATGTAAACTTCGATATTTTTAGATCCTGGAGCATACTTGATTGCATTTGAAATTAAGTTGTTGAACACCTGTAAAATCTGCATTTCATCACCAAGTACAGAGGCATTTGTACATCCGGAAAATGAGATCTCATACTCAGGATTAACAACAGATAGGTTTTCAATTGCTTCTTTTATAGTTTTATCAATTTCAAAAGGTTCTAGATGTAGTTCTATATTGCCGGAATGAATTTTTGATGTGTCCAGTAATTTAGAGATCAGCTTATTTAGTTTTTCAATATATATAGAAACTTTATCAAGAGAGGTTGTGAACTGATCTGGGTTTTTAGCAGGATCCATACGCTGAAGTAGTTGTATCAGACTTTTTATTGTCGTTAACGGTGTCTTCAGTTCATGGCTTGCTATAGAAAGAAAATCATCTTTTCTGCGGTCCAACTCTTTTTTATCTGTAATATCCTCTATAGCAATGAGTATTCTATCCTTGTACTGTCCTTCAAACTCTATTCTATAAGCATTAAGAAGCATCACTTTTTTTCCAATATGTTGAAAATGATGCTCGACTTCATAATCGGTGACCGGATTATTTGTTGGCAATATTTTCGTTAAGAGATCTTTTAAAGTATCAATGTCCCATTGATGGTTTCCGAGTTCGAAAAGTACTTTCCCGACAGTCTCTTCCTGAGTCACTTTAAATGAACTTAGGAAATGATTATTGGCGCTCAAAACAACATAGTTCGAATCGAGAACTAATAAGCTTTCCCGAACCGTTTGAATGATACTGGATAAAAAAGCTTCTTTTCCCATCAGCTCTTTCGTGCGTTGCTGTATTTTTTCCTCTACAGATGATTTCTCTTCACGCAAATCATACTCTACCTTTTTCCGATCTGTTACATCATTTTGCACTCCGATAAAGTGGGTGATCATTCCATCATCATTTTTAACAGGAGATATGAACAGTTCATTCCAGAACAATTGACCATTCTTTCGGTAGTTTCTAATTTCAACCTTACATTCTTTCCCATCTCTTATACTTTCTTTAATAAGTTGTCGCTCAGCTTGCGATCTGTCTTGTGCTTGTAAAAAGCGACAGTTGTGACCTATTATTTCATCCTTGTTGTAGCCAGATATTTTTTCAAACGCGCTGTTACAATATATGATAGGATTATCGGGCTGCAAATTATCTGTGATAATAATACCCGAGTTTGCCGAATTTAAGGCTTGAAGATATATGTTGAGATTCTCATTTATCATAAAATTTATTTTCGTTACATGAAGTCTTTATCAGGATGTGTAGACTTCATTTCAAAATATATTAATTATAGAATCAATTTTACAAATACTATGCCTTTACAAGCAACTTATTTTTTATAATTTTCTACAAGCGGATCATTTACGGTGCATTAAACCTTCCCGATAATCATCTTATTTAAAGATGCCTTACCATCATTTAGTGGACTTTATTTAGGTTTTAACGGTTAAAAATAAGTGAATTAAGTTTTTTATATCCATCCAATGGAAAGATAATTTATAACAAATTAGCATTGTCGATCAAACAGTATTTTTTGAATGAATATAACGTAGTGTTGTAGTAATAAACCGTAGAAATTCGTGAAGGCTAGGTATTTTTTGATTGTTCTTTACATGCCATAAGGAAATACGAATTTATTACATTTCGTTGTTAAAGATGATTTAAAAATGATGTTTTAATTGCGTTGGAAATTTAATTCCCTGCTCTATGTAATTTATAAATCGATCTTCTTGTTTAACTTATACGTTCAGCGTTCATCTCCAGGCCTTTGTCACAAATTGAATAAAATCAAAAGGGCCTAATTTTCATTAGACCCTTTATCTTGGCGTTCAACTGCACAGTAATTTTATGTTTCTTATCGTTTCCTCTTTTTGTTTCATCATCCAAATGGTTTTGGGACAATTGGACTTTATTACTGTACTACGTCATTTATCGTTTTATACTTAATTAAAAGTATGTTTACTACTGATTTGTACTAGATGAACACCTGTCTTCAGAAAAAGTTCAAATAATTTTAAATATTTTTTATTTTAAGGATTTTCTAAATTAATTACACATATTACTTGTGTGCCTTTTTGTATATCATAGAAAGTATTCCGAATATCCAACCAGATATTTTTAAAAATTATAGCTGTTCTATCGAAGGTGTTTCGGCTTTAAATTTTGTTCTGCTGATTCGACGATTTCAGTAATTCTTTTTTGTCGCACCTGCGGTTGTCTGGCAAGAACAATCCATTGTAAAATAGCTTTCTTTACTGATTTGCTTAAACTTACATAGAATGCTTTAGCATGAGATTTAGTTGCAAATGCGACTTCCAGATCTTTTGGAATAATCAATTCTTCCACCTCATCCAGTAATATCCACGAACCATTTTCTTTTGCGATTTCTATGCTCTTATGACCAGCATCGTGCATCAGTCCGCTGTCAATAAGGTCGAGCACTTTTTGTTTATTGATTTTGGACCAAGTGCTTTTAGGTTTACGTTTACTAAAATATTGATGAGAAGTTTCGTTGTCTACAGAAATCTTTTTACTGTCAATCCATCCAAAGCAAAGTGCAACATCAACCGCCTCACTCCAGGTAATCGATTTTTTTTCAGAACTTTTTTATGAAAAACAATCCATACAGCCTGTTTTGTCTGATGGTTTTCCATTAACCATTCGCGCCAGGCTCTACTATCAATAGGATAAAATATTTCTATTTCTTGCATCATCATTTAAAACGATTGTTTCAGGTTCTATTGCTCCAATATCGAGCGACTTATTATACCTTAAATGTAAACATAAACTTAATTGTACAGTTGCATTTTATTTGAAAATAGAAAAAATGATGATTAGTCGCATTGTTTATACCTAAAACTCTTGCTGATTAATACATTATAAATCAGCAAGAGTTGTTTCATAAGAGGTACAGTTTATGTAGGTAAAGCAGTATCTGTTATTGATTATAGCGTTGCCATATCAATGACAAAACGGTACCGAACATCACCTTTTTCCATCCGCTTATATGCTTCATGAATATCTTTAATATCAATCAGTTCAATATCTGATACAATATTATGTTCAGCACAGAAATCTAACATTCCTGCGTTTCTTTAATACCGCCTATACCCGAGCCGGCTAGACTTTTACGTCCATCCAGTAGTGCAAATGGTGGTATTTGAGAAGGAACTGCAGGAATTCCAACACAAATATGAGTTCCATTTGTGCGTAGGAGAGACAAATATGATGCGATATCATGTTCTGCACTGACGGTATCTAATATAAAATCAAATGTTCCTTTAGCCGCTTCAAACTGTTCAGGATCTGTTGTTACAACAAAATGGTGGGCACCTAATTTTTTAGCATCAGCTTCTTTTTTAGGTGAAGTACTGAGCACCGTAACATCAGCACCAAATGCCACAGCAAATTTCACTCCCATATGGCCTAAGCCACCTAATCCTCAAATAGCCACTTTGTGACCTTTTCCCACTTTCCAGTGGCGTAGGGGAGAATACGTAGTTATGCCAGCGCATAATAAAGGGGCTATTGCAGCTAAATCTAACTTATCAGACACATGTAGAACAAAATCTTCGTTAACGACAATTGTTTTAGAATAACCACCATAAGTAGGCATACCATCCGTGTATGGATTTACACCATTGTATGTTTGTACGTTACCATTTTTACAATACTG